>NZ_CP150304.1:437500-1824166 GCF_037992945.1 Peribacillus sp. FSL E2-0218 | reverse complement strand
GGAATTCGTCATTACTTCCAAGAGAAAAGATGCCAATAAAAATGCAGTTAAAATCCTTGAAGCAGCTAAAATTGTATTTGCCCAAAAGGGTCACGAAACAACGATCGAAGAAGTAGCTGTAGAAGCAAAGGTGGGGGTAGGAACAATATATAGACGGTTTAATAATAAGCACCAATTAGCAAATGCAGTTGCCTACGAGGTTATTGCAGAAATATATGAAGAACAAGTACGGATTTTAAAATCCAATTTAACAACGATCGAGAAAGTTAAGCATGTGTTTGCTTGCTATGCAAAAATCACTATAAAATATGGAGAAATCCATCAGATGATTGTTGATTTATTAGTCTCTGAAAAAGGGGAAGAAGATCTTAAAGAATCCTTTTTATTAGGATTAAAGAAACTTTATGCTGAGGTTATAACAAATGGGCAAAAAGAAAACATTTTTAGGGAAGGCGATCCAAGGTTATATGAAATTATTCTCCAAAATATGATAAACCCTCAAATGGTTAAACAAATAGCTGAAATTATGCCGTTAGAAGAAACCCCAAGTTTCTTAGCAGATGTGGCTCTCAATGGCTTATTGCTAAAAAAATAAGAGCCCTATGCATGATGCAAACAGATGCCAACCTACGGTAATATCGCAAAAACTCCAGCCGAAATTCCCCTTTAGAATGGATGGTTAATCCAAGAGTGAATATCTGTATTGAAGGAAATCTATGCCTTCTTTAATCAGTTCAGGTCTAGGCAGCTATTATGGGTGTTCAAGTAGACTTTTTGATGGAATACCGGATATTTCCACAAAGGTTATGCATGATAAAACCTTTGGCATCTCTCCCCAAAGGTTTTACGATGTTTCATCATCTTGTCATTCATAAAATGCCAATCACTTATCAAGGGAGTTTTTTTGTTTTTGCCATTTAAAGCCCCTTTTCAAGCATTTTTATTTACCTTCCTATCCATTATTAATAAATAATGATAGCTGCTAAAATTACTGCGAGTAATGCAAGTAAATTCACACAGGTCATTCCTATGAATTGATACTTAAAGCCGTTTTTGTGATTAAGCCCCGTTAATGCGAATAATGTTAACACGACCCCGGTGTGAGGCATGATTGTTAATACTGAGGATGCAATCGCTGAGACCCTATGGATAACATCGGCGTTGATTCCCATATCCAAATAACTTTGGCCAAATGCCTGCATGACTATCCCTAATGCGCCTGACGATGAACCTGTTATGGCACCAAAAACGGCAGAAGCGACCGATAAACTGATTAGCGGGTTACCGGGAATCCCCAAGATTGTATCGGAAATAAATTTAAATCCAGGTGCCAGTGTTATAATAACACCAAAAGCTACAGCTGATGAAGTTAAGAAAACGGGCATGATGGAACCGCTCGCTCCTTCATTTATCAACGCTTTTTGATTTGGAATGTATTTGTTAAAGACGAATGCTGAAACGATGATCGCAACGACCAATCCAATAATAAGAATATTGCCCACTTTGAACGTACTGCCAACCAAAATAATGACAATCAATAATAATATTGGAAGTATACTGATGAAGACGGTGGGAAGCTCTTTTTTCACATCTCCTTCCGAACCGGAAACATCAAAATCAGTAAACGTCTCTCCCTTTGCCATACTTTTCTTTAACATGGAATTCATATACCATAGTGTAAAAGCAATGGCCACTACCGTTCCTATCATTCCCAAAAGTGGTGCTGCTGTAAGTGATGTACCCAGATAGGCTGTAGGAACAACATTTTGTATAGAGGGAGTACCAGGCAGCATCGTCATCGTAAACGAGCCAAAACCGAGTGTAACAGGAATCAAAACTAGGTTCCATGCAATATTTAATTGTTTAAATAATGGTTTTGCAAGTGGAATGAGTACAAAGATTACTACAAATAAACTAATGCCGCCATAGGTCAGCAGGGCGCTTATAAAGAAAATGGCTACCAGTACTGGAAACGGTTTTTCCGTGCCTGTTTTTTCTAAAACCTTTTCGGCGATTGATTGCGCTGCCCCGCTCACATCGATATATTTCGCTAAAATGGACCCTAAGATGAATATAGCAAAAAAATTAACGACGAAACCTGTAAGACCCGTCATATAAGAATTCTCTTTCCCTATCAAGGCAGGAAAAAAATCCATTTGATTCGTTAAAATGACGATAACGGCTGCAATCGGAGCAACAATCAATATACTAAACCCTTTCATTGCAGCATATATAATAAATGCAATCGCTAGTAATATACCTACCACTTGAATAATTTCCATAATAATTTTCTCCCCTCAACAGTAAACCTTCAAACAGGCTGGCCTTTATATATCAACGCACACTAACCACCTGCATTGATTCAAAAAGCGATACCTGGATAAATGTAATGTTAAAATAAGCGGAATCATACCCCTATCATTCCCCTTATTCTTTTTTGATTTATAAGTTAAACGATTGATCTCTGCCACCTTAAATGATTAGCTGTAAACCGTTTTCAAATCATTCTGCTTTTTTTACCATCTAAAAAAAGATTAACTTTTCTCCTGATGGTGTCATTTCCGCCTTAGTCCTGATACGTCATTCAGCCTTTTGGATCATACCTTCATAGTCTTCCCCACTTGTCGTTTTTTACCTTTCCATCTTCACTTTCCTAAGACATTGCAGAATCACGGAAACCGTTTCCATTATTTTTCTCTCATTTAAAGCGTTGATTATTTTTATCATTTGTTACGTGCTTTATTATATGGACAGAACAAATATAATAAAAATATATATTTTTTATAGAATATATTCATAAAATTTATAAATAGAGTACTATGAAGATTCATAAAAGATTACACAGCAAATATTCCTTTATGGATTAGAAAAGGAGGGAGAATAATATCTTGTTACAGTTACTTAGGGGTGAAAATAGGGGCTTATTTACAGAGACCTTCAAGTTACGGAGGTTTCCAAACATGTAGAAGCAATGAGGAAATTCGTTAGTAAGACAGCTAGAAAACTTGAGCAATCGACACAGGGGTGCCCATCAAAAATGCACCGTTGGTTTCCTGAATTATCAACATATTTATCATCAGTGTCATATCGTACATGCGGAGGAAATAATCCACAAAAGGACCATAATGATCTTTCCAATAATTAAATGTAATTCCTAACCAATCACAAAAGGCTAACCTCCTCCCTGGAGAAAAGTTACCGCACCATTCCTCCATATTTATCACTTAGCTTCCTTGCATCCATAATGGGGCCAAACCATACGGGAAAATTTATACAAGTGCACTACCCTACTATCGTGCCATGGATCCGTTTTAAGAACTCTCTTATAATTCTTGAAAGTCCATTGTTCGTGTTATAAATGTATCCGAAGGAATACGTTTTATAATGTGGAGCAGCAAAGTTAATGACCACATACTCGTCACTTTTGGATAAACCGGCGTCCGTTTTGAAGGCATAATCAAATCCAATATTGATTGCCGTGTTGTTTTCCAGCGTGTTACGAATCGTATCTACATTGTTGGTGGTAAACAGAATATCAAACGGGAATGAAGTAAAGCCCTTCATAAAATCGTGTATGTAAATATCATTGTATAAAACGATTGGTTCATTCATTAACATTTCTTCTGTAATCAGATCATTTTGGGCTAATGGTGAGTTCTTGTTTACCGCAGCAACCATATGACCTTCCAACAATTTTTTAAACACAAGATTCCGATACTTTTTTTCCTCTTTTTCCGTGTATGTTATGAATCCAACATCTACTTCACTTTCGAGTACTTTCGTGATAATCGACTCGGTACTGTTTTCATAGATGGATGCTTTAATTTTCGGATACTCACGTTTTATATCTGAAATAACCCCCACCAGCATTTCCATTGGCCCTGGGTATGTGGCAATTTTTATTTCTCCATTCATTGTCTGTGTATAAGCTTCTGCTTCATCAACGAATTCTTGAAGCTTCAATAATACGTTATTTGCTTTCTCAATCAGCCTATATCCTTCTTCTGTTGGAACAGATCCTCTTCGAGAACGGTGAAAAAGGATAATATTTAATTCCTTTTCTAAATTCTTTATCGATTGGCTCAGAGCTGGTAAGGTAAGATGCAGATTATCGGCAGCTTCTTTAAGTGAACCCGTTTTCGCTATTTCCACCATATATTTTAATTGTTCGATATTCATATTTACCTCTTATTCGTTTTTCTATAATTAAGCAGCACTTAACTATAGTTAATAATAACTAAATTTATCATAAGCAAAGTTCATAGTACAATTATATTGAAAAAGAAATTAACATAAGGGGATGGAATGAATGAAAGCGCTAATATGGCATAATCGAAAAGACATTCGTCTAGAAGAGATAGATGAACCGGTTGTACAAGCAGGTCAAGTAAAAATGAAAGTAAAATGGTGCGGCATTTGCGGAAGCGATTTGCACGAATACTTAGGGGGTCCGATCTTCATTCCAGTGGATAAACCGCATCCTTTAACTAACGAGGTTGCTCCAATAACATTGGGACACGAATTTTCAGGTGAAGTAGTGGAGGTTGGCGAAGGAGTTATTAACTATAAAGTGGGCGATCGTGTAGTGGTTGAGCCGATCTTTGCTACACATGGCCACCAAGGTGCCTATAACCTTGATGAACAAATGGGATTCCTGGGCTTAGCCGGCGGGGGCGGAGGTCTTAGTGAATATGTTGCTGTCGACGAAGAATTATTGTTTAAACTTCCAGAAGATTTGTCTTATGAGCAAGGCGCATTGGTAGAACCAGCAGCAGTTGCTCTTTATGCCGTACGTTCAAGTAAAGTGAAAGCTGGGGACAAGGTGGCCGTGTTTGGCTGCGGACCAATTGGACTGCTCGTAATCGAAGCATTGAAGGCAGCAGGTGCCACTGATATTTATGCAGTCGAAATCTCCCCTGAAAGACAGGCAAAAGCAAAAGAATTAGAAGCCATCATCATTAATCCAGCTGATGTTGAGGATACAGTAGCTGAAATTGCTAGATTAACAGATGGCGGTGTCGATGTCTCATTTGAAGTGACAGGAGTACCTGCTGTATTGCGTCAAGCCATTCAATCCACTGGGATTGGCGGCGAAACGATTATCGTCAGTATATGGGAAAAAGGAGCAGAAATCCTGCCAAATGATATCGTAACGAAAGAACGCACGGTCAAAGGCATCATTGGCTACCGCAATGTATTCCCGGCCGTATTATCCTTAATGCAAAAAGGATACTTTTCTGCCGATAAATTAGTAACGAAAAAAATCGCATTAGACAATGTTATTGAAGAAGGATTTGAAAGCTTGATCAAGGAAAAAAACCAGGTAAAAATCCTAGTAAAATCTGAACGGTCTTAATGAAAGGCTTGACGGACGACAAAATCAGCTGCAACCTAGCGGCTGGTTTTGTCTGCCTAACGCAAAAA
The DNA here is from genome assembly GCF_037992945.1 of Peribacillus sp. FSL E2-0218. Classification (NCBI taxonomy): domain Bacteria; kingdom Bacillati; phylum Bacillota; class Bacilli; order Caryophanales; family Bacillaceae; genus Peribacillus; species Peribacillus sp. FSL E2-0218. The sequence continues at coordinate 1,818,742 of NZ_CP150304.1, read as the reverse complement.
AAACAGTTTTACTCACCTTCTGAAACCGCCCTCTGAATGAATAACCTGGCCTGTTACCCAATCTGCTTCCTCGCTTACGAGAAATTTGATCGTTTTTGCAATATCTTTCGGTTTTCCGATTCTACCGAAGGGAAACATCGGTTTAAGTTCATTTTTTATCTCCTCCGTCATCCACCCCGTATCAGTTGGACCAGGGTTTACTGCATTAACCGTAATTCCTAAGGGGGCCAATTCAGCCGACAATGTTAGGGTTAGCGCATCTACAGCCCCTTTTGTTGTGGCATAGGCCAATTCGCCTGGCATCGGCCCTTGAAATTGGCCTGAAGTGAGGTTGACTATCCTTCCGCCTGATTTCTTTTCGAACCTTTGGGCAAATTTACTGCTCAGCAGGGTTGTTGCACGGACATTCACCAGATAATGTTGATCCAATTCTTCGGCCGTTATATTGGAAAAATCGTTGTTGGTCGAGTATGCTGCGTTATTAATCAAGATATCCGGATGACCTAGCTGTTCGGAAACTTGGTTCATAAGCTGTTCCGGGGCATCATTTTGAGTTAAATCCAACTCCATACACGATACCTTTATACCTTTTTTCAATAACTCTTCTTGCAATTTCATGGGCTCATCGGATTCAATGCCCCAGGGCATTTCTTTATCATATTCGGTCCAATAAGTGAAAAATATATGATACCCGGATTCAGCTAACTCCTGACAAATGGCAGCCCCAATCCCTTTCAGCCGGCTTACTCCCGTTATGATCGCAATTTTTCCTTTTAACTGATCCATTGATATCCCTCCATGATAAAAGTGAATTTACCCTTTAATAATCATTCATATTGCGGTATTTCTTTTTAAATAAATAATCGAGTTGAGTATGCATACCCCTAAAATTACTAGAAACGGATTTGAAGGAATAATGTCTCCTGCTTCTCTACCTGCCACCCCCCTCTGCTTAGCAGCTATTCAACCATCATTTCTATCATTTCTCACCAACAATCACATCTAATAGATACTCAGAGTATTCAGTGCTCTCGAAGCTTTCTTGTGAGATATTCCCTCGATCATTCCTTTTTTCTTCCGTTTTCTTCATGGCAAATGTGGAAATGATATACCCCTCAACTGGTACCTGGTCATTTTCCACTAATTTTATTTCTCCATCTGTTAGGATATGGGTTGGATTTCCTTCAGAATAATGAATTCGTTCCCCAGTACTTTTGATAACATAGGAAGGAAAGTCACCCTTAGCATGTGTAAGATCTTTTATATCAAGCACACTAAGATTTTCAAAAAAACGCTCAGCGTCAAGAAATTGGTTGGAATGGGGACCCGGTTCGAGTTGACTTTTCATGACTTGGTATCTATTCTTATCCATATCATATTCGATTTGATAGAGGGTATAGCCATCATCATTTTGCCCACCCAGTTTCCAGCTTAAATCCGTAATACTGCCATCTTCCGTATAGTCGACCTCGAAGTTATCAAGCCTCAAACTGCTGCTCTTTACATTCAATTCCTGCATAACCCGTTCATTTTCTTCTTGAAAATCGACTGTATATACTGAACCAAGCTCATGCTCCATCGATATTGGCCGATTTTTCCATCCATCAATGACATACGGTGTCATCCATTGGACGATTATAAAGGCCAAAAAACCAAAGACTGCAGCTATTCGTTTACCCTGCACATTCAATTTTGGCCGAAAAAATATCAAGTAGACGATAAACCCAAGTGGAAGGGAAATTTGATTGATATTAAAGGTAAAAGAACCTAATATAAAATATCCCAATATTTTTAACGGAAAATAAGTTTCTTTATCGACATTTTTCCTCGCTAAAAATATTATGCTACTAATCAATATGGCTGTGTAAACAATGGATGCCATTTTCAGTCCTCCTTCCTGCTAGAACATTGTCTTGATTGATTATCCGTTACAAGCTAATCAATATGAATATTTCACCATTATTATGATTGGCCGAAAAGACAATAAGACTACCTAGCCAAAATGAAAATGCTTTATCGTGACCAACTATCTTGATTCCACGCAATTTTCTTTTACATATTTTTTGGATTCAAACCTTGCAGCAGAACAAAGCGAGATTAACATTTGGAACGAACTTGCCAATGTTTTTTTGTCCGTTCTTACAAATCTATCGAGCAGTCACGTGAAGCAGCGGAAAAACGGTGTGAGCGCATCACGCTTGCTTTCAGCTGTAGCAATCCCCAATACCGAAGACCAACTAATAATTGTCCACGGAAAGGATGTTTTGATCAGACCAAGTCTTTGATTGGAAAATAACACCACTTTCCATCTGTGGATTCTCTATTGTTTGAAACAAGCAAGCGTCCTAATGGGGCGATTACAAAAGAAAGAAGGCAGCCAATCAGCTTCCTTCTTTACCCATATTTGCAGGTTCCCCCTATTTTTCAGTCCCTTCGTTCAGATATGCCCATGCATATTGAGCATAAAGCTCTGCTCCTGTAGCCAGCGCATCCTCGTCGATATTGAATTTTCCGTGATGATGGGCCCATTGCGTATCTTTTTCTCGGTTTCCAGCTCCAACCAAAGCGAAGCTTCCAGGTACTTCATCTAAATAAAAGCTAAAGTCTTCCCCGCCCATTGTGGGCTTTTCATTATATATGGCCTCTTCGCCAAATGCATGGGCAGCCACGTTTTGCACTAACTTGGCACTGGATTCATCATTGATGACAGCTTGCGTGCCGCGATAGTACTCAACCTCCGCCATCGCCCCATATATATTAGCGACATTTTCAGCATAAATCTGAAGCTGTTTTTCAATATGATCACGGGTCTTCGGATCAAAGCAACGGACAGTCCCTTCAATCACGGCATTTTCAGCAATGACATTAAATCGGGTGCCTACTTCCATTTTTCCAACTGTCAAAACAGCGGGATGTTGGGGATCGACCGTTCTTGATACGACCGATTGAACATTCATGACGAAGGAAGAGGCAACGATGGTTGCATCAATACAATCCTGTGGCATTGCACCATGCCCCCCTCTTCCTTTAAACTTTACGGTAAAGATATCTGCTGAAGCGAATGAAGGGCCTGGAGTACAAGCGACCTTGCTTGTCGGCATTTGCGACCAAATATGAATGCCAAACACATTATCGACACCTTCGACTGCCCCTTGTTTAACCATTTCCTTTGCACCTGTTGCCACTTCTTCGGCTGGTTGGAAAATTAATCGAACATTTCCTGGTAATTCTTCTTTACCTGCATTTAGGGCCTTCGCTGCAATCAATAGCATGGCTGTGTGTGCATCATGACCGCAAGCATGCATTTTACCCGCTTCTTTTGAAGCATACGGCAAATCCTTATTTAACTGTTCAACAGAAAGTGCATCCATATCCGCTCGTAATGCTACCGTTTTTCCTGGTGTGCCTCCTTTAATTTCCGCAATAACGCCAGTTGGTTCCGCTTTTCTATAAGTGATGCCTAATTTTTCAAGATATTCACAAACAAAGGCAGTCGTTCTTACTTCCTCCCAGGATACCTCAGGTTCGCTATGTAGTTTTCTGCGTATTTCCGTTAATTCAGCACCATGATTTTGAATGGTTGCTTTTATCATTTGATTGATCATCCCATATCTACCTCCGTTAAACGTTTAGCCAATTCGTAAAATATTTGCACACCATTCGCCAAATGACGTGCATCAGACCATTCCTCTGGACAATGACTTAGTCCTGCTTTACTAGGAACGAAGAGCATGCCGACATCAGTGACATCGGAAAAAACCATCGCATCGTGACCTGCACCGCTGTTAATCGAGCAGTATGGGATACCTAAATCGGCACTGATTTCTTTCATCAAAGCGCTGATCTCCTCATTCAAGATTTTAGGGGGCATATATAATAACTGTTCAGCCGTTGTCTGAAAACCTTGATTTTGATAGGAATCGATTAATTCCCGTACCTTGCTGATGACATGGTTCATATTTTCTTCCTTGCCAGATCGTATATCCACTGAAAATACCACTTTATCGGGAATGACGTTTGCTCCATTTGGAAAAACATGAAGGCGGCCCGTCGTGATGACCGTTCCTTCTCCCTCCTCGATCGCTAAGCCCGGTAATCGGGAAATGATTTGGGCGGCCGTAACCAATGCATCCGTTCTGCGATCCATCGGAGTTGTGCCTGCATGTCCTGCCTTTCCTTCTATCGTTACTTCCAGTTGCGTTAAACCAACGATAGCTTCTACAACCCCAATGGGGATATCCTTTTCTTCAAGAATGGGCCCTTGTTCTATATGCAATTCAAGAAATGACTTAATGGTCATCGGCTCTCTCTTCTTTGGAAGCGAACCATCCAGTCCGATCTCCGCCATCGCTTCTAAGGTTGTGATGCCATCTTTGTCCTTCAATCTTTTAAAATCGTCCTCACTAAGGGAGCCAACCATGCCTCTCGACCCCATTAGCCCCCCGCCAAAACGAGACCCTTCTTCTTCAATGAGCGCAACGATTTCCAACGGATATTTAGGTATCAATTGATTCTTGGCAAAAAGGGCTGCCACTTCAAGAGCGACAATTACGCCCGCTGGCCCATCATATGCACCGCCATTTGGGACGGAATCAAAATGTGAACCGATCAGAACGCTCGGAGCATCTTTTACGGTACCCTCAAGCTTTCCAAAAATATTCCCCAAGCCATCTTCCCGAACCGTTAGTCCATACTCCTGCATTTTATCTTTCATATAATTTCGGGTAAGTAAGTCTTCCTTGCTATAAGTAAGCCGGGTAGTCCCTTTTCCTGGTGTTGCTGTGAATTTGCTCAACTCATTTATTTGCTTTTCTATACGTTCATCAAGACTCACCTAGAATTCCTCCTCTGCTTACAAAAATTGCACGAATATTCCTGCTAGAATGACCGATACAATAGTAACCGATATGAATCCGCCGACTAGCATCGGCGGCAGCATATGGCTTAGCAATGCTTCTTTTTCTTTTTCATCTTTTGTCAATGAATTGACCACTTCATTGGTGATAATGTAATCAGCTGGAAATCCATATAAGGCCGTTAAAGATACAGCAAAGGCCATTTCTTTACTGACTTTTAGTAACGTACCTGCAATGAATGAGAATATATACATTCCAATCACCGCTAAGATAATGCAAACAACAAGTGGATAAAGGATCTCCATCATCATGCTTGGCGTTGCACTTTTCAATCCGTCAAAAACGAAAAGCATAAGGGCCATGATGGCAAAACCAAACCCATTCGCTTTTTGCAAAGCCTGTCTTTCCAGGAAACCGATACTTTTTGCAATGACTCCAAAAAGCAAGCAAAGAACAAAGGCATTGATGGATATGATCGGTGCCAAACCAGTTGAAACAAGGTAAGCTAGAAAAGCAACAACCGCGAGCCTGAAAAATTTAAAATATTCCGTATTATATTTATCGGGAAGTTTTTTAAACAGCTTAAGTTCCGCCATGCCTCCAGCTTCAGATGCCGAATCACTCTTTTTTACCGTTAATTGTCCAGTTCGATATTGCCCAAGAAGCTTCTTGCCTTCTTTCTTTAAAAAAATGGATGTCAAAGGATAGCCAGCGAAACCTTGCATCACATAAATAACGATGGCAAAGACGGACAAACTCGTCAGACCTGCATCTGCAGCTCCTTCCGACATGATTATTGAAGATACCATGCCGCCGACTAAAGGAGGTATCGCGACAAGCACCGTTTGCAAATCAAAGATTAATACGCCGATTCCGAATAGTAGCGCTACAATACCAAGAATGCCAGATAGGGAGATGACAATCGTTTTCCATTGATTCATCAATTCCCGTATCGAAAGCAATGTTCCCATATTCGTGATCAAAAGGTACATCATCATGGTTGCCACTACAGGCGGAATACCTGCGATTGAAACGATGTCTTTCGGGAAGAATGTCCAATAGCCAGCCAGAAATAGGATCGCGGAAATAAAAACGGAAGGTACCCAGGCTTTGGTTCGAACAGCCACTATGTCTCCTGCAAATAAAATCAAAATAACAATAACTAAAGCCAACATCTGTGACATTTGAGTGCCTCACCTTCGAATTAATAGTTTGAATATTCTAATAAAATAATATCACTGAATTATATTAATTTAAAGTCAATTCAATATATTCAGGTAATTATACATAGATAAAAGGAAATGTAAGTGTTTTATCACAGAGATGCAATCCAATACATTAACATAAATTGAAACAAACGGAATATTAAAATAGTTTTATTCTTTTATAATTTTGGGACTGATTTAAAATGTGTATCTAAACAAATAAAAAAAGACCCATTTTATCTGGCCTCCTTGATTGCAGTCTATAAACATAACATATCCGGTACTCAGAGCTCACGCCTCCATCGATAAATTCGATAGCAATGACATGTGGGTAGTTAACAAAACATTCAATCGCCTTAACCTTATAACGCAACACAGTCTTTAATTTTGCAGGTTCAACTTTCCTGAAATCAGAAAGATATATTTCTCTATGTTGTAATGAAATTCGTTCCAGATTATTATTTTCGGTGAATTCTTTCATGAGTTGGAAACTTTGGGGTTCGTCATCATATGGACCGACATGAAGCATCTGGACAGTTAAACCATCTTCATATGTACCGAACTTCGCTTCATTTAGAAAGGGATGAGGTTTCTTTTTTTCTACATGTTCAAACGCTCTCTCTGCTACTTCTTTTGTTACAAAGTCCGGCTGTCTAATCATGATCGTATATAATAATTCTTCCTTATCCAATGTATTTAATTTCCTGCCCGCTTCTGTTAGATTCCATACACCTTCTAATGGATATACAGTATATTCGAAATACCCATCGGGAGTTTCCCCCTGCTTCGGTATCATTCTCACCGCATAAGCTAATGAATAAAGAACACCTATCTTTTCAGCAAATTCCTGCTCATTTGGATTTCCTTTTCCCCCTATCGAGAAAAAATATTGCTCCGGAATTGTGACAAGTTCAGGCTTTCTCTTTGGAATATATAATTCCTTCTCTTTTTTTCTCCACTCGTATTTCATTAATTTCTTTCCCTTCCACTGTTTGATATTTTTGTTATCTCCTACTATTATACCCTCCCCCCGGCAGTGTACGTAGATAATGCTTTTTAATTACTTTTTGACGTAACATTCGTCATGAAAGCAACCCAAATGTAGCTGACGAAGCTGGTAAAATACAAGTTGGTTTTTGCTTTTTTTGAACAGCATAAGCCTAATCTGTCACAGGGTTGAATAATATAGGATTGAATATGCTTAGGATAAACCAACCTCCAATCGGGATTTGAAAAAAACCATAAAAAGCTGCCAAATGGCAGCTAGAACTTCTTTAAATATACTTTTTCAATTTCATGATCGTGATTTTTTCTAAGTATTAAATCAGCCCTTCTCATCGTAGGCAGTATATTTTCTTTTAAATTTTTAGCATTAATGTCTGCCCAAATTTCAGTAGCTTTTTCCATTGCTTCTTTCTGAGAAAAATCTTTATACCGATGAAAATAGGATTGTTTATCCTCGAATGCTGTCTTTTGAAGGAGAAAGAACCTTTCGATATACCATTGCTTTATATCACTTTCTTCGGCGTCAAGATAGATTGAAAAGTCAAAAAAGTCACTTACAAATAAAGGATTGGAATTTTTAACTTGAAGAACATTAATTCCCTCTACAATAAGGATATCTGGATTTCTTATAATTTCAGCTTTGTCGGGCACTATGTCATATGTTAGATGAGAGTATACTGGTGCTTCCACTTAATCTACTCCGGATTTCACTCTAACCATGAAATCAATTAATTTTTGGGTGTCATAGCTTTCTGGAAAACCTTTTCTACTCATCAGTCCCTTTTTTTCTAAAGTATCCGTAGAGTATAAGAAACCGTCTGTTGTAACCAGATCCACTTTTTTATGGCTTTCCCACCTTGATAAAAGGGTTCTCAACACTCTAGCAGTGGTGCTTTTCCCAACTGCAACACTTCCTGCAACACCAATAACAAAAGGGACTTTTTTAGGTTTTTTATCTAAAAATGAGCAGGTTACCCCCTTCCATTGTCTAGATGCTTCCACTTTTAGATTAATTAAACGTGATAAGGGTAGGTAAATCTCCTCCACTTCTTGAAGAGAAATTATATCATTTGTTCCTTTAACATTCTCCAATTCATTTTTTGATAACAACAACGGTGTTTTGTTACGTAATTTAGCCCATTCTTCTCTATTTAATGCTGTATGGGATTGTAATATATTCATATCTAAATTTACCTCATTGGTTTTTCCTGATTTCTTGTAATATAAATTTACCATGTCCATATCCAAACAACACGACTTTTTTTAATAATGATTTCTCCCTTACTATTATATTTTTGCTTGCCTTACATAAATATACCCATGAAAAAGTAGTGGTATAAGTGAAAGGATATCCAGTTTGATCCAAATACTTCACTTATTGAAATCATCCTCATGCTGATTTCTCAAAGGTCGCTTGATGAAACTATTCAATCTCATTATGAGCGGAGAACAGTAATGAGAAACACTTTTCATATCACACTCCGAGATAAAATCCTAATAAGCCATTCTGGTGTAAAAAAGATAAATCGCAAAAGATAAAAGCACCATTTACTATTGTTTCAAATGAACCAAATGAAACTGGAGAGATTCTAAAAAAAACGTATAATGTCATAGTTGAAAAAGCTACAGATAAAGAATTCATAGCAACATTTATTGATGCAGAGACTGGAGAGGCTTATAATGTTAACTCAAATGAATTTAAAGCCTCACTTGTGTGGTTTATTCCTCTATGTGTAGTATTAGGGGAAGCCTTAATTGCTCACCTGATTTCTGCTGGATTGGCTGTTGTTATTGCTGGTGTAACTTATACCGCTGTAAAAGAGGTATCAAGTAAACTTAAAAAGAATAAACATAAACACTATATGGCTATGCTGACTAAGGGCGATTTATATATTGGAAATTCATTATCAAAAACACAAGCAGTTTCTCGACTAAAATCTTCAGATAAAAAAAATAACAATGTTTGGTCTGTTTCGTATACTGAGACAAAGGTAAATCTTCTGCAGAAGGTTATTATCACCACTTCCACCTATATAATCGTAATGGTGGGCATTCATTTTATTATTAAAAGATTAAAAGGATGATATAATTCATGGATGTAAGAATTGAAGAACTATACAAAAAATATCTTAAACGTTCGATACCTAATAAATTTTTATTATCTGATGTAGAAGATGTTCTAATAAATGAATATCTTTCTAAATCACTAGATAAAAAACAGATGCGTTTTCTAGTTGATCCAAAGGAATTTGATTTATATAATAAGTGTTATATCATTGATAGTGTTGAAATTCTACACAACTTATTTACAGTTCAAGAAAAAAATGAATTTATAAGTTTAAAAGAGTTAAACAAACAATATACTCTTGATTCTTCTGAAACTACAAAAGAAGAAATCGAATATACTCTTATTCAAGAAGGAGAATATTTAGTGATATTTTTAGGAATAGACAGTGATGTTTACATTAAAGATTTCAAAACAGTTGGGAATAGTGAGAGATTATTCCATAGATAAGTCGTATTAATGGGAATCGAAAAAGAAGATTGCAACCTAGAAAATAGAGATTTTCATGATTATTTAGAAGCCCTTTCAAATTTAGGCTACTTAGATTAATCGCCCATCACCATAAAAATCCAGAATGAATTTTATAATCTATAAAGTCGATTCCTAAATCTTTAGGGGTCGACTTTTTTTGGGCTGAAGTAATTAAAAGAGTGTTTAATAGGGATGATTCAAAACATAATCTTACAAGAGATAATTGTGAGTCATAAACAGTATCTTTTTAAAAATATAAATTAGGTTTTTTCCATTACCTATAATCTTCGTATCCAGTACCTCCGCCCGCATTAGGAAAATATCGGCCCCCCAAAACTGTTAGTGGCCTTGGCATGGACCTATGAATGTGGTCATTTAACGAAAAAAAGCAATGGAAAACCCCATTACATAACGGTTTTCCATTGCTTTTACTTACATGACCCGTTTGAACATTTTCTCCATTTCGTAAATGGAATAGGAGATGATGATGGGCCTTCCGTGCGGGCATGTGAAGGGGTCGGTCGTCCTTCTTAGTTCATCGAGCAGTGCTTGTATTTCGTCATTGCGCAGATGGCGGTTTGCCTTGATGGAGGCTTTGCAGCTCATCATGATGGCTGCTTCTTCGCGCAGTTTCTTGATGTCCACCTTTTTCATCGACAGTAATTGTTCGATCATTTCTTCCAGGATTTCCTGTTCAATCCCTTTTGGGAACCATTGCGGATGTGACCGGACAATATAGGCGTTGTAGCCAAACTCCTCTAAGTAGACGCCGACTTTTTCCAGCTCATGCTGATATTCATTTATCCTGATGCATTGGTCTGTCGAAAATTCAAGCGTGATCGGGACAAGCATATCTTGTAGCTCATTTTCGACCTGTCCGACTTTTTCTTTAAAATATTCGTATTTGATCCGTTCCTGGGCGGCATGTTGATCGATGATATATAAGCCATTTTCATTTTGGGCGAAAATATATGTTCCATGCATCTGCCCGATTGGATACATCGGCGGGACCCGGCTTGCCGATTCATCCTCTTCGACTTCTTCCTCTTGCTCGACTGTGTAGGTGGTATACTTTTCAGCCGATTCGTAATATGGTTTGCTTTCTCCCTCTGGCAATACCGGGATATAGACGTCGGCCATTTGCTGCTGTTCCTCATTGCTGTAGATCAATTCCTTGATTGGTTCTAGATTGAAATCCGATATGAAAGCCTCATGATTCTTTTGTTCCTGCTTTTCACGGATCAATGTATCCTTCAAAAGTGACGCTTCTTTCTTCGCTTCTTCAAGGACACGCTTGCCGCTCTCCACGACATGGTCCAAATCCAGCGTTGTTTGCTCACTCTTTGCCTGTTCCGGCTTAGGGGCAGGCGGTGCATACCCGCTTGGAATGAGGGATAGCTTCTTAAACGCAGATTTGATCGTTTCCGATACTAAACTGTACAGTTCCTGTTCCTTGCTCAGCCTTACCTCCATTTTTGATGGATGGACGTTGACGTCGACAAGGATCGGATCCATTTCAATATTCAGCAAGGCAATCGGAAAGCGGCCAATCGGCAGAAGCGTATGATATCCATCGAGGATGGCCTTCACAAGTGCATAGTTTTTGATGAAACGGCCGTTGATCATAGTTGAAATATAATTCCTTGAAGCCCGGGTGATCTCAGGCATCACGATATAGCCAGATATCGTGAAATCCAGGGAGCTTGCTTGAACAGGGATCATCTTTTTGGCAATATTCGTACCATAGATGGCCGCCAGCACCTGCCTGACATCACCGTTACCATTCGTATGCAGGATACGCTTTTCATTGTGTGATAGCCGTATCGAAACATCCGGGTGCGAAAGGGCGAGCCTATTGGCGACATCGGTGATATTTCCAAGCTCTGTATGAATGGTTTTCATATATTTCAATCTTGCAGGTGTATTGTAAAATAGATCGGAAACGAGGATATCCGTTCCTTTACGGCTCGACGAAGCTTCCAGTTCACTGACCAAGCCGCCTTCGAGAAGGATGCGCGTACCTGCCCCATCGCCTGTGCTCGTTTTCATTTCGAAGCGGGAAACGGAAGCGATACTTGGCATCGCTTCCCCGCGGAAACCTAGCGTTCGAATTCGGAACAAGTCATTTTCATCCTTTATTTTACTTGTGGCGTGACGTTTGAATGCTGCCTCTACATCATCAGCCAAGATCCCATCGCCGTTATCCACAATCCGAATCGAGCCAAGTCCCGCCTCGACCAATTCAATTTCAATGATGGTACTGTTTGCATCTATGGCGTTTTCAACCAGTTCCTTTACGACTGAGGCAGGGCGTTCTACAACTTCGCCGGCTGCGATTTTATTCGATAAAGACTCGTCCAGCTGTATGATTTTTCCCATTTCTATCGCCTCGCTTTATTTCATTTAAGTTTCTTCTGCAATTTATAAAGGATATTCATCGCCTCCAGCGGCGTCATTTCAAGAATATCAAGAGATTTGATATCATCCAGCACCTTTTTTTCCTTAGGTGAGGAGGTCGCTTTTCCTCTAGGAGCCTCTTCACCGAAGAAGGAAAGCTGTGCCTCATCGGCAGATTCCGGAACCACTTCGGCAATAGGAGCTTTTACCCGTTCAACCGGCTGTTCAGGCATGGCCTTTACTTGTCCATTTCCCTTCTCCAAATGTGCTAATATGGCTGCCGCCCGCTCAATTAACGGCTTCGGTAAATCAGCAAGCTTGGCAACATGGATTCCGTAGCTTTTATCCGCTGGCCCTTCTTTGATTTTATGAAGGAAAACGACGTTTCCGTTCTGCTCAATAGCACTGACATGGATATTACTTAACTTAGGCAATTCCGATGCCAGGATCGTCAATTCGTGATAATGCGTTGAAAAAAGGGTCTTTGCCCCGATTTCTTCATGTATATATTCAATGATGGCCTGAGCAAGTGCCATACCATCATAAGTGGATGTACCCCGCCCGATTTCATCAAATAATATCAAGCTATTTTCGGTTGCATTCATGATCGCATTTCTCGCTTCAAGCATCTCGACCATGAATGTACTCTGACCTGAAATCAAATCATCTGCCGCGCCGATCCGGGTAAACACTTTATCAAAAATAGGCAATTCGGCTATGCTTGCCGACACGAAGCAGCCGATCTGCGCCAAAATCGATGTCAGCGCAACCTGACGCATATATGTGCTTTTCCCCGACATATTCGGCCCTGTTATCAGAAGCAGCTCCCGCTCACCATCCATCATGCAATCATTGGGGACATACTCCTGTGATTGGAGCACTTTCTCCACTACCGGATGACGTCCTTCCTTCAAAACGATTCTCCGGCTATCCGAAAAGACAGGCTTCACGTAATGACGTTCTTCACTGATCGTCGCAAAGCATTGAAGGACATCCAGTTCACTGACGCCTTTGGCTAACTCCTGTAAACGGGGGATATAGCTTTTGACCTCTTCACGCAAATTGAGGAATAAGTCATATTCCAGACCAATGCTCTTTTCTTCTGCTTGTAAAATCAAAGCTTCCTTTTCTTTTAATTCAGGGGTAATATAGCGTTCAGCATTCGTTAACGTTTGCTTCCGTTCATAGCGCCCTTCTTCAAGCAAATGCAAATTGGCCCGTGTGACTTCAATATAATAGCCAAACACACGATTATAACCGATCTTCAATGATTTGATTCCAGTGCGTTCGCGCTCTTGGCGTTCCAGCTGGGCAATCCACGTTTTTCCGTTTCGGCTGGCATCCCTGTATGTATCCAGCTCCTCATGGAAACCGTCCTGGATGATATTCCCTTCCTTGACGGACAACGGGGGATTTTCAACCAACGCAGTTTCCAGCAGATCCGTCACTTCTTCACACGGATCCAATTTCCCGGCAAGAATCGATATGTCCTGATTGGTGGCCATCGACTTGACAATTTCACGGATGATTGGAACCTGCTGCAAAGAGCGTTTCAACTGAATCAGGTCCCTTGCATTTACATTACCAAAGGCGACCCTTCCGGCAAGCCGCTCCAGGTCGTAGACTTCCTTCAGTCGTTCACGTAAATCCTGCCGTTCGAAGTATTGATTTTTCAAGGTTTCAACAAGACTCTGCCTCCGCTCGATCTGTTTTTTATTAATGAGCGGCCTGTCAATCCATTGTTTCAGCAGCCTTCCGCCCATCGCCGTTTTCGTCTCATCAAGCAGCCATAATAATGAACCTTTCTTTCCTTTGGAACGGATGGTTTCAGTCAATTCCAAATTCCGTTTACTATAATAATCGATTTTCATATATTGTGACGTCTCATAAGCCAGCACTGGCTGTAAATGATCCAGGCTGCGCTTTTGTGTACGGTATAAGTAATTCAACAAACGGGAGGTGGTTGCAGCTTGTTTTGGGTCTTTCAATTGCTGCAACAAGGAAAGGAATGACTCGCTTTCGATCAGGTTATTCTCGATCGATAGGGCCGCGGCTCCCCGTTCTTGCAGCTTTTTTTTCCATTCTTCATTGAAATCATCTGCAATGACCACTTCGCTCGCACCAAGTATCGCGAATTCATTGAGAACTTCGTCGAAACTCTCAATCAAAGTGACCTTATTTTCCCCTGTCGAAAGATCATTGTATCCAAATCCGAAGAGACCATCAGGAAAAGATGTGATGGTGGCAATATAGTTATTTTCCTTTTCACGAAGGCCTTTACTATCCATTTTCGTTCCCGGTGTAATCAGCTGGACCACTTCCCTGCGGACTACACCTTTTGCTTGTTTTGGATCTTCCGTCTGTTCACATATAGCTACTTTGAATCCTTTTTCTATCAAGATATCAATATAGTTAGCAGCCGAGTGATAGGGAATGCCGCACATCGGAATTCGGTCTTCACTTCCGCCTTCCCGGCTCGTCAATGTGATTTCAAGCTCCTGGGAGGCATTCAATGCATCATCAAAAAACATCTCATAAAAATCGCCTAAACGAAAAAATAAAAAGGCATCTTGATACTCTGCCTTAATTTTTAAATATTGCTGTATCATCGGAGTATATCCAGCCATTCCTTCAAAACCTTTCCAAACTATAATCTATTTTCTCAGTCATATCCTTCATTATAACATACGAGGAAGCAATCTTGCCTGTATTCAAAATTGCATGGAAACTCGATCAGCAGTGAAAATAACGGGGCATGTCGGCCAACTCTGGGATGGACTCGTCCCGATCCACAATAAATAAAACCGGATGAAAATGTGTCATCCGGTAGTTACTTTCTATATTTTATTCGTCTTCGAATTCATCTAGGAAATCCGGATCTAAATCTTCGAATTCCTCATCATCGAAATCACAGCCCCAGTCATCTTCACAGCGGCCATCTGGACTAACGGCGACACAAATTTTCGTTTCGCCGACGACCTCCACAAAGAATTCCCTTTCCACGTGGACAATGATTTTTTGTCCGCATGGCGAGATGCAAGCTTCTAAGCAATTCGGCTGTTGGACAGCTTTTGCAACGATTTCATGGTCATCAAGACAATCGGGATCACGGTATTTCAGCGAAATCACGTCGGTATATTGCACCTTTTCAGTGACAACTTCCGTTTTTGAATTATGGTTATAGGAATACCAAACGTTGATTTCGTAGCTGCCGTGAATTTCTACCTTTTTGCCGACTTTCTTGGCATCGTATTTATGGTTGATGATCCAACAACCTAGAATGCTAGAAGGATGATGAGCCGGGCAAATGGTGTGAGAGGACTTTGTGAATTTACGTCCCTTTGCCACCACCGCTTTAGTAATTATCTCTCTATATTGTGACATGCTAGCGAACCCTCCTCATACAGTTTCCATTCATCCTATGCGTGGTAAAAGTCTAGTGTGCGTAGAATTTTTTTTGTTTGAAAACTGCTGTAATGTTTTAAACCTAGGTTATTTTATGCGCATGTTTTGGGATATGTGTCACGAATGGGCGCTGTATAAGGATTTCCGGGTGTTAAAAAAGCCCTTCTATTTATCAGAAGGGCTTTTTTATATTCATGAACAGCTTCCGCCGCCAGCTTGTACGTGTGAACCTGTTTCGCCGCGAAGGATGTCGCCTTCAGTAGCTTCAATGATTAGGTCCGTTACCTTATTCGATACTTGTGACGAAACCATTTGCAATAGATCATTCACGTCAACTTGAGATTGTTTGAATTGCTGGACGATAGGAAGCTCATCCAATTGTTTTTCCAGTGCATCAATTTTGGCCTGAACTTGGTTATACGCCTTATCCTTGCCATAATGCTGGAAATTGACCGCCTGTTTTTGCAAACTTTTAATACTGGCAATCATCTCGCGGATTTTTTGATTTTCATTGATGTGAGCTTCTGCCCGTTTAAAGAAATCGACTTCTTCCGTGCTGGCAATCATTTCTGCAAGCTCGGCCGCTTTTGTCAGAATGTCATCTTTAGTATATTTCGTCATCTTACTCCACCTCGATTGCCGCTGCTTCTTCAACCATATCTCCGTTTAGTGACCATGTTTTCGTTCCAGTGATTTTTACTTTCACGATTTGACCGATGGCAGATTTTGGTCCTTTGAAGTTCACGAGCTTATTTTTCGTTGTATAACCTGCTAATACTTCCGCATTCTTCTTGCTTTCACCCTCTACTAGCACTTCAACAACTTGCCCGTCATACTCTTTCATTTTCAAGGCGCACGTGTCATTAACGAGGGCATTCAAGCGCTGCAGACGCTCCTTTTTCACTTCCATAGGCACGTTATCCTGCATCTTAGCAGCCGGTGTCCCTTCACGTGGCGAATAAATGTACGTATATGCTGCATCAAACCCGACTTCACGGTATAAAGACATCGTTTCTTCAAAGTGCTCTTCCGTTTCATTCGGATAGCCTACAATGATATCAGTCGTTAATGATGCACTCGGAATGGCTTCCTTAATCTTCTTTACTAGCTCCAAATACTGTTCCCGTGTATATTTGCGCGCCATGATTTTTAGTGTGTCGGTACTTCCCGATTGAACAGGAAGGTGAATATGATCGACAAGATTGCCGCCTTTAGCGAGAACTTCAATCAAGTGATCATCAAAGTCACGGGGATGACTCGTCGTGAAACGAATTCGCGGAATGTCGATTTTGCGGATCTCATCCATCAAATCACCAAAACGATATTCAATATCGGTAAAATCTTTCCCATATGCATTGACATTCTGTCCGAGTAACGTAATTTCTTTGTAGCCCTGAGCGGCAAGATGACGTACTTCCTGGATGATATCTTCCGGTCTGCGGCTTCTTTCTTTCCCTCTTGTATAAGGCACGATGCAATATGTACAAAACTTGTCACAGCCATACATGATATTGACCCATGCCTTCGTTTTACCTTTTCGTATCTTTGGAAGGTTTTCAATTACATCGCCTTCTTTGGACCAAACCTCAATGACCATTTCCTTGGAAAGATAAGCTTCATTAAGGATTTGCGGCAGACGGTGGATATTATGCGTTCCGAAAATCATATCCACAAAGTGGTGCTTCTCCAGAATCCGCTTGACGACTGATTCTTCCTGGGACATACAGCCGCATACACCAAGCAATAAGTCCGGCTTTTCCAACTTCAATGATTTCAGATGTCCCAATTCACCAAATACTTTATTCTCTGCGCCTTCCCTGATCGCACATGTGTTAAGTAAAATGACATTAGCATCATCGACCGTGTTTGTCGACTGATAGCCAAGTGCCGTAAAAATGCCCGCCATAACTTCCGTATCATGTTCGTTCATTTGGCAGCCATATGTACGAATATAGAATTTTTTGCCTTCTCCCATTCCGCGGAATGCTTCTGGAATGGCAAAATCATCATGATATTCTACTTCTTCTTTCCCGCGCTTTTTCGCATCTTTTAAAGAAGGCGGAATATAAACCGCTTGAAAGTATTTGCTATAATCCTTATCGGATTTTTTGTCCGCTGGATTTTCAGCATTCACTTGCTGTGATTCTAATCGTTGTTTCTCGTTCATGGTTATTCTCCTTTCAAAATAGTTAGTTTATTTCTATCACCAACTATTACAACACCTATCTTGCTACAAACGCTTTTATGCAGCTTTCATTTTTGAAATTACCAGTCATGGTACGTTTTTTAAGTGTGATATACCCACATTAACTTAGTATAAAGCTTTTAAGAACAAGAAACAATCATTCTGTCATGTCATCCGCAATTGTAAGTAATATGTAACATTTAAGGTAATTTAAGAACACAAAGGAGGAAGCCTTAACATTTTGAAAATAGCGGAAAACGCCATTCCTCGAATTTATCCCTTTTACTCTCGCTTCTGAAGCTTTTCTCGTGAGTTTGGGCTTTAACTCACCAATTTGGGCCTTTTACTCGCGAGTATGGCCGCTTTACTCGCCAATTTAGGCCTTTTACTCGCGAGCTTGTGCCGTTTCTATATGAATTCTTTTATCTCTTTAGGGAATCAGGAGTACCTTGCCACATTGACCTTTTATCATCAAATCAAAGCCCTTTTCAAAGTCGCTTAATGAGAAGCGGTGCGTAATCATCGGTTTTACATCCACTTTCCCGCTTCCTAGCAAACTTGACACCTGCTGCCAGGTTGAGAACATTTTCCTGCCGGTGATTCCTTGGACAGTAAGGCCCTTGAAGACAATATCCTCGGTTATATTGAGCATGACAGGCTGCGCTGGCAAACTTAGGATGGATACCCTTCCACCATTTGTCACCATCTTAAACCCTTGATCGATTGCTGCTGGATTGCCGCTCATTTCACAAACCACATCCACCCCGTCCGTATTTGTAAGCCGTTGGATGATCTCCAAAGGGTCATCCTTGTTCGATTGAATGAGGTGTGTAGCTCCCATCTTTTTTGCAAGCTGAAGGCGATATTCATTTATATCAAGAGCGATCACTTTGTCAGCTCCCGCGGCCTTTGCCACGGCCACTGCCATCAGCCCAATCGGTCCACAACCAATGATGGCTACCGTTTTGCCAAGTACATCGCCAGCAAGCACGGAATGGACCGCATTCCCCATCGGTTCTTGGATGGTAGCAATATCGGTGGGCATATCGATTGGATTTTTCCATAGGTTCTTGGCCGGCAGCGCCACATACTCCGAAAAGCATCCATGTGTATCGACACCGATTATGCTTGTATGTTTACAAATATGAAACTGCCCCGTTAAACATTGCCGGCATCTACCGCAAACAATATGTGTTTCTGCAGAAACAGAATCACCAACTGATACATTGGCCACATTTGCTCCTACTGCCACTACTTCCCCAGAAAATTCATGTCCGAATACATATGGCGGTTTCACTCTTCCCTGTGACCATTTATCCCAAGTGTATATATGGATGTCCGTTCCGCAGATTGAAGCCATGTTTACCCGAATCAAAACCTCGTCCTCACGAAATACCGGAATATCGACAACCTGCAGTTGTGCTCCATAACCTCGGTGATGTTTGACAACTGCATTCATTTTACCTCTCAACATGTACATTCCCCCTGAAATAGGGCTGTTTCTTTCATCATCCTTAATATGTAAATGTATGAAATACTACTCTAAAAAATACCATAATCGCTTGTGTACCAACCTCATTGGATTTTAGGGGCATACGTACATTTTTATTAAATGGGTCATGTTTCTATAGCATCTTGTCCGCTCTTGAATAAGATATCTTGTACAACAAAAAAACAAACCAAGGAGTGACTTATATGTCATGTAACAATAATCACCACCATAATAACAACAACAACAATAACGATAACGATCGGATTGCAGACGATTTTTGTCGTGCGGTGAAAGGTTGTCAAAAACGCGACAACGATCGTGATCGGGACCGCGATAATGACCGTGATTGTAATCGCGTGCAGCACCATCATCACCATCACAATAACAATAACAACAATAACAACAACAATAATAACTGTTGTTGTAGAAGAAATCGTTGCAATTTCTTCTCATTCGGCTGCGGATGTAATCGTAACTTTTGGTAAGCTAAACCTGAGAGGGTGAGGAATCCCCTCTTGTAACAGCTTTTCAATAGAACACAAAAAGGGTTCACCCCATCTTGAGGGGTGAACCCTTTTCATTTTTCACATGAATTCTGCAACAAGCTTATCAAAATGAGCTTGATCCAGAGTCAGGTCTGATTTATTCAGAGCTTCTTCAGCATATCCAGGGACCAATTCCTGGTAAGAAGGTCGGGAAGAATCTTGATAGATAATCCCCGTCACAAGGCTGTCATGCTTCATCAGCGTCTGCATGGCCTGTTCTTTATTTGTAGAATCGTAACCTTCAATCGTATTCAATTTCGTTAAGTTTTGTTTAAACCAATCATACGTATTGATTTTGTTATATGTTACACAAGGCGAGAACACATTGATGAAGGAGAAACCT
Organism: Peribacillus sp. FSL E2-0218; assembly: GCF_037992945.1. Taxonomy (NCBI): domain Bacteria; kingdom Bacillati; phylum Bacillota; class Bacilli; order Caryophanales; family Bacillaceae; genus Peribacillus; species Peribacillus sp. FSL E2-0218. The sequence continues at coordinate 1,798,773 of NZ_CP150304.1, read as the reverse complement.
TTATGATTGATTCCCGCTTCAATGATTGCCGTCAAGTCCTTCAGGTCAGTGGAAAAGCTTTGGGCAACAAAGGTTGCGCCGGCGGATAATGCCAATTCCATTGGTGAAACAGCCTGCTCAATCGATCCTTCCGGCGTGGACTTCGTTTTGAACCCTGCCGCTGATCGAGGGGAAGTCTGCCCTTTTGTCAATCCATAGATTTGGTTATCCATGACGATATACGTAATGTCGATATTACGGCGGATCGCATGGATGGTATGACCCATCCCGATTGCAAAGCCATCTCCGTCACCGCCAGAGGCTATAACGGTCAATTCACGGTTGGCCATTTTCACTCCTTGTGCGATTGGAAGTGAGCGGCCATGGATGCCGTGGAAACCATATGACTTGATGTAACCAGATATCCGGCCTGAACAGCCAATACCGGAAACGACAGCCAAATTCTCTGGTTCCAACCCTACATTAGCCGCCGCGCGCTGCATGGCAGCCTGAACGGAGAAATCCCCGCAACCAGGACACCAGTTAGGTTTTACATCATTACGGAACTCTTTAAACGTTGCCATATTCGAACATCTCCTTGCATTGTGTGTGAATTTCATGCGGGAGGAATGGATTGCCATCATATTTTAGGATGCTTTTGATTTTATTAACATGCCCGACATTCATCTTGATGATATTAGCCAATTGTCCGGTCGCATTATTTTCGATAACCACTACCTTCTTCGCCGCTTGCACTAAAGAAAGGACTTCATCAGCAGGGAATGGGTGTATCAAACGGATTTGCGCATGGTTCACTTTCATGCCATCCGTTTCTAATCGGCCGATCGCTTCGTCGATCGTCCCGCGTGTGGAATTAAAACCAAGTATTAATAAATCCGCCTCTTCATGCGGAGTTTTTTTGTATACCGGTGTATTGAATGTATTCGTTAAGTTATCCAGCTTACGCATCCGTTTATCCATTTGCGCCTTACGATTCAAAGCCGTCTCCGAAGGTCTTCCGGTTTCATCATGCTCAACTCCCGTAACATGGTGGATACCGTTTTTCATACCAGGTACGACTCGAGGTGAAACACCGTCTTGCGTGACTTCATAGCGCTTGAAGTATGACTTGTTTTCAGACTCTTCAATTTCATGGTCCACCAATTTCCCGCGCCTTATTTCCACTTTACTGTAATCAAGCGGCTGAACCGTCTGTTTACCTAAAGAAAGCTGCAAGTCCGATAATACGATGACTGGGCATTGATATTCTTCTGCGAGGTTGAATGCTTCTGCCGTATCATAAAAAGCTTCCTCAACAGTACTTGGAGCCATGACGATTTTAGGGATTTCACCGTGTGTGCCGTAAATCATGGCCATCAAATCCGATTGCTCCTGCTTCGTAGGAAGCCCAGTGGATGGACCGCCACGTTGCGTATCGACAATGACGATCGGCGTTTCGGTAATGCCAGCCAAACCAATCGCTTCCATCTTCAAGGATAGTCCAGGACCAGCTGAAGCCGTGATGGCACGAACACCGCCATAGTTTGCCCCTATCGCCATTGTAGCTGCCGCAATTTCATCTTCAGTCTGGATGACCGTCCCGCCCAATTGCGGAAGTTTTTTTATCAGGTATTCCATGATTTCCGAAGCGGGGGTAATTGGATAGGCCGCCATGAAGCGGCAACCGCCTGCAACTGCGCCCAATGCGATGGCATCGTTACCGATCATGAACAATCGTTTTTGTCCATCTGCCTTTTCCAGCTCCATTGCACCCAGTTTTTCTCCAAGCAAGACTTCCATTGCCTTGTAGCCAGCGGTAATGGCATCCATGTTCTTCTTGACGATTTCTTCGCCTTTACGGCCGAATATTTCATCAACAACATCGTTGAAAACGGAAATTTCCATTCCAAGGACTGCACAAGTCGCACCGATGGCAACCATGTTTTTCATTAATGATGTTCCTAGCTCTGCTGCAATTTCAGTAAATGGAACAATATATAATTCTGCCTTCGTATCTTCTGGGCAGACAGGTTTGAATTTTGCATCCGCGATTATGATGCCACCCTCATGTAATTCTTTATAATTGACGTCAATCGTTTCTTGGTCAAAAGCGACTAAGATGTCTAAATCATCAGAGATAGCACGAGTTTCGGTAGTACTTACACGAATTTTATTATTCGTGTGTCCACCCTTGATTCGGGATGAGAAATGACGGTAGCCATACAAGTAATATCCTAAGCGATTGAGGGCAATACAGAAAATCTCTCCTGTACTTTCAATACCTTCACCTTGTTGTCCGCCAACTTTCCATGAAAGTTGATTGATCATGTCTTACACTCCTTTAGAACGTTCGTATATAAATGCATTTAAATGCACCTCTCTTCAGAACATTCGTTTATGTATATTAAATCGTTCTAATTTAGGAAAGGTGTACTAAACGCTTTCAATTCTATCGGTTAAATCATTAAATTGCAACCTTTTTGATTCTATTTTTTATATTTTCAGAATATTTATTCATATCTATATAGTATGAATTAAACATCTTCTAAAATCTTTCCGTTTTTCCAGGAAAGTGACGCGCGAAATTCCCAAAAAGAAGCCCATTGACAAACTCACTGGAATAAAGCCTGTTCAATTCATTGATCAAATTATGATAATCCTTATATGAGGTTAGATTTTCCACCATATGATCGATGCCATCAAAGTCCGATCCCAATCCAATTTGATGCTCTCCCCCTAAACTGCATATATGATCTATATGCCCCACAATATCCTTTATCGAAGCAGAGTCACCATCGGATAAAAATTGCGGGACAAAGGTTACCCCAATCACTCCGTTTTTTTGTAAAAGGGCTCTTATTTGGCTGTCTTTTAAATTTCGCGGATGGGAACAAAGAGAATGTGCATTGGAATGGGAGGCAATGGGAAATTCCGCTCTCTTTATGGTGTCCCAAAATCCAGCTTCTGATAAATGAGATACGTCGCACCAAATTGCCTTCTCATTTAACAAGGTCACCACCTCTGCCCCAAAATCCGTTAAACCCGCTCCCCTCGTTTCCAATGCCCCATCAGCTACCAGGTTCGCGTGATTCCATGTTAGCCCCACAGAGGTAACGCCAAGGTGAAGGAGCGTTTTCAATTTCAATAAATCATTCCCGATGCAATCGCATCCTTCCAGCGTCAGCACTGCACCGATTTCAGTTTCTTTAAGAGATTCAATGTCAGACTTCGTCTTAACGAATTTCATTTCTGGCTCAGATACTACCTTTTCATGAAAAATATCAACCATGGCCAATGCAGCCTGGAATCTCATATCCGGATGGACTTTTTCAGGGATGTATATCGCAAAACATTGGACTTTTCCCCCTTCATCCAATAATCCCCGCTTGGTTATATGTAAAGTGTCACTATCCAAAAAAGATAGTTCCGGATCGATGAACATCTTCATTAACACATCACAATGTGCATCAAAAATCGCCAACGTGATCCCCCCTTCCTGTCCGCATTCATTTAATGTATACATGTTCCATTATAATCCGTACCGTCATTTTAAGACAAAAAAGAGCCTGCTCGCCAATGGACAAACAGGACACCCCTTCATGAAGTTATCTTGGTTCAATGATTAACTTTATAGCCGTTCTCTCTTCACCATCAATAAGTATATCTGTAAAGGCAGGAATACAAATCAAGTCAACTCCACTAGGTGCGACGAATCCTCTTGCGATTGCTACTGCCTTGACGGCTTGATTTAACGCACCTGCACCGATAGCTTGAATTTCGGCTGCCCCTCTTTCCCTGAGCACTCCCGCTAGTGCGCCTGCTACAGAATTAGGATTAGATTTTGCTGAAACCTTTAATATTTCCATTCCTAGTCCTCCTTGTCTTCCCTGCCGATTATGATCATAGGCTCAATAGTTATAACACTTTCCACTGCTACTATATTCATCAAGTAAAACTTGTATGACAAAGAAAACCGGGATTGTCCAACAAGATTTATATGGAATGAAAAAATGGATGGACAGCATTTGACTGTCCATCCACCTCATTTAATCAATCAATGATAAAAGGGATGATCCTCATTAATGAGGATCCTATCTATTTTTTTTGCCTTACCGGTTTTGTCATCGATTTCCAAAAGGATCGCACTTAATAGGGTCCTGCCCTCCTTAGGCACCTCGAAACGGACAGGAAGGCTTGTCAGGAACCGTTGGAGCACCGCGCCTCTTTCCATGCCAAGGACACCATCATACGGCCCTGTCATGCCCACATCCGATATGTAAGCAGTTCCCGCAGGCAATATGCGGTTATCGGCAGTCTGAACGTGTGTATGCGTTCCGGCAACGGCTGTAACTTTGCCATCAAGGAACCACCCCATAGCCTGCTTTTCGCTTGTTGCTTCACCATGAAAATCAACAAAGATGATGGGTGTCCTTTTTTGCGCCATCGCCACAAGCTCCTCCGCTTTTTTGAATGGACAATCTAAATCCGGCATGAATGTCCTGGCTTGTAAATTGATGACCGCAATTTCCTGCTGGTTCCATTTTAAAAATTTCATTCCTTCTCCCGGTGCACCGTCAGGAAAGTTTGCTGGACGGACGAGATATTTCGCATCATCAATGAAATTGAATATATCGCGATTATCCCATGTATGGTTTCCCATTGTCACCGCCTGTGCGCCCCACTCTAAAAAGTTTCGGTAAATCTTTTCCGTGATTCCACGGCCACTTGCCGCATTTTCCCCATTGATGACCGTAATATGCGGCCGATGCTTTTCCTTTAATTTCGGAAGGTATTCTTGAACCATTTCACGGCCTAGAGACCCTACGACATCTCCAATAAATAGCAGTTTCATTGTAAAACCCTTTCTAGATTCACATTTCTCGTGATAAGAATATCAAGTATGTATTGTAACATAATATCGGATGAATATCGGAGCCGTTACCTGTTAAAAACAAGAAAAAGCGAAGAGGTTTCCCCCTCTTCGCTTTTTCTTTAACGACTTTTATTTAGCGTATTCGACTGCTCTTGTTTCACGGATGACCGTGACTTTTATATGACCTGGGTAATCGAGCTCTTCTTCAATCCGTTTGCGGATATCACGTGCGAGTCGATGGGCCGAAAGATCATCTATTTGCTCTGGTTTCACTAGAATCCGCACTTCGCGCCCGGCTTGAATCGCAAATGATTTTTCCACTCCATCGTAGGATTCGGAAATCTCCTCAAGCTTTTCAAGTCTTCTAATGTAATTTTCAAGTGTTTCACTTCTAGCGCCCGGCCTTGCAGCTGATAAAGCATCAGCGGCTGCAACAAGCACTGAAATAATGGAAGTTGGCTCCGTATCGCCATGATGTGAAGCGATGCTGTTAATGACAGTAGGATGCTCTTTATACTTAGTTGCCAATTCCACGCCTATTTCAACGTGGCTGCCTTCCACTTCATGATCGATCGCTTTCCCGATATCATGCAATAAACCGGCACGACGGGCAAGGACTTCATCCTCTCCAAGCTCAGCAGCCAGCAACCCTGAAAGCTGGGCCACTTCAATGGAATGCTTAAGCACGTTTTGTCCGTAACTTGTACGGAACTTCAAACGTCCCAGTATTTTGATAAGGTCTGGATGGAGACCGTGAACGCCAACCTCGAAAGTTGTTTGTTCACCAATTTCACGAATATGTTCATCTACCTCACGTCTTGCTTTGTCTACCATTTCTTCAATTCGAGCCGGATGGATCCGTCCGTCCTGAACAAGTTTTTCAAGAGCCAAGCGTGCCGTTTCACGTCTAATTGGATCAAATCCAGATAAAATGACAGCTTCAGGAGTATCATCAATAATAAGGTCAATACCTGTTAGCGTTTCTAGCGTCCGGATATTTCGTCCTTCACGTCCGATTATCCGTCCTTTCATTTCATCATTTGGAAGATTCACTACAGAAACGGTGGTTTCTGCAACATGATCAGCCGCACAACGCTGAATGGCAAGAGAAAGAACTTCTTTTGCTTTTTTATCAGCTTCTTCTTTGGCACGGGTATCACTTTCTTTAATCATAAGCGCTACATCGTGAGCCAGCTCGTTTTCCATTCGGTCTATAATGATTGCTTTAGCTTCTTCACGAGTTAAACCTGAAACACGTTCAAGCTCTGTTTGCTGCTTACGAACCGTCTCGTCCACTTTGCTTTCCATCTCTTCAATATGCTGTTGTCTTTGGTTTAGAGAATCTTCTTTTTTCTCCAAAAGGTTTTCACGTTTGTCTAACGTATCATCCTTACGGTCCAGATTCTCTTCTCTTTGCAATAACCGATTTTCTTGTTTTTGTAATTCATTCCTTCTTTCACGGGATTCCCGATCAGAATCTGAACGAATTTTATGAATTTCATCTTTTGCTTCCAACAAGGCTTCTTTCTTAAGTGCGTCCGCTTCACGTTTTGCATCCTCAAGGATGTGTTCTGCAGAGCCCTTTGCCCCTGCTATTTTACTCTCAAATTTTGATTTGTGAATAAAATAACCAACAACTGCACCGACGATTAGGCCAAGCAAAGTGAAGATGATTGTCATGGGTTCCATCGTTTCACCTCCCCTTGCTATGAACTTTTTACATAAAATGTTGAACTGTCGGCAAGTACATTGCACATAAATTCAATATACAGCACTTAATTTTCAAAATTTTAGTTTGAAAAATTGTAAAATATACATATTAATTGTATAGTTGAGAATTTTCATTGTCAAGCGTTTGTCCCTTATGTATCAATGATTATTCAAGTTTTCTTAAATATTCACCACCGGAAAGTGCTACATTCTTCATGGAAGGAGACGGCAATTCTGTTTTCCAGCCATTGAATTCGCTGAAAATTTCGCACTTTTCATTTCATAATATTTATAGAAAAGGCCCAAGCAAATAAGCTTAGGCCTTTTCCTACCATTAATCAAGTAATTCAAAATGTTCATCTTCCGCTTCCTCTGGCGGCAGCTCATGCTCTCCATCAAGATTATAATGATCCCTGATTTTCTGAGAAATCTCCAGAGCGATATCTTGATTTTCTTTCAAGAACATCTTCGCGTTTTCCCGTCCTTGTCCAACACGCTCTTCGTTGTATGAATACCACGAACCGCTTTTAAGGACGATATCAAGCTCTGCACCCATATCAATGATTTCACCTTCCTGCGAAATACCTTGACCATACATGATATCAACTTCCGCTTGGCGGAATGGCGGCGCAACTTTGTTTTTCACCACTTTGATTTTGGTTTTATTACCGACGATTTCATTGCCTTGTTTTAACTGTTCCGCACGACGCACTTCCAGACGTACAGTCGAGTAGAACTTCAATGCCCGGCCTCCTGGAGTGGTTTCCGGATTCCCGAACATTACCCCGATTTTTTCACGGACTTGGTTAATGAAAATGGCAATGGTATTTGATTTATTAATGGCACCAGATAGTTTCCTTAACGCCTGGGACATCATCCGGGCTTGCAGACCCATATGGGAATCTCCCATTTCACCTTCGATTTCAGCTTTAGGAACAAGGGCTGCAACCGAGTCAATGACAATGATGTCCACCGCTCCACTGCGAACTAGCGCTTCAGCGATTTCCAAGGCTTGTTCACCTGTATCGGGCTGTGACAGCAGTAACTCATCGATATTCACACCTAGTTTTTCTGAATAGGCTGGATCCAAAGCATGCTCGGCATCAATGAATGCTGCAGTACCGCCAGTTTTTTGCACTTCTGCAATCGCATGTAATGCAACAGTCGTTTTACCTGAGCTTTCAGGTCCGTATATCTCAATGACCCGTCCCCTTGGATATCCGCCCACTCCCAATGCTACATCCAATGCCAATGAACCACTTGAAATCGTTGAAATCCTTCGATCAGACTGTTCTCCAAGTTTCATAATGGAACCTTTACCAAATTGCTTTTCAATTTGTTTTAAAGCCATATCTAAAGCCGCTTGACGATCACTCACTCAATTTCCTCCTCTATATTCAAATAATCGGCTGTCCGATTAATGATGCTCTTACGTTAGCAAATATCTGCGAGACAAATGTTTGTATCTTGTCTCAAAACCTATCTTTACTATATACTCTTTTTTCTATTTTGCCAAGCAAAAAGTCGAACATTCATTCGTTTTTTTCTTTTCGGATATTCTTCTAAAAAAAGCGTTTTACCTTAACTAAAACTTCATTTTCATTCCACTTCATCCGCAGTAATTGAAAATCATGGAATTAACTGTTTTCTTTTTCCCCTTTTTACAGGAAACAAACTCATCAAACTAAATAAAAGCAGAGCTATAAAAGCCCTGCCTCCTCATTCACAAATCATTAAGCAAGTAATGACAGCCATACTTGACGCTTCTGATGCGGTTCTGCTCCCTGCTGCCTGATAGATTCAACTCTTTAAAGTGCGTGTTTCCATCACGATACGAAATGCCAATGAATACGGTACCTACAGGCTTGCCTTCTTGTTCATCGGGCCCTGCAACACCCGTGAAGCTTATGCCCACATCCGCATCGTGCATTTTCCTGACATTGGAAGCCATTTCCTTGGCACACTCACCGCTGACCACACCATGCTCGGAAATGATTCCGCCGCTGACGCCGAGGACACTCGACTTCGCATCATTCGTATAACTCACAATGCCGCCCTTGAAGACTTTACCGGCACCCGGGATGGTTGTCAACTGTTCCTGAAACATCCCCCCGGTCAAGCTTTCCGCCGCCGCAATCGAAAGCTTGCGGACCGTCAATTCTTTTACAAGTTCCTTTATAAGCGAAGTATTATCAGTTCCGTAGTAAAACTTCCCAACCCTGTCCATAATTTCTTTTTCTGCGGATAAAATGAGCTCTTCGCATTTTTGTTTGGACGAGTCCTTCGCTGTGATCCTTAATGTCACTTCGCCTTCGGATGCCAACGGTGCAATCGTCGGATTCGTTTGATTGACAAGTAGATCATCAATCACCGTTTCCAATTCCGCTTCACCGATGCCAAAGAATCGAAGTACTTTCGAATCGATTCGATCATGCTTATCCAATTTATTCATGATCGATTCATAGCCATAACTTAAAAACATCGGTTCCATTTCACTAGGTGGCCCAGGCAGGAGCATATATGTAATCCCGGATTTGGACAAAACCATTCCCGGTGCCATGCCATGATCGTTTGCCAGCACTTCACTGCCTTCTAAAACAAGAGCCTGCTTTTTATTATTTTCCGTCATCGGCCGCTCCCGTTTTTTAAAGTAAGCTTCGATGGATTGCAGGGCTTCATCGTTAAAAACGAGTTTCTTGCCAATATGGCGAGCAATCGTTTCCTTCGTTAAATCATCCTTGGTAGGGCCTAGTCCACCAGTAAAGACAATCAAGTTCGCCCTTGATTCTGCAATCTCTATTGCTTGCTGCAAACGACGATCGTTATCCCCAACCACAGTATGGTAAAAAACATTGATTCCCATTTGGGCAAACTGCTGTGATAAGAATCTCCCATTAGTATTATTGATTTGTCCTAAAAGAAGCTCGGAGCCTACTGCAATGATTTCTGCATCCATCTTTTCATGACCACCATTCGTTTTACTTGGAATTAACAAATACTTGTTTGTTTTTTACAAAATAATCCAACCCTGACCAAATCGTGAAAATCAAGGCAATCCATAAGGCGAGATTGGCAAATGGAAGTGAAATGAGGGCAAAGGGAAGGTTATGCAGCAACAATGCCGAAATCGCAACAATTTGCGCCCACGTTTTAATTTTACCAAGCTGGTTCGCCGCTACGACTTCCCCAGTGCCGGCAAGCACAAGACGCAATCCCGTCACGGCGAACTCACGGCTTATGATGACAATGGCAATCCAGGATTGACCGTACATCAAATCCAAATCGACCAATACAATCAGGGCAGCCGAAACCAGAAGCTTATCCGCCAAAGGATCTAGAAATTTCCCTAAGTCAGTGATCATATTATATTTCCTTGCAAAATGTCCATCGATCCAATCCGTAGTGGAAGCGATTATGAAGAGGAGGGCCCCAGCCAAGTGTGCAACTGGCAAGCTGTATTCCCCCCATGTCAGCGTGCCCCATGAAAAAGGGACGAGCATGATGATTAAAAAAACTGGTATTAAGCAAATTCTTGCTACTGTAATCTTATTAGGCAGATTCAAAACATTTACCTCCAAAATTTACGCAGCCCTTTGGGCCGGGCAATGCGTTATAGATCTTAAAATGATATGGCGAAGCGCCATCCGGTGCATTTATGTATAATTTAACTCAAAACCCAATCTTATATGCCGAAACCCGGCTTAAATAGTATGTAGAGAAAAAATAGTCATCTATAAGATGACTATTCGGCTTTCGTAAATTGTATCGTGACCAATTGCGTATTCACTTCAGTCGGTGAAATGGAATACTCCAGCTTCTTATCATTCACAAAAATTTCAGTTTCATATGCCCTGCCTATATTGATGACAGCTTCTTTTTCATTGGTGAAATCAATTTCCTCGCTCTTGTCCTTATCGATGGTACCCTGATAAAGCAACTTGCCTTCACCATTTTTAATGCCAACCCATGGTGAACCCTTGGATGTCACTTTTAATTTGAAGGTATCCGTATCTTTCAATTCATACGTGCTATTTTTACCGCTGGAACTGATAACGTCGAGTTTTTGCTCTTTCTTTTCTTCATCTTTTTTAGCATCAAGGTCATCTTCATTCTTCTTATCGGAAGAAGTGGGTTGTTTTTCTTCGTTCTGTTTCTTGCTTGCATTCTTTTCTTCCTTGTCGAACTCTTCACTCTTGCCGTAGCCCACGGATTCACTCTGTTTGTCGTCCTTTTTATCGGCATCATCCGGTTTACTCATATTGCTCGATACCAGTACATATATCAAGATGGCCGCACCAATGACCAAAACGACTGCCAATATCTTGGGTAACATTTCAACAACCTTGGAATCTCCTGCGGGTAGCGTTTTCCTGGATTGGACCCTTGAAAGCTGTTCCGGTATTTCCTCGCTATAGACGGAAGGAACCTCACTCTTGTATTGTTCAAAAATCTCTTCTGAATCAAGGCCGACCGCTTCACAGTATTGCTTGATGAATGCCCGTACATAGAACTTTCCAGGCATCATGCTGTAATTTCCTTCTTCAATGCCAACAAGGTAACGCTTTTGGATCTTCGTTAAATCCTGTAAATCTTCTAAGCTAAGGCCTTTGGCTTCCCTAGCTTCCTTTAATCGATTACCTAACTCAGTCAAATCAAACACCTGCCATCTTAAAAGTCAAAGGAACCAAAATCGGACCCCGAAAACTGGTCTTTTTGGTCGACAACTTCATATGTTATTTCCTCGTCCGGATTGTTTCGCAACTCAATAATATAATCAAAGTCTTCGAGAGTATATTCCGTATTTTGGACAAATACATCCGGATGTTCAATGACCTTGACCGCATCAAGTCTCATGATTTCACGAATCAATTGCCAATGCCGCTCATTCGCACGGCGAGTGGAAACAATTCCGTCTAAAATGAACAAATTATCATTATTATATTCATCCTCGATAAGCTGACTGCGAATGGTCTGCTTTAAAAGGGTTGACGACACGAACAACCATCTTTTGTTTGCACATACACTCGAGGCTACGATCGATTCGGTTTTGCCGACACGCGGCATGCCTCGTATCCCGATTAATTTATGGCCTTCCTGTTTAAACAGCTCGGCCAGAAAATCGACAAGCAAGCCCAGCTCATCACGAACGAACCTAAAGGTGTTCTTCTCATCCGCATCGCGCTGGATATAACGGCCATGCCTGACAGCCAGTCGATCACGTAATTTAGGCTCCCTAAGCTTAATGACCTTTATCGTATCCATCGTATGGAGGATTGATTCGAATCTTTCTATATTACGGCTATCTTCCGCTTTTAAAAGTAAACCGCGTCTGCCTTCATCCACACCGTTTATCGTAATGATGTTGATGGACAGCATTCCCAGGAGGGATGATATATCCCCTAATAAACCCGGACGGTTGACTTGGATTTCATATTCAAAATACCATTCTTTTTTCTCCACGATAACACTCCTTAAGCCTAGAAGCTTTTACCCCAAACATCCGAGCAAAACTTATCCATCGTAAATTTCAAGGTCTGTACGCATAATTATTGTCTAGCTTCTATAATATAGCATTTCATGAGAAGTTAAAAGGAAAAACCCTATAAAAGTATCCATTTTTATATTCGAGGATAATTACCGGTCATCCTCAAGCCAAAGGCCCTGTTAATTAATAACAGGGCCTTTGGCTTAAAATGTTTACTTTGTTCCGTTGTTCTCGACTAACTTGACCATAACGCTTGCCATGGCATGTTTTTCTTCTTCGTTAGCGACTGACCAAAGATCAGCAAGGACTTTTTCTTGATCATTCTGGGGCTCAACCTGCTTAGCTAGATAATCACCGATTTCAAAAGCCAAATTGTTCACAGCGCCTCCTGATAATCCTTGTTGCTCACCTTGATTTAATCTGTCGCCTAAGAAATTTTTCCATTGATCCCAATTGTCTAGTACAGACATGAATGGTCACCCTTTCCTTCAAAATAGTACATAGATATTTTGTGAAGGAACAGAGGAAATTATACATAGCATAAAAAAAATCACGTGTACCATCCACCATTGACGCCTAAGATTTGTCCAGTGATATAAGATGCCTTGTCGGAAAGTAAATAGAAAACAGCCTCGGCGACTTCTTTAGCGCTTCCCATCCTTCCCATCGGGATATCACCTTTGATGATTTCCAAATCGTCAGCACTGAAAGATTCAAGCATGGATGTCGAAATCGCACCAGGGGCAATTGCATTCACCCGGATTCCATTAAGTGAGACTTCCTTGCTTAACGCTTTGATAAAAGCATTTTGACCGCCTTTGACCATCGAATATAATACCTCACAAGATGCCCCCGTCTGCCCCCATATGGATGTGACGGCAACAATGGCAGCCCGATCTTGATACATCAACTTTGGAAGCAGTTCCTTCGTTAATTGGAAAGGACTGGTTACATGCAATTGGACCATTTCACTAACAACCTTGTCATCCATATCAGATATGAGCCCATAATAGCTATTCCCGCTATTGAGGACGATCGCATGAAGGGCGAAGATATTTTCCGCCAATACCTTGTATCCGTCCGGTTTAGATAAATCCGCTTGTATCGGAATGAGTTCCACCTGATGATGCTTAAGCTCTTCTATTAACTCCATGATTGCTTCTTCATTGCTGTTATAATGTAAATAAAGTGAATAATTCTCTTCGGCAAGCTTAATGGCGATTTCCCTGCCGATTCCTCCACTGGCACCAGTTATAAGGGCAAAACGTTTCCCCACATTCCAGCCCCCTTTACTATTATTTAGGAAGTACCTGACACACTGTCATCCGTTCATCTGCAATTAAATCTACGGCGACCTTCCTGATATCTTCAATCGTTAGTTTTTCCAGTACCGAAACCACATCAAACAAGTTCATATCATTGAATGCATATCGGGTAAACTGATTAGCGATATACTCCGGTGAATTCAGCGAACGAAGGAAAGAACCAATTTTTTTCTTAATCGTCCTTTGCAGACTTTCTTCATTCAAACCGGTCCCGGCTTTGGAATTTTGCAGGATCGTAAATATCGACTCGGTCAATTCTTCAGGCTTGGAACTGTCCCCGCCAACCAATGCAAATCCAAAGCCCTGCTCCTGTGTATAGTCATAAGAGAAGCTTTGATCGATCAGTCCTTCCTCATACAATTCTTCATGCAATGGCGAGCTTTTGCCAAACAGCATTTCCAAATAAATATTGGTCGCCAATTCCCTTTTCAAAAGCTGTATACCTGATTGATGAACATTGATGGCCTTGATTCCAAGCATGACCTTCGGAGTCTGGACATTCATCTTTAAGATTTCCTTCTTCTTGGCAACGGTGTTTGGCTCATCCTCGAATTTGCGCTCCACCTCAGGCTGTTCCCTATAGCCTTTGTTCGTTTGATTATCGCGGATTAACTTCATAGTACTCTCGACATCGACAGGCCCTACAACGAACAAAAGCATGTTGCTCGGATGATAAAACGTGTTATAGCATTCATAAAGCATATCTTTCGTAATATCGGCAATCGATGCCACAGTACCAGCAATATCAATTTTCACTGGATGATGATGATACATGTTGGCAATCGTCCCGAAATAAAGCCGCCAGTCAGAGTTATCGTCATACATATTGATTTCCTGTCCTATGATTCCTTTTTCCTTCTCTACCGTCTTCTCCGAAAAATAGGGATCTTGGACAAAATCGATTAAGGTCGTCAAATTCTTATTGAAATCGGACGTGCTGGAAAACAGATAGGCCGTACGGGTGAAAGAAGTGAAGGCATTAGCTGATGCCCCCTGCTTTGAGAATTGCTGAAAAACATCGCCATCCTCCTTTTCAAAAAGCTTATGTTCAAGGAAATGGGCAATTCCATCTGGCACCTTAGAAAATTCGGTTTCATTCAAAGGCTTGAAATGATTGTCCACTGAACCGTAGTTCGTCGTGAACGTCGCAAATGATTTATTGAATCCTTTTTTCGGAAGGATATATACCTCAAGCCCATTGGCCATTTTTTCATGGAAAAGTTCTTCCTTCAATTGAGTGAATTCTATTTTTTCCATTACTCTTGCACCCCCGCTTCTGTTAGGAAATAAATTGTATCAAGCTGAATCTTCTGACCGACGGCAACGATTTCTTCCTTCGTCGTCCGTTCCGTCTTAGCAAACCAATCGTCCAATGATATATTCTGTCCGGAAATCACATTATGGTATAAAATTTCAACAAGCCCTCTAGAAACGTCAATCGTTTCAAGAAGCTGATTCTTTACGACCGCCTTCGTCTGTTCCAGTTCGGCATCGGAGAAATTCCCTTGCTTCATTTCATTCATTTGGGCATGAATGATTTCGAGTGCTTGCTTGTAGTTCGCATTTTCAATGCCCGCCATCACCATCAATAGCCCTTTATGACTCTCGAGCCTTGAAGCTGCATAATACGCTAAACTGGCTTTCTCCCTAACATTGATGAATAGTTTTGAATGTGAAAAACCACCGAAGATCCCATTGAAAAGCTGCAGTGCATAATAATCCGGATCACCATAGGCAACATGGGTCCGGTAGCCGATATTCAGTTTTCCTTGTTTGACATCCGAGTTTTCGATGACTTCCTTTTCCTTCTCCACTTCCTTGCCCGTGTTCCTTGGCAAACGTACCGGTGCTCGATCCTTCAATGAAACATACTTGTCAGCTAAAGCCTCCACCTCTGATTCATCAATGTCACCGATCACATATAAGTCGATTTCATCCTCAGCCAGCATTTTTTGATAATAAGAGAAAAGGGACTCTGGCGTAATCGTTTCCAAGTCCTCCAGGTTTCCGCTTGCTTCGAGGGCATATGGTTCAGTTTTGCACATTTCCTCCACAAGCCTTGTAGCTGAATAGCGCATCTTATCATCGGAAATGGATTGAAGCCGCTGTTTCAATGAACGGATTTCGTTGGAAACCGTTTTAGGATCAAAGGCTTCGCCATTCTTTTTCGGGTGAAAGATCACCTCAGATAATAAGGTAAAAGCTTTTTCAAGAAGCGGTGTGGAATCACTAAGGAATTTTTCATTGACGATATCGATAGTGAAACTAACGATTTGATATTCTCCTTTTTTAGCAACATCCACATAAAAGCCTGCGCCGTATAACTCATCAAGATAGGATCGAAGCTCAGGCGTCGTAGGATATTTACTCGTATTGCTCTGTAATACATATGGCACCAATGCACGATATGTAACTTTCTCTTTCGTCAATGGAGCCTTCATCTTCAGGACGAGCGTATTCGTTTTATATTTATCCGTACGGACCACATGAAGTTTGTAGCCGCTTTTTTCCATTATTTTATCGGAAGCGATAGACATGAATAATCCTCCTCAATATATAAATCACCTTTAGTAGCTTATTGTTTGTATATAGCAACCCTTTTAAACATCTACTTAAAATATACATGTGAAAGGAAAAATCATGCAAGTAACAGCTACTTTTTTTAGGTTATCACTATGCCCTCTGCAATTATGATCTGATCTTTTGCACGTATCCTACGGAAAAACCGGCCAGCAATGTTGACTGACCGGTTGGAAATAATTTATCTTTTACCCTTGATATATGGCTGTCCAGATGCTTTTGGAGCATCTGCACGTCCAATGAATCCTGTTAAGGCAATGATTGTCAAGATATATGGCATAATCAATAAGAACACGGACGGTATGTCTTTTATGAACGGAAGGCTGGAACCGACGATGCTTAAACTTTGTGCCAGACCAAAGAATAGTGCAGCCCCCATTGCCCCAAGCGGATTCCATTTACCGAATATCATCGCAGCAATGGCCATGAAGCCTTGTCCATTGATGGTAGTATGGCTAAAGTCATTCGCAAACAAAGTCGCATGAATGGCTCCCCCGATACCCGCGAAGGCTCCTGATAGAAGGACAGCTTGATAGCGGATCTTGGTCACATTTACACCCATCGTATCAGCAGCCATCGGATGCTCCCCTACCGAACGGAGTCGGAGTCCAAATGGTGTTTTAAAAATGATATACCAAACGAAAATTGCCACGATGATGGCCAGATAAGCAATATAGTAGCCGTTGGAGAACAAAATTGGACCAATGAAAGGGATATCACTTAACAGAGGAATATCGATCCTCGGGAAAGTTTCGGTGATGATATCCGTTTGTCCTTTATCATAAATCTTCTTTACGAGAAATAACGTAAGCCCGACTGCCAATAAGTTAATAGCCACCCCGCTTACGGTTTGATCCGCCCGGAATGTTATGGACGCGACTGCATGAAGTGCTGAAAATACCAACGCAGCAATCATGGCCACTAAAACGGAAAGCCATGGTGTCCAGGCTCCCAAAACATCTGCATACATTAAGTTAAAAACGATTCCTGTGAAGGCCCCAATCACCATTAGCCCTTCCAGCCCTATATTGATAACACCAGATCGTTCAGAAAACACACCACCAAGCGCAGTGAAAATCAGCGGGGCAGCGTAAGCAATCATGGACGGAATGATGATTTGTAGCACCTGATAAAAGTCCACTTATTTCGCCCCCTTCTTAAAGCGTTGCACAATCCAGCGGATAAAATAGCTTGATGCAACAAAGAATATAATCAATGCAATGACAATATCAACAATTTCACTTGGGATGCCGGTCTGTAATGGCATATTGATTGCCCCTGCTTTAAGTCCACCGAACAAGAAAGCTGCCAGGACAACCCCGATTGCGGAGTTGGCTCCTAATAAGGCAACGGCAATTCCATCAAACCCGATTCCCGTAAATCCGCCCTTGATCGCTGCATAGCCAAATGTCCCCAGACCTTCCATCGCTCCAGCCAAGCCTGCGAATGCACCTGAAATGACCATGGATAGAATGATATTTTTGTTTACGCTCATCCCGGAATATTCGGAAGCCTGCTGATTAAAACCAACAGCTTTCAACTCGAAACCGGTTTTCGTCTTTTCCAAGATGAACCACATGATGAACACACAGATGATCGCTATGAAGATTCCCCAATGAAGTCGGGAGAAATCTGTTAAACTCTCAAAAAACGGCGAGCGGAGGGATGCTGTTTCAGCAATCCTTTCCGTTTTATCCTGGTTATCGGAAATAACGTTTTGTATTAAGTAATTCGTTACATACAAAGCTGTGTAATTCAGCATGATGGACACAATTACTTCATGCACGCGGAATTTAGCCTTCAAATACCCTGGAATAAAGGCCCAAAGCGATCCAGCTACAGCTCCTGCAAGTATGGCTAATGGCAAGTGGATGATTTTCGGGAGATCAAAAGCGACCCCAACCCAAACCGCTGCCAGCCAGCCAACGATCAATTGCCCTTCAACACCAATATTGAACAATCCTGTTCTGAATGCGAAGGCAACAGCTAAACCAGCAAGGATATACGGTATGATCGTCCGTAATGTTTCACCAGTATAATAGGAATCGCCAGCGATACCGGCCAACATTGCCCCATACCCTTCAACTGGATTATATCCACTCACCAACATGATGACTGCCCCAGCCAGCAAGCCTAGGATTACAGCAAACAACGGACTCGTTAATTTATAGAAATATTTAGACATGTTCTTTTTCACCTGCTTCCGGACGCTTACTTCCAGCCATTAATAATCCCAATTCTTGTTCTGTCGTTTCTTTAGGATCGACGATCGCAACGATTTCCCCTTCATAAATGACTGCGATTCGATCACTGACATTCATGATTTCATCTAGTTCAAAAGAGATGAGAAGAACCGCTTTACCAGCGTCACGCTGTTCAATCAATCGACGGTGGATGAACTCGATGGCACCGACATCCAACCCACGTGTTGGCTGAGCCGCAATCAATAAATCCGGGTTTCTATCCACTTCTCGGCCGATGATCGCTTTTTGCTGATTCCCTCCTGATAGTGCACGGGCAGGCGTATACTCATCAGGTGTCCTAACATCATATTCTTTAATGATCGTACGAGCCTTATCGAAGATTTTCTTGGAATGCAAAATGCCGCCTGTCGAAAAAGGCTCCTGATAATATGTTTGCAGAACGATGTTTTCCCCAATGCTAAAGTCCAGGACAAGTCCATGTTTATGACGATCTTCAGGAATGTGCCCTACCCCAGCCTCGGTGATTTTACGGGGTTTCATATTCTGTACCTGTTTCCCGTTCAATGATATAGTTCCATTAGTCACTTTCTTCAGACCTGTCAGTGCCTCGATAAGTTCAGACTGTCCATTGCCATCCACTCCCGCAATTCCGATGATTTCGCCAGCACGTACTGAAAGGTCAAGGTTATGGACCGCCGATACGCCACGAGAATCTTTCACTTCCAAGTTTTTCACTTCCAGCACCACTTCTTGAGGATTTGCTGCAGATTTATCCGTTTTAAAAACGACATCCCGTCCAACCATTAAACTGGCCAGTTCATCAGGATTTGTTTCTTTAACATTCACGGTCCCGATGCCCTTTCCTTTTCGAATAACCGTGACTCGATCGCAAACTTCCATAATTTCCTTTAACTTATGGGTGATCAGGATTATGGACTTCCCTTCCTTGATAAGGGCTTTCATGATTGTGATCAATTCTTTTATTTCCTGGGGTGTCAATACAGCAGTAGGTTCATCGAAAATGAGAATTTCCGCACCTCTGTACAGGGTTTTCAAGATTTCCACCCTTTGCTGCATCCCTACGGAAATATCGGCAATTTTAGCATCTGGATCCACACTTAAATGGTATCGTTCCGAAAGTTTCCTTACCTCTTCACTCGCTTCCTTTACATTAACCTTTCCATATTTCGATGGTTCTTTTCCAAGAATGATATTTTCGGTAACAGTAAATGGATCTACTAGCATAAAATGCTGATGCACCATTCCAATTCCGAGGTCATTGGCAACATTCGGACTTGTAATCTGAACTACCTGCTCATTCACACGAATTTCTCCCTGCTCTGGCTGATATAAACCGAACAGTACGTTCATTAGCGTGGATTTCCCAGCTCCATTTTCGCCTAACAATGCGTGAATTTCCCCTTTTTTCACCTGAAGGGTTATATCATCATTTGCAACAATACCTGGAAATTCTTTACGGATATTAAGCATCTCAATTACATGTTCCACGTATAATCAACTCCTATAGAAATGAGGATTCTGATACCTAACTAGGAGATATTGATAGATTCCTAATAGTTCTCATTTGGTTTTTTTCATAAAAAACCAAATGAAAAACTACAAAATCTGTCATAGTCTTTCATTCGGTTTTTCATTCATATGAAATAGGATTAGAAGGCCTTCAACAGGCCTTCTCATTCCTTATCATTTCTGAGTGAATTATTTGAATCCCAATTCCTTTAATTCTTTTTCAGTACCAGGAGTTTTTTGTTCGCCAGATTTAATTTTTTCGACGTATTCATTAACCGCTTTCAATGATTCTTCAGAAACATTTTCTTGAGATTCCGATATCATGATCCCGTTTTCTTCAAGACCGTATTCAATCGTTTCTCCACCAGGGAATTTACCCTCTTTTGTCTTTTTCGCTAAATCTTGAACTGCAACATCCACACGTTTTACCATTGAAGTCAACGTAACATTATAATCCTTGCCATCAACTTTCAATGCTCCTTCTTCTTTTTGGTCACGGTCTACCCCGATAACCCAAATGTCTTTTTTAGGATCTTTTTTCTTCAACTCTTTAGCAGAAGTGAATACACCGTTTCCTGTACCGCCAGCTGCTTGGTAAATGATATCGATTCCAGAAGAATACATGTTATTTGCCATTTGCTGACCTTTTGCTGCGTCCCCAAACGACCCTGCATATTGTGCTGTAATTTTCGCATCCGGATTCACTGATAGGACACCAGCTTTGAAGCCTACTTCAAACTTCTTGATCAGCTCGGAATCAACACCGCCGATGAAGCCCACTTTATTCGATTTCGTCTGTAAACCAGCAATAACGCCCACTAGGAATGATCCTTGTTGTTCTTTAAAAACGATGCTCGCCACATTGTCTTGTTTAACCACGCTGTCAACGATTGCAAATTGAGAGTTAGGACGCTGTGTAGCCACCTCATCAACCGATTCAGCCAAAGCATACCCAATCGCATAAATAATATTGTAATTTTCTTTAACTAGTGTATTTAGGTTTGTCGTATACTCTGAATCCGATTTTGACTGGATGTAATTATAGCCGTCTTTTCCTTTTTCCAATCCATTATCTTTACCAAAAGCTTGCAGACCTTCCCAAGCAGATTGGTTGAAGGATTTGTCGTCGATACCGCCAATATCGGTAACCATCGATACTGTGAAGTTATCTTTCTTGTCTTTTCCATTTGAAGAATCTTTATCATCATTCTCTGAATTACCACATGCCCCCAATAGCGTACCCGCTGCAAGAACAAGTGATAGAGCTAGACCTAATTTGCGCTTTTTCAATTTTTATCCCCCTAATATGCATAGTTTGTAGAGCAGGAATGTTCTGAAAAGTCATTCATGTTTGCGTTTTCACTTCTCGTTAATTTTTTTTACATGCTTTTGATTTTAGTACAAGCGCTTGCATTCATCCGCATGTAATGGGTAAAGGTTATACTCGTTTACGGAGAACATGAAAACTGAACATATTGGCTTTAAAGTAGTTAACGGAATACAGTATCGGCTGGTCCCAATCATCGAGATGCATCTGCTTCAAAACGAGTAGCGCTGCTTCTGGAGAGCATTTAAGGATAGGAGAAACTTTCTCGTGATATCCTATAGGCTCGATTTCTGCCACGGCATACGTAATTTTACGATTTGCATCCCTTTCCAATATATCGAAAAGAGACTCATCGTTGCGGTCGAAATTTTCTGATAGTATTGACTCAGGAATTTTATCGACACAATAGATTACTGGCTCTCCATTCGCTGTCCTTACACGTTCGATGATCACGATGCGCTCATCTGGTGAGCAAGAAAACCTGCGGATATCCTCTTCCGTCGGTTCTTGAGCCGTCAAGCTTAAGAAAATCGTACCAGGTTTCATCCCTGCCTCTTCAATCATGGAAGTGACACTTTTTAATTGCTCGATACCTGAAGTGAAACGAGGTTTTGGATTGACAAAAGTACCAACTCCATGGCGGCGAATGATAATGTTTTCTTCTTCTAAAATCCGCAGCGCTTCTCGAAGTGTCGCCCTACTCACGCCCAGTTTTTTGGCAAGATCGAATTCGGAAGGGAATTTTTCATTTTCCTGATAGACTCCTGCTTCGATGTCCTGCTTCAGGTAATCAATGACCTGCAAGTATAAATGTCGACTATCTGATTTTATTGACATACAGTTTCCCCCAGCTAATTTCTTAAGACATCAGACCTCTGATGTTGAATCATTCCTACTAATCGAAAATAATATAACATTTTTTTTCATATAAATAAATAGTGTTTTCCTAATTCGCAGAAAAGAATTTAGGAGGAATTACCCTCCTCTGTGTCTTTCAATCTAGTAAACACAACGAAAATTGTACGATTATTCTCCTAAATCAGATTAAAAAAAATTTTTGGAATGCCTTCTGAACGCAGCCAGCTTTCTTCTCAAGTTGCGGTTTTCCTGTATAATAAGGTTATCTTCTTTGAAGGGATGTACACATCATGTTAACTATAACAGAATACAGTATCGAAAAATTAAATGATCCATTCGGCATTTTATCCGGGGAGCGTTACGAATTATTCCTGGATATCGAAGTGCCGGAAGAGGACGAGCTCTTTTCAGAAAATGGATTATATATCCGGGTTCTTTTTGCAGTGGAAGAACAAGCAGGCAAACTGATTAAATATGATATTTTTGAAAAAGGGAATGAAGGCGCGCTCGAATTCGATTTGGATGACGATGAAGAAGCGATGATTGCCGACTTCTGCCTTACACATTTGGACGAAGCGATGAATAATTAAAAAACCGGGCAGCTGAGCTGCCCGGTTTTTTTAGGATAAATGCGCTTCATCCTGTTCATCTTTTGACACCAAAACATTCCGCGGCTTACTGCCTTCATAAGGGCCGACGATTCCCCTTGCTTCCATTTCATCGATCAGCCTCGCTGCCCGCGCGTAGCCGATTCGGAATCGGCGCTGCAGCATGGAGACCGATGCGGTTTGCATTTCCATGATCAATGCTACGGCATCGTCGTATAAATTGTCGTCCACTTCGCCGCTTGAGGTTTCAGTAATTTCATCCGGTATCATTTCTTCGTTATACTGGGCCTTCTGCTGTGAAATGACATATGTGACAACTTCCTCGACTTCATGATCGGACAGGAACGCTCCCTGCACCCGTACAGGTTTTGAAGCTCCCGCTGGCAGGAATAACATATCGCCCCTGCCTAACAGCTTTTCGGCACCTCCCATGTCCAGGATCGTTCTTGAATCCGTCATCGACGAGACACTAAACGCAATCCTAGATGGGATGTTCGCTTTTATGACCCCCGTTATGACATCAACGGAAGGGCGCTGCGTTGCAATGATCAAATGGATGCCAGCAGCCCTTGCCATTTGTGCAAGCCGTGTGATGGCATCCTCTACATCGTTAGAGGCCACCATCATTAAATCAGCCAACTCATCGACAATGACCACGATATAAGGCAGCAGCGGCTGCTTGGCATCTTCCTCTATGTTATACCGATTAACATAATCATTATAGCCTTCAATATTACGCGTACCTGAATGTGAAAACAGCTCATAGCGGCGTTCCATTTCACTGACGACCTTTTGTAAGGCCTGCGCCGCTTTCTTTGGATTCGTCACAACTGGCGCAAGTAAGTGGGGAATGCCATTATAGACATTAAGCTCCACCATTTTGGGATCGATCATCATCATTTTCACTTCATGGGGTTTAGCCCGCATCAGGATACTCGTGATAATGCCGTTGATGCAAACAGATTTACCGCTCCCTGTCGCTCCGGCAACCAGTAAATGGGGCATTTTATTGAGCTCTGCCTTCACTGCTTCACCCGAAATATTCCGCCCCAAGCCTATTTGCAATTTAGCATCGGGCTTGTCAACTTCTTTCGCCTCCAAGACTTCCCTTAAGGATACCATTGCCACTTCGGAATTAGGAACCTCTATCCCAATAGCAGATTTTCCTGGTATCGGAGCCTCGATCCGGATGTCCTTCGCAGCCAGTGCTAAGGCCAAGTCATCAGATAGGCTGACGATTTTGCTTACCTTCACCCCAACATCGGGATGAACCTCATATTTGGTCACCGCTGGTCCCAAATGGACTTGCGTGACCCTTGCTTTCACCCCAAAGCTATTGAAGGTCCGTTCAAGTTTTGCTGCATTATCATGAATCAATTGGTATTCTCCGCTCTGATCCGTTTTTTTAGGTTGCAATAATAAGGAAAGCGGCGGCAACAGATATTCTTTATTTTCCACTTCAGTGAAATTCATCGGTAATACGGCATCATCCTGCTCCTCGGCAGCTTCAGGTACAGCTTCTGCAGCAACTGGAGGTTCAGTTTCGTTGTCGCTATAGGCTTTATCAGCAAAGCTGGAGATGATCCGTTCCGTTGCCATCTGTGGTGTTTCCTCTTCTTGATGAAGGGGCTGATCGGTTTCTGCCACCGGATCCTTTTCGCGTTTCTTCCTTTTTTGCGGATTTTTTTTCTTTTCTTTTTTCTCCTCATTCCACGTTTTCATGTCATCCCTGAAAGCCGACCATTGATTCGCGATGAAGTTCCCAAGGCCGAGGAAAAACCTTCCAAGGGTCTCACCCAAGGTTTTCCCAGTCAACAGAACAATGCCCGTGATGATAAAAAGGAAGGATATGATTTTGGAGCCCGCTTCATCAAATAAAAAGTAGGAAGCCGCAAATAGTATCGCTCCAATCATGCCGCCTCCCAGATCCCTCGAACTGGCCTTCCCGGTCACTTCCATCCAGAATAATTCCCATGTATTCGAAATGACGCTTGGCTTCGTGAACGGGCCGCCATCTGCCAGCATGTTGAACAGCGTCACATGACTGAGCAGGAGCATGCTCGCAGCAAGGAAGTATAATCCGATGAACTGCCGTTTTAACAGGTAAGGAACCTCCCTTTTAATCATCAAATAAAAGCCTGCTGCAATGGCAGCCAACAACAAAAGGATGTACCATTCCCCCATAAAGAAGCGAATTAAAAGAACCGTCCCATTTCCCACCGCTCCAAGCTTGGCAATCGCAATGACGGCCAGCCCTATTAAAGTCAAGCCACTCAATTCATATTTAAGTGTTAGTTTTAATTTATCGGTACTTTTGTTTTTTCGTTTTTTCTTCTTTGCCATCATATCACCTGATTCTTCATGAAACTATTCTAACTTTCCTATTCAACATAACATCTTGATTTCCCTTCACAAAACAAATGTTCGTTCATAAATTATACCAAAAAAAGATGACACTGTCCTTGTTATATGTACATTTTCAACTAAAGGATCCAATTGGCCCAGATACTGAATAAAGCAGCCAAATGGCTGCCGATTTCAATCCAGTATACCATAATTGGTTTCATTAGTCGTTTTCAGTGGCCGTTGGGCTGTTCGAACACGTTGATGACTGTCCCCGGATGGATGTTTGCGTTCATATAATCCGCGGGATCGGTGCTCACAATTCGATCAATTCGAAATGACCGTTGACCATCATGTTCAACCATTACATGCACACCATTATAGATCATTTCGATTAAATTCGCCGTTTTTTCATGGTGATGGGGAAAGATGATTACTTCAGGGACGATTGTATAGAGTGTCATTGCAGGAGCCCCTCCTCTTCACCGGCTGTTTTTGGTTTTCTTTCTTCCATGAAGCTATTCAGCTTCCTCATGGCCTGGCCCACACCCCCGACATCATCGATCATCCCGATTTCGACGGCCTCAGCCCCGACTACATTCGTACCGATATCACGGGTTAGATTACCTTTGGCAAACATTAATTCCTTGAAACTTTCCTCCGTTACGTTGGAGTGCCTCGTTACAAACTTGATGACTCTTTCCTGCATCTTATCCAAGTATTCAAAGGTTTGCGGAACACCTATGACAAGGCCTGTCAGACGAATCGGATGAATCGTCATCGTCGCCGTTTCAGCGATATAGGAATGGTCACATGATACGGCAATCGGAACTCCGATGGAATGCCCTCCGCCGAGTACGATCGAAACGGATGGCTTGGACAGGGAAGCAAGCATCTCTGCAATCGCCAGTCCCGCTTCAACATCCCCACCCACAGTATTCAAAATGACAAGCAGTCCCTCGATATTCGGGTTTTGCTCAATCGCCACGATTTGTGGGATAACATGCTCATATTTAGTCGTTTTATTTTGAGGCGGCAGCTGCATATGTCCTTCAATTTGACCAATGATCGTCAAACAATGGATTTTCGAGTCCTTTGATAGTTGTGGGACATTCGTTGCCCCCAGCTGCTGGATCTTTTCGATTAAAGTGGAATTCTTCCCTTCCTGCCGGCCTTCATTTTCATTTGGTAATGGTGCATTATCCACGATGCCAACCCCTTTCTCTTTTAACCTATAGCTTTATTATGTCTCGAGTCTTCGACTTCATTCTTGAAGATATTAGAGGTTGGGCAAACGGAAAAAACCCCTGACTTGATTATCAGGGGAGGATTGCTTAATATTCCATGATGATCGGCAAGATCATTGGACGACGTTTCGTTTTTTCGTAGAAGAACTGATTCAAGGCATCACGCATTTCCTGTTTCAGTGTAGACCAATCGAATGGTTGGCGCGATCCATTTTTTTTGACGATTTCACTTACGATTTCGGTCGCTTCCGCGATCATTTTTTCGGATTCACGAACATAAACGAATCCCCTTGAAATGATTTCAGGACCAGCGGCAATGCTTTTATCTTGACGGTTCAAGGTTACGACGACGATCAAAATGCCATCCTGGGATAACAAGCGGCGATCACGAAGAACGATATTGCCGACATCCCCTACACCGCTGCCATCTATCAGGATATTTCCTGAAGGGACTTTGCCGGCTAGGCCGATTTTATTTCCTTTAAGCTCGATGACATCACCTTTTTCGGCAATCACGATATTTTCCCGTTTAATTCCAGCGGCGATTCCGACTTTTTGGTGAGCATATAATTGGCGATATTCACCATGCACCGGGATAAAGAATTTAGGATTCATCAGGTTGATCATCATTTTCAGTTCTTCCTGGCTTCCATGTCCCGTTACGTGAACTTTATATTTATTGGACGATACCACTTCAGCGCCAACCCTATAAAGCAAATCCACGGTCTTGGATAAAATCAGTTCGCCTCCCTGGAGCGGTGAAGCACTGATCAGTACGGTATCACCTTTTTTGATCGTCACCTGTTTATGAGTTTGTTTAGCCATTTTTTGAAGCGCCGCAATCGGTTCTCCTTGATGGCCTGTAGATAATACGACGATTTCACGATCGTCATATTGGCTAATTTCATTGATAGGGATGATCAGCTCTTCTTCTGCCTTTAAATAACCAAGATTCAATGCTGTTTCATAAACACGCTGCAGGCTTTTCCCTACAACGGCCACTTTCCTGCGACTTGCCGCAGCTGCATTGAAAACATGTTGAATCCGGTTGATGTTCGAAGCGAAGCACGCAACGACGATCCTGCCTGAAGCGGCAAGGAAAGCTTCAGTAATGTCTTTGGCCACAATGGCTTCTGACGGCGTGTACCCCGGCCTCTCGGCACCCGTACTATCCGATAGCAAGCATAGAACGCCTTCTTCGCCAATACTGGCCATTTTTCCGATCTCTGGTTTATACAGATCGCTTGCCGCTTGGTCGAATTTGAAATCCCCCGTATAAACGATGGCACCATCGCGGGTGTGGATTACCACTCCGACAGAATCGGGGATGCTATGGTTAGTCCGGAAAAATGATACGGCTGCTTGAGGGAAACTTAACAGAGAATCGGAATCGATCTCGGTAAATGTCGCCCTTCCGTTAAAGCCATCTTCCTTTAATTTCGTTTTAATTAGCGCAAGGGTAAGCTTCGTTCCATAAACGGGAACGGGTAAAAATTTCAAAACATATGCAAGCGCTCCCATATGGTCTTCATGACCATGGGTAATGAATATTCCCTGAATACGTTCTTTATTATCGATCAAGTAAGAAATATCAGGGATAACCGCATCGATTCCCAGCATTTCTTCTTCCGGAAGCATCAAACCTGCATCTAGCAGATAGATATCCTCATTCACCTCAACAACGTACATGTTTTTACCAAGTTCCCCTTGTCCTCCAAGAGAAATGACCTTTATGCCATTATGTTTATCTTTACCCAATCGAATATCCTCCTTAAAAAATCCCGTTCATAATTTCCAATGCTTTCATTATAACCGAAGTTTAAAAAACATGACAACACTTACCATTTTTCGTGGTTTTTTTTCATTCGTCCCTTTAAAAATGAGCGGTACCGATATGTATCATTTATTCATCACCTATACTAATGTGGTTTCGATTGACCGGGCTTAAAGACCATTCTTAAACCTGCTTTAGTTAGGAATTGTCATTTCAATGCATGTTTATGTAAAAACAAGCCAATCTTTAACGATCAGCTTGTTCCATGGCTATTTATTTTTTTAATACAGAGGCTAAAGAAAGTCGTTCCTGTTCCGTCAAAGGCACGATCGGCAGCCTGACGGACCCCACATCAATTCCATTTAACTGAAGCGCTGTTTTGACAGGTGCCGGGCTTGGGGCGGCAAATAAGCCTTTGATCAGCGGTAATAGTTCCTGATGCAGCCTGGCTGCCTCTTTCAAATTCCCGCTGATGAATGCCTCGACTATTTTCTGTAACTCATTGCCCGCAACATGGGATGCAACTGAAACTACCCCAACGCCCCCTATTGCAAGGACTGGGAGAGTTAAAGCGTCATCACCGCTGTACAACGCGAAATCCTCATCCGTTCCGGCTATGATCTCGGTCATTGCATTCAAATCTCCGCTAGCTTCTTTCACCGCTAAGATATTAGCAATTTTTGAAAGGCGGATGATCGTTTCCGGCTCGATGTTAACCGAAGCACGGCCAGGGATATTATAAATCATTACAGGCAGTGTCGTGCTCGCTGCGATTGCTTTGAAATGTTGATAAAGGCCTTCTTGATTCGTCCTGCTATAATAAGGGGCCACCAGCATGATCGCATCGGCACCATTTTGTTCTGCTTTTTTGGTCAGCTCAATGGAAGCATACGTATTGTTGCTACCTGTACCCATGATGATGGGCACTCTTTTTTCCACAATCTTGGAGACATGCCGCAATAAGGCGATCTTCTCCTCCGAAGATAAAGTTGGAGATTCCCCCGTCGTCCCCGAAAGTACAAGGGAGTCTGTTCCATTCTTTATTAAGTAATTGACCAATTTGGTCGTTTTCTGCAAATCGATATTTCCCTTGCTATCGAAAGGGGTGACCATTGCGGTTGATACTCTACCAAATATCATCATCTAACACCTCTTCATAAAACTTTTATTGAAATCCGGATTATTTAATTTCACTTTCATGCAGCTGAAATGCGTAGTGAAGTGAATTAACAGCTTCTATCAAATCTTCTTCCTTGACCAAGACCCATATCGTCGTATGGCTGTCAGCGGATTGAAGAATGGCTATTTCCTTCTCCGAAAGTGCCGTTACGATCTTCGCAGCAACACCAGGCACCCCGTTGATGCCTGCACCGACGACAGAGACTTTGGCGCAATTCCGTTCAATGACCGGTTCGTGACCAAGCTCGGCCAAAATTGAAAGAGCGAGATCCGTCATTTCCTCGGAAACGGTATATACGACACCGCTCGGATATATATTGATGAAGTCGACCGAAATGGAGGCGTTGGCCATTGCCTTGAAAACCTCGGCTTGTAAATTATATTGATCCTTTTTCGCACGCACCTTGATTTGTGTGATTTTCGGAACATGGGCAATTCCTGTGACGAGCCTCTCACGGATATCACTGCCCTGGCTTCCTTTATTCACACTTGTAACAAGTGTCCCCAAACCTTCGCTGTATGTGGATCTGATCCGGATCGGCACTTTTGCCTGCATGGCAATTTCAACAGCGCGTGGATGTATCACCTTCGCACCTTGATAGGCCATGTTGCAAACTTCGGTATAGGAAACGATCGATAACGGACGCGCAAGATCTGCAATTCGTGGATCGGCCGTCATGATGCCTTCCACATCCGTAAATATATCTACCCTCTCCGCTTGCAAAGCTGCGCCTAACGCTGCAGCTGATGTATCACTTCCACCACGTCCGATGGTGGTGATATCCCCATTTTTTGCCGCACCCTGGAATCCTGCTACGACGACTACATCCTTCAATTCCAATTCCTTCATGAGACGGTCGCATTTCATTTCCATGATTTTCGCACTTGAATAGTCGGTATTCGTCAAGAATCCCGCCTGTGCCCCTGTATATGCTACGGCTTCAATACCGTGTTCCAACAGCATGTTGGTAAATACTACCGAGGAGATCGTTTCACCAACTGACATAAGGAGATCCTGTTCACGTTTCGAAAGTATCGCTTTCGAGCCATTCACTAAAGAAAGCAAAGTGTCCGTTGCATAGGGATCGCCCTTCCTCCCCATCGCTGAAACCACGACCACCACCTTAAAGCCTTCTTGAATTGCCTTTTCTATATGCCCTCGGGCAAATGACCGGCTTTCCTCATCACGAACGGATGTCCCACCGTATTTCTGGACAATGATTTTCATAATATGCACCTCAAATATAAGCCAGCTTCCCGCTCCGGGAAGCTGACAAAAACTCTCTATTCTGTTGGATATCACTTTTTTCGAATGTTTAAGAATGAATTATTACTTGACGGTCACTAAACCTAATTTTAAAAGGCTTTCTGCAATCTGGACGGAGTTCCAGGCTGCTCCCTTTAATAGATTATCGGAAACCACCCATAAATGGAAGCCTTTATCCTCATCCAAGTCCTTGCGAATCCGACCGACGAATACGTCATTTTTGCCAACGGAAGAAGCAGGCGTTGGATAGATTTGTTGTTCCGGTTCATCCTCCAGCACTACTCCAGGAGCCGTTTTCATCAAATCCTTGATTTGAGAAGCTGTCACTCCTTCTTTTTCCACTTCAATATAAACAGATTCCGAATGACCCGTAACAACAGGAAGCCTTACACATGTTGCAGCTACCGGAAGATCATTCATATGCATGATTTTCTTAGTTTCATTAATCATTTTCATCTCTTCGAACGTATACCCATTATCTTGGAATTTATCGATTTGAGGAATGACGTTGAATGCGATTTGATAATGCTTTTCGTCGCCCTTGACCGGTAAAATCCTTGGTTCTATTTCTTTATCATCAAGCAAGTCGCGTGCTTGTTCTTTTAATTCATTTATTGCAGCAGCCCCAGCACCTGAAACGGCCTGATAGGTGGAAACCACGATTTTTGATAATCCATAGGTCTCGCGGATAGGTTCTAATGCCACGACCATTTGAATGGTTGAACAATTTGGGTTGGCAATGATTCCATTATGCTGTCTTAAGTCAGCTTCGTTTACTTCAGGGACGACAAGCGGCACATTTTCATCCATACGGAATGCGCTCGTATTATCCACTACTATCGCTCCGCGCTTCACTGCTTCTGGAGCCAATTCCTTAGACACGCTTCCTCCAGCACTGAATAAAGCGATATCGATGCCTTCAAAGCTTTCAGGTCTTGCTTCCTGCACTTCGATTTCTTCGCCCTTAAACGTAAGTTTGGTTCCCGCGGAACGAGCCGATGATAAAAAGATGATTTTCTTGATCGGTAAATTCCGTTGTTCGAGTGTTGAAATCATTTGTTGTCCCACTGCTCCAGTTGCTCCCACAACTGCAATATGCAATCCCTGTGTCTCAGTCATTTGTCCATACTCCTTTTCTATCTCTAAAAATTATTTTATTTATTGGATATATTTCTACTTGCTCAGAATATCATTAATTTTAACACATTAACATTCCAAAGGGTCGGACTTTAACAAAATATTCTGGTAGTGTAGTGTTTTTTTATGACTTTCCACACGGAAAAGCCCTGCATATAAATCAGTCATTATCACATGGGAGCGTATCCGAACACTAAAATCAGTCTAAACTATCCTTGAACTTTTCGACGATGACTGGCTGAATTTGCTCCCTTTCGAGTGCCGATATGATTGTGTCCCTTATCATGCTCATCCTCGCAACCATCGAGCTCGGCTTACCTATAGGATTATCCTGGCCATACGGAACGAAATAAATATCCTTTGCTGCCATCAACCTCATGAGATTGACACCATTTAACCCAAGTGCATCGTTCGTGGATATTGCCACCACAACCGGACGGTGGTTTCTCATCGTCGCTTTTGCAGCCATAAGTACGGGCGAATCGGTAAGGGCATTTGCCATTTTGCTCATTGAGTTACCTGTCAAAGGGGCGATCACCATACAATCAAGTGGCAATTTCGGCCCTAATGGCTCCGCTTTGACGATTGTATCAACGACTCGATTCCCCGTCAATTTTTCAATTCTTTCAACCCAATCATCGCCCTTCCCAAAACGCGTTTCCGTATTCTGCACGGTCGATGTTACGATTGGGATGACCTCCGCCCCTTCATTCACAAGCTTTTCAATTTCAGGAAATACTTCATCATATGTGCAATGTGATCCTGTCAATCCAAAACCAATCCTTTTCCCTTGGAGACTCATATCTTATTCCCCTTCCTTTTCCTGAACTCATCCTGAATCAATACTCCCAGCGCGTTCGCCAATATCTGACCAGCTGTTTTCGGGGCTACTATACCCGGTAAGCTCGGTGCCAACAGCGCCTTTATTCCCCTTTTTTCAGCATAACGAAAATCCGTCCCCCCTGGTTTTGAAGCAAGGTCGATGATTAATGTGTGAACGGGCATATTTGCCAGCACGTTTGCCGTAATGATCTGAAAAGGGATCGTATTGATACAAATATCAACATTTTTCATTTCAGCAGCTAGATTTTTTAACTGAAAAGGGGTTAGTGCCATTTCGCTTATCCTCGCGATATCTTCACTTTTTCTGGCCCCTACCTTAACTTTTGCTCCAAGAGCATGGAATGATCTGGCTACACTCATGCCGACCCTTCCTAAACCAAGAACAGCTACATTCGAACCATGGATTGTAAAGTCGGTATGCTGGATGGCCATCATGATTGCACCCTCCACGGTAGGAATTGAATTATAAATGGCCACATCATCGCGCTCGAACAAGAGAACAAGTTTGCGGTCCGCATTCTGAAAAATTTCATTGAGGTAGTTATTACTGATCCCTGCATAAAAAATGCAGTGTGCCGGGGTATCTTTTATCATTTCTTCCGTCAAGACAACCTCTTCGCTGGAAAAAATCGTTTCCACTTTTCCATCAGGATCCGTCCCCCGGACAGGCAGGATTACTGAATCAATTTCCTTGAAATTTATATCTTCCATTTTTTCCTTAACCGCTCCGGTAAAAGCATGGTCGAGCTGTTCAAAACCAACTAATAATAGCTTCGCATCAAGCTCCGTCAGTTTACGGACAACTTCGAGCTGACGCGCATCTCCACCAATTACAGCGATTTGCATACCTGTGAGCATTAAAACCGTCACCTTCTTCATATAAAAGATCCTAAACATCCTCGCTTCAAGGTACATGCCCTTCAAGAAGCAATTTAAGTTTTTCCGACAATCTCTAGTTACCCTGCCATCTTATGTTTTCAGTTAAAAAACGGTGATAAGAAAAGAAAAAACGCCTTAGCTATCCGCAGCTGAGGCGTTTTTTGACTATTCATGGGAAGCATGCCAAAGAGGACACCGATCTGTAATCATGCTCTATCCGTCCATATGCTCCCCATCTTTCGAAAGCCCTTCCTGGAAATCAATGATCACCATATCCGTCCCGATTTTTTTTATATGGTTCCAAGGTACCCGGATTTCACTTCCATTCCTCATAAGGCCGAACCATTTGACCGAAGGGATGATCAATGTGGTAATTTGTCCAGTTTCGTCTATTTCCAGATCCGTCTGTCCGAGAACCCCCAATCGTTCCGCCCTGTTTACATCAACTATCTCCTTACCGCTCATTTCACTCAATCTCACTTATAGCTCCTCCTTTTTCACCTTATAATCCATCTATATCCGAAAAAGAAAAACTTAGAAGGCTTTTCCGCAAATATTGTCCACATCTCATGCCCCTTCCATTTTCATGATTTTTTGCAAAAAAAATCCGACCTTCCATTTGCAGAGGAAGATCAGACGTTTTGATTATTATTTGTCCCAGTTTTCCAGGGGGCTCACCAATGACAGGGAGTGTTCCGTAAAGATTTGATTTGCCAGTTCATTTACGGTACCTTCCGTCACCTCGTCAATCTTGATGATAATATCATCGAGGGAACGGTGCTCACCCAACATGAGCTCATTCTTGCCATTTCGGCTCATGCGGCTATTCGTGCTTTCAAGACTAAGCATCAAGCTGCCTTTAAGCTGCTCTTTACTATTGCGCAATTCCTTTTCAGTGATGCCGTCCCTTTTTAAAGTATCCAATGTTTCCTGAATCGTTTCATACAGGCTATCCAATTGGCTTGTGCCTGTCCCGCCATAGACTGTCACCAAACCGCTATCTTGGTAGCTGGAGTGATAAGAATATACGGAATAGGCAAGGCCGCGTTGCTCCCTGACGTCCTGGAATAAACGGCTGCTCATGCTTCCCCCAAGAATATTGTTCAAGGTAATCAAGCTGTATGTTTTATCATTGCCGATTTCCAATCCTTTGTACCCAAGGCATAAGTGGGCTTGCTCCGTTTCTTTTTTACGAGTGATCCTATTTTCATGAAAAGCTGGCTTGATCAATTCAGGACGGTGCTCCCCTCCTTGATACGAGCCAAAGTAGCTTTCGACTTCTTGAATCAACTTTTCATCGACATTCCCAGCTATGGAGATTACCACTTTATCTGGTGTATACATATCATGGACGTATTTCTTCAATGTTTCACTATTGAATGTTTCAAGCGTTTCCTCCGTACCCAGGATTGGATAGCCCAGCGGATGCTTTTCATATACCGCCTGGCTTAAGAGGTCGTGAACAATATCATCCGGTGTGTCTTCATACATTTTAATCTCTTCATAGACGACATTTTTTTCTTTTTTAAGCTCTTCTTCATCGAAGGTTGAATTAAAGAACATATCTGCAAGGATTTCAAGTGCATAGCTAGCATGGTTATCCATTACTTTTGCATAATAGCATGTATATTCCTTTGAGGTGAATGCATTCACTTGGCCGCCGACGCTATCGAACGACTCGGCAATTTCACGTGCATTCCTTGTTGTTGTCCCTTTGAAAAACATGTGCTCCAGAAAATGCGAAACTCCATTCAATTCAGGGGTTTCATTTCGGGAACCGGTTTTAATCCATACTCCGATGGCTGCCGAGCGTACTGTTGGAATATTTTCCAATACGATTCTTACTCCATTTTGACACGTGTATTTCTTAATCAACTAACATTCCTCCCAAGCATTCTATGCTGCTAATGTAACCCAAATATTATGGGGTCAATCGTTTCTCATCTACTGCTTCTGAAACGGTAACGACATCCAGGTCTTTCTTTTTTATTTCTATAATCAGGGCTTCCAACGATTTTGCGGTAGATTCCGTAGGATGCATCAAGATGAACGCCCCCGGGTGAACCTTGGAAAGCACTCGTTGTTGAAGGACTTCGGGACTTGGCTTTTGCCAGTCAATCGTATCGACACTCCACATGACGGTCTCCATGCCCAAAGAATCAGCGATTTGAACCGTCTCGTCCCGGTAGCTGCCGCTTGGCGGGGCGAACCATTTCATTTTTGAGCCTGTCACCGCTTCAATGACTTCGTTCGTCTTTCGAAGTTCTTCACGTGTAGCCTGTGCCGATATATTCTGCATATTGGGATGTGAATAGGAGTGATTGCCAATTTCATGGCCCCCATCCCTGATCATTTTGGCCAATTCCGGATTTTTCTTGGTCCAATTACCCTCCAGGAAGAAGGTGGCCTTGACGTTATTCTTTTTTAATACACCCAGCATATCCTGTAAGTATTCATTCCCCCAAGCCACATTGATTAAAAATGAAACCACCGGCTTTTCAGGATGGGCACGGTAAATCGGAGCGGGGTCGAGATCCTTTAAATGTACTGTCGCAGGGACCTGCTCGAGTACCAGTTTATCCTCATCGAACTCGCCCGCCTTCTTCATGGCTTTATATGAATCATCAATGTTGACCTTAAGGCCATTATAGGCAGGAACGGTTTTCCAGACCGAATCTATTCGGGCATCCTGTGGCGCAACCTCATATTTTTTTGCTGAATCTTTGATTTGTAAAAGAATATCATCTTCTTGCTTCATCGTAGCAACTGAATCATCCGTCAATTGGGCCAGATAAAGCTGTGTATATGGATTTTGCACTAATAACCATGATATACCTGCAATGGCACTTATCGCAACTATCTGCTTCCATTTATTATTCATTTTTTCCGCCCCCTTCATACCAAAATGTATGAAGAAAACGGACAAGGTAGAACATGTCATCTTTTTAATGCCATTTCCCTTGAACCGCCATTTGCTCATTCAATAGAAAAAGCATGCAGATTCACAAGGAATCGCATGCCGGGAACATTTATTTCTATTACGATTGAGAAGGGTTGGCTGCCTCTTTTTGCTCTTTCAGGACGGCTTTACGGGAAAGGTTCACCCTGCCTTGCTTGTCAATCTCGGTTACTTTCACCAATAGCTCATCTCCAAGTGAAACGACATCTTCCACTTTTCCGACTCTTTCTTCAGCCAGTTCAGAAATATGTACCAAACCGTCTTTACCATTGAAGATTTCAACGAATGCACCGAATTTTTCAATGCGTTTCACTTTACCTAAATAAAGTTCACCCACCACGACTTCACGGACGATATCCTCAATGATTTTCTTCGCTTTTTGAATCATTGGCTCATCTGTTGATGAGATGAACACCGTTCCATCTTGTTCGATGTCGATTTTCACGCCAGTTTCTTCAATGATCTTATTGATATGTTTTCCGCTCGGTCCAATGACATCACGGATTTTATCCGGGTTGATGGACATTGTAACGATTTTAGGAGCATATTTGGATAATTGTTCACGCGGTTGATTGATGGTTGACATCATGGATTCCAAAATATGCATCCGTCCATGTTTCGCTTGAAGCAATGCTTCTTCAAGTATTTCCTTTGAAAGACCTTCAATTTTGATATCCATTTGCAGTGCAGTGACACCTTTTGAAGTTCCAGCGACTTTAAAGTCCATGTCACCCAGATGATCTTCCATGCCTTGAATGTCAGTTAGGATCGTATAGTGCTCGCCAGTTTTGACAAGCCCCATTGCTATTCCGGCAACTGGAGCTTTCAATGGTACCCCAGCATCCATCATTGCCAAAGTGCTTGCACAAATACTTGCTTGTGAAGTTGAACCGTTCGATTCAAGGACTTCAGACACAAGCCTGATCGTATAAGGAAAATCTTTGTCATTAGGGATGACCGGTTCCAAGGCTCTTTCACCAAGTGCACCATGACCGATTTCCCGGCGGCCTGCTCCACGGATCGGGCCCGTTTCACCTACACTGAAATGCGGGAAGTTGTAGTGATGCATAAAGCGTTTTGACTCTTCGGTTCCAAGGCCGTCCAAAATCTGGACATCACCCAATGCACCTAATGTACAAATCGAAAGCGCTTGGGTTTGTCCACGTGTGAACAATCCAGAGCCATGTGTACGCGGCAAAATGGTGACTTCTGAAGATAGTGGTCTGATTTCATCAGGATTTCGGCCATCCGGACGCACTTTTTCTTCCGTGATCAAACGGCGGACTTCGGATTTAACCAATTTATTCAGGATTTCTTTGATTTGTTTTAGCTTAGCTTCATCTGTCTCTTCTTCATAATTGGCCAATACACGATCTTTTACCACTTTAATCGCATCTTCGCGAGCATGTTTTTCCTGAACTTGCACTGCTTTGTTCAAGTCCGCTTCACAATGGCCCTTCACTTCCGCTTCAAGGTCCGCATCCACTTTATATAAAGCGATCTGCATTTTCTCTTTGCCGATCTCCGCAACGATTTTCTCCTGGAATGCAATGACCTTCTTGATTTCGTCATGGCCAAACATGATGGCTTCGAGCATCGTTTCTTCAGGTACTTCATTCGCTCCTGCCTCAACCATGTTGATGGCATCTTTAGTACCGGCAACCGTCAGATTGATGTCACTTTGAGCAAGTTGGTCGACAGTAGGGTTAATAATGAATTCATTATTGATTCTTCCCACAACCACTCCAGCAATTGGACCTTCGAACGGAATATCGGAAACTGAAAGCGCTAGGGATGAACCTAGCATCGCTGCCATTTCCGTGGAGCAATCCTGGTCCACACTCATGACCATGCTGATGATCTGAACATCATTCCTGAAGCCGTCAGCGAATAACGGACGGATCGGACGGTCTATTAAACGGCTAGCAAGG
Source organism: Peribacillus sp. FSL E2-0218 (assembly GCF_037992945.1). Classification (NCBI taxonomy): domain Bacteria; kingdom Bacillati; phylum Bacillota; class Bacilli; order Caryophanales; family Bacillaceae; genus Peribacillus; species Peribacillus sp. FSL E2-0218. Next base: position 1,760,735 of record NZ_CP150304.1, on the reverse strand, counting down.
ATCGCCCTTTCACTTGGCCGGCCTTCACGCTTGATGAAGCCTCCCGGAATTTTACCGACTGCATAAAGTCTTTCTTCATAGTTGACTGTCAAAGGGAAGAAGTCGACATTTCTCGGTTCCTTCGAAGCCGTTGCCGTACTTAATACAGCAGTCTCTCCATAACGGACCATTACTGCTCCGTTGGCTTGTTTGGCCAATTGCCCTATTTCCACCGTAACATTACGGCCGGCCCAATCAAATGAATACGTATGTTTTTCCTGTCCCATTCATTAAACCCCTCTCTGAATCTTCACTTAGAGGCTTAGTTTACCTAAACCTGTATTGGATTAAATCATTTATATGTGAAAGTAACTGAACTCAAGTAAAAACCAAACTATTCCTATTATGCACGAAAAAAACAAGCATTAACAGCAAAATGAATAAAAATTTCATTCATTCGAATATGTATATCCTGATCATCTATAAACGGAAAAAGACCCGGCTCACGCCGAGTCCCAAGGACGAAGGCTCAGCCTTAAAGTAGAACACGTCCAAATCATTTGATTAACATCAAAAAAGCGGGAAATTTCCCGCCTTCCTGAAAAAAATTATCTACGTAGACCTAATTTGTTAATTAGTGTACGGTAACGAGTAACGTCTTTGTTACGTAGGTAAGTTAAAAGGTTACGACGTTTACCTACCATTTTAAGAAGACCGCGACGTGAATGGTGGTCTTTTTTGTGAGTGCGTAAGTGACCGTTCAAGTTGTTGATTTCTTCTGTTAAAACTGCGATTTGCACTTCTGGAGATCCAGTGTCAGTATCGTGAGTTCTGAACTCAGCGATTAGTTCGTTTTTGCGTACTTGTGTAATTGCCATAGTATTATTCCTCCTAAAATTCTGTAAAATCACCTATTACCGAGCCAGCGTCGGAGTCTCGACTAGCCAAGCAATGGTTATTTTCATACATATAATAGAATACATGCATTTCACTAAAATTGCAAGTCCTGTCTTCTGTTATTCTATTTATGTTCGAGCTCCGCGAAATAAGCGATCGCATTCTCCTTGTCCGCTTCAATCTGGGCAACCAATGATTCAAGCCCGGAAAACTTCTGTTCGCTCCGAAGTCTAACATGCCATTCGACAGAAACCTGGCTGCCATAAATATCCCCCGAGAATTCCAATGCATGGACCTCCACCGTAGGATATTTAGGTTTTTCCTCATGGAACGTGGGTTTATAACCGACATTGCAGACTCCATGATACCATTTGCCGCCTATGTTGATCCTGACAGCATATACGCCAGAAGCAGGGAAAATGTAATCATCGCTCACCTCTATATTAGCGGTGGGGAATCCTAGCTTTCTGCCCCTTTTTTCACCGTGAACGACATGCCCCTTCGTTATGAAGCGGCGGCCTGCCAAATGATAAAAATCGGTGAAATCACCATTGCCAAGGGTCTCCCTGATTCTTGTCGAGCTAACTTTTTCATCTTCGAGTGTCTGCTTGGCGACTACCGTCTGTGAAAACCTTCCCTGTGCGTAAACAGGCAGATCTTCCATCGAACCTTGACCATAACGGCCATATGAATAATCAAAGCCTGCGACTACGTGGCGGACATTTAACCCTACAATGTATTCGTCAACGAACCGTTCCGGCAATACCGAAGCGAACTCCTTGCTGAAATGGACAATGAATAAATAATCTATCTCCATGGACTCGATGATAGCCACCTTATCTTCAAGCGGGGTAATATAGCGGATATTTTCCGTTTTCCTTCCCAAGACTGCAGAAGGATGCGGATCAAATGTCATGACGGCTGACTTCAGGTTCATTTCATCGGCTTTTTGCTTGGCGGTTTGTATAACGATCTGATGGCCTTTATGTATCCCATCAAAAAACCCAAGCGCCATAACAAGCTCAGGAAAATCATCCGAATTAAATTGATGAGGATGCTCTATTGCAATCACTTTCACCTTTCAATCTCCTCTTTCCGACGGCAAAACGGTCTATGATTCTTGTGCCAATACTTTTACAGGTTTAATTAATCCTTCTTTTGTCGGATGTACTTGATAAATGGCAATTGCCTTATCGGATGGGTCCACCATCACAAAGGGCACCCCTTTTTCGGCAGCAACATCCCCTGTTTGTTCCAATACCGCACCGTTGAGTACTTTCTTTGCTACTTTATCACTAATCTTACATTTCGGCAAATGAAATAATCCACGCTCTAAAGGCAATAGAAAATCATCCGATTGTCCAGTTTCCATGTATGCTTCGACCTCCGCAAACGTCAAACAGTCATCAAGCTTGAAGCCGGCTGATTCAATCCGGGTCAAATCTGACATATGGGCAGGTATACCAAGTTTTTCACCCATCATGACGGCAAGAGTCCTGATATACGTTCCTTTGCTGCACTTGACGCTAAAGCGAAAAGAAATCGTTTCTCCGGAGAATTCCGTACGATCATCGAGAAGGGTAATATCGTAGATGGTGACCTCCCTTGTCGGCCTCTCCACTTCAATACCTGCACGGGCATATTCATACAATTTCTTCCCGTTCACCTTCACAGCTGAAAACATCGGCGGTGTCTGTTCGATTTTCCCTGTCAATGATTCCAGCACTTCCAGGACCCGGTCCCGCGTAATTACTTCATCGATGGTTTTCTCCTCGACTTTTTCACCGCTTGCATCCTCGGTTGTCGTGGAAAAGCCGAGGGTCACTTCCCCTTCGTATGCCTTGCCGGCTTCTGTCAAATACTCGGCGATTTTCGTTGCCCTGCCGATACAAATCGGCAAAACCCCTGTTACATCAGGATCAAGTGTTCCCGTATGCCCAACCTTTTTTGTTTTCAATATCTTTCTTAATTTAAAAACACAATCATGGGATGTCATTCCCTTTGGTTTCCATAATGGAAGAATGCCGTTCATGGCTGTCACCTCATCATTCATTTTCAAAAAAAAAGGGGCCGACTTCAAGAAGTGCAAAGCACTTTTTGAGTCGGCCTCCTTTTTACTGCTTGCTTATTCTTCGTCTTTTTCAGCCGGTTTATCCTCTGAATTGATTTGGGAAATCAATGACTCGATGCGATTGCCATAATCGACCGATTCATCAAATTCAAAAAACAGCTCAGGAGTTTTACGAAGACGGATTCTTTGCCCGATTTCTGAACGCATGAATCCTTTGGCCTTTGCTAGCCCTTGCAGTGTTTTTTCCCGTTGCTCCTGGTCACCCAGAACGGAAATGTAAACAGTTGCCTGTTGTAGATCTCCTGTAACCGCAACGTCCGTTACGGTTACAAATCCGATCCTTGGGTCTTTTATTTTGCGGCCGATAATTTCACTCAGCTCTTTTTTCATTTGTTCGCCAACACGATTTGAACGAAGGCTCATAATATCACCTCAATAGCCTAAAGCCAGTCTATATCTGTTATTGTTCGCTCTAGTTCCGGAAAAGAATCTAGAAATTTAAGGGCATTTTGAAGTTCCCTCTCAGTAGCCTTCCTTGAGGATGTTACGGTTACGATCGTGATCTTTGTCCGCTGCCATAAATCCTGAAAATCGGTTTCGGCTACCGATATATTGAACTTTTGCTTAAGCCGTGTCATGACACGCTGCAACACGGCTCGTTTCTCTTTCAATGAATGGGTGTCATGGATGATGCATTCACATTGGACAGAGCCAACGATCATTTACGCTCGATCTCTTCCATCACATATGCTTCGATTACATCGCCTTCTTTAAGGTCATTGTAATTTTTAATGGTGATCCCGCACTCATAGTTCGTTGCCACTTCTTTAACGTCATCTTTAAAACGTTTCAATGCATCAATTTCACCTTCGAAAATGACGACACCTTGACGAATCAAGCGGATACCGCTATCGCGTGTGATTTTCCCTTCAGTAACATATGAACCGGCAATCGTGCCGACCTTAGATACTTTGAACGTCGTACGAACTTCAGCTTGACCGATGATTTTTTCTTCGAATTCTGGGTCAAGCATCCCTTTCATGGCCGACTCGATCTCTTCAATCGCTTTATAGATGATGCGGTGAAGGCGGACATCGACATTTTCCGATTCAGCTGCACGCTTCGCATTCACGTCAGGACGGACGTTAAATCCGATGACGATCGCGTTGGAAGCTGTGGCAAGGATGATATCAGACTCCGTGATGGCTCCGACGCCAGTGTGGATGATCTTCACTTTAGCGCCTTCCACTTCTATTTTATTCAGGGAGGCTGCAACTGCTTCCGCAGAACCTTGAACATCCGCTTTCAAGATGATGTTCAATTCCTTAATTTCCCCTTCTTTCATTTGCTCGAACAATGTATCTAGAGTTACACGGGATTTTTCATTACGTTGTGAAGCCAACTGCCTTTGCGCACGAACTTCCCCAACTTGACGGGCCGTTTTCTCATCTTCAAAGACGATGAAACGATCGCCAGCTTGTGGAACTTCGTTCAATCCAGTGATTTCAACCGGTGTGGACGGACCTGCATCCTTCACACGGCGGCCAAGATCATTGACCATTGCACGCACACGTCCGAACGTATTACCGATAACGATTGGATCTCCGATTTTCAACGTACCGTTTTGAACAAGCAATGTCGCAACAGATCCGCGTCCTTTATCCAAGCGAGCTTCGATGACCGTTCCGTTTGCTTTACGAGTTGGATTCGCTTTATACTCCTCCACTTCACTTACAAGCAGGATCATTTCAAGCAAGCTGTCGATACCCTCACCGTTTTTAGCCGAAATAGGTACGAAAATGGTATCTCCGCCCCATGCTTCCGAAACTAGACCGTGCTCAGTCAATTCTTGCATAACGCGGTCTGGGTTCGCCGCTTCTTTATCCATTTTGTTTACAGCTACGATAATTGGAACTTCAGCCGCTTTGGCATGGTTGATGGCTTCAACCGTTTGAGGCATAACGCCATCATCCGCTGCAACGACCAGGATCGTGATATCCGTAACCTGAGCACCACGGGCACGCATTGTTGTAAACGCGGCATGTCCTGGCGTATCAAGGAATGTAATTTTCTTATCGTTTACTTTGACTTGATAGGCACCGATGTGCTGCGTGATTCCGCCAGCTTCGCCTTCCGTCACTTTGGTGTGGCGAATTGAATCAAGCAATGTCGTTTTACCATGGTCGACGTGTCCCATAATCGTTACGACGGCCGGACGTTCAATCAAATCTTCAGAAGCATCTTCAGTCACCAATGATTCAAGATCGGTTAGGTCGACACGGATTTCCTCTTCAGCCACTACACCGTACTCAGCACAAATCAATTCAATCGCGTCTTTATCCAAGGTTTGGTTAATTGTAGCCATGACACCAAGCATAAAGAGCTTTTTGATGATTTCTGAAGGTTCACGGTGAAGTTTTTTTCCAAGTTCCATGACGGTCAAAGACTCATAGAACGTAATTTTCTCTGGCAATTCCCGTTCTTTACGCTTTGTAACAGGAGCTGCTGGCGCTTGTTGTCTTTGTTTGTTATTTTTATTTTTGTTATTTCTGTTCCGGTTAAACTGGCCTGCCGGTTTTTTCGTGCCTACAGGTTTAACTGGTGGTTTTTTCTTAAGCTTTTCTTTATTTACCGTGCTTTTCTCATCTGCTTCCGCTTCGTATTTTGCAACGGTGGCGTTAGCTTTCGGTTCAGCAGCTTGGTTTTTATCTTCGTTTTTAGGTTTAATTGAATCGTTTAATTTATTTACAGTTGAATCGTCTAATGCTGTCATATGGTTTGTTACCTCTATATTCATTTCTTTAAGTTTATTTATTACATCCTTGCTTGAAACGTTCTTTTGTTTTGCATATTCATATACACGCAATTTTGTCATACGTTCACCCCCGTAAAATTTAATCGAGCAGCGTTCGGAGTTTTTGTGCAAAACCTTCATCCAGAACTGCGACGGCAACTCTAGCATCCTTGCCTATCGCATGGCCGAGCATGGACCTGCTTTCGACTCTTTTTAAAGGAACCTGATAAAATGCGCACTTATCAGATATTTTTTTTTCAGTGTTTTTTGAAGCGTCCGCGGATAAAATAACAACTTTGGCATTACCGCTTCTAATCTCTTTAACCACTAATTCTTCACCCGAAATTAGCTTGCGTGCTCGATTGGCCAATCCTAATAGAGACATCCATTGTTGTTGTTGGGTCATGATGTTTAGTTTTTCTCCTTATTCACTAATTCAAGCAATTGTTCATAAAGGGAAGAATCGATTTGGGTACTAAGGTGATTAGCCAGCACGTTTTTCTTTTTGGCCAGCTCGATAATATCCCGATCAAGAGTCAAATAAGCTCCCCTTCCCGATTTCTTTCCGGTCGGATCAAGGCTGACTTCCCCTTCTTTAGATCGAACGATGCGGATGAGTTCCTTCTTCGGCTTCATTTCGCCTGTCGCCACACATTTGCGCATCGGGATTTTTTTTCGGCTATTCATCTTTTTTCACCTCTGGATTACTCGTTATCCTCTTCGAAATCTGTATCCTCTTCATTAACATAACTATCTCTGCTTAAAAGGAATTCTTGTTCTTCCACTGGATAGATCCCAGCTTCACGTGCTTCCGTTTCACTCTTGATATCAATTTTCCAGCCAGTAAGCTTGGCAGCCAAACGGGCATTTTGTCCACGCTTACCAATTGCCAGGGATAATTGATAATCAGGAACGATGACGGTCGTCGCTTTTTCTTCTTCTTTTACGATGACTTCAAGGACCTTGGAAGGACTTAAAGCATTCGCTACGAAAATGACCGGGTTCTCCGACCATTTGACAATATCGATTTTTTCGCCTTTCAGTTCATTGACGATGGCCTGAACACGTTGGCCTTTTTGCCCTACACAGGAACCGACAGGATCGACTTCTTCGTTATCGGAGTGAACGGAGATCTTCGAACGGTCGCCTGCTTCGCGGGCAACTGATTTAATTTCCACCGTTCCATCGAAAATTTCAGGCACTTCGATTTCGAATAAACGTTTTAAAAGTCCAGGATGTGAGCGGGATACAAAAATTTGCGGGCCCTTCGACGTCTTTTCGACTTTCGTGATGAAAACTTTGATGCGATCATGGGGTTTATATTGTTCATTCGGCATTTGCTCATTCACTGGAAGCAAAGCTTCGATTTTTCCTAGGCTTACATAGATGAAACGGGAATCCTGGCGTTGAACGATGCCAGTCATGATATCTTCCTCGCGGTCGATGAATTCGGCATAAATGATGCCTCGCTCTGCTTCACGCACCCTTTGAGTGACGACTTGTTTCGCAGTTTGAGCAGCGATACGGCCGAAATCCTTAGGCGTAACTTCCATCTCGACAACGTCCTCTAACTGATAGTTGGGATCAATTGCTCTTGCTTCTTCAACAGAAATTTCCAGACGCGAATCGAATACTTCGTCAACAACGTCTTTTCTAGCGAATACACGCATCGTTCCTTTACCAAGATTCAAGTCGATACGTACATTTTGCGCTTGGTTAAAGTTACGGCGATATGCCGATATAAGAGCAGCTTCAATCGCGTCGATCAAAACTTCCCTGGAAATTCCTTTTTCGTTTTCTAAAATATAGAGAGCATCCAATAACTCATTGCCCATGGTGATCCCCCTTACGGATATTTAATGAATGATTTACTTGACTTAAGAGAAGGTAATGGCCAATCTTGCTTTGGCTACCTTTTCGAATGGTATGACGATCGTTTTCTTTCGTGTCTTGATCCTGACTTCCAGCGTCACTTCTTTACCATCGAAACTGGTTAGGGTTCCTTCGAATTCTTTTTCATCTAAAATGGGCTCGTATGTTTTTATGTAAACATTTTTACCGATAGCATTAAGGAAATCCTTCTCTTTTTTCAGAGGCCTTTCTGCTCCGGGAGATGAAACTTCGAGAAAATAATTTTGTGGAATCGGATCAACCTCATCAAGCTTTTCACTGAGTTTTTCACTCACATTTCCGCAATCTTCAATATCTACGCCTGTTTCTTTATCAATGTATACTCGAAGGAACCAGCTTTTACCTTCCTTCACATACTCCACTTCAACTAATTCAAGCTGCAATTCCTCAAGAATTGGTAATGCTAATTCCTCTACAACTTCCGTTACCTTTTTACTCATTTGTTTCCTCCATACGTGCGTTGTATGCGCTTGGTTTCGGATTCAAAATTAAATGGTCAATACAACACGAAAGAGTGGGTTTCCCCACTCTTGCCATTGGTTCCTCTTAGTATTTCCAATAAAAATATACCATAATCAAGATATTTATGCAAATATCATGTCTGTTTCTTCCTTTTTGGAACTCGTTCCCACATTAAAATAAGGATAATTGATTTTGTTCAGGCAATGACTCCAGGCATCCTTGCTTATCAAGATATTCAAGGATGGTCTTGGAAACTTTCCCCCGTTGCTGCAGATCTTCCTTCGAAAGGAATTCACCATTCTTGCGTGCGTTGACGATATTGATGGCAGCATTCGTACCAAGGCCTGGGATCGAATTGAAAGGCGGTATCAAAGTGTTTCCTTCAATTATGAACTGGTCCGCACTGGATTTGTACAAATCGACCTTAGCGAAAGCATAGCCGCGTTCACACATTTCCAAAGCCAATTCAAGAACGGTCAATGTATTCTTTTCCTTTGTGGAAGCATCCAATCCCTTAACCATGATTTCTTCCATTTTCGCTTTGATCGCTTGCGATCCTCTAGTCATGGCGTCGATTTCAAAGTCATCGGCACGCACCGTGAAGTAAGCTGCATAATATAATAAGGGCAGATGCACCTTGAAATAAGCAATCCGGACAGCCATCAACACATAGGCTGCAGCATGGGCTTTCGGGAACATGTATTTTATTTTCTTGCATGAATCGATATACCATTCCGGCACTTCATTTTTGCGCATTTCCTCTTCGAATTCCTCAGATAGACCTTTCCCTTTCCGCACCGATTCCATGATCTTGAATGCCAAGGAAGGTTCTAGTCCTTGATAAATGAGATAAACCATAATATCATCCCGGCACCCAATAACCTCACTCAGTGTACATATCCGGTTGTGAATCAGCTCCTGTGCATTGCTCAGCCATACATCCGTACCGTGTGACAGTCCCGAAATCTGGACAAGCTCGGAGAATGTGGTAGGTTTCGTATCCTCAAGCATTTGCCGTACGAACCGCGTCCCGAATTCGGGAATGCCGAGTGTACCCGTTTTACACATGATCTGGTCTTCGGTCACTCCCAATGATTCCGTGCTGCTGAAAATTTTCATCACTTCAGGATCATCCGTTGGAACGGTCTTTGGATCGATGCCGCTCAAATCTTGGAGCATACGGATGACAGTTGGATCATCATGTCCGAGTATATCGAGTTTCAAAATATTATCATGGATGGAATGGAAATCGAAGTGCGTCGTTTTCCACTCGGAATTCCGGTCATCCGCCGGGAATTGAATTGGGGTGAAATCATAAATATCCATATAATCCGGCACGACGATGATTCCGCCCGGATGCTGTCCCGTTGTCCGTTTCACACCCGTGCACCCAGCGACAAGCCGGTCCGTTTCAGCCCCGCGCATGTGGATGTTGTTATCAGCGGAATATCCCTTCACATACCCATAAGCCGTTTTTTCAGCTACCGTACCAATCGTACCTGCACGATATACATACTCCTCACCGAATAGGACCTTCGTATAATTATGGGCCTTCGGCTGATATTCACCGGAGAAGTTCAAATCGATATCGGGAACCTTATCCCCTTTGAATCCAAGGAAGGTTTCAAACGGAATGTCATGGCCGTCTTTAGTATATGGGATCCCGCAATCCGGACAGTCTTTATCTGGCAGGTCAAAACCGGAACCTACGGATCCGTCATTGAAGAATTCGGATTTCTTGCACTCCGGACATACATAATGAGGCGGAAGCGGGTTTACCTCTGTGATTTCGGTCATCGTTGCTACGAAGGATGATCCGACAGAGCCCCTGGAACCAACGAGATACCCGTCATTCAGCGATTTTTTAACTAATTTATGGGAGATTAAGTAAATGACGGCAAACCCATGGCCAATGATGCTTTTCAATTCTTTCTCAAGACGGGCTTCCACGATTTCCGGCAGGTTGTCCCCATATATCTTCCTTGCCATGCCATAACTCATCTCGCGCATTTCTTCTTCTGCACCTTCAATTTTAGGTGTATATAGTTCATCCTTAATAGGCTTGATATCCTCGATCATATCAGCGATTTTATTCGTGTTCGCCACCACGACCTCCTTAGCCTTATCGGCGCCAAGGAAGGAGAACTCCCGCAGCATCTCATCCGTAGTCCGGAAATGCACGTCGGGCAGCTTGTGACGATTGAGCGGATTTGCTCCCCCCTGTGAATTCACGAGGATCTTACGGTAAATTTTATCATTGGGATCCAAATAATGAACATTCCCTGTGGCTACCACTGGTTTGTCCAGTTTTTCACCAAGCTTGACGATATTGGAGATGATCGTTTCCAACGATTTATCATCGCGAACATACTCCAGCTCAATCAAGTGCTGATAAACTTCCTTCGGGTGGATTTCAAGATAATCGTAAAATTCGGCAATATCGACGACTTCCTCGAAGCCCTTTTGCATCATTCCTTCAAATACTTCCCCTTTATCACAGCCCGAACCGACCAGGATTCCTTCACGATATTTCTTGAGCTGTGAACGGGGCAACCGTGGCACACGATAATAATAATCAATATGTGATATCGATATTAATTTGAAAAGATTTTTTAGTCCTGCCTGCGTTTGCGCAATCAATGTGCAATGGGATGGGCGGGAACGTTGATAAGCATTTCCTTTACCCATATTGTCATTAAGCTGATCGTGATGGGTAATTTCTTTTGCCATTGCATCCTTCAGCATCTTCAGCATAAGGTATCCTGTGGCTTCGGCATCATAAATGGCCCTGTGATGCTGGGTCAAATCGATATCGAACTTTTTACACAATGTGTTTAATCGGTGATTTTTAAACTCCGGGTATAGGAATCGGGCAAGCTCCAATGTATCCAGGACAGGGTTGGAAGCCTTAGGATATCCGATGTTTTTATAGCCAATATTCAAAAACCCCATATCGAAAGCAGCATTGTGGGCAACCAGGATTGCATCCCCGGCCCATGCCTTGAACTTCTCCAATACTTCTGCGACTTCAGGGGCGTTTTCGACAAGGTCATCGGTGATTCCCGTCAACTCTATCGTCGTGTTCGATAACGGATGATGCGGATTAGCAAATGACTCGAAGCGGTCGATGATATCGCCGTCATGAATTTTCACTGCAGCAAATTCGATGATCGTATCATAAACGGCTGAAAGTCCTGTCGTCTCGACGTCAAACACGACATAGGTGGCATCTGCCAAAGATATATGCGCCTCGTTATAGACGATAGGCACTCCGTCATTCACAAGATTCACTTCGACGCCATAAAGGATTTTGATACCATTCTTTTTGCCTGCACTATAAGCTTCAGGGAATGATTGTGCACCTGCATGATCCGTGATGGCAACCGCTCTATGCCCCCATTTTGCAGCCTGCGCAACAAGTGCGGACGTAGGTGTCACTGCATCCATCTGGCTCATCGGCGTGTGCATGTGCAGTTCCACACGTTTTTCCCCTTCAGGAGCCTTATCCTGGCGGCCTTGCTTGGAAATTTCATTGATATCATTTGCGATCATCACCAGGTCACGTACGAATGTATCGTTTTGGATGCTTCCTTGTGCACGTACCCACATCCCTTTTTTCACACGGGCAAGAATGGCAGCATCCTCTTTGTCACGCGAAAACATTTTCACTAATATCGAACTTGTATAATCGGTAACTTTAAATGTCAAAAGACTGCGCCCGCTACGAAGCTCACGCACCTCTGCATCAAAGACGAAGCCTTCAATCGCAATCCTGCGCTCTTCATCGATAATTTGTTCGATCCTGCGGAAATCCGCATCTTCTTTAATCGTATAGCCAATTTTAACGGGACCATCGTATACGCCATCATCACTGCCTTTTTCCGATTCCTTCTTCTGCATTTCCACTAATGCAGCAAGGCCCTTTTCCGCGTCTTCTTTTTGTTTCTCTTCCAAGAATTTCTGGTAATCAGGATTCGATACCGTTTCCTTCACTTCCGCCTCCAAGGTCAGCGGAGGAAAGCCAAAGGTTTGGTATATATTCGAAATGATGCCGGAGTATTTCCGTTTCAACTGGCCTGCCTCTGTATCATTTCGGGCACTTACGATCAGCTTATATCCATTGACTGCGGGCTCTTGTTCATTCAGAAGCGACAAAAGGGCAGGCGACATGCCTTCGAGCTCCCCAATACAATTCTTCCAATATTCTTTAATCAGTTGTTCCGTCACTTGCGGATTGGCCACATTCAAGCTGAAGGTCACCTTGGCAATATGGGAAAAAGTACTCTCTAGTTGCGTGGCAAATCTTGTATGAACGCTGCAAGGTATTAATGCAGGTATATTGAAGGCAAAATGCCATGTTTTGGACTCCCTCTCAATCGAGAGCTTATCAATTTCGGCACCGATGAAAAAATTCACAAAGGCATCCTCAACCAAGCCCATTTGCTGGAGCAAGAGTTGAAATCTCTCTCTACCGCTATTTGGATTTTGATCCATTTCCTCTCTCCCCTATCTATTATCTCTTAAGATATTATTCATCTTCACTCTGATATCAGAGGCTATTATATCATACTGCAAAGCATTCACGACTATCTTTATGCACGAAAAGGAAAGGCATCATCCAAATGAATGATGCCCGAATCCCCTCTTAAATTCATCCCATTATTTCTAGAAGCTTTTGCGCCAGTTCAGTTTTTTCAATTTCAAGCACTTCACCCGTTTGACGGATTTTCACTTCGACGATTCCTTCGGAAGCCTTTTTACCGACCGTCACCCTCACCGGAAGACCGATCAAGTCAGAATCTGCAAATTTGACCCCTGCACGCTCTTGACGATCATCCATCAGAACATCCATGCCTTTTGCCTTAAGATCCGTATACAAATCCTCTGCAAGGGCAGTCTGTGCTTCATCTTTTACATTGATTGGAATCAAATGGACTTGATATGGCGCTAAATTCGTTGGCCATACCAACCCTTTTTCATCGTTGAATTGCTCCGCTACGGCAGCAAGTGTGCGTGAAACGCCAATACCGTAACAGCCCATGATCATTGGCTGTGACCGCCCGTTCTCATCCAGGAATGTCGCATTCATCGCTTCGGAATATTTCGTTCCAAGTTTGAACACGTGACCTACCTCGATCCCTTTGGCGAATTTAATCGTCCCTTCTCCGTCCGGTGATGGGTCACCCTCTTGAATGAAGCGAAGATCGATGTAATGGGACACGTTAAAATCACGATCCGGATTTACGTTCACATAATGATGATCCTCATCATTCGCTCCGCAGATGCCATTCACGATTGCTTCAATGGCAACATCCGCGATTACTTCCACTTCAGATGCGACATTGATTGGTCCCAAAGATCCCACTGCACATCCCAAGACTTCTTTCGTCTCATCAGGGTCAGCCAATTCAACGGCTGAAGCGTTAAAGAAATTCTTCAATTTGATATCATTCACTTCATGGTCGCCACGCACCAATACCAGCACATGCTTTTCATCCACTTTGAACAATAATGATTTGATTAATTTATCAGTAGCAGCATTCAAGAATGAAGTTACTTCTTCAATCGTTTTTTGACCAGGGGTGTGAATTTTCTCCAGTTGACTTTGTTCCTCTGAGCTTTTTTCATATTTTACGCTTACCGGTGCCATTTCAATGTTAGCTGCATAATCGGAAGTATCCGAATACGCGATGGTATCCTCGCCGATTTCCGATAGGACCATGAATTCATGGGTATCCTTACCGCCCATCGCCCCAGAATCGGCAATGACGGCACGGAAGTCAAGACCGCAGCGGCTAAATATATTCGAATAGGCTTGATATATTTTTGTATAAACTGCATCAAGGCTCTCTTGATTTGCATGGAAAGAATAGGCATCCTTCATGATGAACTCACGTCCGCGCAACAACCCGAAACGAGGTCTTTTCTCATCACGGAATTTCGTTTGGATTTGGTAAACCGTTAACGGCAGGCGTTTGTAAGATTTAATCTCATCACGGACCAAGCTCGTTATCACCTCTTCATGTGTTGCACCAAGCGCAAATTCACGGTTGTTGCGGTCCTTTAGGCGCATCAATTCCGGGCCATACGTATACCAGCGTCCCGATTCCTGCCAGAATTCGGCTTGTTGTAAAGCAGGCATCAATAGTTCGACAGCGCCAGCATTCTCCATCTCTTCCCGAACGATCGCTTCAACCTTTTGAAGCACTTTTTTCCCAAGCGGCATGAAACTATACACCCCGCTGGAGTTCTGTCGCATAAATCCTGCACGCAATAACAGCTGATGGCTCTTGATTTCAGCATCTGCAGGCACTTCTCTCAATGTAGGGATCAACGTCATACTTTGTTTCATATCTGCACCTCTTCAATAATTCCTTAATATTAATCCATAACCATAGTCATTTATACCATGGCATCATCGGTTCCAATCACAAAAAAATCTGGGTTCTTTTTTTAAAGCTTGTTTACTATATTCATTCTCGATTATACTGACGATTTCGCTAGAAAACAAACTATTTCCCTAAAACAGCTAAAAAACTATGAGATAAGAAACAGCCAACAGAAAAACCTGCTGGCTGTTTCACTTTATCGATTAATGGCTTACAAAAAGAAACGCTGGATGTCATTCCATGTAACGACGATCATCAACAGCATCAGCAGTGCGAAGCCGATGAAGTGAACCATTCCTTCTTTTTGACGGTCGATCGGCTTTCCTCTTAAGAACTCTACGACAAAGAATAACAATCTGCCTCCATCCAATGCCGGGAGCGGCAGCAAGTTCATGATCCCAAGGTTAATGCTGAGCAAGCCTGCCCATTTCATCAACGTGAAGATACCTTGCTTTGCGACTTCTTCCGTTGATTTGTAGATTCCTACGGGACCGGAAAGGCTGTCAATCGTAAACCCACCCGTTATGAGGTCACCTAGGATGATGAAAATTTGTTTTGTCCAGAAATAGGTCTCCGTAAAACCGTATTGGATTGCTTTGATAGGCGCTTTTTCAACCGGAGGGTATACACCGATAATCCCTATTTTCTTGCCTTCTCGCTCAACTTCTTGAGGAACGACAGGTACTTCAAATGTTTTTCCGTCCCTATCAACAACAAATTCAATTTCCTGCCCAGGATTTTTTTGGATACTTTCCTGAACATCTTCCCACGAAGAGACTTCCGACCCTTCGATGGATTGAATGATATCTCCAGACTTAAGCCCGGCATTTACAGCCGAACCTTCCGGTGTCAGTTCACCAAGCTTCGCTTCATCAACTACGACTCCCTGAAATAAGCCGATCAAGACAAAAATGACAAAGGCCAAAACAAAGTTCATCGCCGGACCAGCTAAAATCGTAAGGAAGCGATGGCCGAGCGATTTCGAGGCAAACTGCCGGTCGTATGGGGCAATCTGGTTTTCCATACCATTTTCGACGATTACCGCTTCTTTATGAATGGGAAACGTCTTTAATTCATCTTCTTCGCCCTCTTCATAACCAGTCAGGATTAGTTTATGATCAAGGTCGATCAATTCGACTTCCATAAGACGAATATCAGGATATTTATCTTTGTTGTTCATAATGATTTTTGTAACATTCTCTTCCTGATCAAACATTAATCCAACGCGATATCCGGGCTTCAGTTCAATATTTTCTGCATCTTCCCCAGCCATGCGTACATAACCGCCAAGAGGGAGCAATCGAATCGTATACACGGTTTCCTGCTTTTTGTACGTGAATACTTTTGGCCCGAAGCCAATTGCGAACTCACGGCATAAGATGCCTGCCCGCTTTGCAAACACTAAATGTCCAAGCTCATGGAAAAATACAAGAGCGCCAAATATGATGATGAACGCTATAATCGTTTCTAAAGTCTGCATGTTCCAATCACCTATCTTTCACTATGGATTCTATATACTGCCTTGTCATGATATCCACTTCAGAAATCGTTTCTAAATCCGGAAGGGCAATGACGGAATGCTGATTCAGCGCTTTTTCGATCAGTGTCTCAATCTCGAGGAAAGATATCTTTCCAGATAAAAATGCGGCAACTGCCGCTTCATTGGCTGCATTCAGCACGGTTGTCATCGTTCCGCCCATTTTACCCGCTTTATAGGCGAATTGCAAACAAGGATATCTAGTGAAATCCATATCACTAAAATGCAGTTTCCCCGCTTCGGCCAAGTTCAGGCGTTTGCGCCCTCCAAGAGGCATCCTGTCTGGGTAAGTAAGGGCATATTGAATCGGTACGCGCATATCTGGTGTTCCCAATTGCGCAATCACGCTGGAGTCATGAAATTCAACCATGGAATGGATGATGCTCTCCTTATGTAACAGTACATCAATTTTATCGTAAGGAAGCTCGAATAGCCAGTGTGCCTCAATTACTTCCAATCCCTTATTCATCATGGAGGCCGAATCAATCGTGATTTTCGCGCCCATCGACCAATTCGGATGGTTCAACGCCTCTTCCACCGTTACCCCTTTCAATTCTTCCCTGGTTCTATCGCGAAAACTGCCGCCTGAAGCAGTAATGACTAAACGTTCAATATTTTTATCGTTTTCACCCTGCAGGGCCTGAAAGATTGCGGAATGCTCACTATCGACAGGAAGCAATCTCACCCCTGCTTTTTTCGCTTCACTCATGACCAAATGCCCCGCCGTCACTAAAGTCTCCTTGTTGGCGATGGCTATATCCTTTTTAGCCTTGATTGCCTGGAGCGTCGGGTAAAGACCCACACTTCCGATGACGGCATTGACCAATATCGTCGCTTGATCGTATACAGCAACTGCCGTCAATCCCTCATCCCCAAACATGAATTCGATATCCTTCCGGCTGGTAAATTCATTTTTCAATACTCGATAATCTTCTTCCGCCTGGACTGAAACCAGTTCCGGTTCAAACTCTTCTATATAAGCCCTCACCAAATCTAAATTCTTTCCAGCAGAAAGCGCCACGATTTTGAATTGCTCAGGATGTGACCTCACCACATCCGCTGTTTGCTGACCAATCGAACCTGTTGCGCCCAAAAGGCTGATATTTTTCAATTTATTCATCTCCTAATTCCTGACGCTTGCCTATATTTATATTATAAAACGTGCAATAAATGCAAAATCGGTAAAATGAATATCAAACTATCAAGCCTGTCCAATATCCCGCCATGCCCCGGAAGGATCTTTCCCGAGTCCTTAACCCCATAATGACGTTTATAGGCGGATTGGACAAGGTCCCCCAATTGGCCGAAAACCCCAATCACCAACGATATCAATAATAGCTGAAATAACGTGTAATCCAGGCTTGAGAAGGCATAAAAGAGCACACCGACGATCATCGCTGAAAATACCCCGCCGATAAAACCTTCCACCGTCTTATTTGGACTTATTTCCGGCCATAGCTTTCTTTTGCCTATAGCCTTGCCAATGAAGTAGGCTCCGGAATCCGTTGCCCAGATCGTAAATAGGGTCAGCAAGATATAAATCAGTCCCAGTCCTGCGGAATCACGTGTTTCGAATAGATAGTAGAAGCCCACTCCCAGGTAAAGGATGGAAATCACTAAAAATCCAGCATCATCAAAAGTGAATCGATTTTTGGAAACGACAGTGTACAATAAGAACAGCAAAACCCCGATTAAAAAGATTTGCACCTTATCATAATCAATGTCCGCCAAAAAAGCGGAATATTGTTCAGGCAATAAAAGCACCCATAATAAAAGGTGTGAGAGAATGGCCTCAAATGAGAATACACGCAAATTTTTCATCTTCATCAGTTCATATAAACCGATGGAAGCCAATAGATAAACCGTCAATAAAAACGGGATCTCCCCTAAAATAACCAGTGGAATGAAGATAGCGGCAACTACGACCGCAGTAATTATTCGTTGTTTCATTATTCCAATTTCCTCGCCTTCTGCATTAAACGCCACCGAATCTACGTGAACGCTTTTGATACTCCTCAATCGCCTGTAATAAATGCTCCTCACTAAAATCAGGCCATAGCACCTCAGTAAACCATAATTCAGTGTAAGCGGCCTGCCATAGCATGAAATTGCTTAAACGGATTTCGCCGCTTGTGCGAATCAGTAAATCAGGATCGGACAAATGCTCGGTCATCAAGTAACCGGAGAGCATTTGCTCAGATACATCTTCCTTTATTATACCATTCTTAGCATCTTGAATAATGCTATTCACCGCGGATACAATCTCTCCCCTGCTCCCATAGTTCAAAGCGAAATTCAGGATCATCCCGTCATTATCCTTCGTATCTTCCATTGCCCTTATTACGGCATTTTGAGTGTGAGATGGAAGTAGTGACAATTCCCCAATGGTTTCCACCCTTACATTTTCGGAAATGAGCTCAGGCAAAAAGGTCCCAAGAAATTCCTGGGGAAGCTTCATCAAAAAGTCGACTTCACTTTTTGGACGTTTCCAGTTTTCCGTCGAAAACGCATAGACGGTCAATGTCTTGACACCTAATTTATTGGCAACTTTCGTAATTTTACGAACAGTTTTCATTCCTTCATGATGTCCCGCCACGCGCGGCAATGCCCTTTTTTTCGCCCAACGGCCATTTCCATCCATTATGATGGCAATATGCTGAGGAACATCAAACTGCTGAATATGCTGAATCCTATTTGTTACATCGGAAGAAGCATCTTTTTTAACGAAACGCTTCCATAGTGAATACATATGTTAGTCCCCCATCAGGTTGTACTTATCTCTCTACAAAGGCAATATTTTCGTGCGCTATGTATATCAAGCATTTTTGCAAAAAAGAATCTATATTATAATATCAAAAAAAAGTTGGTTCTCATATTATTATTATGAAAATTATTTCTTCATTAGAAGCTTGAAAGCGGGTAATCACATTAAGTTTTTTTCGGTCACCGGGTCAAAGTCCGGTGAAAAATGCAAAAAAAGGGCCACCTCCAACGTCCCATGCAACATCCTAACTTAAAGAGTACACATTATCGGAGAAACCTTATTATAACAGTTTTCTCTTTTAAGCACACCTATATGTTAGAACCAAGACATGATCAGTATGGATTAGGCCCTCTTTACTTAATCAATTCCATTAGTGGGAATTATACTTCCAAAATTTCTTTTTCTTTATCTTTGGTAATCTCATCGATTTTCGTGATATTGCCATCCGTCATCTTTTGAATGTCATCAGCATAGCCGCGTAAATCATCTTCCGTGATTTCACCATTTTTTTCAAGCTTCTTCAAGTCATCGTTAGCATCACGACGTACGTTGCGGATTGCGATTTTCGCTTCTTCCGCTTCTTTCTTGACCACTTTTACAAGCTCTTTTCTGCGTTCTTCCGTTAAAGCTGGAATCGCTATCCTGATGATCGATCCGTCATTTGAAGGATTTAAGCCTAGGTCTGATTTTAATATCGCTTTTTCAATTTCCCCTAAAACCGTTTTATCATAGGGTTGGATCACTAATAGTCGAGCTTCCGGTACGGAAATGCCTGCCACCTGGTTAACCGGTGTTTGAGAACCATAATAATCAATCGAGATTCTATCAAGCAATGAGGCATTTGCCCTTCCGGCACGGATGCTGGCTAATTCACGTGTGTACGCTCCAATGGCTTTTTCCATTTTCGTTTTCGCATTTGAAATAACTTGCTTCGGCATCTTTTATTTCCCCCTAACTATTGTTCCAAGCGTTTCGCCTAAAACGGCCCGTTTTATATTGCCTTTTTCCATGATCGAGAAGACGATCAATGGAATATCATTGTCCATGCATAATGAGGACGCAGTCGAGTCCATTACTTCCAAGCCTTCTTTAATCACATCAAGATAGGAAAGTTGATCATATTTCACTGCATTTTTATCCTTAACAGGGTCGGCATTGTAGACGCCATCCACATTATTCTTCGCCATCAGGATGACATCAGCTTCGATTTCAGCAGCACGCAGAGCGGCAGTGGTATCCGTTGAAAAATAAGGATTACCTGTACCAGCAGCAAAGATCACGACTCTCTTTTTCTCCAAATGCCTGATGGCACGGCGTCTAATGTAAGGTTCCGCAACCTGCCTCATCTCAATCGAAGTCTGCACGCGCGTTTCGATTCCTAGTTGATCGAGGCTGTCTTGTAGAGCCAAAGAGTTCATGACAGTCGCCAGCATCCCCATATAATCGGCATTGGCACGATCCATGCCCATTTCGCTGCCAATCTTCCCGCGCCATATGTTTCCGCCGCCTACAACTACAGCCACTTCCACATCAAGCTCTGCCACTTCCTTGACTTGTTCAGCGATAGATTTAATTACAGCGGGATTGATTCCAAATCCCTCTTCTCCGGCTAATGCTTCGCCGCTGAGTTTTAATACTACACGTTTATATTTAGCGTTACTCATGACACCCTCCAACTATGTAATCTTATTCAATTGTTCTTCATGCTTCCAATGGCAATAATGCCAAAAAGTTTCAAAAAATAGGGAACACCAGAGTGTTCCCTATTTTTATTTAGCAGTTAGTCTTTTTTAACTTGGTTCATTACTTCTTCAGCAAAGTTTTCTTGACGTTTCTCAAGACCTTCCCCTACTTCATAACGAACGAATGAAAGAAGTTTTCCGCCTTTTGATTCAACGAATTCTCCCACTTTTTGATCTGGGTTTTTAACGAAAGCTTGCTCATTCACACAAATTTCTTCGTAGAATTTGTTGATGCGCCCTTCAACCATTTTTGCAACGATTTTTTCTGGTTTGCCTTCATTAAGTGCTTGTTGTGTAAGAACTTCGCGCTCGCGATCTAATTCACTAGCATCGACTTGGTCACGAGAGATATATTTTGGGTTAAGAGCAGCGATATGCATGGAAACGCCTTTAGCTGCTTCTTCGTCAGTTGTGCCTTCAACAACGGATAGTACGCTGATGCGGCCGCCCATGTGAAGGTAAGCACCAAATGCATCACTATCAGTTTTTGTAACAACTTGGAAACGGCGAAGCGTTAATTTTTCCCCAATTTTAGCAACAGCAGCATTGATATGATCTGCAACTTTTGCTCCATTTTCCATAGTTTGCTCTAGAGCTGCTTCAACGCTTTCAGGTTTGTTAGCAAGAAGGAATGCAGCCAATTCTTTAACAAGAGTTTGGAAGCCTTCGTTTTTAGCAACGAAGTCAGTTTCTGAGTTCACTTCAAGAATGACCGCTTGGTTTCCGTCAACCACGATAGAAGTCAATCCTTCAGCAGCGATACGGTCGCCTTTATTGGCAGCTTTTGCAATTCCTTTTTCACGTAGGAAATCGATCGCTTTTTCCATATCGCCTTCCGTTTGTACAAGCGCCTTTTTACAATCCATCATGCCGGCACCAGTTTTTTCACGCAATTCTTTAACTAATTGTGCAGTGATTGCCATAATATATATCCTCCTCAAATTAAATGCAGTTTATTCAATCTTTACCCATTTTTGCCAGAAAATACGGTTATTATCAAAGAAAATAACGAAACTCGGCAGAATGCCAGAACTATCTGCCAGAAAAGCCAGTCTTATCGACAAAACCAAACGGCCGAAAGTCCTTTTCCCTTAAAAATCAGCCTGCCTTTTCAACATTGGCGTGGTGATTTATGTATGCTTATTTAGTGCAAAAAAAAGGGATAAAAGGCATTATCCTCTTATCACCTTTTTCTTACTGAATAAGCAACCTTTTTTTGCTTATTAAGCAGTTGTTGTTTCAGTTGCTGTTTCTTCACCTTGTTTAGCTTCTAAGATAGCATCTGCCATTTTACCTGTTAATAATTTAACAGCACGGATTGCATCGTCATTCGCAGGAATAACTACATCGATTTCATCCGGATCACAGTTTGTATCAACGATACCTACAAGTGGAATGTGTAATTTGTGTGCTTCCGCAACAGCGATACGCTCTTTGCGAGGGTCGATAACGAAGATCGCATCAGGAAGAGTCTTCATATCTTTAATACCGCCTAAGAATTTCTCTAAGCGATCCCATTCTTTTTTAAGTTGGATAACTTCTTTTTTAGGAAGCACTTCGAAAGTTCCGTTTGCTTCCATTTTTTCGATATCTTTAAGACGAGCAATACGTTTTTGGATTGTTTCAAAGTTTGTTAAAGTTCCACCTAACCAGCGTTGGTTTACATAGTACATACCTGAACGGATAGCTTCTTCTTTAACAGATTCTTGAGCTTGTTTTTTAGTACCAACGAAAAGAACAGTACCGCCGTTAGCAGCTAATTCTTTCACGAAGTTATAAGCTTCTTCAACCTTTTTAACTGTTTTTTGAAGGTCGATGATGTAGATGCCGTTACGCTCAGTGAAGATATATTTCTTCATTTTAGGGTTCCAGCGACGTGTTTGGTGTCCGAAATGCACACCAGCTTCAAGCAATTGTTTCATAGAAATGACTGACATTTTAGTTCCTCCTAAATGGTTTTGTTTTTCCTCCGCACCCGATCATTTTCATACAGAAACTGTCGAAACAGCACCAGCTGCAAGAATCACGGGGCGTGTGTATTAACACCATTTCATAATATATCATAACGACCCTTCACAATCAAGATATTTCTATCTATTCTTGCGAAACTTCAGTAGTAGTTCTATTTCCGTTTGACCTCGGGCCATTTTTTTGGCAATCTCTTCTAACGAATGTCCTTGATCCGCCAATGCATACACTTGTTCATTCAGTGAGGGTTCCTGCAACGAGGACTTTAATAAATCGGCAAATTCCTTTCCGGCCAGCTCCCCTTCATTCGTTGGGGGATGGGCTGCCGGGGAAAGCTCCATCTTGTCCTTGGCCATTAGCGGCAAAGGCTTGTCCTCATCCTCTGCAGCCGAGTTTTTGTAAGCGTCGATAGCCTGCCTTTTGGTGGCGGCACGACTTTTAACCTTTTGTCCCTTAGGCGTATTTTGGTCATGGTTAATTTCTTTCTCTCCGATGGGTTCTTTCCCTTGCCCGAACCGTTCTTTCGGTAAAGGCTGGCCATTCATGGCAGCCGGCTCGGTGAACGCCTTGATCAATGCTTCATTATCTTCCTTCATTTCCATTAAGTAACCGGTCAAAAGCTGCTCCATTTCACGAATGATGGCTTTTTGATCTTTTTCCAGCTTGGCTAGACGGTTTTGGCGCAAATATAATATGATGATGGCAAAAATGGAGCATATATTCAATACAAACAAGAGAAACATAAAAAATACTGACATATTGCCTCCTAAATAACCAGGAATCGCCCTCTGGCTTGCTTAAATGAAAGCCTTCATTGAATCTTCACTTGAATCCCCGCTCCATTTTGGTTGCACGGGCACTTGTCCATCCTTTTTACCGGACAAGACAAGCTAAAAGGTTTTTCATTACGTGTCTGTCCAGTTCGAACATTCTGTGATTTTGGAACAATCATTGATAAGGGTGCCGCATCCAATCCCACTTACCAATCGCAGATGAAGAATGATATTATTGCTCTTTCATTGCGTTTCTTAATTTGTAAATCGCTTTTGAGTGGATCTGGGAAATTCGCGAAGTGGACAGGCTCATGACCTGCCCGATTTCGGTTAACGTCAATTCCTCTTTATAAAAGAGCTGTAAGACAAGCTGTTCCTTTTCATTGAGCGTCTCTATGACTTTTGCCAATTCCATATACAACTCTTCCCGTAAAACATGTTCCTCTGGCAAATCCGCTTTTTCATCCTTGATATGAAAAGTCTTACTATCCTTATCATCATGCTCCTGGTCATCCATGGACAGAACATTTGCAAAGAAATTCCCTTGTATCGCAGCGTACACATCTTCTTCCGGTATGTTCAATTCGGTTGCAATTTCATTTGGAGTGAGGTTCCTCATGTATTTTTGCTCAAGCTTTTCTATGGCTGACTCAATTTTCTTGGCTTTATCCCTTGCACTCCGTGGAAGCCAATCCTCTTTTCTTAATCCATCTAAAATCGCTCCTCGAATTCTAAATGAAGCATATGTATCGAACTTCAGGTCGCGCTTCGTATCAAATCGTTCCAGGGCATCGAATAACCCCATCATCCCTAGACTCCTGATATCATCACGGCTCACATTTTTAGGAAGGCTAACCGAAATGCGTTGAACATGATAGGAAACAAGAGGGATATATTTCTTGACCAAAATGTCCCCAGCTCGCGGATCTCTGCAATCAATCCAATTTTTCCAACATACTTGTTCTTCTTCGATGGTCAGATGAGACATTGGACATCCTCCTTACATTGTATACGTTTTGTACTCCAAACAGCATTTTTTACACACGCCCAGTCGGCTTGCTATATGTTTTTTGTTCCTTTATTGACGGTACGGATATTCAATAAACAATCGTGCAAATTGAATTCGATCGTCCTTCCGCTATTACCGCCGACATCTTCAGCAACGATTGGGATATGCAAGTCAGATAACTCTTTCCGGACAGCCTCTACATTCCTGGGCCCTATTCTCATTAAATCCCCTCCGGAGGCAAACTGAAACATTTGCGCCCCGCCAGCCAGCTTCGCTTTTAAGAAAGGCATTCTCGCACCCGCTTTTACCAAGCGCTGCACTAATTCCCTTACCCCCGTATCTGCAAATTTAGCTACGTTGATTTGCCCCGTCTTTGTGAGTGAAGAGTCCGGCAGCATCACGTGGACCAGACCGGCAACCGCTTTTTTCTCGTCATAAACGACAACTCCGACGCAGGATCCCAAGCCAGACGTACGGATCGAACAGGGAGGTTTTACAATTTTCATATCCGCTATCCCAACTTTAACAACCTCTGCCTTTAACAACTCAGTCATCAGCCGTCAACTCTAAAGCGCCAAAAATGATTTCAAAAAACTCCGGGTCTGGCAATAAAAAGAAATGACCGGCAATGGAATCGGCCAATAGTTGATCTTTAACAAGGACCGTATCAATGACTATCGCTGCATCACTCTCCTGTGACAGTTCCAACAACCCATAGCTGATCGTCGCTCCTACCATATCAATGCTCAATGACGGTACGGAAGGGATAATATTCAACTGTGTGAAATCAGCCAAAGAAGAAAGATACGATCCGGATAAAATATTCCCAATTTCCTGCAGGCAGGAAAGAGCGAGTTCGGCATGCGGTGTCTTATCTATTGAAAAGGTGTCATCACCGGCCATCTCCCGTATCAAATATTGGGCTAATGGAAGTGAAAGGATAAAGAACATACTCCCGGAGGCATCCCCTTCTATTCTTAGGAAAATGCTGGCGACGACGTGATCGGCACCGCCAGCCATCTCGATCATTTCACCGAAGGAAACGATTCGGACATGCGGGACATTCATATCGATTTTCCGATTAAGGATGGCCGAAAGCGAAGTTGCTGCGTTCCCTGCGCCTATATTGCCAATTTCCTTCAAAATATCAAGTTGAAGAGGACTGATTTTCTCAATGTATGACATCTCATTATCCTTCTTTTAACATATTTTCAGTCACTTCCAAGCTTAAAGCCTTTTCCAAATTTATTAACACGAGCAGGCGCTTTTCAATTTTTGCGACTCCGCTTATGTATTCAGAAGCCGAATGGCCAACAACTTCAGGTTGCGGCTCAATACTACTCACTGGAATATCCAAAACATCATTGGCAGAGTCCACGATCAGCCCCACTTCCATATCATCGAGCATGACGATGATGACCCTTGTTGAATCATCGTACTCCACCTCTTCGAACCCAAAGCGCACCCGCAAATCAATAATTGGCGTGATGACGCCCCTTAAATTGATTACACCCTTAACGAATTGGACCGCCTTCGGAACTCTCGTAATGTGCAGAAGCTTTTCAATCCCACTGACCTTATCTACTGGAATGGCATACTCTTTATCTTTAATTTTGAATACGATCACTTTCATTTCCTGCGACATCTATTCCCCTCCTCTTTTAAAAAAACTCAAGTGTGCGGTTGGAAGCTTGCCGATATCCTGGATGCGGCATGCCCCAGCCAGCATCACATCACCTGTCTTTCATCAATCAATGAATCAGTGTATTGCAATCGATGATTAAAGCTACTTGACCATCACCAAGAATCGTCGCTCCCGATATTGCAAAGGCGCTTGTTAAATAATTGCCTAGTGATTTCAAGACCACCTCAAGCTGCCCAATGAATGAATCAACGACCAATCCTGCTAATTTGTCACCCTTTCTTACGATGACCACAGAGAGGAACTCTTCCTCTGCCTGACTGATCGGCACTTCAAAAATATCTTTAAGGAAAAGAAGCGGAAGCACTTTGCCCCTGAAGTCTATAACCTGTTGATTATGGGCGTTCATGATATCTTCTTTTTTTATGATCGCTGTTTCTATGATGGAAGAAAGCGGTATGGCATATTTTTCATCCTGGATGGCAACCAGCATCACTGAAATAATCGACAATGTAAGTGGCAGCTGAATAAGGAATATCGATCCTTCGTCCTCTTTTGAATCGATTGTGACAGAGCCGCCCAGAGACTCGATTGTATTTTTCACTACATCCAGACCGACACCCCTTCCTGATACATCCGAAATGGTTTCAGCTGTCGAGAAGCCCGAGGCGAATATCAATTCATAGATTTGCTTATCTGTCAGAGTGGCGGCCGTTTCCCTCGTTATAATTCCATTGGTAAGCGCCTTGTTCAAAACTCGCTCTTTTTTAATGCCTGCCCCATCATCATCAATTTCAATGAATACATGGTTTCCGCTGTGATAGGCTTTCAGATGGATTTTGCCCTCTTCGTTCTTTCCTTTCGCCAGACGTTCTTCAGGTGTCTCGATTCCATGATCCATGGCGTTCCTCAATAAATGGACGAGTGGATCGCCAATTTCATCGATGACTGTGCGATCAAGCTCGGTTTCTGCTCCCGTGATTTCCAATTCAACTTTCTTGTTTAAATCCCTCGCTAATTGGCGGACCATTTTAGGAAAGCGGTTGAATACCGTTTCCACTGGCACCATCCGCATATTCAATACGATTGTTTGTAAATCGCTTGTAATACGGGACATTCTTTCTACTGTTTCATGCAGCTCCTGATTACCCAAATCATTGGAAATTTGATCAAGTCTTCCTCGATCGATTACAAGCTCCTCGAATAAATTCATTAATATATCAAGACGTTCAATGTTTACCCGGATCGTTTTGCTTGATGCAGGTTTAACAGACGGCTGTTTTTTCTTTTCTTTAACATCGCTTGGAAGCATATCATTATTCTTTTCTTGTCCCTTGTTATCCAGTTCAGCAATTTTATCCTCTTCAACGTTGGCATGTCGCGCCACTTCCAGATCAAGGCTATGTATCACCACAGTATCCACTTCAGAAACCTTCATGATTTTTTTCTGTAACTCTTCACTCGATTCCTTGGTTATCATCGTGACGCTGAATTGCTGATCGAACTGCTCTTCTTCCAACAGTTCGACAGGCGGATGGGATTTGATGACTTCACCCGCTTTTTCAAGCACTTCAAATACCATGAATACCCGGGCAGCTTTTAACAGACAATCTGCACGCAATTCTATTGCGATTTCAAAGCTGTTGAACCCTTGCTCTTTGGACTGCTGAAGCACGGTCCATTCGAATTCATCATACTCCCCCTCATTCATTTCCTCCTTATCAAGAACGGCTGAAGCTGCTGCAACCTCTGCGGCCGAGGATGTGACTGGTGACTCCCCTTTTTCAATCAAATCCAGTTGATGGACAACCTTGGAGACGTCTCTTTTTCCATCTCCGCCTTCTGCAATGGACATGACCATCGCTTCTAAATCATCAACGGCTAAAAATATCACATCAAACACTTCAGGCGTAAGAATGATTTGACTGTTACGGATCGCATCCAATACATTCTCCATTTTATGGGTTAAGTTCGCCAAATCCTCATACCCCATCGTTGCGGACATCCCTTTTAACGTATGAGCGGAACGAAAGATTTCGTTGACAATCGAGAGGTCTTCCGGGTTCTTCTCAAGCACCAGCAATTGTTCGCTTGCTGTTTGAAGATGTTCCTTACTTTCTTCAATAAATACCTCTAAATACTGATTCATATCCATATAATCTCCACCTCCACGAGTTAACAATAGCCCATTATCGATTTAGCTATTTTTTCTACATCCTCTATGTTATCTATTAAATTGGTATTGATTGCCGCTTTCGGCATACCAAAAACGATCGATGTCCCCTCTGATTCCGCTATCGCTTTTGAAAGGCCCTTTTGTTTCAGCTTCTTAAGGCCGTTCGCCCCGTCCATTCCCATCCCGGTCATGATAACCGCTATCTTGGCAAAATCATTCATTTCACTGACGGATTCAAAGAGCACATCCACGGAAGGGCGGTGTCCATTGCGCAAATCCGATTGATCTAAATGAACCACCCAATTCATTCCGACTTTTCTCACTTTCAAGTGAAAACCTCCGGGAGCGATGTAGGCTATGCCCTTTTGGATCAGTTCCCCCTCTTCAGCTTCCTTCACTTGAATCTTGCATAATGAATTCAGGCGGGAAGCCAAGGAATTCGTGAAGCCGGGAGGCATATGCTGGACTACAAGGATTGACGCATCGATATCGCCCGGCAGACCTGTCAAAACAGTCTGCAAGGCTCTTGGGCCTCCAGTGGATGTACCGATGACAATGACCTTATCATTTCCATCGGACCAGTTTCGTTCATTTTTTTGTTTTTTAACCAATTTAACTAATTCTATTTTACTATTATTTTTCCATACGGATGGGCTTTTTTCAATATTCAGAGCATTCTTTTGCAGTTTGTGAACATTTGCCCGGCTTGCTGCCATAACTTTTTCATGAAGTTCCTTCTTGATTTTATGCAAATCAAGTGAAATGGCACCGGAAGGCTTTGCCACAAAATCAAAGGCCCCGCTGCTCATCGCAGCAAATGTATTTTCGGTACCTACCTTCGTTGTGCTTGATAACATGACCACGGGGGTTGGACATTCATTCATGATCAAGTTCAAAGCTTGCAGACCGTCCATAACCGGCATTTCCACATCCAAAGTCACGACATCGGGTTTCAATGCCTTGATTTTTTCTAAAGCATCTTTTCCATTTCTCGCAGTTCCAATGACCTCAATCCTGCTTTCTTCCGATAAAAACTCTGAAATTAGCTTTCTCATGAACGCAGAATCATCCACTATCAATACTCTTACTTTATCCATGTAAGGAGACCTACCTTCCAAGAAAATATCTTTTCATGTTTCGGAGGAAATGACCTTTAGGCAAAGTCATATCCCCCCCAAATGAATGGTTTGCATATCTCGTCCCAATGTCCATGATGGCTCGGGATACATCGGCTTCAGGGTCGAAAAGGATAAATGGCATTTGTTTAGTAACGGCTTTTGAAACGGTCCTATCGTCTGGTACATAACCTAATGCAACCGTTTCAAGATCTAAAAATTTCATGAAGGCATTTTGCAGACGCTTAATCGTTTCCTTCCCCTCCTTGCTTGAACATATCCTATTGCACACAAGGAAACATGGAATCTCTTTATTGATCGAATGAATATATTTCATTGCAGAATAGGCATCCGTGATGGAAGTCGGCTCCGGGGTCGTAATCACGAATAATTCATCGACACATAATAGGAATTTCAGCGAATCATGCGTAATGCCCGCGCCCATATCAAATAATATATAATCGTAATTCGCCATCAATGAACTGAATTCTTCATTGAAACGCGCAAACTTCACTTCATCAAGTGAAAAGAGATTCAGCAGGCCCGTTCCGCCAGTGATGATTGAAATATTACCTGGACCAGCGGTGATGATTTCCTGCAAACTGCGACCATTTTCAAAGAAATCGATAATACTGAAGGGGGAATGCCCCCCGATTAAAATATCTATGTTCCCCATGCCGATGTCCATGTCAAACAGCAATACTTTTTTTCCCCTTTTGGATAAGGCAATTGAAAAATTCAAGGAGAAATTGGATTTACCGACACCGCCCTTGCCACTTAAAACGGCAATGGTTCTTGCCATTGTTTGTTTTTGCAGGGCTTCCAGTCTCCTTCGCAGGCTCTCAGCTTGGTCTTTCATATTTTTTTGCCTCAAGAGCCATTTTCAATAGCTGTGATGATGTCGCAATTTCAATATCATCCGGAACATTCTGGCCAGTTGTTATATAAGCGGCTCCTACTTTATGCGTGTGTATGAAATTAAAGATGCTACCGAAAGTCGAGGTTTCGTCCGCTTTTGTAAATATGACCTGTTTTATCGGAATGGCTGCAAACTGGCGGTAAATATCTTCCATATCTTTTTGCTTGGAGGTTAATGACAGCACCAAATAGGTTTCGATCTCATCTGTAAAGTGAATGATCTCATTCAGATCTTTGACATATTGCGGATTGCGGAAATTCCTCCCGGCTGTATCTATAAAAACATAATCATAATGGGAGAAACGTTCAGTAGCCCGTTTGAAGTCTTCCAAGTTATAAGCCACTTCGATTGGAACGTTCAAAATCTTCGCATACGTCTTAAGCTGATCTATGGCTGCAATTCTGTAAGTATCCGTCGTTATGAATGCCACCCTTTTATCATGCTTCAACATGGTTTCTGCCGCTACCTTTGCAAGAGTCGTTGTCTTGCCCACCCCTGTTGGCCCGACAATATTGATATACTTTTTCTGCATTCCCGGTTGTCCGTTCTCGACCTGATCCAAAATCGCCAGCAGCGATTCTTCCAACCAGGCTTGTACCTCTTCAACGGTCGCTCTTTGCTTGAAAGCGAACCATTTTTCAAGTAATTCATCCATGATTTGTGACCGAAGTGCCGGGTCCACTTCCTGCTCCGTTAAGGAATCATAGGCTTTCTGCAATCTCTCGGGGAATTTTCGATCAGATGAATGGATCTGTATCCGATTAATCATGTCTTTCAAGCCTTCGATTTCTTTCATTAACTCGGAATTCCCCCTGGATTCATAAACAGCGGGTGCTTGATCTTCCAGTTGCGGATTGGAAGGCAGCTTCTTCTTTTTTTGCTTGGTTACCGTTTGGAGAGGCGCGGAAACAGGATCGATCGCCGCAATGACTTCAATGTTCCTCTTTTTGAACAAACCTAGGAAACCACCTTTATAGACAGCTTTTGAGCTTAAGATGACCGCCTCACTGCCTAGCTCCCCCCTAATTCGCTTCATCGCCTCGGTCATTGACGGGGCCAAATATTTCTTTACCTTCAATCGATATTCACCACCCCTATACTTTGTACTTCTACATTGGATTCTAGTTCGTTATATGAAAGGACCGGCACATTGGGAAAATAACGTTCCGTCAATTGGCGGACATACATCCGTACTGCCGGCGAACAGAGCAAGATCGGTTGGTGATCCATTAATGTCAGTTCCTCCAGCTTGGCTGAAATGGCCTCCAATATGGATTGCGATATGACTGGATCAAGTGATAAATAGTTACCATGTTCGGTTTGCTGTACCCCATCAGCGATCGTTTTCTCCACTTTCCCCGATAAGGTTATCACTTTGATTTTATTTTCATCGGTCATAAATGAACCGGTTATTTGCCGTGCTAAATTCTGCCTTACATATTCAGTAAGCAAATCCGTGTCAGTTGATAGCTTTCCATAATCAGCAAGCGTTTCGAAAATGATCGGTAAATTCCTTATTGACACCTTTTCCTTCAATAACTTTGCCAACACTTTTTGGACATCGCCAATCGACAAGGGATTAGGTGTCACTTCCTCTACAAGGATTGGTGAAGATTCCCGGAGGTGATCGATCAATTGCTTCGTTTCCTGCCTGCCCAACAATTCCTGTGCATTGGCCTTTATGACTTCCGTCAAGTGTGTGGAAACTACACTCGGAGGGTCCACAACGGTATATCCCATCATCTCGGCATGTTCCTTCATATCATCCGTGATCCATTTGGCCGGTAAGCCAAAGGAGGGTTCAATCGTATCGATCCCTTCGATCGAATCATCCTCGATTCCCGGACTCATCGCCAAGAAATGATTAAGAAGCAATTCCCCTTTTGCCATGACACTCCCCTTAATTTTCAAACGGTACTCATTTGGATTCAACTGAATGTTATCCCTGATCCTGACGACGGGAATCACGAGCCCCAATTCGATGGCAAGCTGTCTGCGGATCATGACGACGCGATCCAGCAGGTCCCCTCCTTGATTGGCATCCGCAAGAGGTATCAGTCCATATCCAAACTCAAATTCGATCGGGTCGACACTTAACAGATTCACGACACTTTCCGGACTTTTCATTTCATCCGTTTCAAGTACTTCTTCCATCTCCTGAATTTCGCTTTCGTCCTGCTTCGGTATCCTGGAAATGGTATACCCGCCTACGACTAGCAAAGCTGCAATCGGCAAAGTGAACAAGTCGGAAATCGGGGTGAATAACCCAAGCAGGAAGATGGTGGCTGCTGTCAGGTAGAGCATTTTGGGAAATTGAAACAGTTGTTCAACAATATCCGCTCCGAGGTTGCCGTTCGAGGCAGCTCTTGTCACGACTATTCCTGTAGCCGTTGAAATCAATAAGGCCGGCACCTGACTGACGATTCCATCACCAACGGATAGCATCGAAAAATGGGTGGCGGATTCAGCAAATCCCATATCCAATTGCATGACCCCAATGATCATCCCAAAAATCAAGTTAATGATGACTATGATGATGCCAGCAATTGCATCTCCTTTAACAAATTTGCTCGCACCATCCATGGAACCATAAAAGTCTGCTTCGTTACTGATTTTGTCCCTTCTGGCACGTGCTTCCGTTTCGGAAATCATCCCAGCATTCAGATCCGCATCAATGGCCATCTGTTTCCCTGGCATCGCATCCAGTGTAAACCTGGCGGCAACCTCCGAGACCCGTTCCGATCCTTTCGTGATGACAATGAAATTGATGATGACCAATATGATGAACACAACTAATCCTACAAGCACATTACCTCCGACTACAAACGACCCGAAGGTTTCTACGACACCGCCAGCATCACCATAGGTCAAAATGGCACGAGTCGTCGAAACATTCAACCCCAACCTGAACAATGTCAGTAAAAGGAGCAACGAAGGGAAGATCGAGAATTCGAGAGGTTCTTTCATATTCATCGTTGTCAATAGAACCAGCAGCGCAAGAGAGATATTCAAAAGGAGTAAAATACTTAACAACCATGTCGGCAATGGAATGACCAACATGGCAACGATCATGATGACGCTCGATATAACAACTAAATCTCTTGCTCGCATGTTTTTCTCTCCTAACTAACGGGTTACCTTTACTTCTTTACAGCTTACCTTTGGTTTTATAAACAAAGGCGAGTATTTCAGCGACCGCCTTAAAGAACTCCTCGGGAATCGCCTGGCCCAATTCCGCCTGATCGTATAAGGATCTTGCCAAAGGGCGATTTTCCACCATGATTACATCGTTTTCTTTAGCGATGAATTTAATTTTCTGAGCGACAAAGTCAACGCCCTTTGCCACTACAAATGGAGCCTCCGCTTTTTCTTCATCATATTTTAAAGCAATGGCAAAATGTGTCGGATTAGTAATGACGACGTCGGCATTGGGAATCTCCTGCATCATTCTTTGAGCAGCCATCTGCCTTTGCTTTTGCTTGATTTTTGACTTGATGAGCGGATCGCCTTCGGAATTTTTATATTCATCCTTAATATCCTGCTTGGACATTCGGATGTTTTTTTCAAAGTCATATTTCTGATACAAATAGTCCAATAGAGCAATGAACAATAAAGCCACGGCAGCATAAAATCCTACTTTGATCGTAATATCCGCCAGCGTTGCCATCGCTTCTTCCACAGAAATCTGTGATAAAATCATAATTTCGTCCATTCGCTGCCAAAGTACATAAAAGGCAACAAAACCAACAAAGGATATTTTAAGAATCGATTTCAATAATTCAACAATCGCCCTCATCGAAAAGATACGTTTGAAACCTTTAATGGGATCCAATTTTTCAAGCTTGAACTGTATGGATTCTGTTGAAAACATGAACCCGATCTGCATGACATTAGCCAAAATGCCAGCCACTACCGCCGCTGCAAAAACAGGTCCAAGGACTAGGCCCATTTCCTTCAGTACTTCGATCATGATAATCTGGACAGTACCCTCCGTGAAGCCAGCCACGGAAAAATGCTGCAGATAATCTTTCATGAGAGCGACGAGATGGTTGTACATATATGGCCCCATAATCAATAGCACCGCGAATACAGCAATTAAATTAACGGATGTATTAACATCCTGACTCTTTGCCACCTGTCCTTTTTTCTTTGAATCCTGGCGTTTTTTCGGTGTCGCCTTTTCAGTCTTCTCACCTGCGAAGAACTGTAAATCCAGCTGAAATTTGTCCAAATCATATGCCTCCGATCAGCTGCATGAGATGACGCATCGTCACAAGCAAGAAATTGAAGAGTTGGGTGACAACCGTCATCATCATTCCCATTACCAAAACAATAACCGCCAAGCCCGCTATGATTTTGACTGGGATCCCAACAACGAATACATTCAATTGGGGAACCGTCCTTGCAAGGATGCCTAGCGTGACATCCACCAGAAAAATGCTTCCCACCACTGGTATCGACATTTGAAAGGCAATCATGAACGCTTTTCCGAATGCCTTGGCCAAGTATTCTATCAATCTATGATCCCCAAATGGCACAAACAATTGATCGATCGGGATGAATTGGTAGCTATAAAATATCCCATCCAAAAGCAAATGATGGCCATTCGTGCTCAGTAGGAATAATAAAGCGATGGTATATAGATATTGTCCCATCAACGGGCTTTGGGCCCCGGTTTGGGGATCGATGACATTGGCTATCGAAAAACCCAACTGAAAATCAATCAATCCCCCTGCTACCTGAACGGCTGATAAAATCATATAGGAAGCAAATCCGATGAAAAGCCCCACAAGTGCCTCCTTAATGATCAACAAATAAAATGTGGCATCCAGGTCAAGGATGGGGGCATCAATGGTATAGTACATGATCCAGGCAAGAAAGATTCCAAGCCCTAGACGATGCTGCACCGGTATTGAGCGGTACGAGAAAATCGGCATTGCCACAAAGAATGTGGTGACCCTGACCACGATTAATAAAAAAGCAGGAAAATGCGGAAATAGTTCTTCCATGCCCTACCCTACAAATCGATTCAGGTTACCGAAAATTTCATTTGCGTATGATAATAAATGGCTCAGCATCCACGGAGCAAGAAGTATGAGTCCCAACAAAACGGCCACGATTTTCGGAACGAATGCCAAGGTCTGTTCCTGAATCTGTGTAGTCGCCTGAAAAATGCTTACTAAAAGCCCTACAACCAGAGCTATCACCATCAATGGGCCAGCAATGATCAATACCATATATATTCCTTTTTCTGCTATATCAATAACAAACTCTGCATTCATTTTTTCACCCGCTTAAAAACTCTGTAATAAAGACTTCACGACCAAATACCATCCATCGACAAGAATGAAAAGAAGGATTTTAAAGGGCAGGGAAATCATGACCGGCGGCAGCATCATCATCCCCATTGACATCAGGACGCTAGCTACGACCATATCGATAACCAAAAATGGAATGAATATCATAAAGCCAATTTGAAAGGCCGTTTTGATTTCACTGATTGCAAACGCCGGTACAAACGCAGTCAAAGGAATATCCTGTATCGTTTCAGGCTTTTCCACCTTAGCATAGTCCAAAAACAACGCCAGATCCTTCTGCCTTGTATGGGCGCTCATGAATTCCTTAAAAGGTATCGAGGCCTCCACATATGCTTCTTCCAAATCTATTTGTTCATTAAATAATGGAGTCAGTGCTTTCTCATTCACTTCCTGAAATGTCGGTGCCATGATGAAAAATGTCATGAAAAGAGCCAGTCCGACCAGCACCTGATTCGGAGG
Source organism: Peribacillus sp. FSL E2-0218 (assembly GCF_037992945.1). NCBI lineage: Bacteria > Bacillati > Bacillota > Bacilli > Caryophanales > Bacillaceae > Peribacillus > Peribacillus sp. FSL E2-0218. The sequence goes on along the minus strand of NZ_CP150304.1, from coordinate 1,724,810 downwards.
CATCTGCTGTGTACCTAATGATGTTCTCACAAAGCTCAGTACTATTATTATTCTTGTGAAACACGTCATCAGGATCAAAATGCTGGGAGCCAGCGTTAAAACGGTCATGAGCAGGACAAGCTTGACGGAAGTGGAGACATTGGCGGGATCGCTAGTTTTGAAAAACTCCATGAACTCATTCATTCATCGTCTCTCCCTTTCCTATCAAGCTCCTTTAACAGCTTCTTCCTGCTGGCGGACATTTGATCGAGCTGATTTTTGAACTCGGTTGAGAAACCGGCCGATTTTGATTCATTTTTCTTCAACCACTTATTTTTCAGCTTCATTGCCATGGCACCGGGCTGCAGCATTTGATCGATCTTATCGTTATGGTCTTGCAAAAGCTGTTCGCATTCCGAAGGATCATCGATTTCTTTAAGGAGTTGGATATTTTCGCCCACCCCGATCACCAATATTCGGCCCCCCACTTTAACAAGCTGAACGGAACGATTTGCACCAAGGCTGGTACCGCCTATATTTTCGACTGAATTTGCCTTTTGGTATGATTTATTTTTTTTATTGATGAATTTTAATAATATATAAAGAAGACCTACCACAAAGATGGTTGCAAATATCATCCTGAGAAATTCCCAAACGGTTATCCCGACTTTATCGGGACTAGAAGCTTGATTGTTAGATTGTAAGTCTTTAGAGTCAGCTTTATCCACGTTAGCATTCGGCTGTCGATAGACATCCTTCACCGTTTCATCAAGATTTTCCGCATGAGCCTGCAAGGCCCCAGTGAAGAATATTGCTATCATCAATGAGACCTGTAGCCATTTTTTAATAAAAGACAATATGAAGACACCCTCTTAACTTAATGCTTTATTTATGGCTTCCAACACCCGGTCTGCTTGGAAAGGCTTCACGATAAAGTCTTTCGCCCCAGCTTGGATCGCATCGATGACCATCGCTTGTTGCCCCATTGCTGAACACATAATGACCTTAGCTTGAGGATTGATCTTTTTAATTTCCTTTAATGCTGTGATTCCATCCATCTCTGGCATCGTGATATCCATCGTTACAAGATCGGGATGTGTTTCTTTATATTTGTCCACCGCTTGTGCACCGTCTGCTGCTTCGCCGACGATCTCAAATCCATTTTTAGACAAGATATCCTTAATCATCATTCTCATAAATGCTGCATCGTCCACTATTAAAATTCTATTCGCCATTTTTTTCTTCCCCCAAATTTATCTGATTTTATTTAATCGTTCACTTTGGCTCATGATATCCGTAACCCGGACCCCAAAGTTTTCATCGATCACTACCACTTCACCTTTTGCTATTAAACGGCTGTTAACCAGGATATCGACTGGCTCTCCTGCCAATTTATCCAATTCGATGATCGAACCGGAGGAAAGCTCCAAAATATCCTTGACAGAACGCTTCGTTCTCCCCAGCTCCACCGTTACTTGCAGCGGAATATCCATCAGCATGCTTAGATTTTTCGATTCAGACTCTTGAAGCTGATGGGGCTGAAAACTAGTGAAGCTCGCAGGCTGCACATTCACCGGTGGGCCTGATGGGGCCGATGGGGCTCCAAAGTGCTGCGGCACATTCGGGCTTTGACTTGCCGGATGCGTTTGATAGCCGCCTTGCCCATAAGCGTCATTTGCCGGTGATGGTTTCAATCCCGTACTCTGGACACGTTCAGGCTCAGGTGAGGGGCTGTGTGTTGGCTGGCTCACTGGTTTTTCCAACTTCATATCGGCCTCTTCGTTTGTTCCATTCAATAGTTCAGAGACTAACCCTTTGGCGAATTCCAAAGGCAGCAGCTGCATGATGCTGGAATCGATTAACGTACCGACCCGAAGACGGAATGAGATTTTTGCAAATAAATCTTCATTTGGTATCGCGTTTTCCCCTTCACCATTCAAAAAGTTAAGCAGGTCTATGCTTGGCGGGGAAATATCGACCTTTTTACTGAAAATGGTCGACATGGATGTCGCGGCCGAGCCCATCATTTGGTTCATCGCTTCCTGAACGGCACTCAACTGGATTTCCCCCAGCATATCTGAGGGATTCAGCCCATCGCCGCCAAGCATTAAATCGGCAATGATGGCCGCATCGCTTTGTTTGATGACGAGCATATTGATGCCTGAAAACCCTTCCGTATATTGCACCTGTATCGCTACATATGGATGCGGAAATTCGCTAGCGATCTGGCCCCTCTCAATCAAGGTTACCGTCGGTGTCGTGATGTCCACTTTCTGGTTCAATAATGTGGATAAGGCCGTGGCTGAGCTTCCGAAAGAAATATTACCAATTTCACCGAGAGCGTCCAGTTCCATCATCGATAAATACTCGTCAATCGCAAGAGGGCTCACCTCATCTTCTATGTCACTTGTACCTTTTAAAAGGGCATCTATCTCGTCTTGCGAGAGCATTTCATCACTTATCATCTTCGTCTCCCCCTTTCAAAATATCAAGAATCTGGATGGCGTGCTTTTTGCCTACTTTTCCTGGCTGCCCCCTATATTTAGGGATTCCTCCAACCTTAATCATCAAAGGTTCCTCGATCGCCTTATTTAAGTCAATCACATCACCAACATCCAGTAACAAAAAATCCTGGATGGTGATATCGGTAGAACCGAGCTCGGACACAATCGGAAGGTCAGCATTCCTGATCCGTTTTTCTAAAATCATGATTTCCTCAGGAATTCTCTCCTTCTGGGCAGTTTCCATCCAATAATGTGCTGATAGCTTTGGTATGATCGGCTCCAAAACCACATGTGGAATGCACACGTTGATCATCCCGCTCGTTTCACCAATTTGTGTATTCAAGGAAATGACCACTACCGTATCATTGGGCGAGACTAATTGAAGGAATTGCGGGTTCACCTCGAACTCGGTCATCACCGGCTCGATTTCAACAATCGTCCCCCAAGCCTCCTGCAAATTCTCAAAAGCCTTCTCGAATAAATTGGACATGATTTTCGTTTCTATTTCCGTTAAACTGTCCACTTTGTTCACGCTTATGCCCCGTCCCCCCAACACTCGATCCATCATCGAATAGGCGATATTCGGGTTGACCTCAAGAATGATCCGGCCATCCAGAGGCGGCACCTCAAACACATTCAGGATCGTCATTTTAGGGATGGAACGGATAAACTCTTCATACGGGATTTGGTCTGCAGAAGCAACGGATATTTGAACATACGTCCTTAGCTGAGCTGAAAAGTAAGTGGTCAGCAACCTTGCAAAGTTCTCATGTATCCTGGTCAGACTCCTGATTTGATCCTTTGAAAAACGGAGTGCCCTTTTGAAGTCATACACTTTCACTCTTTTTTCCAGTTCTTCTTTCTTTAAATCATCTGCATCCATTTCACCTGTTGAAATGGCCGATAGCAAAGCATCGATTTCGTTTTGTGATAATATTTCCCCGGACATTAACATTCACCTCCAAAGCTTCCCCTTCTTATTTAATGAAGCAAGGTTGTTCTTATTGAAGAATCGAGGAGGTTATATAAACCTTTTCAACTTTTCCTTCTTCCATTAATTCATTCATTCTATCCTTTAATACATTTTGTAATTTTTCTTTACCTTTTTTACCGGTTAACTCTTCCGCTTTCATTTCGGACAGTTCAGTAATGATGATATTTTTCATCTGGAAATTTCTTTTTTCCAATTCTTCTTTTGCCTTTTTATTTTCGGTTTGGACCATAAATGAGATTTTGATATAATCATTGCCGTCAAGGTTCGTTGTTATTTCGGGAATTTCAACAGATGATTTGACGATTTCGTCGATGCTCGGTTTAGCTTCGGCAGATGTGGGCTCAGATAACTTTGTCACAACCACTACCGCTATGACACCAACCAGCGTGATGGCCACAAGTATGATCAATATTATGGTCATTAATTTTTTTTTCATGTTCCTTCCTCCACACCCTTCCTGAATCCAAGAATATTCACGGTACGATAAAATTGAATAATAGCTTCGACCATTTCCTCTTCCTTTTCAAGTACCACGATCTTTTTGCCATTTGTAAAAGAGATGGTCGTATCAGGCAATGATTCGATTGTGTCTATGTACAACGCATTGACGTGAAAGCATTTTCCATTGAGTCTTGTCACTTTGATAATGATATTTAGGAGCCAGAGCAAAAAGCACCGGGCTCCTCCCTCCTTTAACCTATCTTTTTAAATTAACCAATTCTTGTAATATCTCATCCGAAGTCGTGATGATCCTGGAATTCGATTGAAAACCCCGTTGGGCAACAATCATTTCCGTGAACTCTTCTGACAGATCGACATTGGACATTTCCAATGAACCTGAAGCGATCACACCGCGCCCCTCACCAGGGATATTGATGTTTGCCGTACCTGAGTTGATCGATTCCTGGAAAGTATTGCCCCCCGTTTTCGTCAAGCCTGATGAATTGGAAAACTTGGCAACTGCCAACTGACCTAAAGTAGTGATCAGACCGTTGGAATAAACGCCATTCACTTCCCCTGCCGAACCAATATTGAAGCTTTCCAGTTTTCCTTCTTTATTGCCATTCGGGTTGACTAATGCAGTTGTAGAGCCTTTGACTTGAGTGAGCTTTGAGAAATCAAAATCCAATTGAGCCCTTTGGACGCTTTCATCAGCCGCTGTATTCGTGTCATCCTCTTTGCCGCTTGTTATGTTAATCGTTTTATTTGGCTGATTTTTGTCAGCGGCCACGAGCTGACCATTCGCGTCGAAATTCAACGAAGTGAACGGTTTTGGTTTTGTAGCTGAAGTATCTCCAAGTGCAGCAGGCTCTTCATCAAAAACGTTCCATTTATTATCACTCGTCTTTTGGAAATAAATCGTGGCCGTCTGTTCCTTACCCTTTCCATCCACCACTTTTATTTGCTGGCTGAATACGGAACCATCAATGGCATCAGCAGCAAGATTTTCACTTACCGATATTTTCGTCGTGGTTACTGCAGGTAAGATGGCATTGACGTTAACGGCGACATCGCCGATGGTTTTCGACCGTTTCCCGTTTTCATCGACCTTGTAAGCTTGTACTTTCAAACCATTCGCATTTACTAGAGTACCGTTATCATCCAAATAAAAGTTTCCTGCCCGCGTATAGGAAAGTGCATCGCCTTGCTTGACTACAAAATAGCCATCGCCAGATATCCCCAAGTCAAGATCCCGTCCGGTCGTTTGTAAGCTTGATTGAGTATGGATGGTATCAATCGTAGCAATCGTGGAGCCCAATCCGATTTGTTTCGAGTTAGTCCCACCCTTATTGGCTGTAGCTGCGCTTGCACCCGATATCGTTTGGTTCATCGCATCGCTGAATGTCACACGGCTTTTTTTGAAACCGTAAGTATTGACATTGGCAACGTTATTGCCGATAACATCCAATTTTGTTTGTAAGTTTTTTAATCCGCTTATTCCCGAATACATTGAACGAAGCATATTAAAGCTCCCCTTTCTTTTTGCGACCGCTTCCGTCATTCCACAGTCGAGACTTCCTATATTAGGTCCAGCCTACTATTCCATCAATCCAAAATGATGGTTCCCTTAATGTTCGTGAAAATTTACGATGATGCTTCATCCCTATCCATGACCGTAATGACTTTGTTATTTTTCGTACTTATTATGGGCGCAGCATTATCCGTAATGACAAGAGATTCGGTCAGACCCTTCTTTTTGGCCCCATCTGCTTTTACTTCTATTTCCCCTCACATTTGCGGCGCTATTTGGATATTTCTTTCATTCATCCTCATATGCGCATGTTACTGATGGTCAATTTTTCAATAGGGGACACGGCGGCGGCTTGAAAATGGTGCTGAAATCCTTGAGGGATGATCTGCCTTTGGCGCAAAGGTAACTTTGGCTGTGACAACATCTGAGCGGGATTTGCTTGGAAACCAAGTTTATTCATTTTCCCGCCCCTTTATGGTTTGGCAATTTCCGTCAGTTGCTCATAGGACAGCTTGGTTTTGCTTTCATCATCCACTTCTATTTGCAGCTTGCCTTTATTCATGGACACAGAGACAACGATTGCTGACGAATCTCCATTTTTTTCATCCTTCCAGCTTACCCGTTTCCCGATTAACTCGCTTGCTGCAGTTAGGCCAATCGAAGTCGTACTTGTTTGTTCCATAGCGGAAATATTGGCCGGTGTAAGTTTTGTGCCATCTTCTAAAAGGAAATACACATTCTCGCCCTTATATTGAATGGATTTCACGATTCCTTTTCCTTCTTCTATCGCAAGGTTATCATCGCCCTCATCCAATTTATGCCACGTGACTTCTTTCCCGACAAAGGAGTTATAATTCATTAAACTATTTTGTTGATTGATCCCGATGATTTCATCCATTTTCGTCCCCAGATTCATCATCTGTTCGAGTGATGAAAATGTCGCCATTTGGGCAATGAATTCGGTATTGTCCATTGGACTTGAAGGATCTTGGTTTTGCAGCTGGGTGAGCAGCAATTTCAAAAAGTCATCTTTTCCTAATGCATCGCCCGTGTTTCTTTTGTCCTGTTGATTATTCGATAATAAAAGTGATGTATCGATGGTCGTCATTTTTTCACCTCTACACTTCCATATTTAGCAGAGCTTCAGCAAGGGAGCCTGTAAATTCGCCTTCTCCCTCATCGTTGCTTTCTTCCTTACGCTGCTGTCGCTCGTGCCGTTCATCCGCATCCTTCTGTAAGAATTTCTCGGAACCGAAAGCGGTGAAGGCCTGGGAAATTTCAATTTTTTCGATTTGAATGCTTTGCCCGCTAAAGGCTTGCTTCAATCCATGAATCTGCTTCTCGAGCATATCCTTTGCCTGTGCAGTAGTGGCCAATATCCTTGCTGACATCAGCCCGTCCTTTTGGATCAATTCGATTCTCAAGGTTCCTAGATGTTCCGGATTCAACCGGATCAACAGCTTATTTACACCGTTATGCGCATTGAAATTTGCCTTGCCCAAAATATTTTCGAATTGCTTAACGAATTCTTCTTGGCTGACTGTTTGCTCCCCTTTGGAAACGGTCAGTACGAATTGTTCCAGCTTCGTCATGGTCAAAGGTATGCCTGTGCCTTGAAAGAGGCCCCCATCCACGGTTTTCACAGCTAAACCGCTGCCGCTTTTAGTTTCCTTGCTTCCCTTCTCGCTTGTTGAGAATGTCAAGAATGCGCTTTTCAGGATTTCATTTTGGTTAGTTCGTGCCGTACCCAAAATATTGGTTTGATCAGGTTCAGGATTTGCTTTTTGCTGATGGGATAGCCATTTTTCCAGCTTGCCGGTCATCCCTTCAAGCAGGTTTTTCAGTTGCTTCTGGATGACCGCTTCATCTTGCGTCATCTCTTTATTCTCTGATAGCAAATTTTGGATTTTTACCAATTTCAACAAATTCGCCCCACCAGGGATTGGCAGCTTATGCCATTCTTCTTCACTAAACACCGAGACTTTTTTTAGGAGGGTATATAGTTCCATGACATTGCCCGATACCAGGCTTTGAGATTTCAGGTCCAAATCATCTTGTTCTTGCTCTAAATCCAGCTCTTCTATGCTGGAAAGGAATTCAGAAAGGCTATCTTCATCGTTTCCAGTTATTTTTTTTAGAACCCGCAAAAGTTGGTTGCTGATATCTTCTTGGGTATTAGCTGCACCCCCTTCAACAACTGCCTCTTCCTCACCGTCCATCAACGTGCCGCTTTTCAAAAAATCAAGCAATTCCCCTAATGCGGACAATCTTCCCTCAAGAACGTCAAGGCTTTCAGATGGAGGGGATGCTTCTGCCCCCGCAACAGATTGAAGGACTGAGCCAAAACCGGAATGGATTGGTTGGTTTTGCTTTGACGTAACCTTTTGACCTGCCGATACAGACGGGAGAAAGGCATTAATGGCTGAATTCATCTATCCTCACCTCCCTCAACTTTCCTCTTGCGTGCTTTGTTCCGTAAGCCTCTTCGTTAACCTTGCGGCATCCGCAGTTGACATGTTCTCCAATACCTTGGCTAATGTGGCCGCCTTCATGCTTGAGAGAATTTTCAATGCGTCTTGCTCATTCATTTCAGTAATGATTGGTGCAGACTTCTTAGGGGCCATCGTTTCATAGGTGCGGATGATATCTTTGAAAGCCTTGGCATTGCCGCTCTGACTAACCTTGAGTTGATTCATTTCCAATTGAAGCTGCTGCTTTTCTGCTTCAGCCTTTTCAATGGTCTTGTCACGTGTATCGATGATGCCTTCAAGCTTGTCTATCTCTTTTTGCTTGGTTTCAATTTCCGTTTCCAATTTTTCCAGTTTGATTGAAACTTTCTCATCATTCCGGTCTGCATTTCCTTTTTCCTCATCCTTTTTTCCCGATTCAATGAAGGGAATTTTTGCGGACATTTCCTTGGCCTTATCCGCCACATTGACTCCTGCAACTGTTAAAACGATCAATGCTACAGTTACAGCAAAGATTAACGGTATGAAAATGACAAGAAACCATTGAAACTTACTTATCTTGCTTTCTTCCAATTCTTCCATTCCATTAGATTCGATTTTTTTACGCATTCTATCACCTAACGCCTTTGCTTAAGAATTGGCGGATTGATATTTCATCCATTTGTTTATTCTCAGCTTCCTTTATGACATCGAGGAATTTAAGAAAATCATTTTCTTTCATTTTTTCGTACTTTTTCACTTCAATATTTCTTTCCATAAGAGCATCCCGTTGAAAATTCATTTTGTAACGCGATTCAATGACTTCCTGTTGGCAATGGCTCACCAGTATCTCCAGATTATCCATGAATAACTGATGATGACGAATCTCCTGGATCGATAAACCATTTCGCAACTTTTCCTGCTGAAAGTCAAGCAACTCTTCTTTTTTCTTCAAGAGACGATACAATTTTTCTGCCACTTCTTCAAATCGTTTTACAGCAGCATTATATTTAGCCAATGCGTCGTTTTTTTCCTTTTCTTTAATGGACAGGATCTTCTCGAATTTATATTGATAAATCATGACTGATCACCTTTCTCCATCAATCCGACCAGGGCATTGATACTATCATCCTTGGCCGCCTTTTCATGAGTCCCCTGCTTTAAGAAAGAGATGATTTCCGGATAGCGCGTAATCGAGTCATCAATTTGTTTTGATGATCCTCTTTTATAAGCACCTATATTGATCAAATCTTCCGACTCCATATAAGTTGATAAGTTTGCCCGCAGTTTTTCTGCGGATTTCTTATGCCTATCTTGGGCAATGTTATTCATGACCCGACTGATGCTCTTTAAGATGTTGATCGCGGGAAACTGTCCTTTATTGGCCAAATCTCGGTCAAGTATGAAGTGACCATCCAATATTCCCCTCACTGCATCGGCAATCGGCTCATTCATGTCATCACCATCGACTAGAACCGTATAAAAAGCTGTAATCGTTCCTAACTGATTTGTCCCAGTCCTTTCCAAAAGCCTAGGCAAAATGGCGAAAACGGATGGGGTATACCCCTTGGTCGTTGGTGGTTCGCCAATGGCCAGCCCGATTTCCCTCTGGGCCATTGCAACCCTTGTGACCGAGTCCATCATCAGCATTACGTTCAATCCTTTATCACGGAAATATTCGGCTATTGCCGTTGCCGTCAATGCTCCTTTTATCCTCATCAGCGCCGGCTGATCGGAAGTCGCAACAACAACGATCGATCGCGCCAGTCCTTCTGGACCGAGATCCTTTTCAATGAATTCACGAACTTCACGGCCACGTTCACCCACAAGGCCGATTACGTTTATATCAGCGGTCGTATTCCTTGCCACCATGCCAAGCAGTGTACTCTTCCCGACACCGCTCCCTGCGAAGATGCCAACTCGCTGACCTTTTCCGACGGTCAATAAACTATCAATCACCCGGACACCTACATCTATCTGCTCATGAATCGGGGGACGTTTCATCGGATTGGGCGGATCTTGATCAACAGGAACGGTAGCGAGGCCTTTCGGGAGCAGGGAATCATCAATTGGCTGCCCCAATGGATCAACCACCTTGCCAATCAAGCCGCTGCCAACCTTAATCTCCAGGCTCCGCCCGCTCCCTTCAACCATGCACCCCGGGGCTATATCACTAACTGCCGTAAATGGCATTAAGATGACCATCTCATCACGAAACCCGACGACTTCCGCCAATATTCGATTTTTCTTTTTTTGCATGCCCGTATAGATATAGCAAACATCACCTACAGAGCTTTCAGGGCCTTGAGATTCTATCATTAACCCTACGACCCGTTTGACCCGTCCATAATGTTTGTATGGATCGACATCTTCGACCAAGGGCAATAGATCCAAAGCTTTCATTTTTGCTCCCCTTCCAGCAATTCAGTTAGTTTCGTTTTGATTACCTCCAGCTGACTATCGACGCTTGCATCGATCCTTCCCTTTTCGGATTCGATAATACAGCTGCTTTCTTCCAGCTCATCATCGGGAAAGATATACAACTCCGTATCCCTCGGAAAGATCGCGATCAATTCTTCCTTGTGGGAAAGAATCGATTGGTAGTGAACAGGATGGATGTGCAATTGCACTTCCCGGTAATCCCGCACCTCTTTGATCGCGTTCTTGACGATCGATAGAAAGGACGCATCATCTTTTTCGATCTCGCTTCCAATGATTTTCGCCGCCACCTTCATGGCAAGGTCCAAAATTACGGTTTCCGAGGATTCGATATGCTGGCGATAATCTTTTTTTGAAGATTCCACCACGTCTTTCGCATAGGCGACTTCACCTGCGATTTCGTTATAGCCCTTTTGGATGCCATCTTCGACTCCTTGCTGATAGCCTTCTTTTTGGGCTTGTTCGATATACATCAGCTTTTCTTCGTTTTCCCAATTCTCACGTTCCTTCTGAATACCGGCAGCAATCGCTTGCGCTTGTTGCTGAGCCTCCAGTATTAACATTTCAGCTTCCTGTTTGGCATGATTCAGGAATTCACCAGATTGAAAATGGTGAAGGCCTTGCTCCTCATCCTCATTTCCCGCTTGAAAAAAGTCGAAAGGACGCACCTTTATCGTGACCTTTCTACTGTCCTCTCGTTGTGCCTGCCGGGATTTTATGATCCTAGACAATGATATCATCCCCTCCACCGCGGGCAATCACAATTTCTCCAGTTTCTTCCAATCGGCGGATGACCGCAACGATTCTTGATTGGGCTTCTTCAACATCTCGCAAACGTACAGGTCCCATATACTCCATTTCTTCCTGGAACGTTTCGACCATCCGTTTTGACATATTTCGGAAAACAATTTCCTTTACTTCATCACTTGCCACTTTAAGGGAAAGTTTAAGGTCCTCGTTTTCAGATTCCCTGACCACACGCTGAATCGCTCTGCCATCAAGGGTCACGATATCTTCGAAAACAAACATCCGTTTCTTGATTTCTTCAGCAAGCTCGGGATCCTGGATTTCGAGGGCATCCAAGATCGTTCGTTCGGTTGAGCGATCCACACCGTTCAATACATCGACAACCGCCTCTACTCCACCGGTCTGCGTATAATCTTGAGTCACGGTCGCAGACAGCTTCCTTTCGAGTATTTGCTCCACTTCATTGATGATTTCCGGCGAGGTGCTATCCATTAACGCGATCCTTCTCGCAATATCAGCCTGTACCTCTTGCGGGAGCTCAGACAATATTTGTCCAGCTTGTGCCGGGTCTAGGTACGACAGGATCAATGCAATGGTCTGAGGATGTTCATTCTGGATGAAATTCAATATTTGGCCTGGATCTGCCTTTCTTGCAAAGTCGAACGGCCGTACCTGTAAGGAAGATGTCAACCGGTTAATGATGGCCGCTGCCTGATCGGATCCCAACGCCTTTTCAAGCACTTGCTTTGCATACCCTATCCCGCCTTGGGAAATATAATCCTGAGCCAAAGCAATGTTGTGGAACTCCTCAAGAATCTCTTCTTTATCATGCGATTCCACTTTTCTCACTCCCGAGATTTCAAGGGTCAACCTCTCAATTTCCTCTTCGGATAGATGCTTATATACGGATGCAGAAACATCCGGGCCTAATGAAATAAGGAGGATGGCGGCTTTCTGCTTACCAGTCAATCCGGCCTTTTTCTTTCTGTCTGTCACTTGCCCAGCCTCCTAATCTTCCGCTATCCAGCTTCTTAATAATTTTGCGAATTCATCTGGTTTTTCTTTTGCAAGTTTCTCCAGTTGTTTTCTCTTTAAAGATGCTTCCGTTTCTTTTTCCTTGTTCAAATCCGGTACATCGAATACGACCTCTTCCTCTTCCACCACATATTCCTCTTCCATTTCGGATTGCCTGCGGGAACGGAAGAATAAGATTAAGAGAATGATAATGGCAAGTATCAGCACTCCTCCGACTATGTAAGCCCACATTGGCAACGAAGAATTGGCTTCCTCTTTCGGCAGTTTCATTTTCCCGTTGAACGGTTGAACAGAAATCGCTATTTTATTCGTCAGCTCTTCGTCCGTCAGCTCTTCCCCTTCAGCCTTTTTCTCGATTGTCGTGCGGATAATCGTCCCGAGAATCTGGGTGATATCATCCACACTCTGTTGAGATAGAGAATTGGGGTCGTTTGCCTTCGGCGGCTCGACCATGACCTGTATGCCCAAGTCCTTCACTTTATAAGGGCTACCCACTATTTCCTTCTTGATCCGGTTCACTTCACTATTTATCTTTTCATCCACTTTTTCATAATCACCGGATCCGTTACTCCCTGATGAGTAAGATCCCAATGAATCTGAGGAGTCCTCACTTTGCGGAACGCCCCCGGCAGCCGCTTGATCCCCGCTATACGATTCATTGATCCTTTGCGCGGAAATCTCGATTCCGGCCATATTTTCTTTGTCGACCGGTTCCACTAAATTCTCTTCCCGGTTTTCTTGTGTGAAATCGATGTCCGTCGTGACGGAAACGACCACTTTATCCCGACCCATTATCGTTCCGAGCATATTTTGAACTTGCCTTTGGATATCACGTTCTATTTCTTTTTTTATCTCGTTTTGAGAAGCAAATGCCGACGCGAAAGAAGAATTTTCATTTTCTAGGTCATAATACTCAAAGTCTTGATTCATGATGACGATATTATCGGTAGGAAGATTCGGAACGCTTTTCGAAACAAGATGATAAAGCGAATTGATTTGGCTTTCTTCAAATTTATATCCCGGTTTCGTATTCAGTACAATGGATGCCGAAGCTTCCCCCGCTGCATCACTTACAAATACGCCTTTATCAGGAAGCGTGATCATCACGCTTGCATCCTGTACTCCATCTATTTTCTTAATTAAACTGGCCAGCTCCGTTTGCATCGAGTCCAATTTAATGACATTGAATTCATTTTCGGTCATCCCGATTCCAGCACTTTGACTAAAAAATGAATAGTCGATATTGCCCGAATCAGGAATTCCTTCAGCGGCCAATTCCACTTTAAGCGTATCCACGCTTTCTTCAGGAACTTTTATCGTCGTACCATTTTCCGTAATTTCATTTTTGATTCCTTGACTGTCTAAGTTCTCTTTGATGCTCCCCGTTTCCGAAGGTGTTAGATTGGAATATAAGGGTACCAGCGTCGTGCGCGTGGTCAGGATCGAAACGGCCGAAATGATGATGATCATTAAAGCGGCGGAACCAATCATCAGCATTTTTTGCTTTTTACTCCGGCTCGACCAGTATGCAGTTATTTTATTTTTCATATTCATTAGTGCATCATTCATTTAAATCCCCCGGTCAGTCTATGAATTTATGATGGGGGATGCATATCCCCCTGGTCATTTTTTCTCTATATAAATGAGGTTTAAAAAAATGAATGCTAGATACTCATTCTCATCATTTCCTGGTAGGCTTCAACCACCTTATTCCGAACCTCTAATGTAGCCTGCATCGTAATGCTGGCTTTTTGTGAAGCTATCATCACCGAATGAAGCTCAACATCTTCTCCATTCACCAGTTTAGTCGTCAGGTCATCTGATGCCACCTGTGTTTCATTAACTTTATTCATTGATTCTTTTAAGACGGACGCAAAATTTTGCTGTGCTTCGTATGGTGTATTAATCTTGCTCTGTTCTTTTTTCAGTACATTCCCGGCATTGCTGACAGGCGATAGCGAAATCCCCTCCACATCAACACTCTCCATTCATTTTTTTATTTGCCTATTTCCAATGCCTTCATCATCATTCCCTTTGAGGCATTCAACACGGTCACATTAGCCTCGTATGAGCGCGTGACACTCATTAAATCCACCATTTCCCTTAGTGGATCGACATTTGGCATTTCAACGTATCCATCTTCATTGGCATCTGGATGATCGGGATTATAATCCAGTTTATAGGGGGTTTGATCTTTTACGATTTCCGTCACCTTGACACCATTTCCAACCCCGCTCGTTTTTTTGGATGCGGCGTTTAGGAAACTGGAAAAACCCTCTTCCTTGCTTTGCAGCACGACCGCTTTTCTTGTGTACGGCTTCCATGATTTCGTTTCCGCATCATATTCGCCTCTGGTGGTTTCGGCATTAGCCATATTTGCAGAGATTACATCCATCCTTAACCGCTGACTGGTCAGGCTGGAGCCGGTCATATTTATACTTTGGAAAATCCCCATCACTTACCTCCCTTAATTACATTCTCCAATGATTTGAATTTACCTGATAGCCTGTCGGATACAGCATTGTAATAAATTTGATTGGCCGCAAGATCCGTCATTTCCTTATCTACGTCCACGCTATTGCCATTATTGTTGTATTGGACATTTTTCTTTGTCACGATTGTTGATCCCTGACTGTCTTCAGGGGTGAAGGCAAGATGCCTGACATCTGTTCGATATGATTCTAGTGAAGATTCGAGCTCCGCTTTAAAAGATTGTGTTTTATCGACCTCTTTAGCTTTATAGTTAGGCGTATCCGAATTCGCTATGTTCTGTGAAATGACTTTTTGTTTTGTATTAGAATAATCAAGAGCATTTTCAAGTGATCGAAAAGTATTTGAAAATAGTTCCATACCATTCACCTCTTTCTATTTATAACAAATAATTACTTTTTCATTAAATTAAACCATTGCTTTCATGGTTTAATTTTAAAGAAACAAAATAACTATGTCTATAAACTAAACACAGACTTTAGTCCTATTATAGTCGAAAAATGTCACAAAATGCTCAAATTTGACGATTTTCATAGGATTATTCAAGGTATAATATTACGGTTTATTACATTTTGTTAGGGTATTCTACATTTTACCCAAATTTTACTTCTATTAGCTTATTTATCATATCGAAAAACGTATCCATATACCTGATACTTTAGAACTAATTTTCAAATAAATTTAAAGTAATTTTTTCCATATTACTTGCCTCACCCTTTTAACAGCAAGGAATTCATCAAAAAATACAAGTTATCCATTTATTCAGTTTTTTAAAAAAAGAGAGAGTTAAACATCGGCCAGCCATTCGACAAATTCGGCAAATGGCTAAAAACCGAATCTGCTTTGAAGGGAAGTTCAAAAAACCAACTCTTCAATCAAAAGTATCGATTGTCCGTTAGTTGAGTAGTTATAATAATATAATTACCCTTTTCAAGAAGAATTTAACTGGCCTATTGGGAAAACACTCCTATTTTCACATTATCCTCAAGGTTCGGTAATCCGAAATACCTCTTTTTTTAAAAAAAATTCAGTCTAATGGTATACTCCCTAAAAGTAAAATCCAAGCGAAGTGTTGCGAGAGGCAAATCAAATCAAAAAAAAATGCAGGCGAACCCGGTCTTCATCGAGTTCGTCTACATTTTGAAGCAGCCTTATTGCAAGGATTGCCTTTTTGGTATTAATTATTTTTAAGTTTTTCTAATTCTAGCAGGAATTTATCGTTCAATACTTTGATATAAGTACCTTTCATTCCAAGGGAACGTGATTCAATGACTCCTGCACTTTCCAATTTCCTTAGTGCGTTAACGATTACTGAACGGGTGATACCTACGCGATCTGCAATTTTAGATGCTACAAGCAGACCTTCATTTCCTTTTAGCTCTTCGAAAATGTGCTCGATAGCTTCCAATTCACTATACGATAACGAGGAAATCGCCATTTGAACGACAGCCTTACTGCGGGCTTCCTCTTCAATCTCTTCTGATTTCTCACGAAGAATTTCCATACCGACTACAGTCGCACCATACTCGGCTAAAATTAAATCGTCATCGTGGAATTTTTCTTGTAAACGGGCAAGAACCAAAGTTCCTAAACGCTCTCCTCCACCCATGATTGGTACGATTGTTGTTAATCCCGTTTTGAAAAGCTCTTTGTTTTCCACTGGAAACGCAGTATATTCGCTCTCAATATCAAGATTGGAAGATGTTTCAGGAATATTAAACAAGTTGTTTGTGTACACTTCAGGGAATTGTTTATCTTCCAACATCTTGTACATGCGCTCATTTTCGATTTGCTGACTTACAGCTATTCCTAATAATTTCCCGCGGCGGCTAACGACGAATACATTTGCTTCAATAACTTCACTCAAGCTTTCTGCCATTTCTTTAAAGTTAACGGCTTTACCGGCTGCCTTTTGGAGCATTGCATTGATTTTTCTTGTTTTTGCTAATAAGTTCATTTGATTTGTTCCTCCTAAAAATACCATGGTTCACATAACTATGAAGTTGTATTTCCGTAATTGTATGTTCATTACATCGGCAAATGTTTGCCATTGTTTCGTTCTTAAAGGATAAACTGACTTAAATCTTTATTCCGTGCGATAGAACCCAGCTTCCCTTCGACATATTGTGGTGTAATCGTAATCTTCTCCATTGTGATTTCGGGAGCTTCAAACGACAGGTCCTCAAGCAACCGTTCCAAAATGGTATGAAGCCTTCTTGCACCAATATTATCTGTATTTTGATTTACTTCGAAGGCCACTTCAGCTATCTTACGAACAGCATCGTCAGAAAATTCAATTTCTATACCTTCAGTTTCCAATAAAGCAACATATTGTTTTAACAATGCATTATCAGGTTCATGGAGAATCCGCACAAAGTCATCAACGGTCAGTTTGTTCAATTCCACCCGGATTGGAAATCTCCCCTGCAGTTCCGGGATAAGATCGGATGGCTTCGCTATATGGAAGGCACCTGCCGCAATGAACAGGACATGATCCGTCTTTACGGAACCATACTTCGTCACGACCGTCGAGCCTTCTACAATAGGTAATATATCCCTTTGAACACCTTCCCTGGAAACATCGGCTGAAGAGCTTCCAGACTGCTTGCTGGCGATTTTGTCGATTTCATCGATAAAGATGATCCCGTTTTGCTCAGCACCGTAAACGGCTTCTGAGGTGACATCATCCATATCAATCAATTTGCCCGCTTCTTCATTTGTTAGAACGATTCTTGCTTCACTTACTTTCAATTTGCGCTTTTTGCTTTTTTTCGGCATCAAGCTGCCTAAAGCGTCTTGCATATTCATCCCCATTTGTTCCATTCCCGAACCCTGGAGCATATCAAACATTGAAGCAGCCTGTTCTTCCACTTCAACCGTAATCATTTCACTTTCGAGCTCACCATTAGCAAGCTTTGCAGCGACGATTTTTCTTTTTTCCTGCAAACTTAAATCTTCGGAATTTTCTTCCGGGTCCTGTTCATCTTGATTGCTATTGCCGCCAAAAAAGACTTCAAGAGGATTTTTGAAATTACTTTGTTTTTTCGCAGATGGCACCAATAGCTCAATTAAACGGCGGTTGGCATTTTCTTCAGCACGTTCTTTTACGCTGGCCATCTTTTCTTCCTTCACGAGGCGGACGGAAGTCTCCACCAAATCACGGACCATGGATTCTACATCCCTTCCGACATATCCGACTTCCGTAAATTTCGTTGCTTCAACTTTTACAAAAGGAGCACCTACCAATTTAGCCATTCTCCGAGCTATTTCTGTTTTCCCGACTCCTGTCGGTCCAATCATTAATATGTTTTTCGGAACGACTTCATCACGAAGTTGATCCGAGAGAAGGGAACGTCGGTAGCGATTGCGAAGAGCCACTGCCACTGCCCGTTTTGCATCACGCTGCCCCACGATATACTGATCCAGTTTTTCGACGATTTGCCTCGGTGTTAAATTAGCTTTATTTGACATTTGCGCTCCTCCTTACAACTCTTCCACGATTATGTTCGTATTCGTAAATACACAAATTTCCGCTGCAATTTGTAAAGATGATTGGGCAATTTCCTTCGCAGATAAATGCTCACTGGAGAATCGCATCAATGCCCTGCCGGCAGCAAGTGCATAGTTGCCGCCTGATCCGATGGCAAGAATCCCGTCATCAGGTTCTATGACTTCCCCGGTACCGGAAACGAGCAGCAAATGGTCCTTATCCATGACGACTAGCATGGCTTCGAGCTTTCTCAATACATTGTCACTTCTCCATTGTTTTGCCATTTCGACGGCAGCACGCTGAAGATTGCCATTATACTCCTCAAGCTTTGCTTCGAACATCTCAAATAAGGTGAATGCATCTGCAACAGAGCCTGCGAAACCTGCAAGGACATTACCATTGAAGATTTTCCTGACTTTTCTTGCTGTATGCTTCATCACTACTGAATTTCCTAACGTAACCTGCCCATCACCGGACATGGCGCATTCACCTTTATGATGCACTGCAAATATCGTTGTCATAAAGTGTCCCCTTTCAACATTTAAGCCCGTGGATGTGTTGCATTATAGACTTTTTTTAATTGGTCTTTTGTAACATGCGTATACACTTGCGTTGATGAAATTTTGGAATGACCAAGCAATTCCTGAACGGTACGAATATCCGCCCCATTATTCAATAGATGGGTTGCAAATGAATGCCTTAGCATGTGGGGATGAAGACTTCCCTCCGCGGCTGACTTTTTGATCAATTCATTTAATATATAGCGAACTCCCCTAGGTGTCAGAGGGTCTCCACGAAAATTTACGAATAAATAAACATGCGCCTTGGCGTCAGACGAAGTCATTTCCATCCTGGCTGTACGTATGTATAACTCTATCGCTTCTTGAGCATATTTACCAACCGGAACGTAGCGATCTTTTTTCCCTTTCCCATGCACCAGTACTGTACCAAGGGACTGATCGATATCGTGCAGCTTAATCTCACAACATTCACTTACGCGAATGCCAGTGGCATACAGTAATTCCAGTAAAGCATTGTTCCTTTTTCCTATCGGTGAATCTTTATTTAAAGAAGAAAACAACTGTTCCATTTCCTTCTCATAAAGAAACCGTGGCAGTTTTTGATCCTTTTTAGGCAAAGAAACAAGGGAAAAAGGATTATCCTTCACATCGCCTTCACGTAATAAGAATTTATAAAAGCTCCGCAGACAAGAAGTTTTCCTTGCTACAGTGCGCTTAGAAAGGTTTTTCTCATATAAACTCGTTAAAAACAACCGGACATCAAAATATTCAACAGAGGTGATATCCGTCATTCCCTGTTCATCAAGAAACAGGAAAAATTCGAGAATATCACGTTTGTAATTTTCAATGGTGTAATGTGAACTGTTTTTTTCAATTTGTAAATATTCGATGAAGGATGATAATGCCTTTTTTTGATTCATCATGGAAACACCTCGCAAAGGCTAATAAATAGTATCATACTTTAAAACGGCAGGCAAATATTTTACAAATTTTTCACAAAGTTCTGAATTGTGTCCAAAGCGCGCTTAGCATGCGTTTCGTTCCGTTCTTTTTTCGATTTGATCCTCACTTCAAGGTCTGGAAGCAGTCCAAAGTTCGCATTCATCGGCTGGAAGCTTTTTCCGTTTGTCGATGTTATGTACCTTGCCATGCTCCCCATAGTCGTCTCGGCAGGGAAAACGGCAGGGTCCTGGCCTTGGACGATTCTTGCTGCATTTATACCTGCAATCAGCCCTGATGCTGCGGATTCAACATACCCTTCGACACCAGTCATCTGACCGGCAAAGAACAAATCATCCCTATTTTTGAATTGGTACGTAGGTTTCAGGACGTTAGGAGAATTTATGAACGTATTACGGTGCATAACTCCATAACGAACAATTTCCGCATTTTCCAATCCAGGGATGAGCCTTAACACTTCTTTTTGCGGGCCCCATTTTAAATGTGTCTGAAAACCAACAATATTATATAGTGTGCCTGCTGCATCGTCTTGACGCAATTGGACGACAGCGAAAGGGCGTTTTCCTGTTTTGGGATCTTCCAAGCCAACTGGCTTTAATGGACCGAATAACATGGTTTTCTTCCCGCGCGATGCCATCACTTCAATCGGCATACATCCCTCAAAAAAGATTTCTTTTTCAAATTCCTTTAGCGGAACCGTTTCAGCAGAAATCAACGCTTCATAAAAGCGATCAAATTCCTCCTCTGTCATCGGACAGTTCAAGTAAGCAGCTTCGCCTTTATCATAACGGGATTTTAGATATACCTTATCCATGTCGATGCTGTCCTTTTCAAGAATAGGAGCGGCTGCATCATAGAAGTATAAGTATTCTTCGTCCATGATTTGCTTTAAGCTGTCGGATAGGGACTGACTTGTAAGCGGACCGGTTGCAATGATGGTGGGCCCATCGGGGATCTCTGTTACCTCTTCATTAATGACCGTTACATTGGGATGATTCTTCACCCTTTCCGTTACAAGGCCGGCAAATTCATGACGATCGACTGCCAGTGCGCCGCCTGCAGGTACAGCACAAGCATCTGCTGCGGACATGATGACCGAATCAAGCATGCGCATTTCTTCTTTTAATACTCCGACTGCATTTGTTAGCGTATTTGCCCGAAGTGAGTTGGAACAAACAAGTTCAGCGAATTTATCGGTATGATGGGCTGGCGTTTGTTTTACCGGACGCATTTCGTATAGATCCACTTTAATTCCTCTTTTAGCTAACTGCCAAGCCGCTTCACTTCCAGCAAGCCCCGCACCGATAACACTTACTTTTGTTTCTTTCATTTTTTCGAACCTCCATGTATAGATATGATAAGACAGGATCATTTATCATTAAAATTGCATTCATAAGCGTTTCATTTTTAACGATATTTATGTATTTATTCTAAGAAATACCTACTCCTGCTAACGATAATTATAAAGCATATGCCTTGGATACGGCATTTCTCTTGCCAACCTTTTTTCCTAAGTGGATAATTTGGCGCAAAGAGGAATTATATCTTTAAAGGAATACACTTGTCCACTGAATTTTACATCACATCACCCAAATAAAAAAGTTTCATGTTCCATCCATTTTCTTCTTGGGAAGTAATTGTGCTCGTTACCATGATACCATACTTCCAGGAACATAAAGAAACTCGGCGAATGCCGAGTCGGTCTATATTGAGTTTTCTTCCGGATGCAGGCACAAAGCACCGTTCCATCCCATTTAACTCTACGCTTGAGGCGTTTCTTTGAAATCACAGTCCATACACTGGACCTGCACACCTTTTTTGAGCTTTTTCTCAACAAGTGTGCCCTCACATTTAGGACAACTACGAGGAAGGGGCTTATCCCAAGAGATGAAGTCGCATCCAGGGTAAGTATCACAACCGTAAAATATGCGGCGTTTTTTACTCTTCCTTTCAATGATGTTCCCTTCTTTACATTTCGGGCATTTCACACCAATCTCTTTCACGATCGGTTTGGTGTTACGGCAATCCGGGAAATTACTGCATGCCATGAACTTCCCGTAGCGCCCCATTTTAAAGACCATTTCATGGCCGCATTCCGTACAATCTTCTCCAGCAGGCTCATCTTTGATCTCGATTTTCTCCATTTCGACCTCGGCTTTAGCCAAATGAACCGCAAACTCTTTATAAAATTCATCAATGACCTTAATCCATTCGATGCTGCCTTCTTCGACGCTATCGAATTCCTGCTCCATCTTGGCCGTGAACTCGGCATCAAGAATATCCGGGAAGAATTCACGTATCAATTCAAGGACAATTTCACCAAGCTCTGTCGGGATGAATCGTTTATTGTCCAAGGTAACATAGCCCCGTTTTTGAATCGTATCCAAGGTAGGTGCATATGTAGAAGGTCGGCCTATACCAAGTTCTTCTAAGGTTTTGACAAGCCTCGCTTCTGTATAGCGGGGCGGCGGCTGTGTGAAATGCTGTTTCGGCTCGACATCTTTCGAAAAGAGTTGATCGCCTTTCTTTACATCCGGAAGGGAATTTTCCTTTTCTTCCACAGAGTCATCGGAACCTTCCACATATACCTTCATGAAACCTGGAAACTTGATTTTGGACCCATTGGCCCTGAAGATTACATCGCCATTATGAAGGTCAATGCTCATTGTGTCCATGACCGCCGATGACATTTGGCTCGAAACGAACCGTTCCCAGATCAATTTATATAGACGGAATTGATCTCTGGATAAATACTCCTTGACGATATTAGGTTCACGTAATGTGCTGGTTGGCCGAACTGCTTCATGCGCATCCTGTGCATTGGTCTGCTTTTTCTCTTTGCGCTGTTCAACCTGTACATAATCCTTCCCATAACTATTTTGGATGAAGGTATGGGCTTCCTGTTTAGCAATATCGGAAATCCGGGTCGAGTCCGTCCTCATATAAGTGATTAATCCGACTGTCCCTTCCTTTCCAAGCTCGATTCCTTCGTAAAGCTGCTGGGCAAGCATCATCGTTTTCTTTGCACGGAAATTCAATTTTCGTGCCGCTTCTTGTTGCAGGGAAGACGTCGTAAAAGGTGCTGCCGGATTACGTTTTCTTTCCTTTTTAGCCACGGCGCCGATAGTGAATTCACTGCCTTTTAAAGAAGCGAGTACTTTTTTGACGTCCTCTTCGTTGTTTAATTCTTTACGCTCTCCCCCGATACTGAAAAAGGAACCTTCAAACTGTTCTTTTCCTTTCACGAAATCCGCCTTGATTGTCCAATACTCTTCCGGGTTAAAATCTTTGATTTCTTTCTCCCGGTCGATGATCATCCTTACAGCGACCGATTGGACCCGTCCAGCACTTAGGCCTTTTTTTACTTTTTTCCATAACAGCGGGCTAATATTGTAGCCGACCAAGCGATCCAAGATCCTTCTTGCCTGTTGTGCATCAACCAATTTCATGTTGATCGGCCTCGGCGATTTAAATGATTCTTTGATCGCTTCTTTCGTGATTTCATTGAAAACCACGCGGCAATCGGAGTTGATATCCACATCGAGACTGTGAGCCAAATGCCAGGCAATGGCTTCACCTTCTCTGTCGGGGTCAGCTGCGAGATATATTTTTTTCGCTTTTTTTGCAGCGGTTTTCAATTCTTTTAAAACCGGGCCTTTGCCGCGGATCGTTATATATTTAGGTTCATATTCATGTTCAACATCGACACCCATTTGACTTTTAGGCAAATCACGCACATGCCCCATGGAAGCCTTTACTTTATATTTTTTTCCCAAGTAGCGTTCTATCGTTTTCGCCTTCGCAGGCGATTCCACAATCACTAAGTATTCTGACATCCAATAAATCCTCCTCAAAGAGGTAATATAAATCTTCACTATTATTAATCATACAAAAATCATTTGTCAACACCCCATTACTTTTCAAAGCATGTTGACTTACATATTCCTAACCATTTTAGCTAAGAGATTCCATTTGCAAAACTTATAACAGTTTTACAATATTTTCAACCCTTTTGTCTAATATTTCAACCCATTCAGGTAAAAATCGCCTTTTTTTACTAATTCCCTGGCTGATTTTCCGTCTATCTTCTATATTATATTGCGAAAAAACTCTTCCTCGATCTGCTTGGAATTCAAAACAAGTTTGGCTCCATCGGAAATCAATTGATTGGTCCCGATTGATTCTGGACTCGTTACATTTCCTGGAAGTGCAAACACCTCACGCCCCTGCTCCAAAGCCGTTTGTGCCGTTATTAAGGAACCGCTTTTTTCTTTTGCCTCCACAACGAACACTCCTTGTGATAATCCGCTGATGATACGGTTCCTTAGCGGGAACATCCATGGTTCCGCTCTCATTTCCGGTGGAGTCTCAGAAATGAGCACCCCTTTAGCCATGATTCTCTCTGCAAGGGGAATGTTGGACTTTGGGTATATTTGCATAAGCCCTCCTCCCAAGATTCCAATCGTATCCCCGTCCGCATCTAACGTGATTTCATGCGCCCTTGAATCGATTCCCGCCGCAACACCACTGATGATGACGTATTTTTTCTTAACGAGCGGTAATAAAATCGTTTTTAAGGCCTCCAGTCCGTACGAGGTCGGCTTACGCGTTCCAACGACACCTAGCGTATCACTCCTACTTAGGAGCTTCTTATCGCCTTTATAATAAAGAACCCAAGGGGGATCGAATATTTGCTTCAATAAAAAAGGATAATCATCATCAAGGATCGTTAGCCAATGAATTTGGCTATCTTCATATCTCTTGAGCTTTTCAAGGGTATTGAGAGAATGTAAATCTTTGAGAAAGAGGTTAAGTTTATTGGAAGGGATAGGGAGCAATTTTACCCATTCATTGCGTTTGGTAGTAAAGAGGGAAGAAAGGGATGGATCATTGGACATGATTGTTTGGATCGTTTTCCATCCTGCACCGCGGCAATGATGGAGGTGGATTAACTTTTCTATACGATTCAACGGAAGCACCCCTAGTCATTTATTTTTAAGAGGTTGATCGTGGCGGAAGCCGGATTGCCGAAAAAAGGAGAGGGAAATAAAGGCCGACCCAAAAAACAGGTCGGCCAGCATGGATCAATGTGTTTTACAAGGTTCGTAAATGCCTTTTTCTTTCAGGACGGAAATCAGTGTTTCGCCCATTACGGATGGAGTCTCGGCAACTTTAATTCCACATTCGTTCATAACGCGGATTTTCTCGTCAGCAGTGCCTTTTCCTCCAGAAATGATCGCACCTGCGTGTCCCATACGTTTACCGGCAGGAGCCGTACGGCCGCCAATGAAACCAACAACAGGCTTTGTCATATTTTCTTTCACCCAGAGAGCTGCCTCTTCCTCTGCCGTGCCTCCGATCTCTCCGATCATGATCACTGCATGGGTTTCCGGGTCCTCGTTGAATGCTTTCAACACATCAATGAAGTCCGTTCCGTTAACGGGATCTCCACCGATTCCGACAGCTGTCGATTGCCCGATGCCTTCTTGAGATAATTGATGAACGGCTTCATAGGTCAAAGTTCCGGAACGGGAAACTACGCCTACATGGCCTTTTTTATGGATGTAGCCTGGCATGATACCGATTTTGCATTCTTCAGGGGTGATGACACCCGGGCAGTTCGGCCCGATCAAACGGGTCTTTTTGCCTTCCATATAACGCTTCACCTTGACCATATCCAGAACGGGAATATGTTCCGTAATGCAAATGACAAGATCAAGCTCTGCGTCAACTGCTTCCAAAATTGCATCCGCTGCAAATGGAGCAGGAACGTAGATTACCGATGCATTCGCTCCGGTTTCAGTGACAGCTTCGGAAACTGTATTGAATACAGGTACTCCTTCCGCTTCCGTTCCACCTTTACCCGGAGTGACTCCGCCAACGATCTTCGTGCCGTATTCCAACATTTGTTTAGTATGAAATAATGCTGTTGAACCAGTGATTCCCTGAACGATCACTTTCGTATCTTTATTAATAAAAACGCTCATTATGTTCCCCCCTGCCTATTATCCTACAAGTGATACTATTTTTTGTGCTCCATCTGCCATTGATTCAGCAGCCGTGATATTCAAACCTGACTCTTTTAGGATCTGTTTGCCAAGATCCACATTCGTTCCTTCAAGACGAACAACCAAAGGTACGTCCAGGCCAAGCTCTTTAGCAGCAGCTACGACGCCTGCCGCAATGATGTCACATTTCATGATTCCGCCGAAGATGTTAACGAAAATGCCTTTAACATTTTGATCGGACAGGATGATTTTGAAAGCCTCTTTTACTTTTTCCTCTGTGGCGCCGCCGCCAACATCAAGGAAGTTAGCCGGATCTCCCATATAATGTTTAATGATGTCCATCGTTGCCATAGCAAGCCCAGCACCATTAACCATGCATCCGATATTACCGTCAAGCGATATGTAACTAAGGCCATGTTTTGATGCTTCGATCTCTTTCGCATCCTCTTCATCCAAATCACGGAATTCCGCGATGTCCTTATGGCGGTAAATCGCATTATCATCGAAGTTCAATTTAGCATCAAGTGCCATGACATTTCCATCACCCGTAACGACTAATGGATTGATTTCAGCAATTGAACAATCTTTGTCAACGAAAGCTGTATATAAGTTCACCATAAGCTTGGAAGCTTTGTTTATAAGTTTAGCCGGGATATTGATATTGAAAGCGATCCTGCGCGCCTGGAAGCCCGTCAGGCCGACAACCGGATCGATCACTTCTTTGAAAATTTTCTCCGGTGTCTTTTCAGCCACTTCTTCAATTTCCGTTCCGCCTTCTTCAGAAGCCATCAAAACGACACTATTGGTAGCACGGTCCAAAACCAGACCGATGTAATATTCTTTCGAGATGTCGCAGCCTTCTTCAATAAGTAAACGCTTAACTTCCTTGCCTGCAGGACCAGTTTGATGGGTCACCAGCGTTTTACCAAGAATTTCTTGTGCATATGTACGTGCTTCGTCAAGGTTTTTCGCTACCTTAACTCCACCGGCTTTTCCGCGGCCGCCCGCATGAATTTGAGCTTTGACGACAACAACTTCCGTACCTAACTCCTTCGCTGCTTCCACTGCTTCATCAACAGTAAAGGCAACCCGGCCATTCGGAACGGATACCCCGTATTGTCGCAAAATCTCTTTCCCCTGATACTCATGGATATTCATTTCCCATCCTCCTTATCTACTAAAAAACAACTTTGAGATTTAATGCGTGTTTTCTCTTACATAGTACAACAAAATTCTGCTTCGTGCATAATTTTCTTTCGTTTTTTTTGGAAATCATTATAATAATATACTAATATAAAAAGGGATAAACAGGGAATGGATCGAGCTTGCTCTCTCTTTCCCTCTATTAAATTTTATTTAATCGGCTTGCCTAACCCTATTCCAGAAAAGGTAATTTATAGAATGGGTTTTTGCAATAGAGCTTATTATGAAAGCCTTTTCCATGATATAAATCTAGTGAGCCATTTTTATAAATTATAGTTTTTTCTAAAAAAACAGTCTTTTCCAGCAATACCCTAATAAAAAAGCAAAAAGGAAAAGTTCTGGATTTTCCTTTTTGCTGCTTATTAATTATGTTTTTAGTATAATTAAATTCTTTTGGCAATTTCCCTAAATTTCTACATAAACCAACATGAATCACCTAAAAAGTCTAATGGCTCACCCATTGTCCTTCATCTGCATCTCCTTGTCCGCTTTATAAATGAAGGCAAATACCTCCGCTACCGCAGCATACAATTCTTCAGGAATCGTCTGATTTATATCCAATTGACCTAAAAGCGCTGCAAGCGACTCATCACTTTGAACGGGAATATTCAGTTTCATCGCCTTTTCCAGAATATTTTCCGCCGTTTTTCCTTTTCCCTTCGCCAAGATGACAGGGGCAATCGATTTCTCTTGATCATATTTTAAGGCAATCGCTTCTTTTCGTTTTACATTTTTCATATTCGAATATCCACTCCACTATAAGATCCCGTTTCTGAAAAAGGATT
The DNA here is from genome assembly GCF_037992945.1 of Peribacillus sp. FSL E2-0218. Lineage (NCBI taxonomy): Bacteria > Bacillati > Bacillota > Bacilli > Caryophanales > Bacillaceae > Peribacillus > Peribacillus sp. FSL E2-0218. Next base: position 1,697,236 of record NZ_CP150304.1, on the reverse strand, counting down.
GAACTTCGGCCCTTTGCCGCCGATTCTTTCATGCTTCGGGTTAACGAACGACACACCGGACAATCTGTAATCCATCTTCTCCAAATTCCCTCTCAGCAGATTTACATATCGATTGGCTGCCCCTTCCATGTGTGCCACTTGCTCATTGATGACCGTCACATTGATGACCCGTTTTTGAACATGCATATCGATGACCGTTTCTTTTATGCCTTCTAGCTCTAGATAAAACAGGACCCGACAGAAATCGGGATCTATATTGCCATCTTTCATTTTCCGTCCGCTCCATTGCAATGTTAAATCTGTTTGGGCATGCCCCAGATTAAGAGGAAGTGTAAGGAGCAGATTCTGCAATGGCCCATTTTCCTGTGAAAGGATCTGCTGCGCCGTGATCCGATTCAGGATCTGTTCAGCCAACTCCTTGATACCTGCTGGCAATTGTTCATTCAGCAGTTTTAACAGCAGCGGCTTTAGTGTCTCCATTTCCTGCGGGTTTTCCTCCAGATTCGCTGCGGATTGGTTAATGAGTGCATGCTCCAGCTGAAGGCCGAGTAACTTCGTCAATTCTTTGAGCTGAAATGCAACAGATGCACCATTTGTAAAATTGACGGCTTGGTATTCCGCTTCCATAACATGAGCCAGAACCAATTTCTCATTATTCCTTAAGGACAGGGCCTCAGGCTGCTGTGTATCCGACTGCAAGATCATCTCGGCTGCCTTGCCCTTCGCTGCAGCTACCAGCTGCTTATCCCCATTCAAATAAGCCAAGAGGTCATCCACTGCCGTATTGGCACCTACCGCTGTTCTTCCTGATGCCACTTCAGTAAAAGCATCCACAAGCATATGAAAGGAAAGCGAAGATATCTTTTCAGAAGAAATACTTTTCTTCTGAACCTGCTGGATTTCAGCTGGCATTTTTGCCCCTACCTGGTCAATATCGTTCATTAAGCGCTGTAATTTAATTTCGACCTTTTCAAGTTCCCCCAATGACCCATCCTTTGCCCTTGACAGCATTTGCAAGCCGTGGTGAAATTTATCGATCGCTGGATTGTCAGGAAATCCGGTCCTTGCCTGTGCTCCATCCATTAAATTGTTCAAAAAGAAAGCTTCCGTCAAACCCTTTGGAATGAATCCTGTCTTTTGGAGCAGTGAGAAAGCACCGGATTTCATTTCGGCTGTAGAATCGGGATCGAGCCAGCTAGTCACAAGTTGCTGCAAACCGGTTTGTTGAATTTGGCTCCTTCCTGCAATTTGCAACCTGTCCAATACGGCCATTAACTTGACGGTTGTTATCGTTTTCTCCCCCATCGCCTGTAACTGCTGCTGGAGGGAAGTGAGCTGTTTGTGGAAGGGTGCTCCCTTGGCCTGTGCCAATAATGCATCAAAAACCTCTTTAACAATGGGAAATTGCTGAATAAACATCGTTTTAAAGATGGGAAGACCAGCTTCAGGTGAATCAGCAGCTTTTAACCATTGCAAAGCGGACTGAAAGGTTTCCTTGGTTATAGGAAGACGGTTTTTCAGGAAATATTCGGCAAGCTTGGCTGCAGCCGGGTCGGAATTCATGCCAAAGTGAGCGGTCAATTGTGCAGCCGCTCCCTTTAAATTGGCATAATTCACATCCGGCAACTCCAGAGCCCTCAATACAAGCTTCCCTTCAATCGGCTGCTCTACTTGAAACCAATATCTTTCCCCTGTGCGAAGCGGGATATCGAGCGTCGCAATCATCTTTTGATCGCCAATCTGCACCTCGGCCATCCGGTTAGGAAATACCTTATTCACCTTCCCGAAAAGAATTTGCCCATTTTTCAGACTTGCCGCTCCTAGCGTTTCAACTGGTGAAGCTGCAGGTTGACCGCTTGTTATGGATTGCATCACTCATCCTCCCTTAATCATTCATTCGTGCAGCAATTTCCTTGACAGGCGCAAAACTCCTCCTGTGCCATGGGGTTAGCCCGTGCTTGTCCAGTGCGTCCAAATGCTGGCTTGTCCCGTAGCCCATGTGCTTTTCGAAACCGTATTCCGGATATTTCTCCCCATACTCCTTCATCATCCGATCACGGGTCACTTTCGCTATAATGGAGGCGGCGGAGATGCTAATGCTTCTTGCATCTCCTTTTATGAGCGAAAGCTGCGGAATCGGGACATCCAGTTCCATCGCATCGATCAGCAAGTGATCCGGGAGACCTGACAGGTCGTTGACAGCTGCAATCATGGCCTTTTTCGTAGCTTGATATATATTGATTTCATCGATTATATCGCTATGTACAACACCGACCCCAATGGACAGGGCTTCTTTATAAATCATTTCATAAAACAGTTCCCGCTTGGACTCCGGAATCTTTTTGGAATCATTCAGCCCTGGCAAATAGAAGGATTCAGGCAAGATGACCGCACTCGTCACAACCGGTCCTGCAAGCGGCCCCCTCCCCACTTCATCGATGCCAGCGAGAATGGAAAACCCCTGTGCTCGAAGTTGCCTTTCAAACTCCGTCATTTCCATGAATGCATTCTTCACCTGCTGCGCTTTTTCATACTTCCTTTGCCACTTGCTCACTAAGTCGGTGACTCCCTTTCTGCCGTCATCCAAGCATTCTTGCAAAAATAAATCTTCAGGATCGTTGATTGCCTTTAATTTTGCAGATATATCTTTTATACTCATTGAAGTTTTCATCATTCATCACCCATCATCTTCATTATCGGCAGTCTTGCTTCCCGCTTACAGCCTAAACAAAAATACGGAGCGGAAAAGAGACATCAAAAAACATCTTGATATCCAACTCCAGCTCCGTATCACCCATTTTTCACTTACTGTCTTCAAAACTCAGCCAGCATTTTCAATCTCCACGCCAGATTATTCCGTAATGGCATCCTCTTCATAGTCCATGGGTACCTCAAACGTAAGTGGCCCCATCTTTTCCGAACGGATTTCACGTACGACCAACTCCGCGGTTTTATCATAATCAATGAACCCACCAGAAGCTAAACATCCCCTGAACTTTCCGACGGCATCAAAGAGTTCGAGCGTTTCTTGAGGAATTTCATCAAGGTTATAGCGTGATTTCATCCTATCCGGATATTCCTTTTCCAAGAAACGGAGCCCGTATAAGGAGACTTCATGCAGGTTTAGAATCGTATCCTTGATCGCTCCGGTTAACGCAAGCTTCAAGCCCACTTCCTGATCCTCGAATTTAGGCCAGAGGATTCCCGGCGTGTCAAGCAGCTCCATTTCCTTGCCGACTTTTATCCACTGCTGCGCTTTGGTTACACCGGGTGTATTCCCTGTTTTAGCAATGTTCTTTTTGGCGAGTCGATTGATTAACGTTGATTTCCCAACGTTCGGAATTCCCACGATCATCGCACGGATCGCCCGCGGCTTGATTCCCCTTGACTCCATCCGGTCATACTTCTCTTTCAAAAGTTTTTTTGCGGCAGCCGTGATCTGGTTCAATCCATTCCCTGCCTGCGAGTTAATCGCAATGGCCGTTTTCCCTTGTGACTTATAATAATCCAGCCACATGTTCGTTTTTGCCGGATCAGCCATATCCGCTTTATTCAAAAGGATGACCCTCGGTTTATGCTGTATGATCTCATCTATCATTGGATTTCTTGATGATGCCGGAAGACGGGCATCCACTAGTTCAAAAATGATGTCGATCAGTTTTAATTTTTCCGTTACTTCCCGTCTCGCTTTGGCCATATGGCCAGGGAACCACTGTATTGTCAATGGAATCAACCTTCCTACTATTCCGCCAATCGAAAGTCTTCGATTGGCCAATAAACTAATTTAGTTTTTCCTAACACTTTATCGTAAGGAACGACGCCTACGCTATCATAACGGCTGTCCTTGCTTAGCCGGCGATTATCCCCCAAGACGAACAGATGGCCCTTAGGAACCGTTTCCCGGCCTATGACCTCGCTTAATGTAAATGGCTCCGTCAAAGCACCGCCATCAATCAATTTCTTTTTATTTTCATCCAAGTATGGCTCAGCGTAAGCTTTTCCATTCACATAAAGTGTATCGTTTTTATATTCTACCTTTTCGCCTGGCAATCCGATGACCCGCTTTATGTAATCCTTGCCCTCTGGAGCATGAAACACGATAATATCGAATCTTTTCGGTTCACCGATCGAATAGGAGATTTTGTTAATGATCATGCGGTCCGTGTCCTTCAATGTCGGCATCATGGAATTACCGTCCACGACAATAGGTGCCAGGAGGAAATACCGAATCAGTGTCGCAGCTATGACCGCGATTATGACCGCCTTTGTCCATTCCCACAATTCATTTTTCTTTTTCGCCATCCTTACCCACCCTTTTAGAATGCATATCAACAACCATTTTAACATGTCGCGGAAGCTATAGCGAGCAGGATTCCATATGGATTTTCACCCACTTGGAGCATTCATGAGTTTCATCAAGTGCAAAAAGGGAGCCTGATGAACAAGCTCCCTTTTCGCATGATACTGTTTGGTTATTCACCTTATGTGGATCATGGTAAACCCGTATGGAGATATTCGAAGGATTAACGACGAATTTCTTTAATACGTGCTTTTTTACCACGAAGTTCGCGTAGGTAATAAAGTTTCGCACGACGTACTTTACCGTGACGGATAACTTCTAGTTTTGCAATTTTTGGTGTGTGAACAGGGAAAGCACGTTCAACTCCAACGCCGTAAGAGATCTTACGAACTGTGAAAGTTTCACTGACTCCGCCGCCACGACGTTTGATTACAACGCCTTCAAACAACTGGATACGTTCGCGAGTTCCTTCAATAACCTTTACGTGTACACGTACTGTGTCACCAGGTCTGAATGATGGAAGATCTGAGCGAAGTTGTTCTTTTGTAATTTCGTTAATAATGTTTTGCATCGTTTCCAACTCCTCCTGGACGCTCTTGCAAATACTGAATGTTTGCAGCGGAACATCGTTATAAGACTGAGCATTTTGCCCAAGTCACAAGGTATATCCTATCATATTCCAAACGTCGATGCAATAGGGATCAGTCTTCTTTTTGAATCTCGGACAATAATTTTTTCTCAAGATCCGAAAGTTCATAACTCTCGAGCAAATCGGGACGCCGCGTCCACGTTCTGCGCAGTGATTCCTTCATCCGCCATTCATCGATTTTTTTGTGATTTCCGGATATGAGCGGATCGGGCACTTTCATTCCCCGGAAATCTGCAGGTCTAGTATAATGGGGATGCTCTAACAAACCAGAAGAGTAGGAATCAAGGATCGGGGAGTCTACATTTCCTAAAACACCAGGCAGCAGGCGGACCACGCTGTCAATAATGACCATCGCGCCCAGTTCCCCACCTGTAAGCACAAAGTCACCGATTGATATTTCATCCGTTACGACATGCTCACGAATGCGCTCATCATATCCTTCATAATGTCCACATATGAAAATGAGATGTTCTTCTTTAGCGAGCTCTTCAGCTTTTTTCTGCGAATAACGCTCTCCCTGGGGACAAAGCAGGACCACCCGGGGGTTTTGTTCAGCTTGTCCTTTAAGAGCTTCCACGGCATCAAAAATCGGTTGTGCCTTCAACACCATCCCGGCACCTCCGCCATAAGGATAATCATCCACCGTCGAATGCTTATTATCGGCATAATCCCGGAAATTGGTCACCTTATAACTGACAGCCTGCTTTTCGGAAGCCTTTTTTAGAATCGACGAGCCGAACACGCCTTCGAACATTTCCGGAAAAAGCGAAAGTACATCGATTTTCATCAATCTAAAAGTCCTTCCATCGGCGTAATGATGACCTTTTTGGCGGATATATCCACTTCTTTGACGATTTGATCAATATACGGTATCAAAATATCCTTGCTTCCGGCTTTCTTTATGACCCATACGTCATTGGCACCTGGCGTCAGCACCTCAACGATTTCCCCTATTTCACTGCCCTCATCCGTAAATACCGCACAGCCGATGATTTCATGGAAGTAGAACTCGCCTTCGTCCAATGGACCAAGCTGTGCTTCCTTGACTTTCAGGACCCCGTTTTTAAAAGCCTCGACTTGACCCACGTTATAATAGTTCTCGAACGTCAATAGATTAAAGTTTTTATGGGTGCGGTGGGACCTGATGACAAGCGGCATAGGCTTTTTCTCCGTATCCCTGAACAAATACAGGGTATTCCCCACTTTGTAGCGTTTTTCCGGAAAGTCTGTTGAAGAAATGACCCGGACCTCTCCTAATAAACCATGGGTGTTGACAATTTTACCTACATTAAACCAGTTTTCCATTCTTTCACCTCTAACGAATTTCCGAGACGATTCCATCTTTAATGACAATGGTCTTCGTTGCCATTATTTCGTCCCAATCTGCCCCGATTTCCACATCAATGATACTTTGAACTTCCCGTTCCTTCAATTCGCTTCCGGCGGGAAGGATCTCCAGCTGCTCCATCTGAAATTCAAGCAGTTTAATTTTTTCCTGCCTCTGATTTATCTCTTTTTCGAAATGGGCACGGAGACTGGCAGGCTGGAGATTTCTTGTTTTTTCAAGCTTTTTCAGCTCAAATCGGAGTTGTTCACTCTCTTTTTGAAGCTGAAGGCGTTTTGATTTGTAATTCTCGAGGAGCTGACTCTTGCTGGATTCCGTTAATACTTGGTTAACGATTACATTTTGGAGAATTTTCATTCCAGCACCTCCTATTATCTATGATTTCTTATTTCCTTCAAAAAATATGTATGATGGGGTAATCTTTTTGAATAATGGGGGTCATTCCCTTAAGTATAACGTATATCGATAAAAGATGCGTCTTAAAAAGGCGTAAAGTTTATCTCCGGACCATTTTCAGAAGTGCGGGGAGCCGGGATTTCACTTTCTTGAAGTGCAAAAAAAGGAGGGGTATTAGCCCTCCTTATTCGGAAATCTCCAAATAGATTTTCTTCTGCTGTGAAGATCCTGCTGCATATACTACAGTCCGAATCGCCTTAGCAACACGCCCTTGCTTCCCGATGATCTTGCCCATGTCCTCTTTATGAACGGAGAGGATATAGACAATCCGGTCGGACTCTTCCTTTGAGGTCACAGTGACTTCTTCGGGAAAATCCACAAGCGCTGAAACAATCGTTTCAATTAATGCTTTCATCAACTACCGTCGATTACTTGCTGTTTTTTGCAACATGGAATTTTTCCATGATGCCTTGTGTTGAGAATAAGTTACGAACTGTATCAGATGGTTTAGCTCCATCTTGTAACCATTTAAGAGCAAGCTCTTCGTTGATGTCAACTTTAGCTGGTTGAGTCACCGGGTTATAAGTTCCTACCACTTCAATGTAACGTCCGTCACGTGGTGAACGGGAATCTGCAACTACAATACGATAGAAAGGAGATTTTTTAGCTCCCATACGTTTTAAGCGAATTTTTACTGCCATTTTAAATAAGCACCTCCGAATAGTTTCACACAAGATAGTATGATATCAAATGTCTTGTATGTTTGTAAAGGTTTTTTTCTTAACAGGCGAAAAAAGTGTTGAACTACATGGCTTCAGCCTGTATTTCCGCTTCGTTTCGACTTGAAATAACCCTTACATGAACGGGAATTTGAATCCCTTTTTCTTTCCTTTTTGCATGTTCGTGACCTGTTTCATCATTTTTTTCATTTCTTCGAATTGCTTCAATAAACGGTTCACCTCTTGAATCGATCTGCCGCTGCCTTTGGCAATCCGTTTCTTGCGGGATGCATTCATGGTTTCTGGATGTTCCTTTTCATGGGTCGTCATGGAACGGATGATGGCTTCAACATGACCGATCTGCTTGTCATCAATTTGAAGATTGTCCATCCCTTTCATTTTGTTCGCACCAGGAATCATTTTCAGAATATCATCAAGCGGTCCCATATTCCGCACCTGACCAAGCTGTTCAAGGAAATCATCAAAGGTGAAAGTCGCTGTACGCATCTTTTTCTCTAATTCTTTCGCTTTGTCTTCATCGACATTGGCCTGTGCCTTTTCGATAAGGGTCAATACATCGCCCATGCCGAGGATCCTTGACGCCATCCGTTCTGGATGAAATGCCTCAAGTGCATCCAGTTTTTCCCCCATACCGACGAATTTGATCGGCGTGTTCGTGACTGAACGAATCGAAAGTGCCGCACCACCGCGTGTATCCCCATCGAGTTTCGTCAAGACGACTCCAGTCAGGCCGAGCTGATCATTGAAGCTTTGGGCTACATTGACCGCATCCTGCCCCGTCATCGCATCGACCACAAGGAAGATTTCATCCGGTTTTGTCAGTTCTTTAATATCCTTCAGTTCGCCCATCAAGTTTTCATCAACATGAAGACGGCCTGCGGTATCGATCAAAACATAATCATGATGTTCTTCCTTCGCTTTTTCAATCGCCTGTTTCGCTATTTCAACAGGACTGATTTGGTCACCAAGGGAAAAAACAGGCATGCTTAATTGTTTGCCAAGTGTTTCAAGCTGCTTAATCGCCGCCGGACGGTAAATATCAGCCGCAACGAGCAATGGCTTGCGGTTGTATTTCTTTCTAAGAAGATTGGCAAGCTTTCCGGTGGTCGTCGTTTTACCCGCCCCTTGAAGCCCAACCATCATAATGACGGTCGGCGGCTTCGAGGCTACGGCAATCTTGCTCTGTTCGCCGCCCATCAGCTCCGTCAATTCTTCCTTAACTACTTTAATTACCTGTTGACCGGGGGTTAAGCTTTTCAGCACTTCCTGACCTACCGAACGTTCACTTACACGCTTTACAAAATCCTTCACGACTTTAAAGTTAACGTCCGCTTCAAGCAGGGCTAATCGAACTTCACGCATCATTTCTTTTACGTCTGCTTCGTTGACCTTCCCTTTTCCGCGGATCTTTTGCATCGTGCTCTGCAGTCGGTCGGCCAATCCTTCAAATGCCATATTGCCGCCTCCTAATCCAACTTCTCAAGCGTCGTGATTGCATCAAGCAGCTTCTCCTTCGAAAAGGAATCCTTTTCAATGAGTGCCTTCATATTCGCAATCCACTGGTTACGCTCTTGAAATTTTTGAAATAACAATAGCTTTGCTTCATATTCCTCAAGCATCGCTTCTGTTCTTTTTATATTATCATAGACTGCCTGCCTACTCACTTCGTATTCATCGGCAATCTCCCCAAGAGAGTAATCATCCAGATAGTAGAGGGACATATAGCTCTGCTGCTTCTCTGTTAACAACGATTGATAAAAGTCATACAAATAGTTAATCCGCGTTGTCTTTTCAAGCATCTTAGCAAGCCTCCCTGCTGTTAAGTGAAAACCCTTTACAAGTTTATATTGTATCGTCTTGTTTATTTGATGTCAAGCTAAACTCCTTACCACTGGCTTGGAGCCGATCCTTTTTTTTCTTTTTCTCGCTTTTAAACGCCGCTTCAGCCTGTTTTTAAGTTTAACTTGCCATCTTTTCATCTGCAAATAATGCCTGTGTAAGCCAAATTTCAATTGCACAAATAAACAGGGAAAGGTCGGAAAGACGCCGAGGTTTCCCTGTGTTTTGAATCCGCGTGTGTCCGGCCGATTGCCTCCAAGGACAGCGGCGGCTACCCCTATCGTGACCATTCCTGCTCTTCTTTTAAAATTGACCGTCGAGAGGAAGTGCGTCCATTTCTTCATTATGGCGACGATAGGCTCCATAAAAGGAAATAAGTCTAAAGATCAGCCATTCCCCTCTGGAGCAGCTATATGGACGGTTAAAACGCTTGTCTTCGATATCCGATGCTTTGATCGACAGTCATGTCCGATTTTTAAAATATATCTATCTTGAAATTACAGTAAACATCCCCATCATATTAGGAGAATAATCTTTAAAACGATATTTTTCATAGAAAGAGTGTTTACCGTGCGAAGCAAACAAACCGATAAATGCCTTATCTGGCGCATGGGTATTCAAGTACCCCACCCAATGATCCATGATCTCCTTTCCAATACCTTTTTTCTGATAATCTGGATGAACCACGATATCTTGAACATAGAAATAGACGGCCCCATGCCCACAACATGACTTTGATCTCTGACTGTAAGGCAGTGGATGGAGTTCCTTAGTAATATTTCCTCCGCTTCAAAATTCATATAATCGGCCCATCCCACAGAAGCACACAAATATATGTATTCTTCCAACGTTGGCGTATTATTTTTCAATCTCATATTTGCTCAAAATGTTTCCTCGCCTACTTATAAAACGGTGAATGGTTTTTCCCTTAAATACTATAGTATCAACAAAAAACCGGAAGAGAATAATCTCTTCCGGCTTACTAAGTTATATTCAAAGCTCTTCTTTATCAATGATATCAGCAAATAGGCCGTAAACATATTTTTCGGCATCGAATTCCTGAAGGTCGTCCATTTTTTCACCAAGTCCGACGAATTTAACGGGAATGGCCAGCTCATTGCGAATCGCCAAAACAATTCCGCCTTTTGCCGTGCCGTCTAGCTTTGTTAAAACAATTCCCGAGACATTCGTCGCTTCTTTGAATGTCTTGGCCTGAATCAGGGCATTTTGTCCGGTTGTTGCATCAAGGGCAAGGAGCACCTCATGTGGGGCACCCGGTACTTCGCGTTCGATTACGCGTTTCACTTTTTCCAATTCCTTCATTAAGTTCACTTTGTTCTGTAAGCGTCCGGCCGTATCACATATCAGAATGTCCGCTTTTCTTGCCTTGGCAGCCTGAACGGCATCGAACATGACCGCAGCGGGATCGGACCCTTCACCTTGTTTGATTACACTGACACCGACGCGCTCCCCCCATACTTCAAGCTGTTCGATTGCGCCAGCACGGAATGTATCCCCCGCTGCCAGTACAACCGATTTACCCTCACTCTTGAACTTATGAGCAAGTTTACCGATTGTCGTCGTTTTACCTACCCCATTCACACCGACAAACAAAATGACCGTCAAACCTTCTTCTTGGATGTTCAGGCTTGAGGTATCACCGTCATCACCTTGGTAGATGTCCACAAGCTTTTCTGAAATGACAGACTGCACTTCCCGTGTGTCCGAGATATTGCGGAGTTTGACCTCCGTTTTTAATTGATCGATCAATTCCATGACGGTGTCGAAGCCCACGTCAGCTTGAATCAGGATTTCTTCAAGTTCTTCAAAAAAGTCCTCATCCACTTTCCGGTAACGGGCAACAAGCTCATTAACTCTTCCAGTAAAGGAATTCCTCGTCTTCGTCAAACCTTGCTTGAATTTCTCCCCTATGGAGATTTCTTGTACCTCTATTTCTTTTTCCTTCTCTTCCTGGGTCGTAAACTTCTCTTTTAGCTTCTTGAAAAAACTCATTGTCCCACTTCCTCTCATTCATGAATTTACACTTCGATAAAGTTTTCCGACTCTTCCATCCGGACAGAAACAAGCTTGGACACACCTGACTCCTGCATCGTAATCCCGTAGAGGACATCAGCCTCTTCCATCGTACCTTTCCGGTGGGTGATGACGATAAACTGCGTTTCCCTGCTGAACTTCCTTAAGAATTGGCTGAACCGGACGACATTCGCCTCATCGAGTGCTGCCTCGACCTCATCAAGGATACAGAAAGGCACCGGCCTCACTTTCAGGATGGAGAATAATAGGGCAATTGCCGTCAGTGCCCGTTCTCCCCCGGATAAAAGACTTAAGTTCTGCAGTTTTTTACCTGGTGGCTGTGCAATGATATCTACCCCTGTATGCAGCAGATCATCGGGATTCGTCAGCTTCAGCTCCGCTCTTCCCCCGCCAAATAAAGCTTTGAACACCTGTTCGAATTGCTCCCGTATCGAATAGAAGGTATCAGCAAAGCGACGTTTCATCTCATCATCCATCTCATCTATGACTTGGAATAATGTGTCTTTTGCCTGTTGGAGATCTTCCTTTTGACTCATCAGGAATTCATAGCGTTCAGCTACACGGGCGTATTCCTCGATCGCACCTAGATTGACCGTCCCCAATTCCTCGATCGCCAGCTTGATGAGCTTCACTTTTTTGCGTGCTTCTTCTACAGGGAGCATCAATGGATACCGTTCCTTGGCCCCTTCATAGGATAGCGTATACTCTTCCCTTAAATGGTCAAGGCGATTTTCAAGTTCCATGTCCAACCGAGTTAATTTGACCTCTTCATCTTTTATCACTTCGATAACGCCTTTATAAACCCTATTTTCTTCCTTCAAGGCCAATTCAAGCGTTTCAACTTGTGAAAGAAGCTCATTTTTCTCTTGTTTTTTACTGGCAATCCCTTCAATGGCCCCGTTTTTATCAAGCAATTTTTGCTGGGCCATATCCTCGAGTGTCTCTTCGCCGCTTGAACTGTCCGTCATTTCATTTGTCAGAAGCCCCAAGTCATCTTTATTTTCGGCAAGCTTGCTCGTTTCCTTTGCAAGATCAAATTCAATGCGTTCCAATTTTTCTTTTTGGTTTTGCAGCAGCCCACGCTTGGACGCCAGTGTTACCTTTAGCTCATTCGTTTCTTCAGCAAGACTTTCTTTTGAAGATTGTTGAGATTGTTTTTGTGCTGTCATGTCTGAAATCAACTTGTCAAGCGCTTCGATTTCCGTTTTGCATGACTTCAATAACTCTTCCAACTCTTCCAATCTGGCCATTTTTTGTTGTTGCTCTTCCAAATAAGAGTTTTTATCCAAATCATACAGGTGAAGCCGGTCATTAACGTTTCTTTCCTGCAATTCGACTTCACGCAGTTCGCCCTTCAGGGTTTGCTCCTGTAACCGGAGATCCTCCCCCGTTTTTCTCGTTTGTTCAAGCGTTTGCTCTTGAACACCGACATCCACTTTCAGCTGTTTGACCTGCTTTTCCAGCTGGTTCGTTTTTGCTTCCATTGCGGAAAGTTTTTGATGGAGTTCTTCCAATTCGGTCTTCCTTGAAAGCAGAGAGGTCGTTTTTTGCTTTAGCGCCCCACCAGTCATTGAACCGCCTGGATTGACGATATCGCCTTCGAGCGTTACGAAACGAAAGCGATGCTGCATCATTTTGGCCAGGTCGTTCGCACCCTTTAAATCGGTGGTGATGATGACCGTTCCTAGCAGGTTTTCGGCGATTGCAGCATGCCTGACATCATATTGGATCAAAGAGGAGCCTGTCCCGACAAATGCTGCATGGCTTTTCAGCATCGATAATTGACTTGATGAAATTTCCCTTGCCTTTATGACGGATAACGGCAAGAACGTAGCACGTCCATATCTATTCTTCTTCAAGAAGGAAATGGCTTCACGTGCATGCTCTTCGCGTTCGACGACAACATGCTGCATCGCTCCGCCCAGGGCCGTTTCGATGGCCGTTTCATACTCCTTTGGCACCTTTATCAACTCTGCGACTGCGCCTTCAATGCCTGAAAGCTTTTCTTTCGCTTTCAAAACTTCTTTAACACCTTGAAAGAAGCCTGCATAGTCTTCTTCCATTTCTTCAAGAAGCTCTTTGCGAGACTTGGCCTGTTGAAGGAATTGATAAGCTTTATAAAGAGTGGTTTCTTGCTTTTGATACACATCTTTAGCCGCATCCAGTTTATTCTGCTGATTCCTGAAAACCGAGACATGCTCTTCAAGCTGCTTGGTCACCTTGTCCATCCGCTGTGAATACTCCCGTTTTTTTGCGGTGATATCATTTCTTTCAATTAGGAACTTTTCATTTTCCGAATCCAGTTTAACGTTTTTATGCTCCTGCTGCGTGAGCTGCTGAAGCAGATACTGTTTTTCGTTCTTGGCCGTTGCCTGCTTGTTCAGCCACTCAATATAATCACTTTTTTTCGCTTCAATCACGGCTTCGATATCGCTATTGAAAAGCCCCAGGCTTTTTTGTTTTTCATATAAGGTTTCCTGGATGCCGTTCACTTCCGAATGCAGCGCATGGAGGATTTCCCTTTCACTTTGCTGTTGGACAGAGAGGCGCTTGACCATGGTCTCGCCTTCCACGATCGCTCTTTCAAGCTGTGATTTGTTTTGGGCAGCATTTTTTTTCCGTTCCTTCAATACTTCTTTACGGCCTTCAAGCTTTTCAAGTTCCTCACTCGCGTTCAGGAGAATCTCCTGAAGCTCATTGATTGATGTTTCGAGCGTAGCCAGATTATCCCGGAGCTTTTTGAGATGCGCTTCCCGTTCATGAAGCTGCCCTGCCATTTGCTGCTCCATTTCATTATGCTTTTCTAGATCATGGGACAGCTTTTCCCATTTTTCATAAAGTTCTTCAATTTCAAACACGGTTAAAGCAACTTCAATTTGTTCAAGCTCGTCTTTTTTCTCCAAAAATTCCTTGGCAAGGGAGGATTGGATTTTTAAGGGTTCAACCTGCCCCTCCAATTCATGGAGGATATCATGGACACGGTTCAAATTATCCTGTGTTTCAGTCAGCTTCGATTCCGCTTTTCGTTTTCTTGTTTTATATTTGAGGACACCTGCTGCTTCTTCAAAGATCACACGTCTTTCTTCTGCTTTGCTGCTTAGGATTTCTTCGACTTTCCCCTGACTGATTATCGAAAACGCTTCACGGCCAAGGCCTGAATCCATGAACAAATCTATGATGTCTTTCAAGCGGCATCCTTGATTATTAATGAAAAATTCACTTTCTCCCGATCGGTATACCCTTCTCGTCACGCTTACTTCATGAAAGTCTATCGGCAGGGAATTGGTCTCGTTATCAAGGGTCAAGGATACTTCTGCAAAATTCAACGCTTTCCTCGTGTCACTCCCCGAAAAAATGATATCTTCCATTTTTGCGCCACGAAGCGATTTCGCAGACTGCTCTCCAAGTACCCATCGGACTGCATCGGTCACATTGCTTTTACCGCTTCCGTTCGGTCCAACCACTGCCGTGACACCAGGTACAAAATCAATCGATATCTTCTCTGCGAAAGATTTAAATCCTACAACGTCCAAGCGTTTGAGGAACATGACCTTTCCTCCTCTACTGTTCAACTATCTTGTTGATTTTTTTCTTTTAAGACGATCAATGCATGCTCGGCTGCATGCTGCTCCGCTTCTTTTTTGGACTTTCCTAAACCAGTGCCGAGCTCTACCCCGTTCAAAGAGACGGTGGAAACGAACTCCCGGTTATGGGCCGGCCCTTTCTCCTGCAGGATTTTATATTGCAGGACACCGATAGCATCACGCTGGATCAGCTCTTGAAGCTGGCTTTTATAATCCATCACATGAGAAAAAGCACCCTCGTCTATCTTCGGAAACACAACATTATTCAAAAACTGCACAACCGACTCCAACCCTTGGTCAAGGTACAACGCCCCGATATATGCTTCGAATACATCCGCTAACATCGCAGGCCGTTCCCTTCCGCCTGTCATTTCTTCCCCTTTTCCGAGTAATACATATTCCCCGTAGGAAAGACTATTGGCAAAAGCAACAAGCGAGGGTTCGCACACGATGGCTGCCCTTAATTTGGTCAGTTCGCCCTCGCTCATCATCGGGTATTTTTGATACAAGTATTTAGAGATGGTCAGTTCCAGTACAGCGTCTCCCAAGAATTCAAGCCTTTCGTTATCTTCATAAGGCTTACGGCGATGCTCATTCACATAAGATGAATGTGTAAAAGCTTGTTTCAATAAATTTTCATCCTGAAAATGAAAACCAAGACTTTCTTGCAACTGTTTAAATTTATTATCCTTGATTGATGGTTTACGATTATTTCCGTTCCTACGTATCACTTAAAACCCTCCACAACGGTTCAAAAAAGCATATTTTTCCAATATATAAAAAGAAACCTGGCAGGAATTCCTGTCAAGCTTTCCTATGTACCATCATACATGATAATTCGCTTAAAGAAAACTAACCGTCAACCACTGTCAGGCAGCAAGAAGCTTGCTTTAGCCAATCATCATTCCCTTATATCAAGCAGCTTTCCTTAAACTTCTTTCATTACAAGAGAAAGCCCCGTTAAAAACGGAGCTTTTAGTCAAAAGACCATACATTACATAGTGCTTTGTATGTAATTCACAGCATCACCTACTGTGGCGATTTTTTCAGCGTCGTCGTCCGAAATTTCCATATCGAACTCGTCTTCGAATTCCATGACTAGTTCAACTACATCTAGGGAATCGGCACCAAGATCTTCTTTGAAAGAAGCTTCAAGTTTCACTTCTGATTCTTCTACGTTCAAACGATCCACAACGATTTTCGTTACTCTTTCTAATACATCTGCCAATTTGTTCACCTCCCCTCAAGACATTATAAATTAAATTCGAAAAAAATCAAAGAAAACTTACATAACCATGCCGCCATCTACATGAAGTGTTTGTCCAGTCATATATTTGCTGGAGTCTGAAGCAAGGAAAGATGCGACAGATGCGACTTCTTTAGGGTCACCGAAACGCGCCAGTGGAATTTGGTCCAGCATCGCTTTTTGGACATCTTCAGGCAATTCCCCAGTCATATCAGTCGAGATGAAGCCGGGAGCAATCGCATTGACCGTTATCCCTCTTGAAGCAAGTTCCTTCGCAGTGGTTTTGGTCAGGCCGATTACGCCCGCCTTCGCCGCCACATAATTGGCCTGACCTGCATTTCCGCTTACGCCGACGATCGATGCCATATTTATGATCCTGCCGCTGCGCTGCTTCATCATTTGCCTGGTGACCGCTTTTGTGCAAAGGAAAACGCCTTTAAGGTTCGTATTGATCACTGCATCCCACTCATCTTCTTTCATGCGCATCAATAAGTTATCGCGTGTGATTCCGGCATTGTTTACCAGGATATCCACGCGGCCGAACCGTTCGACGACTTCTTTGACCATGTTAGTCACTGATTCACCATTGGCAACATCGCATTGAATGGCGAATGCTTCACGGCCCAAAGCCTTGATTTCATCGACCACTTCATTCGCTTTCGCTTCACTGCCGGAATAATTGATGGCAACATCCGCTCCCTGATGGGCAAGCTCTAACGCCACTTCCCTGCCAATGCCCCTTGACGCTCCCGTTACGAGTGCCTTTTTGCCTTTGAGGATCATGCTTGTGCCTCCTTTAATGTTTCAACCGTTTTAGTAAGGGTTTCTAGATCGGATACGGAATGGATTTGCACGGAACGGTCAATCTTCTTGATCAATCCGCCCAAAACTTTCCCCGGTCCTACCTCGATGAACGTATCGACACCCAAATCAAGCAATGTTCTGACGCTGTCCTCCCAAAGTACTGGGGAATACAGCTGCTCAATTAATTTCCCTTTAATTTCTACAGGTTCAGTAATCGGCTTGGCCGTTACATTCGAAATGACGGGAATAGCTGCTTGCTGGATGGTCACTTCCTCCAGGACACCTTGTAGTTTTTCTGCCGCTGGTTTCATCAATTCAGAATGGAAGGGGCCGCTCACTTCAAGGGGAAGTGCCCTTTTGGCTCCATTTCCCTTCGCTTTTGCACTGGCCAGTTTAACCCCTTCAGCCGTACCGGAAATGACGATTTGCCCCGGACAATTTATATTGGCCAATTGGACGGATTCGCCTGCGGCAGATATTTCAGAAGTCACTTCAGCCAGAGCTTCACGATCCATGCCAAGCACCGCTGCCATTGAACCTTGACCATTCGGCACAGCCGCTTCCATGAACTCCCCACGTTTACGAACGGTATATACGGCATCTTCAAAAGAGATGGCACCAGCTGCCACTAAAGCCGTATATTCACCCAAGCTATGGCCCGCTGTATAATCCGCTTTGATTCCCGCTTCTTCCAAAGCGCTGACCAGCGCATAACTTGTAGTCAATAAAGCTGGCTGTGCATTGTAGGTTACCGTCAATTCCTGCTGTGTACCATTAAAGATAAGTTCAGATAGCGGTAAATCAAGTTTTTCATCCGCTGTTCGAAAAATCTGCTGAGCACGCTCGTTTTCCTGATATAAGCTTAGCCCCATTCCTATTGATTGTGAACCTTGTCCTGGAAAGACAAAAGCAATTTTACCCATCTGTTACTCCCCTGCCTCTATGATTTATTATTGTTTTTCTATCGTCTTCGCAATGGTCGGGATGACGTCATGACCAACCATGTCGCGAGTCTGGCGTATCGCATTATAGATGGCATTCGCATCCGAAGATCCATGCGCCTTGATGACAGGAGCCTTCAGGCCGAACAATCCTGCACCGCCATACTCCGAATAGTCCATTTGATTTTTAATGACCTTTAATTCCGGCTTCACCATGGCAGCAGCCAACTTGCTCTTCAAGTTGCTCATCAAAGCCGATTTCAACATGGTGAACACGCTCATAGCCGTACCTTCCAGTGTCTTCAACACCATATTTCCCGTGAATCCATCCGTAACGACCACATCGGCCGGTCCATTTAGAAGGTCTCGTGCTTCAACATTACCAATAAAGGAGATTTCCGATGACTGCTGCAGCAGTGAGAAAGCATGCTTGGTCAATTCATTCCCCTTTTTTTCTTCTGTCCCGATATTCAATAGCCCGACACGCGGCTTATCTATTCCGCGTACTTTTTGGGCATACACGGAACCCATTATCGCGAATTGCAGCAGATGCTCGGGTTTCGCATCGGAGTTAGCGCCCACATCAAGCAGGACAAATCCTTTTCCGTCAATTGTCGGCAGTGTCGGTGCCAATGCCGGACGTTCGATGCCATCGATTCTTCCGACAACAAACAAACCTGCAGCCATAAGCGCTCCTGTATTGCCTGATGAAATGCATGCGTCGGCATCCCCATCTGCCACTTGTTGTGCAGCCAATACCATCGAGGCACTTTTCTTGCGGCGAACCGCCCGAACAGGCTCATCGGTACTCAATATTTTATCTTCAGTATGTACGACCTTTATCCGGCCATGTTTGATCAAGTCTTGGTTGATCTCGGCTTCATTCCCGACCAAGGTGATTTCCACATCGGAAAAAGCCTCGACAGCTTTCATCGCACCTAAAACCTGTGCTTTAGGCGCGTGATCTCCGCCCATTGCATCTATCGTGATTTTCATGTTCATTCATCCTTTACTAGAAAGTTAAGAGCGATACATTTCGAACTCGCCTTTAAAAACCAGCTCATTACCTACGTAGCTTCTGACCTCCACCACTGATCGATCATTGGTATGGTCCACGCTTTTAACCTTCGCTTTGGCTACCACTCTTTCATTTTCCTTTACGGAACGAGTAAATAAAATGGATGCCTTTGCTGTCAGTGCCAATTCATCATTCATGACTGCCACTGCTAATGAATTCGCTTGGGCAAAAAGGTGATGCCCCCTGGCAATTCCGTTCCGCTTGAAGACATGTTCTTTTTTTATATCCAAAATCGAAATGGCATTGTCATCTAAATTGAGATCTATTACTTCCCCGATGATTTCATCCAAAGGCAAAGCCCTGATTTCGTCACTGAATTTTTTCTCGGCTACGTTCTTAATGCGTTCACGCAGTTCAGGTATCGATAATTCAAGACGATCAAGCCTAATTGTCTGGACGCTCACCGAATATTTTTCAGCCAGCTCCTCATCCGTTACAAAAGGATTCTGTTTAATCGTATCGATTAATAATTGCTGGCGTTCCTTCTTGTTTCTTCGCATTTGAAGGTCACCATCCGTAGTATTATGACTAGGTACTAATAGTAGTATATATATTTTAAAAACAGATTGCAAGATAATGTGGAAATTCTCGCAATCTGCTAATGATTTTCATTATTTCAGTCCAGCTTTTCTCCCGTAAATACCCCTGTCCCCTCTAAATAGGTACGCAACGGTGCATACTCCCGGGAATGCCAAAAGCTTTGGGAGGCAATCAGTTTTGCGGCATCCTCGCGCGCCACTTCCAAGGTCCTGTAATCGTGGACCATGTCAGCCACTTTGAACTCCGGAAGGCCGCTTTGCTTTTTGCCAAAGAAATCACCTGGGCCACGAAGTTCCAAATCTTTCTCGGAGAGGACAAAGCCATCATTTGTTTCTGTCATGATTTTCATCCGTTCTTTTCCGACCTCCGTTTTCGGATCTGCCAGGAGGATGCAAAAGGACTGATCACTTCCCCGCCCAACCCTTCCCCGCAGCTGATGCAGCTGTGAAAGTCCAAAACGTTCTGCATCATAGATGACCATTACCGTTGCATTTGGAACATTGACTCCTACCTCGACAACGGTCGTAGAGACGAGGATTTGCGCAGCATTTACGCTGAACTGCTGCATGACCTCGTCTTTTTCATCCGCGGGAAGGCGTCCATGCATGAGCCCCACTTTATAGCGATTGGCAAAGTATTGTGTCAGCATGGCATGGACATCCAGAACATTTTGCAAAGAATCAAGCTTTTCCGATTCCTCGATCAATGGACAGATGACGTAGGCCTGCCGTCCTTTTTTAAGTTCCTTTTCAACAAAAGTCAATATCCGGTCAAGCATTTGATGTTTTGCCCAATACGTTTCAATCGCCTTGCGCCCAGCCGGCATTTCATCTATCGTCGAGACATCCATTTCGCCAAAAACGGTAATCGCGAGCGTACGCGGAATCGGTGTTGCCGTCATGAATAGAACATCTGGATTCGCACCTTTTTCACGGAGGATCCGACGCTGCTCCACCCCAAAACGATGTTGTTCATCTGTTATGACAAGACCGAGGTTTTGAAAATTCACCTCATCCTGAATCAAAGCATGCGTTCCGATCAAAAGGTCGATCTCCCCGGATTCCAGCATTTGTAATAGCTCCCGGCGTTTTTTGCCCTTCACCGAACTGGTCAATAACGCTACTTTCACTCCGGTCGGTTCAAGCATCGCTTTCAATGATTGCGTATGCTGCTCAGCCAGGATTTCGGTCGGGACCATAAGGGCGCCTTGGAAACCCGCTGTAATCGCCGCCTTCAGGCAGATCGCAGCCACAACCGTTTTTCCTGATCCAACATCGCCTTGAAGAAGGCGATTCATCCGATAAGGGGATTTCATGTCATTCAAGATTTCATCGACAACACGGTTTTGAGCATGTGTTAATGGAAAAGGAAGCGTTTCTATGAAGGCTTCCACCGACTTGATGTCAAATTCCTGACCGATTCCTTTTGATTGCTCCCGCTGCACTTTACGCAATGCCTGCATTTTCAATTGAAACAATAAAAATTCCTCATACACAAATCGGCGCCGCGCTTTCTTGATATCATCAGCGGATATAGGAAAATGCATCATGCGAAGAGCATCCTTACGCGGCATCAATTTGTATGTCGCCAACAATTGCGGAGGCAAATTCTCTTCAATCATGGACCCATACTGGGTAAAAGCATTGGAGATAAAGCGGCGCAAACCTTTAACCGTAATGCTGCCCTTCACGGAATAAACCGGTTCAAATTCTTTCTCCCGACTGTGATTGCCAATAAGGCACTCTGAGCCTGTAATGGTTTGGCGATGACGATCCCATTTTCCAGTTACCGTTATGGTTTCCCCTATCGCAAGTTTCGGTTTCAAATATGGCTGGTTGAAAAATATGACATTTATTAAATATCTCCCGGTCAATAATTTAATCGTCAGCCTCGATTTTTTCTTTCCAAAGTACCCTAATGTGGGCACGGTATGAATCTTTCCTTCTACGGTGACGCGCTCGTCATGTTCTACCGTTTCCAAGTCCCTCAAACGGTAATCTTCATAACGATATGGAAGATGTTCAAGGAGATTCTTGACGGTATGGATCTCCATTTCCTCCAGGGCTGCCGCCGTTTCGCTCCCGATCCCTTTCACTGCCGTTATCGGCTCAAAAATGGCGGAGGTCACTTTTTGTTAAGCGGCAAGCCAAAAATCTTCGCTTCCAACTCCCGTCCAGTCGGTGTAGCCGCTAATCCTCCTTGTGCAGTTTCCCTAAGAGCCGATGGCATCGTCTGCCCGATCTTGTACATCGCATCAATCACTTCATCACATGGTATACGGCTTGTAATCCCCGCCAACGCCATATCAGCGGCAACCATTGCATTGGCCGCCCCCATCGCATTCCGTTTCACACAAGGTACCTCCACAAGCCCGGCAACCGGGTCACATACAAGACCAAGCATGTTCTTTAGCGTAATCGCCATAGCTTCAGCGCTTTGCGCAGGTGTTCCCCCTGCCATTTCAACAATTGCAGCCGCTGCCATTCCCGAAGCGGAACCAACCTCTGCCTGACAGCCACCCGCTGCCCCGGAAATTGAAGCATTGTTCGCAACAACAAAGCCAAAGGCACCTGCCGTGAATAAGAACTCGATTTTTTGTTCCCGATTCGGTTTTAGTTTGTTTTGCAACGCAAAAAGGGTTCCTGGCACCACCCCGGCCGATCCGGCAGTGGGGGTCGCACAAATGGTTCCCATGGCCGCGTTCACTTCGTTTGTGGCCACGGCCTTGCTGACCGCATCCAACAACAATTCACCGGATAGGGAATTCCCGGAATTAATATAATCCTGAAGCAGGACTGCATCACCGCCTGTAAGGCCGGAAACGGACCGGACACCTTGGAGGCCCTTTTCAACAGCCTGTTCCATCACATCCAGATTGACCCCCATCTGGTGGATGATTTGTTCACGTGTCCTGCCCGTCACTTCCATTTCCTGTTCTATCATCAAATTTGATATTTTTTTCTGTTTTGATTCAGCTAATTCTATCAATTCCGCAACATTTCGAAACATGGTATCTTCTCCTTCCTATGTGGGAACGAATCGATTTCCTTATCAATCAACAATCCTCGCTACCTGAGTGATGTTGGGGAGTGCCGTAATTTCAGCAATGACTTGATCCTCAAGGTTTTGGTCCACTTCAATCGTCATCAGCGCCATCTTGCCTTTTTCTTTACGGGAAACTTCCATCTGGCCAATATTGATTCGATGCTTAGCCAAAATGTTAGAAACACTGGCAATGGCCCCGAATCTGTCATCATGCACGACCAGTATGGCAGGGTTGTGGCCCGAAAGCCTCAACTTAAACCCATTCAATTCGACAATTTCAATTTTCCCCCCGCCAATCGATATTCCGACGAGTTCAAGTTCCCCATCCTCATCCCCCACCGTTATTTTTGCTGTATTGGGATGTTCAGGGACTGCTTCTTCTTCCCGGAAAGCAATTTTAATTTTCTTTTTACGTGCTATTTCCAACGATTCCTTAATTCTCTCATCGAATGTATCAAAATCAAGTAAACCTCCTACGATGGCTACATCCGTTCCATGTCCTTTGTAGGTTTTAGCGAACGATCCATAAAAAGAAATATGTGCCCATTTCGGTTCACGGTTGAATAAGTTCCTGGCCACCCTCCCAATTCTTGCCGCTCCGGCAGTATGGGAACTAGAGGGGCCAATCATAACAGGACCTATTATATCGAATACACTTCTGAATTTCATGCATTGCTCCTCCTTCAGCTATTGAAATCAAGGGAAAGGCTGGGTGTTAGATTAATAATAACGTCAAATTCGCCGTAATTCCATTCAGGCCGTTCATACCGTTCATCAAAAAATTGGCTCTTTTCCTAAAGAGTGCTGTTTTTTAACCGACACTAGTTAAGGTTGATTGCGAGACTCCTGAGCGGGCAGGGGACAGTTGAGACTGAACAAGCGTTCTTGCCGATAAGGCAGCCCGCCCTCTGGATAAGCGAATAGCAGCAAAAAAAAATAAAACTGCATAGCCTAATGACTTATGCAGTTTCTTGCCTTTTATTCGTTCATGATCCTAAGAAAGAAACGGAACATGCTTTAGCTTCATGAAAGGTTACTTATTCAATTGAAAAAATGAAAGAATATAAAGGTTGTTTGCCATTATGGACTTCAACTTCAACGTCTTCGAAATTCTCCTTACAGAATGCAACAAGATTTTCGACTTCTTCTGCATTGGCATCTTCTCCATATAATATCGTCAGGATCTCGGCATCCTCGTCAATCATTTCAGTAAGAAGTTCTTTTGCCGCTTGCGTCTTGTCTTTATCCTTCACTTTGATGGTTCCTTCAGCTATTCCCATGAAATCCCCCGTCTCAATGGCTAGACCATCAATATTGGTATCACGTACGGCAAAAGTGACCTGGCCGGTTTTCACATGCGAAAGGGCTTCGCTCATCGCTTGTGTATTCTCGGCAGCATCAAGTGTTGGATTGAATGCCAACAAGGCAGCCATTCCCTGTGGTACCGTCTTCGTCGGGACGACCGTCACATGATCTCCAAGGACATCTGCTGCTTGGTTGGCAGCCATAATGATATTTTTATTGTTAGGCAAGATGATGACATGCTCGGCATTTGCCTCTTCGACCGCTTTAACGATATCTTCCGTGCTAGGATTCATCGTCTGACCGCCCTCGATGACGGACTTGGCGCCGATGCTTTTGAACAATTCACTGATTCCTGCACCCATCGCAACGGACACGACTCCGTATTTATCTTTCGTTGCCGGTTTCGTTTGAAGCGGAGTCTGCGTTTCACCCACGATCGCAGTATGCTGTTCGCGCATATTATCGATTTTCATTTTGATTAAGCTACCGTATCGCTGTCCATAATTAAGACATTCTCCAGGCTGTTCAGAATGAATATGTACTTTGACAACTTCATCATCTGAAATGACTAATAATGAATCTCCGTATTCACTTAAATCATTTCGGAATTTTTCCTCATCAAATGATTTATTAGCCAGCTTGTCACTTTCTAACCGGACCATGAATTCCGTGCAGTAACCAAACACGATATCTTCCGTGTTCATATGCCCTTGGACGTTCATGTGATGCTCGGCACTGACCATGTCATCCATGCTAGGGCCATGTTCGGAACGGGCTGGAAGGGCTTCACCTTTCAGCTCGGCCAGGAAGCCTTCATATACGAACACCAAGCCTTGTCCGCCGCTGTCGACGACTCCCACCTCTTTCAAGACCGGAAGCAGATCCGGTGTGCGTTTCAGTGAGGCATTGGCCTCGATTACGATCTCTTCCATAACCTGAATGAGGTCTTGGTGCCTGGCGGCAGATGTAACCGCTTGCTTGGCTGCATCTTTGGCAACCGTTAAAATGGTTCCTTCGACAGGTTTCATTACAGCCTTATAAGCTGTTTGCACGCCTGCTTCGAAAGCTTGTGCGAATTCTTCACTATTGATTTCCGATTTATGTTCAATCGCTTTTGCAAAGCCGCGGAACAACTGTGAAAGGATAACACCAGAATTGCCGCGAGCGCCCATCAGCAGTCCTCTCGAAAGGGATGTGCCCACTTTTCCGATGTGTTCCTGGACGTTATTTTGCACTTCCTTCGCTCCGGAAGTCATCGATAAATTCATATTCGTCCCGGTATCTCCATCTGGGACAGGGAAAACATTCAACGCATCAACCATTTGGGCATTGGCCGCTAAATGATTGGCACCTTGAATGATCATTTCTGCAAAGCGCTTTCCATTTAAACTTGTAATTGACACTAAACTTTCCTCCTATACTTAAGGGTTCGTCACACGAACTCCCTGGACAAAAATGTTTACGGAATCAACCGCTAATCCTACAGTTTTGTTCAGAGTGTACTTTACCTTCGATTGCACATTATGCGCAACTTCCGAGATTTTCGTTCCATAGCTTACGATGATATACATATCGATATGAACTTCTTCCTCTTCTTGACGGACAATTACACCCTTAGTAAAGTTTTCTTTTCTTAAAATTTCAGCAATGCCATCTTTAAATTGTTTTTTGGAAGCCATTCCTATAATTCCGTAGCAATCCACTGCTGCTCCGCCTGCTACGGTTGCGATAACATCATTAGAGATATCAATTTGTCCATATTTCGTTTGTAATTCAATAGACATTTCTCTTTTCCCTCCCAAAAAATCAAGTCAACTAAAGACATTTTACTATAATGTCTGAGGTTTTAAAAGTAATTGTCTTACGGTACTTAATATAATTCAATTTTCCAGTTTGTATGTCAAGGTATTTTTCTTGAAAGTAATTAACTGAAGTATTGCATTCTCACGGTAGGTATGATAAATTATTAAAGTATTTTACAAAGACTTAAGATGACTGTGAAAACTTAAGCTTGGTGTAGTTAGGAGGGAATTGAACATGGCACGTAAATGTGTAATCACTGGAAGAAGAACTCGTTCTGGTAACAGCCGCTCTCACGCAATGAACGCTAGCAAGCGTACATGGGGCGCTAACCTTCAAAAAGTGCGTATTTTAGTTGACGGTAAACCTAAACGTGTATACGTTTCTGCAAGAGCTCTTAAATCGGGCAAAGTAGAACGCGTATAATGTTACGGCATCCTCTAAGGATGCCTTTTTACTTGAAATGGCTGACAATTTAATGGGGATGGTTGATAGCTTCGTAGACTTTTTTATATCCGCATCTAGAAAATCATCTCCCATTAATGGATGGCCACACATTCGGTAACCCTGGATTCACGAAAAATAACACCTCCGGAAATCCGAGAGGTGTCATGTAGAATAAGTATCAGCCCTTTTTAAACGCTCCGAGCATAGCCCTTACCAAACTACCCAGAACTTTTGGCAATTTTATTGTATAAAATTTCATCATGCCCCTCCTCTTTGCATCCCACGAATTAAGATGAAGTGGAATTTTTCTATTACAACATAAGCTTTTAAGCGGATATAGGATTTGTAATTATATCCGAATCTGCTTTAAGCATGAATTTTAATCTCTGCTTCTTACCATCATTAATATGCCCTCCTTAAATGAAACATTCCCAGATTCGGAAATTAGTTCATTGCTGATGCAGAGTGTCGAACCTATCTCCAAGCTGCGATCGCTCAGCGGGTATTTGAAGCCTGTCAGGGTGATGCCAGTGACTGCCGTTGTGACTGGCAGGAATGATACGTACTTCTTATCCTTCAAAGCAGTTACCTCATAAGAGCCTGCTGTCTTGACGGTGAAAATGTTTTGTCGATCGACTATGTATATATCAATATCGGCATGAATGGGAAGGATGCTTTCCTTTTGGAGCAGCTGGATATTGCCAAGAAAATGATCCATTCTCCCCCCAGTGGCCCCAAGGATGTGAATTTCACTCGGTTTTTGATCTATCGCCCAATGAAAAGCGATTTCCAGATCCGTTTCATCCTTTTCCGAAGAATATAAATTCACTTGCTGAAGCCTTTGTGCAATTACCTTGTATTCGTCTTGCGAAACCGAGTCAAAATCCCCGAAGGCGCATTTAGGGTCGATCCCATTTTCAAGCAAGGCCCACACTCCTCTATCAACCCCGATCCAAAGATCCGTCATTACCTTATACCTTGCCAAATCAGGCCATAGCGATTCTGGACCGCCCGCCATTATACTAATGATCATGATCATCATCCTTTTTACACGTATATGCATATACGAGATTTCTTTGTGACACTGTTAAAAAAAGCCGATCATTATCCTATGTATACGATAATGTCGGCTTTATATCAATTTCCCCGAATTCTTTGAATCGCTGCACGGCGATCTGCCTGATTATATATTGCTGACCCGGCCACAAGGACCGTCGCCCCTTGTTCAATACATAGTTTCGCCGTTTCTTCATTGACTCCGCCATCAATCTCTATCTCCAGATCCTGATTATGGTTGTCCGCCATCGCCTTAACTTCAGCGATTTTTGGCAATACGGATGTGATGAACTTTTGCCCGCCGAAGCCTGGGTTAACCGTCATCAACAGCACCATATCAATATCTTCGATTATAGGTTGGAGCAAGGACGCTGGCGTGGCTGGATTAAGCACCACCCCTGCCTTGAGGCCGAATGATTTAATTAACTGGATCGTTCGGTGCAGATGCGTACAGGCCTCTGCATGCACCGTTATATAGTCGGCTCCAGCTTTTGCGAACGCCTCGATATAACGGTCCGGTTGTTCGATCATAAGATGAACGTCTAGCGGCAGTTTAGTCACAGGCCGAATGGCTTCCACTATTAACGGTCCGATGGTAATATTCGGAACGAACTGCCCATCCATGACATCCACATGAATAAAATCCGCCCCGCCTCTTTCCACATCAAGGATTTCTTCTCCCAATTTTGCAAAGTCTGCTGATAAAATCGAAGGTGCAATTTTAACCATTTCAATACCTCGGCTTTCTATCTCTGATTTCTTCCAGGAATTGCATATAATGCTCATAGCGATATTGCGGGATTTCCCCGGAAGCGACCGCTTCCTTCACGGCACACCTCGGTTCTTTATCGTGCAAACAAGCCCTGAACTTACAGTCCTCTCCATGCTTATGCATTTCGGGGAAGCAATAGGATAGCCGTTCAGCTTCCATTTCCATGAATTCGAGTGAACTGAAACCAGGCGTATCCGCGACAAGGCCGGAGCCGATATGAATCAATTCTACATGACGCGTAGTATGTTTCCCCCGTCCAAGATGTGACGAAATGTCATCCGTCTTTAAAGCCAGTTCAGGGTTGATTGCGTTTAGCAAAGACGATTTTCCAACTCCTGACTGACCGGCAAATACACTCGTTTTCCCCTCTAAATAAGGAACAAGTTCTTCAATGCCTCCTGTGGTAACCGAGGATGTTTCCAATACCGTATACCCAAGTTTGCGATAATCATTGATGTACTGTGTCAATTTCGTCCGGGTTTCAGAAGTGACCAAGTCCAGTTTCGTCACGACGATAATGGGCTCGATTTCGTTATCTTCGATCAATACGAGGAAACGATCGAGCAGCGCCGGACTGAAGTCAGGTTCCACTGCCGAAAAGACGAGGATGGCTTGATCTACATTTGAAATTTGCGGACGGATCAATTCATTCTTTCGCGGTTTTATTTCGGTAACGGTCCCATCGGTTTTATTTTCCGCCTGGAACACCACATAATCACCAACGAGCGGAGTTACCTTATTTTTCCTGAACACGCCCCGTCCGCGGCATTGAAAAACTTCTTCCCCATCAAGCACATAATAAAATCCGCTAAGTGCTTTAATAATTTTTCCTTCGGGCATAGCCACACTCCTAATTTATATATTTAGTCGGGATAAGAGACAGCTTTGTCGATGATGACCTGATTGTCCCTCATGACTTTATAGCCTGCTTTCTTATCCTGGGAAACCGTCAATTCGATCGTTCGCTTGGCATCTTCCACGATAAAGAATGATTCCTTAGGCTCCGTCATGCTATTATTGATATCCTCAATGAAAATTTGCACTTTTTGCGCTTTGCCAGGTTCAACTGGATCATATTCAATCTTGATTTTCTCCGTTACGGTCTTGGGGGGGATCTCTTCTTTCCCTTTTGAGACGATGACTTTCACCGTACTGCCTTTTTCCACCTTAGTACCCGGTTCAGGCGACTGGGAAATGACCAGTCCCTTCTCGACGGAATCATCGTATACCTCTTCTTCCACATCGATCTTTATTCCGCTTTCATTGGAATAATCATTTAGGCCGGCTTCATTGAACCCCTTGAGATTTTTCAGGCTCAATAAATCTTCCCCTTTGCTTACAGTTAACTCAAGTTCCGTTTCGGAAGCGACGATTTCAGTTGCGCCCGATGGCGTCTGATCTATGATGGTACCGGCAGCACTTTGATCAAATTTGTAGGTCACGATCGTGTTTTTGAATCCCATATTATCAAGCAGGGATTTAATATCCGAGTAATTCCGGCCTTCATAGTTGGAAAGCGATATCGTTTCTTTACCTACACTTTGATAGATATCGACCTTTGCACCTGCCTTGACGGTTTTCCCTTCCTTCGGGTTGGTTTTGATCACCAGTCCCGCTTCAACCTCTTCATCCTCGATCTCAATGGTTTCTCCGACGACCAAATCCAGATTAAGCAAATCAGTAATTGCATCATCCAATTCCTTCCCTTTAAGGTCAGGGATCGTCACTTCCTTCGGGCCCAAAAGGGATGGTCCTAACGTGACAGATAAGACAGCAAGCAGTGCGAGGACTAAAAAGATGGTTACCAAAATAGCTGGCATTCTCTTCCGTTTTTTGTCCTTTTGTTTCGTCTTCATTTTTTGTTTTTTCTGTTTCTTTTGTTTTTTGTTCACTTTCATGGCTTCGACCGAGTCATCTTCAGCATCGTCTGCATAGACTGCCGTATTTTTCTCCGGCCCTCTTATAATCGTCTCATCAATACTCGAGAGCTGATCATCCGTGATGACAGGTATCGCTTTCGTTGCATCATGGTCTTCCGGTATCGTAAAGGGCTGCTCATTTGAACGCTCAGGATTCAACGACGTACGAATGTCATCTTCCATTGAATCTACGCTTTCATATCGGTAATATGAATCCTTCGCTGTCGCCCTCAAAATAATATTTTCTACACTCTGGGGTATTTCAGGGTTCCACCGTTTGGGCGAAGGGGTTTCCGATTGTAAATGTTTAAGCGCTATCGACACGGCTGATTCACCGGAAAAAGGCAATCTACCCGTCAGCAATTCAAACATGACGATGCCAAGGGAGTATATATCCGATTTCTTATTGGCCATGCCGCCCCTTGCCTGTTCCGGAGATAAGTAATGGACGGAACCCAAGACGGCGTTCGTCTGAGTAATGTTGGTTGCACTCAAGGCCAAGGCAATTCCAAAGTCTGTTATCTTGACAGTTCCTTCTTTATCGATCAATATGTTCTGTGGCTTGATGTCACGATGGATGATCCCATTATGGTGGGCATGGGAAATCGCTGCCGTAATCTGCTTCATGATATCCAAGGCTTCATCAACTGGAATCGGATAATATTTTTGTATGTATTGCTTAAGTGTAAAGCCGTCCACATATTCCATGACGATATAATAGATGGCATCTTCTTCTCCAACATCATAAATACTTACGATATTGGGATGGGCCAAACTGGTTGCCGATTGAGCTTCCCGGTTGAAGCGCTTGATGAATTCTTCGTCATTGTTGAAGTCCATGCGAAGGATTTTCAACGCAACATCCCTATCCAAAATCATATCCCTTGCAAGGTAAACATTCGCCATGCCACCGCCGCCGACCATCTCGATCAGTTTATAACGGCCGTTGATTCTTCTGCCAATCAACATTCAATTCACCTGCTTTCGCTTTCATCAGTAAATTGAACAAGCACAAGGGTGATATTATCTTCCCCACCGTAGTGATTGGCCTTGTCTATTAATGATTTTGCCTTTTCTTCAAGAGGCTGCCCATTTGTAACCGTTTCTTCAAGCTCCTGTTCATTCACTTTATTCGTTAGTCCATCCGAACAAAGCAACAATAAATCACTTTCTTCGAAAATGACCGTCGTGATGTCCATTTCAACTTGCTTTTCCGTTCCCAAGGCTCGTAATAAAACATTTTTTCGTGGATGGTTCTCGGCATCTTCCTTCGAAATCTGCCCGGAACGGACCAATTCGTTAACGAGTGAATGATCTTCCGTAACCTGTTTAAAGCCACTCTCATTGTACAAATAACATCGACTGTCCCCGATATTGGCGATGGTCGCAAATGTATCAGTACATATTGCAGCAACAACGGTGGTCCCCATACCCTTACACTCTGTATGTGACTCGGCATATTCAAAAAGCGAATGATTGACCAAGAAGATTTGCTGTTTTAGCCACTCCTCGGCATCATTTGCCGTTTCGATCCCGCCGGATTCCTCCCATCCCTTTTTCAAAAGGTCAATCGTCATCGCACTTGCCACATCCCCGGCACGGTGGCCGCCCATGCCATCTGCAACGATGGCAAGGCGAACGCCTTCCGAGTTTTTAAAGATTCCGCCATTATCTTCATTATGCTGCCGGACTTTTCCACGGTCTGTTTTAAATATCGCCCTCAATAGGGTCACCTCGTCTCTTCTTTGCGCTCCTTGGCCCGAAGCTGGCCGCAGGCTGCGTCGATATCACTGCCTTGTTCCCTTCGGATCGTCACATTGATACCGCGCTTTTTCAATGTTTTTTCAAACTCAAAAATCTGATCCCGAGGTGTACGTACATAGTTGCGTTCCGGTACATAGTTAACCGGAATTAAGTTGACATGGCATTTGATCCCGCTTATTAAATTGGCTAATTCTTCGGCGTGTTCGACTGTATCATTTTCCCCGCCGAATAGACCATATTCAAAACTTACACGGCGCCCTGTTTTTTCAGTATAGTATTTTATGGCTTCAATCAAGTCGGGAAGTTTGTAAGCCTTGTTGATTGGCATCAATTTACTTCTCAATTCCGTGTTTGGTGCATGCAGGGAAACCGCAAAGTTGATTTGCATGCTCTCTTCTGCAAATTTATAGATTTTAGGAATGATCCCGCTTGTAGAAACGGTAATATGACGGGCCCCGATATTCAAGCCTTTTTCATGATTTATATTCTTCAAGAATGACATCATATTATCGTAGTTATCGAACGGTTCCCCGATTCCCATGATGACGACTGAGCTGACACGTTCTTCCACTTCGTCAAGTGCTTGCTGCACTTTAACGACTTGGGCAACTATTTCGCCTGCTTCAAGGTTTCGCTTCAATCCACCCAGTGTCGATGCACAGAAGGTACAACCAATTCTACAACCAACCTGTGTTGTCACGCAAATGGAGTTTCCGTATTCGTGGCGCATCAATACCGTTTCAATCGAATATCCATCATGGAGTTCAAATAAGAACTTCATCGTTCCATCATTTGACGTTTGCTGGATCAGCGTTTTCAAGGTAGTGAAGGTAAAATGTGATTCCAGCTTATCGCGTAAAGATTTCGATAGGTTGGACATATCTTCAAAGCTGGAGACGCGCTTTTTATAAAGCCAATCGTATACTTGCTCGGCCCGGAAAGCCTTCTCGCCATTTTGAATGATCCATTCTTTAATTTGGTGAAGCTCCAATGAATAGATGGATGGTTTTTCTGGTGTTGTGTCTTTTCTTACTCTGGATGATTTGGTTATTTCTGCCATTACAGCACCTTCTTTCTAAAACTCGCAATAAAGAATCCGTCACTGCTAAAATATTGCGGAAAAACTTGCAGCGTATTGCCCTCGATAAACGGCTGAACGCTCTCGGGCATTCTTTCTGACAGCGATGGATCGCTCTCGAAATCCGGGTGGTCTTGCAAAAACGACATGGCCACTTGGTCATTTTCTTCCCTATCCACCGTGCATGTGCTATATACTAAACGTCCGCCTTGCTTTACCAGCGGTGCGGCAGCTTCCAATAATTGCTTTTGTATACTTGAGAGTTTCATTATATCATCTTTTGTTTTTGTGTACTTTACATCAGGCTTCCGGCGCATGACTCCCAACCCTGAACACGGAGCATCGATCAAGACCCGGTCGAACCCTTCTTTATTGAAGTGTTCCTGCACTTTCCTGCTATCGAGTGCCATAGTCTTGATGTTGTTCCTCAGTTTTAGCCGCTCTGCCTGCTCCTTGATGAGCTTGACTTTATGCTCATGAAGATCCAGCGCATAGACTTGTCCAGTCGTCAGACCTTCTGCAATATGGGTCGTTTTCCCTCCAGGAGCAGCACAGCAATCGAGAACAGCATCATTATCATTTGCCCCCAAAGCATGAGCAACAAGCATCGAGCTTTCGTCCTGGATCGACAGGTAGCCTAGTTTATAACTTTCTGAATGGGCAAGATTGCCTCTATAGCTGACGATGGCTTCGGGGACGACTTCACTTGCTTCGACGTCATATCCCTCTTCCCTTAATATGCTCATTAATTCATTGCGGGAAATCTTCTTTAAATTGACCCGTCCCGTTTGCAATGGGGCCGTTAAGTTCACTTCGCACATTTCCTTGGTTTTTTCATAACCAAATTGCTCCACCCAGCGTTTGATCAACCAGACTGGATGACTCACTTCGATGGAGAGCCGTTCAAGATCATCTTTGATGGCATCAAGGGAAGGAACACCATTTCTCTGGATGTTGCGAAGCACGCCATTGACCATCGAAGATGTCCCTTTATGTCCGCGTTTTTTGGAAATTTCAACTGCCTCGAAGATGATCGCATGGTCCGGCACCTTATCTAAATAAACCATTTGATAAACAGACAGCCTAAGCAGATTGATGACCCAGCTTTGCGTCTTTTTCGGCTGTTTAATATAAGGGCTCAAAAAGTAATCCAATGTCATCTTACGCTGTATTGTCCCATAGCTTATTTCCGTAAGCAAACCGCTGTCAACAGGGGATAATTGATGCTTTTTGATCAAGTTGTTTAATAAGAGGTTACTGTAGGATTGGTTTTTCTCTACAGATTCCAAAATATCGAGAGCAATGTCACGTACTCCCTTTTTAGTTTGCTTCATTCTGTTCTCCTAACTTCATGCCTGCTTTAATGAACGACCCGGCGCCGCGCAAGTAATCTTTCGCCGGCATTTTTTTCTTTCCTGAAGGCTGCAGTTCTGTAACCAGTATCGCCGTTCCATTGCCTGTCGAAACGATGAAACCATCATTTTGCACTTCTAAAATTGTGCCGGGTGCTTCCTGGCTGCCGTATTCAAGCTTACCGGCCTTCCAAATTTTCAGGACCGATCCGTTTAAGGTTGTGTAGGCAACTGGCCATGGATTTAGTCCGCGTACATGGTTATAGATATTTCCCCCTGTTTTCGACCAGTCGATTTTTTCCTCCGAACGTTTAATGTTAGGAGCGAAGGTCGCTTTGCCCTCATCTTGCTTGGTTGCCTTCAGTTCGCCATTGATAAGCTTCGGCAATGTTTCCGCAAGCAAATCCGAACCTACCTTGCTTAACTTATCATGCAGGGTTCCCACATTATCTTCTTCCGCGATGGCCACTTCAGCTTGCGTCAATATATCTCCGGCATCCAATTTTTCCGCCATATACATGATGGTGATACCCGTTTTTTCTTTTCCCTGCAATATTGAATAATGGATCGGTGCGCCGCCGCGAAGTTCTGGAAGCAAGGAGGCATGTACGTTGATGCATCCGTATTTAGGGGCTTCCAACAATTCATTCGGGAGGATTTGCCCGAACGCCGCGGTCACCACAAGGTCAGCACCTAATGCGATGATCTTTTCCAATTCTGCTTTTTCACGGATCTTTTCAGGTTGATAAACGGGAATTCCCTGTTTTTCCGCTTCGACCTTGACCGGCGGGGGCGTCAGCACCTTTTTACGGCCAACGGGACGATCCGGCTGCGTGACGACTGCAATCACGTCAAACCCTTCATCAATGATCCTTTTCAATACCGGCACTGAAAAATCCGGTGTCCCCATAAAGATAATTTTTGTCATTCTTCTTCATACCCTTCTAACTCTTCTTCTGTAATATAGCGCGAAACCTTACTTGTAAATAAAACCCCTTGCAAATGATCGATCTCATGCAGAAGTGCCCTTGCGAGGAAATCCTCCGCCTCTATCTCGAAAAAGCTCCCTTTTCGGTCTTGTGCGCGCACTTTGATGCGGTAAGGACGGGACACTTCACCATATAGGCTAGGAAAGCTAAGGCAACCTTCCACACCCTTCTGCTCACCTTCCGTTTCCAGAACTTCTGGATTGATCAATTCAAGGTGACCCGAATCTTCATCTATTTCAACGACGGCCACTTGCTTTTTAATGCCGACTTGCGGCGCAGCCAGCCCTACGCCATCCGCTTCCACCATCGTTTCATACATATTATTTAACAGCTTTGCCAATTTTTTATCAAAACTTGTTACTTTATCACATTTTTGTTGTAAAATTTTTTCAGGAAACAAAACAATCGGTAAAATAGCCAAAATTCAAAGTACCCTCCTAGATATGAGAAACAACACTTCATTATATAAAAACGCAAGCCCGTAACAGCCCGCGGTGTAATCCTCTTACTCTTCAACCATCACATCATGATCTGCGGATTTAAATCGATCGAAATCTGCAGGTGATTTTGAGCCGTTTCTTTTTGGTAATGCTCCAAAAGCGTTCGTAAATGTTGATTAAGGTCCGGCTCTCGTTTGTATTTTATCAGACATTGGTAACGATATCTATTGTTGATTCGGCTGATCGGCGAAGCGACTGGGCCTAGAACGATTGAGTCCCGATTCAATCGCGAACCTAAATAATTGGTAATTTTTTCGGTGACACTCACTGCCTTCATCAAATCTTCATGAGAAACCGTGATAAGGACAACGTAATAATACGGGGGATAATGACTTTTCCTGCGGAGATCCATTTCCCTTTCATAAAAGGCATCATAATCCTGCAGGGCAGCAAGTTCGATGCTGTAGTGCTCTGGTGTATAAGTTTGGATGACCACTTCCCCCGGAAGTTGATGACGCCCCGCCCTGCCGCTGACCTGTGTCAGCAGCTGAAAAGTCTTTTCCGACGAGCGGAAATCCGGCAGATGGAGCATCGTATCAGCTGAAAGGACACCTACCAGGGTGATATTAGGGAAATCCAGTCCCTTGGCAATCATTTGTGTGCCAAGCAATATATCAGCCTTTCCTTCTCCAAAGGCATTGAGCAGCCGTTCATGTGAGCCCTTTTTGCTCGTCGTATCTACGTCCATCCGAATGACCCGCGCCTCAGGGAGGATTTTCGCTAACTCTTCTTCAACCTTTTGCGTGCCCGTACCGAAGAATCGGATATGTTCGCTTTCACATTCCGGGCAAACGGAAGGCATCCCCTCTTCAAACCCGCAATAATGGCATTTCATTATATCATTAAAGCGATGATAGGTGAGTGAAATGTCACAATTAGGGCAATTGATGACCAATCCGCAGCTTCGGCACATCACAAAGGAGGAATGTCCCCGTTTGTTCAGCATCAAGACCGTTTGCTGCCCCTTTTCAAGCCGATCTTTCAGCTTGCTAAAGAGCAGTTCCGAGAACATCGAACGATTTCCCGTTCTTAGTTCTTCCCTCATATCAACAATATCGACTGCCGGCAATGCATTTTCATTCATCCTCCGGCTCAGTGTCAATAGTTTATAGACGTCCTTCTTGGCACGTGCAAACGATTCGAGTGTAGGGGTCGCACTGCCAAGGATAACTGGGCACTGATGGGATTTTGCCCGTTCAATGGCAACATCCCTGGCATGGTACCTTGGCGTTTCTTCTTGCTTATAGCTGGATTCATGCTCCTCATCAATGATCACCAGTCCCAGGTTTTCAAACGGGGCAAACACGGCTGAACGTGCGCCCACTACCACTTTCACTTCTTTGCGGTGGATTTTCCGCCATTCATCATATTTTTCTCCTACGGATAAACCGCTGTGCATGACAGCGACCTGCTCGCCAAAGCGTTCCTTAAATCTTTTAACCGTTTGCGGTGTCAAGGAGATCTCAGGTACCATCATGATGGCTTCCTCCCCCTTTTCAATAACGGTGGCGATCGCCTGCAAATACACTTCCGTCTTTCCGCTCCCGGTCACACCGTATAAAAGGAATACATCATGCTCATCATGATGTATTTTCTCTTGGATGGGCTTTAGGGCAGCCGCTTGTTCATCTGTTAGCGTAAAAGGATTGGATGGTTGGAACACACGGTTCTCATATGGATCACGGTATATTTCCTGATCCAGTTCCGCCAATGCCCCTTTTGATACAAGGGATTTGACGGTACTGCTGGATGTATGGGTCACTTCAAGCAGCTCTTTTAACGGGACAGGCACTTGATGTTCCATAAAGTAAAGGAGCAGTTCCTGTTGTTTTTTTGCTTGACCGGATAGGCCCGACGCCATTTCTTTCAGTTCACTGGCCGGAAGCAGCGGTTGAATGACACGGACCGTTTTCTTATTAAGGCGGTTTTTCACATTATAAACGAGCTCCAGATTGCCATTTTGGAGTTCTTTTTGAAAAAGGGATGCATACTCTCCTTCGATCACCTCTTTCCAGGACAAAGAAGCGTTTCTTCCGAAAAGTGTTTCAATGATCGGCGGGAGTTGATCCTTTTTATCTTCAATGACATTGATCACTTTTTCATATTTCGCTTTCATTGCTGCCGGAAGCATGGCTTGGAGCGCTGAAATTCTAAAGCACATGGCCTCTTTGGTCAACCAGTTCCCCAGCCGAAGCAATTCATCATTAAGGATCGGCTCCAAATCCATCGGTTCTTTTATATGGCGTAATTTCGAAAAATCGCTTTCATCTTTTAAACCTGTGACGAATCCTTGGACCATTCTTGGACCGAATGGCACAATGACCCGCATGCCAGGCATGATGACTTGTTTCCACTTTTCCGGTATGCGGTAATCAAATTCACGATCGGTTTGTTTGGCGGGTACATCCACAATCACGGATGCAATATCCATAACACATCATTCCTTTTGGTTGCGGGATAGTTCTGCCAGGATGTTTTTAGCTATATCCGCTTTACTCATTTTAGGATACTCGATTGCACTTCCATCTTTCTTGTAAATGGTCACGATATTCGTATCCGTCCCAAAGCCTGCCCCTGCGACGGTCACATTATTGGCAACGATCATATCTGCATTCTTTTTCTCTAATTTCCCTCTTGCGTATTCTTCGACATTGTTCGTTTCAGCAGCAAAGCCTACCAAGATCTGGTGCGTTTTATTCTCACCGAGTTCCTTAAGGATATCCTTTGTCCGTTCAAATTCAATCACATTTTCTCCCGGCTGCTTTTTCATCTTCTGTACATGATAAAACTTCGGTTTATAGTCTGCGACGGCAGCGGTCATGATGACGACATCACTTGCATCGAACTGATTGAGAACGGCATCATGCATATCTGCTGCCGATTCCACGGGAATGACATGGGCCTTCAAGGGCGGCATCAAATTCACGGGCCCCGTCACCAATGTAACCTCAGCACCCATTTCGATTGCCTGCTCAGCTAAGGCATAGCCCATTTTTCCGCTGGAATGATTGGTGACATAACGTACCGGATCGATTGCTTCGCGAGTAGGACCTGCGGTTATCAGGACTTTCTTTCCTTTAAGAAGCTGCGGTTTCCTTTCGGCAAAGTGATTCCTCAGGTGTTCCATGATCGTTTCCGGTTCCTCCAACCGCCCTTTACCTACATACCCGCATGCCAAATACCCTTCCCCCGGTTCAATGAATTGATATCCGAACGTACGAAGTGTCTCCATGTTTTTCTGAACGGCAGGATGGGCATACATGTGAACATTCATGGCCGGCGCTATCCAAACAGGTGCTTCCGTTGCAAGCAGCGTGGTCGTGATCATATCATCGGCGATTCCATTTGCCACCTTGCCAATCACATTCGCCGTCGCCGGAGCCACAAGGATGATATCAGCCCAATCAGCCAAGTCGATGTGGGCAATTACAGAAGAATCCTTTTCATCAAATGTATCTGTGTACACATCATTCCTCGAAAGAGCTTGGAAAGTGAGCGGCGTCACGAATTGACGTGCAGATTCACTCATGATCACTTTTACGTGTGCACCTTCCTGTGTTAATTTACTGGTCAGGGCAGCAGCCTTATATACAGCAATACCGCCAGTGACGCAAAGAAGTACTTTTTTCTCGATAAGCATGCAAATTTCCCCTAACTATACATTCTAGATTTCTTAATTATGAAGGAAAACTGTAGAAAAATCATTTGATATGCGCAATTAATATAGGGTTTTCCCCATCTTGAAAATCAAAACAAACAGGCCTGACACCTTGGCCGCAGGAAGGAAGCAACTTTCAAAAATGTAACGCATCCTGTTTGCTTTAGGGTGTCAGACCCGATAGGTGAAGCTTATGTGTTCTCGCTTAGTTTTCCTCGTAAGAATTATCGTAGGTCAATTTGCCAGAATGAATTTCTTCAAGGGCACGGCCCACTGCTTTATGGGAGACCGGTTTGGTGATGAGGCAATTATCTTTAATTTGCATTTCCCGGGCACGTTTAGCTGCCACAGATACAAGCGAGTATTTAGAATCGATTTTCAATAATAGGGAATCAATTGATGGATATAACATAGTTTATTCCGCCTCCAACATTTTTTTATATAACTTAGCAACTCTTTCCCGACGGCAATGCTCGGCAATCACTATTGCATTAATTCTAGCACATGCTGCATCCACATGATCATTTTCCACGACATAATCATATAGATCCATAAGTTCTATCTCTTCCTTGGCCACTTTCATACGCCCTTTTATCGCTTCCTCCGTCTCGGTGCCGCGTGTAACGATCCGGCTTTCGAGTTCGGTCAAGCTTGGAGGGGCAAGGAAAATGAAAAGTCCTTCAGGGAATTTCTCGCGGACCTGTTTTGCTCCTTGAACTTCGATCTCCAGAAAAACATCTTTTCCGGAATCGATCGTTTCACGGACATAATCCACTGGCGTTCCATAATAATTACCGACAAACTCTGCATATTCAAGCAGTTTGCCTTCTTCAATCAACGCTTCGAATTCCTCGCGCTTTTTGAAGAAATAATCCACTCCATCCACTTCCCCATGGCGAGGCAGTCTAGTCGTCATCGAAATGGAATATTCAAAAGCTGTTCCAGGCTGAGAAAAAATTGCCTTCCTTACTGTACCTTTACCAACACCGGATGGTCCGGACAAAACGATTAATAAACCTTTTTCTCTCATATTGTTTCAGTTACCCCTCTTCCACGCTGTCATCTTTATCTTGCAGCCGTGCAGCAACCGTTTCCGGTTGAACGGCAGATAAGATGACATGGTCGCTGTCTGTAATTATAACGGCCCTGGTTCTTCTTCCGTATGTAGCATCTATTAAGGATCCGCGATCCCGGGCATCTTGGATGATCCTTTTAATCGGAGCCGATTCAGGACTCACGATGGATACGATCCGGTTTGCGGATACGATATTCCCAAATCCAATATTAATGAGCTTAATTGACATTTTTGTCCCCCATTCATATTCTATTGTCACCTTTTTACGTTCATCATAAACCGACTACTCGATATTTTGAACCTGTTCCTTTAATTTTTCAAGCAGGCTTTTCATTTCCACCACATCTTTGGTAATTAAGGAATCATTAGCCTTCGATCCGATTGTATTGACTTCCCTATTCATTTCCTGGACAAGGAAGTCCAATTTCCGGCCGATAGGCTCATTCTCTGAAAGCGTTGCTGAAAATTGCTGGACATGGCTTTCAAGCCTCGTAAGCTCTTCATTTATATCACATCTATCAGCGAAAATGGCCGCTTCTGTCACAATTCTGCTATCCTCAATCAGCCCATCCGTTAAATCGGCCAATTTGGTTTCCAAGCGGGCTTTGTATTTCTCGACGACTCTAGGCGCATGGTTTTTGACGCCTGCGATAATTTCTCGAAACCTATTAAGCTGGTTGACCATGTCCACGGCCAGCTCCTGCCCTTCGTGTGCCCGCATTGTTTTCAGGTTATCCAAGGCTCCCGAAACAGCCTTCAATAATGAAGCTTCCAAATCATGAGGGACCATAGGCACTTCTTCCGTCATGAAAATCGATTCAAGCTGAAGCATATCCTGTAATGTAATGGAGCTTTCCAGTTTGTATGTGTCCTTGACCTTGGCCATCAAATCTACATACTGATCGGCAAGATCCCAATCGACCTTCACTTTTTTGGAAACGAGGCTCTCACCTTCCACTGTAATGAAGATTTCCACCCGTCCCCTTCTTATGTATTGATTCGCCTTTTTCTTAACTTTTTCTTCCAAAATCAAAAGCTGGCGCGGCATTCTAATCGTATATTCACAAAAGCGATGATTCACCGTCTTTATCTCGGCAAAGACCTTGACCTGTCCGTTTCCCGATTCTTCTCTTCCATAGCCCGTCATGCTGGTAACCATGGTTCCACTTCCTATCAAGCATATTGTAGTAATTTCGCGATTAGTTTGATTATATATCAACTGCTGCATCATCAGTTTAGCTTATAAATAATAGACTACAAAAAATAAAAAGGCAATAGAGCAAGACTCTACCACCTTAAAGATTATAACATATTTCACTGTGCTTTTCTTGCTAAAAAGGTTCCGGCCAATAAAAAAGTTGGGATGGAAGCCATTCCTATCACCAATAGCCAATCCCTTCCTGAAATAGGCACTGTGTGGAAGATCGTTTGCAATGGCTCTACATACATGACTGCAAGCATCAATAACAACGAAGACAGGACCGCCCCAACCAGGTACATGTTACCGAACGGGTTTCTAGAGAAAATCGACCGTTCACTCCTGCAATCAAAAACATGTATGAGCTGGGCAAGAACCAGGGTAGCGAACGCAATCGTTTGTGCATATGCCAGGTTTTCGGGGTTTGCCCGATATACGACATAAAAGGCGATCAGCGTTGATATCCCTATCAGGAAACCGCGCGAGATGATCTTCCAGCCAAGCCCTCTGCCAAAAACGCCCTCGTTGGCATTTCGCGGGTTTCGTTTCATGACATCTTCTTCAGCCGAATCGAGGCCCAATGCCATGGCAGGAAGCCCGTCGGTAACAAGATTCACGAACAAGATTTGGATCGGAATCAACGGAAGGGGCAAGGCACATAACATCGCAAAAAACATGACCAAAATTTCCCCGACATTGGAAGCAAGCAGATAGCGGATGAACTTCCTGATGTTTTCATATATGTTCCGGCCTTCATTGATTGCAGATTTAATCGTTGCAAAATTATCATCGACCAATATCAGGGAGGATGCCTCCTTGGCAACATCCGTCCCGGTAATGCCCATCGATATGCCAATATCCGCAGATTTTATCGCAGGGGCATCATTGACGCCATCACCAGTCATCGCTACGACATGTCCTTTATTTTGGAGGGCCTTTACGATTTTCAATTTATGTTCAGGGGAAACACGGGCAAATACCGAAACACTTTCAACTATTTCTTCAAGTTCCCCTACTTCCATGTCAGCCAATTGCCGCCCTTCAAGTACAAGGTCTTTTCCTTTTAAGATGCCAAGTTCTTTAGCTATTGCCTTTGCGGTGATGACATGATCGCCAGTAATCATGACGGTTTTTATTCCGGCATCCCGGCATTCCTTGACAGCCAGCTTCACTTCCGGACGCGGCGGATCGATCATGCCTTGAAGTCCCATGAAGGTCAAATTACGCTCAGCTTCCGTTTCGTGAAGAAGAATCGTTCCTTTCGGAAGGGGTTTATAACCGACAGCAATCATCCGAAGTGCCTGTGAAGCAAGCTCATTCATATCCTGCTGTACCCTTGCCTTACTTTCGCGATTCAATATTTCCGATCTGTCTTCCCACAGAATCGTATCACACTGGGCGATCAATACATCAGGGGCCCCTTTAACGATGACGAAATGATTATCTTTTTCATCCTTGACGATCACACTCATCATTTTGCGGCTTGAGTCGAAGGGAAACTCCTTCACGATCGTAAACCTTTTGGCAAGGTTCTCCCTCGTCAAGCCCGCTTTCATCGCCGCGACCAACATGGCCCCTTCTGTCGGATCTCCGTCCAGTACATGTTGTTTTCCCTTCTCATTTAACTCGGCCTTGTTACAGAGCATCCCGAACGTAATGATCTGAAGCAGGGCATTATGGTTTTTCGGTGCAACCGCAACCCCCCTCAAGGAAAACTCACCGACCGGATTATATCCAGTGCCTGTGACATCCCATGTTTTCCCCCCGCTCCAAACTTTCGTAACCGTCATCTTGTTTTGCGTAAGTGTACCTGTCTTATCTGAGCAAATCACGGTAGCGCATCCAAGCGTTTCAACAGCAGGAAGCTTGCGGACAATCGCTTTTTGTTTGATCATGCGCTGGACGCCCAAGGACAAGGCGACAGTCACGATGGCAGGCAAACCTTCCGGAATCGCGGCAACCGCAAGGGATACACCGGCTAAAAACATCGTATAAAGGTCATGCCCTTGAATGACGCCGGTCAGGACGACAATGACCGTCAATATCAAGGCGGTGATGATCAATATTTTCCCTAGCTGCTCCAGGCGCCGTTGCAGAGGTGTTTCTTTTGTTTCTGCAGTCTGCAGCAAGTCGGCAATCTTCCCCATTGCCGTATTCATTCCCGTCGCGATGACGATTCCCACACCATTCCCTCTTGTGACCATCGTACCCATAAAAGCCATATTTTCCTGATCGCCGATCCCTTCGACCTCATTCATCAATGGATCGGAACATTTAACGGCTGGAAGCGATTCACCTGTAAGTGCCGATTCTTCGATTTCAAGGCTTGAATGGTCGACGATCCGCAAATCGGCCCCTATCCTGTCACCGCTTGAAAATTTCAGGATATCCCCCACGACCACCTCTCGTGAAGGGACCTTCAACCACCGGCCATCCCTAAGTACATTCACTTGCGGAGCTGCCATTTCCTTCAGCGCATCGAGTGATTTTTCAGCCTTTCGTTCTTGAAAGAAACCAAGTAATCCATTTAAAAAAACAATCGCCATGATGGCAATCGCATCAATATATTCACCCAATATCCCGGATACTAAAGTCGCGGCTAGTAATACGATGACCATGAAATCCTTGAATTGAGCAAAAAATAAAAGTATGGCTGACTGCTTTTCACCTTCCTTCAATTCGTTGAACCCATGCTTCTGCAGCCTGTCCTTTACTTCATCATCGTCCAAACCGTGTGTAACGTTTGTTTGAAGCGCTTTTTCCATT
Source organism: Peribacillus sp. FSL E2-0218 (assembly GCF_037992945.1). NCBI lineage: Bacteria > Bacillati > Bacillota > Bacilli > Caryophanales > Bacillaceae > Peribacillus > Peribacillus sp. FSL E2-0218. Next base: position 1,652,995 of record NZ_CP150304.1, on the reverse strand, counting down.
TCTTGATTGTTCATTTCCTTAAACTCCATCAAGTATCACACATCCTTTGAGTAGAATGAAATAGGCCCCTGTATACATCTTAAACAGGCGCTTTTGCTTTACTCACCCAACACCTGCCCGCTTATCGATACATAAAACAACCTGCTCTTCTTCCATGATTATTCAGACTCGTCCAAAATAATGCTATAATTAAACAGAATTGCGGAAAGAAGAACGCTCCCAAATTGAACATTGCTTATAGGACCTTGCCGGTTAACAGGTGATAGTAAATCGGCCAGCTCCAGTTTATGCGTCAATCAATCATCATGAATGAGAACATTCTCGAATCATGACTAACGTGTCTTCGAAGAATGGAGTATCATAGAAAATCTTATGTAAAGGAAGTAAAAATAGAATGTCATTCGATGGATTATTTACAAAAGCGATGACCGAAGAAATCGCTTCTATATTAAAAGGCGGTCGGATCAACAAGGTACATCAACCATACAAAAATGAAGTGATATTGGTGGTTCGTGCAGGAGGGAAGAACCATAAGCTCCTCTTATCAGCACATCCAAGCTATTCAAGAGTGCAATTGACGGAAGAAAGTTATGAAAATCCAAAAGAGGCACCCATGTTCTGCATGCTTCTTCGAAAACATCTCGAAGGTTATACAATAGAAGATATTTATCAATATGAACTCGATCGGATGATTATATTGGAGGTGAAGGGCCGCAATGAACTGGGGGATGTCTCCCAAAAGCAATTAATCATTGAAATCATGGGCCGGCACAGCAACATTGTGCTAGTCGATAAAGAACGGAACATGATATTGGACAGCATTAAGCATGTCTCATACGCCGTGAACAGTTACAGAGCCATATTGCCAGGCCAGGAATATAAGGTCCCTCCTGCCCAGGAGAAGGTTAATCCCTTCGAGGCCACCGAGGAAGATATCAGGAAAAACCTGGATTTCAATGCAGGAAGACTTGACCGACAGCTTGTCGCCAGCTTTTCAGGAATATCACCTTTAGTAGCCAAGGAAGCCGTCTACCGGGCTGGATTGGCAAACAGCACCACCCTTCCTGTCGCTTTTTCAAGCCTGATCAAAGAGATATCGGTACAAAAATATACTCCGACGATTAAACAAGACGGAAATAAAGAAGTTTTTTATATGCTTCCACTTGAACACCTGGGTGAAACACAACGGTCGTTCCCTTCATTAAGCGAAATGCTAGACAGATATTACTTCGGCAAGGCCGAACGAGATCGGGTTAAGCAGAAGAGCCAGGATGTGGAACGTTTCATTTCCAACGAAATAGAAAAGAATTCAAAAAAAATCGGGAAGCTCGAGCGTACGTTGAAAGATACGGAACGCGGGGAACAGTATCAATTATTCGGTGAGCTGCTTACAGCTAATCTTTATCAAATGAAAAAAGGCATGAAGGAGATTGAAGTCGTCAATTATTATGATGAGGGGCAAGGTACGATAACGATTCCGCTTGACCCGTTAAAAAATCCATCCGATAATGCGCAAAAGTACTTCTCCAAATACCTAAAGTCCAAAAATGCGGTCGGAGTGGTCCAAGAACAAATCGAAAAGACAAAATTGGAATTATCCTACTTCGAGGCCTTGCACCAGCAGCTTCAATCAGCTTCGCCCCGGGATATAGAGGAAATACGCGAAGAGCTTCAGGAAGAAGGCTACATCCGCCAAAAAAAGAAAAAAGGCATGAAAAAACCCGCCAATGCCAAACCGCAGCTTGAAACCTATTATGCTACCGATGGGGATCTCATTTTTGTCGGAAAGAATAATAAACAAAATGACTATTTAACGAATAAATTTGCACGCCGGGACGAAATCTGGCTTCATACGAAAGACATCCCTGGATCACATGTCGTGATCCGAAATGAATCACCGAGCGAAGAAACGATAAAAGAGGCAGCCGTGTTGGCAGCATTTTTCAGTAAAGCCAAGCAATCGAGCTCCGTTCCCGTTGACTTTACACAAGTCCGCCATGTAAAGAAACCGAACGGGTCCAAGCCAGGCTTCGTTATCTATGACCAGCAGCAGACCGTATATATTACACCGGATGCCGATACCGTCATTCGCTTAAAGGAAGCGGTAAAAGCCTAAAAAAAATAGAGGTGGCCCAATTGATATGTTTGGGCCATCTCTATTTTCATGCTGAAATCCAAGCTGTATCTGCCGGATTCTCGCGCCACTTTTTAAGCTTTTCCAATTCTTCCGCAGTGATGTATCCTTTTTCATTAGCGACCTTGATCAAGGTTGAATAGTCGCTCAAGGAATGATTTGTGATGCCTTCAGCACTGAACTTTTCTTTTCCCTTTTCCAATTCGTACGTAAAGATCGAAACGACTCCAAGAACATCACATCCAGCTTCTTTAAGCGCGTTAACAGCCGTAATTACACTGCCGCCGGTTGAAATTAAATCTTCCACAACCACCACTTTTTGTCCCGGAACGGCTCTGCCTTCAATTTGATTGCCCTTTCCATGCTCTTTCGCTTTAGAGCGAACATAGCACATCGGAGCGTTTAATTTGTCGCTCACCCAGGCTGCATGCGGGATGCCGGCAGTAGCGGTGCCTGCAATCAGCTCGGCTTCAGGGAAATGCTGCTCAATCAATTCCTTCAAGCCTTCCGCAATTACCGTGCGTACCTTCGGGTAAGAAAGGGTTAAGCGGTTGTCGCAATAAATCGGTGATTGAATACCTGATGCCCAAGTGAATGGATCATTTGGCTGCAGGTACACTGCTTTTATTTCCAATAGATGTTCGGCTATCGTTTCGTTTAACATGATATTCCCTCCCAAGCTGCTTTCATATCCAAATACGCCTTCAATGGATCCTTCGCCCCCGTTATCGCTCTCCCTACAACGATGGCATCCGCTCCAAAGCCCCTTGCCTGTTCAGGCGTAGCAATTCTCTTTTGATCATGCGTCTGTCCGCCTGCACTTCTGATTCCAGGTGTGACCGTTAAGAATTCTTGGCCGATGCGTTCATGTATGTTCTTTACCTCATGAGTGGAACAAACAACGCCATCCAATCCTGCCTGTTGAGTAAGACTTGCATAATGGAGAACCGAATCCTCCAGAGATCCTGCAATGTTTTGTTCACTGTTCATTTGTTCCTGTGACGTGCTTGTCAGTTGGGTAACTCCGATGCATAACGGACGTTTTTTCCCTGCACGCGTTCCCCTATCCAAGCCCTCTATTGCCGCCTCCATCATCCTTTGACCGCCAGCTGCATGTACATTGACCATATCAGCACCTAATGTTGCCAAACCTGTCATGGCCATTTTGACCGTATTTGGAATGTCATGCAGCTTCAAATCCAGAAACACATCGTGGCCCTGTTCCTTTATGGAGGAAATGATGGACGGTCCATTTTGGTAAAATAGTTCCATCCCTACTTTCAATGCCAATTTTTCCGACGGGAACTGACTCAGGAATCGTTCCGTCTGAATGACATCGGGAAAATCAAGGGCGATAATTAGCGACTGCTTCATTCTGCTTCCAGCTCCTTCCGGTACATTCTGAAATGTGGTCAAAACCAAGCTCATCCAACAATTTCGGTAATTCCTCAATGATGGTCGGGCATACAAAGGGATCGACGAAGTTGGCCGTTCCGACGGCAACCGCACTGGCACCAGCATAGAAAAACTCGATGACATCTTCTGCAGTAGCGATTCCGCCCATTCCGATTATCGGAATCGACACTTGCTGGCTCACCTCATAGATCATCCGGAGGGCAACCGGTTTGATTGCAGGACCTGATAGTCCCCCCGTCCGGTTCGAAAGGATCGGCTTGCCCGTTTTTAAATCCAATCGCATGCCGATTAATGTATTGATCATTGTCAGCCCATCGGCACCGCCTTGTTCAACCGCTTTGGCCATTTCCACGATGTCACTGACATTCGGTGAGAGCTTCACATATACAGGCACCGAAGATACTTCCTTGACTGCCTTTGTAACCTCTTTGGCAACTTCCGGCACCGTCCCGAAAGCGATGCCTCCTTCTTTTACATTCGGACAGGAAATGTTCAATTCGAGTGCTTTGACATTTCCAATCTTGCTTATTTCACGGGCGACCTTTACATAGTCCGTTATTTGTGAACCGGCAACGTTAGCGATGATCGGGACATCATATGTGCCTAACCAATCCAGTTCTTCACTGATGACCTTTTCTAAACCCGGATTCTGCAAACCGATAGCATTCAGCATTCCCGACGAGGTTTCCGCTACACGCGGGGTCGGATTGCCGAACCTAGGTTCCGGTGTTGTCGCTTTTATCATGATTGCCCCTAGAACATCCAAGTCGAAAAACTGGCTGTATTCGCGGCCAAAACCAAAGCAGCCGGAGGCTGGCATGATCGGATTTTTCAAATGCAAGCCTGGTAACTCAACTGAAAGTCTGCTCATAGTACCACCTCTCCTGCCCGGAATACCGGTCCATCACTGCATACCTTTTTATAACTAAATCCAGTTGGATCATCTCCTGTATGACACACACAGGCAAAGCAGGCGCCGATGCCGCAGCCCATCCTTTCCTCAAGGGACAGGTAAAGCTTTTTCTGACGATAGCCCGCTTCCAACGCTTTCAGCATTGGCGTCGGTCCGCATGAAAAGATCGTAGTAAATTCCTGCTCCAGCTTGTCGATCACAGTCGTTACAAATCCTGCTGTTCCATATGACCCGTCCACTGTGGCAATATACGTATCACCTAATTCACTAAACTCTTTTTCGTAAAAAATCGCCGACTTCGTTTGGAAGCCCAATACATGGATGACTTTTACCCCGTTGGCGACCAACATCTGTGATAGTTGATAGAGGGGGGGAACCCCAATACCGCCGCCAACCAATAACGCCGTTTCTCCCTCTTTTGCTTCATGTACGGGAAACCCATTCCCTAGAGGTCCTAGGATATCGACCGCTTCAGCCTCTCTACGCTGTGATAGCAGCGTCGTTCCTTTTCCTTCAGCCCGGTATATCATCGTGAACCGTTTTTCATTGCTGTCATAAGAAGAAATGGAAATCGGGCGTCGTAACAATGGCTCAGCACCTTCTGTTGTCTTGACTTGAACAAACTGGCCTGGCTGGTTCATTTCTGAAACCAGTTCCCCTTGCAGGGTAAGTTCAAAGATGGATGGGGCCAGTTCTTTATGAGCTAACACCTTCATTCTTTCCTTCTTGATCATATATAGCTCACCTCACGACTTTTTTCCATTTTCCCCATAGCTTCAGCCGAGAAGGTCATCGACTCTATCACTCTTAAAATCGCTTCTGCCGTGTCGAGAGATGTTAGGCATGTCACTCCATTTTCAACCGATTCACGGCGAATCCTGAATCCATCACGTGCAGGCTGCTTTCCTTTTGTCAGTGTATTAATGACGAATTGCGCTTCCCCATTTCTGATGACATCGAGCAGGTTCCTACCTTCTTCACCGATTTTACCGACAATTGCAGTCGGGATGCCTGATTGCTTCAATAGGGCCGCAGTTCCGCTTGTGGCGATTAGCTTGAACCCGATATTATGGAACCGTCTTGCCAACAGCAGTGCTTCTTGCTTATCTTTATCCGATATCGTCAATAAAACAGAACCATGACCTTGAATTTTGAATCCGGAAGCGACAAGCCCTTTATATAAAGCCTTTTCAAGGGTGCTATCTTTCCCCATTACTTCACCGGTCGATTTCATTTCAGGTCCGAGGGAAATATCCACACCTCTTAATTTAGCAAAGGAGAAGACCGGCACTTTCACATAAACCCCGGATTGTTCGGCGACTAAACCGGACTGGTAACCTTGGCTTTCAAGCGAGTGTCCTAGAATCACCTTCGTGGCTAAGTTAGCCATCGGCACATTCGTAATTTTACTCAAGAATGGAACGGTCCTGCTTGAGCGCGGATTCACTTCAATGACATATACTTCCTCGTTGCTGATGACATATTGAATGTTCAAGAGACCAATTATATTCAAGCCTTTTGCCAGTCTTGTCGTGTAGTCGATGATCACTTGTTTCTGTTTCTCCGTTAAATTCTGGGGCGGATAGACGGCAATCGAATCACCTGAGTGGACGCCCGCACGCTCGATATGCTCCATGATTCCTGGGATGACGACCGTTTTGCCATCGGATATTCCGTCGACTTCAACTTCTTTACCCGTCAAGTATCGGTCTATAAGCACCGGATGATCCGGGTTGATCTTCACGGCATTTTTCATATAATGCAGCAATTCTTCTTGTTTATAGACGATTTCCATCGCTCTTCCGCCCAGTACATATGAAGGTCTGACCAAAACCGGATAACCGATATCTTCCGCAATGACGATCGCTTCGTCAACAGATGTAGCCGTTTTTCCCTTTGGCTGCGGGATGCCTAAATCCTGCAGGGCCCTCTCGAATTTATTGCGGTTTTCCGCCCTGTCGAGGTCTTCCAATGAAGTGCCAAGGATTTTCACGCCTCTTTCAACCAAGCCCTCCGCGAGGTTGATTGCCGTTTGTCCTCCGAACTGGACGATGACCCCTTCCGGTTTTTCCAAATCGATGACATGCATGACATCTTCCAGTGTCAAAGGTTCGAAATAAAGTTTATCGGAGATGCTGAAATCCGTTGAAACTGTTTCCGGATTATTGTTGATGATGATCGCTTCATAGCCCGCTTCTTTGATGGCCCAGACCGAATGTACAGTCGCATAATCAAATTCCACGCCTTGGCCGATCCGGATGGGACCTGACCCCAGGACAATGACGCTTTTCTTATCGGTCACGATGGATTCATTTTCATCTTCATATGTTCCATAGAAATAAGGTGTTTCCGATTCGAATTCCGCCGCACAAGTATCGACCATTTTGTAAACAGGGATGATTCCTTGTTGTTTCCGAAATTCATAGACTTCGATTTCGGGAACTTTCCATATTTCTGCAATCGTTTTGTCAGAAAAACCAAGTTCTTTAGCTTTTTGCAGAACTTCACATTCAAAGGAATGTTCCAGCAGTTCCTTTTCAAAGTCAATGATCTTTTTCAGCTTATGGAGGAAGAATAAATCGATTTGGCTCCATTCATGAATGGTTTCGATCGTTTTTCCCCTTCTTAAAGCTTCGCCGATATAGAATAACCGCTCATCTCCCGCTTTACGGATCCGTTTCTCTATTTTTTCATCCCCAAACTCGTCATTCAATTCAAGATGGTATATGCCGGCTTCAAGGGAACGAACAGCTTTCAGGATCGATTCTTCGAAGGTACGGCCGATTGCCATGACTTCCCCCGTCGCCTTCATTTGCGTACCGAGCCTCCGGTTGGCACTTTCGAACTTATCGAATGGCCAGCGCGGGATTTTCGTTACAACATAGTCCAGGGCCGGTTCAAAGCTCGCATAGGTTTTGCCTGTGACCGGGTTCATCATTTCATCAAGCGTCAAGCCAACCGCGATTTTTGCTGCAAGCTTGGCAATCGGATATCCAGTTGCCTTTGAAGCAAGTGCTGACGAACGGCTCACCCTCGGGTTCACTTCAATGACGTAATATTGGTAGCTATCCGGATCCAAGGCTAGTTGAACATTGCATCCTCCTTCAATTTTCAGGGCACGGATAATTTTCAAGGATGTATTTCTGAGCATTTGATACTCTCTGTCACTTAACGTTTGGCTTGGTGCCGCAACGATAGAATCTCCTGTATGGACGCCGACAGGGTCGAAGTTTTCCATATTACAAACGACAATGGCATTATCGTTCGAATCACGCATCACTTCATATTCCACCTCTTTGAAACCGGCAATGCTTTTTTCGAGCAGACATTGGTGGACGGGACTGCTTTTCAGGCCGCCCTCCACGATCTCGATCAGTTGCTCCTCGTCATCGCAAATTCCGCCGCCCGTTCCGCCAAGCGTGAAGGCCGGGCGGACGATGACCGGATATCCGACCCGCTCCACGAATGTGTAAGCCTCTTCCAGGTTATGAATGATATCACTGTCAGGAACGGGCTCCCCAAGATCGTTCATGAGGGTACGGAAAAGATCTCTATCTTCCGCTTGCTGAATCGCGGAAAGTTTCGTCCCAAGGATCTGCACATTACATTCTTCCAGAATTCCCGCTTCGGACAATTCAACGGCCATATTCAGCCCAGTCTGACCGCCAAGTGTAGGCAACAGTGCATCAGGACGCTCTTTACGAATGATTTTGCTGACAAATTCCAATGTGATCGGTTCGATATAAACCGCATCGGCCATTTCACTGTCTGTCATGATGGTAGCAGGGTTAGAGTTAATCAGGATTACTCGGTAGCCTTCCTCTTTCAAGGCCATGCATGCTTGGGTTCCGGCATAATCGAATTCGGCTGCCTGGCCGATGACGATCGGACCTGACCCGATCACTAGGATGCTTTTTATATCATTGCGTTTTGGCATGTTTCTTCCCCCTTGGTGGTTGCAGTCTCGATCATTTGTAAGAATTCATTGAATAAGTAGTTGGCGTCTTCCGGTCCAGGTGAAGCTTCAGGATGGTATTGTACCGTGAAGGCTGGATATTTTTTATGGCGCAGTCCTTCAATCGTATCGTCATTCAACGCCGTATGGGTCACAATAAGCTCCGTCTGTTCGATGGAAAGCGGTTCGACCGTATAACCATGATTTTGAGAAGTGATGGATACCTTCCCGGTGCGAAGTTCCTTTACAGGATGGTTTGATCCTCGATGGCCGAATTTTAACTTTTCCGTATCTGCTCCATTTGCAAGGGCGAAAAGTTGATGTCCCAAACAGATTCCGAATAATGGCACTTTTGTTTGGATGGTGCGTATCATTTCAAGCGCCTCATGAACGCTTTTCGGATCTCCAGGTCCGTTAGAAAGCATCACGCCGTCCGGATGATATTGCAACACTTGCTCAGCCGTGACGTTGTATGGTACGACCACTACATCACAGCCGCGCTTGGTCAGCTCACGCAAAATTCCATGCTTCATTCCATAGTCCACAAGGACGACCCGGGGACCCCTGCCTGGACTTGAATACGGTGCTTTCGTAGAAACCTGTTTCACCTGATTGGTTGGAATCACCGTTGCCTTCAGTTGTGAGATAACTTCTTCAGCATCTTTGCCGATGTTGCAGATCGCACCTTTCAGGGCACCAGATTTCCTGATGATCCTTGTCAGCTTCCTTGTATCGATACCGCTTATTCCGGGTATGTTCTTCATTTTCAAATATTCATCAAGAGATGATTGGCTGCGCCAGTTGGACGGATGATCTGCCGTTTCTTTAACGACAAACCCAGCGATAGCAGGGTTGATTGATTCAAAATCACCCCTATTAATTCCATAGTTTCCAATCAATGGATACGTCAGTGTGACAATTTGGCCACAATATGATGGATCGGAAAGGATTTCTTGATATCCTGTCATCCCTGTATTAAAAACGACCTCACCGATTTTTTCTACGTCCCCGCCGAATGCTTCCCCAAGGAAAATCGTTCCGTCTTCTAAGATTAACTGTCTTTTCATTGTTGAACACGTCCTTTTTCCCAAGCTATTTTACCTTCTGAAATCGTCATGACCGGCCAGCCATAGCATTTCTTTTCATTGAAAGGTGTATTTTTCCCTTTTGATGCAAACTCTTCTACATTAATTTCTTTTTCCGCTTCCAAGTCAATGAGCACGATATCGGCAATGGCGCCTTCCTTCAGTTCCCCATATGGAAGGGAAAAGCTTTCAGATGGCTTGATTGTCAAGAAGTCGACCAATTGCTTCAAGGTCAAAACTTCCTTTTTGACCAATTCGGTATATAGCAGCGGAAAGGCCGTTTCCAATCCTACTATTCCAAATGGAGCCAGCTGCATTCCTTCTGCTTTTTCCTCTGCTCCATGTGGAGCATGGTCCGTTGCAATGAAATCGATGGTCCCATCCAGCAGCCCTTCAATCAATGCGTCCCGATCTTCACGACCTCTTAAAGGCGGATTCATTTTATAATTGGCATCAAGCCCCGGTATATCATCTTCACACAATAATAAGTGATGCGGAGTAACCTCGGCTGTCACCCGAATGCCTGCACGTTTGGCATCGCGTACTGTTCTGACCGATTCCTTCGTCGATATGTGGCAAACGTGATAGTGGCAGTCCGCCGCTTCCGCAAGGAGGATATCCCTGGCGATATGTACAGCTTCGCATACAGACGGAATTCCATTGATTCCCTGCTCTTTAGAGAATCTCCCTTCATGGACGGAGCCTTTATTGATCAAGCTATTATCTTCACAATGAGCGACAATCGCCATATCTTGGGCGGCAGCCCGCTTCATCGCTTCAAGCATCATCCCCGCTTCTTGAATCCCTACTCCGTCGTCCGTAAAAGCGAAAGCGCCAGCTTGTTTCAATGAAGAAAAGTCTGTTAGTTCTTTGCCCGCTTCCCTTATCGTGATGGATGCATAAGGAAGGACCCGTACATGTGCCGTTTCTTCGATTTTCCGATTGAGAGCATCTAGGTGGTCCACTGTATCAGGAACGGGCCTTGTATTGGGCATCGCAGCAACCGTAGTGAAACCGCCCCTTGCTGCTGCAAGCGTTCCGCTTTCGATCGTTTCCTTATGTTCACCGCCCGGCTCGCGTAAATGGACGTGCAAATCAATGAAGCCTGCCGTTATAAGCAACCCTTTTGCATCAACTACCTTGCAATTTTCCGTAGCCAAGTCCTCGCCGATTTTCGTGATGACCTTTCCTTCCATTTCAATGTCCGCTTTTTTGAATGAGTTTTGATTATCTAGCAATACTCCATTTTTGATCACAGTTTTCATGGTTCATTCCCCCTTCGGTTTGTTCGAGCACATTTTTCAACACGGCCATTCTAATGAACACGCCATTTTCCATCTGTTTAAAAATTCTAGAGCGGCTGCATTCGACTAAATCACTGTCAATTTCAACACCGCGGTTTATTGGTGCAGGATGCATGATGATCGCGTCCTGCTTCATATTTTTTTCACGTTTCTTCGTCAGGCCAAAACGTTCCAGATAGTCCCCATTCGCATGATTGTATTTTTCACTATGCCTTTCATGCTGGATTCTAAGCAGCATGACCACATCAGATGTCGCTATCGCTTCATCGATGTCCTGATACCTTCCCAAACCTTTTTCTCCGTCAAACCACTCAGGCGGACCTGAGAATACGACCTCCGCTCCTAAGCGCGTTAATGCCTCAGCATTCGATTTGGCGACCCGACTATGTCTCACATCGCCGATTATCGCAATCTTCAGACCTTTGAAACTATCAAACTCTTGTTTTATCGTTAATAAGTCGAGCAATGACTGGGTCGGGTGATTTCCGCATCCATCCCCGGCATTGATTATCGGAATCCTGATTTTCTCTTTCAATTCGTCAAAATAATGATCTTGCTCATGCCGGATGATCAAAGCGTTGACGCCTATTGCCTCAAGCGTTTTAACCGTGTCATACAAGGTTTCTCCTTTTAATATGGATGAAGTGCCGGCATCAAAAGGAATGACCTCCAAGCCAAGTTTCCTTTCCGCCATTTCAAAACTTGATTTGGTACGTGTGCTAGGTTCAAAGAAAAGGTTGGCAACCATGGTCTGCAGTTTAGGTTGCCAGCTCGATCCATTGGCAAATCCCTCCGCTTCATGAAGGATTCCTTCAATTTCAGTAACGTTCAATTCATTCATCGTGAATAATTTTTTCATGGATCCTGCTCCTTTCACAATCGTGATGCGGGGCATAAAAAACACCCCGCCTTTTAAGGACAGGGTGTAGGTCATAAAGAGGCGTGAGCATAGAGACTGGTTATAAGAGCCTTGTCCCGTTCTCATTCTTCTTTACAGCAACACCCTTTTAAGCCTCTCTGGACTTCTTTTAAAAGGTGATCTTTCATGATTCAGTTTTTCTTATTTTCCAAAGATATCCGCTGATATTTTTTCACGGTCAGGTAAGATCAGGTTAAGCAGGATGCCGACGATTGCCGAAAGTGCCATTCCGGAAAGCGAAACCGTTTCCGATAGTTGCACGAATGCTCCCCCGATCCCCAACACTAGTATGACTGAAGCGATCATCAGGTTTCTTTTTTTGTCGAAATCAACCTTATTATCAACCAGCATCCTCAGCCCGCTTGAAGCGATGATTCCGAAGAGCAGGATTGAAATCCCGCCCATTACCGCTGTTGGTATCGAGCTGATGACCGCTGAAATCTTACCGTTGAAGCCAAAGATGATTGCAGCCAATGCTGCGCCGCCGATGATGTATACACTGTATGCCTTTGTCATCGTCAGGACCCCGATATTTTCACCATAAGATGTCAGCGGCGGACCCCCAATGAAGGAGCCTATCATGATACCAGCTCCATCCCCAAGGATCGAGCGGTGCAAGCCGGGTTTTTCCAAAAAATTTCTGCCGACTACCTTACTCAAAACCATCTGGTGTCCGATGTGCTCGGATAATGTGACGATGGCCACGGGTACCATGATGGCAATGACTTCCCATGAGAAGGTCGGGGTATAGGTGACATATGGAAACATGAAATCCGGCATTTCAAACCAGTCTGCTTTCTTGATTGGTGAGTAATCTATTATTCCTGCTGCAGCCGAACAGCCATAGCCCACTATAATCCCCATTAATATCGGGATCAAGTTAAGGAAGCCTTTAAAGAATACGTTACAGATGATGGTTACCGCTAATGTAATCAGCGCTATTACTATATATGTCACACTATATTCATGCTTCGGATCATACATGGCCATATCCACGGCCGTTCCGGCAAGGCTTAGCCCGATTACGATAATGACCGGACCTACCACGACCGGAGGAAGTAAATTCATTAACCAGCGCAAGCCGACTTTTTGGATGACCAGGGCTACTATCCCATATATCAATCCGGCTGCAAAACAGCCAATCATGGCCGCCTCAGGCCCCCCTAACGCCTTTGCCGCGATGATGGGCGTGATGAAGGCGAAGGATGAGCCAAGGTAAGCGGGTATCTGCCCCTTGGTAATCAATAGGTAAGATAGTGTTCCCAACCCGCTTGAAACCAGGGCAACCGCTGGGCTTAACCCCACCAAGAATGGCACGAGCACCGTCGCGCCGAACATGGCGAACAAATGCTGGATGCTTAGTGTAATCCATTGACCAACCTTTGGCACGTCCTCAACATCAAGTACGATGTCCCTTTTTACTTCTTCCATTTCTGTATCCTCCTCTTGATGCGTTAAAGCGGCAAAAACCCTCTTTGTCTAAACAAAGAGGGTTTCACGGAAGGTGCATGCCCATGGATAGGCACACATCTCCCGATTGACTCCCCTTTGCCAGCCTCTCTGGACTGTCTTTAAAAGGGTTCTATCTAATTTTCAGCTTGTTTATTTTTCTAATATAGTGACTTGATCTGCTTCATCCACTTCTGTCAACGTAACGGTAATCTTCTCGGATTGTGATGTCGGAACGTTTTTCCCGACGAAATCTGCCCGTATCGGAAGTTCCCTATGCCCTCGGTCCACTAAAACTGCGAGCTGGATTTGCGAAGGCCTTCCCAAATCCACCAAGGCATCCATTGCCGCTCTGACGGTCCTGCCTGTGAAAAGAACATCATCAACCAAAATCACTTTCTTGTCGCTTATATTGACCGGAATATCTGAGCCTTTTACAATGGGATCTCCATCGTTGGTTTTTTTCGAAAGGTCATCGCGATATAGGGTAATGTCCAGTTCTCCTAGCTCGATTGCCTTACCCTCTATTTGATTGATGCGTCTGGCCAGTCGATCAGCGAGGAAAATCCCGCGTGTACGGATCCCGATCAATACACAATCTTCAATTCCCTTATTTTTCTCGATAATCTCATGTGCAATCCTGGTCAAGGCCCTGCCAATGGCCTGCTCATCAAGTACTATCGCTTTCTCATTCAACATCTCGGCCACCTCGGTTCCTTTTTCCTTCAACAAAAAATCCTCATGCCAAGAAGGCATGAGGATTTTTGACGACGTGGGTATGGGTATCCCGACTTCGCGTATCCGTTTCCTTCTCAGTCTCTCTGAACTGTGTTAAAGGTTCTTGTTAAGTTGTTATCATGATATATCATAAAAACGAATTTGTCAATCCTTACTTCTGCGCAATTGATTTATTAGCTGTTCAAACTCTTCAGGTATCGGAGCTTCGAATTCCATATATTCATTGGTACGGGGATGGATGAATCCTAGAAGGCCAGCGTGCAACGCTTGTCCATCTATCTTCAAGGTCTTCTTCGGTCCGTATTTAGGATCGCCGGCAAGCGGGAAGCCAATGTATTTCATGTGGACACGGATTTGATGCGTCCTTCCGGTTTCAAGTTGGCATTCCACCAAAGTGAAAGCATTGAAACGTTCGATGACACGGAAATGTGTTACAGCATTTTTGGAATTCGAGTCCGTCACGGTCATGCTTTGACGATCTTTTTTATCCCTGCCGATCGGTGCATCGATCGTTCCGAAATCATGCGGGATCACACCATGGACTATTGCTTGATATTTACGGGTAACCGTCTTGTCAACAAGCTGCTGGACAAGTTTTTCGTGTGCCATGTCGTTTTTGGCAACCATTAATAGACCAGATGTATCTTTGTCGATTCGATGGACGATGCCGGGACGCATCACGCCGTTAATGCCCGACAGGTCTTTACAATGGGCCATCAACCCATTTACCAGCGTGCCTGATACATGTCCAGGTGCTGGGTGGACGACCATTCCGCTCGGTTTGTTGACCACGAGGACATCTGCATCTTCATAATAGATATCCAAATCCATTTCTTCTGCCGCTGCATCCAATTCCTCAAGCTCGGGAATCGTCACTTCGATCGTATCGCCGGGAATCGATTTATAATTCGTTTTTATGGCCAATCCATTGACTAATACATGATCATCTTTAATCCATTGCTGAACTTGTGTACGCGACCATTCCTCGTTCAAAGTCGAAAGTGCCTTATCTATCCTGACACCTTTTAGTGTTTCATCGATGCTGTATAACCTTTTATCCATTATTTTTCTCCTTAGCGTTTTTTTCTTCTAATAACATATGAATCACGAGCAGTCCGACTCCAATTGAAAGCGAAGCATCGGCAACATTAAATACCGGAAAACTGTAGCTAAAAATATAGGTATGAACGAAATCCACTACTTCCTGGCGAGCGATGCGATCGATGAAGTTACCGATTGCCCCGCCTAGCATGAGACCAAGGGCCACTCCAAGCAAACGGCTTTGCTTTGCCATTTTCTGAATATAATAGACAAGTCCAATAATGACAGCGATGGTGATGATGTAGAAAAACCACATTTGTCCTTGTAGAATTCCCCATGCTGCCCCACGATTACGATGCGAGGTAATATATAGAAGGTTTTCAATAATTTCAATGCTTTCTCCGTACTCCATTTTTTTCACAATCATCCATTTTGTCAGCTGATCGAGAGCAATGACCAAAAGGGCAATTAAATAATAAAACACATTTTTTCCCCCAAACTAATCAAATCTTCACTTTTGAATTGTAGCATAAACTAGAAATAATGACTAATCCGAAAAGTATAAAACCATGACAATATCGCTTTATGGGATGTGCCTTATTTGCATGATCATAATTGAATTGTTTTAAAAATCCAGACTTTGCAAATAGAGAACGACTAATTCGAAGATAAGGCATGGAGTTTGGCTACAGTTTTGAAGTTTATCCTTAGACTGTTCCAAGCCAATGCTGGCGCTCCCTTATCCAGAGGGCGGTTCGTGAGCTTCTTCGGCTTTTAGCCTGTGGGGTCTCACGCAGACGCGTATCTCCTTGGCGGCAGTCTCGCACATCCGCTCCAATTTTACCTTTATTTTTCCTTAGATAGATGCCCATTGCCTATTCATTCAGCTCGACTGAGACCGTAACACCTGGAAAGACACATGAAAATCCATCCTTGGCTCCATTTGTTGAACAGGAGATTAAACATGTCGGAATACCCAGGCCACAGATGCAACATATAAAACAGCCGCGATAGCAAGCTACCTATTAAATTAAACAAAGTGATTGTACCGGCTTTACCCTATACACGTTCTCGATCAAAAGAAGGGTTCTTTCGCACACATGACTATCTAAAATGGGCTTACCTGCTTCAAAACCTATCTAACATTAAAAAGGCTTCGAAATGTAATCATTTCGAAGCCTTTTTGTATACAAGCTGACCGGACCCTTCATAGAGAGTCCCGCCGCATGCCTTCTGGAATCATTGATTCACATAATGCTCTTTCACTACTGTTGCACAACGCGGGCATAGTGTCGGATGTTCCTCCACTTGACCCACTTGTTTGGAAACATTCCAGCAACGCTCACATGTTTCACCTTCGGCTTTTGTCACCGCGATCGCCATATCCTCTAGTTTAACCGCTTCTGATGGTGCACTTGACACATCTCCAGCAAGTTCGAATTCGGATACGATGAATAACTGTTCAAAGCTCTCCTTGATGCTATCAAGCAGATTTTTCGTTTCTTCATTCACGTAAACCTTCACTTTTGCGTTCAGCGATTTACCGATGATTTTCTGATTGCGAGCCTCTTCTAATGCTTTCAGTACGTTGTCACGCACGTTCATGAAAGCCGTCCATTTTTCTTCGATGGCTTGTGCATCATCAACGTGAATTTCTTCAGGCATCCATGTCAATTGGACACTTTCTTCCGTTACACCAGGAATGAACGCCCATACTTCATCAGCCGTATGCGAAAGGATTGGCGACACCAATTTCGTCAAGCTTACCAATGATTCGTATAGCACCGTTTGAATGGCCATACGCTCTTTACCATTTGGTGCTTCACAATATAAAATGTCTTTCGCATAATCAAGATAAAACGAACTCAAATCCTGTGTACAGAAATTATTGACCATATTATAAATGGTCGCAAACTCATAATTTTCATAACTTAATTTGGACTGAGTGATCAGCTTATTCAATTTGACCAGCATGTAACGGTCCACTTCAGGCAGTTCATCGATTGCCACTTTATCGGTTTCCGGATTGAATCCATCCAAATTCCCCAGTAGGAAGCGGAATGTATTGCGGATTTTACGATACACTTCCGAGACTTGTTTAAGGATAGGATCTGAAACCCTGACATCTGATTGGTAATCGACAGAAGCGACCCAAAGGCGTAATATATCTGCACCAAGCTGGTTCATGACCTTGGATGGCAGGACGACGTTCCCAATCGATTTACTCATTTTGCGGCCTTCTCCATCCAAAGCGAATCCATGGCTCAGCACGCCTTTATAGGGTGCTTTTCCTGTTACGGCAACACTTGTTGAAAGTGAAGAGTTAAACCAGCCGCGATATTGATCCGAACCTTCTAAATAAAGATCGGCAGGACGCTGCAAGTCTTCCCTTTCTTCAAGAACAGCTTGATGAGATGAGCCGGAATCGAACCATACGTCCATGATATCCGTTTCTTTCGTGAAGATGCCATTTGGGCTGCCTTCATGAGTGAAGCCTTCCGGAAGTAACTCTTTTGCTTCCCGTTCGAACCAGATGTTTGAACCGTGTTCACGGAAAAGGTTTGAAATATGATTGATCGTTTCATCGGTAATGATCGGCTCGCCATTTTCTGCATAAAGGACAGGAATCGGTACACCCCATGCACGTTGACGGGAGATACACCAATCTCCGCGGTCACGGACCATATTGAATAGCCGCGTTTCCCCCCAAGCGGGAACCCATTTCGTTTCTTCGATGGCCTCCAAAAGCTCACTGCGGAAGTCTTTGATTGATGCGAACCATTGTGCAGTTGCCCGGAAAATCGTCGGTTTCTTCGTCCGCCAATCATGTGGATAAGAGTGAGTGATGAACGTCAAGTTTAATAACGCGCCAGCTTCGGTTAATTTTTCTGTAATCGGTTTATTTGCTTGATCATAGAATAATCCAGCGAATTCACCGGCCTCTTCTGTCATGACCCCTTTCTCATCCACGGGGCAAAGGACATCCAAGCCGTATTTTTGTCCGATGATAAAATCATCTTCACCATGTCCTGGAGCCGTATGGACACAGCCCGTGCCAGCTTCCGTCGTAACATGTTCACCCAGCATCACTAAAGATTCGCGATCATAAAGAGGATGTTTGGCACCTGCCCGGTCCAATTCGCTCCCTTTTACCGTTTTCACAACGGTTGGGTTATCCCAGCCAAGCGTTTCGGTCACGGACTCAAGAAGAGCTTCAGCAATTAAGAACTTTTCATTTTCGACTGCCACTACGACGTAATTTAATTGCGGGTGCAACGAGATACCAAGGTTAGCAGGAATCGTCCAAGGAGTTGTCGTCCAAATGATGATTTTAACTCCTTCTTCAATTACTCCTTTGCCATCCGTTACTTCAAAAGCAACATAGATTGACGCAGAACGTTTATCTTGGTATTCAATTTCAGCTTCCGCAAGTGCTGATTCACTGGAAGGTGACCAATAAACAGGTTTTTTCCCTTTATAAATATAGCCTTTTTTCGCCATATCGCCGAAGACCTTGATTTGCTGGGCTTCATATTCAGGCTTTAATGTGATGTAAGGGTTATCCCAATCCCCGCGAACCCCAATTCTCTTAAACTGTTCACGTTGATTGTCGATCTGAACATAAGCATACTCTTCACAAAGCTTCCTGAATTCGGCTACACTCATTTCTTTCCGCTTAACACCTTTTTTAGTCAAGGCCGTTTCGATCGGAAGGCCGTGCGTATCCCAACCAGGAACATACGGTGCTTGAAAACCGCTCATTGATTTAAAGCGGACAATGAAATCTTTTAAAACCTTGTTCATCGCGTGACCCATATGGATATCACCGTTAGCGTATGGCGGTCCGTCATGTAAAATGAATAAAGGGCGTCCTGCCGTTTGTTCCTGCACCTTTTTATAAATATTCATTTCTTTCCATTTCTCTTGAATCTCCGGCTCTCGTTTTGGTAAATTTCCACGCATTGGAAATTCCGTTTTTGGCATCAATAAGGTATCTTTGTATTCCATCGTTACATCCTCCATCCGTCTTTACACAATTTCATTGGCACCCAAAACTCCTCCAGGCAAAATAAAAAGCCTTCTCATCCCTAAAAAAGGGACGAGAAAGCTTTGCTTCCCGCGGTACCACCCTGGCTAGAAAGATTCACAAAGTGAATCCAACCTCTCGAGCATTCGTAACGTGAATGAAACGCTTCGTTTACTTGCTGCAAAAGCAGGTTCAACTCAGAACTCGAGGGTGATCTTCAATATCTTCGCTTATTCCAGGCTCTCACCATCCCCGGTCGCTATTAATAAGCATGTGAAGAATTTACTTTCCCTGTCATCGTCTAAAGTAATCATGAATTGTATTGTTAAAAAATTATATGCGAAAAAAGTGTTGAAAGTCAAGGAATCGTTTAAATTTCCTCTTCCACTCTCTCATTTAATTCTATTTCAGTCGCATCCACTTCGTAATCAAGAAGGTGGTCCCAATCATCATTGTCCAGCAAATCCAACTGTGCACCGACAAGCATTTTGAAACGGGTCCGGAATACTTTGGATTGTTTTTTCAAGTCTTCGATGTCCATCGCGATTTTCCTAGCCTTCACAAGTGACTCATTGACGATCCGATCGGCATTTTTCTCTGCTTCCTTAATGATCAGCTTCGCTTCTTTTTGGGCGTTGCGCCTTAATTCCTCAGCTGCTTCTTGTGCGACAATAATCGACTTATTAAGTGTACCCTCGATTGTCGTAAAATGTCCCAAACGATCATAAGTCTCGTTCAGTTTATCTTCAAGTTCTTTTTTCTCCCTCAATATCAGTTCATAATCTTTAATGACCTGGTCGAGAAACTCATTAACTTCATCTTCATCATACCCTCGAAATACTTTATTAAATTCCTTATTATGTATATCTATCGGGGTTAAGGGCATTACGGCACCTCCAGAACGGTTTCTACTCTAGTATATTAAAACTCTATATTCGACAATAAATGTCCAAATCCTGCTTAATCTTGAATTATTTTTGCCTGCCTAACGAGATTCTCCACTTATCCTTCTTGGTTTTTCCATCTATCGACAGTATCTTGCACCTGCCAAACCCCCTGATGGATAACGTATCCCCCTCGCGGCATTCTTCAGAAACATTTTCCGTTTGCTTGAAATTGACCTTCACTTTACCTGACGTTACCAGGGCTTGCGTTTTTTGGCGGGAGATATTCAGCACGGCAGAAAGCACACTATCCAGCCTTAGGGAACTGACGGTGGTGACTTGTTCTTCCCATTTATCTTGGACTTGGATGATATTCCCGATAGGAAGCCGTTTTATGGCAACGGAAGCTTTACCGATCTTCTCCAGGTTCCCAGTGAGATAGGCATCCATCTCCTCGGCCGCAATAAATTGAATATGCTCCTCCGTCACGATTATATCGCCGAATTTTTCACGTTTTACCCCAAGTGACATCAAGGTTCCAAGTATTTGCCTATGTTCAAGCGTAACAAACTTTTTTGGATAGGAAATATCGTATAAGGAGATATTGAAATCCGATGGTTCAGGAGAGTAATAATCAGGGTAAATGAGCACACGTTTTCGCTCAACGAATTCGCTCCCGCCGTTGAATTGCAGTTTGGCATCCGGATCATTTCCCAATAAGGAAATAAGGATTTCCTGCTGTCGCGGATCCAGAAAGTCAGATAATTTCGGAGCGTAAGAATCTTTCACCTGATCGATCCAATTCATTGCCTGGTCAATGAATTCTTTTTCCTCCGGCCTGAAATGCTGATAAATACTCATGATTGTATAATTGCTCCTTAATTATCAAGATAATGATTGATCTAAACATGCTTTCTTCCTTCGTTGCCACTACACAGCTGAGAATCTTCCGGCTGTGTAGTTTCGTTCTTTGCCGGTTGTGGTTAACCTACCAGCGTCTGAAGGTAATGAATGCCATACCCACTTGCGAAGTTAAGCACCAGAAGGGCCACAAGCGGTGAAAGATCGATCATGCCAAGTGGTGGTATGAACTTTCTGAAAGGCTCTAAATATGGTTCGCAAATCGTTTCCAGGAATTGACCGATGGATGTCTCCCTTGCATTTGGAAACCATGACATCAATATGTATACGATTAATGCCATTGAATAAATTTCAATTAAATAATATAAACCTTGAAGCACTAAACCCATTAATCATTACCACCTCGCTTCTTCATACTCCTCATCGACGGCAAATCCGGTAATATTACCGGAAACATCGACGTTGTCAGGGGTACATAAGAATATATCTGTTCCGATTTTTTGGATATCCCCGCTGATTGCATAGACAGTCCCGCTAAGAAAATCAATGATCCGCTTTCCTTGATCATGCTGAATCCGTTGAAGGTTCACGACAACAGCCCGCCTATTCTTCAGATGGTCGGCTACCTCCTGGGCTTCTGCATAGGCACGAGGCTCCAATAATACTACTTTAGAAGATTTCTGGACGCTTTGCAAACTTACGATATTCTGATTGCCATTAGTCCCTGCAGAAACTGGCTGCTGCTGTTTAGTTGACTTCACGGTTTTTCGTTCAGCCTCCTCTTCTTCCATCACTTCATCCTTGTACTCATACTCATCATCCAGTGCGAAATAAGATTTAAATTTTGATACGAACGACATCTTTAGCGTACCTCCTTAAAATTATTCGCCTACAAGTGCTGTGCCAATCCTGATCATAGTAGCGCCTTCTTCGATGGCAATCATGAAATCATTGGACATCCCCATGGATAATTCCGTGCATGGTGCATGCGCGAGCGCAGCATTTTGGATTTCCACCTGCAGATTTTTCAGGTTCCGGAAGCACTGACGTAAAACTTGTGGATCATCCGTCAAAGGAGCCATCGTCATCAATCCTGCAACCTTCACCTTATCAAAACCGGCTAACCCCTTTATGAAGCTCATTGCTGCCTCTGGGTCCATGCCATGTTTGGATTCCTCACCCGAAACATTCACCTGCACTAAACAATTTATCGGCTCTTTTGCGCGTTTTTGAATTTCTTCCGCTAAAGAAATTCGGTCCAGTGAATGGATATAGGTGATTTTATCAATGACATTCTTCACTTTTCGCGTCTGCAAGGAGCCAATATAATGCCAGTTCGGCTTGTCCTGCAGTATTTCGTATTTATTCAGGAGCCCTTCGTCACGGTTTTCACCTAAGTCGCTGATTCCCGCTTCCAAGGCTTCCTTCGCCCTCTCGATCGAAACATATTTTGTCACGGCGATCAACTTTATATCTTCACGGCGCCTGCCGCTATTTTCACATGCTATATTTATCTTTTCTTCGATGTTTTTTAAATTGTCCAATACTTTCACAATTACCTTAAATCCTCCTTCCAACCGATAAAGCTCATTAACCTGCCTGTTTTCCCGTTATCACGGCGATGTGAAAAAAACAAATCGTGATCGCAGCTTGTGCAGTACGATGTAATCTCAATTTGACTGTTTGGAATTCCCGCTTTCTGAAGAACCAAAGAATTGAGTCGCTTAAGATCTAACTGATATTGTCCTTCACTGATTAAATTATATGGCTTTTCGTCATTATCTTCCAGCAAATTCTGCACCAAATCTATGACTTTGTCATCAACAACATAGCATTTCGAGCAAATGGACGGTCCTATTACAGCAAATATCTCCGCTTCCTTTATACCCTCTCTTAGCCATGCTTCAACCATTTTCCGGGCAATTCCGTTTACACTGCCCTTCCAGCCTGCGTGCGCCACCCCAATCATACCATGCGCCGGAGCAAGAAAGTATAGGGGCACGCAGTCTGCGTAGCACATTGTCAAAAGAACATTATGATCCTTCGCATAAAATCCGTCTGTGCCTTTAAAGGCTGAATGATAATCCGTTGCGCCTCTGCCGCCATCAAGCCTGTTCACTTGCAATATTTGCGTTTCATGCGTCTGTTCCGCCCCTACCCAGCCATCTAGGGAAAATGACAGCTTTTCTGCCAAAATCCTGCGATTCCCCTGGACATCTTCAAGGCGATCCCCGACATGGAAACCGGTATTCAATGTTTGAAAATCCCCTGAACTGACTCCCCCATTTTTCGTGGTGAAGCCCGCTACGAGCTGGAGATTTTGCTGTCTCCAGCTGTCAATGAGCATATATTGATCATCTATTAAAACAAATGGCTCTTTCATGCTTTTAACCTCTTCATTTTTAGTCTAGTGTATCATAGATTTGTGCACTTCACCCCTTAAAACCGTTCATCTTTCAGTTCTGCCTGAAATACCGTCTGATGTTCAACAAGAATGACATCTGCGCCGATTTTTTTTATCTTGCGCCATGGAATCACAATATCCTGTTCCCTGCCGAAGAACCCCATTAACCTGGTGCCATTTGAAACGACGATTGCCTCAATTTGCCCTGTAGACGTATTGATTTCAAGATCCGACATATTCCCAAGTTTCTTTCCATCTGCTATGTTGACGATATCCTTGATCTGAAATTCGGAAATTCTGGTCATCCCACTCAGCTCCTCACAATTTCATCATAGATGAAGGTCCTCTTCACATGTATATGACATGATTCACTCAAGGATGAAGAATACGATAAATAAACGTTTCGCCCTCCATCTCCTCCCTTATGCATTTTCGACAAAATAAAAAAGCCGCTACGGATAAGTGGCTTTGGGCGGGTAATGAACATTGCTTCACTACCCGCTTAAGCTACCTTTTCTCATGCTCAGCTTCTACTGTTGGATATTTTTATTCATTTGCTTTATTGCCGCCTTTTCCAACCGGGACACCTGCGCCTGTGAAATGCCGATTTCTTCGGCTACCTCCATTTGCGTCTTCCCTTGGAAAAACCGTTTCCGAAGGATCATTTTTTCCCGGTCATTCAACCGTCTCATGCCTTCGTTAATAGCTATTTCATCAATCCACGTACTGTCTTTATTTTTCTCATCACTCAGTTGGTCGAGTACATAAATCGGATCCCCGCCATCATTATAAATCGGTTCAAAAAGTGAAACTGGATCTTGTATCGCATCAAGTGCAAAAACGATTTCTTCATGAGGTACTTCCAACACCTTGGCGATTTCTTCAGCTGTCGGCTCACGAAGGGTCTGGCTTATGAGCTTTTCTTTAACCTGCAAAGCTTTGTAAGCGATGTCTCTTAAAGAACGGGAAACCCGAATCGGATTATTGTCACGAAGATATCTTCGGATTTCTCCAATAATCATCGGTACAGCATATGTTGAAAACTTAACATTTTGACCTAAGTCAAAGTTGTCTATCGACTTCATTAACCCTATACAGCCTACCTGAAATAGATCATCCACATACTCTCCCCGATTGTTAAAGCGCTGAATGACGCTTAGAACGAGTCGAAGATTCCCGTTTACCAGTTTTTCTCTTGCTGAAATATCGCCATCTTGCAGTTCTTTAAAGAGTTTTCTCATCTCTTCATTCTTTAAAACCGGTAATTTTGATGTATCCACACCGCAGATTTCAACCTTATTACGAGACAAAATTATTCCCTCCTCACAGGAGCGCTGTACAAAAAACAGTATTTCCGCGGGAGGGAAAAATATGCACTTGGCTAGAACAGAAAATCACCATAATTTTTCATATCGTTGCCAAAGTATTGATTTAATTGGCATTTAGGTGCTAATTTTTTTTACACCATTTTATTAAATTCCTTTCGAAGCCTCTTGATGATCCGTTTTTCCAAACGTGAAATGTATGATTGGGAAATTCCAAGCATATCGGCAACATCCTTTTGTGTTTTCTCTTCTCCGCCTGCCAGGCCAAACCTGAGTTCCATTATTTGTTTTTCGCGTTCAGATAGCTGCGTGAGTGCCTTCGTCAGCAGCTTGCGGTCCACATTCGCTTCAAGATCTTTCGTGATGATGTCATCGTCAGTGCCAAGGACATCCGATAGCAGAAGCTCATTCCCATCCCAATCGATATTCAATGGTTCATCAAAAGAAACTTCAGAACGGATTTTGTTATTCCTTCGTAAATACATCAAAATCTCATTCTCGATGCATCTCGAGGCATATGTAGCCAATTTTATTTTCTTCTCTGGATTGAATGTATTCACGGCCTTTATTAAACCGATGGTGCCTATGCTGATGAGGTCTTCGATATTGATGCCCGTATTTTCAAATTTCCTGGCGATATAGACGACCAACCTTAAATTACGTTCGATCAAGATCGATCGTGCAGCTTCATCGCCATTCGGCAATTTGTTGATCAGTATTGCCTCTTCTTCCTTCGAAAGGGGCGGCGGCAGCGCTTCACTCCCTCCAATGTAATGTATTTCGTCCGTCTTCAATCCAAGCTTGAACAATAGTTTGTACCAAAAATAAGTGAGCCGAAGAATGAGTTTCTTCAAAATAATTCTCCCTTCTAATAAACGGATTATGGATCGGATGTTAGAGTGAATCAATGGTTCAGGAGGCATTTTGCACCGGGATGCCGGTTAACATTTTCGGGTGAACGATAGATTGATAGCTGTTGTCGGGAGAGAGTTTCGAAAAGGTGAATGAAACGAGCCCTTGCTTAACGTGATATTCTTTTTCCCCTTGAACGATTTTGATGGAATCCGGCTTGATAGCGGTCAAAAGCTGATGTTCATGCCCCACCACCTTATAAGGGATGACCCGCATTCGTCCAGTCCATGAATAATCAGGTTGTTCTTCCTGCTTGATCAGATTATCAGGGTTTTTAAAGAGCTCTAGCATATCGTCAGGAATGCCCGATTCCCCTCCCGATAGAGAAATGATCATCACAGGGGAGCGTGAAATCGGATCATATAATTGATTCCCTGTATCCACCAGTCCGTGGAATGTCCCTTCGAAGTCAGATATCTTAACCGAAATCATAACCATTTGTTCATGTGTAAGCTTTGTCATTTCCATCCCTTCAAGTGTACGCTTGGAAAATTGCCAAGCAAGCGGGAATCCGATCATTACGAATATCCAGCTGACAGGATCGCCAAAACGATTGATTCCTGCATATTGACCGGGGTCTTTGGCTACGATTTGAAATTCGAATAAATAATGAAGGCCCAGGAGGATTCCCCCAGATAAAAACGTCACAAAGTATAAAGTGGCCACCGATTTCATGAAAAGCTTTAACCTATTAAATCCAAAGGTGGCCAGCACCATGACCAGGGATACAAAAATCTTCATGTACACTCGGTCCGCCATTGCATAAAAAGGAGTGAATGCCAATACGATAATGAAGGAACCGATCAACCCGCCGATGCATACCCGCCAAAGAGCGACCCTTCGTTTGAGAATGATTGCGGTCCCATATAAAAGGAGGCAGTCAAATAACCAATTCAACAACCAGATCACATCTAAATATAAGGTCAAACACCCTCCCCTCCCTTTAGGAACTAACCTTCCACTAGCAAAAAGTATAGCGTACCTGGCCTTGGAAAGTGTGTCACTTTTTGTACCGAAAACTTAAGAGTTTTTCAGTCATTTTTACCCTTTTTGTAGAAAAACAGCTCTTGAAATTTTCCAATACTTTCCGAGAGACTATCCTGCCCCCTTTTACTTCTGTCGATTTATGTTTTAAAAGTTTAAGATTTTCAGAGATCCCTCCCTTTTTCCTTTATATTAATGAAGGTCCCAGCCCGGAAACGGCTCCCTTGCAGAAATCATTTAAAACATCATCCAAGAACCTATCCAGGTTTCAACCTGGAAGATATTTGCGATAGCCGCAAGAAGTTGAAAACGGGGCCATAAAAAAAACCGTTCCCAGCGGGAACGGTTTTTTAGCCGGTGATATTAACGGCGTCTATTGCGGTTACGGAGAAAAGTTGGAATATCCAGAGCCTCTTCGCCTTGGTTCGCATTGCGCGAAGGCTGCTCATTGACTTCTTCCCGCTTCACTTCACGCTTCACATTAGTCTGTGGCGCTTGCTGTGTCTGCGGCCTTGATTGCTGCTGCTGTCCAAGTGTTGGACGTCCAGAAGGGCGTATGGAAGCTTCCACTTCGTTAAACCCTGTTGCAATTACCGTCACGACGATTTCATCTTTAAGGTTCTCGTTGATGACTGAACCAAAAATCATGTTTACGTCCTGATCGGATGCAGTAGCGACGATATCGGCTGCTTCCTGAACTTCGAAGAGGCTTAAGTTCGTTCCGCCGGTGATGTTCATCAGTACGCCTTGGGCACCATCAATCGATGTTTCGAGTAGCGGGCTGGAAATGGCTTTCTTCGCCGCTTCTGCCGCACGGTTTTCCCCTGAGGAAATCCCGATGCCCATAAGCGCCGAACCTTTGTTGGACATGATGGTCTTAACATCGGCAAAGTCCAGGTTAATAAGACCGGGAACCGCAATTAAATCTGAAATCCCTTGTACACCTTGACGAAGTACATTGTCGGCCTCACGGAAAGCTTCAAGCATCGGAGTGCTTTTATCGACGATTTCAAGGAGACGGTCGTTTGGTATGACGATCAGTGTATCGACCGATTCCTTCATGGATGAAATGCCGCCTTGTGCTTGTGTTGCCCGTTTTCTGCCTTCAAAGGTAAATGGACGTGTGACTACACCAACGGTAAGCGCGCCTAAATCTTTAGCAATGCCCGCGATGACAGGAGCAGCTCCCGTTCCGGTTCCGCCACCCATTCCAGCGGTTACGAAAACCATATCGGCACCCTTAAGCGCTTCTTCGATCTGTTCTTTGCTTTCTTCAGCAGCCTTTTTCCCCACTTCAGGATTGGCTCCAGCACCCAATCCGCGTGTAAGCTTTCCGCCGATTTGCATTTTGATTTCAGCTTTTGATAGATTAAGAGCCTGGGCGTCAGTATTGACAGAAATGAATTCAACACCTTGCACGCCATGCTCGATCATTCTGTTTACCGCATTGTTTCCGCCGCCGCCAACACCTATTACTTTTATCGTTGCTAATTGTTCTAAATTAGAATCAAACTCCAACATGACAATCCTCCTATTTTGACGAAATTCCCGATTCTTAATGATTGTTATTCAAAAAAGTAACCTAGGATTTTTTTGAATTTAGATTCACCTTTTTCACCTTGTTTTTTAGCCGCTACGTTCTCTTTGTTTTTCTGAGAAACCTTTTGGCTGCGCTGGTCATTCTCTTCTTGCGTTTGACCGGCTGCTACAGGCGTTTTATTAGCGGTGTTTTTTTGCATTCTCTCTTTCTTGCATGCATGTTTAATCAAGCCGACTGCAGTCGTATATTGGGGTTCCCTGACACCGATGTAATTCGGTTCGGCCGTCCTTACACGGTTTTGGAACACATATTGAGCGAGCTCCAGGACTCCCGGCATTTTGACAACGCCACCGGTCAATACGAAACCGCCTGGAATATCCTGAAAGCCAAGTCTCCTCAAATCATCTTGAATCAACTCGAAAATTTCGGTCAATCTCGCTTCAATGATATCCGAAAGCATTAATTGATTGCAGGGCTGCTGCTGGTCGCTGCCGATGATCGGTATTTGGAATACTTCATCTTCGGACGCGTCATCATAAAAGGCATGGCCATGCTTTACTTTTATTTTCTCAGCCTCCTCCATCGTTGTCCTAAGAACGATGGAAAGATCCTTCGTAAGTGTTTCCCCGCCTATAGGTATCACAGACGTATATTGTAAATAGCCTTGTTCGAATATTGCCAGCGTAGTGGAACCCCCGCCAATATCGACAAGCGCCACCCCAAGTTCTCTTTCATCCTTGGATAAAACAAGGGAACCTGCCGCCAATGGCTGCAGGGCGATATCGGTTATTTCTAACCCAGCCCTTTCCACACACCGCAGCGTATTATGTAAGATTGTCCGAAGACCTGTGATTAAGATCCCTCTCATTTCCAAGCGAACGCCGATCATGCCTCTTGGATCGCTGATCTCATCAAGTTCATCAACTTTGTAATGGATGGGCACCACGTCGATAATCTCCCTGTCGGATGGGATCGTAATTAACTCCGCTGCTTCCCTAACACGGAAAACGTCATGCTCCGTAATTTCTTTATTATCACTGGATACCGCTACTACCCCATGACAAGGCTGCAGCGTCACGTGATTTGCACTTATGCCGACGATTACGTTTTTTATCTCCATCCCTATCATACGTTCTGCTTGCTCGACAGCCTTTTGGATGGATTGGACGGTTTCATCAATACCGACGATCGAGCCCTTTTTGAGCCCTTCTGATTTAACATTTCCTACACCGATTATATTTAATGTGTCATTGACCATTTCCCCAATGATAACTTTTACACTGGATGTACCGATGTCAAGACTTACGTATATTTCATTGCTGTTCATTCTCCATGGCACCTCCTTCAGTTTTATACATGTTTTAGTAGAATAACATTTTTATATCGAAAGACCTATTCATTATAGAATAACTGAACTGATTTCACCAACTCGTGAATGTCATAATAAGCGGTACATTTCGTAGATTTCTCACTTTAAGCTGCACATTGTTCGCTTCTCGTCATAATGGAGAAATCTGCTAAACTGGATACTGCATAAACTATTCGTCATTTAAGATGTGATTCCCTTTAAAATTATAGATTTTTTTTCTGCTTTTTACGGGAATCGGACCATTTTTCAATCAGTATTCTTCTGATCATGGCGATATTCTGAAACAGTCTTACGCCGAATACGAAGATAGCGGCTAAATATAAGTCTACACCAAGATGTACACCTAGAAAAGCCAAACCTGCGGCAAGAATTATATTAAAGAAGAATCCGGTTACGAATACGACTTCATCATAAAGACCTTGCAAATGGGCCCTGATGCCTCCAAATAAGGTATCAAAAGCCGCGAGCACGGCAATGGAAAGGTAATTTGAATATTCATGGGGAATATCCAAATCGACCAAAAAGCCGAGGGTGACCCCAATCAGGAGACCAAAAACTGGAAGCCACATTACGAATCCCCCCCATCCATGATGGGCATCATGTGTTCCACTTTTACATCATTTTGGTAGGCAGGCAATGTCAATTCACGAGAAGGCACCTTTATTTGCAATTCGAAGTTATCGATGAAAAAATCATCCATTAGTTCCGAGCCTTCAATACGCTGCTTTAATTTCTTTGGATCATCCGTCATTACCAGCAGTTCGACCGGGTAATCGGTTAACGGATATCCGTCCATTTTCGGCTGTCCATTTATATCACGAATGACCGATGTCGTTATGTACCTTTGACCAGCTATGGAAATGTCGTCCGCCCCATACCTATGCATTTCATTAAGGAGCCTGATTAACAATACCGGGGAAATATACTCGATCCGCTTGCCAAGTAAAATCCCTTCCTTAATCGGTTGAATGGACACGATTACACCTTTACCCTTTATTTCGGTCAAACCAGCTTCAGTCTTTAATTCAGTCAGGGTCTTTCGCAGCAATTCTTCCTTGCTTTCATTTCTCTCGGTTTCATAGGATGCTACTTTCCCTTCGAGCTTACTGATGCCATCTATCAATTCCACTTGTGCTTGCTGTTCTTTCAATAAATCATTTTTCAGCTCCCACATATCCCTTGTATCGGAAACGACAGGTTGATTCACCAAATTGAATTGGATGGCGAGCATGAAGCCCGCAATCAAAGTAAGCAAACTAAAAGAAAGCTTTTTTTTCATTTCCAGTCTCTCACCAATCTTTCATCGAATCCAGGAAACTGATCACCCTCCAATAATGGGGTCAAACATGATATTCTTTTTCTTTTCCATAGTAAAGATGATATTTTCGTCAACCAGCTGTTCCTTTATGCCTCCAGGAAGGTCGAGGGAAGCCCCCAGGACATCCGGATCCCCGATTGCAGTAATGATGAATGGAGCCGGATGCTGGTGTCCATCGACTGTGATGACTGGTCCATTACAGATTATATAGGAATCATGGTTCAATCTCTGACCGTTGATCGCAACAGCCTCTGCACCTGATATGTATAATTCATTTACAACCTTGAAGACATGCTGTTCATGAACCAAGTAGTTATTGACATTGGCTGCCGGATCCACATTCGCACCATCGTCAAGGGTTACCTGAAGGCCTGAACCTGTCACCTTCACTTTCCCGAGAAACATCCGGTATTTCTCCGTATCTTTGGCCAAATTGAAAAACTGCTGCTTTTCCTGGGCCAGATCTTTTTCTATCCTGGATACGGTTTCCTGCTTTTGAAGCAGTTCCTTCTGAAATTCCCGGTTCTTGGTCTCTTGTTCAATCAGTTGCTGCCTAAGCTCATATTCTTGATTCCATGCCTTGTCCTCACTTACTCCCCGATTATCCTTAGCCAGATTGTAAGAGAAGGCAATCATAAATCCGAGCACCAGGCAAACGAGGGATAGCACCACCCGTTTGCCATCAATTTTGCTCATTCGTGTCTTCCTTTTGTTCCGCATTTTTATACGCTTTAAAATAAGAACCCACTTCCAGATCGATGACTCCCTTTACCTTTGGATCCAACTGACTGACGATTGATGGGTAGTGGATCATTTTCTCGAATAACGTCCGGCTTGTCGCGTTCACTTCGAACCCATCGTTCATGAACATGACGATATGGTAGGCGTCGGTTTTGGTTGGAGCATAATGGATTTCCGAAATGGCATTTTGAATTTCGACAGGAAGCTTATCCAGCTCTTCTAAGAGCAACTTTAATGCTTTACCCTCTTTGAAACCAATTAAAACCGGGGCATATACTGGAATTTCCCCTGTCGCTAACTCCTCCAGGACGGTCCCGTTCTCCAAAATGGGGGCATACTTCCCATTATTGGACAGGTATGCCATCTTGTTATGCTCGGATACCGTAATTTTAATCGAATTAGGAAATACAGGTGTTACCTTGGCACTTTTTATTTCCTGGTTTTTTTTAATATTGGCTGCCGCTTTCCCTGTATCGACCTTCCAAATGCTTCGATCTTTCTTCACCTTGCTCAATTCAATGATTTGCTTGGAAGTGGTATATCGATTCCCTTCCACCTGAACGGTTTTCACATAGCTTAGCGGGGATAAGAAGTATAGTACGCATGCAACCAGAATGAAGAAAAGGGAAAGCAACAGAACCAGCCGTTTGTTTGCTTTGCTTTTTCTTAATTGTTTTAATTTCGGGATGCGGTCCTCAATGGAAACGATTTTCCCCTTTTCCATCCCTTTCACCTCTTCCTGAAAAAATGGATGGTTTTTATACAATACGAAATCACGACACACTCTAAGTCCGTTTATATGAAACTTTAAAAGGTAACACATTATAACACAAAATTTGGATATATTGCATCCTATTATTTACGGCCGATAATTTCGACTTCTGTTTCCATTTCAACTTCAAATTTATCATATACAGTATCTTTCACATGCTGTATCAAGGCCTGAACATCCGCTGCACTCCCATTACCCGTGTTGACGATAAAGTTACCGTGCATTGGGGAAATTTGCGCTCCGCCAATCGAGTGTCCCTTCAGACCGGCATTTTCCACTAATTTACCGGCATGATGCGGTAGTGGATTCCGGAATATGCTGCCTGCACATGGCAGGTTATACGGCTGCGTATCCTTGCGGTAATTTTTGTTATCCTGCATTCTTGCAACGATTTCGGTTTTATCTCCCTCGGTCAATTGGAACACGGCTTCCAACACGATACCAGGTCTTTTCTTTTGAAGTACGGAAGTTCGATAAGAAAACTCCATTTCCTCCTTCGAAAGCCAAGCTAAAGAACCATCCTCAAACAGAACATGCGCTTCCTTGAGAATCTCACTCATATCGGAACCGTGTGCACCGGCATTCATATAGACAGCTCCGCCGACGGAACCTGGTATCCCACTGGCAAATTCCAATCCTGCATAGCCTTTTTTACTGATCTGAACAGACAAGCTGACAAGTGAAACACCAGCTCCAGCTTTGATTTCCGTTCCATTCATCTCGATATGATCAAGGCCTCTGCCCAATTTAAGCACGGCACCCTCAATTCCCCCATCACTTACAAGAAGGTTGGAGCCCCTGCCAATAGCCCGCCACGGTATGGCATGCTCTTTGATGATCTGCATCGTTTTTTCTATATTTTCAACGGAAGATGGCACGATGAATAAATCAGCGGGCCCTCCTATTTTCATAGTTGTATGATTCGCAAGCGGTTCTTGTTCAAGAACCTTGCCGATTTTCATTTCAGTTAATTGCTTTATCACTTTATCCATGATAAACCTCCTTGTTGTTCCCATAATTCCAAATCATGATTTTCATTTCCTCTTTCATGAGGTCACTGTTTTTTCCGAGAATGATGACATCTTGCATGTAAAAGCATATAAAATGAACAGAAGCAAGCGCCTATGCGGCCTGACCCTCTTATACTATAGTCTAAACAAAGCTGTATTGCCAATATTTATTGTGGATTCGCAAACATTCATACATGGTAATATTTTATTGGCATTTCATTTATTTCTAATTTAAGCCAAGGTTCCTTCACCCTTCATTTCCTGCAAAGGCTTTCAACCTAAAAAGGGAAGCCCCGCGTGTGACAGGGCCTCCCTTTTTTGTGAAATTCTCTTAAAACCTTGAGTAGCGGCTAATGTTCAATAGTACCCCAATCGCCATCAACATGAGTGTAAGCGATGAACCACCGTAGCTTAACAGGGGCAGGGTGATGCCGGTAACTGGCATCAAGCCCGTCACGACCCCGATATTGATCATCACCTGGATGGCGACCATGGCAATGATCCCCACCGCTACAAGGCTGCCGTATAAATCAGGTGCCCCAAGCGCTATCCTAATCCCTCTCCAAAGCATAAGCGCAAATAACAGAATGACGAGAGAGCCGCCGATGAATCCCAGCTCCTCGGAAAGGATCGCAAAAATGAAATCGGTCTGCGGCTCTGGTAAATAGAAAAATTTCTGCCGGCTTTGCCCGAGGCCAAGACCGAACAATCCACCCGGACCGATCGCATAAAAGGATTGAATCATTTGAAAGCCGCTTCCCAAAGGATCTTCCCACGGATCCAAGAAAGATGTGATCCTTTTTATCCTGTAGGGCGCTGACAAAATCAAACCGATGAAGCCGGCTACGCCGATCAGCCCCAAGCCAACAAAGTGGCTGATTTTTGCTCCGGAAATGAAAATCATGACAATGCATGTTCCCACCATGACCGTTCCCGTTCCAAGGTCGGGCTGTAACATGATCAAGCCAAATGCCAAAAACACTAACCCTAAGGATGGAAGCATCCCTTTTTTAAAGGAGGTGATGAGCTTTTGCCGTTCGGATAAAAACTTGGCTAAAAATGCGATCATCGCCAGCTTCATGAACTCGGAGGGTTGGACCGAAAAAGCCCCTACGCCAATCCAGCTTCGTGAACCATTTCTTGCCATCCCTATTCCTGGCACCAATACTGCAAGCAGCATGATGAAACAAATGATGATCAAGATCTTGGCCCAGGTCCTCCATGTCCAGTAATCCACATTCATGATGAAAAACATGGCGATGACCCCGACGCAGGCGAACAGCAACTGTCGCTTTGCAAAATAAAAGGAATCATCAAATTTATATGTTGCCCAAATGGCACTTGCGCTGTAAACCATGATTAAACCAACGGTCAGAAGAGTTAAGGTGACGATAATGAGAATGAGATCAGGATTCGATTTTTTAAATGGCACGGACATCCACCTCGAGGAAGTTTTTCGAGCCTGTACGAATATAAAAATCAATGCTGCACTATAGCCAAAAAAAAAGCGATAACGGCTCATTATCGCTTTTTTCCAAGGTGTCAACGTAGAAGCAGATTCACTTCTTTCTGCGAAAGCTGTTACTTAAGTTTATGCACGGCCTCCATAAACATGTCTCCTCTTTGCTCAAAAGTTTTATATTGATCCCAGCTTGCACAAGCCGGGGAGAGAAGAATACAGTCGCCTTCATTAGATAATTCAAATGCAGCCGGTACGGCCTTTTCTACATTATCGACACGTTTTATATTCGTTATTCCTATTTCTTTAGCTATCCGCTCAATCTTTTCTGCCGTTTCACCAAACGTTATCACGGCCTTGACATTTTTCATGGCCGGTTTTAACTCATCGAATTCATTGCCGCGGTCCAATCCGCCCGCCAAAAGGATGACAGGTTCAGAAAAGGATGTCAATGCTTTGGATGCTGCTAGGATGTTCGTCGCCTTCGAATCATTATAGAATTTACGGTTTTCGATCATAGCTACGAACTGCAGGCGATGCTCCACGCCATAAAATGTTTTCAGGACTGTCTGGATCGCTTCGTTTGCAACATCCTTCAATTTGGCCGCTGAAATGGCTGCGAGCACATTTTCCAAATTGTGTTTCCCAGGAAGGGCTATGTCGGCAATGCCGATGATTTTTTCTCCACGGAAGAAGACGGCTCCATCTTCTACATAGGCACCATTCTCGTTCTTCCCTTCGGTCGAAAAGGGAACGAGCTGAGCCTTGGTCTTTTTCGCCATCGATACAACGGCATCCTGGTCTGCATTATAAATCAAGAAATCGGAGGCTAGCTGATTTTTCGCAATCGCCGCTTTTGCTTCCGCATATTCTTGTTTGGAGCTATGATAATCCAGGTGCGCATCATACAAATTCGTCAAGATGGAAATCTCAGGACGAAACTCCTCTATTCCCATTAGCTGGAAAGATGATAATTCAATGACGATCGAGTCATCCGCTGTCGCCTTTTCGGCCACACCTGATGCGACTGTCCCGATATTCCCGGCGATGAGGGGTGACTTTTCACCGGCCTTCAACATTTCGAATATCAATGTTGTCGTAGTCGTCTTCCCGTTCGTACCCGTAATTCCTATGAAAGGAGCCTCACTGATTTGATAGGCAAGCTCCACTTCCGTAATTACCGGTATCCCTTTTTCCAACGCCCCTTTTATAATCGGATTTCGATAGGGTATCCCGGGATTTTTCACGATCAATTCAAAGCCTTCATCAAGCAGTTCAATCGGATGGCTGCCGCAGATGACCTTGATTCCCTGTTCCAGCAGTCCTTGAGCCTCAGGGTTTTCCGATAATGGCTTCATGTCATTCACCGTCACGAAAGCCCCTAATTTATGTAGAAGCGATGCTGCCATCACTCCGCTCTTTGCCAAGCCCAATACCAATACTTTTTTTTCTGAATACCTTGCCGTCTCTTTCAATTATATCCACACCTCTAAATAGATTCCGAGTACCGCACACAGCAAGCCTACTGTCCAGAAAGTCACGACGACGCGCCATTCGGACCACCCAGATAGTTCATAATGGTGGTGGAGCGGACTCATTTTAAAAATACGTTTACCAGTCGTTTTAAAAGATCCTACTTGCAGGATGACAGAGAGTGTCTCTATGACAAAAACTCCGCCAATGATTACTAACAGTATTTCAAGCTTCGTCAGTAAGGCTATCGTTGCGATGGCTCCTCCCAGGGCCAAGGACCCTGTATCACCCATGAATACCTTAGCAGGGTGGGCATTGAATACCAAAAATCCAAGAACAGACCCTACGACTGCCACCGAAAATATAGAAATGTCGTATTGTGACTGACTCCATGCCAAAATCGCAAAAGCGCCAAAGGCAATGGCTGAAGTTCCTGAGACAAGTCCGTCAAGTCCATCCGTCAAATTGACGGCATTCGAAAATCCGACCAACCAGAAAATCACGATAAATAGATAAAACCAGCCAAAGTCGACGGAAAAGTCAGTGCCCGGGATCGACAATTCCGGATTGAAACGATCTGTCTGCTTGAAGACGAAATAAAAGATGACCGAAATCACGATTTGTCCAATCAGTTTTTGCTTGGATGTCAAGCCAAGGTTCCGCTTCATGACCACCTTGATGAAATCATCCAGGAAACCAAGCAATCCAAACCCTAAAGTAACGAATAATAATAAATAGGTTTCGGTGGAAGGTACCGAAAATTTAAAAGTCATCACCAGCGTGGCGATGGTAACCGATAATAATATCACCAAACCGCCCATGGTAGGCGTTCCCGTTTTCTTCAAGTGCGATTGCGGGCCTTCTTCCCTGATGCTTTGCCCGAATTTCAGCCTTCTCAAAAACGGGATGAAAATGGGCGAAAGAAGTACAGTTACTAAAAACGCCACCAAAATCGTATAAAAAATTACTTGTTCCAACATTCCTTACTCCCTCATTCCTAACACAATTCAAATATAAAATTCTGCTTGTTGTCTTTTCCTGATAGTAAACCCGGCCCATTCACCGTCGGTTCAAACTGTACCGAAACGGCTTCGAATCGCCTTTTCCGCTTCTTCACGGTCATCAAAGTGCAGCACTTCGTAACCGACCAATTGATAGGTTTCATGACCTTTGCCCGCTATT
The DNA here is from genome assembly GCF_037992945.1 of Peribacillus sp. FSL E2-0218. Classification (NCBI taxonomy): domain Bacteria; kingdom Bacillati; phylum Bacillota; class Bacilli; order Caryophanales; family Bacillaceae; genus Peribacillus; species Peribacillus sp. FSL E2-0218. Next base: position 1,615,780 of record NZ_CP150304.1, on the reverse strand, counting down.
AAAATAACGTCGCCCTCTTCAGCCTTGGAAACGGCATGGATTATTGCCTGCCTCCGGTCTTCGATTACCAAATATTCTTTACCTGCCACTCCAGCTTCCATATCCCGCAAAATCTGGGCCGCATCCTCACTGCGTGGATTATCGGAGGTGAAAATGGGATCTGTCGCCAAGTTGCAGGCAATCTCTGCCATGATCGGGCGCTTTGTCTTGTCTCGGTCCCCGCCGCAGCCGACGATCACAAAAATTTTCTTTTCAGCGAACTCAGCAACGGTCTTGAGGACATTCTCCAAGCTGTCCGGAGTGTGGGCATAGTCAACGATGACTGGAAAGGCTTGATTCACCGTAACGAGTTCAAAACGGCCTGCCACTCCTTTTATCTCCTCGATCGATTTAATGGTGTCATCTATATCGTTGCCTGCGCATAGGGAAGCCGCGATGGCGGAGAGCACATTATATACGCTGAATTTACCAATGAGCTTCAGCTGAATGTAACGTTCTTCCTTACCCGCTGTCAAGATGAATGATGTGCCATTGGCATCAATTTTTAAATCCTTCGCCCTGATATCGGCTTCATTGTCTATACCGTAAGTTACGACTGTAGCAGCCGTCGCTTTAATGAAATCTTCGGTTGCCTCATCATCAGCGTTAAGCACGGCATATTTAGGACGATTTTCTATGTAAGCATTTCCGAGCTGCGAGAAAAACAAGGATTTTGCCTGCTTGTATCTGTCCATCGTTTTATGGAAATCCAAATGGTCTTGTGTGAGATTCGTAAATACGGCAATATCATAGTCGCAGCCATGGACGCGTCCAAGTTCAAGTGCATGCGAAGATACTTCCATTATGGCCGTTGACACAGACGCTTCGGTCATTTCATGAAAAGCCTTTTGCAATGTAACGCTATCGGGCGTCGTATTCTTTGTTTCATAGACCTTATCGGCAATTTTTGTATACATCGTGCCGATCAATCCCGTTTTTTCATGCCGATCCTCGAAAATCTTTTCCAGCAGATGACTGGTTGTCGTCTTTCCGTTCGTGCCGGTGATTCCGATCAAACGCAGCTTTTGCGTCGGATGACCATAGAATGCATCGGCAAGGACCGCCATCGCCCTGCTTGAATCCCTGACGACGATTACGGGTACAGGCAAATCCAGCTCCCGTTCGGCAATGACTGCCGCAGCTCCATTTTCAACAGCGGATTGGGCAAAATCATGACCATCGACCGTATAACCTTTTATACAAACAAATAAACTTCCGTCTTTGACTTTACGGTTATCATTTTCAATGGAGGTGATTTCAGGATTCTCTCCTTCATGGCTAAATAAGGAGTGTAAATAAGATAGTAATTTTTGAAGCTTCATTTTTCCATCCCTCTCAACTTAATTTGAGGATTCATTATATGTGATTAACCTTGGCTTGTCGAGAAACCATTTTTAATTATACGGGGTTATCGCGCCTCCGTAAACAAAGCGGCTGATGATTCTTCAGCCGCTTAAACTATTCATCTATTATATTATACTTAATCTTTATTTTCGCCAAGATAAATTCTTATTGTAGAGCCTTCTTTTACCTTAATGCCCGCATCAGGTGCTTGATTTATGACTTTATCCCCATTTCCGGCTATATCGAGCTTCAAATCCACTTGCTGGGTTTGAAGCTCTTTTCTGCTCATTCCGACCACGTCCGGCACCTCGACCATGACGGGATCCGTCCAGACCCGTTCCTTCTCAATCTGGTTTTTCCTTGGTTTGACGCCCATCGCCCTTAGAGAATCCTCCATGATATTGCCGACGATCGGAGCCGCAACGACACCGCCGAATTGCACCGTTCCTTTCGGATTATCGACCGCGATATAGACGACGATTTGCGGGTCATCGGCTGGAGCGACACCAATGAATGAGAGAATATAATTATTTTCAAGGTAGCGGCCATTTTCCGCTTTTTGCGCCGTACCTGTCTTTCCGCCAACGCGATATGACTCGACGAATGCACCTTTACCGCTGCCTTGCGCCACTACTGATTCAAGAGCTTCACGCACTTTTTTCGAGGTCGCTTCCGAAATCACCTTTTTCTTGGCCTGCGGGGTCTTTCTCATAAGTACTTCTCCCGTTTTTGGGTCAACCAATTCCTTTGCGATATATGGCGTGTATAAAGTCCCGCCATTCACGGCAGCCGATACCGCCGTCACCTGCTGAATCGGCGTTACGGCCACACCTTGTCCAAATGCGGTCGTTGCCTGCTCAACCGGGCCCACGCGATCCATATTGAACATGATCCCTTTTCCTTCTCCGGTTAAATCAATCCCCGTTTTTTGTCCAAACCCGAAATCATTGATATATTTAAATAACTTGTCTTTCCCGAGCCTGTTGCCCAACTCCACAAAACCTGGGTTGCATGAGTTCTCGACAACTTCAAGAAAGGTTTGATCGCCATGTCCTCCGCTTTTCCAGCAATGGAGCGTGGATCCAGCCACCTCAACATGCCCGGAGTCATAAAAATGTTCCCTCTGCAAATCCACCTTCCCTTCCTCCAGCGCTGCAGCAAGGGTGATGATCTTGAAAGTCGATCCCGGTTCATATATGCTCCAAACCGGCAAATTACGGTTATACACTTCGGATGGTACATTTTGAAAATTAGAAGGATCGAAGGTCGGCCTGCTGGACATGGCTAAAATTTCGCCAGTATTGGGGTCCATGGCAATGGCGATAAGACCATCAGGGTCATAGGTTGCCTCCGCATTATCGAGCTCCCTCTCCACGATCGTCTGGATTTTGCTATCGATCGTCAGCTTCAAATTATCTCCATCAACGGGAGGCTTATAGTCATCGGCCATGTTTTCCAGCCTCTTCCCTTTGGCATCCGAATAGAATTTAACAAACCCCTTCTTCCCGCTTAGCTCCTTATCATAGGACAATTCAATTCCCATCAGTCCCTGGTTATCCGATCCCGTGAAACCGAGTACATGTGAAAGATATTCACCGAATGGGTAATGGCGCTTTGAATCCTCAGCGATATACACGCCCTTTATCCCCAATGCTTTTATTTCTTTCGCCTTTTCATGGGATATTTTTCTGCCTTCGGGAATTCTGACGCTCATCGCTTGTTTCGTCAGCCATTGATAAGCCTTTTCCTTGGTCATATCCAATATGGAAGCAAGCTGTCCCGCCGTCTGATCGGGATCTTCAATCTGCCTTGGGATGACATAGACCGTTGGGGCGGAAATATTCGTTGCCAACTCTACACCATTGCGATCCAAAATCTCTCCCCGCTTAGCCTCAAAAGGAATATTCCTGCTCCAGGAATCTTTAGCGAGCCCCGTCAACTTATCACCTAGATAGAATTGTACAATTCCCAAGCGGATATCAATGATAAAAAAAACTACGATACCCACTGCCAATGCGATTGCCAGCCGTTTTCGGACAGTAACATTCGAAACACGCAAAAACAGGCACCTCCATTTCATACATGCTTCAATATATGCTTGTCTACTTGATGCTAGACTAAGAAACCTTCAAAAAAATGAAGGGGGGAACCCGGATGGATTCCCCCCTTCATTGCTCATTCGGTTTTTTTATCTTTCGGGATATCTTCAGTAGCCCCTTCTGGCTGGGATAATTCAATATGGAAGGAATCCCCTTCCTTCACCTTTTTCCCTGCCTGGAGATTCTGTTTACTCACATATCCCGTTCCTGTCGTTTTGAGGTCCAGTTTGGCGACATTAGCGAATTTCATGACGTCCCGCAAGGACCACCCTGTCATATCCGGAACTTTCATTTCACCTTCCGTTCTCAAGATGATTTTTTCGCCCTGCAGAAGCGTGCTCCCAGCCTTCGGGGATTGATCGAGCACTTTACGCCCGCTCCCTATAGTGCTTACATCATAACCAAGTTCCTTCAGCTCCTTGGCGGCGGAGCTTTCAGGTTGGTTGGTATAGTCGGCGATGTCAATCGCTTTTTGTTTTTTCACATCAGATGGCTTGATGTTTAAATATTGCAGGCTATTCTGCATGACCGGATTGAAAATCTCTGACAATGGGTCTGCTCCGACATAAGAAGCACCCAGCTTGGGCTGCTTCACTGCCACGTACATGACCAATTGCGGATCATCTTTTGGAGCCATCCCTAAAAAGGAGAATACGTAATTATTTTTCCCTTCCAGATATCTTCCAGTCGGACCGGCAATTTGTGCAGTACCCGTTTTTCCTGCGACTTCATATCCGTCGATGGCATATTTGCTTCCTGTCCCCTTTTTCGCAGAAATGACCGTTTCCAAATAGTCACGCACCTGCTTGGCAGTCTCTGCTGAAATCGGGTTCCCTGTCACTTTCGGCTTTGTCGTTTTCAAAACCTTGCCTGTATCCTGATCGGAAATGCTTTTGATCACATAAGGCTGCATCATCTTTCCGTCATTGGCTATGGCGGAAGCAGCCTGGATCTGTTGGATCGGGGTGACGGTCGAACCTTGCCCGAAGGCAGTGGTCACTTTTTCAAGCTTGTACTTATATTGAATTTTACCGGTTATTTCATTCGGCAAATCGATTCCCGTTTTGTTGTCGAACCCGAATTTCGTCAAATACTCCCTGAAAGTATCCGCACCGATCTTATCCATGGCAAGTGTTGCGAAAGCGACGTTGGAAGAACGTTGGACCCCTTCAAGAAACGTCATGCTTTTCCCTCTTTCGATTCCACTATGATCATGAATTTCCCCTGAACCGGCCTTATAGGTTCCCGCTACAAAACTATCGTTCGGTTTGAAGACTCCTTCCTCAACAGCCGCCGCAAGCGTGAAGGTTTTCATCGTTGATCCCGGCTCGAAGGTTTCTTCAATGGCAAGGTTGCGCCATGTATCCGTAAGCCCGACTTTCGTTGTCGGATGGAAGGTGGGCCTTTGTCCCATCGCCACAATCTCTCCCGTTTTAGGATTGGATACGATCGCTATGATTTGCTCGGGATCATATTTTGCCTGCACTTTGCTCAATGAATCTTCCAAGAAGGTTTGGATTTTCTTGTCGATGGTCAGCATGACATCATTGCCATTATCCGGGGCAACCACTTTCTCCTTCGCATCCGGTAATAGCAATCCCCATGAGTCACTGTCATACGTCAGCTTCCCGTTCGTTTCCTTCAATTCTTTGTTGAGATACCTCTCAATGCCGAACTTACCGGCCATCTCGCCCGTTTTCTCATCCTTTTCCACATACCCTATCAAATGGGATGCGAAAATTCCATTCGGGTAAAAACGTTTATTCGTCCTTCCGAATGTAATGCCCGGCAGCTCCATTTTTTCGATTTTCTGTTTGACGACCTGGGTCAAATCCTTGCCCGCGCTGCCAAATTCGACTTGATAAGCCTTTTTATTACTGGTAAGACGCTCATAAATTTCCTGCTCATCCATGTCAATATATTTAGCAAGCTTGCTCGCGGTCATTTCCGGATCCTCGACGTGCTTAGGTTCCTTGTCACTGAGAACAGCTCTTAAGATATAAGATGAAGTATCCTCGGCGATGACTTCCCCCTTTGTATCGAGGATGCTGCCCCTTTTTGCCTCTATCACCTGTTTTTTCTCGTATTTCTTTTCGATTTTCGAAGCAAGCACTTCCCCGCCTGCTGTTCCTGTCACCTGAATATATAAAAAGCGGCAAATTAAAACAAAAAAGAGCAGGCCGAATAAGAAGAATAATCCGGCTGCCCCATGCTTCATATTTTTTTGTTTCTGCATTATTACTGCACACCCTTCACATTATTCTTATTTAACTTGAACCCAAGCGCTGCAGCTTTTTTCCAAATTCTCTCGTATGTACTAAGTTCGGCAACTTGCACTTTCAAATCATCATTCACTTTGCCCTGTTCGTCAATTTTCGACTCAACAAGCTGGATCTCTTTATTCGTTTCATAAATGGCCGCTTGATTGGAAACGATCTTCACTCCCATAAAAGCAACCATAATAGCAAGGGCACATAGTAAGAAAACTTCACCAATGGATATCTTCGCCTTACGGATGACCACTGTTTGTGTCTGTTGCTGATGTTGGTCTTCATATTGCTGTTCTTGCATTTTTTTGGCTATGGAACTCATTCCTGTTCCCCCTTACTGATTTTTTCTATATTTTTTGCTTTTCAGCAATTCTTAGCTTAGCCGAACGTGAACGGTTATTCCCTTCCAATTCATCTTCCGAAGGTAATATCGGTTTTCTCGTTATGATTTTTAGGGTTGGTTTGAATTCATCCGGTATGACAGGGAGTCCAGGCGGAAGGTCCGGCATGCTGCTCGCTTTCTTAAATACCGTTTTGCAAATCCTATCCTCAAGTGAATGGAATGTGATAACCGAAATCCTGCCTTCCATATCCAAAAGCGAAATCGCTTGCTCCAGGGAATCCTCGAAGACGCCAAGCTCATCGTTCACGGCGATCCTGATTGCTTGAAATACCCGTTTTGCAGGATGTCCGCCTTTACGTCTTGCAGGTGCTGGGATCCCTTCTTTAATCAGCTCCACAAGCTCGAATGTCGTTTCAATCGGTTTTATCTCGCGTGCCGCTTCTATTTTCCTGGCGATTTGCTTGGAAAACTTTTCTTCTCCGTATTGAAAGAAAATCCTCATCAAATCATGGAATGACCAAGAATTCACGACATCATAAGCAGAAATGGCCGCACTTTGGTCCATCCTCATATCCAAAGGAGCATCATGGTTATAACTGAAACCCCGTTCCGGTGTATCCAATTGAGGCGATGACACTCCTAAATCGTATAGGATCCCATCGACTTTCTCGATTCCCCTGGCATTCAACTCTTCTTTCAAGTATTTAAAATTATTAGGAACAAGCACGATGCGTTCACCATAGCTTTCCAGTTTTTCCTTAGCATTCCGAATCGCCGTTTCATCCTGATCAAAAGCATAAAGCCTGCCCTTGTCAGAGAGCTGTGAAAGCAAGTATTCGCTGTGACCGGCTCCTCCTAGTGTACAATCTACGTAAACTCCATCAGGTTTGATGTTCAATCCATCAACCGTCTCTTTTAATAACACTGTCGTATGTTGAAACATGCTAGACATCCTTCCAATCGGTTATTGAGTGACTCTATTTCTGAGGGCAGCCTTAAATATCAAAGCCAATCATATTTTCTGCTATCTCAGCGAAAGAATCCTCCGAAGCTGAAAAATAGTTTTCCCAAAGGGATTTGCTCCAAATCTCAATACGATTGGTAACACCAAGAATTACACATTCTTTTTCCAATTGGCCATATGAAGTAAGCGGCGTGGGGATATTAATTCGCCCTTGTTTGTCAATTTCACATTCTGTCGCTGCAGAAAAGAAAAAACGGGTAAAGGCCCGGGCATCTTTTTTTGTTAAAGGCAAGGCTTTCAGCTTTTCTTCAAGCAGCTTCCACTCTTCCATAGGGTAACCAAATAAACATTGATCGAGTCCGCGGGTCAATACAAATTGCTCCCCGAGATTGTCCCGGAATTTCACTGGGACTATCAAACGGCCCTTAATATCGATGTTATGATGGTACTCTCCCATGAACATACCCATTACCCCCACATTCTAATCTCAATGTACCACAATCCCCCACCTTTCTCCACTTGTTTTTACTTTCTCCTTCCAAGTAATAATTCCCTTCTTTTCAATGCCTTTTTTATTTAGCCAATTTTTTCAAAGAACCGTGCATTTCCCTCGAATGGACTCAAACTAGGACGCAGTCCCGCTATTCCTGTCGAAGCAATGCCTGACAGGTGTCCAGGAAACAGAAAAAGACAGGCTTTAGCACCTGTCTTTCATCCTGTGGACAAACTCGATGAATACCTGCGAAGTTTACGTGTGCAACATTCGAAGGATTTTAATGAAAGGCACTCGTTTTCAACGGTCGGTCCGGGTGCCTGGGGGGGCATCACGTAACCTTTGCAACAGGAGTCTCGCACCTTCCGTCCCAAACCACTTTGTTGCACTTTTACCCTTTCATTCTAAGCGACCGCAGACCATAACGTTTTTGTATCGGCCAACTTACAAGTTATTGAACACTATTTTCAACAAAGAAATCCCACCTCCTTACCCTATGCACACCCCCGAATAAAAGAAGGTTTCTTTCGCAAGAAGAGCAAGTGTGTTGGACCACTTCATGCGGGTCCGAGGCTCCCATTCCGCTTCCAAAACTGTAAGGACCAATTACATGAAAGCACCTGAAAAATGGCTGACCGTAAGTGGTTTAGCAGAGCCAATCTCTGAACATAAAAGGGGGTTCGGAATTTTCCAATCCGAACCCCCTTAAACTACAAACCTAGACAGGCTATAGCATTCATCCTTTTTTCCATTTATTAACCTTCGACAGGGGTTGGCATTCAGCAACGCTATGCAGCATGAAATTTAATCCGCCACCATTCCCAAAACGGCTCGTTTTTCTAAATGAAAATCAGTTTGTGCTGATTATTGAATTGGTAATCCAGCTTCATGATATCGCTAATGAATTCCGTTCCATATTGATTCAGGTAATAAAAAGCATTCCAGATCCGCTCTTGAGGCGATTCCAGCGGAAAAAGCGAATGGGCGATCCGTTCATATTTTTTCAATGTAACCGCATGACGTTCCTTTGTTCGGTCACCGATTTTCCCATATATGAAATCCAATTGCTTTTGGATGAATTCCATATTTTTGTTCAGCATCGGCTCAATCCCTTTATCTAAAGAAACAGCATGGTCTGAGAGTTTTTTATGATTCTCTTCAAGCTGTGATTTCAGTTTCCCGAAGAGATCAGCCGTTTTCTCATCTTCCACTGCTTCCAAGTACCGTTTTACAGCATTGGCGGTTCCTTCAGTCAAAACAGTTTCCAAAGTAAGTTCCATTTCTTCTAAATCGGTTAGGACACCCCGTTCTACAATCGTGATGTTTAACCTAGGGATGATTGGCGGCATTTTCATCGAAAACAACTCAAAGGCACGTTTTAATTCGGCCCAATAGGCAATCTCCCCCGGACCGGAAATGAAGGCCAATACCGGAAATAGCATTTCCTGCATAAGCGGACGTGTGATGACATTGTTGCTTAGCCGTTCAGGATGATTCTGGGCTATCATCAGCAGTTCCGCCTCCGAAAACGATGCCTCCGCGGTTTTACCGCTGAAGCCGCCCTCTACACGCTCCAGTAAACATCGATCTTTCTTTTCTGGATCATAATAAAATAAATTCGCGGCGTGTCTATCCATTTCGATCATTTTCGGATAACCTTTTGCCTGCATGAATGCTTGTTGATCCTCGACCACTTCAGCGATCCGCTCACTTTTTTGGATCATCGATACAAAGTGACCCTTCTCGATTTGCCTTAAGTCGGGATCTGCTGCATCCACGAGTAATAGACCATATTCATGGAACCACTCATGTATCAGGCGGGCAAAAAAGTCGACAAAGGTTTTCGATTCCTTAATCGTTTCTTTCATATTGATCAGGAGTTTATTCGTAAAGGCCGTTTCTCCATAGGTTTCGATGATTTCTTCGAACCACTTCTCTGCCTTTTCCGTTTCAAGCTCCACATCCGATACCATCGTTTTATAAGGCTGATAGGAAGGATACGTTTTTTTGTGCGGCTTTCCGTTTTTCATAACATACACATGATTGACCTCAGCCAAATCATGATCTTCCCCGGCTATCCAAAAAACCGGTATGACAGGGCGTCCAAGTTCTTTCTCCTGTTCTTCCGCAAGTTTTATGATCGAAATCACTTTATGGATGGTATAAAGCGGACCTGATAGCAACCCAGCCTGCTGTCCGCCGATCACGACAACGGAATCATCCCTGCGCAACCTTTCGATATTTCCTTTAACTCCCTCACTGCTCGAAAAACGGGACATGTATCGTTGTATGTAATCGGATAATTCACGACGGGAAAAAGCACGGTTCATCAATTCATTATATCTATCGCGATATATAGCCGGCTTGGACAAGTCATAATGAAAATAATCCTCCGCTTCAAGATGGTTTTGTAAATAGTCCGATGCAAAACGGTTTAAAGATGGTAACGCGAGATCTTTCATCTCCATTTCTGTTCTCCCTTTCTCTGCAACTACAATTCTTTTTAGAGTATAACATTCCGGTTTAAGAAAACAAAAGAAGTTGCCCAGCAGCAGAAAATTGATGTGGTGTTCTATTTTATGTAGTAAATATCTTTGTAATACTTGTAATTAATCCGATGGAAAATAATAGAATGTACGCAACGAAAAAGAAGGCGAAGTTCACTCTCCAAAAACCCTTTACCACCTTATGGAAGATGATTTCCTCTTTCACCTTGTAATGGACCATGACCACCACGGATGCGTTGACGATCATGATCAGCATGATCACCCAAAGGATATGCTTATCCCAAATGGCAATGATTAAATAATGGACGGATATTACGAAAAGCAGCGCACTCATGTCCATCGCGAACTGAACGGAGCGCCTATGGTTTCCCGTGAATTGTTTGGCGCCTATAAAAAAAAGTATATACCCTACAAAAGGCAATGTAATGAATATCGCGACTAGACTAGAAACAACGTTCGGCACACACTCATCCCCCCTGAGTCTCTTTCCCCTTGATCATCTTATATAGAGAAGACGCCAGGCCAAAAGTTTTCCCCTTACCCTCTGCCATGGAAAGTATATGACCCAATATAGCATCAATTTCCGTTTGGCTGCCCTTTTCCAAATCCTTGAGCATGGACGATCGATTCCCTGCAGTCGCCATGCAAACGGATTTGACATGTTCAAATGACTCTGCTTTATTCTCCAATTCCAAAATCCCGGAGATCTCATCAAAAAGTTCCTGAAACAATTGATAATAAAAAGCATTGGTGATCAAGCTGCCATTTTTCACTTGCAGGATCGCTGTTAATGGATTGATCACTGCATTGACGACAAGTTTATCGAGGAGCATCGATCGATAGTCCCCGCTCTTAATAAAAGGAAAACCATCTATCTTCTCATTCACTAACGAGAGCCGATCCAGCTCCCCTTTAAAGGAAGCGATCCTGGTAAGGCCAAGCCCGGTATGCTCCACTGTATTCGCATCATGTCTCAAGGCCCCATGCTCCACGACTCCCACATAGACGGCAGGAGATTTCAGCTTCCTTAAATGAGCAATATGCCCGTAGCCATTCTGCAAGAACAATAACGGTACATCAAGGCTATTGATCGCAGGAAGGATGTGTGGAAGGTGGTATTGTTTAACTGCCGTAATAAGGAGGTCGTGATCGGTTATCCCTTCGTCCAAGCTTTTCGACATGACGCTGTCCAGTAACCGGCTTTCACCTTCTTCGATTAGCCGGAGCCCGTCATGATTGATGATTGAGGCCTGCTGTTCTGTGCGAGTATAGAGCGTCACAAGATGTTTGCCGCTCAAACGAGATGCAAACAGCAGGCCGATCGCCCCTCCTCCAATGATTCCAATGCGCATATTACCAATCCTTACTTTTCTAGATATATTTACTATTTTAACACATAATCTTTTTTATCCTGCATCTAATTTCATACCATCCCCTTTGAAAAATTCCGCGACCCAGCGTTAGGAAGATCCGATGCGCACGACTCGAAAAACATTCCAATTAAAAGTGCCATAAATGAGATGCCGGAGATTTATTTTCTTCTTTAAACATTGAATTAATGGTATATTAGATACGAAAAGCTTAGCCAATCTTCACTCTTTAAGGGATAGAAAATACCTCCAACCTAAAAGCGGCGAGCAATCGAAGGCTAGGGGCGGAGATGGTTGGCAATGGCTATAAGCATAAGTCAGCAGGATGGGTCGATGTCATGCTAGATTTAGCCTTTTGCCGGGTTTCGGAAAGGTACCTGGCAGCGGGATGACTTTCGAAGGTCACTATCGAAGAGGTTTATCAGAATTAAGGGGGAGCTTTTTTATGGAATACAAGGTGGAACGTTTACTTGTAAATTTTAAAACGCTTGAGGAATTCAAAAAATTCAAAGAATACGGGATTCAGGAACTGTCAATGCTAGATGATTTGGAAGGTAACATCATCGAAAATGACAGCCAATCACCTTTTTATGGAATCTTTTACGGCGACAAACTTGTAGCCAGGATGAGCCTGTACAAAAGAAGCGCTAAATTTGATCAGTATTTTGACAATTCAAGGGACTTCCTTGTTCTTTGGAAACTTGAAGTCCTCCCTAACTATCAGAAAAAAGGGTATGGAAAAGCTTTGGTCGAATTCGCCAAAAGCCTGAACATGCCTATTAAAACCAATCCAAGGGTTCACTCACAAGATTTTTGGAAAAAGATGGGCTTTTCTGCCGTTTCCTATGACATGGACCGGGACCTCGGAGAAAACCCGCTGATTTGGAGCCCATTCGACAACCAAACGAAGACAGAAACAGATACAGAAGAATAACGAAATGCGGGCGGATTTTTCCACCCGCCTTTTTTATTTGTTGACTCTTTCCAAATTACCGTTCTTATCCATCTGAAAACTCACTTTCGGGTTCGTTTTTTCATCCTCTTGTACACTAAGCTTCCTGGCACGCTCCATGATTTGCATCAGTGCACGATAATCTTCCTCCACAGCATTCAAGTTTTCTCTCAACAGGGCATTCTCTTCCTGCAAACGGCAATTTTCCTGTTCAATAAGTAGGGAGTGCGCGGATATCCGTTCCTTCTCCCTATTATCAACCTGGAAGAACTCATCCATTTTGGTTAAATATAATATTACCTTCTGAAGCGTAATAGAATCTTGTACTTCCTCTTGGGACTCCTCTTGTTCAAACTTGCTATGTTCCACTGCTGCAACAGGATTCTGCTCCGCATCAGGCTCAAGGACGGCCTGTTCCTTCCTTTGTCTCTTTGCCAGCTCGATCCCCGATTTATATTGCTTCCTTACAAAAGAATTCCACCGAAACCCACAAGCCGCCGATGTTCTTGATAATTGCTTCCCCACTTCTTCAAAGGCCTTCAATTGTGTACTGCCCTCTCTTATATGCCTTAGCACCACTTCAGCCAACAGCAAATCCTCATCATGGGTCCATGCATCTTGTCTCGCAATCGACATCCCTCTACCTCCTTAGCAAGTTTTAATTCATAATATGCACATGCTAGGAAAGATAGAAGAAATATAGAGGCAGTAATTTTTTATTTTTTCATGCTTAAGAAACGGCGGACAGCAGCATGATGTGCATCACTTGCCCAAAGTTTGGCACACTCATGGATTTCAGCCTCCATTCTCCCTTTAAGGCCACTCGCCTGCCACTTATTGACCAGCACCTTTTTATAAGCCGCCAATACCCCTGTCTCATGGCGGAGTAATTTTTCCGCGAAACCTTCCCATCCTTCCTCGCCGACTATTTCATCTACGAAACCGAATCCTTGAGCCTCTTCCGCCTTATGTATGCTTGCATCCATCAATAGCTTTAACGCCTTTTGCCCTGGTATTTTTTCAAGTAAAATCGATGCGCCGCCCCAGCCCGTAGTGATCCCTAGCGTCCCTTGTACAAATCCTAGCTTGACTCCGCTTTTCGCTAAACGGAAATCACAGGCAGTCGCTATTTCGCATCCACCGCCAATAGCGCTGCCATTAATATAGGCCAGGGTCGGTTTTGGAAAAACTGCTAGTGTATACAGAATCTCACCCATTCGCGATAACATCGTAAAGGCCTCTTCTTCGGTATATAAATCTTGAAACTCACTCAAATCCCCGCCTGAGCAGAAGGCCTTGGTACCCGCCCCTGTTAGGACAAGCATTTTAACCTCGTCATCGCGGGCCGCTTCCGCCAATATCGATTCGAGTTCGTCCATAAGTTGATAATTAACGGCATTCCTTTTCTCCGGTCTATTAAATATGACCTTCATGAAACCGCGCAAGTCCTTTTCAACCTTAATCACCCGATTCACGTAAGCACCTCCGCCATATTCTTCATTTAAGTTGTTGCGTTTCCCGAATATTCCGCCAAATGAACTTATAAAAAAAGCCCAGAGAAAATCTCTGCGCTTTGATTAGCGTGTTGCATCAAGAAAGCAAAGCTTTCAAGTAGAAAAAGAAATTATTTTGCGACAACTTCTTTTCCTTTGTATGTTCCACATTCTTTACAAACGTGATGTGAAAGAGTCATTCCACCACAGCTTGGGCATTCTACCATACCAGGTACTTGAAGCTTGAAGTGTGTACGACGTTTTCTTTTTACAGTTTTCGACGTTCTTCTAAAAGGTACAGCCATTATTCCCACCTCCTTAAAAAATATAAAAAAGCTGGAAAAATCGGATTAACGATTTTCCGTTCCAATCAAGATTCTTTATTGTTGTCAAAAAAGTCGGCAAGCTTTGCAAATCGCGGATCAACCTTATGCTCATTTTCCTCTTCAGAAATAACGGCCCAGTCTTTACCGGATTGAGGAGCAGCTTCATTGGAATCGACATCCTCACAAAAAACCTGCATCGGAATTTCTAGCAATAAATTTTCTTTAATTACCGGTATAAGGTCTACAACATCGCCTTCTACAACAGTGACATCATCTCCGTAGAAATCAGTGCCATCTGCCTTTAATAGAAAGGTTTCCTTTGTATCAATATCAATCGGATATTTAACGTCTACCAGTGTACGGGAGCAAGGTAATGTCAATTCACCTGAAAGATGCAAGTGAAAAGTAATCTCGGTCGAGCTGATATCAGCTCTTCCTGCTACTCTGATCGGAGAAACATCGCGAATTTGCGGGTCTCTTTCTCTAATGTCTAAGACATCCACCAGTTCATCAAACCGTAAATCTTTGTCCCGAATTTTTTGAAGTTGACTAATCGTCCATTTCAAATGAAATCACCTCAAGGCAACAAAAATAATTATAGCTTTCAATTATAAGTTTGTCAATATTTTTTCTTTACACTATAATGTAGTCATCCTAACTGATTATCGAAAGTTTGAGATTCTTTTCGAACAAGAAATCACGATGAAACATTATAGAATTTAACTTGAAATACTATTTTAGCACTAAGTTGAAAAAATACAAAGTTTTTCTCTGAGGTGAACGAATGAAGGCTTGCGGTTTAGTAGTCGAATATAACCCTTTTCACAATGGACATGTTTTACATGCAAGAAAAAGCAGGGAAGAAAGCGGGGCAGATATCGTGGTGGCAGTGATGAGCGGCCCCTTTTTACAGCGGGGAGAGCCTGCTTTAGTCAGCAAATGGACCCGTGCCGCCATGGCCCTGCAAGGAGGCATCGATCTGGTCCTCGAGCTTCCTTACGCTTTTGCAACGCAGAAGGCGGAGATCTTCGCAAGAGGCTCCATCTCCCTTTTGGAGTATCTTGGCTGCGACTCTTTTTGTTTCGGGAGCGAAGATGGCAGGATTGAACCTTTCATCACCGCGCATAAAGTCATGTCGGATCGATCGGTTCCTTTCGATGCCGCCGTCAAACTGGCCATGGATGCCGGAAACAGCTATCCAGCAAGTGCGGCCAAAG
Organism: Peribacillus sp. FSL E2-0218; assembly: GCF_037992945.1. Taxonomy (NCBI): domain Bacteria; kingdom Bacillati; phylum Bacillota; class Bacilli; order Caryophanales; family Bacillaceae; genus Peribacillus; species Peribacillus sp. FSL E2-0218. Next base: position 1,600,363 of record NZ_CP150304.1, on the reverse strand, counting down.
CTTATCAAACGATCGTCAAGGACGAGGGGGCCTTGGATTTGACGAAGCCCAATAATATTCTTGGAAAGGAATATGTAAGTGCTGCCCTTACTAACGGTTTTTCAATCCGCCCCTATACGATCCGACGAGTTGCTGCCGGATACCATGATACTGATTTGTCCAATGATTCCATTGCCAGCGCGACAGGGATACGCAAAGCCATCCAGGAAGAAGGGGGCAAAGGCTTGGATTCCGTTTCAAACTATGTTCCCCGACCGACAAGAACAGGTCTTGAGCATTACCTATCGAGCTACCGCGCCTTGCATGATTGGGAAATGTATTGGCCTTTGTTGAAATATCGGATCCTCTCTTCTTCTTTAAGCGAATTGGCAGAGGTTTATGAAATCGAGGAAGGGATAGAGCATCGGATCAAACAGATGGCTCAAACTGCCGCTACCTTTTCACAGTTCATGACGGGGCTGAAAACAAAACGCTACACATGGACACGGCTCCAACGTATGTGTGTCCATATATTGACCCATACTTCAAAGGAGGATATGGCACATACTCACCTCCCAACCTATTTCAGGCTCCTTGGCATGAATGGCAAGGGACGGGAATATTTGCACAACGTCAAGAAGGACTTGCCGCTACCGCTCATATCCAAATTGTCTGCCTATCAAAAGCAGGATATCGAAATGGATGTCCGGGCAGCGCAGGTATACGCACTTGGCTTATCCGGTCCGTCTCAAGCTGCCCTGATGAAACGGGAATACGAAGCTCCCCTCATCCTTACATGAAGAACGATTCCGGCATGGCCCATTAAAAGGGATTTCCTGAACAAAAAAGCGCAAACAGTTAACCTGCCTGCGCTTTTTTTCATTTTTCCTTTAACTTGTTTAAATAGGCTAAAGCATCATCAAAGTTATCGACCGGGACAATTTTCATCTCCGTACCAATATCCTTCGCTGCTATAAGTGCATCTTCATAATTCGAGCCGTCTGCTTCGTTTTCGTTTGGGGCAAAGAAAATTTCCGCTCCAGACTTATCGGCAGCCACTATTTTTTGCTGGATTCCGCCAATCGGGCCGACTGTCCCATCATCCGACATCGTTCCTGTACCGGCTATATCGTAACCTTTCGTAAGATCTCCTTCCGTCAATTGATTATAAATTTCCAAGGAAAACATCAATCCTGCGGAAGGACCGCCTATTTGTTCAGAATCGATGGCGATCGCCGGCTTTGTTGTCACTTTTCGGTTGTCATCGAGTGAAATGCCTATGCCAACCCTGTTCGGATCATCTTTAAAAGGCTCCAAGGATAATACGGCTTTTTTCTCCGTCTCTTCCCGCTTATACACCAATTCTACCTTATCACCGGCTTTCTTTCCGTTAATGTAGCCCATGAATTCTTGCGCAGATTTGAATTTAAGGTTATCGACCTGAATGATTTGGTCGCCCGCTTTCAGTTCCTTGGCAGCCGGCATTCCCTTAAGCACGTCCAAAACATACACACCTAAATACTGATAATCTACTTCTTTCCCAGCTTTTTCATATGCTATCTGAATGGCATTATTTTTAGAACCATCCATTAAGTGCAATTGCCTAATGTTATATTCTTCATCCGTTTCATCTGCGCTCCTGATCGAGGTTTCCGGATAAAGCTCCTGATATTTGCTCCATTTCGCCAGCAAATAGGAATAAATATTCGCCCTGCCCATCCTTACCGTAGTCAACATAAAGCTCCCTTTCGCTTCATCCCCGCCTGAAACCTCTATAATAGGCTCCAATTCCTTAGCCATTCCTGGTTTGGATACATAAAAAGGTAAAGAATAAAGTGCTGATGCTATGAGAAGTATAGCAACCACCAGGAAAGTGCGTACATACATTTTACGGTTCATCTTCAAAGGACTCCTTCCAAGTAACAATGCTTTGTTTAATTTGATCGATCTTTCCTCTTGCTGCTTCTTCTCCAATACTAATTATTTCCTGTACGTTTGTAAATGATTTAGAACTGTATTTCTCGACCCTTGGACGTATCATGATATCTGAAGCAAATTCCCTGCTTTTAACAAGCTCCATCTGCAGGATATCCAAGCTTTGCATGATTACATCGTAGATGGAGTTTATCTCCATGTCCTGTTTCACATGGGCGACATCCACTCCGATTATGATGTCGGCCCCCATCTCCTTCACGACAGAAACAGGAACCCTGTCAACGACCCCGCCATCGACAAGCAGCCTCTTGCCAATTCTTTCGGGAATGAATATTCCGGGAATCGAAATGCTCGCCCTGACTGCAGGGGCGATGGGACCTTCTTGAAAAATGACCTTATCTCCCGTTTTTATATCAGTAGCGACAACAGCCACAGGAATATCGAGTTCTTCAAAATTCTTTCCATATGTAAATACCCTGATCAGATCCTTTGTTCGTTTCCCAGAAATGAAGCCCATTTTAGGAATCGTGAAATCCAAATAGTACTTTCGTTTGAATGCACGAGACAGCTTATATAGGCGTTCGATGTCCGAACCTGCTCCATAAAAGGCCGCCACCATTGCCCCCATGCTGCTCCCGGCAATCATATCGATTGGAATTCCTTCTTGCTCCAATACCTTTATCACTCCAATATGTGCAAACCCCCTCGCTCCTCCCGATCCAAGAGCTAGCCCGACCTTTGGTTCCGACAAAGATATCCCCCCTGTTGAAAAATATTGAAAATACAACTCATTCAAAGTTATGGTCTTAAACGGATTTATAGAAGCATATTATTTATATTGACAGTGAAACAAGCTTGGCGGAGAATGCATGTCCCGTGTGGTTTAATGTGGTCATTGAATTTACAATGTACGATGTTGCCCATGTAGCCATGTGCATGCAGATCACATGGCATCCTGCACTTTTCTTTTCTAGAAAAGAAAGTTCATATTTTATTATATACAAAATGGACTGCCCCTATTTAGTAACCTTCAAAAGGAGGCTGAATTTTGCTTAAATCAAAATCGAAAACAATACTGTTGGCCGCCTTCGTCACGATGCTGGCCGTCGGCTTGATCACCTTCCCCCAAGAATCCTTTGAAGCTTCCACAGGCGGGCTGAATATGTGGTGGAAAATCGTTTTCCCTTCCCTTTTACCATTTTTGATTTTATCGGAGCTATTGATCAGTTTTGGAGTAGTGAAGTTTATCGGTGTCATGCTCGAACCATTCATGCGGCCCTTATTCCGTGTACCCGGAGTGGGCGGGTTCGTCTGGGCCATGGGACTTGCATCAGGGTTCCCTGCTGGTGCAAAATTCACGGTAAGGCTTCGCCAGGAGGAACAATTGACCCGCATTGAAGCTGAAAGACTCGTTTGTTTCACTAATTCATCCAATCCTTTGTTTTTGTTCGTTGCCGTTGCCGTAGGCTTTTTCCACAATCCTCATTTGGGGATCATCCTTGCACTCTCCCACTACCTGGGGAATTTTTGTGTAGGCATCATCATGCGTTTTTACCGGCGGAAAGAGGAAAAATCCCATCCGAAATCCATGACCAAGCTCCCCTCCATTAGACAAGCCTTTAGCGAGATGCACCGGACACGAATTAAGGAAACAAGACCCTTTGGCAGTTTGCTCGGAGACGCCGTACTCTCATCGATTCAAACCTTATTAATGATCGGAGGTTTCATCATTCTCTTTTCGGTAGTCAACAAGCTTCTGTTTCACATGAATATTACCGTACTGCTCGCAACATGGGTCGGAGGGGTATTACATATTGTTCATTTTCCGGATTCCTTAAGCCTCCCGTTCATTTCAGGAATGTTTGAAATGACGCTCGGTTCAAAGTTGACCAGCGCCGTCGGAAATGCGAGTCTTTTCCAACAGACAGTTATGACAAGCTTCATCCTAGCTTTCAACGGGTTCAGCATACAGGCACAGGTTGCCAGCATCATAGCATCGACCGACATTCGTTTCTTGCCGTTTTTCCTTGCCAGAGTAGCACATGGTTTTTTGGCATCGATGATCACCGTCTTGCTTTGGGTACCATTCTATAGAGGCAATATGGATAGCGGCAGCCCGGTGCATGCCTTCCCAGTCAGCAATACAGGGGAACAGGCAAGCTCCCTATATCAATATATGATTGATTTCGGTCCGATCCTTACCCTGCTTTTTCTCGTCCTTTATATCATCATTTTCACGAAAAGGTTATTCAAAGGACTATCATAAACAGAAAAAAGAGCATTGCGCGGCTGGCAATGCTCTTTTTTTCTGTTTTTACTGTTGTGCGTACTTTTTGGCAAGGGCTTCCTGGACAACAGGCGGAACTAGTTCGGAGATATCTCCTCCATATTTCGCGACCTCTTTCACGATACTTGAACTCAAGAAAGAATATTGATTTTTAGTCATGATAAAGAATGACTCAATTTTATTGTTAAGGAAGCGGTTCATGGAAGTTCCCTGCATTTCGTATTCAAAGTCGGAAGTCGCCCGTAATCCCCTGATAATGGCGTTGGCGGAAACGCTTTCAGCATAGTCGACCGTCAATCCTTGATAGAAATCCACTTTAACATTAGGCATATGTTTCGTAGCTTCCGTAATCAATTCCAGCCTTTCTTCCACTGAAAAAAGGGAATTCTTCGCTGAATTATTCACGATGACGACATATACCTCATCGAAAACATTGGCTCCCCTTTGAATGATATCAAGATGACCGAATGTTATTGGATCAAAACTCCCTGGACAAATCGCTATTTTGGACATTCATAGTTCCCCCTGTTCGTGTACGTTTCCCCAGTGATATATCGTAACAGCAATGACGCCATACACTTCTTTCCGCTTAACGGTAAAGCCGGCAACACTTTCCGGCAACGTAACGTCATGTCCATGTTCACAAACGATATACCCCATATCGCTCAGTAATCGGTATTTATGTATTTCTTCCAAAATTTCCACTAGCTTTTGTTTCTTATACGGCGGATCAAGAAAAATTAACTCAAACGCCATTTCCCTCTTGACCAAGGCTTTCAAAGCACGCTCTGAATCATTTTTATAAACTTCTGCACGGTCTGTAAACTTACATAGCTCCAAATTGGATTTAACCGTTTGATTTGCTTTAAAGTCGCGATCGACAAATATGGCTTTATCCATGCCCCTGCTTAACGCTTCAATTCCAAGGCCGCCGCTACCTGCAAACAAATCGAGGACTAAACCTCCTTCGAAATAAGGTCCAATCATATTAAAGATGGATTCCTTCACTTTATCCGTAGTCGGCCGGGTTCCTGTACCCGGTACAGCCTTAAGTGGTCTTCCTTTACAAATACCGGAAACGACCCTCATCATTCTCACCACATTTTATGACAAATTTCTGTTACTTTCCTATCCTAACATATTCGAAAAAGCAAGCCAATATTTAATACGATTCCTCATGGCGCGATGGGCTTCCCTTTTGGTTTCCTCTGGAGGACAAATTTACAAATCTCATTCATTTTGAATAAGATAACAAATTTTGGTCATAATAAGAATAACAACATTCCTTTTTAGGTGTTGTTGCCAACCGCGGAGAAGGCTTACGTTTCCCCATAAGTTCTTCCTCCGGTTTCTCCTCTCCCTTTGCCTTCTGGTCCATAGTTAGACATAGAAGGACCCTGCAAATTTTTTGCAGGGCTTTTTTTATGTACCGATTAAACCAATCATCTCTTGTCATGATTCAACATAAGTTGTCCTTCTCTTTTAAGGAGGAAAATGATAAAGTAATGAATAATAAGCAAGTTAGGAGAGGTTTAATTGATTCAACGTTTTATTGAACTTGGACAAGGACATTCTGATATATATGAATTGCTCGAGGTAGGGCGCAACCAAAAACATCGTGTCATCAGGCTTTTGGCGCTGCATACAACCATAAACGATAAACAGGTAACCTCCATGGTCATCGTTATGCAGCCTACGGATCCCGGTAAATTCCAACCGCTTTATATTTGCCGTGAAGGTATACCGAATCCGCATATTACCAAAAATAAACGCTATGAGCTTTTTGAGAACTTGGCTGAGGAGCTCGATAAACCGATCATCGAAATCGATGTGAAATCCTCGGTGCTTTTTGCAGAAACCGAGCTCTACTACCAGCACTTAATCGGCATTTTGCGAATGAATAGATACCTTCCTCCATTGGGCTAAAAAAAACTGACTCTTTTTGAGTCAGTTTTTTTCAAATCCCCATCTTATAATCATATTCCTTCGCCTTATCCGGTTTGGAGTTTTCGTATTCCACCTTCAAGAATGGCTTATAAGAGAGGTCCACTTTTTTTACGAACGAATAATTGTTCAGCTTTTCCACTAAGGGCTCCACCTCATCCATATTCGTATATAGGACCACATATTTCAGTTTTTTCGAAACATAATGGATATTTCCAAATTTCCTAAGCATTTTCGCTTGTTTTAATGTATGTAAATAGACGATGATTCCTTGTCTCGCTCCAAGCATATCTCAATAACTCCCTTTTATAAAGGTTTTAACTAAGTGTAGCATAGCAGAATCTTTACTTTCAACCAAGAAAAAGATTATAAACGAAATTCTCTCACTATTATGAATATAATTACTGGAAGGGAGCTCAAAAAAAATGGATTTAGATCAAATTTGGCATCAATTTATCGTTCACCTTCTGGCTAATGATGAAATTACCGAAGCGTCGGTAAAGAAGTTCACCGGCATCCCCTTTATATATATCCATTACCAATCACCGGAAAAGGATGAAGGGTTGCTTTTTTTCCTCATAAAAAAGGCTGCGAGCCATTCGATGCGCGGCAAGCAGCTCCATTGTGAAACCATTTTCGTCAGGCAGGAAGAGCAGGTATATGTATTCCGCCATCGTTTTTTTGTCCCGCAGAAAAAGATGTTTTGCTGCGGAAATCTTTGTCCGGATTGTATCCTTTTTCGCAGTTGACCGCTTCCCTAAGGTTCTGCACATGGAAAAGCCACCGGACTCCGAGAAAACTAACGAATTCCGATGGCTTTAATGCACTGCGTCAAAGCCGGCCAACCAGCAAACCTTTAGGTTCGACTAGTTAGGCAGAGCACCCGCAGCTTCCTCCAGTGCCACAGCTTCCGGTTGAACACCCACCCGAAGAGACAAAAAATGGATTGCCCGCAGGCGTTTTGACTTGCTCCGAAACCGCGCGGCCGATCCTTCCGCTGATTTCATCAAGAACGGATTGCAGTTCGGTCTCCGCCCTTTTGAAATCGGCAACGGTAGAGTGCATATCCATATCCCGTTTTGCCTCTCTCGTTTCTAAGTTGATGCGTTTATAATCCGGATGATATTTACCGAACCTTTGGACATCCTCGAATAGATCCTTCAAAGAAGTGAACTTCGAGATTTTTTGCTGTGCCTCTTTGTCGCTCTGTAATTTATATAAACTAAGGAGATATTCTTCTCCTATTTCAGAATGAAGGATCATTTCAGCTAATCCATCAGCCTGTTGCAGAATGTCGATGATTTCCATAGTAGCAAGCATTAACAAGCTCACCTCCACCTTCATTTTACCATTACTCCCTTACAGATGCTAATGGTTTAATTAGAGCGAAGAAGTGATATGTACCTCAAACTCTTTTTGCAGTCCCGTTTTCTTTCCAGAACCATTCAATATCTCAAGCTTCATTTTATGCCTGCCACTCGGGACATCCTTTACAATAAATGCTGCCGTTTTCATATCGACTTTTTTATCATTATCAATATATACGGACACCGTTGCCGCATTTTCACCATTCTCGTTTGAAAAACCATAGTTTTTCAAGTAGCACTCTACATAAACGGCGTTGCCCTTTACAAACGTTTTCACCCGAAAATCCTCATCTGAATTTCGAATGCTTGATACAGTGGTGGCAGCTTTTAGGGTTGATACATCCTGTATAGCCATTTTTGCATTTTCAGGTTCGGGTATTTTCTTGCCACAACCCGCCACTGCCATCAACACTGCTAGACCGACAATCAATTTTCTCATACCATCGTCCCCCTTTTGCCTTTATTGTTAGCAAAACGGAGTAAATTACTCTTTTTTTCTTCATTCACCGGGAGCGTTCATGGCTTGAAACATATGAAGCATCATCGAGGCAACCTGAACGCTTTCGGAAAATTTAGAAACACGATGAGGAATCGACTTCTCGAAATAATATTTAGCCTCAGTTTCGAAAACATCCACTTCATGAGGATTACGCATTAATCTTTTGTACCAAGCAGGTTGAACTCTCAAGTAATTTCGCATATCTTCATTCGTTTGAATGAATTCATATATATTCTGACGCATCAAAATCCCTCCTTAATCTTTTGTGAATAAAAAAGGGTTGGTTCTCTGCTCTTTTTCTTTTGCAGGAGGGCTCGATTCACCCCCTGATTTATTTCCCTGAAAAGCAGATAGAACTCCTTGGATGGCTCCGATCGCCTGGTTGGCATTCACAATATATTGTTGAATCTGCCCCATATCCATATTTTTGACTGCACTCATTATCGTACCGATCAACTCCGTACTTTCTTCCTTTTCCACCGGCTGTGTTGGAGATCCTGCATTCACAACAGGTTGATTCATGCCGACTTCAGCCTGCCAGCGCGGATGATCCTCACCGAGTAAATACCATTCCTCAAAAAGTTCCTGCCATGTTGCTTGCTTGTTTCTCACTTCATTCACTAAATAAGGGTGCTTCTTGACAAACTCCCTAAATCCATCCACGGAGGGGCGCTTTTTTTTTGCCATTACTCTCACCTCACACTTAGACATCGCCTATTTCACCATATGCAACAGGGAAATAAAAAGTGCATCGCTCCCTTTTCTACTGTCATTCATTTTCTTTATAGTATAATATAGGTAAAGGAATGAAGGAGGGAATTCCATGATGGATTCAGGTGATGTGATCAGAGAATTTCAAAAGCTGGCAGAGTCAGCGGATGCAACAGAGTTATCCATTTTATCCGGATTAATCTCCGGACTAAAAGCAAGAAGGGAGCAAAGGAAATATTCCTATATTTCCAGCCTGCTCCAGTTAAATAAGAATATATGCACCGACGGGACGAGACTTACGATGACCATGCCCAACACGCCTCTTGTACATAATGAATTGAACATTACCCATGGAGGCATGATAGCCACTCTTATTGATACGGCCATGGGGACGCTGGCAAGCTCGACCGTTCCAAAAGGCCATGCAACGGTGACTACGGATATCCAGGTCAGATATGTTAAACCAGCCATCGGTGATTCATTGACATGCACATGCGAATTAATCCATACCGGAAGCAAAACGATCATCATCGTGGGGAAGGTCCACCGTGATGATGGGGAACTGTGTGCTGTATCCACGGGAAATTTTTTCATCTTGAAAATGCAAGATGCCAGAAAATGAAAAACGGACCCATTGCGGATCCGTTTTGTTATTTTTTTATGAAATTCTGGGTGTAATATTTGTTATAAACGCCGACCCCTAGACCGGTGAATTCCTCACTCAGCATCGTATCACGATGACCCTTGCTATTAAGCCAGCCTTCCATCACCGCTGCTGCGTCTACATATTTAGCGGCAATATTCTCACCTGCTGCCTTGTATGTAACATGACCAGCATCAAGCCGTTTTTCCAAGTCGCCTTTCGCTTCGGAAACATGTGTTCCTTCAATCGAGTCGGTCATTTCCCTGCTATGAAGATAAGCAACCTCCGCTGTAGGACCTTCCCATTCCAGAGGCTTCAAATCGAACCTGCTGCGCATGATATTGGTGATATCAAAAATTTGCTGTTCATTCCCATCATCCACCTTCTTCAAGTCCTCTTCGGATAAAGTCTCAGCGCTCGGAAGTTTACCATGATAGGTCAACTCATAGGGCTGTTGCTTCAAAAGGGCGGAATCATTTAAAAATCGGATGCTTGATACGGTCCCTGTGAATTTATCCAAATACAGCTGAACATGAATGTTCCCAAGTTTGATCAACGGCCTCATATTCATATCTTCCTCAGACAATTCAAAACGATAGGAACTATCGTCAACCTCAATATCGACCGTAGGTTCTACATATAAGCTGGAATAGATGCCATCAAGGGTTTGCCCGATCTTGAATGGCGCGACATTAACCTTCTCACCGATTCCGTAAGCCGATACCACTTTTCCAGATTCAATGGCTAGTTGAATGTAGTGGCTATAGTCCTTTTTATAAACCCACCATTCATATCCGTAGGCCGACAGATCAATCCGATCTGGCTCACCGAACTCCTCTTCGATCTCTTTTGCATTTTTCCCGATTGTCACGGCCAACCCTTCCGTTGCTTTAGGCGCCCTTCCCTTTTCGGGGGAATTGGACTTTTCATTTATATGTTCATTGGGATTAACACCTTTATTACCATCAATAAGAGGGTTCCCTTCATCTTCATTGCCGATATTAAGATAAATACCAATAACGAAAAAAATAATGATCAACACGAAAACCTTACCTAATCTGCGCAGAGGAACACACCCTCTCTCTATCTATTTTATGTATCCAATGCAAAAGCCTTGCTTACCTTACCTGATTATATCATTGTTCAATCATAATTTTCTAATTTACGATAAACTGCCGCTTCAATAAATTTATTCACTAGCGATACTTTTGCGAATGATTAAAATACGGTGGTTTTAGTTCATTGCAACTTCCAGCAATTCGTACTATTATAAAATATAGGATAAAATGGTATATTATAAACATACTTGGAGATTTTTAATATATTCTTGTACATAATATTTTCCGGTATGTCATTTTCATTCTTAAATACTGAACATAGGGGGTACTACTCGTGAAATTTGAAAGCTTTGAAATTGAAAATATCTCAGCCGACCTAAACCGATTAGATGACCTAATGCCGCAATATGGGTTGATTCGTGCCGAACAATGGGATTATGAAAGAGTCAGTTACGATCGTAAATTCGAATTGAAAGAAGGCACCTTTTACTTGCGAATACTTGGCTATGCCACAGAAGGCGATGTCGGGGCCCACAGGGCGGTCATCAAACTGATGGTTCCGCTATTGGGAAAACACTATTATCCACATGGAGTAGAATATGGCGAAGGTGAGGATTTCCCTGCATCTCTAGTTAAACAATGTGAAAAAATCCTCGCACAGGTGAAAGAGGAACTTACACAATTCAACGGCCTGTAATAGCCTTCAACAAAAGCGCGTTGCAAATAAGAGGTTCGGCAATTTAATACGAAAGCCTGATGCTTTTTGCACCAGGCTTTTTGATGATTTTAAAATCCTAGGATCGCCTTTATTAAAGAGGTCGTCTCTCCGCCATGATAAATGACATAAAGCAGGATGTAAACGGCCACTCCCGTAATCCCGGTGAAAAACCAGATGATGCTTGTCGTAGGCCCAATTTTTTTATGAATGGCAAAATTCCCTTTAAATCCAGTGGTAAGCATGATGATTCCCAAGACAGCTCCGGTTGTGGCAAGCGTGATGTGAAAGATCAAAAAGATCGTATAGTAAATTTTAATGTCATCCGGTCCGCCAAATGACGTACTGCCGATGAACACCGTTCTAGAGAGATAGATGGCGAAAAAGATCACCGCAAAGACGGCAGCTACCATCATCGTTTTTTTATGGGTCTCGATTTTACGTTGTTTAATTTGATACCAGCCTATTGCAACAGTGATGGCACTTAATACAATGAAGGCTGTACTTATCGTTGGAAGGATTGGTAAAGACATAAGAATTGTATTCCTCTCTATATTTATTAATCACCTTTCATTTTATAAGAGGCAATCATAAAATTCAATAAAATCAAGCATTATTAACAGAATGCTCACTTTTACAGAAAAACCAAGACAAATCACTGGCTATTTAGGCTGAATCTTTATTCATCTCTTTATATTCGTATGGGGATGGGGCGGCAAACAGATAAAAAACTTGTCTGTCTTTAGACAAGTTCTTTATGAAGCAGCTATTTGACCGTCTGAAAATCCACCGGGATCGGATCGATATCGTTTTGCCCGCCATTCTCTTTTTTGAACCAAGCAAAGAAAATGACACCTAAAACATAGCCCAACACGATTTCCTGAATCACCTTCATCAGAACTCCGCCAAGCTGCTGATCCTCAAGCAAGGGCAATCCATTGAACATTTCCGGACCACTGAGCGTTAAGTTGGACAGTGCTGATGCAGGTACGCAAAGCTCCATCGCGCTCGCCCAAGATTCCGCGTTCGTAAACGTATCATACAAAGGTGCGTTAGCAAAAATGATCAATGCACAAGCCGGGGTCATTAAGATCCCACTCCCGAAAATATAAGCCACCTTTTTCACACCTGAGAGGCTCTCGTGTTCTGCTAATTGATTGACAAGCGGGAACCACATCAGAATGGCAGTCGCAAACAAAAGCACCGTGTACCCCGCATGTATCCACATTCCCGTTTTAATGAAATCGAACACTAATGGAATATGGTATAACGAGAACAGAACATTGAATAGTAAAAGGGCAAATAGAGGCCTAGTAAAAAAATGAAAAAAACCATGCACTCCCCTTGAATCTATGAAAGATCTCCAAACCCAATCCGGGATTGCAATGATGAATAAAGGGGGAATCACAAGATAGAGCAAAGCCATCTGGAACATATGGGCGCTGAACATGATATGGCTCAACAAATCTAGCGGCGACCCCTTCACAGTATATAAAAGAATCATGGCCACTAAAAAATAGGTGATTTGCCTGCCGGTAAGCGATGTACCGCCCGAAAACCGTCCCCTTTTCTTTGTCATCAGCCAAAAATAGCCTACGGTTATAAGTACGAGGGCCGCAAAATAGTAAGGACTCCATAATGCACGAAATCCAAAAATATCAATAGACAAAATATCACCTCGTTCATCAACTTTTTCCTTGCTTTCATTATACCTAAAATGAAACATAGTAACAAATATAGATAATCCTGGATTTTCATTCTTGATGATCGGCACAAAAAGAAAAACCGGCTATCTTGCAATAGCCGATTCCCTTTAAGGTTTATAACCAAACGATCGTTGTGAAAACGAGGACCGTAATTAAGCCGACCGCCAGGCCAGAGAATAAAAACAAAGAGATCGTCCCATGACCTTTGTGCTTCATATGCATGAAATAATACAATTGGAACACCACTTGGATGACCGCTAGCAGTAAAATGACCGGTTTGATGAACCAATGTGAAAACTCTTCCATTCCCACTGCGATGAAGGCAATGACTGTAAAGAAAATCATTAATACAAATGTAATCACTTGATGTTTCATCTCTTCAGCGTTTTTCTTTCGGCGATATTTTAAATCGACATTCGGGTTCGCTGAATTTGATTGTTCATTCGCCATCAGTTATCCCACCATTCCCATTAAGTATACGACTGTAAAGATAAATACCCAGACCACGTCAATGAAATGCCAATAAAGACTCGCAATATAAAATTTAGGGGCATTGTACAAATTAAGGCCCCTCCTTGCATTTCGCACCATAAGGGTTATGAACCACATCAGACCAAACGCAACGTGCCCCCCGTGAAATCCGACCAACGTATAGAAAGCCGAGCCGAATGCGCTACTTGTGAATGTATGATGAAACTCATGAACATAGTGATTAAATTCATAAATTTCAAGGCCTAGAAAGCCGAAACCAAGCGCAATCGTTATGACAAGCCAGGCTTGCATTTGTTTGAAATGGTTGTTTTTCATATGGTACATCGCATATACACTTGTTAACGAACTGGTCAATAGCAGCATCGTCGCCACAAAAGTGAGTGGCAATTCAAACAAATCTTTTGCCAAGGCTGCTTCACCATTCGGTACCTTATCCTTTAAGGCAAGGTAAGTTGCAAATAGTGAGGCGAATAACACCGTCTCTCCACCGAGAAACAACCAGAATCCCAAATACTTATTTTTCCCTTCGAGAGTTGCTTTCTCGGGAGAGGCAGGCCAAGTGGCATCCGTGAATCTTTCATCTGTGTGCATTATGCCTTACCTCCCTTGTCAGAATCGTCCATCAGGTCTTCTTTATGAATATGGTATCCATGATCATCTTTAACGGAACGGATCAACATTGAACCGAATGTGATTAAAAGTCCGACAATGATAATCGGCAATGTCCAAGACTTGTCATCCATATGATATAAAGCTCCGAAGGCGGCTACAAATAAACCGAATGCAATCGTCACCGGCAGAAAGGACGAATTCGGCATATGGATATCCCCTAGAGGTTCTGCAGGTGTCATTTCCTTTTTGCCTTCCATCTTTTCAACCCAGTAAGCATCTAAACCGCGAACAAGCGGCAGTTGCTTGAAATTGTAAAACGGCGGCGGTGAAGGAATCGCCCACTCGAGCGTCCGCCCATCTCCCCAAGGATCATTGCCAACTTTTTCATTTTTCACGGCCGTGATGATGATATTGATGACCATGACCAAAACACCAAATGCCATCAAGAAGGCTCCGACGGTACTGATCATATTGCCTGTATTGAGGCCTTGATTGTCCAAGAACGTAAATACGCGACGAGGCATACCCATAAGACCTAGGAAATGTTGAATGAAGAATGTTAAGTGGAATCCGATCAAGAATGTCCAAAATGTGATTTGCCCCAATTTTTCACTTAACATCGTTCCAAACATTTTCGGCCAATAAAAATTGATTCCTGCCAGTAAACCCAAGACTACCCCACCGACAATGACATAGTGGAAATGGGCAACAACGAAATAGCTATCATGGTATTGATAATCGGCTGGAGCTGATGCGAGCATGATACCTGTCACGCCACCCATTGTGAAAGTAGGAATAAAGGCAACCGCATATAGCATCGGTACCGTGAACCTGACACTTCCGCCCCACATCGTAAAGATCCAGTTGAAAATCTTGATACCGGTCGGTACCGCGATGGCCATGGTAGCCACAGCAAAGATCGCGTTTGCGATAGGTCCCAAACCAGTGGTGAACATATGGTGGGCCCATACCATGAAACCAAGGAAGCCGATTAAAACGGTTGCAAATACCATCGAAGAGTAACCGAACAATCTTTTTCTGGAGAACGTGGCAAATATTTCCGAAAAAATCCCGAATGCAGGGAGGATCAGGATATATACCTCAGGGTGACCGAATATCCAAAATAAATGCTCCCAAATGATGGTATTTCCTCCTGCTGCGACATCGAAGAAATTCGAGCCGAACATCCGATCGAACATCATTAGCACCAATCCAACTGTAAGCGGAGGAAAAGCGAATAATATCAATGCAGAAACGACGAAAGTTGACCACGTAAACAGCGGCATACGCATATAGGTCATACCTGGTGTACGCATGTTAATGATGGTAACAAGGAAATTGATCCCCGCTATTAGTGATCCAAAACCCGATAACTGTAACCCGAGGACATAAAAATCAATGCCATGCCCCGCAGAGTGCATGGATAGCGATGCATATGACGTCCAGCCTGCATCAGGCGCCCCTCCTAAAAACCAGGAAAGGTTCAAAAAGACTCCTCCGAAGAAGAATAACCAAAAGCCTAACGAGTTCAAAAATGGGAACGCGACATCACGAGCCCCTATCTGTAACGGTACGACCGCATTCATAAGAGCGAATACCAATGGCATCGCCGCCAGAAATATCATGGTAGTACCGTGCATCGTCAAAATTTCATTATAAAAACCGGCACTTACGAAATCATTATTTGGGATTGCAAGTTGGATACGGATAAACATCGCTTCCAAACCGCCGATTACAAAGAATAGCCCGCCAGAGATAAGATATAATATGGCGATTTTCTTATGGTCCACCGTCGTCAAATAATCCCAAATCGTAGCGCCAAATCCTTTTTTATTAGCGTACGTACTCACGATTTAACCTCCTTGATCAAACTTCTATTTTTCTTCCACCTTAAGCTGTAATAGATAAGCTGCCAGCGCATCAATATCTGAATCTGAAAGTTCACCGTAAGTACCGGTCATCGTGTTGCCCGGTTTATACTTCTCAGGGTCTTTGATCCAATTCTTCACATTTGCTTCCGTGTGATCCAAAACGCCCGCTATTTTTTGACGTTCACCGAACGTAGCCAGATTAGGTGCCTGACGAGCAGCTTCAGGTCTGCTATCATTTGGAGTCACTGCATGGCAACCAATGCAGCTTTTGTTGAACACAGCTTCTCCCTGCTTGGCTGCATCCCCTTCCACGACAGGTTCCTTTACGGATTTCATATCTTTTGCCCATGCTTCAAAGTCGCTTTTTGACTTCGGGACAACCTTGAAATCCATCAATGCGTGGGAAGGACCGCAAAGCTCAGCACATTTCCCGTAAAATAAATTATTAGAATCTTCTGCTTTTTTACTATCGAATTCTAAGTAAAACTTATTGACTCCATCCGTATTCGTATCCATTTTCCCGCCGGCGGCCGGTATCCAGAATGAATGCTTGACATCCGAAGCAGTCAGATTGAAATAGACTTTTTGATCGGTTGGGACAACCAAATCCTGACTTGTTACAACGCCTAGGTCTGGATATTCAAACTCCCACCAATAAAGGTTAGCCCTAACATTCACCACGAGCGCATCCTTCGTTTTTCCATCCTTATCTTTCTTATCCATCGCCTTTGTGTCAGCCAGGTCGAAGGTCGTGACGACGGTTGGTACAGCCAGAACAATTAAAAGAAGGATAGGAATGACAGTCCAGATGATTTCGAGTTTATGACTTCCTTCAATTTGTTTCGGTATTGTTTCGTCGCCTTTCTTCCGACGGAAGCGCAGTAAAACTACAACGAACAAAACAATCACTACAATAATAACCAATACCATGATTAGTGTACTCAATATCAGTAAGTCAAACTGAGATTGTGCAACATCGCCAGCTGGCCTCAGTGCGGATAGATATGGTTCGCCGCAGCCCGAAAGGACAAGCCCTACAATACCCAGCAGAGCAAACAGGCGCCATTTGTGCAGCCTTTTTTTCATAGCTTCAGAAACCCCCTCTTTCGTCAAAATTTTCTAACAAAATAAAAAATGGGCGCAATTGCGAATATTCTCTCTATGTCAATTTCTAAAAAAGAAAGAATCCCTAATCTAAGGATTTTTTTACGATGATTCATGTAACCGCTCTTATGAAGACCCTGCTGAAAAACTTTTCCGTTAATATGTATGTATGGCGGTTAATGCAATATGTATTGGTGAGCTGCGGCCTGTATAGGAACAGGCCACAGCTCATTTAACCAAACTAGATAAGTGTGACAATAACCATCGCTACAAATAAAATGGTCATATAATTTAGAGAATATACAAACATGGATGTTGCCCATTTAACATCATCTTTCTTTCTATACCCGTTAATTCCCAAAATAAGCCAGCCTGTACTTAATAAAGCTGCCAAAATGACTAGAGGAATTCCTAATGGAATCAGGAAGAAAGGAATGAACATTAAACAGATGATCCATAACATAATTGATCGTTTTGCAGCCTTGAACCCCTTTACGACCGGAAGCATTGGAACACCCGCTGCACGATACTCTTCGACACGCCTCATCGCAAGTGCATAGAAATGGGGCGGCTGCCATAGGAACATGATCGCAAACAAAACCCAAGCGATCGTATCAAGGCCCGGATCGACGGCAGCCCAGCCAATAAGCGGAGGAACCGCTCCCGATATGCTGCCTATGATCGTATTGGATACGAATCTCCGTTTAAATACCATGGTATATAAAACAACATAGGCGAAGACGCCAAATGCACCAAGCAAGGCCGTGGTCATATTAGTCAAGGCCAGTAAAATCAACCCTGCAGCGATTAAGCCGAAGCTTAACGCCAAAACCTTCGAAGGCTGAACTTTTCCGGTTACCGTTGGCCGGTTTTTCGTTCTTTCCATTAAATGATCTATATCCCGGTCATAATAATTATTGAAACTGCACGATCCCGCCATGATGAGCGCGGATCCGGCAAGTGTATAAAATACTACATCAAGATTACTTAAAAAGCTTAGCCCCGAAAAATGAAGGGCTAACCATACACCGGTAAAAGCTGTTATTATATTTGAATTGACAATCCCCACTTTTATAAGAGCGAGAAAGTCCTTCCAAGCTGTTGTTTCCGGTATATCCGATTGAAGGGCGGCTTTACTGTCCTTCATGACAGCTTCTGACAAACCCCTTGTTTCTGACATTTGTTTTCCTCCTTTAAATCATTAAACACAGACGCAAATGCAAAAAAAATACTTACATATGCTATAGGAACATTATTTCATACTTTTCGATATTTGTAACCAAGGAAGCGTAAAACAAAAAGTAAATTATTTACCAATGACTGTAGTCAATGGAATGCATCGAGAGCTATTATTCTTCATATCATGCTTATCAACAGTAAAATTTAGTAAAATCATTTCTCCAATATATTAAAACACATTTTTGGAAGCTTTTGTGAAAAATTTTTGGATATTTTTTGACCAATTTGTGTCTCCATACCTTTCACTGCTTTCGTAAGCAGCTGCCAGATTTCCCATCAGAACTTGGATCGTACGTCATTATCATCATCCCCTAGGCTCTATCTCTATTTTGCACCTACTTGAAGGTTTACACTCCCTTTATTTCTATCAAAGTCTTATGTAACTTTCAACTATTTCGGGCATTTTAATTCACGGACCATAATATTAACCGAACTTGTAAAATCATACTATTTTGTGTAAGATCGAGGAAGTTCGACAAATATTTGTGAAATATTTTATGCTATTATTGATACTATGGAACAAAATAACTTGGCTACAGAGAAGAAGGTGGGACTACTAGTGAAATCGTCTCTTAAATGGTTTGCTGTTTTAACTACGATTGTAATGCTATTCATCTTACTGGGTGGAGCTCTAGTCACCAAGACGGATTCCGGAATGGGATGCGGCAGGTCCTGGCCATTGTGCAACGGCCAGCTGATTCCTGACAAAATCACGCTTGAATTGGTCATTGAGCTTTCCCATCGCCTCGTTTCAGGTGCAGGAGGTTTCTTGGTTTTATTATTGTCGTATATGTCTTGGCGGGAAATTGGCCATATTCGGGAAGCGCGTTTTTTATCCGTCCTTTCTTTTAGCTTCCTGTTGCTGCAAGGGTTGATAGGAGCCGCTGCCGTCCTTTGGTCGCAATCCGATTTTGTTCTCGCCCTCCATTTTGGCATATCGCTGATTTCCTTCGCATCCGTCTTTTTATTGACGCTGTTGATTTTTGAAGTGGACAAGAAGTTCGAAGCCGAAAAACTTATCGTTGATAAACGGATGAAATTCCATATCACCGGAGTATTGGCTTTCAGTCTATTTGTCGTGTATACGGGGGCCCTTGTAAGGCATACGGAATCCAGCCTGATTTGTAAGGATTGGCCTTTATGCATTAATGACAGCCCCGCGCTCCCCTCCAATCTATATGAATGGGTTCAAATGGGGCACCGCGCAATCGCCGGCACGATATTCCTGTGGGTATCTTATGTGACTTATATTGCACATAAATATTACAAAAATCAAAAAGTGATATACGGCGGATGGATTGCTGCATTCATTCTTGTTTTTCTGCAAGTTACCGCCGGTGCATTCATCATTTTCTCAAGGCAGAACCTATACATCGCATTATCGCACGCCTTGTTCATCGCCTGCTTTTTTGGTGTCATGAGCTATTTGATGCTGCTGACATCCAGAAGCAAGAAAAATGCTTTAGCCAAGCTGAAAGGGAGCTCCCCAAACACAGTCAACGTGCATAATGAACACGATATAACGCCGACGTTACCCGCTCGTTAATATCTGATTGTTCAATCAATAATATAGTGTGCAAAGCAAAAAAAGGAAGGGAATGCGACATCATTGCCTTCCTTTTTTCATTGGATTTGAAGCATTAGAAGAAGGTGCATCGTATACATAGTCATGCTCCCCCTAAGATTGGAATGGGTATGTGGTTCTATTGGAGGCATTGGGGCGAACTTGGCTCAAAACAAGGCCTGAAATGTAAAGGGAGCGTTCGAAAGGCAAAGCAAAAAAAAGAGATACTCTCCATTATTCACCAGAGTATCTACAGACTTAAAAACCACCAATCATTTTAGATTGGTGGTTTTCTATTTCATCCATGCATATGATGGCCCTAATTTGCCTATATAGGGGCATAGGGAAGCTTGAAGGCTCAAGCCTACCCATTAATGCCCCCATTCATTTGCAGAGCCACAGCCAGCGGTACTACTTGGTTATTTCAATCAATAAATCCCCTGTGCTGATCGCTTCTCCATCCTTCACATAGATATTTTTAATGGTTCCAGAGAATGGTGCTTGGACGGTGGTTTCCATTTTCATCGCTTCGGTAATGATCAGGTGATCACCCTGCTTGACTTGATCGCCTTTTTCTACGACGGCACGAATGACCGTACCTGGCATCGTCGCACCGATTTGTTCTTTATTTTTTGGATCAGCCTTCATTTTTGAGATAACGGATGATTTTATGTTTTCATCCTTTATGATCACTTCACGCGATTGACCGTTCAACTCGAAGTACACAACCCGTGTTCCATCAGCCAATGGTTGGCCGATTGATACCAATTTAACGATAAGGGTTTTTCCCTTTTCAATTTCGACCTCGATTTCTTCTCCCAATCGCATTCCATACAAGAAAGTCGCGGTATCAAGATTGGAAACATCGCCAAACAGCTCGATGGTTTTATTATAATCCAAGAACACTTTTGGATATAAGGCATATGCGAGCACGTCGAAATCCGTGACAGCCCGGCCCAATTCCTTGAATAGTTCTTCTTTAAGGGCACCGAAGTCCACTTCCTCCAACAATTCTCCAGGTCTTACGGTTATCGGTTTCTTACCTTTTAGGATAACTTCCTGAAGCTCTTTCGGAAAACCGCCAACCGGCTGCCCCAAGTAACCCTCGAATAACTCGATAACCGAATCAGGGAAATCAATGGATTTGCCTTTCGTCAGGACATCTTCTTCGGATAGGTTATTTTGCACCATGAATAAAGCCATGTCCCCCACCACTTTGGAAGAAGGAGTAACTTTAACGATATCACCGAACATCGCATTCACTCGCTGATACATCTCTTTCACTTCATGCCAGCGTTCTCCTAGTCCCACAGCTTTAGCCTGTTGCTGCAGATTACTGTATTGGCCTCCTGGCATCTCGTGTTTGTACACTTCCGTATGAGGGGCATTCATGCCGCTCTCGAAGTCATTATAGAATTTCCGGACTTCTCCCCAGTATTCTCCTAAACGCTCTAGTGCATCTACTTCCAATTTAGGCTGCCTGCTTGATCCTTCCAGTGCATAATGAAGGGTTTGCACGCTTGGCTGTGATGTCAGCCCGGCTAAAGAGCCAATCGCCGTATCAACGATATCCACACCCGCTTCAATCGCTTTGGCATACATGTATATCCCATTTCCGCTTGTATCATGTGTGTGAAGGTGAATCGGCAGCGATGTCGTTGCTTTCAATTCCGAAACAAGACGGTACGCGGCATCCGGCTTCAGGAGACCGGCCATGTCCTTGATCGCAAGAATATGGGCACCGGCATGCTCCAATTCCATTGCCATGTTTTTATAGTAGTCGATATTGTATTTACTTCTCGATGGGTCATTCAAATCACCTGTATAACAAATGGCCGCTTCCGCAATTTTACCTGATTGACGGACTGCATCGATCGCCACTTCCATACCCTTGACCCAATTTAAGCTATCGAAGATCCGGAAAACATCGATCCCTGCATCCGCTGATTTTTCCACGAATTCACGAATGACATTATCAGGGTAGTTTTTATAACCTACTGCATTCGAAGCCCGCAATAGCATTTGCAAAAGGACATTCGGCGCCTTTTTCCTGAAGCTTAACAGCCTGTCCCATGGATCTTCTTTCAGGAATCGGTAGGCTACATCAAACGTTGCCCCGCCCCACATTTCCATTGAAAATAATTCGGGAAGGAGTTTTGCTGTTGGTTCGGCGATATCAAGGATATCTTTCGACCTGACTCTCGTCGCCAATAAGGATTGATGGGCATCACGGAACGTGGTATCAGTGATCAATACCTCATTTTGCTCTTTAATCCAGTTAACGAGCCCATCTGCGCCTTTTTGTTCAAGGATGCTTTTTGTGCCGGAAAGAAGCGGCAAACCAGCAACATTAGGAATTGGGGCTGGGTCGAAAACAGGCTTTTTCTTCTTCTCGACGCCTGGGAAACCATTTACGGTGACATTTCCGATATACGAAAGCATTTTTGTCCCGCGGTCTTTCCTGACCGGGAAGCTGAAAAGCTCCGGAGTTGAATCAATGAAGGATGTATCGTATTCGCCAGTTATGAATTTTTCATGTTTTACAACATTTTCAAGGAAGGGAATATTCGTTTTAATCCCGCGGATCCTGAACTCCTTAAGGTTACGTACCATTTTAGAGGCTGCCTGCTCGAATGAAAGCGCATGTGTTGAGAGTTTAACAAGAAGGGAATCGTAGTAAGGCGTGATAACCGCTCCCTGGAATCCATTCCCCGCATCCAGTCGAACACCAAAACCCCCACCTGAACGGTATACCATCATCTTGCCGGTATCGGGCATGAAGTTATTCAAAGGATCCTCAGTCGTCACCCGTGATTGGATGGCGTACCCATGAGTTTTTATTCCTGCTTGTTCGGGAATTCCGATCTTTTTGCCGTGAAGATCATGTCCTTCGGCAATCATGATTTGCGATTGGACGATATCGATACCGGTAATCATTTCCGTGATCGTATGTTCAACCTGAACCCTTGGATTCACTTCAATGAAGTAGAATTCTCCATTGGCGACAAGAAATTCGACCGTACCGGCATTCACATAGTCAATATTTTTCGCCAATTTGACTGCTGCCTCGCAAATCTCTTCCCTTAATTGATCCGTGAGGGAAACGGAAGGTGCCACTTCGACAACTTTTTGATGCCTCCTCTGGACCGAACAGTCACGTTCATATAGATGGACGATATTTCCATGCGTATCAGCGAGGATCTGAACCTCGATGTGTTTTGGATTTTGGATGAATCGTTCTACATACACTTCATCATTGCCAAAGGCTGCCTTGGCTTCTGATTTTGCACGATCATATGCTTCTTCCACTTCTTCGATTTTCCCGACAATCCGCATTCCGCGCCCGCCGCCGCCTAAAGAAGCTTTGATAATAATGGGAAAACCGTATTGTTCACCAAATGCCTTGACTTCTTCCACGCTGGACACTGGGCCCTCGCTGCCAGGAATGACCGGTATATTGGCTAGTTCCGCTTGTGTTCTTGCTTTAACTTTGTCACCAAACATATCAAGATGTCTTAATTCCGGCCCTATGAAGATTATGCCCTCTTCTTCACACCGTTTGGCAAATTCAATATTTTCAGACAGGAAACCATAACCAGGATGAATCGCGTCGACACCGCTCATTTTGGCGATTTCGATGATGCCTTCAATATCCAAGTATGCATCAATCGGCTTTTTGCCTTCTCCGACCAGGTAGGCTTCATCCGCTTTATAACGGTGATAAGAACCATAATCTTCCTTTGAATAGATTGCAACTGTATGAATATCCAGTTCCGTACATGCCCTGAAAATCCGAATCGCAATTTCTCCACGGTTTGCCGCCAGTACTTTTTCTATACGTTTACCCATTGCTACCACCCTAATCAATATGTATTTTTATAGAATATATAGAAAAAAAGCGTGATGAATACACCACTTTTTATTCACAAAGTTATTCCCTCACTGCGGGGAGAACGATCAGATAACACCTATTCTATCGCCGTTGTAATTATTTCGATATATTTTTAGATTTTATTTTCACGTATCTTATCACAAATGATAAATAACCCCTAGCATTTAGTAACAGAATATTAAGCTATTATAATATATTATCAAAAAGAATCAGTTGGACTTGGAATCAATTAATATAACCATAATACTAAAATAAACTGAATACAATAAAAAAATAAAAAATTATGTATATTCATATGCAAAAACAAGGAATTAAGCATGCTTTTTTCGTGGAAGCCATTTCGAAGGAGTGCCAATCGGGAATTTTTGCTTTACATAAAAATGCACGTAACCTACGTATTCTGGTCGTAAAAAAAAGCCCCCCTATTGAGCTATTTCGGTAATTAGTATGTAACATTCAAAAAAAGTATAGCACTATTAAACCCGATTGTACACAAATAAAAAACTCAAACAATCATCGAGATTTGTTTGAGTTAGTATGTTTTATCTATTATTTTTTCAATGATGCTTCATGCAAAACTGACAATTCCTGTTCGAGTGTTTCCAAAAGGGATTTACCCTCGGTATCCTCTACCAAGCCCAAACGGACGGCAAAATCGATTTCCCGTGATAGGCCGAACATTTGAGTATCCAGTACCTCTTCATATAAAGGACATTGAGGCATAGTGAGATTCTCCATTTGAACTTTAATCAGTTTTAGAATCTTGTCAGCATCTGCTTTTAATAAAGCATAAGCTTTTTCTCGATGATTGACAAGCATATCAGATGCCATGTTAAATCCCCCCGCTCAGAGCGATTATATCTTATCTTTAAATTCTACCTTTAGTTTTGTGAAAAAGCAAGGACATTGACAAACAATTTCCCGCCTGAACGTCACATCCATCTCTCCGTTACTTATACGAAGCCAACGATAATAATCGACATCCTTGATGATGTGACATTTCATTTAATATTGATTATAATTACTTAAGAGCAACAGAAAGGAATGAGATATTTGGAACCCATCGTGTTTATAAATGGAAAAGTGAAATATCCTATAACGCTAGATCCCGGTGTCTGGATTTTTGATGACCGTAAAGTTGAAATCGATACATATTTCCACGCTGACAGAGCAGAAGTCAATGAATTGGAAGAGTATACGATCAATGCCTCCAAGCATTGGCAAAAAGAAATACAAGAAGGAGCAACCATGCCTCCTACATTGAAGACGGAACGGAAATTCGAAAAGCAAAGACTGATGGAAGGGACTTTTGGCATCCCGTTCGAACCTTTTTTGAAAAATGCCGAACCTGAAAACGGGGTAACGGAAGTCATGGTTACAACTGCAGATAAAGAATTTACGTTCCCTCTGGAAACGGCTCTTCAATTTTTCCTTGGTTTTTCCAAGGATGGCAAGCCCCTTAAAGTAACAGAGGGCGGCCCGATGGAAATTTATTTTGGGGATGCCTCCAATCTCGAAGATCCGATTAAGAATGTTCGGTCTTTCACCATAAAATAGTGGCTGAATGGTCATAAAGCCTTAAAGGAATAGGCAAGGGGGGGCTTCCCCCGCTTGCCTATTCCTTTATAATAGCGTGGCGGCGAGTTGGGCCAATCCTGACCGTTCCCCTTTAATTAATTTAACATGTCCGGCTATGCGCTCTGTCTTGAATTTTTCCACCACATAGGTCAAGCCATTATTGTATTCATCTAAATAAGGATGATCTATTTGCTCGGGATCCCCCATCAAGACAATTTTGCTCCGCTCCCCTACTCTCGTCAAGATTGTCTTAACCTCATGCTTCGTTAGATTTTGCGCTTCATCGATGATGATGAATTGATCAGGGATGCTCCTCCCCCTTATATACGTCAATGCCTCGACCTCAATCGAACTCATGCCCGCTAAAATGGCATCCAATTCACCCGGTTTTTTCGTATTGAACAAATATTGCAGATTATCAAAAATAGGCTGCATCCAAGGTCGTAGCTTCTCTTCTTTTTCTCCAGGGAGATATCCAATATCCTTGCCTACGGGGACGATCGGCCTGGCAACCAAAAGTTTCTTATATTGTGACAGATCCTCCGTCTGCATCAAGCCTGTCGCCAATGCCAATAATGTTTTCCCTGTTCCCGCTTTCCCTATCAGCGTCACCAGCTGGATATCGGAACGAAGCAACAAATCAAGGGCCATCGTCTGCTGGACATTCCTTGGCTTGATTCCCCAAATATGCTCACCTTCATATACCAATTTCTTAACGAACCTGCAGTTCTCATCCACTATGCCAATCGCGGAAGCTGAACTCCCCAGCGTGTCCTTCATCAACAGGAACTGATTGGGATGATACGTATCTTTTGTCAGTTCTTCAAGTGGCAGAAAACTTTTTTCATAAAACTTATTCAGATTATCAATCGCGACGAACACTTCTTTATGCCCACCGTATATATGGTCCAATTCAACGACGCGATCATTTAAAAAATCCTCTGCTTCAAGCCCGATCGCATCGGCTTTCACCCTTACAAGGGTATCTTTGCTTACAAGGATGACGGTTTTGCCGTCTTCTTTCGTCTCCTCTTCCAATGATAAATTTTTGGCAACGGCCAATATTCTGTTATCGTTCGTTTTCTCGACAAAAATTTCCTGAAGCTCATGGAATGATCGGTGATTGAGTTCAATTCTTAAGCTTCCTCCATTATGAAGGGGGATGCTCAGATGAAGCTTCCCTTTTTCGCGGAAGCTATCGATCAGCTTCGATACTTGTCTGGCATTTCTTCCTATTTCATCCATATACCTTTTTTTCGAATCCAATTCTTCCAAGACGACTGCTGGAATGACCACTTCATTATCTTGAAATGAATAAATCGAATACGGATCCTGCAACAGGACATTCGTATCTAAAACATAGATTTTATTTCCCAATATGACGCCTCCTGCCTGCTCTTTAGGATATGCCTTACCATTTACTACACTCAGCAGTTATGTAGCGGACGAGACTGTTGATAAAATATATGTTCCTTTGCATAAAGATAGAAGAACATTTACAGACTATAAAGAAAACTTCCTGTAAAGATATCATCACATAACGCGGAACATATCATTGTCTGCTGAAATTTATGCCTATATGCATTAGAAATAGCCGGTGTGGACAGGCTGTAACTAACGAAATACTTTAAGGGGGGCCATATCTTGCAAAAAATCATTTTATCGCTTTCTGCCATGCTCTTGATGGCGGGATGTTCAATGGATAATAAAAATCAAGCGTCGGAAGATCCTGCAAAAAACCATATAACGAAAGTCAATAACTCGACCATCCAGGAAGCGGACAGAGATACCGGGCAGCAAACGGCAAAAAGGCTCACTGGTTTGGCTAAGTCCATTCCTGAAGTGAATGATGCCACTGCAGTGGTTCTCGGCAAATATGCGATAGTAGGGATAGATATTGATCAGGACATTGAGCGTTCACAGGTAGGGTCGATTAAATATTCGGTCGGTGAAACGTTAAAGCATGATCCTGACGGTGCAAGTGCCATCATCGTCGCCGATCCGGATTTAAACGAACGGATCCGGGAAGTAGCAAAGGATATTAAAAACGGTAAACCAGTAAGAGGGATCTTGAATGAACTGGCTGACATCACAAGCAGAGTAATCCCTGAGGTTCCGGGTGATATTTTGACACCCATACCATCAAAAACGATTGACAGGGAAAAGAATAAGCTGAATGATAATCAGGAAAGAAAAGAGCTGGATAAAGAGCAAAATGATCAATCCAATCACCATATGGAATGAGTTTACTAACCCGAAGCAATTCTTCGGGTTTTTGTTTTATGGCTGGCCTTGCGCCAAAAAACGTTTCACGTTCAAGGTACGCTTGCACTTTATCCTCGTTTTACCATTAAAATATTGGTATACTTAAAAGCATATTCGAATTGAAGTGAGGTTCAAATGATATGAAGGTTAAATGTGTAATATGCGATCAAATCGAATCAATCCCTGACGATAGTCCAGAAGCAAAGAAACTCCGTAATCGGCCTATACATACCTATATGTGCAATACATGCAATCAACGCATAGAAAAGCGTACGAATGAACGGATTGCAACGGGGAACTTCAGGCTTTACCGTACAATCAAAACGGAAGATGAATGGTAATCGCAGGTATAGAACCGTTGTGATCGGTCTCCTTAATGGGATTGTCCTTGGATTGGTTATGAAGTGGGTTGAAATGCTTTCTGGAATAAAAGTGTATACGCTTTTACTGAATGTGGATTTCCTTCCTGTCATCGGCACCGTTCCCTGGGGTGAGGAGTCATTGTTCTTATTCCATCTGCTATTCTCGTTAGCGATTACTTATGGTTATGTCCAAATCGTCGTTCCGTTAAAACTCTTCAGGGGCTGGAATACATACCTGCTTGCATTCCTGACGATCATCCCTGCGGTCATTCTGTACTTTCCATTAGCGGCATGGTCCTTGACAGGCGCTGTCCTGCCTTCTGATATGACCGCCTTCAGTTTGTGGGCATTCCTGCACCTGTTTTACGCACTTTCCCTCCCAAAAGCCATATAAAAAGAACCGTACGAAATTCGCACGGTTCTTTTTATCATTACTCGATATTTTTATACTTTTCTGGTTCGAGCTGAATTTGATCTAACATGATATCAATCAATTCGATTGGGAAACGCTGCTTTTTCGTTTCTTCATCCATTGTATACTCGACGAAGTAAAAAGGCTCTGATCGTGAAACCGAATCAATGTTCACTCGATGATCGTCTTTCAACAACTGCATGAAAAACATTTCGGTTTCGCGCGCAGCAGTATCATCAGGTCTTGCATCACAGACAACTTTTATTGTCAACCAATTGTATAAAGCATCCTGTAATGATTTCATCAGGTTATGCCCGTTCTTCTTTTTTGGAATTATGAAGACGGATTCTATAAATCCCAAGAACAAGAGATGCGATGACCAAGGCTTCCCCCATAGGAAGAAACACCGCAAAGAAAGAAAGAAGGGTACATCCAAGTGCCATTACTGCATAAATGACCACATTTTTTAGCAAAGGTAACTTTTTGGCAAAACCTAACTGATAGACAAGGATGCACAATCCTAAGACCGTTAAATACAAATACCACATTCCTGCTTCAGGATTCTCATCCACTCTGTACAATGCTGCAAAAAATGATAATCGCTCTTGGATATCCAATCTATTCTCCTCCTCTTGCTATTTATTTTTCTTCAACAGCAACTTTTTTCCTTTTAGCCGCTCTTTCACGCTCGTTTTTATCAAGGATCTTTTTACGAAGGCGGATGGATTCCGGAGTTACCTCACAGTACTCATCATCGTTCAAGTATTCCAAAGCTTCCTCAAGAGACAGGATTCTCGGTTTTTTCATGGAAGAAGTTTGGTCTTTATTCGCTGAACGCATATTCGTCATTTGTTTCGCTTTAACGATATTTACAGTCAAATCGCTATCACGGTTATGTTCCCCGACGATCATGCCTTCATAAATATCCGTACCCGGCTCAACGAAAATAACACCGCGGTCTTCTACTTGCATCGTACCATATTGTGTAGTTTTTCCTGATTCCATGGAAACAAGTACACCTTGACGTCTTCCGCCGACTTGGCCTTGTGCCATTGGCTGGTAGCTGTCAAACGAGTGGTTCATGATGCCATATCCGCGAGTGATCGTTAAGAACTCGGTTGAATAACCGATCAATCCGCGAGCTGGAATCGTGAACAGTAAACGGACTTGACCGCTTCCGCTATTGATCATATCCAACAATTCACCTTTACGTGCTCCCATGGATTCCATGATAGAACCTGTGTGTTCTTCAGGTACATCAATCTGAACGCGTTCAACCGGTTCACAACGGACACCATCAATCAAGCGAACGATAACTTCCGGTTTAGAAACTTGCAGCTCGTATCCTTCACGTCTCATGTTTTCAATCAAGATGGAAAGGTGAAGCTCTCCACGGCCTGAAACAACCCAAACATCCGGAGAATCGGTGTTTTCGACTCTTAAGCTGACGTCCGTTTGCAATTGGCTTTTCAAGCGCTCTTCGATTTTACGCGCTGTAACGAATTTCCCTTCGCGTCCTGCGAATGGGCTGTTATTGACAAGGAATGTCATTTGTAATGTTGGCTCGTCAATACGTAGGATTGGAAGCGCGTCAGGATGTTCGACCGGACAAACCGTTTCCCCTACGTTAATATCTTCCATACCAGAAACGGCAATCAAGTCACCGGCAACAGCTTCTTGGATCTCAACTTTCTTCAAGCCGATATAACCAAAGATTTTCGTTACACGGAATTGTTTAACCTTCCCATCAAGCTTCATTAATGAAACTTGCTGTCCTACATGCATTTTACCGCGGAATACACGGCCAACACCGATACGGCCTACATAATCATTATAGTCAAGTAAAGCCACTTGGAATTGAAGCGGTTCCTCTGAGTTATCGATTGGTGCAGGGATCGTTTCAACGATCGTTTCGAATAGTGGTGTCATGTCTTTTTCTTGTTTGGCAGGATCGGAATCCAAGCTTGCTGTACCAGCAATACCTGAAGTGAAGACAACCGGGAATTCCAACTGTTCTTCTTCGGCTCCCAATTCAATGAATAAGTCGATTACTTCATCAACCACTTCATCTGGACGTGCAGAATCTTTATCGATTTTGTTCACGACAACGATTGGCGTGATTTTTTGCTCCAAAGCTTTTTTCAAAACAAAACGAGTTTGCGGCATGCAACCTTCATAGGCGTCAACGACAAGCAAAACGCCATCGACCATTTTCATGATCCGTTCCACTTCACCGCCGAAGTCGGCATGACCCGGTGTATCCAAAATGTTAATCCGTGTATCTTGGTATTGTACTGCTGTATTTTTCGCAAGAATCGTAATTCCGCGTTCTTTTTCAATCGCATTAGAGTCCATCGCACGCTCTTCCACATGTTCGTTTTCACGGAAAGTACCAGATTGCTTAAGCAACTGATCCACTAACGTTGTTTTACCATGGTCAACGTGGGCAATGATGGCTATATTACGAATATTTTCTCTTAATTTCAAAAAATTCACTCCTAAAAAAGTTTGTGTATAACGTATCACTAGTATTAACTTACATATTATATCACAAACATACTAGAAACAAATACAGAAATTATGTACAATAGACATATTAGGGGTGATAGTATGAATATTAAATGGAATTTCTTAATATTAGCGATATTGGCAACATCCAGTATTGGCTCCATCGGCATCTTCATTGCTGAAAAAAGCTTGATTGGGATATTGGCTGCAATCGTTGTCCTTTGCGGTTTAATGGGGTTTGGATTCACTCAGAAGAAAAAATTACGCGAAGCAGGAAAGTTATAATATAAAAAACTCGCTGAAACAGCGAGTTTTTTTTGTTAATTATTACAATAAGGCCAATCCGACATCAAAGACCGGAGTTACCTGATAAGTATTTATCGAATACTTCTTTGTGCAGTCCCGGCTTGGAAACGAAAAGGGAATCACCTTCTATATAATTCAACTTGCCGCCCTTGATATTGCTTACTTCTCCGCCCACTTCCTCTATAAGTAACACTCCTCCGGCAAAATCCCATGGCATGAGCCTCATCGTTATATAGGCATCAATCCTTCCAGCAGCCACGAAGGCAAGCTCCAATGCTGCCGAACCATACGAACGGGTTCCTCGTGCATCCCGGACGAGCGGCGCTAAAAGACGCGGGTCTATCCTGCGGTTTTCCGTCACCCAGCTTGCATTAATGGAAACTATGGACCTATTTACCGTTGCCGGCTCGAGCGAAGGAAGGCGTTGATCATCCATGTATGCTCCCTGTCCCTTGATCACATGATATAATTCATCACTAACGACGTCATAGACCATGCCGATTTTTCCGATGCCATCCACATAAACCCCAAGAGAAATGGCAAAATCCCTCTGTTGATGAATGAAGTTCAATGTCCCGTCAATCGGGTCAATAATCCACACTGTCCCCTTTAAATCCTTTATATCATTGCCCATTCCCTCTTCCCCAAAAATCCGGTGATCAGGGAAGACCTCACCAATCTTGTCGCAAAAAAACTTTTCGATCCCCTTATCCATATTTGTAACCAAATCATTAGGGTTCGTTTTCATTTCAATATCCAATTTGGTATTAAAGGAAGCCCTTAGCCTCGCTCCCGCTTCCTTCATCCATAATTTTGCATATGTATCCATTTCCTTTACCGATGCCATTATAATATCCCCGTCCTTTATGATCAGAAACTACATTAGAATGATCCTCCTATAAAGATTAAAGCAAATATAGTTTGTCTTCAAGTTTTTAACATCTTACATTTTTGATAATCCTAACGAAAGCAGGGAAACGTCGGGCGCCCCCATTTTTTAGTTTGGACTTCGAATGAAAAACGGACACATTATTTTTTAAATAAAATAAGTGTCCGTTCATCTATAATGAAATTCCTTGTATTGAAATTGATTCATTTCCTTCAGTCATTCTCCTTCATGATCCTTGCGGACAAGCTTCTTACAATGCTTTTAACTTCAACAATTCCAACCGGATCCGTTCAAGCCTTTGCTTGCATTGTGACCGCATTTGATCATTCTCTTCACCAATCGCTTCAAAAAGGGTTGCTAATTCATAGTCCATTTCCATTCTTAACACTGCAGCTCTATGTCTTTCAACTTCTTTAGCCTTTAATGCTTGGTTCATGACTTGTTTCATAATTAACATTCTCCCTTCAATTAACCTAATTTTCTGAATTTATTTATAGTTTATCATATGTCTTCCTACAACAAATAGCAACTAATTTGTGTTTTAACCTAGAAGGAATTTTGCGGTGACGCCCCATAATCGTATTAATTAATTTTCACTTTTAATTATGCTACAATATGTGCAAATGACACAGTAGGAGAGATGATAATGAATAGAGCAAGATTCACGGCAGATGATTTTAACGTTTTCACGATTGATGGATTGGAACAACGCATGGATGCTTTAAAAGATCGAATCCAACCAAAACTACAAGCTCTTGGCGAGCATTTTTCCCAACAGCTTTCCGTGATGACGGGGGATGAAATGTACCCTCATGTGGCAAAGCATGCTAGACGGACTGTGAATCCTCCTAAAGATACATGGGTAGCTTTCGCTGCAAACAGCAGAGGATATAAAATGATGCCGCATTTTCAAATTGGGCTGTGGGAAACCCATATGTTCATTTGGTACGCCGTCATTTATGAAGCCCCGAATAAAATGGAAATCGGAAAGAAACTGGAGCAACAGGCGGACCGTTTGATCAAAAGCATTCCATCTCATTATGTTTGGTCGATGGATCATACAAAACCTGATGTCATTCCTCATGAAGGTTTAGACATAGAAGATTTGAACTCTATGTTCCACCGGCTGCAAACTGTAAAGAAAGCTGAAATCCTATGCGGCATAAGAATTTCACGTGATGATGCCATTAAAATGAATGAAGATGATTTCATGAAGACCATTCAAGATGCGTTTGAACATCTTTTACCCTTATATAAATTAAATTAAACACGATGAATCATCATTCGACATGGGATTATGGAACACTCGCCAATCTTGCTGCAAATGAAAAGGAGAGCGGTCGCTTGCTTCACCAGTCTGTATGCGAACCCGATGAAAAATGAGTTGAACTGCCCCGTAACTGTTAGGTACCAAACTAACAATTAAGGGGGTATTTTTTTTATGCCCGCTTTGGAAAAGCAACAGTCTAAGCATTCATCTCCCTAGCCCAAACACACGGTCCTTGTTTGGCCTTACATAGCGGGCCGTAGGGTTATTCTCGAAAATCCAAAAGGGTTCCAAAATTTTTAATTCCGGAACCCTTTTTCTTTATTTTCGAACTAAATCTTTGCTCGCTTGTATCAGTTCATTAATTTGATCTTGCTTACCTGATTCGAAGCATTCTATGATCTTGCTGCCGACAATGACCCCATCGCAGGACTTGATCGTATCCCGGACATGTTCTGGGGTCGAAATGCCAAAACCAGCAAGAACAGGAACGGGACTAAGCTCCTTCACCTTCTTGAGGTAGTCCCCCAGTTCACCTGCAAAAGTGTCACGGGTACCAGTGATGCCTTTGACTGTAACTGCATAAATAAAGCCCTCTGCCCCTGCTGTAATCTCTGTGATGCGCTCTTTCGAGGAGGTGAGTGTCACGAGCCTGATAAGCACGATTCCTGCCATTTTGATAGAGGAAAACACCGCTTCTTCTTCAATTGGCACATCCGGAATGATACATCCGGAAATTCCCGCACTAAGGCAATCTTCGGTAAATTCTTTAAGACCATAGGCCATGAGCGAATTGGAATAGCCCATTAAGATGATGGGGATCTTCACCTCATTTTTGATTTCCTTCACTTTTTTCAGTACATCCCTTAAAGTGGTGCCATTCTCCAAGGAACGGATGCCAGCCTGCTGGATGACCGGTCCATCCGCAACAGGGTCAGAGAATGGTATACCTAGCTCCACGGCTGTCGCTCCGCTATTTTCAAGGAAAAGAAGCTGGCTCTTCAAACGTTCTAGACCGCCATCGCCTGCCATTATATAAGGAATGAACGCTTTTTCCTGCTTAATCCTACATTCTTCAAGCGCCTTTGTTAATTTATTCATGTTCACTGCCCCCTATTAACGATTGAACCGTTTCTACATCCTTATCGCCACGGCCAGATAAGCAAATCACCAATCCTGTACCTTTACCCATTTCCTTGGCAAGTTTCAAACCATAGGAAATGGCATGTGAACTTTCCAAAGCAGGAATTATCCCTTCTTCCCTTGATAGCAGCATCAGCGCTTCCAAGGCTTCATCATCTGTAACAGAGGTATATTCCACTCGCTTGGTATCTTTTAGGAAACTATGTTCCGGACCCACCCCCGGATAATCCAGCCCTGCTGAAATCGAATGCGCCTCCTGGATCTGCCCGTCTTCGTTCTGTAAAACATACATGAATGCACCGTGCAGCACACCTGGCTTCCCTTTCGTCAGGCTGGAAGCATGTAAATGTGTATCAAGTCCATGACCTGCCGCTTCCACTCCATATAATTCGACCGTTTCATCTTCAATGAACGGATAAAACATTCCCATCGCATTGCTGCCCCCGCCTATGCATGCGACTACGGCATCTGGCAGGGTGTGGTTTTCCTCCAAATATTGGCGCTTCGTTTCCTTGCCTATCACACTTTGAAAATCGCGAACAATTACCGGAAAAGGGTGCGGACCAAGAACGGACCCCATTATGTAATGGGTGTCGTCCACATTAGCTACCCAATAACGCAGGGCTTCATTAACTGCATCCTTCAGTGTCCCGCTTCCTTGTGATACGGATACGACCTTGGCGCCTAATAGCTCCATCCGAAACACATTCAGTTTCTGCCTCCTGATATCTTCTTCTCCCATGAAGATGATGCACTCCAGCTTCAGCAAAGCGCAAACTGTCGCAGTCGCCACTCCATGTTGCCCTGCACCCGTCTCGGCAATCACTTTTTTCTTGCCCATTTTCTGAGTCAGTAACGCCTGGCCGATCGTATTATTGATTTTGTGTGCTCCGGTATGGTTCAAGTCCTCACGCTTCAGATAAATATCGGCACCGCCAGCCAGTTTCGTAAGATTCTCCGCATAATAGAGAGGAGTTTCGCGACCGATATACTGCTTCAAGTAATAGCTCAGCTGCTTTTGGAATTCGGGATCTTTTTTGGATCGATCATATACTTCCTCAAGTTCCGTTATCGCGGCCATTAACGTTTCCGGAACGAACCTGCCCCCGTAAGCTCCAAAATGTCCTGTTCGATCAGGCTGTGTATAAGTAGTCATCTTTTCATTCCCCTTTTCCGGCTGTATATTTCGCCTCATTAATAAATGCTTTCATTTTCAGCGAATCTTTTAATCCATTTGTTTCTACCCCACTTGCCACATCCACGGCGATTGGTGAAACGGCACTAATTGCGTTCCCCACATTTTCAGGAGTCAGACCGCCTGCAAGGATCAGTTTCCTGCGAGGTAACATCGCTTCGCCGATCATATCCCAATCCAAAGTCAGACCCTTGCCAGAAGATCCCTTAGGAAGATCCACCAATAAAAATTCAGCTGGGTACTCCTGAAGCTTTTCAAGATCTGTTTCTGAGCGGATGGCAAAAGCCTTGATTACCGGGAGCGGCATCCTGCGAGCGAAGCTGGCCGACTCATCGCCATGCAGCTGAATAAAATCCAACCCTGCCACTTCAGCAATCCTTATTACTTCTTGCTCGGTCTGGTTGGCAAACACTCCGACTTTTTTAACATGACCCGGCAGCTTCAATCCGAATTCACCGACCAATTCAGGAGCTACTTTCCTGCTGCTTTCTGCAAAAATGAACCCAATTAAATCCGCTCCGTATTTTACGGCTTCTTGGGCAGCAGCCAATGTCTTTATCCCACATATTTTTACTAACATAGCAATCTCCTTATAGGCTCATTTGCAGTTCTGCCATGGTATTGGGAAGATTCGCTGAGGTCATCAGTGTTTCGCCGACCAGAATCCCCACCGCACCAGCCTTCTTCACTCGCAATACGTCTTCTTTTGTCTTGATTCCACTTTCGCTGATGATGAGGTGGCGCTTTGGATCAAGCCGTTTCGCCAATCGCTCCGTGACAGCCAAATCCACTTTGAATGTTTTCAAGTTCCGATTGTTGATCCCGATAAGTTCTGCATTCATTTCAAGAGCTCGTTCCAATTCAGCTTCATCATGAATTTCGGTTAACACATCCAGCCCTTTATTTTTTGCATATTGATATAACTCATGAAGCCGATCTTGGGAAAGTGCTGCCACAATTAATAGAATGATGGTCGCACCAGCCCGATAGGCACGATCGATCTGAATCTCATCGATGATGAAATCTTTGCACAGCCTTGGAATTTTTATGGCTTCGCTCACCGACCTTAAATCCGCGATCGACCCTTTGAAGAATGCTTCATCCGTTAATACGGATATCGCTGCCGCACCGCCACTTTCATAGGACAGCGCCTGCTCGATCGGATTTACATCCATCTTAATATTCCCTTTCGAAGGGGAGGCCCGTTTGATTTCGGCAATGACAGCGATGGTCTTCGCAGTTTTCAACGTTTGCACGAGAGACGGCCTGACCACGTCGATCATAACTGATTCATCTAAACCTGTTTCCTTTAATTTTGCGACTTCGACTTTTTTCTGTTCGATGATTTCCGTTAAGATATTTTCCATTACAAGACCACCTTATTTCTATTGCCGTAAGCAATCAAATTTTCCAATTTCGAAAGAGCGGAGCCACTATCCAGGCTTTCCTTGGCCAAGGAAATTCCTTTCTTGATCGTTGCTGCCGTGCCATGTGCGTATAAACCCAGGCCGGCATTCAATAAAACGGTATCACGGTAGGCCCCTTTTTCCCCTCTCAACAAGCGCAGCATGATATCGGCATTCTGTTTGGCATCGCCGCCCCTGATCTTTTCGTTATCGTATACGGGCAGATTCACCTCCTCGGGATGAAGGGTAAACGGAATGATATCCCCTCGCTCCAACAGCACGAGCGAATTCTCTCCCTGAAGACTTGCTTCATCCATGAATCCGGCGCCATTTATGACAATAGCGCGTGTTCTGCCTAATTTATGGAGCACATCTGCAAATAGCTCGAGCATATCGCGACGATTGATCCCCAATAATTGGGTTTCAAGTTGGACTGGATTGGTCAAGGGCCCGATTAGATTGAAGATTGTCGGGATTTTCAATTCTTTTCGCACTTTCATGATCCGTGCAATATTAGGGTGGACGGATGGAGCGAACAGAAACGCTATCCCGTTTTCCTCCAATACCTCCTTCAGCATCTCAGGCTCCAAGGACAAATTAACTCCCAGCTCTTCCAGTACATCCGCACTGCCCGTTCTGCTTGAAATGCTGCGGTTGCCATGTTTGGCAACCTTGACTCCTGCTCCAGCAATTACGAAGGCCGATGCCGTACTTATATTGAAGCTTTTAGACCCATCCCCCCCAGTACCGCAATTATCCATTACATTAACCGAGCTTGTTTGGACGCTCCTTGCTTCCTTTCTCATGACTTTAACAAGGCTTGCTATTTCTCCTGCCGTTTCCCCTTTCGCTTTCAGGGCAATGATGAAAGCTGCCATTTCGCTTTCGGTGATATCTTTAGAAAATAACGCTTGGGCTGCTCTGCTCATCTCATCTTCCGTCAATGTCTGACGCTCTGCTAACTTTGCTAAATATTCCTTCACCGCTAACTCCCCCAGTCGTTTTTTGAATTTATAAAATGGATTGTTTCTTTTCCAACTGAAAATTCCCGGCAATCTCGTAAAATTCATGCAATAATTCCTTGCCGATTTTCGTCCCGATGGACTCAGGATGGAACTGCAGACCGTATAATGGGAACTCATCATGCTGCAATGCCATGATCTCCCCATCATCCAGTGCTGCTGCCGTAACGTTCAATTCTTTTGGCAGGCTTCCTCTCTCCACCACTAGGGAGTGGTAACGCATGACCGGAAATTGCACATCCTGATTGGCAAATACCCCTGATCCATCATGCTCGATAACCGATGTTTTCCCGTGCATGATATGTTGTGCCCCAACCACATTCGCACCAAAAGCTGCACCGATCGCTTGGTGCCCGAGACAAATGCCCAAAAGCGGAACCTTCTTATAAAAATGAAGGATGATTTCGATGCTGATACCAGCATCTTCCGGCCGTCCAGGGCCAGGGGAAATAACGATTGCCATTGGGTTCAGTTCCTCGATTTCGGCTATGGTTATTTCGTCATTCCTTTTTACGATGATGTCTTTCTCCACTTCCCCTAAATATTGATAAAGGTTATAGGTGAACGAGTCGTAGTTATCAATTAGTAAAATCATTTTCCATGTACCTCCATTAGCGCCCGTGCCTTATTTTGTGTTTCTTCATATTCCGTTTTTGGATCTGAATCATAGACGATTCCCGCACCTGCCTGTACATAGGCCTTACCGCCTTTAATGATCATCGTCCTAATAGCCAAAGCCATATCCAGATCCCCTCCGAAGCCCATGTAACCTATGGAGCCGGAATACACCCCGCGTTTGCAATTCTCCAGTTCATTGATCAGCTCCATCGCCCGAATCTTAGGGGCGCCTGAAACAGTCCCGGCAGGAAGGCAGACAGACAATGCATCCAAACTCGTAAATCCTTCTCTAAGCTTTCCGCTGACCTTCGAAGCAATATGCATCACGTGCTGATATCTTTGAATTTCCATTTCTTCGGTAAGGTGGATCGATCCTATTTCACATACCCGCCCAAGATCATTCCTTCCCAAATCAACAAGCATCCTATGTTCGGCAAGTTCCTTTTCATCCATCAGCAGGCTTCTTTCAAAGCCTTTATCTTCTTCATCCGTTTTTCCTCTTGGCCTTGTGCCGGCAATCGGGTTAACATGGACGACTCCAGATGAAACACTGATTAAGCTTTCCGGAGAAGATCCTATGATGGTATAATCACCAAATTCTATATAAAACATATATGGGGAGGGATTGGCTAAACGCAGACGGCGGTATGCATCGAAAGGCTTTCCATCAAAGTCCGCTTTAAACCTTTGCGATAGAACCACTTGAAACACCTCACCTGCCACAATCGCCTCTTTCACTTCGCGTACCATCTGCTCGAATTCTTCCTGGGTGAAATTCGAGTCGAATTCCAAATATTCCGACGATATTTCCTTTGATGGTAGGTTTGCCTGGTTGATTGTATCCTTCATCCGCAACAGACTTTTTTCACTTTCTTCCTCCGCAGTCAACAGGTGTATCTTCTGAAGCACATGATCGAATATATATAATTCCTTATAAAAAAGAAAATGGGCATCCGGCATTTGCAGAGAATCGGGAGGCACCGGACCTATATTTTCAAATAAGCGAATGACATCATACCCCATATATCCGATCGCTCCCCCATTAAATGGCGGAATGTTAACCGGGGCGTCCCCTATCTCCACCAACAATTCCCTTTTCAGAAACTCGATGATGTTGATGTTCTTGACGCTTTGACCACCCGTCTCAAAATCGTTCACATAAACGCGGCCAGCAAGTGACGTTACCTCCAAATACGGATTTGAGCCTAAGTACGAGTAACGTCCATCATCATGATGGGAATTCGAACTCTCCAATAAAAACCTTTGTTGCCCTGCTAATTTCTGAAATATGGCAATGGGTGTATGAATATCGCCTTCAATGGTTTCCATTTTGAAGCGAAGCATCTTCTTTTCATTCAAATCTTTCATCAAAAATCCCCTCCAAATTCTTATTCGATCATGTGAACTCGATTGCCGTGCCCTTTTTGGGTATATGGCGCTTCTGCCTCAACCGAATTAAAATCCACAAAAAAATCCCCTGCAAACACAAAAATGTGTCTGCAGAGGACGGGATACCGCGGTGCCACCTCAAGTTGGAAAAATAAATCATTTTTCCCTCTCAAGCAGGAAATATTTCCTGCCAAACCCTTTAACGGAGGAAGCCGGGTTTCCCTACTTATTTCAAGAAACCACTCATAAGTCCATTCATCCTTTTATATCGTACCGGTTTCCACCTATGCCGGCTCTCTGTGACGAATCTAAAAAGATTACTACTCTTAATCATAGATTTAAGTATCATTTTTTCGAAAAAACGCAAAAAGGCCCTTCATCCAAAGGACGAGGAACCCGTGGTACCACCTTAATTAGCTAAATTAGCTCACTTTACGGCATGATTCATTCCATGCCTATCTCCATTAACGATGAGATAATCGCCAAAGCCTACTCCGTCCATCCGTTTCGGTTTGGGGCTCGGAAGTCCATTCGCTTAAATTCGTTCACCAGTTTTCAGCAACCACTGGCTCTCTGCGGAACTGCATTAAGGTACTTTTCTTCGTCACTGCCTTTATCTTTTTCTTGGTTATTATGTTAAAACAATCTTTTCAGTAAGTCAATAAAGTTTTCAAATTATTATTTCATTTTAACCCAGTCGCCGTCCTCAAGTCCCTTAGCCTTCTTAATGACTTGATACGCAGAATAGGTACTGACCGCCTCGAACTCATCCGTATAGTTCTTTTCATCCGCCTTACCTGGAACGATTGCCTTGAATCTTCGGTAAGCCTTCATGAACGCTTCCTTCTGGATTTTGCTCTCATAAGCTTTTTCCACCGCTTCGAAAAATTTAATTACATCGACTATTTCGTCCGTTGACCAATCAAGGTCCATTGGATACTGATAATCCATACCTTAAACACGCTCCTTCTAGATCGTTTTTTCATGTTGTCGGGGGAGACCATCCACCTTCAGTATGCCCATTTCGAGCGAATTTCCTCAGCTTGGCCGATGATCCGGCTGAACAGCTCAGCTGTCGCCGGAACATCATGGATCAGACCCATCACTTGTCCTGCCCAAGCATATCCTTCTTCTTCCATACCATCATGGATATAGCGCTGATTCGCTTTTCCGCTTATGTAATCCTTCAATTGCTCATATCCACCGTTTTCTTTTTCAATTTCAAGAATTTTACTCGTCCAACCATTTGCTATCACCCGGGCCGGTGCACCGATGGACCGCTTAATGACAACGGTATCATTTTCCGTACCGGAAACCAAGGCTTTTTTATATAATTCATGTGCATGTATACACTCCTTGACTGCAATGAACCTGGTTCCCATCTCGATCCCTTCCGCCCCAAGTGCCATCGCTGCCATCAAACCTCGTCCATCACCAAAGCCGCCAGAAGCAATGACCGGAATCTTCACGGCATCCACAACTTGAGGAATCAAAACAGCGGTACCGATATCCGTCCGTCCTAAATGTCCGCCCCCCTCCTGGCCAACCACCATAACTGCATCTGCACCAAGCTGTTCCGCCTTCACCGCTTGCCTTGTCGCTGCAACAAGCACAAGTTTTTTCACCGAAGTGTCCTTGACGCAATCAAGAAAGGGCCCAGGGTTGCCGCCCGTTACGGAAACAGCTGCAATTCCTTGCTCCATGGCTGCTTCAAGCATATGCTCATAAGGTCTTCCATGCTGCCCAATTGCAAAATTCACGCCAAACGGTTTATCGGTCAATTCCTTCGTTCTCCTTATTTCATCGACCAATTGCTTTGGGCTGTCCAAGGACATCGCCGTTACCTGCCCCAGCCCCCCTGCATTTGAAACGGCCGCTGCCAGTTCCGCATAAGCTAAATGAGCCAACCCTCCTTGTACAATCGGGTATTGTATTCCTAGCAAATCTGTCACACGCGTCTTCCAATTCAAACTCCCCACTCCCTTTTTATGTATGATATGAACGTACATGTTCATTATGGCAAATATTGTTTAACCATTCAATTTTTACATTCGACACAATCCAGCTTCATGGGAAAGACTGGTTCATTAACGATATTCGCGATTATTTCTTCCCCGGTCATTCGAGGAACAAGATGATTTTTCATGTCAGAACGGTAAACTCATGCTAGGCATTTATTATAAGACGTGCTATAATTCATTTGTTTTATGTTTTTCCATAGCTACCTGACCATTCATATGGTTGCAAAATCGGAGAAACATTCGATCATTATAGAAAGGGAGTCTTTCTCCCCCATATTTGTACCTACTATATTGAAAAGGGGCCACAAAGAATTGTCACAGAATGAAACACCCTTATACACTGCCTTATTGCAGCATGCCAAAAAAAATCCCGTTCAATTCCATATTCCAGGTCATAAAAAAGGAAAAGGAATGGACGCCGATTTCCGTGAATTCATTGGAGAAAATGCATTATCCATAGATTTAATCAATATCGCTCCGCTCGATGATCTCCATCAGCCAAAAGGGATCATTAAACAAGCACAAGATCTGGCTGCCCAAGCTTTCGGGGCCGATCACACGTTCTTTTCCGTTCAAGGAACAAGCGGAGCTATCATGACGATGGTCATGACGGTATGCGGTCCTGGGGATAAAATCATCGTACCAAGGAACGTACATAAATCCGTCATGTCTGCGATTGTCTTTTCCGGAGCCGTTCCCGTTTTCATCAACCCTGAGATAGATAAAGATCTGGGCATTTCACACGGTATCACCCTAGATGCCGTTGAAAAAACGTTAAAAGAGCATAGTGATGCAAAAGGATTGCTTGTAATCAATCCTACCTATTTCGGCATTTCAGCTGATTTGCAAAAAATCGTCGAAATTGCCCATTCCTACGAAATCCCTGTCCTCGTTGATGAAGCACACGGAGTCCATATCCACTTCCATGAGGACTTGCCCATGTCAGCCATGCAGGCTGGAGCGGATATGGCCGCAACGAGTGTCCATAAACTTGGTGGCTCGCTGACAGGAAGTTCGATTTTAAATGTGAGAGATGGATTGGTTTCCGCAAATCGAGTTCAAGCGATTTTAAGCATGCTCACTACCACCTCAACCTCCTACATCCTTCTAGCTTCCCTGGACACGGCTAGGAGGCAGCTGGCGACCGTAGGCAGGCAAATGATCGAAGAGGCCATCAATCTTGCAGGGTACATCAGGGAGGCCGTAAATGAGATCCCTTATCTATACTGTGTCGGCAGCGAAATTCTCGGAAGCAAGGCTGCCTTTAGCTATGACCCTACAAAACTGATCATTTCCATCAAGGAATTGAACATTACCGGATACGACGTCGAGAAATGGCTACGTGAGAAGCATAATATCGAAGTGGAGCTTTCCGATTTGTATAATATCCTTTGCCTGATTACACCAGGAGACTCCAAAACGGAAGCGGATCTTCTGATCGCTGCCTTGAAGGACCTTTCGGATGAGTTTAAGGAAATGGCGGCTGAACATGAAAAAATCGAAGTGCTCCTTCCTGATACACCACCGCTTGCCCTATCGCCAAGGGAGGCATTTTATGCCGAAACCGTAGTGGTGCCGATCGAGGAATCCGTCGGAAAAATCAGTGCTGAATTCATCATGGTATATCCGCCGGGC
The DNA here is from genome assembly GCF_037992945.1 of Peribacillus sp. FSL E2-0218. Classification (NCBI taxonomy): domain Bacteria; kingdom Bacillati; phylum Bacillota; class Bacilli; order Caryophanales; family Bacillaceae; genus Peribacillus; species Peribacillus sp. FSL E2-0218. The sequence goes on along the minus strand of NZ_CP150304.1, from coordinate 1,556,729 downwards.
ATCCCGATCTTTATTCCTGGTGAACTGATTACGGAAGATAATATCAGTTATATCCAAAAAAACATCGAGGCGGGCCTGCCTGTTCAAGGTCCAGAGGATCCAGAAATAAAATATTTACGCATCATAAAGAACTGATTGCATACACAAACCAGAGCGGGTGACCGCCCTGGTTTTTTTCATATAGTCAGCATTAAAATGGCGCAGCAGCCTATCGGTTGTTCAAAAAAAGTGCTCCAGACCATAAAGTCGTGGAGCACTCTTGAATTCTATTAATCTCATCGAAGGTTTTCGGTATTATTCCTGAGAGGCAGCTGTATCACAGCTTTGGCAGTTGTGATTGTGTGTATAAAGTACACTTACTTTTTCATCTTCAAAATGTTCAATCGTGCTATTGCAAGTTTGACATACGATAGTTCCCATTTTTACAACCCCTTCCTCTATATTGTATGCAACATTCCATTAATGTAACCGCTTTAAATGAATTATAATATAACACATTTATAATATCAAGCTAAAAAGTATGACATAATCATTTTATTGGATCAGGGAATGTTTATACGGGTATGCCAATCCTGCTGGTAAAGCAATGAGCATCGCATGAGCAGCAGTTTATACCATTGAAAGATTCGCCCTCCCTTTCTTTCCAAAAAAAGGGGGGAAGTAATTTTACTTTTAAATATACATATAGATAAGTATATAAATCAACCAAAAAATGCTAATATAATAGTAAAACTGATCGAATAAGGGGGATCCAAATGGCAGAAAATGCGTATATCAAGCTAGTTCCCGAATCAGTCAAAGCGACCGTTACCATCGAGGATGTAAAGGAATTGCTGACCTATTATCAAATGATCACGGCAAAAACAGGAAAGCAACTGGATTGGGACTACGATAAGAAAGCTTTTCCTTATGAAATGAGGGAACCTGAAAAAATGAAAGACAAAGCCATATATCTCCAAGCCAAAGAAGATCGTTACCATATGATCTTGATCGGTGTAGACCAGGAAGTGATTAAGGATGAAGACGGACTGGAACGAATCCAATCTTATATCCAATTCACCCTTCCGGAAACAGCAACCTTCGGGGATAAAGGGAAAGCAAATGAATTATGCAAGTTCCTCGCAAAAAAATTAAAGGCGCAGCTTCACCTCTTTAATAATCGCGTGATGTACTTCTATCCAAGAAAATGAAAAAACCTGCAAAAGCTGAAAGCCAGCTCATGCAGGTGTCTCAATCGAGTCAGGATCAAGCATCTTATAGCCTTTCTTTTGAAAACCTTTCACGATCTCCTCAATCGCTTCACTCGTCCATTTTCGGTCATGCATTAGAAGGTTCGCACCATTTCCTAAATAAGGACTATTCAACATGATTTCTGTTAAGGCCTTTTTGTCCTGATATTCCTTTTCCCAATCATATCCATATGTCCAATTCATCACCAACATTTTTTCTTCCTCAGCAACTTTTCTTGAATGATCGGTATTCGAACCAAACGGCGCCCTGAAATACTTAGGGCGTTCCCCGATAATGCCCTCAACCAAATTATTCAGTTTAACGATTTCCCTCTCTTGTTCCTTTTCGGTCAATTCTTTTAAATTCACATGGGAATATGTATGGTTGCCGATGGGAAAACCTAGATCATGAATTTCTTTCAACATCGCTTTATTTTCATCATTTTCAAGAAAATGGCCATTGACGAAAAATATCGCTGGAACCTTAAGCCGATGAAGGGTTTTGGCTATTTCTAGCGAATATTTATCAGGAGCATCATCAAATGTCAACAAGACAACCTTCGGATCTGCGTCCCCTATCGGTTCAAATGACCAAGTATCTTTATTGACCCGGTATTCTGCCTTAACTTTCTCTTCCGCATTCGTCTTGGGTGATTCTTCTTGTTCTTTTTTCTCTTGCTGGCTTTCATCTCGGACGGACGCTGCCGTTTCCACGCTTTTATTCTTTTCTTTTTCCGCGTGATCGGGATCTTGGCCAGTACAAGCGATCAATAAAATGGCTACACTCGCTAACAAAACTAAAACTTTGTTGAACATGATACCTCCGTGTTTTTTTGTGTCTTTGCAGGCCCTGCGAAAATTCAATAAACGGGTACTAAGGTCTCCAAAAGGATTTGTAACAGCCCGTAGCATAATAGGCTGATCACAGTTATAAGCATGGTTCGCTTATTGGATTTCAAAATCATTTTACCAATGTAAATGGCCAAATATGAAAAGACCAAAAACATGAATACCTTGAAGACAAACCGATCATTAACAGAAAGCCATTCAACCAGTGTATAGCCGCTCCATACGATTAGTTGAAAGAGGATTACCAGATAATTTTTCAAGTGATCCACCCCATTTTCAAATGAATACATCAGGCCTACTCATGTCATGAGCAATAACTTTATATTCGCACATTGCCCATCTTATTTTTTATCCTCTTTTACCATATTCAAACCTTTTGGAGAAAAAAAGTAAAAAGCCCTTTATATAGCTTATGCCCATTTTGTCCTTTTCATTTAAATAGTGTAAAGAAAATCTCGAATTGGCGGGTACATTCCTTTTTCATGGCCGAATCCAATGAAAAAAGCGTGCTGCAAGGGCAGCACGCTACTATCGGATAAAATTACTTAATGATATGAATAGGAGTTCCAAGGGCCACTTCCGCAGCTTCCATTGTAATTTCCCCTAAAGTTGGGTGCGCGTGGATCGTCATCGCGATATCTTCGGCAGTCATTCCTGCTTCGATGGCCAAGCCAAGTTCCGCGATCATATCAGATGCGTTCGGCCCTGCGATTTGTGCTCCAATAACCAATCCATCTTCTTTGCGAGTGATAAGCTTCACAAATCCATCAGTATTGTTTAAAGATAGAGCACGTCCATTTGCAGCGAATGGGAACTTGGAAGCAAGCGCTTCAATTCCAGCTTCCTTCGCTTCTTTTTCATTATAGCCGACAGATGCAAGTTCCGGTTCAGAGAATACAACAGCCGGAATGGCAAGGTAGTCGATTTCTGATGAATGTCCAGCAATGGCTTCGGCTGCAATTTTACCTTCATAAGAAGCTTTATGAGCCAATTGAGGTCCAGAAACGATATCACCGATCGCATAGATGTTTTTCACGCTTGTACGGCATTGTTTATCCGTTTCGATCAAACCGCGATCCGTCATTTTGATTCCGACTTGCTCAAGACCGATTTCGGCAGTATTAGGACGACGTCCCACAGTAACCAATACGTAATCAGCTTCGACTTTTTTCTCTTCGCCTTTTGCTTCATAAGTAACGGTTACGCCTGTTTCGGTTTCTTCCACGCCTTTGGCATTTGCTTTCGTAACAATTTCAGCACCTTTATTTTTAAGGTTACGTTTAACAAGTGCTGCCATTTGTTTTTCGAAACCAGCTGAAAGAATTTCTTCCGTGCCTTCAAGAATCGTCACTTTAGTGCCAAAGCTTGCGAATGCTCCGCCAAGCTCCGTACCGATGTAACCTCCGCCGATTACTACCATTGATTTTGGAACTTCATCCAAAGCAAGGGCACCAGTAGAGTTAATTACGCGTTTCGTATATTTAAATGACGGAATCTCGATTGGTGATGAACCAGTGGCGATGATCGCGTTTTTAAATGTATATGTTTGGGCTGAGTCTTCATTCATAACACGGATGCTGTTTTCATCAACGAAATACGCTTCGCCTGTTACAACTTCCACGTTATTTCCTTTTAGCAGGCCGCTGACGCCGCCCGTTAATTTTTTGACAACAGTACCTTTCCAAGCTTGTACTTTAGAAAAATCAACAGAAACTTTTTCTGCAAAGATCCCCATGTCTTCTGAATGCTGAGCTTCATGGAAACGGTGTCCCGCCGAAATTAAAGCTTTCGATGGAATACAGCCTACATTCAAACAAACTCCGCCGATTGTTCCTTTTTCAACGACCGTAACTTTTTGTCCAAGCTGTGCTGCACGAATTGCTGCAACATATCCCCCTGGGCCTGAACCGATCACTAAAGTATCTGTTTCGATTGGAAAATCTCCTACAACCATTATTTACGCCTCCATTAACAATAATTCTGGGTCGTTCAATAACTTTTTGATATGATTCAATGCATTTTGAGCAGTAGCTCCATCAATCATGCGGTGATCAAAGCTCAGTGATAATGCCAGAACTGGAGCGGCGATAATTTCCCCGTCGCGTACAATTGCTTTTTCGGCAATGCGTCCAATACCTAGAATGGCAACTTCTGGGTGATTGATTACAGGTGTGAACCATTGGCCGCCTGCTGAACCGATATTCGTGATCGAGCATGATGCACCTTTCATTTCGTTAGGTGCCAATTTTCCATCACGAGCTTTTGTGGCTAATTCATTGATTTCTTGTGAAATAGCAAAAGGTGATTTACGATCTGCATCTTTAACAACCGGAACGAGCAAGCCTTTGTCTGTATCTGCCGCAATTCCGATATTGTAATAGTGTTTATGGATAATCTCACTAGCCTCATCATCAAATGATGTGTTAAGCATAGGGAATTCACGCAATGCACTTGTTAACGCTTTAACAACATAAGGAAGGAATGTAAGCTTAATTCCTTTTGCAGCGGCAACATCCTTGAATTTCTTGCGGTGAGCGACGAGTAACGTCACATCGACTTCATCCATCAATGTTACATGTGGAGCTGTCTGCTTGGATTTAACCATCGCTTTAGCGATCGCTTTTCTCATGCCGCTCATTTTCTCGCGAGTTTCAGGATATTGACCTTCTGGAATGGACACTTTAGCTTTTTCAGTCGTTTCCTTTTCACCTTGTTGTTGTGAAGCTTCACTTTCAGCTGCTGGCTGCTGTGGAGCGGATTTGCCATTTTTGAAAGCATCGATGTCTTCTTTCATGATGCGGCCGTTATCCCCGGAACCAGCGACCTCACGAATGTTTACCCCTTGTTCGCGTGCATATTTCCTAACAGAAGGCATGGCGATGATACGACGTGAAGGATCCACCTCAACCTGTGGCTGTGCTCCTGCGCCCGTTTCTGCACTATTGGCTTGATCCGGTGCAGCCTCTTTCTTGACTTCTTGTCCAGCTTCAGCAGTAGCTTGAACCTGAGCCTCCGTATCCTTATCGCCTTCAGCCTTCTCTTCGTCTCCATGATCCCCTTTGAACTGAAGATTTTCATATCCTGGAGCATCGAATTTTACAAGAACATCACCAACAACGGCAACCGTTCCTTCTTCAACAAGGATTTCTTCCACGGTACCTTCAACAGGTGATGGAATTTCTACAACGGCTTTATCGTTTTGAACCTCGCAAAGCACGTCATCTTCTTGAATCTTATCTCCTGGTTTTACAAACCATTTCACTATTTCACCTTCGTGTATACCTTCTCCGATATCTGGGAGTCTAAATTGGAATGCCACTGAGTTCAACCTCCTATATTAAATCATACTTAGTGCTTCGAATAAAGTCCTTTATCTTGCATTTCATTCATGCTAATTCTTTCTCAAGCAAGCACTTTCTTTCGCGTTACTCAAGATTAAGTTAAAACGTTAAGACTTTAGTCGCCGTTTCCATAATGTCTTTATAATTAGGGAGCCATACTGTTTCAGCTTGAGAGAACGGGAATACCGTATCAGCAGCTGCCACTCGCAATACAGGAGCATCCAAGCTTAAGATGGCACGTTCGTTAATCTCTGCAACAACATTCGCTGCTATACCAGCTTGTTTTTGTGCTTCTTGAACAACGATGGCGCGTCCCGTTTTTTCTACAGAAGCAATGATCGTGTCAATATCAAGTGGAGATACAGTCCTTAAGTCGACAACCTCGACAGAATGACCATCCTTGGCCAATTCTTCCGCTGCCTTGATGGATTCTTGTACCATCGCACCGTAAGTTATGATGGATAAATCCGTTCCTTCTCTTTTCACATCCGCTTTTCCTAACGGAATTGTATACTCTTCTTCAGGCACTTCCTGACGGAACGAGCGGTACAATTTCATGTGCTCAAGGAAAATGACAGGATCGTTATCACGAATTGCCGAAATCAATAAGCCTTTTGCATCGTAAGGAGTTGAAGGGATAACTACCTTTAACCCTGGTTGCTGGGCCATTAAACCTTCTAAGCTATCCGCATGCATTTCCGGAGTATGCACTCCCCCTCCGAATGGTGAACGAATCGTAACAGGCGCACTGTAACGTCCGCCTGAACGGTAGCGCATACGAGCAAGCTGACCGCTTACGGAGTCCATTACTTCATATATAAATCCGAAGAATTGAATTTCAGGAACAGGACGGAAACCTTGTAAAGAAAGACCGACCGCTAATCCACCGATTCCAGATTCGGCAAGGGGAGTGTCAAACACACGATCTTCGCCGAATTCTTTTTGAAGATTTTCCGTTGCACGGAATACTCCACCATTAAGACCGACATCTTCTCCAAAAACGAGTACGTTTTCGTCATTTTTTAGTTCTGTACGTAATGCTTCTGTAATTGCTTGGATCATCGTCAATTGAGCCATGGCTTACTTCGACTCCTTCTCTTTATAAATTTCATATTGTTCTTTTAGGTTGTAAGGCATTTCTTCAAACATGTTTTCGATAAGGTCAGTTACTTTTTGCTTAGGTTCTGCATCTGCCTTTTTGATTGCTTCTTTAATATCTTCTTTAGCTTTTTCTATCGTTTCGTTCTCTAACTCTTCATTCCAAAGCTTTTTATTTTCCAAGAACTTACGGAAACGAACCAATGGATCTTTCAGTTCCCACTCATTATCCATGTCGGAAGTACGGTAGCGTGTCGGATCATCTCCAGCCATCGTATGTGGTCCATAACGGTACGTCAATGTTTCGATCAATGTAGGGCCTTCACCATTAATGGCACGTTCCCGGGCTTCCTTAACGGCAGTATAAACGGCCAATGCATCCATTCCATCAACTTGGATACCTGGAATACCTGCAGCCACACCCTTTTGTGCCAATGTTTTCGCTGCGGATTGCAAGTCAACAGGAGTTGAAATCGCAAAACGGTTATTTTGCACGATGAAGATAGCTGGCGCTTTAAATGCACCTGCAAAGTTGATTCCTTCATAGAAGTCACCTTGTGAAGTTCCGCCATCACCAGTATAAGTGATCGCTACCGCTTTTTTACCGCGTTTTTTCAGTCCAAGCGCTACACCGGCAGCTTGGATATATTGGGCGCCGATAATGATTTGCGGTGAAATGACATTAACATCCTCAGGAATTTGATTTCCTTTGAAATGACCGCGGGAGAATAGGAATGCTTGCCATAACGGCAGGCCATGCCAAACGATTTGCGGCACATCACGATAGCCGGGAAGAATGAAATCCTCTTTCTCCAAAGCATATTGCGAAGCGATTTGAGAAGCCTCTTGACCGGCAGTCGGTGCATAGAATCCTAACCGTCCTTGGCGGTTCAATGAGATTGAACGTTGATCCAAGATACGTGTATAAACCATACGACGCATTAATTCCTGCAGCTGCTCATCACTTAAATCAGGCATTGCCGCTTCATTCACGACTTCTCCCTCTTCGTTTATAATTTGAAAAGTTTCAAATTGTTCTTCCACTTTCTTAAGCTGATCCTGAACATTAATTTTAGCTTGTTTAGTTTTTTGAGCCATTTGGCACCTCATCCTTTCATTAAAAAGGTTTGTGATTATTCTTCTATAAAGCAAAGATAGTTTGCTTTTTAGCTTCTTCAACAATCCATTGAATTATTTTTCCCTTAAGACCAATCCCTCAAACGTGGATACGCTTAATATGCTTCAATCTTAGTCTGTACCATAAAAAAAATCAAGGAAAATGATACAAGGGATATCCAAATATTAATTTACAAGATGAATTAACATCAGTCAACGTCTTGAAGTTCCTTATTTTTTCAAACCCATAGTACGAACAACAAAGGATTTGCATCTCTGTATTAGTTTCGGGTTTATTACTGTATCACTAAAATTGCACTATCTTTCATTTTGGGTGGGAGAATGAGGATCATTTGCCTTCACTCACTCATACCAGCCATTCAAAAATCCCTTGAACTAAAGGCATTTTCATGACTTGGAAGAATATTCAGAAAAAATCTTCAAACGCTTTCATTTGATCCTGCTGTTAGATTTTACACATTTGATTTTTTTTAGTACAGGTCCTTGAATATTCACGCACACCCTGATTTCAGCCTGATGCAAAAAAAGGGCTGTGAGTGAGAATCACAGCCCATCAGTATTTATTCTTTTGTTGAATTAGCCATTTCTATGCCTGAACGATCATAAAAACTTTCTTTTTTTTGATTGGATTTTTCCGTTAAGGCGTTAAATTGCTTATTGGCTTTCAATACTTTTGCATATGAGGTATTGATTTTCTTGATTTGACCCTGCAGTTCATCCATCTTCAAATCTTCTTTTTTGAACAGGTCGTATAATTCGCGATCATAATCCAGGCTTTGCCGGTAGGCTTCATATAAGCTGTCGTATGTATCATAACGTTCCGTCATGACATTTTCCATTTCAGTGGCTTCTTTTTTTACTTTTTCATCCTCTATCTTACCTATTTGTTCATCCATCTTTTTAAATTCTTCTTTCGAGCTCTGCATACTAGTTTGTTCCTTTTCGATAATTGCTTCCCGTTGTTCGAGATTCTTGGTCGCTTCATCTGATAGCTCTACGATTTGTTCATATTCATCCATTCCAAGTTTTATAATTTTTTCATACTGCTCTTTTTCTTTTTTCTCCAATTCATTAAGCGGCTCCTGATGTTCGTTGAAATCATTTTCCTTTTCTGCCGTTTTTTCTAAAATCTTTTGGATTTTTTCCTCTGGTGAACCATTTAAACACCCGGACATGATCAATGTAGTGGAAAAAAGTAAAATAACAATGGCGCCCAAACGCTTCAATATAGACAGCTCCTTCTGATAAGTTCTTCGAAGATTTAAATTCCTTTTGAATTTCCGTTATAGCAGCAGACCTCGTACAATCCATATTCATAACAGGATTTTTTCATTACTGGGCGTTAGCCTACACCCTTTAAACCTTACTGCATAGGCTGTAGGGACCGTTTCAAATCAAAGTGGTCAACAAGTAAAAACAATACAAATACGGAGGTATGAAATTATGTATGGAGGTTACAACCAGGAATGTTGTTATCCGGTTTCAGCTGCACCCAGCTATGGTTATGGTGAGCAATGTGGTGGCGGTGGAGGCTTCGGATGCGGCTTCGCCTTGATCATCGTCCTTTTCATCCTGCTCATCATCGTCGGCGCTTGCTTATGCTAAACAGATAATTACTATTACCTTTACCCGAAAATGTTATCTATTTACCCTGATTCACAAAAAAAGATGTACTTTTTTCTTTTGACCTTAACTCGAAAATAAAACAATGGGTGGGATAGGGATTTACCCAAGGGTTCGCCTCCTATCCCATGCTATTAATAGTTGTGATCATTCCATTAACTTTTGGCATGTTTTTTGTTAAAATAACCCTATACATATCAATGACAGTACGATGGGGGTGAAAAACGATGCTTACTATGGATGATTTTGTTAAAGAAGACGATCCTATCTTAAGGAAAGTCGCAGTGGAGGTCCCTCTCCCGGCATCAGATGCCGATAAGCAGCTTTTGGCCAGCTTGATGGAATATGTGCAAAACAGCCAGAAGCCTGATATTGCCGCCCTCTACGGACTGCGTGCAGGAATTGGCTTGGCCGCACCTCAGGTGAATGTTTCTAAAAGAATGATTGCGGTTCATTTAAAAGAAAAGGATGATAAACTTTACAGCTATGCGCTTTTCAACCCTAAGCTCCTAAGCCATTCAGTGGAGAAAGCCTACTTGACTACAGGAGAAGGTTGCCTTTCCGTTAACCGGCCTGTTTCAGGCTATGTACCACGTTATGCTAGAATTACGGTTGGAGGTACGGATTTGGAAGGAAATTCGGTCCTGCTCCGGCTGAAAGGCATCCCAGCCATTTGCTTTCAGCATGAAATCGACCATTTGAATGGAATTATGTTTTATGATCGCATCAATAAGGAAGACCCTTATGCCGTGCCGGATCATTCGATCGCGGTGGAACGGTGATCCTTTTGTGTGAAAAACTCCCGTCTGTTGTCCGACGGGAGTTTTTATTTTTTAAATGAGTTCAAGTTCTTTCAAGCCAAAAAATATTCCATCCTCATCGACAGCCTTCGTTACAAAGTCTGCCTCCTGCTTCACAAGTTGGCCGGCATTCCCCATCGCCACGCCATAGCCTGCTACTTTTAGCATTTCAATATCATTTAACCCATCTCCAAAGGCATAAACATCTTCGAGCGCGAACCCGACTTTTTCCATTAATATTTTTATGCCTTCTGCTTTTGATCCTCCAAACGGAAGTACATCCGTTGAATAAGGATGCCATCTAATGAAATGGAAGTCATCATAATTCCCTACATAATCCGTTTCTTCATCTTCGGAGCAAAATAATAATGCCTGATATATTTCATGATCCTCATAAAAATCGGCCACATGCTCAGGGTGGGGGAATTTCAAGGTGCTAATGGCCTCTTCGATTCGGTCATGATGAGGCACGCTTGATTTCATCGTTTCTTCATTCATGAAGACGATCGGGATTTCATTTTTCTCAGCATGATCGTGGAGCTTCCTTACCTCTGATTTGCTCAACGGGTTTTTATAAACCACTTTCCCTTCAAAAACGACATACTGGCCATTGAAACTCACGAACGTATCGATGCCAAGTTCTTCCCTCAATGATTCGAACATGAACGGAGCCCTTCCTGTTGCAATCGCAACAAACACCCCGCTATCCTGCAGCTGCTTAACCGCCTTTTTCGTAGAGGCAGGTAATTTTTTGTCATGATCCAGCAATGTTCCGTCAATATCAAAAAATACGATTTTCACTAATCATTCACTTCCAATTCATTCGGATTTATCCTTTTCTAATATGTACCCATTTAATAATTGTCATCAAGATAAGTCAAGTAACTGTGCCAAATTCCACGCTAAGTCACGTTTTTTATTCGGGGACGTGCATATACTATCGTTAAGGGTCCACATACCCGGCCTCCATTTAATATTTCTCCTTACTTCCACACAAACTCATTTAGCCGTCGTTCGGGCCTTTTTTTCAAAAATGGAACAAGTACTTGTAAAGACATATTTACATTATTGAATAATCCTATACAATAATACTAAGGGAGTGTGATCGCCATGTTAAAAAAGCTTCGTAAAAAGCTTGTAAAACAGTGGAATGATCTTTTAAGAAAAAAATCCATCGCATGATTCGCCATTCATTTCTTGCCATGGCCGTCATCCATTTGCGAATTTTTTTCGGACAGCCCTTCAAAAACTTGCGGAGGGCTTCTTCCTTGTTGTAAAGTTCTTGTTAAGCATTCTTTCCATTGGCCATGTAACAGCCAACCAATGGGTACCATACATATTTCGTGTTGAATAGGAGCCGTTATTCTTTCTTGAAACGCTGCTTTAGGCGGGAAGAAAACATTGATCATTCCAGTAATCGAGATAAGCTGAAATCGCCTGAAAACGTGCTGTCCGAAACTTTCTTTGCCGATTTAAGTTTTACACCTAGTAAAAACGGTTAGGATAGAGGATAGAGGACTAAACGGACCGGCAATCTATTTTTTATATACTTTGGCAGACATTAGTATATTTGGTTCAGCAAAACCCCTTCCGTTTTCATGGCGGAGCTGGGTTTATTTTTACATGATGTTGAAAAACATGTAAAAATTGTTGTTTTTATATATAATGAAAAAAGCAATGCACACAAGTGAGGAGAGATTTAAATGGTTTTTAAGGTATACTATCAAGTAACCATATCAGAGGTTCCCATCAGGGAGAATACGAAAACGATGTTTGTCGAAGGTGAATCCGTTCGCGACGTTCGTCTAAAATTAAAGAAAGAACCTTACAACGTAGAAATCGTACTGCCCGTAACCGGAGCCTATCTAGACTATGAAAAACAAAATGAAGATTACAAAGTATTGGAGCTATAATTTATGAAATTCGTAAAAAATGATCAAACAGCTGTATTCGCCCTGGGCGGTTTAGGCGAAATCGGTAAGAACACATACGCGGTTCAGTTTCAAGACGAGATCATCGTCATTGATGCTGGAATTAAATTTCCGGAAGATGAACTTCTCGGTATTGACTATGTGATTCCAGACTACAGCTATTTAGAGAAAAATGTAGATAAAATTAAAGGTGTCTTCATCACGCATGGCCATGAAGACCATATTGGCGGGATTCCCTATTTACTTAGAAAAGTGAATGTCCCGGTATACGGCGGGAAGCTGGCACTTGGGTTGCTTCGCAACAAATTGGAAGAACACGGCCTTTTACGTCAGACGACGATGATTGAAATCAGCGAAGATGAAGTGATCAAGTTCCGGAAGACTTCCGTTTCTTTCTTCAGGACGACGCACAGTATCCCGGATTCTTACGGAATCGTTGTAAAGACGCCGCCTGGACAGATTGTTCATACTGGTGACTTTAAATTCGATTTCACTCCAGTTGGAGAACCGGCCAATTTGACAAAGATGGCCGAAATTGGCAAAGAAGGCGTATTATGCCTGCTCTCAGACAGCACGAATAGTGAGGTGCAGAATTTCACTATGTCCGAAAGCCGTGTCGGCGATACCATTCAAGACATTTTCCGTAAGGTGGACGGCCGGATTATTTTCGCAACATTCGCGTCGAACATTCACCGCCTTCAGCAAGTGGTGGAGGCAGCGGTGGCAAATGGGCGTAAAATTGCCGTTTTTGGCCGCAGCATGGACTCTGCCATATCAATAGGCCAAGACCTTGGCTATATTGTGGCGCCGAAGGATACGTTCATTGACGTACAGCAATTAAATCGCATGCCTGCAAACAAAGTCACCATCCTTTGTACAGGCAGCCAAGGTGAACCAATGGCAGCCCTTTCGAGAATTGCTAATGGGACACACCGACAAATCCAGATCATTCCTGGGGATACAGTCGTATTTTCTTCTTCACCTATTCCTGGTAACACGATCAGTGTTTCCAGAACGATCAATCAATTATATCGCGCTGGTGCAGAAGTCATTTCCGGACCATTGAGTGATATCCATACATCTGGACATGGCGGACAGCAGGAACAAAAGCTAATGCTGCGTTTAATCAAGCCAAAATTCTTCATGCCGATCCACGGCGAATACCGGATGCAAAAGCTTCATGCCCGCCATGCAGTCGATTGCGGAGTTCTTGAAGAAAACTGTTTTATCATGGATAACGGTGAGGTGCTTTCCTTAAGTGAAAATACCGCACAAATCGCTGGTAAAATCCCTTCTGGTTCGGTTTACATCGATGGAAGCGGCATCGGGGATATCGGCAACATCGTTTTACGTGACCGCCGCATTCTTTCTGAAGAAGGCCTTGTGGTTGTCGTAGTAAGCATCAACATGAAGGAATTTAAAATTGCTTCGGGTCCTGACATCATCTCACGCGGCTTTGTTTATATGAGAGAATCAGGAGATCTGATCAGCGATGCCCAATCCTTGATCACTAAGCATCTGAATAAAGTGATGGATCGGAAGACTACACAGTGGTCTGAAATTAAAAATGAAATAACGGATACATTGTCTCCATTCCTTTATGAAAAAACGAAACGCCGTCCGATGATCCTGCCGATCATCATGGAAGTTCAATAAACAAGAAAAAGCCCAGCCATTCGAATGGCTGGGCTTTTTTATCGTCCCATTGAGTCAGTCACAAGAATCTTTCTTATTCCACAATCTTCTTTTCAAAACGGTTGATATCGGAATCGGCGCCGATTACGATCAATATATCCCCTTTATGAATCAAGTCGTTCGCCTGCGGGGAAACATTGATTTCATTGCCTCTTTTTATCGCGACGATATTCAGCCCGTAGTGGGCACGGATATCAAGGTCAAATATCGAGTTTCCGTTCATCTTCTGGCTTGCAACTATTTCGACGATGGAATGTTCATCAGACAGCTCCAAATAATCGAGGATATTATTGGAAACGATATTATGGGCGATCCTTCTCCCCATGTCACGTTCGGGATGCACGACAAAATCGGCCCCGATTTTCCGAAGAACCTTCTCATGATAATCGTTTTGCGCTTTCACGGTAACATTGCCGACTCCCAGCTCCTTCAGCATGAGCGTTGTCAATATACTCGCCTGAATATTCTCGCCAATGGCTACAATGACGTGATCGAAATTGCGAATTCCCAAGTTTTTCAGCACATTTTCATCTGTCGTATCTCCAACTACGGCATGTGAAGCGATCCTTGCGAATTCATTCACTCGATCTTCGTCAGCATCGATGGCCAACACTCCCAATCCTTCTTCAGCTAATGTCTTCACTATACTGCCGCCGAAGCGACCAAGTCCAATCACAGCAAATTCTTTTTTCACTTTAAGCCCTCCAACATCTTTCTTTGCTCTGTGTTCCGTATAATCTTTACGCTTCGTTCCCTTTGAACGTTAAATAATCGGCAATATGGTTGATGGCAAGTTCTATTGCCCTTTCATCAGGGTTCAACTTGGAATGGTGCAATCCGAATTCCGATGAAACCCCGAGCCAAAACATGAAACCTGGTATCTCTTTTAACATATACCCAAAATCCTCACCAGTCATCGCTTCCGTACAGCGATGCAGATGAACATCAGCTCTCGCCTCTGTAAACTCCATGAATTCCTTGGTCGATACTTCTTCATTATATACTTGATGGTACATCGCCCCATAATCTATCTCTGCAAGGCATTCATAGCCCACTTTCATGCCCTCCACAAGCGCTTCTATCCTCGACTTGACCTTTATCATCGTTTCCGGATTAAGCGTGCGTATCGTACCTTCCAGGCGCGCTGTCTCCGCAATAACATTTTGCACCGTCCCGCCTGTGATTTTTCCGACTGTAATCACGGCTGAATCAAGCGGATTGACATTTCGGGAAACGATGGTTTGCAACTGCCCTACCAGCGAGCAGGCTGCGATGACCATGTCCCTTGTTTCATGAGGGTACGCTGCATGTCCGCCTTTGCCTTTTAATTCGATGAATAATTCGGATGTATTGGCAAATAAAAGCCCTTCCTTAACGGCAATCGTCCCCACTGGATACTCCGGCGCAATATGCAGGGCAAGAATCATATCCGGCTTCCATTCTATCATCGCTTCCGATTTCAGCATCGGCTCGGCGCCGCCAGGTCCCTCTTCCGCTGGCTGGAAAATGAAAAGTAAGTCATCATCGATCGGATTTTCGTTAAAATGGGTCAATAGACCCAAACTGATGCTCATATGAAAATCATGACCGCATGCATGCATATACTCCTCATGAGTGGAGGCGAAGGGCAAGTCCGTCTCTTCTTTTATCGGCAACCCATCTATATCGGCTCTGTAGCCAATCATTTTCCGCGGTTTCCTTCCCCTCACTTTGACGAATATCCCAGTTTTCCAAGTTTTCACTTCCATTCGCTCAGAGGGTAAACCTTGTATGTAATTCAGTAGATATTGTTGTGTCTTGAATTCTTTGAATCCAATCTCCGGAATTTGATGCAATTCACGCCGAATCTCGGCAAAAGGATTTATTTTCACACGATTTTCCTCCCTATACAGAAAGCGTGGATAAAATTATCCACGCTTTAGACAATATTCTATTAAGAAATTAAAGCTGGCGAAGCTCTTGCATGATCTCTGTTTTCGATTTCGTTTTTTCATCAATTTGCTTGATGACCCTAGCCGGAATGCCAGCAGCAACAGAGTATGGAGGAACGTCTTTCGTTACGACAGCACCAGCCGCTACAACGGATCCCTCGCCGATTTTAACGCCTTCAAGAACGACCGCATTGGCTCCGATCAACACATCATCTTCCAAGATGACCGGTTGTGCGGAAGGCGGCTCGATGACACCTGCTAATACAGCCCCTGCCCCGACGTGACAGTTTTTCCCAACGGTTGCACGACCGCCAAGGATCGCATTCATGTCAATCATCGTACCCTCGCCAATGACGGAGCCAATATTGATTGATGCCCCCATCATGATGACTGCATTGTCCCCGATGGACACTTGATCACGAATTATTGCACCAGGCTCGATACGCGCCTTGATTCCTTTTAGATCCAATAAAGGAATGGCAGAATTACGGCGATCATTTTCTACTACATAATCCTCGATTTTCGTTCCGGCCGCCTTGATTGCCTCTTCCATTTCAGACCATTCACCGAATACGACCCCGGTATTCCCTGTAATGAAGGTTTTCGAAGCTGCGCCAAAATCGATGCCTTCCAAATCACCTTTGACATATACCTTGACTGGTGTGGATTTTTTACTATTTGAGATAAAAGAAATAATTTCGTTTGCATCCATTTTATTCATTCCGGGTAAAACCTCCTAAATATGTATCATTACTCGTCTTAAATTTACCAGACAACTGCTGGCAAGACAAGCTGAATGTCACTCCAATTTATTATTCGGCCCTATCTTGGCTTTAGCTGATTCATATCATGCCTTGTTCACGAATATGTTCCTTCACCACTTCAGTGAACGCTTGGACTTGCTTTAGCTGGAAAGCAGATTCATATCCGCAAAGCCATGTATCTCTTTCAATCGAATGGTTATGCCCATCCAAAAGCGGGATCTTGAACACATTCGTATCCTTATCATGTAACGTGATGGCCGGCAAAATGGCATACCCTATTCCATTGAACACCATTTGCTTACATGTTTCAATTTGGTCGACGACTATGGTGTTTTTTGGTGTCGTTTTAAATTGCCGATGCCACCAGTCCTGGATTTCCTGGTAATAATTGGAATCACTTTTAAACTGAATGAACGGGCGGTCCGTTTCGAACACTTGATTCAATTCCTTCATTTCGGTATCCACCAAATAGAGCATATCGGTAAATAAGTGCTGTTTGATTCCTTTCCAATCTGGTGCTCCCCTGATGATGCCAATATGCACTTGCCCCTCATATAAAGACTTTAAAATCTCACTGCTCCAGCCGGTGATTAGCGAGA
Source organism: Peribacillus sp. FSL E2-0218 (assembly GCF_037992945.1). Taxonomy (NCBI): domain Bacteria; kingdom Bacillati; phylum Bacillota; class Bacilli; order Caryophanales; family Bacillaceae; genus Peribacillus; species Peribacillus sp. FSL E2-0218. The sequence continues at coordinate 1,539,732 of NZ_CP150304.1, read as the reverse complement.
TTTTGGCATAAGGGTATTTTTGGACGAATTTTTTCAAGACTTGAGGCAGCCAATTTTGGCCGACGATCGAGGCGCAGGCTATTTTCAATGTGCCATACACTTCATGATCCATTGCCTGGATACTTTCCCTTACCTTTTCTTCTTTTTCGATCACTTCATTGGCCAATCGGATCACCGCTTCTCCTGCAGGCGTCAGGGATAGTCCTTTTTGTGAACGGAGAAACAGTTTCGAGCCCCAATCCTTTTCTATGGATTGTAAACGCTGAGATAACGCCGGTTGGGAAACAAACAACCGCTCAGCCGCTTTTCTCATATTCATTTCCTGAGCTAACACGGATAATAGATGAAATTCTGAAAATGACATACACACCAACCTCTTGATAATTATTTCTTATCATGATGATTAAAATTATTTACATGTAATTATCAACAAAGTCCGCTTATAATACAAGGGAAAAGAAACGGAGTGATATCCATTGACGATCATTTTATTGCTGGTCATCAGTTTTGCCGCCTCATTCGTAGGCACCTTGGCTGGCAGCGGAGGCCTTATCGGCATGCCTTCCCTCCTTTTGATAGGCTTCCCTATTCACCAAGTCATTGGCTCAGTCAAATTTTCCAATATGTTTTCCTCATTTTCGAGTTTTTATATCTTATTGAAGAAAAAACAGCTAAAAGTGGCGGATGCACTCAAGTTAATCCCATTTGCCTTATTTGGCGGCTTCTGTGGCGGCCTTCTTGCTAATTCCTTTTCTGAAAAAATGATGAACTTATTGGCCATCTGCCTCTTGACGATTGCCTTGGTGATAAATTTCATCAAGAAGCCAAAGCCGGAATCGGGATCAATTTGGCATCTGCCTAAAAAAGCGTACCCTTCTTTATTCGGGATCAGTGTTTACGATGGAATGTTCGGCCCAGGACAGGCAACCATGCTTATGTATACCTTTTTAAGAAATGGTGCCACATACCTTCAATCCCTCGCCTTTACTAGATTCCAAACTTTCATAAGCTGCACAGCTGCATTCATCACCTATTTCCTTGCAGGGAACATTGCCTGGGAGATTGCCACTTACTATACCATTGGGTCCCTGATCGGCTCGCAGCTAGCCGTTCGTGTCGCCCAAAAAATCTCAACCCGTCAGCTGAAGTTCATTTTACATGGAGTCACGATTGCCTTGCTGCTTCAATTGATCATCCGCGTTGCCTTTCCTTAACGAAAAAAGCAAAGGCAACCTCATGAACGAGACTGCCTTTGCCTTATATGACTATCCATTCTTCCTTAGTCTCGTAAGCAATATGAAGCTAACTGCAGAGAAGGCGAGAACGATTAGATAAATCGTGTGCAGCGACAATGTGAGTCCCTCCTGCAGGACCTTCACGACAGCATCAGGAAGCAACTCCCTTTCTTCGCTGTTCAATAACTTATTGGCGGTATCGATCGTCACTTCCGTCCCTTTTGGTGCATGCCCGCTTAAATAGTCATGAAGTCTGGTATTCATGACTCCTCCAAGTAAGGCAGCGCCTACAGTATTGCCTAGATTACGCATGAACATATTGGATGCTGTAGCAATCCCGCGCCGTTCCCAGCTGACTGTTTTTTGAATGACGACAATGAATGAAGTCGAAGTCAGGCCCATCCCCACCCCGACAAAGAAAGAACCAAACGCTGCCAGGAGCGGGCCTGCTTCAGGCTTCATCAAGACCAGGATCAAGCTTCCTATGATCAAGGAACTCCCTCCAAGGAGAGAAGTCGCCTTGAAGCCTATTTTCATCAAGAGCCAACCTGAAACCATGGATGCAATCGGCCAGCCTATCGACATGGCGGTCAAGGTAAAACCTGCCACCGTTGGCGAACGTTCCATCACTCCTTGAACGAAGGTCGGAAGAAAGCTCGACAAACCAATCATCATGACCCCTGTCGTAAGGGATACAAGATTCGCTATCAAGATGGAGCGCTCCTGCCAGATTTCAAACGGCATCATCGGCTCCGCTGCCCGCTTTTCCTGAAGAATGAATAAGCTGAAGGCAAGCAAGGCCACAATGGCTAGGGAAATGATCGGTACCGATGCCCATGACCATTTCACTCCTCCTTCTACAAGGATCAGCATGAAAGTGGAGATGGATAAAGTCAATAAGGCTGCTCCCAAGTAATCGATATCCCGTTTTTTCTTTTCGATATTTTCATGAAGGAAAAACCATATTCCAATAAAAGATAATATTCCAAGGGGGATATTCACCCAGAAAACCAGTTTCCAGGTCAGGTTTTCAACAAGCAAGCCGCCCAAGGCAGGTCCCATGACCGCCGAAATGCCCCATACACTGGATAGATATCCTTGAACGCGTGCCCGTTCTTCATTTTTATAGATATCCCCAATGATCGTTGAAGCTACCGGAGCTACAGCACCCGCGCCAAAGCCTTGTATAAAGCGATAAATGATGAGTTCAGTCATACTATTTGCAAAGCCGCAAAGAAGCGAGCCTATTAAGAATACAGTAATTCCAAATAATAAAACCGGTTTTCTCCCGAGAATATCGGAAAGCTTTCCATATATCAAGACCGTCACGGCATTCATTAACAAATAACCTGAAAACACCCAGCTGTATAAGGAAAAACCGCCTAAATCACTTACAATGGCCGGCATCGCCGTCGATACGATCGTCCCTTCAATGGCGTTCATGAACATTGCCAGCATGATGGCAGTCAATATGAAGGGACGTTTCAATGGTTTATGCTGTTTTTTTGAACGATCCGCTGTTTTCCCCAATTTTCGCATCCTTTCCCAATATGTATTGATTTCGTTTCAAGTTAAACAAGAAAACTCGCCAATTGGCGAGTTCTGAAGGAACCATAATGCGCAGCCGAACTTATTCAGGTGAACTTTGTTTGAATACCTTTTTCAAGATCGCTCTTCTTGTCAAGATTCCTTCAAATACATGTTCGTCATTTTCTACACAGACAAACGGATGATCTATTAACAATTCCACACCCTTGGTCAGTGTATCCTCAATATGCAAGCGAGGTATGTCTATATTCATTATTTCTGAAACTTTTTTATTCTCAAGATTATCGAATTCGATTCGTTCCAGTCCCAAGATTGAATCAAGAATGACTGGTGTGCTAATCAAGCCATGCAGCTTATACATCGGATCTAACACAGGAATGGCCGTATAACCGCTCTTTGTCAATACCAATAGTGCATGTTCTAAATTATTGGTTACCTGCACGTGGGCCACGCGTTCAGAAGAAATCATCAAATCTTTAACGCTGGATTCCAATAAATCCCCATCATGAGTACCGATCATGTTAAAACCCCTTACCATATGTTTTTATATACAGCTCTCCTTTTAGTTTAACATATGTAAGCTGAAAAGGCTCATTCCCAGAGCAATAAAATCCCAAACTGCGGGATTTTCCCTTGAAATCCTTAGCCCTTACTAGTTTTGATGTTTGCCTTTTTGTAACCGCATTCAGGACATTGATAAATGACATTTTGGTTGGACTGTGCCGTCAATACATTTTCCATTTCCCGTTTCTCACCGCAAACAGGGCATAATACGATTGGACTCTTCATTTACATCCCTCCAATTAATAAGATGTCGTAAAAAGCACTTCTTCATTCAAAAAGCGAAACGTGTTCGCCTCTACAATAAAACACCTTTTCTAATCGGAAGTCAGCTCTCGCAAGTTTCTTGCTTTTACTCGCGAGTTTGGGCTTTGCATCGAATTTGAGGCAGGTTCTCATAAAAATCGCACTTTTCACATGCTTTTTGTCCCTTTTCTCTCCAGCTACATATGGACAATCGGGATTTCCTCTTTGTCTTCACGCAAAATGGAATGAAGCGGTCTTTTTACAAATCAACAAAACTATAGGCAACGCCCTTCAATTTTCGTTTTCACACAGAGTGGAATGAAACGGAAGGTGCGAGACTCCTGCGGGAAATGCGTGTCTACTTGAGACCCCGCAGGCTGAAAGCCGAAGAGGCCCAAGGACCGCCTCTGGATAAGGGAGCTCTGCAGTGCAATGAAACGTTCATCGTACAAACCATCAAAAATGCAATGGAGATTCTATCTTCGTTTTCAACGACCAATAGCAAAAAACAAAAAACCGTAGACAACCTCCATTACTCTGGAGCTTATCTACGGTCTGAAAGCCTCTTCCAAGTGGAAGCCAGCTTTTTCATGTTTTTTTAAGATTGAAGAAGATCAAAGATTTCAATGGTAATCATATCGATATTATCAAATTGATATTTCGATGATTTCCCTTTATCACTGTATACTTCAAGCTCGAACATTTCTGTTTTGCTGAAATATGTAACCTGGCACTTTTTCACACCATCTATTTCAAAAAAACGTTGAGCAGATTCAGATTCCTTCGCTTGCTCTTGAAGACTTTTCAATCTGGTAAGGATGCCCTGTAATTGAGACATACTCCCTCTCCTTTCTGAATAAAACCTTTTCGATAGGTTTCACTATACCATACTTTTCTATCCAGTAGCCACGCTGAAATAAATTCAGAATAATTTAAAACTTCATTCTTTACATGACACTATTAACAGCATAAAATAAGGAATGGATTTTGTACATGAAAAATTTTCTGGAGGTAGATTCGATTGCAAAACATTAGTGAACTTGGTTATCGCATTTCTTTAATTGATGGTTTTGATCTGGATAGAAGAAATCGAACGGGAACATATGTAATTGCCGATACGGATATCACGTTAGTAGAAACTTCCGCCAGTCCCTCCATCCCACACTTACTCAAGGGGCTCGCTGAACTTGACATAGCCCCCGAGGATGTTACATATATCATTCTTACCCATATTCATTTGGACCATGCAGGCGGTGCCGGACTTTTTTTACAACATTGCCCGAATGCCAAAGTGATCGTCCACCCAAAAGGTATAAGGCACTTAGAAGATCCTACACGTTTGATAGCCGGAGCCAAAGCGGTTTATGGGGAAGACTTCAATAAGCTTTTCGATCCGATCCTGCCCATTCCCCCCGAAAGGATGATAGGGAAACATGATAGGGAAACCTTACAAACCGGTGATAACTCGACGCTGACTTTTTATGACACCCCGGGCCATGCAAACCATCATATGAGCATTTTCGATTCCATGTCAAAAGGGATGTTTTCTGGTGACACGATTGGCATCTATTACCGTGAACTCGATGAGGAGGGGGTGGAATTTCACTTACCATCCACATCACCAAATCAATTTAACCCCGAAGCCATGCTGGCTGCAGCAGAATTGTATGAAAGCGTCGGCGTGGAGCGAATATATTTCGGCCATTACGGGGTATCGGAAAACCCTAAGGAAGTATATAGGCAACTTCAGTACTGGCTGCCTATTTTTGTCGAGACGGCAAAATCGGCATTCCGGGAGTATGCTGCCTTCGAGGAAAGGGTCGCAGCAACCAGTAAAAATATTTTCAAGGTAGTGGCAGCTCATTTGGAGGAAAAGGGGATAAGCATAAACCACCCTGTTTTCGATATCATATCCATGGACCTGAATGTCAGTTCCATGGGATTGATAGACTATCTGATGAAGCAGGAGCAGAATAAGTAGATTGCTGAAGTTTTTTTCCTATCCAAATGGCTCGGGATTACCTATAATGAAAGAGTGAACCTTACCTATAGCACATACATGGAGGAATGAAATGAAAGACGTCACGCTTTATACCCAACCTGATTGCCCTCCCTGCAAAATCATGAAAATGTTTTTTGATGATAATAATGTCGTATATAATGAAAAAGATATTAAAGCAGACGGACATGCACGTAAAGAATTAACGAATAAATATGGGGCTTATTCCACACCAACGGTCGTCATCGATGGGAAGGCCATCATAGGCTTTGAAATTGATGCCATAAAAAAGGAACTGAATATATAACAAAAAGTCTGGAAGGGGCCACCCTCCAGACTTTTTCATTTCAATTTTTCATTTTCATATCTTACATCCTTTACCTTCCAAACGCCATTTTCTTTTTTCAAGGTAACGCACTCAACATGTTTTCCGCTTAATACCGGCCCGTCCTCTGTGCCCTTGAACTCCTCCTGCACATACATGAGATCACCATTGTCCCCATAAACAACTTCAGTATGTTCATCGTAGCTGAAAAATGGGATATAATAAGGCGCGAAGTCCGATCCAAATGCAGTATACCCATCATCGACTTTCACTACATTCGCTTTCACAAACTTCCTGATGAAATCATCTGTGAAATGTTTTTCGAGCTTGGTATCTATCGCTTCTTTCGTGCTTACTTCCTCGCTTATCGAGCCCTGGCTCATTGCGGCTTCCTTTACTAAGTTAAGTGCTTCCTCCCTATGTAACCCCTCTGCCGAAGCTGTGAACCCTCCGCCTAAAAAAAGAAGGATACTGGCGAGACATGCTACTACATATTTACTCATTCCTATCATCCCCTCACTATAGAATAATTTGGTTCCGATTACTGCCTATGTTCTTTCAATACCCGTCCAGGACAAAGTGAAACTACAAATTGTCATGAAGTCCATTTGCATCCTCAGCCATAAAAAAAGAAGATTTCATATGATGAAATCTCCTTCTTATAACCATTGAAAGGCATAGTAGAAAATAAAACCGGCAACCAAAAGAGTTCCAACGATAAGAGAAACGAATATCGGGTTCTTCAAATAAGGATGTTCTTTAACTGCATCATCGATTGTCGAATCATATCTGGCTTTGACTTTTTGTGCCCTGGCTACAGAATATGTATAAAACAGAAGATATAACGCCATGACTGTAACGACTATGAGTAGAATCCAGATGTACGTGCTCAAAATATGTCTCCTCCCAGCGCATCATTTTGCTTAGGTTTACACATTTCAAGCTTTTATATACATGGACCCTTTTTATAAAAGGGCATCATTTTCATATAGGTAACTATAAGAAAGATCGAAGAAAATGTATTCCTTATTATTAAGCGGATAGGAAAAGGTCCTTATGGTCTCCCCTGTTTCGATATCACTATATAAATCAGACAAAATCCCCTTTTTCTCATTGCGCATCTTTACGATGTTTTCGAGGAAATAAGGCCGCCAGCTCCAATTTTTATTGAGATAACTCGGCTGGATGATCCACTGCCCGTTTTTTTGGAGGATATTCGGCGATCGTTGATACCCCTCTTCATCACAAATGTAAAGTCGAAAACAGATGGACTCCAACTTTTTCGCGATCGTCCCAAGAAATTCTTCATGAGATCCAAATTGCTTTTGTTGCTTCAAAAAGATTTGCATATTTTCATTAAATTGCAAGGTCTTTTGATATACTGCTTCCAGCTTCTTCGTTTCAAGTGAAATGAAGGACTGACATTCTTGATGGAATTTTTCCCGAAGTAAATCTTTATTAATGAACTCACCTTCGGGCTTGGCCAAGAAATACCCTTGATAATATCGTCCGCCGTTCTTCCAGGCAAAGCGGAGCTGGTATTCGGACTCAATGTTCTCAAATAGTAAATTGGCACCGATCTTTCGTGCAAGCATGCTTAGTGAAAACAGGATGACCTGATAGGCATCCCCACCTGAAATGCGAAGCTGGTCCAAATTAACTTTTAAAATATTCGGAGAAATTTGCGCAATTTGATCCAATTTCGTATCCTGACCCAAATGATCGAAAGCTATTTTAATCCCATATGTTTTAAAGTAAGCAAGAACATGCTGTAAAGGATCAAAATTTTCCGGGCTGATCGTGTCTGATAGTTCAAGTACAATCCTGTGCATTTCCTCAGGCTGGAAATGACGATGTAAAATCTCCATGAATTCTTCGCCATGATCGAGCATGAGCAAATTCGGATCTCTGTTAATGAAGATCAGAAAATCTTCCCCATAGTCTTTTATTCTTTCCAAGGCTATTTCAAGTACGTAATTATCCACTTCCACCCTATACTCTTTAGGCACTGAAGAATCATGAAAGAATGAACCCAGGCTTTTATATTCCGATTGTTCCTCATAACGCCCTAAAATTTCATATCCGATTACCTGATGTTGATCTGCACTGAAAATCGGTTGAAAGAATGGTGTCACCCTGTCTAAATTTTTCAATATTTTTTCTGTATCCAAGATGCATCTTCCCCCTAATTACGAAAACACCAATATGCAAAAATTATACCATTAGTTTCTAATATTGATAATAAATAATTTTAATTCCCTAGGCATAACTCCATTTTCCGCCAATTTATCTTCTTTGCCTATAATCAAATGGAAGAGGCATTGTCCCTATATAGAGCAATGCCTCAAAATCCATCAAAATGGGAAGATCCATGGAATGGTGATCACCATGATGACACCGATGAATACCTGGATAGAAATCCCAATCACGATAAAGTCTTTATATTTGTAATCCCCTGCTGTCATGACAAGTGCGTTGGTCGTTGCCACCCTTGGTGTGGATAATGCCAAACTCCCAGCGACAGCAAGGCAGATGAAGACAGGAATGGGGTCAATCCCCAGGTTAACGGATGATGTCAGTGCAATCGGCGTCATGATCACGACAGCGGCCCCATAGGGGATGAATTGGCTAAGGATCAATGTCAACAGATAGAACACCGCCAGTATACCATGTGGGCCGATATTGCTGAACAGCACTGCCAGCCAATCACTGATCATCCTCACCCCACCCGTATTATCCAATGCAGTCGTGATTCCGAACATCGCCGCAATCAATAGGATAGGCTCCCAGTTAATCTTTTGGTAAGCATCTTCCATCGATCGGACACAGCCCGTAATGATCATCAGCAAGGCAGCGGTCAATACTGAGAGCACGGGAGGTATCGAGTCCAGCGACAAAAGAATGACCATCAATGCCGTGATGCCCACGGAAATCCAAGCTTTGCTTTTGGAGTATATATGCGAGCCATCTTCCGAAGTACTTCCGATAACGATGACGTCCTGCAAATCCGAGGAAATCCTCTCAATATTTTCCCATTCGCCATGTATGAGTATGGCATCACCCGGTTTCAGACGCTCCGTACCGACATCCGCTTGAATATATTCACCATTACGATTGATGGCCAACACATTGCATTGGTACTTCTCACGGAAATGGACATCGATCAATGTTTGATTTTCATAATCGGAATTCGGGACGATCAATATTTCCGTCAAACCAAATCTGCTGCTGAGAAAGTGCTTTTTTATTTGTTCCGTATTGAAATGTTTAAATTCCAGTTCATAGTTGAGTGCCAATCTCTCAACTGCTTCTTCTTCACCGAACACCAATATGATATCGTCAGGGTGAAGCACTTCATCCGCTCTGGCTGAAATGGTAAGCTGCCTTTGTAACAGCGGTAATTGCTTATCCTTCGGCTTCCGCTGGATTTCAATCAAAGTCAATTCATATTGAATCGGAAGCTGCAAGTCTGACAGCCTTTCACCGACAATATCCGAAGTTGCGGGTATATGCAGGTAGTGCAATCGATCATACACTTTGTACATACCGGCAAGTTCGCCTGCCGACAAACCTTTGACACTATTGTTAGCGGCAATCGTTCTTTCCGGCAGCAGCAGGCGCCCAAGTGTCAGCATGAAGAATAAGCCGGCTGCAAATGCGATTAAGCCTATCGGTGAAAAGTCAAAAAAGGATAAAGTCTCCAATCCGTTTTGCTGCAGCACGTCAGCAACGATCATATTGGAGGGTGTACCGGTAAGGGTTAATAGCCCGCCAATGCTGCTTGCATAGGCAAGAGGCAATAAATATCTTGTCGGGCTGGTTTTTTGTTGTAAAGCCATGCTCATAACGAGCGGAAGCAAAATGGAAACAATGCCCGCCCCACTTAAAAATGCACTCAATATCCCAGCCGTCAGCATGACGATAAGCAGCGATTTCCACTCACTTCCCCCGCATAAACCTAATAGTTTGTTTCCTGCCTTCTCCACGATACCTGTATTCAAGAGTCCAGCACCGACGATGAATAACCCAGCCAGCATGATCACCACTTGATTGGCAAAACCAGCGACAAGCTCATCCAATGTAAGTATCCCGAGGAGACCGAGTATGGAAAGTGCACTTAGCGCAATTAAGTCCGCGCGAAATTTTGCTTGTATAAAAAGCGCAATTGCGCATAGAAGTATAATCAGTGTTATAAACAATGGTTCGGTCATCATGTTACCTCCGTATAGATGTTCAATTTCAAACCGTATAGGGTTCCATTTTTCATATGCGTAAAGAAGATATTTTCTTCATATTTTGTATATTGTTTGTTAGTATGAGGAAGTAACATTTTTAAATCAGATAGGTTGATTAATTTGAATAAACCCATATCCAGAAGAACTTTTTTAAAGAAAAGCTTTGGTACTTTGGCTTCCTTGACCGGTTTAGGCATAGGCGGAAACTATTATGCCCATAATCTGGAGCCAAAATGGTTAGAAACCAAGTACAAGGTCATCAGCCACCCTCTTATCCCCAAAGGATTCAATGGCATGAAAATGATTCAATTCAGTGATACGCATTTAGGCTTTCAATTTCAGCTAAGGGATCTACAAGCGGTTGTCAATAAGATCAATCAACTGAATCCTGATGTCATTTTATTTACCGGCGATTTAATGGACCAGCCTAATAAATACGGTTCCCAGCAGGAAATACCCACTGTCTTGAATCAGCTCAAAGCACCATTTGGAAAATTCTGCATTTACGGTAACCATGACCATGGCGGATACGGCTCAACGATTTACAGCAATATCATGAAGGAATCTCATTTTACCATGCTGCAAAACACCTCAACCAAACTTTCCTTATTGACGGGTGAAGAAATATTCATTTCTGGCGTTGATGACGCCATGCTGGGGAAACCGGATTTTGAAAAGGCCCTTGCCGGCATCCCAGACGAAGTATTCACCATCATGCTCGCGCATGCCCCTGATCTGGCCGATATATCAAGGACTTATAATATCCAGTATCAAATAAGCGGTCACAGTCACGGAGGTCAAGTCCAGATTCCATTTGCCGGTGCCCTTGTCACTCCTCCGTATGCTGAAAAGTATCGCGAAGGCACATATGAACTTGATTCACTGACGTTACATGTCAATCGGGGGCTTGGCACTACCCGGCTTCCATATCGTTTTCTCTCACGCCCTGAGCTGACCGTATACGAATTCAAGGTCGGAAAGGAATAGAAAAGAACACAGGGGAAAGCCGCCAGACTTATTAACAAAACCTGTGCGACGAGAATGACTTGCTGTTGCCTATCATTTGTAATGAATTCTTATGAATTATAGCATTAGAAGGATAAATGAGAAACTTAGATTTTTTTACCAGCCACATCGGCCAATTTCATGAAGGTCATACATACATTAAATATCCACATAGGAAAGCGCCGATACAGCCTAAAATCGATACCGTTACATAGATGAGGCTATCTATGCAACGGTATTTTCTTATAAGTTCGATTGTTTCCATACTGAATGTGGAAAAGGTCGTGAACGCCCCCAGGAAACCTATCGTCAGGAAAACTTGAACAGAAGGGTCCCAAGCTTCCTTCCGGGGAAACGCAATCCCTAAACCGAAAGAACCTATCAGGTTAATCAGTAAAATACTAATGGGGATCGAACCTGCTGGCATTAGCCTATTAAAAATCATCTGTAAAACATACCTTGAGGCTGAACCAAAGAAACCTCCGATAAAAACTGAAAGAAGGTGATTCATTGCCTTTCACCTCTTTGTCTATTGAAAAGGCCCAGTCCGAGAAAACCGGCAAGCAAGCCCAATGAAACGCTGGCCCCCACATACACTCCTGCATATAACACCGATGTTTGCAGGAAATCGGCAGTTTCTTGGGAGAATGTCGACATGGTCGTGAAGCCGCCACAAAACCCGCTGCCCAAAGTTAAAAAAACGAGCGATTTCCTTTTCGAGGCGAAATAGCCATTAATCATGCCAAGTAAAAAGCTGCCTACTATATTTATTAAGAGGGTTTCCAATGGAAGGAAGGTATGGGCGGTCGCCAAGATTACGGTATAACGCAACACTGCTCCCGCTGCCCCGCCGAATCCAACGGCTAAAATGCTTTTAAGGAAATCCATTACGGTCACCTCTGATTTTTTTCATAAGTAGATTCATTATAACAGATTGAGGTGAAACAGGCTCTTTTCTAAAAAAAATCCATACTATGTATAGAATTATAGGAAAGGAGGCCAATTATGCAACCACAGTATTTGCCTTACCACTACTATCCTCAATCCTTCACGCTGCAAAACGAATATAGGAATGGGAATGAATATGGACCGGAACATTGGAATGACGAGCGATTTTTTCCGTTCTTTCCTCTATTAGCACCTGTTGCTTTTGTAGCGGGATTGGCAGTGGGACCATTGTTATTAAATAACCGCCCACCAGCCTATCCGCCATATCCTCCTCCCTACCCGCCTTACCCACCAGCTTACGCTTACCCTCCTTATCCTGTTTATCAAGGCTTTCAGGGGTATCCACAACAATTCGGTGCACAGGCACAGGCAGGAGTTTCTGAAAATATCAACATATACACTCAATAAGAAATTGGCAGAAGGCGTCCTGAAACGCCTTCTTTTTCTTTGGCCAAACACTGTCTATTTGAAATTTACTTCCTTATCTATTTTGAAGTGGTATAATATGAAAAGCATAGATGGTAAAGTGTTGGTAAAATTTGTCCTGCCCTAGAAAGGTACAAGCATCCTTTTCATGCGGCTATAAGCCCAAGTCGCACCGCATCTTTATTACACTCAATATGAATACAGGTATTTATTGAAGGACCCATGTATCATACCTTCTAACCTTATTAAGTAAAGGAGTTTCCATAATGAACGAAACGAAGGGACATTCTGAGAGGGATGAGTTTTCGATTAACTCCCTTGCCCAAGCCGTGTTTATCGTTAACAAACATGCGAAGACCGCGTTGGAGCCTAAAAATTTATATCATTTAAAACGGCTCGCATTAAGCAAGCTCATGCAAGAAGGCAAAGCAAAAAAGATCGGCTTGCATTTTTCTGATAACCCTCGCTTTGCAGCGCAGCAATCCGATGTCATTGTCGAATGCGGTTCGTATGTTTTTCATCTGCCTCCCACTAAGGAAGACTTGAAAAAACTCCCCCACCTCGGCAGCCGGGCAGCATCCATACGCAATCCCAAAGCCGCTTTGTCCTTATCCAAGGCAAAACAAATCCTTCAAGCCTATGTTGGACAAGCCGGTGACAAACAACCTAACCTCACTACCGAGAAAAAGGCTTATGGCCGAAATTCGGTCAAGCAGCCTTTTCACAATCCATTTCCATCCTCCTTTTTAGGAAAAGGTTCCAAGTATTAAGGATAATTCTTGGAAAATACAAACGGGCCGTGAGGTGTTGCCTCCCCGGCCCGTTTTTCATTCTTATAATACGAATCTGTCTATTAATTTTACAAGCTCCGCTATTTCCGGTTTGCTGATTTGGGCGTCGGCTCCTACCATTTGCCCTTTATGACGCAGGCTATCCGTAATCAACGAAGAGAAAATGATCACAGGCAATACGGCGAGCTCACTGTTTTCCTTTATTCTCCGGGTCAAGTGATGGCCATCCATCTGGGGCATCTCGATATCGGTAATCACCAATTGCACTTCTTCCGTTACGTCTTTTCCTGCTTCGATCAAATTCTCTAAATACCCAATCGCATCTAGTCCATTTTCATAAAACTCCAGGTACTTGAAACCAGCCTCTGATAATGTATCAAACAACAGCTTCCTAAGTAATGGGGAATCTTCCGCGATCAGGATTCTCTTGTCTGAGTTTTGACGGATACCGAGTTTCTTGACCTGTTGGATGTTTATTCCTGATTCCGGATTGATTTCAACCACTATTTTTTCAAAGTCGAGCAGCAATAACATTTCGCTATTTAACTTAATGACTCCGATAATCTGACTTTCAAGGCCTTGATACATATCCGATGGCTTCTCGATTTGGGACCAGGAAATACGGTGTATCTGTGTCACGGTATGTACATGGAAAACCACTTTTTGCTGATTGAATTCCGCAACAATGAATTTGTCATGCTCAGGAGTGGCAGAAGGAGGGAACCCGAGCGCGTCAGCCACGTTCACAACTGGCAGGACCTCTCCCCGGAGTTCAATGATTCCCTCCACATTTGCATGTGAATGGGGAACAACTGTGATAGGAACAGGATTAATGATTTCCTTCACCTTGATTACGTTAATGCCGAATTTATTCTTGCCGATGCCGAATTCCACTATCTCAAGCTCATTCGTTCCACTTTCCAATAATATCCCCTTATTTGCTTCCATTGGTTCATCTCGCCCTTCTCTTGCTTTTTTCATTTTATCGCTCCATGAATCCAAACCTTTGGCGAAGCAGCAAAAGCTGCCTTTCAAATGGACCATGATGATTCTTCAATGCTCATACCTAATAATTCGGATATTTATGGCTTTTGTTTAGAGTATAGATAAAAAAAGAATTCGCAAAAAAATAATTGAGGTTATCCGATTTTTATTGGCTTATAAAAATGACTATCACATGGAACACAAGGCACTTGCTTTGGTGCGGGTGGTCGCTCGGGCCGCTTCGGCGCTCTGCATCAAAACGGGATAAACCTTCAAATCCCTCCGAGTGGAGGGATTTGCATTTTGATCGTTTCATTTCACTGCAGGCACTAAGCTTATCCGAATTCGTCCGGGAGCCTCGTCGGCACTTTTGGGGCTGTAGTCTGGGCTCGCACTTCTAGCGGGAACCTCCCACTCTTCGTTCCTTTCACTCCAGCCATGAACCTTTGACTCCAATCGTGTCATGTCGTGATAAAACATGGTGGAGTTGAAACTCTTAATTCTTTTTCATTCACAGATTTTGGATATCCGCTCCAAGTGCTTTTTGAATCGCTGGTATTCAGGAACATATCCTAAGACTGTCCTATCAAGCTAAATTTCAGTTCTTTCGTGATTTTTTCCTTGGGTTCAACCAGCCTTTCTTAACAAAGTATAAAAACATCATCAAGGCAATTCCGCCCATCATTCCAAGGATGAGGAAATAGCCATAATGCCAGGTCAATTCGGGCATAAATTCAAAATTCATCCCATATACACCAACTATGAAAGTCAGCGGCATGAAAATGGTCGTGATGACGGTCAAGGTCATCATCGTCGAGTTCATATTATTGGAGTTCACCGATAAATAACTATCCCGGATATCTGAGGAAAAATCCCGATAGGATTCCAGCATTTCGGTTAACTTCAAAAGATGATCGTATACGTCATTGAAATAAAGGTGCTGGTCCTTCAAATAATTCAAGCGCTCTGATGAAATCATCCTATACAATAAATCGCGCATCGGTAAAATGGTCCGCCGAAGCCTGGACATATCCGTACGCAAATCGAATAGTTGATCCATCAAATCATTTATCGTTTCATTTTCCGTATTGTCCTCGATGATCCCTAACTCGCTTTCCATTTTATAAACGGGAGGGAAAAATTCATCGACGATCCTGTCGATGATTCTGTGCATCAAGAAAAATGGACCTTGCTTCAGCATTTTATTACCTGAAATTTCTTCCCATACCTTTTCCAGCTCAAGCATATCTTCCTTATGGAAGGTGACGATCCATTTTTCCCCGACAAACATATCCAACTCTACCGCCCTGAATACCTTCTGCCTCAGGGCATGAAGCACAAGAAATTGATAGTTCTCATAAAAATCCATCTTGGGACGTTGATTAAAGTCATCGAGGCAGTCTTCGATTGCCAGCGGATGAAAATGAAAATGGTTGGATAATAGCTCGATTTCCTTATTTGTAGGATTGGAAAAGTCCACCCAAAACCACTCTATATTCGAATCATTCAAATCAGATAGCGGTAAATCGAACGTCACTTCCTGGTTGGACGTTATTGCGCAAGTTCTAATCATATGTATCAGCCCTCAAATTTTTTCTTATCTTTCATTATACCTTTAATTCATGAATCGCAAAAAGTATTTATCCCCCATCCAAACTAAATGATAAAATAGGATGAACCAGTCAAACGAAGTACATCATTTCATCAAGTATGAAAAGGGAGGATATTCATAGATGGAACACTTAGTTAACCCTTTAGTAAGAGACGTTCAAATATCAGGAATCCGCAAATTCTACAATATGGTCGCTGAAATCGAAGGGACCATTTCTTTAACGATTGGACAGCCTGATTTTCCAACTCCTATGCATATTAAAGAAGCGGCCAAACAAGCCATCGATCAAGATCATACGGTTTATACCCACAATGCAGGTTATCTTGAATTGCGAGAAGCAGCATCTGAATATGTTATGGATAAATACAAGCTTTCCTATGATCCGTTGAATGAAGTCATCGTCACATCAGGAGCCAGTGAGGGGATCGACATTACATTCCGGACGATCCTTACCCCGGGAAATGAAGTGATATTGCCAGGGCCGGTATATCCAGGATACGAACCTATCATCAAAATGTGCGGTTCATCCCCGATTTATGCCGATACAACCCAAAATGGGTTCCGTCTGACTGCGGATATCATCGAAAAATACATAACTGACCAGACTCGTTGCATCGTGTTACCTTATCCATCGAATCCAACCGGGGTGACATTGTCTGCCAGAGAACTCCAGGACATTGCGGAACTTGTCAGGGGGAAGGATATTTTCATTCTAGCCGATGAGATATACAGCGAACTCGTATTTGATCAGGAGCATGTTTCGATTGCCACATTCCTGAAGGAACAAACCATCGTCTTGAATGGCTTATCCAAGTCCCATTCGATGACCGGATGGAGGATTGGGCTTCTATTTGCCCCCAAGGCCATCTCTGAGCACATCTTGAAGGTCCACCAATACAATGTGACCTGTGCCGCTTCCATATCGCAGAGGGCGGCCTTGGCGGCCTTGACCGCAGGCAAGGATGATGCCATTCCGATGAAGGAAGAATATGCAAGGAGAAGGGAATATGTATACAGGCGCTTGCAATCGATGAAGCTGGAAATAGTCAAGCCGAATGGTGCCTTTTACTTCTTCATTAAACTTCCTGAAGGGTATTCCTCTTCGCTGAACTTTTGCCTGAGCCTAGTCAAACAGGAAAAGGTTGCTGTAGTCCCGGGAGATGCATTCTCTCCGCTCGGCGAAGGATACTTCAGATTATCTTATGCCTATTCCATGGAAACGCTGGAAAAGGCTTTGGATCGCATAGAGACTTTTTTAGATTGAAAGTTAACAAAAAAGAGGCCTTCAATCGAATGGATGATTGAAGGCCTCAACTTTATATCTATATGCCAGCTCCTGAAAAGCTCCTGGGAATGCAAGATCGTAATCAATATAATCTCCGTAAAAAGCGAATTTCCCGGTATCCTTCTTCCTTATTTGTCGTCGTGAGGCTCACTTCAACGATCGATCCGAGTAAATCAGCCATCACTTCTTCAAATTCCTTCGCAGACCGCGGCTTTGAAAAGCCTAAGTTTTTCAATTCGCGCATCAGGATCTGGAACCCGGCATTCGTTTCAATATGACTGAACTTTACCGGCAGGATTAGCGGACTTTCATTCATTAATTTCAGGTCCCAGCGAATGGGCTTTGTTTGGTGAATGGTTTTTTCGCGTTTAAAGCCTTCAATCCTGACAATATACCGTCCATCCTCCAATTCCTGGAATTTCATCTGAATGTCATCGAATTCGCCCATAACGATCACTCCTTTTTGTAAAGGCTGTCGCTATCAGCTTATTCATCAAAAAGAAAAGCTAGCACTTAATTATAGTGTTTATACAATGCCTGGGTACCGCTATTTTCCTCGCCAGCTTCCGCAAGATCTTCATAGAGGGATTTACTCAAGCTTAATCCCGGTGCGTCCATTCCCATTCTTTCGGCTTCATCAAGGGCAATCTTCATATCTTTTATAAAATGCTTGATATAAAAGCCTGGTTCAAAGTCACCTTGGACCATACGAGGCACCAAATTGGACAGTGACCAGCTTCCGGCAGATCCGGATGAAATGCTTTGCAGGACGCGGTCTGGGTCCAAGCCCGCCTTCTTGGCATAAGAAATGGCTTCTGTAACTCCGATCATATTGGAAGCAATGGCAATTTGATTGCACATTTTCGTATGCTGGCCAGATCCAGCCGGACCTTGATGGACAACATTGCTGCCCATTTTACCAAAAATGGTCTTGACTGCTTCGAATGCGGTGCTTTCCCCGCCAACCATGATGGTAAGCTTTGCATCGCGTGCGCCAATATCGCCACCGGATACAGGTGCATCTAATGCAGCCATGCCTTTTTTCTTGGCTTCCTCGGCGATTTTCATTGCCAAAGATGGGGTGGAGGTCGTCATATCGATTAAATAGGTACCTTCTCTCCCATTTTCGATAAGTCCATCACTTCCAAAGTAAATTTCCTCCACGTCACTTGGATAACCTACCATGGAGATAATCAAATCGGCTTTCCGAGCGATTTCCTTAGGGGCAGCGGCCCATATGGCTCCTTCTGAGAGCAGTTCATCCGCTTTTTCTTTAGTCCTTGTATACACATGAACCTCATATCCGGCTTTAAGAAGATTTCGAACCATGCTTTTTCCCATAACTCCTAGACCGATGAATCCGATTGTTTCGTTTGATTGTGTCACTGCAATTTCCTCCAAATCATTTTGCTTCATGATACTTTAAATGGATTTAACCATTCCTCCGTCAACTAAATAAGATTGGCCCGTTAAATATGTATTGGCACCCGAAACAAGGAATGTAACGAACTTCGCGAATTCCTCCGGTTCCCCATAACGGCCGAGAGGGATCTTACCGATCGATTGTTCTGTAATCTTCTCCTGTGTTAACCCTAGTTTGTCTGCATTCATTTTGTCCAGGTGCTGAATGCGATCCGTCGCGATCCTGCCGGGTCCGACTGTATTGATCAAGATCCCGTCTGGCGCCAATTCGGATGCTAATGTCTTGGACAATCCAACGATTGCAGTCCTGAATGTATTTGATAATATCAATCCAGGAATAGGTTCCTTTATGGATGAAGATGCAATATTAACGATCTTTCCGCCCTGTTTTTTCAGGTGTGGCAGGCTTTCACGGATCGTCCTGATGAAGCTTAGTAAATTAAGTTCAAAAGACTGCTGCCACTCTTCATCATTGAAATCGGTAAAGCTCCCCCCAGGAGGTCCTCCAGCGTTATTGATCAGGATATCGATGCCCCCAAACTCAAGTGCAGTTTGGTTTACCAACCGTTTGATAGCTTCTCCATCCGTTATGTCGGTAGCCACATACGTTACTTTTCCGGTGCCAAGCAGCGACAATTCCTTTTGGACGGCAGCGAGCTTGTTTTCATCCCGGCTGGCGAGCATGACATTTGCTCCTTCTTTAACCAGCTCTTCCGCTATCGCTTTTCCCAACCCTTGACTTGACGCTAAAATCAAAGCATTTTTCTGTTCCAATTTTAAGTCCATATCATATCCTCCATTCTCCATATAAATATAATTCCATTATATCGTCATAATCAAAAAGTGAAAAATCTGAATAATCATTTTCAAGCACTTTTTCATGTTCCCCCATATGTATGAATTCAAAAAAATGACCGGTTGGATAATCCAACCGGCGTCAAAGGGGGAAATGAGAATGTCAGCTGCTCTGCTTAGAGCTAACAACTGTGCTTGGTTCTTATATACCCCGATTTTTTTGCAATAAACATATTTCCCTAAAAATGATAAAGAAAAAGTGACAGTTCAGTACCCCAGCCTGAACAGGTAAGGGGGCACCTTTTTTCACTATTGGTTTATCACTTCAAAGCATTGATAACCGCTTCTTTCACGTTATCATTCGTATCCAGCTCTAAAACGTCTTGAGATAGTTTTTGCATATCTTCAAGCGAAAGTTGGCTGATCAACGAACGTGCTTTTAGAATCGAAGTCGCACTCATCGAAAATTCATCAAGTCCAAGACCGATCAGGATCGGGATGGCCACTTCATCTCCAGCCATCTCTCCGCACATTCCTGCCCATTTTCCTTCTTTATGAGCTGCATCGATGACCATTTTGACCAGACGTAAAATCGCTGGGTTATATGGTTGATATAAATAAGATACTCTCTCATTCATTCTATCGGCAGCCATCGTATATTGGATCAAGTCATTGGTACCGATGCTGAAGAAATCGACTTCCTTAGCAAAAACGTCCGCCATAACGGCTGTTGAAGGAATCTCAACCATGATGCCGACTTCAATGTTTTCAGCAACTTGAATACCGCCATCAAGCAATTCCTGTCTGACTTCAGCCATAACGGCTTTCGCATCGCGGAATTCAGCCAATGTGGCAATCATCGGGAACATGATTTTCAAATCCCCGTGAACGCTTGCTCTTAGAAGGGCACGGAGCTGGGTCCGGAATATCTCTTGTTCATTAAGGCAAAGGCGAATCGCACGGTATCCAAGGAAAGGATTCATTTCCTTAGGGAGCTCTAAGTAAGGCAGTTCCTTGTCTCCGCCAATATCAAGCGTGCGGACGACTACAGGCTTTCCTGACATTCCTTCCAGTACCGCTTTGTATGCCTCGAACTGTTCTTCTTCACTAGGGAAGTCATTCCTGCCCATATAAAGGAACTCGGTACGGTATAACCCTATTCCTTCACCGCCGTTTTGATGTACGCCTTCTAAGTCTTTCGGCGTCCCTATGTTGGCAGCCAATTCAACATGATGGCCATCTTTTGTAGCCGTTTGTTCATGAACCAGCTTGGCCCACTCAGCCTTTTGCTTGGCATAGGCAACTTGTTCCTCTTCGTAGCGTTTCACCAATTCCGGAGTAGGATTGATATGAACTTCACCCTTTAAACCGTCTATGATGACCAAATCTCCATTTTCAATGGAAGATGTTACTGTTTTTGCGCCAACGATAGCTGGAATCTCCAATGAACGGGCCATGATGGCTGAATGGGATGTACGTCCACCAATATCGGTCGTAAACCCTTTCACGTAAACCGGATTCAGCTGAGCTGTATCCGAAGGAGTCAAATCTTCGGCAATGATGATCACTTCTTCGGCAATCAAGCTCGGATTGGGGATATGGACACCTAAGAGATGTGACAGTACCCTCTTCGTGACGTCGCGGATATCTGCCGCACGTTCCTTCATGTACTCATTATCCATTTGCTCGAACATCGTAATGAACATGCTTGCTGTCTCGTTCAGAGAAAACTCGGCATTGACTTTATCGGATTGTATTTTATCGGAAATCGGGTTGATAAGCTCGGGATCTGCCAATACGAGCAAGTGCGCGTCAAAAATAGCGGCTTTATCCGCCCCTAGATCTTTTTCGGCTTTATCCCTGATAACCTCTAATTCAACCGTTGACTTTTGAATAGCTTCCTTAAAACGGGATATTTCCGCCTGAACGTCTTCTATGTTTCTTTTTTCGATCGTTAAATCCGGCTCTGTAAGGCGATAGGCTTTAGCGATGGCTATCCCATTTGAAGCTGCTATTCCACTAATCAAAGTGGACATTATTCTGCTAGTCCTTCTCTGTTCAATGTATCAGCTAGTGTATTTAGAGCATCGTTTTCATCGCTTCCTTCAGCAGAGATCGTGATTTCTGCATCTTTGCCAATACCTAGGGACATTACGCCCATGATGGATTTAAGGTTCACTTTTTTCTCTTTATATGCAAGGTTAATATCTGAATCGAATTTTCCTGCAGCTTGTACAAGCAATGTAGCTGGACGTGCGTGAATTCCTGTTTCTGCTGTTACTGTAAATGTTTTTTCTACCATATGAATCAATCTCCTTTAAGATAAATTAACAAAATAGGTTATGTAAGGGGTCTCTCGATCCAATCAGGAAAAAAGAAATGCCCTTTTCCTTATCAGAATAGCATTATCATACCCAACAAACAAACCAAAACTATTCAGTACCTAAAAATAGTACAAAAATATAGATGGAACTGCAACTATTACTTATTAGAATTTTTCAATGATTAAATGCAAAGCTGCGCATTTTTGGTAAAAAAGGCTCTAAAACTCAGCATGATGAAAAGGACAACCGTCAATGAGACACTCCCGAGAATCCCGATAAGGATGGCAATCTGGTATTCAATAGCAATAAGCGGGCTTATCCCCGACATGATCTGCCCTGTCATCATACCGGGAAGGAAAATGATCCCCATCCCCAGCATATTGTTCAATGTCGGGAGCACCGCCGAGTCGAATGCTGCATCGACATGACTTTTTACAGCCCTCGCAGGAGTCGCCCCAAGCATGAGCATCGCTTCTACTTTGTCACGATTATCGGTAATCCCTCCATGAAGGGTTTTAAGCGCTAATGTCACACCAGTCATCGCATTCCCGACAATCATTCCGGCGATTGGAATGAAATACCTTGGCTCGTACCAGGGGGTGAAATGAATCACGACCAAGTTAAAATAAAACAAGGCTGCCATCGGTCCTGTCAGCATACTTAGGATAACCATCCTTTTGATTTTCTTATTGGGCGTGAATGGAACTTGCTTAAAAATATTATGGATGGAGAACAGAGCCATCACGCATAAAAATGCCAAGGAGAGCAATGGCTGGGGATTTTCAAAGATATACGTCAAAACATACCCGGCAAGGATGAGTTGGGCCGTCATCCGCACCGTAGCGAGAATGATTTGCTTCTCCCTTGAAATCCCCCTCCATTTCACGATGATGAGCAGGACGATAACGAAGATATACGCTGCACTAAGACGCCAGAACTCAATATCTATTATTCCATTTCCCTCCATTAATACTCACCTTCCTTCGCCTTTTTCAACGTGATTGTGTTTTGGGCGCATATTTCGGCAAGTTGTTTAGAATGGGTAATCATGATGACCGTTCCCTTATCCCGTTTCACTTCCTCTAAAAACCGGCTCATGACCTTCAGCTCTGTCTCCTCATCAAGAGCTGCTGTCGGTTCATCCAATAAATACACTTCTGGTTTCAACAAAAGCACTCTCGCAAGTGAAAGCCTTTGCTTCTCACCTCCAGAAAGATTCCCTGCCCCATCTGATAAGGACTTATGCAGTTGGACCGTTTCAAGCGCTTTCAACAATACGGCCTCATCCTTCTTTTCCCGTTCCGTCATTTCCAGGCCCGCCTGAAGGTTTTCCCCAATCGTTCCCGGTAACGTGAATGACGTTTGAGACAGCATCGTGACTTTACGCCTTAACTCGATCGGATTGAAACGATCGAGCGGCTGCTCTTGATAGAAGATCGAACCGCTATCCGGATCATCCATCCTGTTCAATAACCGGAGTAAAGACGTCTTTCCCGCTCCGCTTTCTCCAGTCAAGCAGGTAACCATCCCAGCTGATATTTTCAAATGATCGATATGCAGAATCCCTTTATACCTGATTTTTTCGAGCCTAAACGTCATGATTTAAGTCTTCCTCCCCTGCCCCTCTTATCCATTATAAGAAACTACCGGCGTTTGGGGTAGCAAGGAAACTCAAATTTAAACTTTTTTCGTTTTCTTTCCCTTTTTTATAGGTTAGTATTATTTCTGCCGATTAGATCCATGACTGACTGACAAAACATCTTTGAAACGGAGGACGATCATGAACGGAAATTCCTTTATACAAACTTATTTGCACGCAATTCTCATGAGTGCATTCTGCCTGTTCATCTTGACTGGCTGCCAGGGAACAGTAGATAGCCTGGGAAATGGATCGACACAAGAAACCTCGAAGTCCAACGGAGACGTCCAATCCAGTACAGATTCGCCTGTCCATGAAGAAAAGGGAGAAATCTTCACAGCCAAAATCGTCAGGGTGGTTGACGGTGATACTGTAAAAATCAAACTGGAGAATGGAAATGAAGAAACGGTCAGGCTTTTGTTGATCGATACACCGGAAACCGTTCACCCTTCCAAGCCGGTACAGCCGTTTGGGCCGGAAGCAAGCAAGTTCACCAAGGAATTAATGCCTGCAGGATCTACCGTGGAAGTGGAAACCGGTATTGGTGAAAGAGATAAATATGGTCGGCTGCTCGCCTATTTTTATGTGAATGGAAAAATGGTGAATGAGCTCCTGCTTGAAAAAGGATTGGCAAGAGTCGCCTATGTATACGCACCGAATACTAAATACCTGGATGAATTGGAGTCTATTCAGAAACAAGCCCAAAAAGAGAGAATTGGCATTTGGTCACTTGAAGACTATGCCACTTCAAAAGGATTTGATGATTCGAAGACTGATGAAGCCTCAAAGGGGGAATCCACTGGGACATTAGCTTGCAGTAATCCCAAAATTAAAGGGAATATAAATTCTAAAGGCAATAAAATCTATCACCTTCTTTCCGGCCAATATTACGATATAACCAAAGCGGAGGAAATGTTTTGTACCGAACAAGACGCACAAGAAGCGGGATTCCGTAAATCGCAGCGGTAATGACATACCGTCGAAGAGCCGATTTTGGGAAACTCTGCACGTGCTGTAGAAGTATGTAAAGGGGATACATAATGAAATATACAGGAATGAAGCATTTCGATTCAGCTTCTCTCCACCGATTCCTGGTTTATTCAGCATTATATACCTACACCACTTAAAACATGAAACAGAATGGGGACGCTGCCTTCAATCATGAAGAGAGCCCATCCAACCTGGAATCAAGCCCATTTTTCCCTTATCTTGAAAATGGACAGTATCATGGCATTAATTTTATTATTTGTTGGATGGCAGCCTCCTTTTAGGCCTGTCATTTTTCTCGAAATGCCTTTTCGCTAAAGTATTTCCAATCAGATATGGTAAAAGCACCCGGGAATACATGAAAGTGCACTTTCCAGAGGCAGTTGTGCTTTATGACGGATTTTTCGAAAATTACAACGAAATTCACCCCGATGATCCATCACATTATCCGATCTCTTTCCATTTATAAAAATAAGGAAGAGTATTTCCAAGTAGGGTTGATCGCCCTCTGGGAGTCTTATCGGAATTTCAATGCGGACCAAGGACAATTCCATAACTACGCCTATACTGTCATCAAAGGCCGCATCATGAATGAATTGAAGAACCATCATAAATATGAAACCAACAACAAACCATATGATGCCGTCAACCTTGAAATCATAGATCCCCTTTCCATACACGAAGAGGCCTTCAAGAATGAAAATCTATTAACCTACACCGAAGGGTTGACCTTAAATCAGCAAAGATGGCTTTTGCAAACCTACTTGCAAAATAAAACAGTAACCGAAATCGCCTATATATACCAGGTATCCCCATCAGCCGTCAAATCATGGAGAAAGTCGGCTTTAGTCAAATTGAGAAGGCAATTGCAAGTTGATTGTAAATGATGGAAGGGTGGCTCAAATAATGAGCCACCCTCCCCTCTTCCTTATATCAGCTTCTCGCTTCTTCTAAATACGTATAGATGATTACACCGTCATGTTGTGCATTTCCTCGGAAATGCTTAAAGTCTTCCCTGTTCACAAGTACCTCACGAAACCCTAAAAAATCTTCCTTTGAGATCCTGAATTCATCGATTTCACGATTTGCCAGTTTACTCAGTACTTCATTTGCTTCGTCTGCATTCATCATATGATCCCCTTTTTTTCTAAATAAGCTTCCATCCATTTGACAGGAGAAATTCCGTTTCCATTTTATCATAAGCTTGGCACTTTATTTAAATCAGAATTTTTTGGGCATACTTGCTACATTATTCTTTACGTATGCTTTAAAATAGTGCAAACTGTATAGTAAAATATCATAATGTAAAATGTTTGGCATTTTTTGTACATAGGAATACATACTGGTCAGAACACATCCATATGCAAGATCTACCAAATAAAGCGTTATCATTACACTCGCTTCATGACAAGAAAGGCGCCATCCTTAACAATTTAGCATACTGTACCGACAGAAGAGATGTCCAATGCTTTTACTTGCACTCCCCACGTCAAAATCTAAACGGCAAGATGTTCGAATAATCCAATTACTCCATAATTACTTTTTAATCATTGGAAACGAAATGGGAAAGGATGATTACCATGAAGAAAGCGGAAGTTGGAAATATCATTGAATTTAGAGAAGGCTTAAAAGGAATCGTCGAGAAAGTGAACGAGAACTCCGTAATCGTGGACGTCACGTATATGGAAAATTATCGTGATTTGGAACTTGAACAAAAAACCGTCGTCAATCATAAAAATTATAAAATTATCGGATAACTTCATCATAGCCTAGCGGAATGGTCACTAAACTGACCATTCCGCTTTCATTTTACAGCTTTGTAACTTTTCTCTGCCAAGACCGTCTATTCTTATATGGGAAAATTCATCTTCCACAACTATCTTGCATGAACTCCAAACAGAAGGGTGAGGTCCAAAACATGATCAATCGGAAAATTCACATAGGCTGTGCCATATTGACGGGCTTACTTTTAACTGGCTGTGGAGCGGCCAAAGACGATAGCCAAGATGCGCCCAAAGAACATGTCGATAAAGAAGATAATGAAAATCATTCAGCTCATCAAGAAAATGGCAGTCCTGAAAAAAACAACAAAGTAAGACTGATGGAAAAGAATTTGCAATATAAGAGTAATGGCAGGACCATAGAAAAAACGGCGTTCCTAAAAAAAAGTAACAACCAACCATTTAGCCTCTATGTTCTGCAGCAGTTCAAGTTAAGTGCCGAAGAACCAGGAAAAGATGTTCTCGTCTTGAAGGAAGATGACTCGATATTCATGCGGATCGAGTTGCTGGCAAGGGACACCGATTGGGATGAAGCGGAAGAAAACACTAAACGCCAACTGAAAAGTCTTTCAGGAACGATTTCGGATCCAGGACTTGATGTGGGGAACGGAACTGGATTTGAAGTGAAGAATGGGGATGAAGTCATAACATCCGTATTGATCAAAAATGAAAATGAACCCCTCCGCTTGACCATGTTCACGCAAAAAGATAAGGATTACCGGGATGCTTTCCTGGAAATGGCCCAGACGCTTTCGAAAGATTGACCCTCCTATCTTGGGAAGGAGGCTAAGGACATGCCCCGTTTCTCCTTACTCCTTTCCTGCCTTGCTTTTCCATACCAACATTAAAAAAAGCAGGCTGATGTATCCAAAAACCGGATAAATATAGCCTAATAACCTTCCATATCCAAATTCGCCTATCCCTAACGCTATTAAGAAAATCAATGCAATGATCAATATGCTTGGCAATTTAATATACCGGCTTATTTGCCTCTGTAATCCATATATATTTCCAATCACAGAGGTGAATATTTCCCCGTAAATCACCAAAATGAACATCCAATACAATTGGGATGCAGCAGTCCTCATGATTACCGCTGAAGGAATTTCAAAACGATTAACGTCAGGTAGCGTCATGAGCGAAAAATGCCCCGTCAATAAAATGATGGTCAGAAAAATGCCTCCAAGAATTGCACCATGTTTGATGACCTTCTCATCGCGGACTTCATATGCAACGGGAACAAGCACAGCTTGTGCCAATGCAAGATTGAAGGCCGTATAGGCAAATGGGGATACTATCATTTTCAAGGTGATCACTTCATCCGGCACCTTCGTAAGATTCCTAAGGAAATCCCCGTTCCCTAATGTCGAGCAAAAAAGGATGATACTAAAACAAATCATGATCGGCACGACAAAGGAGTTGACCGTGAAAACCCCACGCATCCCCATCATCAATACCAACGATGCCAGGATGATCGTCGACCAGCTTCCTATACTTTTCGGAACGCCCAGTTGTTCTTCAAACACCGCTCCTGATCCGGAGATCATGACAGCTGTCACTCCCAATAACATGAAGAGGAAAAAGATATTGATGATTCCGGCTATTTTTTTCCCGAAAAGGAATTGATTGAACTCCTCGTAGGATGCTGCGTTGATTCTTGCAGCAATGAGCATGATTTTCGTACCGCTAAATATGAAAATATAACCTGCTATTAAAATCCCGATAAAGCCATAAAACCCATAACGGGTAAAAAACTCGACGATTTCTTTTCCAGTCGCAAATCCAGCACCTACCACTGTGCCTACATAAACGGCTGCAATCTGAAAAACCCCCGTCCACCTTGAAAGCATACGCTCCCCTCCTCCCTACATCTATATGTAAGGAAGATACATTTAAGACAAGCCAAGTGATATTCCTTACGCCAGGCTAGCTTTTGAACGTTAAAAAGCAAGTGCGCCATCCATGCGAAATCCGGAACTGCATAAAAAAACGCTTAAGGAAAAATCCTCAAGCGTTGTCATCAGGTACTATACCGTGACATGTAATGGCTTATCATCCATTATAGTGCCTTATCATCAACAGTGGAGAGCCATTCGTCTATCACCTTCACGACAGACTGGACAGTTCCGTCGACAAAGGGAGATTTCAAATTCGCGGATTCGACGAGACCAAGGAAAGATTGGCTGCCACCAAGTTGGCACAGCTGTAAATAATCCTGCCATGCCGTTTCATCTTTTTCAACGGATCTCTTCCAGAATTGAAAAGCACATATTTGGGCCAGTGTATAATCGATATAATAAAATGGTGACTGATAGATATGGCTTTGCCGCTGCCAAAACCCGCCATTCTCCAAGAATGCATTTCCTTCATAATCACGATGCGGCAAATACTCCCGCTCGATCTTACGCCAGGCTTGCTTTCTTTCATGTGGGGAAGCTTCAGGGTTTTCATAAACGAAATGCTGAAATTCATCAACAGCCACCCCGTACGGAAGGAATATAAGTGCCCCGCTCAAATGGGAAAACTTATACTTTTCCGTATCTTCCTTGAAAAACAGCTCCATCCATGGCCACGTAAGAAATTCCATGCTCATGGAATGGATTTCACACGCCTCATAGGTAGGCCAGTAATACTCAGGAATATCGAGGTTACGGCTGTTAAACACTTGGAATGCATGACCTGCCTCATGTGTTAAAACATCAATATCTCCTGAAGTCCCGTTGAAATTGGAAAAGATGAACGGAGCCTTATAATCTTCGATAAAAGTGCAGTAACCTCCGCTTTCTTTACCTTTCTTAGCCACTAGATCCAACAGGTCATTGTCGATCATAAAATGGAAGAACTCACCCGTTTCAGGCGAAAGCTCCTGATACATCTGTTTCCCATTTGCGATGATCCACTCCGCATCACCTTTAGGAACTGGATTTCCTGTCCTGAAATGAAAATCCTCGTCATAGTAATTCAGGGTATCCAAGCCAAGACGTTCACGCTGCCGGTCCTTCAACCTGGTAACAAGCGGGACCACTTCCTCTTTTACCTGCTTGCGGAATGCAGCAGCCATTTTGGCATCATAATCAGTCCTTGTCATTCGATAATATCCAAGTTCGACGAAATTCCGATAACCGAGCGCAAGCGCAATTTCATGCCTCACCTTGACAAGTTCATCGAATATACGATCCAATTTTTCCTGATTTTCTTCAAAGAAACCATAATATGCCTCGCTTGCATTTTTTCTTGATTCACGATCCTCGGACTCCATAAAAGGCTGCAGCTGAGCTAGAGTCAGCTCCTTGCCATCGAAGTCAATTTTTGCGGATGCAATCAATTGCGAATATTGGCTGGATAGTTTATTCTCCTTTTGAAGCTGCGGAATGATTTCAGGTGAAAAGGTTTTCAGTTGGGCGTCCGCCAAATCAAACAGTTGGCTGCCCCATCTGGCCTCAAGCTCCTGGCGATATGTAGAGTGGACAAGTTCATTGTAAAATTTCGATGTCAACTCTTCCATTTCAGGGGAGAAGTCATCCAAATAATCATTCTCCGCTTTATAGAATTCATCATTCGTATCGATGGAATGTCGAATAAGGACCAAGTTAAACATCGTACCTACATGGTTTCGGATTTCATTTATTTCTTCAATAGCCTCCATTTGGGCAGACACATCTTTTGCGTCCGTCATCTTTTCCAAGGATTCCATGAACCGGGCCTTAATCTCATCCAGTTTTGGCCGGTTATATTCATACTCGTTAAATTTCATATGTACACGCTCCTTTTTCCATTTCGCCAGCTTTTTCTCCCTAACCTATATTACCTCTTTCCCAAAAGCCCTATATGTAGGTTCCGTCATATAACTACATTCTCCGCAACGATATTAAAAACCTTCAAACCCTGCCAAAAAAGGTTTTCCGTTGGTGCTCCTAATCATTCCATCACACAAAAAAACCAGCACCCATTAAATAAAGGGGCGCTGGTTCACAAGCTATTTTTGAGCGGAATAACCTATCTTTTTGAGCAGCTCGATCACTGTAGCTTTTTCGTCTTGGGTAAGTACGCTCATGATATCATCGATTCTCTTTTCATGCTCGGGAAAGACCCCTTCAATAAAGTCTTTTCCTTTATCCGTTATTTTAGCAAAGGTTACACGGCGATCTTCCTTACAGGCTATGCGCTGGAGATATTCCTTCTGCTCAAGTTTATCCACGACATACGTGATGCTGCCGCTGGCCAAGAGGATTTTTCCGCCTATTTGCTGGAGAGGCTGATCACCTTTGTGATAAAGTAATTCCAGTACCGCAAATTCAGTTGGATTCAAACCCTCTTCTGCTATATATTTATTTACCACATCATTAATGGAGCGATGAGCTCTAGACATCACAATGAACAGTTTCAACGACTGTTGGATGTTATTATTCTCCATAAATTCACAACCTTAAAGTGTTTTTAATTAAAATATCTTGAATTAAAAGTTATTATATGACACTATGACTTCTTTGTCAATTTACGACTCGGGAATGTATTGTTTAATCAAACAGTTTGTTATACTTGAAAAAAAAAGTTAAAGTAGTGACGAACATGAAAACAAGGCATAAATTCACGACCTATCTTCTCATTGTTATTTTACCATTAATCATTCTGTCCATCATATATTGGCGTCATTTAGACAAGTCCATCCAAAAGGAAAGACAGGAGCAAGCTGAATGGGCCGGTTCTGTCTATCGAGATTATATAGACCAAGTTATCGGTGAAACGAAAAAAAAGCTTGAACTGCTAAGCCTAAGCAGTTCCGTCCTTTATATGGATGATAATAGAACTGAGCACCTTATGAAATGGATCATGGATACCGACCCGAGATATGCAGGTGTTTATTGGATAAATATGGACGGAGTCTCCTTATCGGGGACGAATAAGGAATTCTACCATTACTATTTAATCGAACAAGCTGATATAAACCGTGCCATTATAACGCAAAGGGCCGTAGTTGCAAAAGGCAAGGCATTGAATAACTCAGGCATTAACCATTTTTCCATATTCGCTCCCATTCTCGACCACGAGAAAAGGGCCCATGGGTTTTTATTGGCACAAATCCGGCTCGACCATATGGAAAAAATATTGAATATACTCATCCCTGATCAAACCTTGAAACTTAAAACGAGCGATAATATTCGAGTTTTAGGAATGAATGAAACCATTTCCAGGCATTCGGAATGGGTGGATGTTCCTTTGTCAGAAGTAGATTGGACCCTTTCCGTCAAAAAGCCCGACACGCTTAACACAAATAACATGAATGTCTTTTTAATGTTTGTCTTTTTCACCTTCTTTTTTACCCACATGATCTATACTGCCGTGGAGGAGTTGAACGTTCGCAGAGAAGAAAAAAAACAAAAGGTATTGATTGAAAGGCAAAAAATAGATTTTGTCGGCACATTGGCGGCCAGTACCGCGCATGAAATAAAAAATCCCCTTACCGGCATAAAAGGTCTCATACAGCTGCTGGTTGAAAAACACCCTGAAGAACAAGATCAGTTTTATTACGCTGTCATCATGAAAGAGATCGATCGGATCAACAGCATCGTCAGCGAATTTTTGATTTTAGGGAAACCTATGGCAAGGGACTTATCCATCTATGATGTTCGCAGTATCATTGCCGAATTGAGACCAATAATAGAATCAGAAGCACGTTATTTCAATATGGAAGTGACATGGCATATCGTGAAGGAGCCAATATGGGTCCTATGCACGAAGGACCAGTTTAAACAAATCATTCTCAACACGGCCAAAAACGGGTTCGAGGCCATGAAGGATGGCGAAAAATTGAGCATACGAATTTACCATGAAAAGGACCATGCGAAAATCGACATCATCGACATTGGACAAGGCTTGAACGAAAAAGAAATCGGTAAAGTGTTCGACCCCTTCTACACATCTAAAAAAGAAGGAACTGGATTAGGGCTGTTCGTGTGCAAACGAATCATTGAATCATTCAATGGAACGATCCAGCTTGCAAGCAAACCGCTTATCGGGACCACCGTTACAATCAGCTTACCGTTAGTTACCAAACATCCATGATCGTCCCTGCCAGTAAGACAGGATAAGCGGCACCCGTTAATAAGGCCTCTGCTTTTTACATATATATGAATAGTCAAATTTCTATATCAGGAAGAAGGAAATATACAAATGGGAAGTCTCACTGCCATGAAAACCAAATCTCAAAAACAAGATATGACGTTGAAAATCATGATCATCATCGGCATTTGCCATTTGATGAATGATTCTCTTCAGGCCGTAGTACCGGCCATGTTCCCCATCCTTGAAAAATCCATGTCGCTGACATATACCCAGCTTGGGATGATTGCATTCTGCCTGAATATCGTCTCATCGCTCCTGCAGCCTGCTGTTGGCTTCTATACGGATAAAAAGCCCATTCCCTATGCATTGCCCATTGGCTTGACAAGCACGCTAATCGGGGTCATCATCCTTGCACTTGCCCCGAACTACACGATCATCCTGGGTGCAGTGATCCTGATGGGCTTCGGTTCGGCCATTTTCCATCCGGAGGGCTCAAGGGTCGCCTATATGGCAGGAGGCCCCAAGAGAGGCCTGGCACAATCGATTTATCAGGTGGGCGGGAATAGCGGGCAGGCACTCGCCCCGCTCATCACAGCGATCGTGCTTGTCCCTTTCGGTCAAAAAGGCGCACTCTGGTTTGCCCTCGTTGCCTTAACGGCGGTTATCTTATTGCTCTATATCGCCAAGTGGTATTCGCAAAGACTCATTTCCTTTCAACCGAAAAAGGTAGCTGCCAAGGTTTTCAATAAAGAAAGGTCCCATAAAGTCGCGAAAGCATTGATCTTAATTTTGTTCATTATTTTTGCCCGTTCCTGGTATGTATCCTGCATGACCAACTTTTATAGTTTTTACTTAATCGAACAGCATTCATTCACGATAAAATCCGCTCAAATATTCCTGTTCGCCTTCTTGGCAGCTGGAGCTGTAGGAACGTTTTTCGGCGGTCCGCTCGCGGATAGATTCGGGCGCAAAAACGTGATTTTCCTTTCTTTCGCTGCCAGCACGCCCATCACCGCCCTTCTGCCATTCGTGCCTCCAGCAGCGGCTTTCATCTTGTTATTGATAGCAGGCTTCATTATCATGAGCAGCTTTTCAGTCACTGTCATATATGCACAGGAATTGGTCCCTGGCAAAGTGGGAACGATGGCCGGACTGACTGTTGGCTTGGCCTTCGGGATGGGCGCCATCGGATCCGTATCACTAGGAGCCATTGCTGATATAATCGGGATCGAATCCATGATCAAGCTTGTCGGATTCCTGCCGTTGCTCGGCATCATCAGCATGCTGCTGCCGACGGATTCCACTTTAAAAAAATGGTATCCCGCAGAATGATCATAAAGGATGATCGGAATGCCCTTTTATCTGGAACCAATTTTTCGTCCGCTCAATACAATACATTATTGTTTCACCATATGGTTTATGAATACGAATCAATAAGTATCATACAAAGGAGACGTTTATGAGTGGAGTTTTATTAGGCAGCATCCTATCTGCTATGTCCACAGGGCTCGGTGCGTTACCTATTCTTTTCATTCAAGGCTCGATCACACACCGGTTCAGGGACACCCTTCTGGCATTCACCGCTGGTATCATGATGGCCGCTTCGTTATTGAGCCTGATTCCTGAGTCTCTTGCGACGGGAGGCTATATTCAGCTTGTCATTGGAGTTTTCCTCGGGGTCATGACATTGACGATGATGGAAAAAAATA
The DNA here is from genome assembly GCF_037992945.1 of Peribacillus sp. FSL E2-0218. Taxonomy (NCBI): domain Bacteria; kingdom Bacillati; phylum Bacillota; class Bacilli; order Caryophanales; family Bacillaceae; genus Peribacillus; species Peribacillus sp. FSL E2-0218. Next base: position 1,505,812 of record NZ_CP150304.1, on the reverse strand, counting down.
TTCCGCATATCGATCTCAGCCATACGAAAAGCGGCATTCAGTTCGATGAAAAGGCTTTGCTGATCATTACTGCCATTACACTTCATAATATTCCTGAGGGGCTTTCCGTCGGGGTGAGTTACGCCTCGACTACTGCTGACACGGGTAACTTGATCGCTTTTGCCATCGGGCTGCAAAATGCCCCCGAAGGCTTGCTTGTCGCCCTTTTTTTAATTAATCAAAAAATAGGCAAATTCACGGCGTTCATCATCGCCACCTTAACTGGCGCCATCGAAATAATTACGGGCCTATTAGGTTTTTACTTAACATCGTACATCGGGTTCCTCGTTCCGTACGGCTTGGCTTTTGCGGCCGGGGCCATGCTTTTCATTGTCTATAAGGAATTGATTCCGGAAAGTCACGGAGATGGCAATGAACGCTCCTCCACCTATTCCTTCATTATCGGCCTTTTGTTCATGGTCATATTATTGGAGATATTGTAATGCATGGGCTGGCTCGCTTAAGTGAGTCAGCTGTTACTTTTTATTCATCCAAGCGTTTCCATATTCCGCTTGGACAATATCATTGGTCATCCAACCTATGTAAAACCAATTGCCGATTTGGCTTTTCCAACGCATGAAAGGACACCTCAAGGTGCCTTTCCCCATTTCTTCGATACAGTTCATCGTTTATAGCCGATTGCCGTTGAAGTTCAGCTTCTCATCATGAATAATTAGATATTTCCTTTATCTTTATATTTATGAACTCATGCAGTTCCATTTATCATGCAAAGTCATCATGAAATGGCTTCTGTACAATGACGACCATGTCTTTTCGCTTATTCCTCACTTCCACCGATGAATGGTGTTGAAGGATCAAATATTCATTTATAAGCTTATCGAGTTGCTCGCTTTGGCGAAGAGTATACTCATGGCCTATCCCATACGCCTTTGCCAACTCCATCATTTCCCAACGTTTCATGCGAATCTCAGAACAAATTTCCATTGCACCCCTAGAATTCATAACTACATTCACTACTCCTGCCCTTTTAAAGTTACATCATAATAAAGAAGTATTACAAAATATGCCTTATATGTAAATAGATTCGCAAAAAAAGACAAAACTTCTTAAATTGCGCTAAAGCATGTCCCAGAAGCAGACAGAATATGACGGGAATTCTTATCGCTATCAACCTTGGAAAAACTCATCCCCTACATGGACCAGCTGTACAAGTCACTACTCCAAAGGCAAAAAAAAAAGGAATCCATTCATCGATTCCCCTTTTCAAGGATTGGATTTGATCATGATATACCTTACGATTCAGCAAGCCTTCTTCACGACTCCAACGGCAAATATATATGAAAGCTCGTCCCTTGATCCACTTGACTTTCGACATCTATATAACCTTTATGCTCTTCAATGATTTTATAGCTGACCATCAGTCCAAGCCCGGTTCCCCGATCCTTCGTCGTATAAAAAGGTTCACCCAACTTTTTCAGTTTTTCCGATGAAATGCCCATTCCCTGATCAGTAATGGAAATACAAACGTATTTCCCTGAGCATCGACTTGTTTTGATCCGAACAGATCCGCCATCCGGCATCACCTCCAAAGCATTTTTTATGATGTTAATGAAAACCTGCTTTAGCTGGTTCGCTTCACATAAAACGGGAAGCTCCACTTCTTCGAAGTACGTATCGAATTGAATATTGTCCAATAAAGCCTGAGCTGCAAGCAATTCGAGTGTTTCCTTTAAAATGGTATGCACATCTTGTTTAATGATTTTGAGCGCCTGCGGCTTAGCCAAAACTAGAAATTCCGTGATGATGGTTTCAATTCTCTTGATTTCGGAAGTAATGACATGAAAATATGTGGAGAAATCCCCTTCCACTCCATCCTCCAGCAACTGGATAAAACCTTTTAAAGCCGTCATTGGATTCCTGATTTCATGGGCAATCCCGGCCGCCAGTTCACCGACGACGTTCAACGTGTCCGACTTGCGGATTTGCTCTTGCATTTCCAGGTTTTTACTCACATCACGAAAAATACTTAAATTCAGGCTCGAATATACATTTTTCCTCGTTAAAAATTCAATATGTTTAACACGTCCATCCTCGAATTTTATCGGAATGATGGAGGAGAAAACCTCATGCTGGTATACATTCTCGATGTGTGCATTCAAGTCAGGGGCATTTCCTGGAACTTTCTCGATGAATTCTTTTACCGTAAAAGAAAGCAGCCTATCCTTCGATATTTCCAATATTTCCTGACCCGCTTCGTTAATGTCCTTGAATCCCTCATGATTCCACAAGATCAAGCCGTCCAATGTTCCCTCAAATATTTTCCTGAATTTCTTTTCACTATCCCTCAATTCCTTTTCAATCAGCCAGCGCTCACTGACATTGCGGAAAATCGTGACGTTGTACCCGTCACCCTCATGTTTTTTTGCCGTCAATTCAAGTAATTTAATTTGATCATTCGGCATTTTATAAAACAGCTCGCCCCTCACTTGCGTGTCCCTTTCAAACGTTTCCATCATCTGCCCGAAATGCTGATTGTTGCTGTAAACGTATTTCCAGATATAACTGCCAATCAAATCCTCCCTCGTCGATTCGAATATTTTGCAAGCGGAGTAATTGACTCGAAAAATGATTCCGTCATCATTCCAAAAAATGATTGCATCCATCGACTGGTCAAATAATTCGGCAAAAATCCGTTCGCTCGTCTCCAACCTTTTTTCGATAAGATTGGATTCTGTAAGTCTCCGAAGCACTGACATGTATAAGTCATTTCCTCCCATTGGACTTATCGAAAAGGTGAAATGGTAAGGTTCGTCCCTGATGATCATCTCTACCTCTCCCTTGAAGTTCGATACATCAAAGACTTTACGTATGCATTGATCCCAATAGCCCTTATAATCGGGGGAAATGAAATCCTGCATATTCTTTCCGACGATTTCCTTTTTCGGAATCCCCATTACCTGGATGAAGGCATGGTTCACTTCCATGATTATTCCCGAACTGTCAAACAGGACAATGCTCTCTATGGCAGTATCGAATATGTCCAAAAACATTTGCCTTGACATGCTTTTTTCCCGGGATGCGGACACATCCAAACTCACATCTTCCAGGCGATACATTTGCTCGCCTTCGGTAACGGCACCGACAGGTACGAATACAATTTGTTTAAGATCCCCTGTATGGAGCTGGATCATTTGCTTCTCCCTATCTCTCGGTTTTCCCCGTATGGCGGACTCTTCCTGATTATTCAAAGGGATGACGTCGAGAAAATCCGTCATCTTCATGGAGTAAAGCTTTCCTGCAGGGGTCTCCAGCAGGGCACAGGCGGCATCATTGACATATGTGAACCCTAGTTCTTCATCAATCCTGATATAAGGCTCCGGCATTGAGTTGAAAATGTTTTGAAAATCTTCAATCTGCATTTTCAATTTTTCAAGTTCCTGTTTATATTCCGTTTCATTTTTTAAACCGATATTCATGATCATCCACACCCCTTATCAAACCCTTACTTACCAACCTTTATTCGACACCCATTTTGAATTTCCTCGCTATTTTTTCGAAAATAATCGCAATTTTGAAATCCAGTATTTCCCTTCATGTCAAATTATCGTATGTTGAATCCGATAAAATTTAGCGTTAAGCTTAAATTAAGAATGAAATCATAAAATTAATTTAATAAATCATGATTCCCCACTACAAAATTAGGGTATAAAAATAACAATGCTTTCTAGCTACCTTAAAATTCTCTTAAATGGAGGCAACTATGAAACAACGCGATTTTTTCTTTGATAATGCCAAGTTCATTCTTATGGCATTTGTCGTTTTTGGACATTTGCTTAATACGTATATCCATGATAATGAAACGATTTACGCTTTATATAAAACCATTTATTCCTTTCACATGCCAGCCTTTATCCTAGTTTCGGGGTTCTTTGCAAAAGGCTTCTATCAAAAAGGATATTTAGCTAAAATTACGAAAAAATTGATTTTACCTTACGTCATCTTTCAATTAATATATGCCGTTTATTATTATTTCCTTTATCAAAGGTCTGCCCTCACTGTTGACTTGCTTGATCCGCAGTGGTCTCTTTGGTTCTTGATTAGTCTATTTTGCTGGAACATCATGCTGCTTGGATTTTCAAAGCTAAAACCATCAATAGGGATAGGTTTATCGATTATGATCGCCTTATTGATTGGTTATATGGACAATATCTCCAATTACCTTAGTCTCTCAAGGACTTTCGTTTTTTTCCCGATGTTCTTAATCGGCTATCATTTAAGTAAGGACCATCTAAAGAAATTATTTACACCAAAAGTTCGTTTCGCTTCCCTTGGTGTCATGTTAGTGATATTCATCGGCTTTTATTTAAATACCGATATCAATTATAAATGGCTGCTCGGTTCCAAGCCATATGCCGAGCTGGAAGATGCAACGATCGTGTCGATGTTCAAACGCCTTGGGTTTTACGGGTTAAGCCTCATTTCCGTGTTCAGCTTCTTATCCTTCATCCCGCGGGGACAGTATTTCTTTACCAATTGGGGTAAGCAAACTTTATATGTTTATCTGCTGCATGGATTCTTCATTCGATTCTTCCGTGAGAGTACGATACATGACTATTTCAGTAATACGGAAAGCTTCATCATGCTTGCCTGCCTATCATTCTTGATCACGGTCCTGTTATCAAGCGAGATGATCGCAACCATGGCCCAGCCAATCATAGAACTGAAGGCCACCAAAACAAAACGGTTCATGACGAGAACGAAAGAATATATAAAACAAGCTTTTTAAAAGAAAGCTGTTATGAATGCAGGTGAACTCGAGGATAATGAAGTTCACCTGCATTCTTTTGATACTCCCCTTTTCATTGCACACAATCCGGCACAAGCTTTTTAGCGGACGTTCCGGGCGCTTTCTCCCTAGCGCTTGGGAGATCCCCCCTATGTACGACATTCCCAAGTGGGAGTCTGACACCTTTCGTTTCAGTAATCTCGATAATAATGAAGCGGGCTTCCAACGTTCAGGTTGCGGAGTCCCTTTTCACTGATGGTTTATAAAATAATAATTCTGGTTATCCGTTTTTCAAATGGTGTAGGCTATGGTAGAATTACTCGTTAGTATTTACTGTCTTAATTAGAACATGAAAGGAGACAGGCGTTTCTTCATGATGAATATAATCATTAGTACCCTTAACGCAAAATATATCCATACATCGCTCTCGATACGATATTTAAAGGCGTATGCCCAGCCGGATTATGAGGTGCAGCTGGCGGAATATACGATAAAAGACCCGATCATGAACATTGTAGGTGACCTTCATTCCAAAAAACCTGATGTCGTCGGATTCAGCTGTTATATCTGGAATATCGAGGAAACGATGAAAGTCATAGCCATGCTTAAAAAAATCAATCCAGAATTAATCATCATTCTCGGGGGGCCTGAAGTTACATATGATGTTAACGATTGGCTTGACCAAATTCCCGGAGCTGATTTTATCGTAATGGGAGAAGGTGAGGTCACCTTCAAGTCCCTTTTATCTGAAATAGAAGGATCACAAGACTATAAGAGGATTGGCGGCATCGCCTATCGGGAGGACGGAAAAAAAATCATCCAGCCGCAGAACGGCAAGGTTGATCTCAAATCGCTTCCTACCCCCTATCGTTTGGAAGAAGACCGCCGTGATCTATCCAAGCGGGTCACCTATATCGAAACCAGCCGCGGCTGTCCGTTCAGCTGCCAATTTTGCCTTTCCTCCATCGAAGTGGGTGTCAGGTATTTTGACCGTGAAAAGATTAAGGAAGATATCAGGTACTTGATGAATAATGGGGCAAAGACCATTAAATTCGTTGATCGGACCTTTAATATCAGCCGAAGCTATGCGATGGATATGTTCCAATTCTTGATTGATGAACATCAGCCGGGAGTGGTGTTCCAGTTTGAAATCACTGCAGACATCATGCGTCCGGAGGTTATCCAGTTTTTGAACGACAAGGCTCCCGCAGGGCTGTTCCGCTTTGAAATCGGTGTACAATCAACAAACGACCATACGAATGATCTCGTCATGCGAAGACAAAACTTCGAAAAACTGACCAGGACCGTTACGATGGTGAAAGAAGGCAAGAAAATAGATCAGCACTTAGATTTGATTGCCGGTTTACCTGAAGAAGATTATCTAACCTTCAAAAAGACCTTCAATGATGTTTTCGCACTCAGACCAGAAGAGATGCAACTTGGCTTTTTGAAAATGCTCCGCGGGACTGGGTTGAGGATACGTGCCGATGAACATCGGTATATTTACAGTGAACATGCACCCTATGAAATTCTCGGGAATAATGTTTTGTCCTTTGATGATATCGTGCGGATCAAGCAAGTGGAGGATGTTCTTGAAAAGTACTGGAATGATCATAGGATGGATCATGCGACTGAATACCTGGTCAACACGGTCTTTCAATCACCCTTTGACTTTTTTCAGGCCTTCGGAACATTTTGGGATCAACAAGGGTGGTCCCGTATCGGACATCAATTGGAGGACTTATTCAAACGGCTGCTGCAGTTTCTGGCATTCCGTGAGCCGAGTCAGCTGGAAACTATTACAGGTCTCATGAAGTTGGATTATTTCAATAATCAAAAATTCAAGCCGCGTAAACCATGGTGGGAACCATCACTGGACAAACAAGGGCGGAAAGAGATTTATGATGCCATCTTATCCGAACCTGAGCTGCTTGGGGACAAATATTCAGCCTTGGGGCTTAATGAAAAGGAAATCCACAAACATACATTGCTTGAGGCCCTCCCTTTTGATTTGGGTATCTATTTAACTGAGGGAACCATCATCGAGAAGCCTTCGATCATGCTCACTTATTTCGATCCGGGCGGTAATGGCTCAAAGGTCTTCGCCATGCCCGATTCAGGAATTTCTGTATTGTAAGAACAAGGACGGATCCAAAATGGATCCGTCCCCTTTTTTTACTTATTATCCCGCTTTTTATTTTCTTTTGCCAATATTTCATAAATCTTGGTTGCGTTCATGTCACCGCTGAATTCCATTCCGAATTCTGTCCGTACATGTTCTCCGATCTGTTTTTCCGCTTGGGGCCGCTTGTCCTTATTCATTAACTTCTTCCTTTTCTGCCCTGCTTTGAATTGCGGTTGGCACCCTTCATTGGGTTTTCTTCTGCTGCAAACTCATTTGAGAAGTCATTTTCAGCTTGGTTTCTTTTTGGGGTTTTACTTGCTTTGACAGCTCCATCCACATTGGCTTTCCGTTTCATTTTCATCCATCCTTTTTCAATAAAGTTAACGGTTTATGATGGGGTAATTAGGACGGAAATTATTCAGGGATAATATAGGGACAGACGAGAAAAATAACCGTAAACAAAAAAGGGAGATAGGCTATGAAAAAGAACAAGAAAATGGATTCACCCATCATCGCGGATACACAGCCGCACCAAATCAACGCGCCAAGCTTTAAAGGAACGGGCATAAAACCACAAGCTCCATTTGTTAATGATTACGGCGTCGTGATCGGGGACAGTAAATATGCATCAGAAAACTCCCCCCTTGAAAATTGGAGTGAAGATACCGATCCCGAAATCATGGCTGGAGACGAATGGATCCATCCCACCAATGATATAGGCTGGAATACAGCGGAAAACCGTGAACTCTTAGAAGCAAAAAGAACGCCCCAGCCGCCCTTTTTGCATCCTGAAAAAGATGTCAGCGCCGAAACGGATTGAATTGCTCTTTGCTTTTAATCCTTTGGGAAAAAGGGGTGTACCACTCCTTCGGTGCACCCCTTTCCTTCATTTAACCTGCAAGATCAATTTCCCGGTCGTTTGACGGGTATTCATTTCTTCATGAACATTGGCTGCCTTTTCAAACGGATAGATTCCGCCGATCGTCAGTTTAAGCTCTCCTGATGCAACGTATGAAAAAAGGTCGTCGATGCTGGGCAAAAGCAAATCAGGATTTTTCATGATTTGGGGCAGGAAAAAGCCTACGACGGATTGATTGCGTCTCATTAATTGCTGCGGGTTCATCGTATAGCCCTCACGGCTGGCATTGCCAAATACAACAAGACGGCCGAATGGTGCCAGGCACTTCAACGTTTTATTGAATATGTCACCCCCAGCCATCTCCAGCGCCACGTCAACTCCCTTCCCTCCTGTGGCCTCGCGAACCTTCAATTCCCAGCCTTCCTCCGTGTAATCGATCAGTACATCAGCGCCCAGTTTTTTGGCCAATTCCAACTTTTCCTTCGTGCTGGCAGTTGCAATCACTTTAGCTGCACCGAATATTTTCGCAAGCTGGACCGCGATCGTTCCCACTCCACCTGCTGCGGCATGTACCAAGACCGTTTCTCCTTGCTGCAATCGTCCCATCGTCTTTAAAATATGATAAGCACTCAGCCCTTGAAGGGGCAATGCTGCAGCTTCATGAAAGGAAATGGCGTCTGGGATCGGAATGACAGAGTACTCGTCGGACAAGGCATTTTCGGAATACCCCCCCGATTCAATTAGGCTCACCACCCTTGTACCTGGTTTGATTTTGGTCACTTTCCCGCCAACCTCGACCACAACTCCAGCCACTTCCGCACCCGGGATGAACGGCAGCGGCGTTGGCACAACATATTGCCCTTCCCTTCTGGCTGTATCTGCATAATTGACGCCGACACAATCGATTTCAATCAACACCTCATGGCCAGTTGGGACCGGTCTTTCCGTATCTGTCATTTTTAATACATCCGGCCCGCCATATTCTTTAAATTGTATCGCTCTCATCATGGTCCCCCCTCAATTTCCTGTGAATTCCGGTTTTCTTTTCTCCTTGAAAGCAGTGACTCCCTCCAAGTGATCTTCCGTTGATGCCATCAACGTTTGGGTAATTCGCTCTTGCTCGAGCATTTCATCAAGCGTCGCCGTAAACGAATGGCTAACGAGCTTTTTCATCATTCCATAGGCTTTTGTCGGTCCATTGGCCAGCTTTTTCGCAAGCGTGAATGTTTCTTCCTCAAGTTGATCGAGTGGACATAGATAATTTATGATGCCTAACTGATATAAACGCTCAGCTGAAATCGGTTCAGCCGAGAAGAAGAGCTGCTTTGCAAGATGTGGTCCTACCAGCTTCGGTAAAAAGTACGAACCCCCTCCATCCGAAATCAAGCCAACCTGGGAAAAACTCATGGCAAATTGACTGTCTTCGGAGGCAATGATCAAATCACAGGCAAGGGCCAAATTAAAGCCGGCTCCTGCCGCGAACCCATGGACGGCAGCAATTACGGGAACCTCGGCAGCATCAAGAGCCAATATACAATCATTCATCCTCCCGACATGGTCATATAATTGGCCGGCAGAGGCCTTCCCCATCGATTTCACGTCGCCGCCAGCGGTAAAAGACCGTCCCGACCCTTTGATGACGACTGCCCTTATATGGGGCTTTTCTTTGATCTCCTTGATTTCCTTCGTCAGGGTGGAAATCATCTCCGGACTGAAGGCATTCAAACTTTCAGGTCGATTCAAAGTCAATATCAATACATTGCCTGTTACCTCTGTCAATAAATGGTCTTTTATCATTTTCCCATCTCCTTATTATTTGATTAGCCAGCCGCCGTCGACAAGAATGTCGGTCCCCGTCATATAGGAGGCCTCACTTGATGCAGCAAACGCGATGACGTTGCTAATTTCCTGAGCCTTCCCCACCCGTTCCAATACCGTGTTCCGCTGGATGGACTTCACGAATTTTTCATTTTGCAGTCCATCCTCCGTTAATGGTGTTTCTATGAATCCTGGCGAAACGGAATTGACCCGGATACCCGCAGGGGCCAGTTCCAATGCCAGAGATTTCGTTAAGCTGATGACCCCTGCTTTAGCTGAGCTGTAGTGGGGAATGACTGCTCCCGCCTGATGTCCCGATAAGGAAGCGACATTCACGATTGCCCGATTTACACGGTCTCCCACTTCTCCGCTCGCTCCTTCCACCATCAATTTCCCCAAATGCTTGGACACAAGGAATACACTTTTCAAGTTGACATCCTGAACCATGTCCCAATCATCCTCTGAGGTGTCCAAAAGCTTCGAGGACCTTGAACCGCCCGCATTATTGATTAAAATGTGAAGATCGCGATAATGTTCCTTCACATACATCGCAAGCTCCATGACATCTTCCTCGTCCGTCACATCTGCCGGGAAAATATCGGCGACCGGCCTGGTATGCCTGGCATTTATTTCAGCTGCCGCCTCCTTCAGCTTCGCTTTGGTCCGCCCGACCAGCAATACGCTTGCCCCTTCATCCGATAAGCGCTGGGCAGTAGCTTTCCCAATTCCGGAACCTGCTCCTGTCACCACCGCTATTGACTGTGAGAATTTCATCCCTTTCACCTCTTATCCGGATTTTGATGCTGCATTTCGAGCCTGCTTGATTCAGCTTCGATTCTTCCATCCACCATTTCGGGAACAAGATCGATCGAGCCTTTATTCGCAGCCAATTTCAAATCGTCGATCAAGCTGTGCCTGTCGAACAGCTGTCCGACATATGATGATTGCAGGATATCGAAAGCATTTTCGATATTCGTGCGATAGAGCGCGTTTGCAGCCTTTGCGGCATCATTGAGGATGAATCTCTCCCGTGAGCCAAGCATCAGGCAATCGATCAAATGTCCTGCCCCGTAAAAATCCTCCAGGCTGAATTCACCTGAGTTTCCGGAACACACGATGATGATCGTTTCGGACTGATGCTGTCGTTTTATTTTTTCTGCAACAGACGGGTTATTCAACAAAGAAGCGATATACACCTTTTTGGCAGCGGCAGAATTTCTCAAAGCAACCGTTCCGTTGGTTGTGGACAGGATGAGCGTCTTATCGCGTACCATCTTCTTCAACAGCGTCGGACTTGGATAGATCAAATCATCAACAGGCGCCGCATTAAGCTCTCCTGCCAATACATACTCACCCTGTTCCTCCTCCTTGCTGATTAACAAGCCCTCAGTAGGGTCCATGACAGGTATCACCCGGCGAGCTCCGCTATGAAGCGCCGAAATGATCGTGGTGGTCGCTAACAGCACATCGAGGACGACCGCCACTTTCTCTCCTTCGGAAAGCTTATCCCTCCGGATCTCTTCTTTTTTTAAAAGTAAATGAATGTTTTGTACATGCCCCATGCCTTTAAACTTCCTTCGCTGCAACATTGGCTGCATGGGTAACCAAGCTTTTTACCGTTTTTCCAAGTTGGGAAAAGCGGGGATCATTCGTCTGCCCTTTTTTATACCTGGAATAGATTTGCTGAAGGATGACGGCCAATTTAAAATAACCAAAGGTAACATAAAAATCGATATTGGATACATCCCTGCCGCTTCTGCTTGCATACGTCTCGATAAATTCCTCTCGCGTCAAAAAACCGTTTAAAGTGGTGATTGAAGCATGTCCAAGGCCAAGTTTGATCAATTCGGGGTCATCGCTTTCCATCCAATAGCTTAAGGCCACTCCTAGATCGGCGAGCGGATCGCCAACGGTCGCCATCTCCCAATCGAATAACCCCACCATTTCCGTAAGGTCTTGATTGAACCTGGCATTGTTGATCTTATAGTCATAATGGATGATCGAAGTCTGGCTATATTGTGGGATATTCTGCTGTAAATAAGTAAGGAGCGGCATCAATTCTTTGATTTCATCCGTCTTTGCCCTCTCATATCGCGAAATCCACCCGTGTACCTGCCTCTTGATGAATCCATCTGGTCTGGAGATTTCCACTAATCCCGTTTTCTCATATGGAATCGCGTGAAGATCGGCGAGCCGATTGACCATGACATGAGAAAGGCTGCGGCATCGCTCCACCGTAGGAACGATGCCTTCGGGAAATGCACCATCTATGACCAGTCCATGTTTCCTTTCCATTAAGAAAAAGGGGGCTCCCACAATCGATTCATCATCCGAAAACAAGATAGGCTCGGGGGCCGATTGGAAATAGGGATGGATGGAAGAAAGGATATGATGTTCACGCTTCATATCGTGTGCCTTGGGAGCGACAGGACCAAGCGGCGGTCTTCTCAGGACAGCCTCCCACTCCCCCATTTTCAATTGATAGGTCAAGTTTGAATAGCCGGTTGAAAATTGTTGAAGGTTTAACGGCTCAATGGGAAGATCCTTGACATTTTTCCTGAGAAAATTTTCTAAAACGTCAATATTTAGCTCCTCCCCGGGCCGAACTGGAATCGTATCGTCCACCATATATGCTTCAATCCTTTCTACTTATTTCAAGCTAATGAAGTACAATCTCCGAGATGAGCTTCTCTTTCATCTTTTCAGGTATCGGTTCACTTTTTTGAGTGGCAAAATTATAACAGACCAAAACCGCATGCCCCTCGGCAATGATCTCTCCCGTTTGGGAACAAAGGATTTCGTGGATCATATCACAGCTTTTTGTGCCTACCTTTGTCAATGAAGTCTTTATCGTCAACAGTTGATTGAAGTAACCTTGACCAATAAAATTACAGTTTGTCGAGGCTAATAAAAAATTCCATGGTTGAGCATCCATTGCAAGACCGAGAGCTTCAAAGAACTTCATGCGTGCTTCTTCGAGATAGATGAAATAACTGGTGTTATTGATAGGACCAAAGGCATCCGTTTCGGAAAAACGGACGTTCACTCTGAATTCATGCATAAGACCCCTCCTTGATTAACGGTGTACGAAAGACGGTTTACGCTTATTCAGGAAAGCGGAAACACCCTCTTTTACATCTTCGGTTTGAAAGATTTCCACGAATAAATTCGTTTCTAGCTCCAGTCCTTCTTCAAGTGTCGCTTCACTTCCATCATTGATCGCCTTCTTGATTCTCGAAAGCGCCTGCAGGGAGTGCCTGGTTATCCTTGAGGCCAGCATTTTCGCCTCGGCCAAACCGCTGCCCTTTCCGACGACTTTATTGACGAGCCCAATCTTTTCCGCTTCTTTGGCATCAAGAGGATCACCGGTAAAAATGATTTCCTTTGCTTTTGCATTTCCAACAAGCCGGGACAGGCGTTGTGTCCCGCCGCCCCCAGGAAATAAGCCTAATTTAACCTCGGGAAGGCCGATTTGGACTTGAGCCTCTGCAATGCGCAAGTCACAGGCCAAAGCGAGTTCGCATCCTCCTCCTAAAGTGAGGCCGTTCAATACAGCTATCGTCGGTTTAGGGAACTGGTCAACCATCGTCAATACAGCATGCCCTTCCTTTACCGTTTCCTTCATATTCGGATTTCCCATCAGGTTAGGGAATTCCTTTATATCGGCACCGGCTGCAAACGCCATATCCCCAGCGCCCGTTATGAGGACGGCTACCGTTTCATTGTCGCGGGAAAGTTCCGTGAAGGTCTCTCCCAATTCTTTGAATACGTGTTTGCTAATGACGTTTAACGGTGGATTATCAATGGTGATGATTGCAAGCTTGTTTTCCTTTTCCACTTTAATGAACCTTGTCATCAATGCTTCACCCCTTGATTTGGATATTCATACCAGCCCTTACCCGATTTCCTTCCTAAATGGCCCTGCTTCACCTTTTCTTCGATACTCGCATTCGGCTTGTCCTCAGGATTTCCCGTTTCATTGTATCGCTGCTGCATGACAAAATAGCCTACATCAATTCCCGATAAATCCATCAGTTCAAACGGTCCGATGGGATGGCTTAGCGCTTTTCGGCAAATTAAATCGATATCCTTATAGTCGACAATTCCTTCTTCATACAAATATAAAGCTTCACGCTGAAGGGCACCCAAAATCCGATTGGCTACGAATCCCGATATTTCTTTCCTTAATAACACGCCGGTCCTATTCATTCTCTGTGTGACTTTCATCGCTTGCTTTGCTGTTTCTTCAGATGTTTGATCGCTCATGACCACTTCAACACAATCCATTACTAGAGGCGGGAAAAAGAAATGCATATTGATGAACTTGTCCGGACGTGTTGTCACGCTTGCAAGCAAGCTATTGACAATCGTTGAACTATTGGTGGCGAAAATGGTTTCAGCAGGTGCCAACTTGTCCAGTTTTGCGAAAACATCCTGCTTCACATCAAGTTTTTCTACAACCGCTTCAATGATCAAATCAGCTCCTTCGGCCGCCTTCTCCAAGTCGGAAGTGTATTGAAGTCGGCTAAAAGCCGCCAATTTCCGATCTTCTGACAATTTACCTTTTTGGACCCATTTGGTCATGATCGCTTCCAATTTCCCCTTGGCTTCATTCAATGCTTGTTCCTGGACATCCTGAAGAATCGTCTCATATCCTCCCAAAGCGGCAAGCATCGCGATTTGATGCCCCATCTGGCCGGCTCCGATAACGGTTATCGATTGAATTTGCTCGTTTGTCATGTTTCAATCTCCCTTCTAACTAGTCAGTATGTAGCCCATATATCATGCTTCAATTCCATGTAGAATCATCCCCATGAAAATGTCTGCCACTTCCCGCTCATTTTTTTCACCCTCTGGGTCGAACCAATGATAGCTCCAATTAGCCACCCCCAAAATGGCAAAGGAGATGATGGAGGCATCGAGATTGGCACGCAATTCACCACTCTCGATGCCACAAATCAGCACCTGCTCGATTTTGCTGCGAAATTCATCTCGTTTTGGGAGGATTTGTGCCAATTTTTCATTACTTAGATTTTTCATTTCCCGAAAAAAGACCGTTGCGCTCGACTTTTTCGTTTTAATGCTTTTTAAAAGCATATGAACGATATCGAAAAGGATATCCTTGCAGGTTTTCCCTGGAGTCGAAATGATTTTTGCTTGCTCATTAAGCAATTCATCTATATACGCTAGATGAATATCCATCAGCAATTGCTCTTTGCTCGTGAAATAATAATAAAATGTACCTTTCGTAACGCCAATCGATTCGACGATATCCGTAATCGACGTTTCACTGAAGCCCTTTTTTTCGAATAAGCGTATGCTATGTTCAGTCATTTTTTCCTTCATGTATGCATCCTCGCAATCTGTTAAAATTTCAGTGAATCGATATCATACGCTGTCGTACTCTTGAACCCTATAATTTATTGGATAGTTCTTCCCTTAAAGCCCGCCTCAATATCTTTCCGACATTCGTTTTTGGCAACTCTTCACGAAATTCAACGAAATGCGGAACCTTATAGGCAGCCAGGTTTGCACGGCAGTAATCGATGATTTCCTGTTCACTTGCCATTTTCCCATCTTTCAGTACAAGCACTGCTTTTACCGACTCTCCTCTGTAGGCATCCGGAACTCCGATGACCACCGCTTCCCGCACAGCAGGATGTTCATAGAGTACTTCTTCCACATCACGCGGGTAAATGTTATAGCCGCTTGCAATGATCAAGTCCTTCTTCCTATCGACGATATAAAGGTATCCTTCTTCATCAACCTTGGCGATATCCCCGGTATATAGCCAGCCGTCCCTAAGGGTGACTGCCGTTTCCTCTGGCATATTCCAATACCCTTTCATCACTTGGGGACCTTTGACGACCAATTCACCCAATTCACCTGGTGCCACTTCTTTTGTTCCATCACCTAGATCCATGACTTTATATTCCGTCGAAGGGACGCCGATCCCGACACTTCCCGGCTTCCTTTCGGCAAATGCCGGGTTGCAATGCGTTGTTGGCGAAGCTTCCGTAAGCCCATAGCCTTCCAAGATCTTCGCACCCGATTTCCGTTCAAACTCTCGTAAAAGCTCTACCGGCATTGGTGCACTTCCGCTGTTACAGAGTTTAATCGAGTCCATCCCATACTCTTCGGCCTTTGGATGGTTCGTCAGTGCTACATACATGGTCGGAACTCCGGGAAAAGTCGTCGGCTGCTCACGTTTGATCGTTTCAAGCACTTCATCTATTTCGAATCGTGGCAGCATGATTGAATCACCGGCGATAAATACGGATAAATTCATGGCGGATGTCATTCCAAAAACATGGAAAAGCGGGATGATCGATAGCGTTCTTTGAGAACCGATATTTAATTCATGCTTGAAGAATTCGTAGCACTGAACGACGTTTGCAAGAATATTGCGGTGAGTCAGCATGGCCCCTTTCGAACGTCCCGTCGTCCCTCCTGTATATTGAAGAACGGCGATATCATGTTCCGGATCGATGGATACAGGATTGATGTTGCCGTCTCCTCCCTCCATGAATTCATCAAATGAAGTATCAGGCGAGAAAACGGCCTTCGATGGCTGCAGGCTCACTGCCATGATATTTTTCAGGTTCGTATGATGCTGCACACTCTTCACTTTCGGATATAATCCATCCAATACGACGATCGTTTCGGCTCCGGAGTCCTGCAAGATATGCCGCAATTCCCTTTCAACAAGCATGGGATTGATTTGGGTGATGATCGCACCAGCGGTCAAGGATCCATAATATGCAATCACATATTGCGGACAGTTAGGCAGCATGATAGCGACACGATCGCCCTTTTGAATCCCTTTTTTTTGAAGGGCTGAGGCAAAGGCCTGCGACGCAAGAAAAAGTTCCTGATATGTGATTTTTTGATTATAAAAAGTGATGGCTGTATTGGTTGGATAGGATTGACATGCATTTTGAAGAATTCTTTGCATCGGGAAATCAGGCACCTTTATTTCCTTTGAAATTGAATCGGGATACACGGATAGCCACTTTTTACCATTAGTCATTACATTCCCTCCAGCCATTTATTTACTAGTCCTTACATTGCATGTGAACCCCCATCGACAACCAGGATGTTTCCTGTTACATAATCTGAAGCCTTTGAAGCCAGGAAAACGGCAGCACCTTTTAAATCATCATCACTGCCTAATCTTTTGAGCGGGGTGGAATCCAAGATGGGATTCTCTCCTTGCGCCAGCACCCCTTTCGTCATTTTCGTCGGAAAGAATCCAGGTGCGATTGCATTGACATGAATATTGTGCTGGCCCCATTTTACGGCTAGATCCTTCGTTAATGTAATGACCGCCCCTTTGCTCGTATTGTATCCGACCGTATCGAGCACCCGTGGGTCCGTCCCCCCTAATCCAGCAACGGAAGCGATGTTGATGATTTTTCCATATCCCTGCTCAATCATGATCCTCGCTGCAGTCTGGCTCATGATGAAGGTTCCGGTTACATTGACATTCATTACTTTATGCCAGGCTTCAAGTGGCATATCGATTGCTGGCGCGCCCCAGGAGGCGCCGCTATTGTTGACGAGAATATCAATGGAGCCGAATTCACGAAACGTTTCATTAACCACTTCCTGTACATCTGAAGGATTGGTGATATCGCACTTGAAGGAAAGCGCCCTGACTCCAAGCCCTTCGATTTTCAAAGCCACTTCATCGCATGCCAGCTTGTTCCTGGAACAAAGGACGACATTAGCCCCCGCTTCGGCAAAACCGGTCGCTATTTGTTCACCTAGCCCCCTGCCGCCGCCGGTTATGATTGCCGTTTTTCCAGTCAGATCGAATAGGTCCTTCACGTTCATATTTTCACCTCATGCTTTTGTTGATATTTCCGAAGCTCGATTTTTGCCACTTGTGATCGGTGCACTTCATCGGGCCCATCAGCAAGCCTCAGCGTCCGGGCATTGGCCCAATGTGCGGCAAAAGGGAAATCATCGGAAATTCCTGCAGCGCCAAAGCCTTGGATGGCCCGGTCAAGCACCTTCAATGCCATATTCGGCGCAACCACTTTTATCATCGCAATTTCCGCCTTCGCCTCCTTGTTCCCTACCGTATCCATCATATAAGCTGCCTTTAATGTCAACAGCCTGGCCTGCTCGATTTCAATCCGTGAATCGGCGACCCACTCCATGATCACGCCTTGTCTCGCTAAAGGCTTCCCAAACGCGACACGACCTTGAATACGCTTACATAATTCTTCAAGCGCCCTTTCAGCCGCGCCGATCAGCCTCATGCAATGATGGATTCTTCCAGGACCCAATCTACCTTGGGCTATTGCAAACCCCTTGCCCTCACCCCATAAAATATTCGCTGCCGGGACCCTTACATTGTCGAAATTGATCTCGGCATGTCCATGAGGAGCATGGTCATAGCCGAATACAGGAAGCATTCTTTCGATTTTGACGCCCGGTGTATCAAGCGGCACAAGAATCATGGACTGTTGCTCATGCCTCGATGCTTCAGGATTTGTCTTCCCCATAACGATGGCTATCTTGCATCGTGGATCTCCTGCCCCTGAAGACCACCATTTCCGGCCGTTTATGACATACTCATTACCGGACTTTTCGATCCTGCACTCAATATTGGTGGCATCGGAGGAGGCTACATCAGGCTCCGTCATCGAGAAGCATGAGCGGATATCCCCTGCAAGCAACGGCTTCAGCCAACGTTCCTTATGCTCGTCGGAGCCGTACCTCACCAAAACTTCCATATTGCCTGTATCAGGTGCATTACAGTTGAAGATTTCAGGACCTATCATCGACCTTCCCATGATCTCGCAAAGCGGTGCATATTCCAGATTCGTTAAACCTGCGCCATAACTGCTATCGGGTAAAAATAAATTCCATAACCCTTCTTCCTTTGCTTTCGCCGTCAATTCGGCTAAGATCGGCGGTATATCGCTCCAACGGCTTTTCTGCTTCTCGAGCTGTTTCTGGTATACAGCTTCATTGGGATAGACGTACCTTTCCATGAATTCAGTTAACTTGGTTTCCAGAGCTTTCACCTTTTGAGTATGTTCGAAGTTCAAATTGACTTCCTCCTCCTCTACCAACTGACCGGTTAGTATGTTTTCACCTTTACAGTATATACATAATTTTCCGATTTTTTCAACAATTAAATCACTTATTTTCTTGTCCTTCCTTCGCCCCCACTTTCTCCTCCTTTTCGCTGCCGTTTCTCTCGTTTTCTTGAACGGCAGGGAATACACAGACGATTTTCGTTCCTTTTTTCAACTCACTTGTTATGAAAACCTTTCCGCCATGCTTTTCGATGATCTTGAAACAAACGGAAAGTCCCAATCCTGTTCCAGATGATTTTGTCGTAAAAAATGGTTCTCCCACTTTCTGAAGGGAATTTTCCGGGATGCCCTCCCCCTCATCCAAAATGCTTACAAACACTTCCCCGTTTTTTTCATAAATGCTCAAAAAAATATTTCCGCCATTCGGCATTGATTCTATCGAATTTTTAATGATATTGATTAATACTTGCTTGATTTGATTTTCATCAAAGCGCATGAAAATCGGTTCTGCATCATAATTTTTTTGAATTTGTATATTGTTCAATACGGCATTTGTCTCAAGCAAGGTTACGACATGATTGCAGCTTTTTTTCAAATCCTTCTCAAGAAAAACTGCACCGCTCGGTTTGGAAAGCAGCAGGAGTTCATTCAAGACTTGTTCGATTCGATTTATTTCCGAAAAAATAATGTCATAATACTCCTGTTTATCCGCCCCTCCATCCCTGATCAACTTGACGAATCCCAATATCGCCGTCATCGGGTTTCTTACCTCATGCGCTATTCCTGCGGCAAGTTGGGCAGCTGTGGATAGCTTGCTTGATGTGATTGCCAAATGTTCGTTCAGGTTTACTAGTTCTTCTTCTGCATGCTTACGTTCATTGATTTCGGATAATATCCCTGCAGTCCCGATGAATTTCCCCGTTTCATCGTATATCAGTTTAACAAATGCTTCGACCCAACTGCTTCCCTTTTTGCCATCGCGTAACTTAATGTCAACGCGAAAATATTTATTTCCTTGATGAAAGGATTCCGCAAACGCCTTCAATACGTCTTGATATGAAGCATTATCCATATGTTTTGAAAAATGCAGCCCGAGTGATTCATTAACGGTTGCACCGCTCATCGACTTCCAGGCCGGGTTTAAGTACAGCCACTTCCCTTTATGATCCGTTTGGAAAATGACCTCATTGAAGCTATTGATCAATTCCTTGGAGTACTTGGAGAAAATGCGATATCGTCCTTCGCTATCCTGCAATAGTGAGAT
This sequence comes from Peribacillus sp. FSL E2-0218, assembly GCF_037992945.1. Classification (NCBI taxonomy): domain Bacteria; kingdom Bacillati; phylum Bacillota; class Bacilli; order Caryophanales; family Bacillaceae; genus Peribacillus; species Peribacillus sp. FSL E2-0218. Next base: position 1,485,907 of record NZ_CP150304.1, on the reverse strand, counting down.
GGTCCTCCGTTTATCATCATAAATCGCACCCAAACACCAGGCCAAGGCTAAGACGACAAATAAATAAATTCCCAGTAACGCAGGGAATCCGCCTTCCTTGAGGACGGTCGATGCCAAAATTGGCGAAATCAATAAGATGAACAGTGCAGGAACCATGATTCTTCCAGTATATTTCTTTATTTCCTCCACCTCCTTTACATGACTCCTATTAATGGCATTTGCTCTACCTTAACGCGAAGCATATTGGACAACTATATTTAAATGCGAAATAACTCTCTTGTAGGTAAATTTCAACATTTTATCATTGATTCCTGCCACCAACACAAAAAACCTTTCCTGATAGGAAAGGTTCACGGTCGGCCATTGTTTTAACCAATGATGACACGTTCTTTTGGATAATGATAAATTTCCCTGATTTCTTTGTGACCTATGATATAAAGCAAGGAGGTTATCCCGACACGGCCAATAAACATGATGATCATGATGACAATCTTACCTGTATGGCTAAGATCTGGAGTGATGCCCATCGAAAGACCAACAGACCCGAAAGCAGAGCATACTTCGAAGATGATTTGGGTCAAAGTGAAGTTCTCGGTAATCGTCAAAATGAAGATCGCTATTATGCATAGAAGTGAACCCATGATCATAACGGCTGTTGCCTTCCGGATATCATCTGGATGTATCTCCCGCTTGAATACTTTAATGGAGCGCCTTCCCCGCATGAAATTCCACAAGAAAAGAATCATGATGGCCAGGGTTGTCGTGCGGATACCCCCTCCGACTGAACTTGGGGAGGCTCCAATGAACATCAGGATGCTCATCAATAACAGGGTCGGCTCCGAAAAGTCGCTCACATTCATGGTTGTTAAACCGCCGCTCCGTGTATTGGAAGACATGAATAAAGAATAGAAGAACGATTCATGCCAATTCTTGTCTTTAAAGAATCCGTTCACTTCCAGGAGGAAGATCATGATCGTGCCGCCAATGATGAGCGAAAAGAATGTGACGGATGTCAATTTCGTGAATAAGGAAAAATGAAACTTATAAGTACGGGCACCATTGGATAAAAATTCTTTCAACTCAATCAAGACTGGAAATCCGATGGCTCCAAGGGTAAGCAGGATTATCGTGATGAACTGAACAAAATAGTCCCCTTTAAAAGGAATCATCGAGATGCCGGTTATGTCAAAACCAGCGTTCGTGGTGGAACTGATTGCCAAGAACAGCCCATTGATAAAAGCTTCTTTCCAGTTTGGGTAATAATTTAAAAAATAAACCCCTAAAACCAGTGCGCCAATCATTTCAATTACAACAAATATCTGAATGATTTGGATCAATAATTTCACAAGGCCTGAAAGATTCGATTGATTTTGATCCGTCATGATCAATTGCCTTTCCTTCAAACCGATCTTTTTTCCTAGGATCAGCCAAAAAAACGTTCCGAGCGTCATGATGCCAATTCCGCCGAATTGGAGAACGAACATCAGGATGAAGTAGCCAGCTTCACTGAACACATCAGGTGTACTGACCACCGTCAAGCCAGTTACACTGACCGCACTGACGGCCGTAAATAGTGCGTCCATGAATTCCCACTCAACACCAGGCTTAAGGGCAACCGGCAGACTAAGAAGGATTGTTGAAATGCTGACAGCTAAAAAATAATAACCGACAATAAGCTGAGCAGGTGTTAACTTTGATAATATTTTTTTTATAGCAACCATTAAGCGTTTCCTTTCTTACTCCTTTATAACTAGATGGACCACAAACCCATTAATAATATAGTTTACCCTTTTTTCATTCTTTTTTCCATTCTCTTTTAAAACTGACTTCCTTGCAACAATAAGGCAGGTTTACCAAAAAGTTTGATCCTGCTACCATAAGTAAAACTCCTCATTCTACTTATACTATCATTACAGCGGCAGAAGCCGTTGAACATGTAAAGGGGAGATTCAAATGGCTAACAGCAGCAATAACCTTCTTGTTCCTGGAATCGAACAAGCATTAGATCAAATCAAATATGAAATCGCATCAGAATTCGGTGTACAATTAGGTTCCGATACTTCAGCACGTGCCAATGGTTCCGTTGGTGGAGAAATCACGAAACGCCTTGTACAACAAGCTCAATCTCAACTTAAAGGTCAATAATAATTTATCACACAATTGAATATCCATGGCTAAGAGTCCAGCTTCCTGCTGGACTCTTTTTAATGATTCCATCCATGCCGGTTTTCCTCATGATCCTTACCTCGTTTCGGTGTCTTCATCTCTCGGTTGCCTTTTTTTAGATCGTGCCTTTCATGATCCGTATGATTCTTTTCTCGTCCCCTTCTCTTTTCCTGGAATGATGGCTGCCCTTTTCCACCCTGATTCGCCTTTTCATGTTTCTGTTTGTCTCTTGCATGATTGCTCCGGTCGTCACGGCGGCTTTGCTTGGCTTGGAAATCTTGATTGCTTTGATTGTTTCGTTTGCGTTCAATGGTTCGGCTCTGTCGGTTGCCTTGATTGTTTGGATCGCTTCTTTTGTTTTGGATGCTTCGGCTGCTGCCAGGTCCATTCTCTGTCTCGTTGTTTTTTTCCTTAAACCGTTTTATCCCAGGGTGTTTGGTGCTTTTATCATCCCGGTTAGTTTTTTCGTTTTTTTTGTCTGGCTTTGTCACTAAATGTTCAGATACGGGCTGTTTGACCTCAGTTACACGATTTTGCTTGACGGCATTCGCATCGTTCACTTTTTTGTTTTCTCTGTCCGATTGCCTGTCTTTGTCCTGATTTTCGCCCTGCTTTTGGGAAGTGGCATTTTTCTCTTCTATCGGTTTATCTTGTTCAGGATCAGGTACCCTTTTATTCACCTTTGTCTTGTCTTGATTCGTTTTCAATTTCTTTTCGACATATTTACCTGTCGAGATGCCTTGTGCCTTGGCTTGCTTCCGTTCACTTTTCGTTGCCTGGATGACCTTCATCTTTGTTTTTGAAACGTTTTCCTGCTCGGCTATTTCTTTTATCTCTTCTTTTAAATTCTTATCCAGTTTTTTATCTTTATCCAATAACGTGGTCGACACGACTATTTGTTTTTTGCCTTTTAAATATCCAAGTTGCTTTGTCGTTTCAACAATCTGGTTTGTAACAGTCTTGATTCCCTTGCCTTTCCAATCTTTCAGTTGATCGATGACAAGCTTGCCGTCTTCGTTTAAACCGGTAAGCTTAAGCACATCCAACTGGTCATCCAGCTCCAATTCAATGCTGGGATTCACATCGATCGTCATATAAGCCGACACATGCCCAGTGAAATAAGACGGCAGGATTGAAAAAAGAATAAGAAAGGTGGTGGCTATACTTAACACGGCCTTTTTCCTGAAAGTTGATTGGAAACTGGAAATGGTGAAAGCTGTCTTGTGTGGGGAAAAAGTGATTTCCTCCCCCACTTCATATGCCCGTTCGTCTCTCTTCGCTTTTAGAAATTCACCCTCGGGGGTCAATAGGGTTACAAAACGCTTATTTACTGACAGAATAACTCCTTTTTTCATCCATTGATAGCCCCTTTTATATAATCATTCAAGTACAAAAAATCTCCGTTTATTATGATTGCCACAGCAATGATGTACTTTCGATTCCGTTCAATTGTTTTTCTGCTTACTTCCACTTTTCCCTCAAGCTGTTTAACTGGCAGCCGCTTTTTTGCAAACAGGATTTCTTTCAGTTCGTCGTCATCCATTAGCAGCTTGGCGATCATGATTGCACCTTTTCTGGCATCAGCATGTTTTGGAGAGTTTTCAACGAGATCTTCAAATGTCAGCCCAAAATCCTGTAGATGGCTTATATATAGGTGAATTTCTTCTTTCCTTTTCTCTGCTTCCTTTTGCTTTTCGTATTCATGGATGGAATTTTCGTTATCGATATATATATGGCTTTGATCATTGTCATCATTAAGCGATAGATCCAAAAGGATTTCTTTCCGCTTCGACTGGCTTCTTAAATAATCTATAACCCTTCGTTTAACGAGGGTTTCGGCAAATGCCAATAACGAACGGCCTTTGTCAGGGGAGTATTTGTCGATCGCTTCGTTAAAAGCAATCAGACCTATACTGAATTCATCATCTGATTCATATATGTAACGTCTGCACACTGACGAGACGGTTTTCGCTATAAAAGGTTTGAATGACTCTATCGTATCATTGCGAAGGCTTATATCGCCTTGTTGAATTTTCAATACGGTTTCTTCTAAAGAACGCTTTTTTTTGAATGCTGTAAACAACAATCCAAGCATTTGCTCACCTCGCTTCTGTTGATAAAAATATGAATCAACATACTTATCTTAAGCGGAGAGAGTCTAAAAGACAGTACCAAAAGAACTATTTTTGCCGAATTGTTGAAATCACACCATAACGCAACATGACAAAGTGCTTAGCTTTTTCTCGTTTATTACAGTGCCGTTACATTACATTATCTTTTTACGTATCCTTGTCTAAATCAATGGGACAATTGTCATTTTTATAACCAGAATTTAATATTCACAGCTTTTAACATATCATTCGAAAACACTCTAAGCGTTATGTGGGTAATGTCCATAAATCCGTTTTTTATGTTAAAAAATATCGTGTATAGAAGATTCAGGTTTTTTGTGAAAAACAATAATGAGGGAACTGCAGTTTCTTTGATCATCGTTATGTTCGTAACTTTCGACTTTGTGCGAGGAGAAAGATAAAATCTTCATTGCCTATTGTGTTGGCGATTTGTACCACGACCGTTCCATTGCGCGGCAGGCTCTCCCTTTCCAGGGCCGCTCGGGGACCCTCCTCAAGCTTTGCGTTTATCGGGTCCACGTAGTCACGCATTTCGCGCTGGAGTGTCGCACACCCACTCCATCCCACTTAGTGTGAAAATAAAGGGAGCTTCTCCATTTCCTACAGTTTTATGGACCTGTACAGTGCCCGTTTCATTCCACTCTGCTGGATGGGAAAATGGAATCCCGCTGGCGAGAAACCCTACAAAGAGCATGTGAAAAGCGCAAGTTTTATGTGACTTTGCCCCAAAATTCGATGCAAAGCCCAAACTCGCTAACCGTTGCTTTCCTCTCCGCTCCGTATTGTAACGAAGGTGGAACCCCGATTGCCTTATACATGTGCTTGAGCCGCACAATGATTCTTGTAACATCAAAAAGGGTTTTGGAATGTAATCATCCCAAAACCCTTTGATCTGCAAGCTGAGTCTTGCTTTAGTTCGTCAGTGTTTTTTATGCTTCTTGTATTTGTTTTTCTTTTTTCTCATTTTTCTCTTTTTTACTTGAGATGATCCACGCACCTACCGCTATGCCAATCAATACCACCCAGAAAATCGATTTCCAAAGGGTGGATTCAGGGAAATGGTGGTCGATGACCGCCAGCGAAGGGTGTGCGAGTGTGTGTACCGCCAATTTCACTCCAACCCAACCTACAATCAAAAATGCAGCCGTTTCCAGAGAAGGACGCTGATGAAGCAGTTTAACAAAACCATTGGCTGCAAATCGCATAATGATCAATCCAATCAGACCGCCGAGGAACATGACAGCGAATTGCCCTCCGTCAATACCGCCGACTTTCATCCAGCCTGTTGCAGGAAGTGTAACCGCAAGCGCGACGGCAGCCAGCATAGAATCGATTGCGAAAGCTATATCTGCAGCTTCCACTTTCACCACGGTCATCCAGAAGCCAGATTGCTTTTTAGGCTTCGTGATTTCCTTCTCACCTTTATGAGCGTATTTTTTATAAATGTTCTGAAAAGCAATGAACAGTAAGTAAATGGCACCAATTGCTTGAATTTGCCACACGTCGACAAGAAAGGAAATTAGGAATAGACTTGCAAAGCGGAAAACGAAAGCTCCCATCAGACCATAAAATAAGGCCTTACGTTGTTGCTCTTTCGGTAAATGTTTAACCATGACAGCCATGACGACTGCGTTATCCGCAGCGAGTATTCCTTCCAAACCGACCAAAATGAGAAGGACCCAGCCATATTCCAATAGTATTGATGCTTCCATCCATTCAACCTCCAATAGTTTGTATTCCCTTCCTATTGGCATCGGCAAAATAAAAAGACCTTTGCCATATAGGCAAAGGTCTTGCTGAACATGAAATCATGTCAACAAAGCCGATGAATGTTTCCATCCACGTAATGACGACTTTGTTTTAGGGCGAACCCTAACGCTACTCCCCTTTGAAAAGGAAAATCAGTTATTAAGTATATTAATAGTATACGCCAGTATTATGAAAATAACAATCTTTTTTTAAAATGAATCAATCTTTTCGTTTCGCTTTGGATATTTTGATCAATTTCATATAATCTTTTCCAAATTCAATCCAGTTCGGTTTACCGGAAAAATAGTTCCGGAACAATGATAAGAAGGTTGGGTATTTCCCCTCATATGGATACCATTGAATTTCTGTATTTTTGTGACCATTGTCTACCATGATCGCCTTTTCATGGCAAAAAATCTTCAGTCCCTGTTCGCCATGATAACGGCCAACGCCACTTTGTTTCGCACCGCCAAATGGTAAATGGTGATTGGCAACCGTAATGAGTACATCATTGATCGTTACCGCTCCTGTTACTAACTGTGAGGCAATCCGTCTTGCTTTTTCCTTATCGATTGTCCATACGCTTGAATTAAGGCCATATTCACTTTCATTTGCCAGGGCGACCGCTTCCTCCTCGGAATCAAAAGGCATAACGGGCAATACGGGTCCGAATGTTTCTTCTTTCATGATCCTCATGGAGTGGTCGACATTGGACAAAATCATGGGTGGAATGAAATGGGTCCCACCGGTTTTCCACTCTTTTGGGAGTTTTCCAGCTTCAAGTATCGCTCCCTTATCGAGGGCATCCTCCAAGTGTGAAGCCACAATATCCACCTGGCCCGGAAACGTCATCGAACCGATATCATCCTTTAAATTCGTCCCTTGCCTCATGGCCTCCGTTTTTTCTTTAAGCAGCGCGAGGAATTCCTGATAAACCGGGCGTTCCACATAAACCCTTTCGACACTCATACAGACCTGCCCGCTGTTCGTAAAGGCTCCCCAAAGTGCGCCGTTCACTGCCCGTTCCAGGTTCGCATCACGCAGGACGATCATCGGATCCTTCCCCCCAAGCTCGAGAGTGGTCGGTATTGAATGTTTTGCCGCAACTTCGCCAATTATTTTTCCAGTCTTTACAGATCCGGTAAAAAAGATATAATCTGGTTTTTGCTCCGTCAACGCTGCGCCCAATTCCTTCCCACCATGGGCAAATTGGATCGTATCCTTCGGGAACCCAGCTTCAACAAACAAATTTTCGATGCATACTCCAACCAGTGGAGTTACCTCCGATGGCTTGGCAATGACCGTATTCCCTGCTGCAAGTGCGTTAAGAATGGGGACCATCGCCAGCTGGAACGGATAATTCCACGGCGAGATGACCAGCACGGTCCCACGTGGCATGTATTCAATATAAGATTTTTTTCCAATCAACATGAGCGGAGTGGCAACCTTTTTTCCGGAAAGAGATTTAATCGCATGTTTTTCGATATGCTTGATCGCATCAATGGTTGGCATGATGTCTGCCACCAGCGCTTCAATTTTCAATTTTCCCGTATCTTTGGAAATGACTTCAGCTATCTCATCCATCTTTTCGACCATAAGCAGGCGAAGCTGTCGTAAATAATGCAGTCGTTCACTTATGGAAAGCTTCGACCATGTTTGGAACGAATGTCTTGATTTTGTATATATAAGTGGAATTGACGACAGTGGCGTCGGCTCGATTTCGGCAATCTTCTCACCTGTTGCCGGGGAAAACACTTCCCACTTGTCATGTATTTCTTCCATAATTACTCCCCTTGCCTTACCTTATTTTAATTTGGTGCCCTTCATCATGTTTGTGTTTTGAATAATACTCGACCATGGCAGGAACAGCTTCTTTAAAGCCAGGACAAATGATCCCTGAAGCGATTAAATCCGCTTGCGCACAAGAGCAGTCAAAACGCCCTTTCCAAGTGAAATAATCAAGAGCCTCTTTTTCCACGCCTAAGAATCTCCGCACCTGACGTATGGATAAAAACGCCTTACTTAGTGACAGAGGGACATGGCCTTTTGGTTTTTTCTTGTACAATTCAGCAACGAAAAGCTCATAAATTTCCTTAGCCGTACACGGGTAGGGATCGGTCAGATGATAGGTTTTTCCTGCACCTTCTTTATATAATGCCAGAAATGCAGTTGCCTGTATAATATAATCGATTGGAACAAGGTTTACGACCGTTTCCCTCTCCGAAGAGATGTATGGAAAAAAAGGAAGGAAGCTTAAGCGATCAAGAAAATTAAGGATAAAATAGGGGCCATCGAATTTAATCGTTTGCCCTGTCTGAGAATGTCCCTTTACGATACCGGGCCTGATTATCGTGATGGGAATTTCTTTTTTAAGCTCCTCTACCATTAATTCAGCTTCATATTTCGTCCGTTCATAATGGTTCCTGAAGCTCATCGGCAGCTTCAATTCATGCTCGTATAAACACCCTTCCCGCATCCCCGCTACATAAGCGGTGCTGAAATAGGTGTATCGCTTAAGTGCAATCACCCCTTTGGCCCATTCGTTTACTTGCTTGGTTCCCACTACATTGACAAGCCTGGCCAATTTTTCCGGGACAGCCAGATCGTATATCGCGGCAAGATGGAAAAGATGCGTGACTTGTTGCTGAAGTTCATGGTATACCTCCAATGAAAAACCAAGATGCTCCTTCGTAATATCCCCCATCACGATTTCAAAGGCGATTTTCATACCATCCAATTCATCTTCAATCCTTTTGGTCTCCTTTTCTGCTTTTGCCCTTTGCTGAGGTAAAACGAGCAAATAAATCTTATTTATCCTTTCATCACGCCGAACTAGCTCCCTGATTAATTGATTACTGATGAAACCTGGAAACCCGGTGAAAAAATAAATGTGCCCCATGAAATCCACCCTCTCATCATTTCACTTGTCTTATGTTCTTCTAGACATAATAGTACTACTAAAATGGAATATATAGTAAATTTTTCGTTTTCATAAAGGATAATTCATCTATTCTATCGAAGATAATAGATGTAGGAATGGATATTTTGCGAGTAGTTGAAATGACAATCACTTCAAATTCATCGGATAAAGTGTTTACTATTGTTTCTTGGAGGATAAATTCATGTTACACAATAAAAATTATTATCTAAATAACTGATTTTCCGTTACTATATAAGAAGGCGATTTTTTCGCGCATACATATTTGAGGTGAGCGCACAAGTGAAAAGAATAATTAAAGCATACGACTTCCCTATTTTCATTGCTGTCGTATTACTCTGTTTGTTTGGTTTAGTGATGATTTATAGCTCGAGCATGATCACGGCTGTCGCTCGATACAAGGAGCCCATGGATTTCTTCTTTGAGAAACAAAAAATGGCTTTTATCATCTCATTTTTAGCAATGATCGTGACGATGATTCTTCCTTATAAGATGTACAAAAACAAAAACTTCTTGATGCTTATGATGTTGGGAATGGCCGGTATCCTTTTGCTGCTCTTTATCTTTGGCCATACAGCTGGGAATGCCACAAGCTGGTTTAAGATAGGAACAAAATCGATACAGCCAGCAGAATTTTCGAAGCTTGCCATGATCATTTATCTTGCAGCCATTTACGGAAAAAGGCAGGATCGAATCAACAGCATTGATAAAGCCGTCATCCCCCCGATTTTCTTTCTCGTATTCATTTGTTTTTTAATCGGGATACAACCTGACTATGGAACGGCAGCTGTCATTTTCCTGATTTCAAGTACCATGATCATATCATCTGGCATGTCCTTCAAGAGTATATTCAAGCTCTCTTTGATTACTTCGATATTCGTTGCCATATTTGCATTAGGGATTATTCTGACAGGAAATTTATCATCGGTTTTCTCGGAAAATAAAGTGTCCCGTTTTACAGGGTTTGCAGATCCTTTTGGTCAAGAGGGTGGTAATGGGTACCAACTCGTGAATTCATTGTATGCGATAGGATCAGGGGGCCTTACAGGTGTCGGGCTTGGTGACAGTGTACAAAAATACGGGTACCTGCCTGAATCCCATACGGATTTCATCATTTCCGTCATTGCAGAAGAGCTTGGGATATTCGGAGTGGGCTTCGTTTTATTGACTTTAGGTTTTATCGTCCTTAGAGGATTCATACTCTCAGCAAAGTGTAAAGACCCATTTGGCAGTCTATTATTGATCGGGATCTCTTCCATGATCGGCATACAGGTTGGCATCAATATTGGCGGGGCGACTGGACTGATTCCCATCACAGGGATCACGCTTCCGTTCATCAGCTATGGCGGTTCATCCCTACTGCTGCTCATGATTTCTATGGGGATATTCCAAAATGTCATCATGCGAATGAATCTACTGGAACAGAAAGAAAAGGTCATCTCCATACCAAAGGATGAGATCGCTTCAACTAAATAAGGGATTCTTCATGAAAAAACAGGCAGTCGCAATCGACCGCCTGTTTTTTTCATTTATAGTGGATGCCTACTTTCGTAAAGCCCGAAATCAAACTGAGCAAAGGGCAAATTAAACAAAAGAATGCAAATGGCGCATATTCAAGCGTTGGAACACCCAATACCTTTGTCAGGAATACACCGCAGACTCCCCATGGAACAAGTGGATTCACGACTGTTCCGGCATCTTCAAGTACCCTCCCAAGCGTTTTTGGCTGTAACCCTAGCTCTTCATATTTCTGCTGAAAGGCTTTCCCAGGCAGGATAACTGACAAATACTGTTCCCCCACTAGGAAATTCACGCTGATTCCTGCAAATACGGTAGCTGAAATCAATTTTGCTACACTCGTCAATGAATCCCGAACCGCATGCAGGATGGAAGGGATGACTCCTAATTCAAACAATAGTCCACCCATCGCCAAAGCCAACAACACCATAGAAACGGAGAACATCATACTTTCAATGCCGCCCCGCGATAGGATGGAGTCAAGCTGTGCCATCCCGCTCTTCAGCACAAATCCGCCGTATAGAATATCCGCCAGTTTTGCAACCGTCATACTTGGCGTTTGGATGAAAGCAATGACAGCCGCCGAAACGATTCCAGCTGACAATGTCGGAATCGCCGACACTTTTTTCAATGCCATGACCAGAATGATGACAAACGGAATCAAACTCCATACGCTAATGTTCGTTTCCATTTCCAAGGCCTTGGTCATGGCTTCTATCTCCTCAACACGAGACAGTTTGACATTCGGTGAAAGGAAGTAAAAAAAGATAAGTGATAGTAAAAAACCCGGAATCGTTGTCCACTGCATATTATTAATATGTTCAAATAGTGGCACTCCCACCGTTCCCGAAGCAAGGTTGGTCGAGTCGGATAATGGAGACATTTTGTCGCCAAGAAAAGCACCGGAAATGATTGCACCGGCTGTAATCGCCAGCGAAAGATCCAGCGCCGACGCCATACCTATGAAAGCGACTCCGATCGTGGCTGATGTTGTGAGTGAACTGCCGATGCATAGCCCGATTAACGAACACACCAGAAATGTGACCGCGTAGAAATATTTACCAGACATCCAGTCAAATCCATAAAACATGATGGTAGGGATTGTTCCGCTTGCCATCCAGATCGAAATGAGCATTCCAATGAAAAAGAATATATAGATGGCTCCCATACCAGATACTGCACCTTTGACGATGGCCGCCTCCATGATCGAAAATGGCAGCTTCTTGATTTTTCCATAAACGAATAAAAAAAGGATGGCTGCAATAATCGGAATATGTGGTACAAGTTCATAATGGATGATTCCTATTGCAATAATTAAGAACAGCATCGCTAAAACACAAATAGCTTCAGGTAAAGAGAGTTTTAGCTTGGCATCATCGAGACGCATAATGTATTTTCCCCGCTTTCATTTTGTATATTCTTGAGGCAAGACTGTAATCGATCATTGTCTACTGATACGCTTTTAAGCGTTAAAGTACCAGCTAAATATAAAGGAGTTGCTGCAGTTTGTCAAAGGAATTTTTTAGGAGCATCATTATTCGGATGAGATGGATTTGCCATGCTGTTTGATTCTATAGTCCACTCCCGAGCTAGCAGAACTAATGGAAGAAAGCAAGAAAAGCTCCATAATCAAAAAAAGCCCGTGTATACGACACGGGCTTTCATGATTATTTTAAATCCATGGGATTATATAATTCCACATCAGGATTTTTATCTTGGAACCAACGGAGTGCAAACTCATTTTCAAATAAGAATGCGTATTTATCAAAGCGGTCTTTAACAAGTATGCTTCTTGAGCTATGAAGATTTTCATCAAGCTTTTCGTCTTCGGCCCAGCGTGTAATTTTACTGCCCATGCGCTCCATCAGGACTTCAACATTGTATTCGTTCCTCATTCGATGCTCGAACACTTCGAATTGAAGCTGCCCGACGGCTCCAAGGAGATATTCTTCCATCCGGACCGTCTTGAAGAGCTGTATTGCCCCTTCTTGGACCAGTTGGTTAATTCCTTTATGGAAATGTTTTTGTTTCATTACGTTCTTAGCCGTAACCCGCATGAATAGTTCCGGAGTGAATTGTGGTAACCTCTCGAATTGGAACATATCCTTGCTAGTTGTGATCGTGTCGCCGATTTGGTAGTTCCCTGTATCATATAAACCGATGATATCCCCGCTTACCGCCTCGTTTACCGTATTCCGATCATCAGCCATGAACTGGGTTGAAGAAGAAAGATTGATCGGCTTGCCCGTCCTGCTCAAGTTGACGCTCATTCCGCGCTCGAATTTACCGGAGCAGATGCGCAGGAAAGCGATACGATCACGGTGTTTTGGATTCATATTCGCTTGAATCTTGAAAATGAAGCCTGAAAAATCATTACTGACAGGGCTCATTTCACCAGATGTCGTCATTCGTGCTTGAGGAGCTGGTGCAAATTGAAGATAAGCATCCAAAAACGTCTGGACACCGAAAGTCGTCAAGGCACTTCCGAAGAATACAGGACTCAATTTGCCATTGGCGATGCTTTCTTCAGAGAATTGGTTGCCCGCTTCGGTCAGCAGCATGATTTCTTCCAAAGTTTGCTCATACAACTGGGAATCCTTAAGTTCATGGTCGATTTCAAGTTCACCTTCAGCATTCAATGGAAGGAAACGCTCTTCGCCCTCCGTCTTGAACTGTTCGATGCGATTGTTGAATCTATCGTAAATGCCGACGAAGTCTTTTCCCATTCCAATTGGCCAGTTCATTGGATATGTCTCGATGCCCAATACCTCTTCAAGCTCGGCAAGCAACTCGAGCGGCATTTTACCTTGACGGTCCATTTTGTTGATAAACGTGAAAATCGGGATGCCCCTCATGCGGCATACTTTGAATAATTTAACCGTCTGATCCTCGATTCCTTTTGCCGAATCGATGATCATCACGGCGCTATCAACAGCCATCAGCGTACGATAGGTGTCTTCACTGAAGTCTTGGTGACCTGGTGTATCAAGAATATTCACCCGGAAATCATCGTAATCGAACTGCATGACGGAGGATGTAACGGAAATTCCACGTTGTTTTTCAATCTCCATCCAGTCACTTGTTGCATACTTGCCAGTTTTTCTCGCTTTAACTGTTCCGGCATCGCGAATCGCACCGCCAAACAGCAATAATTTTTCGGTCAAAGTCGTTTTCCCGGCATCCGGGTGGGAGATGATTGCGAAGGTCCGACGCGATTGAACCTCATCTTTTAATGTAGTCATAAAATGTTCCTTTCGTTAGTGGAGTCAACAATTTCGAGAAAAATTTATAGGTGAACTTCTTGTATTTTTACATTGGAATGTCAACCTTTCTTTGTATGTAAAAAATCCTGATCATACACAAGATATGTTAGGAACATATATCATAAGGCTAAAGCCTTGGCTACTTGGCATTCATTTCAATCAACCTTACTATTTTAACACGATATGAAGGAAAGATGTAGAGGTGAATGAATCATAGGATGAGGATTTGTTCGAAGCCAAACAAAAGACGCCTGTTCAGCGCCCTTTCTTATTATTTCTATGGTTTGTTCATTTCGCAACTTATCTTGCAGTTTTCATCGCTTTTTGATTTCGTTTATTTTTCCAGCGCTTCTTTACCTCTTTGAATATGATCGGCGCAGCAAAAATTAAGGCTCTTTTCAAAAGTTTCTTCATTATTCATCAGTCCTTTCTTCGTTAACCTTTACCCGCTTACTTCCTAATGAAAACGTGTTTGAGCTATTGTTTTTTTAAAAAAATTCAACATTAGGCACCTAGTTAAGCGCTAATAATGGACATCCCTCATTATTATTCCCCTGAAAAAAGGTATAAAATACCTTCATTTGTTTTATCCTTTATAAAGGTGGGTATATAGTAAAAAGTTTAGAAATTCAGCCATAAGAAAGCCTTCTAGCATTCACTTATTATCAAGCATCTTCCCATATGGATTCCAAGCTTGAGTGAGGGTTCTTGATAATGTGTGAAATGGATTCTTCCATCAAGGAAAAATTTTCACCATTAATTTTTTAACATTTTTAGGAGGATTCACCGAATGACAGTAACTGGCAAGGTAAAATGGTTTAATAGTGACAAAGGGTTTGGATTCATTGAAGTTCCGGACGGAGATGATGTATTCGTACATTTTTCTGCGATTCAGGGAGATGGTTTCAAAACACTTGATGAAGGACAAGAGGTCGAGTTTGAGATTGAAGAAGGTAACCGTGGACCTCAAGCAAAAAACGTCGTAAAACTATAAAGTTTGGAAACATCATCATAGGTCAAATGCAAACAAAGAGGATGCTGCCCCCTTTCATGGGGCGGCATTCTCTTTGTCTACGCACTGATTTCGTTCCTTAGCCCTTCATTCATTAAAATGGTCCAAAACGAAATCGGGTACATGGTCGCCGGAAAAACTCTTGATATCCACGTCCCTGCTATCTTTATAATGATAAACAGCTACATATTCACCACTCCACTCAACTTGGGCGTTGGCAATGAGCGTATCGATTTCTGAAAGGGTGTTGATTTTCAATCGGTTGGGTTTTTGTTCGATTTGTCGGGCGAGCTCCTCTGCCGAGACCGAATTATAAATGGGCGAATCTGTCTTGGCAATCAGAATATAGGAGATGTCACTAGCCACTAGTCGTGCTTCGTCTGCTTTACCGGTTTGCTCCATCCATTTGGAAAACTGAGTGAAAGAGGAATCCCAATTCATATAGATGATTTTGTTATTTTCCAAATATATATCAATCGTGGCATAGTCACCGAAAGAATTCGTCATTTGTGAGAGCGACTGATTTTTGAGATCCTCGGACAGTGCCTGGACGGCTTCTTGGAGCTGATGGCCATCCTTGATCGTGACGGATTTATCCACTTGCCCGCTCGCTTTTATCCTTATGTTAGTGACATCTTTAGCTGCCACATTCAGCAATTCATTCACCGTTTTTTTATATTCACTCGATTCATAAATTTTCGCCAGTAACGGCAGGTACGATTCATAGTTTTGCAAATGATACTCTCTCGCTATCCGTTTTCCATCCTTTAGTTGATACATGATGAATACCGATTGGCCGTCATTCAATTCACCGACGGAAACTGTTTTCCCCTTTTCGATAATTTCTTGATGCAATAACGTGACCGCCTCTATGTTTCCCTTCTCTTTAAGGAAAGTGGGACCGATATATGTGGTTTCATCCTCAAAATACAAAGGGGAGCTGCCAATATAGATCTGGCTGATTTCCCTTTTATCCGGAATGTTGGACTTATACTGAATGGGATCTATTTTCAAAATGATCGCCAAAACAATGATGATCATCGTAAATACTAGATAGCCTTTCAGCTTGAACTTGATTCGCCAAGTCTTTTGCAGGACGATTTCCCCTAAATAATATCCGAACAAAGAGCCGATGACATATCCGAAGAAAATCCAGCCCCTTTCACCGGTCGTTTCGCTAAAATAAAATCCTGAAAACAGTAGCATGCAAATCGTCAGACCGAATTGGAATAATGGCTTGAGCTTCGGGAAAACAAAGGCCTGCGAAACATGTTCCAGCTTCCTCCTTTGGTAGATGACCAGCGACAGAAACGACAAAAGCAAGGTCAATAAAGCATAGATCACTGTTTGAGAGGAGAAAAATGTGATTTTCTCCATCTCGGTTGCAGCCAACAAGGGAGAAATTCCTGTCAGGTTGGTCCTTAAATAGTAATCCGCAGAAAATCCTGTTAAAAAAAACTTCATATTTGCTGCAAACAACACAAATAAGCCGACAGGCAGTGCTAGAAATATATAAGTCAGCAAGCCTTGCAGAGCCGATAACCCCGTTATCATTCCTATAAAAACGGCAACGGAAAAGATGACCGCTTCCAAAATGAATGTAATTCCCATCCAGGACCAAATATCCGCCAGCGAAAACAGTCTTTCAATATCTATGGCAGATTGGAACAAGATCAAAATTGAACCGGTGAATATAATGGGCAAGGCTAAGAACAAAAAGCCCATCCCGACCATATGAAGATATACGGTACGTCTAGTGATGGGTAAACTATGAATAAAGTCCGATGCTTGTTTTATCTGTAAAAAACGAAAGAGAAAGATTGCAAGTAAGACTGGAATAACGATGACCAGGACAAATTGGATCATTTGCTGACTGGAGAAAAGGTTTTCAAATTCCACGAATTCATTTTTTTCATTCAAAATATACGTCAATATTTGCAAAGGGAGTGCAAACATGAGGCCAATTAAATAGAGAAAGCCAATCCAGCCGGTACTTCTGAAAATATAGATGATCAGTTCCCGATTAGGCCAGGGTATTCTGGATGACATAACCTATATCCCCCATTTCATAAATGAATATCTCCTCTAAAGTAAGGGGAAGCATATCGAAGATGTCAGGTTGAAACTGATTGAAGTGCGCTTTGATGCTCGGTTCCTTTCCTTTAACGATGCACACGATCACACTTCCTTGTCTTTGCTTGTCAAGAATTTGGATTCCGCGGTAAATCCCGTGAGGAATTTTATGTTTAAAGGCAATTTGCACTTTGTGTACATCCGCTTTTAAATCAGCCAGATCTTTTTGGATAACAAGCTTGCCGTTATGTAAGATTCCTACATGATCCGCCAGATCTTCAATTTCCCGGAGATTATGGGAAGAAATCAAGATCGTCATGTCCCTTTCAGCAACATCCTGAACCAATAACTGTCTCACATTTTTCCGCATGACCGGATCTAACCCATCAAAAGGCTCGTCCAATATCAGAACTTCAGGCATCGTAGCGAGGGCGAGCCAAAAAGCAACCTGTCTCTGCATCCCCTTTGAAAGTTTATGTATTTTATATTGGAGGGGTATCGGGAATATTTCCTGCAGTTGATAGAAGCGTTCTTCGTTCCACTTACGGTAAACACCGCTATAAAAAAGGGCCATTTGCAAGATCGTATAGTTAGCCAAGAAATAAGGCGTATCAGGAAGGAAGAAACAACGATTTTTCACTTCACGGTTTTCGAAAACATGTAATCGGTCAATCAGTACCTCACCACTATCCTGAATCAGGTTGCCTGAAAGCATTTTTAAAAGAGTCGTTTTCCCTGCCCCATTGGAACCCAGCAAACCGAATATGGTGCCTTTTCCTATAGCCAAGGTGACGTTCCTGATCGCTTCTTTCCCTTCATATAACTTACTCACCTGCTTTATTTCAATCATGAATCTCCCCCCTTTCTCAATGGACTGATATCTTTTACCAATCGATGGATTTCATGTTTCTCGATGCCGATATACATAGCTTCAGCAAGCACTTTTTCAAGCTCGTTTCTGATTTTCACTTCCTTCAAGGAATTCTTGATGGATTTAGGAGGGGCGACGAAATTCCCTTTTCCGGGCAGTGTATATATATATCCGTCAGATTCAAGCTGTTTGTAAGCTTTCTGAATGGTATTGGGATTGATGGTCAATTCCTGTGCCAATAATCGGATCGATGGAAGCTGGTTGTGCTCCAGTAAAACCTCATTGATCATTAGTTCCTTAAATTTATCCATCAATTGCTCATATATGGGTTTCCTGCTTTGAACATCCAACTCGATCATCAGGAGCCTCCCTCTTATATTGGTGTATTACACATACTAATACAGTTCATTATAAAACATTTTCTTCCAATTTAAAACCATTTTTAAACAATACTTTTACGTCTGACATTCATAAACTCTCATTCATTTTGTTTAATAAGACGTATTGTGGGGAACTAATGGTAGTAATCATTTAAAAAGGAGATGTTTACTTTGAAACCACTATATACAGCTACAGTTACCGTACACGGAGGACGAGAAGGACATGTTAAGTCAGAGGACGGAATCCTTGACTTCGATGTCAGATCACCTAAGGAACTAGGCGGTTCCGGTGAAAAGGCAACGAACCCTGAACAATTATTTGCAGCTGGCTATGCTGCCTGCTTTGATAGTGCCTTGAATCTTGTCCTGCAAAAGGAAAAGAAAAAAGCCGATACTTCCGTGACGTCAAATGTCACGATCGGTAAAGATGAGCAAGACGGAGGCTTTAAATTGGCTGTAAGGCTGGATATTTCGATTCCTGACCTGAGCAAGGAAGAAGCCCAAGACTTTGTCAAAAAGGCCCATGCGACTTGCCCATACTCAAAAGCAACTCGCGGGAATGTCGACGTTACCCTTAATTTGGTATAAGGACAGATAGATGAAGGGAATGCCCCCGGTTAAAAGGGGCATTCCCTTTTTCATTTGACTTCTTCCAATTTCTTCAACTTGAACAAAAAGCCCAGTCCTATGACCGCCATGATGATCAGTGACCCCAATGCCATCCGGCTCGCCAATGTCCCAAGCTCATGAAAAACCAACGTAATCGTTCCATATAATAGAGGGCCAATTATGGAAGAAACCTTTCCAGAGAAAGCAAATAATCCAAAGAATTGACCTCTCTTCTTCTTGGGCGTCAGTTCAATGATATACGTCCTTGAGGTCACCCACATCGAGCCAAGCGAAACGCCAAACATACTCCCTGCAACCCAGAACCAAAGAGCGGTTTGTGCGAATACCGCGATAAATAAAGCGACCAAGAGCAGCATCCCCACATATGTCACAGCAAGCCGAGGTCCCTTCGACTGTGTGATATATCCAAAAAGGAAAGAGCCGGCAATACTCGATATCGTCGATACCAAGTAAAGCAAAATGAACCCGCTTGAGGAAAATCCCACGACAGTCTTGGCATAGACAGCCATCATGCCAATCGTCGTCGCAATGGCGTCGTTTAAAAAGAAATAGGCGATCATGAAAGTGAATATCGAGCGATAGGACCTCATCTCTTTGAATGTTGCCTTGATTTCCTTATAACCGGATATGAACGGTTGTTTTGCTTTTTGCGGTTTTGGCGTCTCCTTCACAAAAAAGAACAAGGGAAGGGAAAAAACGAGAAACAAAATGGCCGTAGGCATGAAGGCTTCATGTGAGCTTCCTTTACTGATGAATGGATAAATGGACAGCCCCACTAACGTTCCTAGGTAGCCAACGGCCACGCCAAATCCCGATATAAGCGGCATTTGCTCTTTCGTACCTAAATCGCTCATCATCGTATCATAGAAAACGAGACTGGAATGATAGAAAAACTTAGCGATAACAAATAATAGAATGACAATGGCCAAGGAAACGGGAATGCCAAGGAACAGTCGATCAAACGAGGCTCCCCCGAAAACCCCCATGAAAAATGTGCTTATAACGGAAATGAGTGTAAAAATCACGATATATTTTTTCATCTTTCCGGTTCGATCGATCATGACGCCAAACAACGGTGAAAACAAAACAAGAAATAAACTGGCCATCGCATTTGCGTAGGAAATGAAGGTACTGGCAATTTGATCAAGAACAGCATTATCCCCAATTTGCTCCTGCAGGAAAAACGGAAAGAAAATCGTATTGATATTTGAAGAAAAGATCGTATTGGCAAAATCGTATAATGCCCAAGAGAGAACGGGAACCGAAAAATATAAACCAAGATTCCCCTTCCACTTTCCAGGGTTCTGTTTCATCAGCTTCCCCCCTTATTATTCCTTTAACTATATGTATTCCATCACTCATCAATAAATCCTTTTCATTCTCGAACAATGGTTAACATCACTGTAGTAAGATCCATGCTTTTTCCTTATCCAACATGTAAAATGATGAAATGAGGCTGACAATGGACAAACTTATTTTATTTTCTTTAAGCTAGGGTAAAGGATAACCAGGAAGTTTATTTTTGTTACTAAAAGGAGTGTCAATGGTGATTGGATTTTTCTTGATAATTTTGATGATCGTACTTTTCCTCTTCGCCCTTAAACTGAACGGTTCGAAGAGTGTCTTCCAAGAGAACTTCAATATCCAGCATTCCCCCCTCAAAATCGGACATCGCGGCGCTGCCGGACATTGCCCTGAGAATACGGTCGCTTCTTATAAGAAGGCGATCGAATTGGGAGCTGAAGTGCTTGAGCTGGATATTCATCTTAGTAAGGATGATGTACTTGTGGTTCATCATGACCCGACGCTGGATCGGACGACAAGCGGTAAAGGAAGACTCCGCGATTACACAGCTGCCGAATTAAAGGAATTCGATGCCGGGAGCTGGTATCATTCACGTTTCAAAAACGAGCGGATTCCTTTATTAAGTGAAGTATTCGAAAGATTCCGGACCGAGGCTGGGTTCTTAATCGAAATCAAACACCCATCCCTTTATCCCGGCATTGAAGCAAAGCTAGCGGAAGAGCTAAGGAAGTACATCGGAAGCGCATCCTTTAGTAATCCGATCATGGTTCACTCGTTCGATGCGGATTCCATGAGAAGGTTTCATTTACTGATGCCTGAAGTACAAGTTGGGGTACTGATAAAGCGGAGGATCAATGACGAAGCATTAAAGGAAATAGCGAAGTTCGCTTCATTTTTAAATCCCAAGCAAACGATCCTGGATCCGAAGCTTCAGCAGCGGATTCAAAAGCATGGGATGAAGGTATATACTTGGACAGTCAACAATAAAAAACGGATGCGCATGTTCGAGAAAATGAAGGTAGACGGCATCATTTCAGATTTCCCTGATTATTTCTCGGATTGAATGCTTGAAGGTCCTACCCCCTCTGTTCGGTTATTAAACAAAAAGGTTACGGAATGGCTGCTTCCGTAACTTTTTTTGTTTTCATAATGAAATTGTTGTACAATGACACACCTGCGGGAATCCATGTCCAAGGAAGACTCCACAGACGCAAGAGTGAAATGACACGCTCAAAGTCCCATTTCTCCAAAACTATGGATGGTTCGCGCAACTTAAGGCGATTGCTTTTAAAAGCATTGAAAGGCCTGTATTTCACTTGCGTCGGTTCCATAATAGGACCATCGCTGCTGACTTTTTCTCCAGCGATAGCCCGCTACGGAATTATAGCCGACATAAGTGGGGTAAAACCAAAACGAGCGGCCGTTTCTTAGCCAAACATACGTATTTTGGTATAAGCACCCTTTCATTGAACCAGGATCTAACGCCTGCAGCATACCTCCAGTAAGCTTTGGAATGAATAAAGGCGGCGCCATATGCGGCGGGCCCCCTCCTTGTGGAGGCCGCGGCGGGCTTGCCTGTCCCCCGCCCTGGTAAGAGCCTGACGGGCCAGGAGGTCCAGGCATCCTTTCAGCCAATTGTTGATTTTCAATTAAATCTGGTGCTGCCCATAAATCATGAGCATTGGTTTGTGGGTGTATATTTTGATAAACATCATTTTCAGGTTGGTAATAGTTATTATGTTGATTGAACGAATCGTACGGTTTCATCCATCTTCACCTCATGATTGAACTTCCTTTTATTCTTATGTAGGCGAAGGATCATATGTGCCATGGCCGCCTCCATTCCATTCATGCTTCTGGAATATCCTTGGGCCTTTCTCATCCACTTCATCGAAGTGAAAATATTCCCTGTTTATTTTTTGAAAATATCCCTATATTTTTTGGCATGATTGCATTAGAATTTGATATAGTGTTCTTAATGATTTAAACTCAGTAAGATCGGATTTTATTTTAGCGGTCAACTGAATGACATTTTCCTATCTTAGACAAAAACGAGGGATTCCTATGTGGGAATTATTATTAGAATTTGATTATCAAACCGTTCGTCATGCGGTATGGGCAGGTTACTTGTTGACCTTTGTCTTTCCACTGGCGGCGTTTTACTTCTTAAATAAAAAGCAATCACACTTGAATGATAAATATCAAGCTTCCGTCCATTCCGATCAAAGTAAATCCCCTGTTCATACAGGCAGCACTTTTGACTGGCGCGGTGCACAGCGCTTTTTCACATTTATCAGGCAAAAGGATTCACCCGATGATTCCGATGAGCCAAGCCTCCTACTAGTTGTTTAAACAAAAACAATTTGAGGAGGAATTAATTTGAAAAAGAAAAGCGTGTTACTTATTACGGTACTGATCCTGGCAACGGTCCTTATGTCAGGTTGCTCTGCAGCTGCAAGCGGTCCATTTCATACAGGTTTGGTTAATCCAATGACGAAAATGCTTGAATTCAATGCCAATTTATTTAATGGTAACTATGGGTTGAGCATCATCATGATGACATTTTTCATCCGTCTTGTCCTGCTTCCATTGACTGCCAAGCAATATAAAACACAGCTCAGCATGAAAACGAAAATGAATGGCCTGAAACCTGAAATGACTGCCATCCAACAGAAGATTAAAGAAACGAAAGATCCGGCTAAACAAAAAGCCCTGCAGCAGGAAATGATGCAGCTTTACCAAAAGCATGGAGTCAACCCGTTAAACATGGGTTGTCTGCCACTATTGATCCAAATGCCGATCTTGATGGGTTTTTATTATGCGATTAAAGGATCCCATGAAATTGCGACACATAACTTCCTTTGGTTCAGCCTTGGCCAGCCGAATATTGCCATGGCGATTATTGCCGGTGTCATTTATTATTTCCAATCGGTCATATCCATGAGACAAATGCCCGAGGAACAGCAGAAACAAATGAAGCTGATGAGCCTGCTCTCGCCAGTGATGATTTTATTCATTTCTTTCTCCGCTCCTGCCGCCTTGCCATTGTATTGGTCAATCGGTGGATTATTCATGATCGCCCAGACGATCGTCCTGCAACGCGTATATAAAAAAGACCACGTCAGTGTCCCTGCCGGGAATGAGACGGTTATCAAAAAAAGCTAATTCATCATGAAA
The DNA here is from genome assembly GCF_037992945.1 of Peribacillus sp. FSL E2-0218. NCBI lineage: Bacteria > Bacillati > Bacillota > Bacilli > Caryophanales > Bacillaceae > Peribacillus > Peribacillus sp. FSL E2-0218. The sequence continues at coordinate 1,462,693 of NZ_CP150304.1, read as the reverse complement.
CGTACCCTCGAAGGCAGTTGCTTGTTGCTTTAAAACAACTCTGCTTAGGGGGTACGTTCTCTATAAACAAGCATACATGAAAGAACGTGCACTTCGCAGGGCGAAATGCACGTTCTTTCATTTTTTTGATAAGCTGTCGCTGGAAACCTTTTGAAAAAACTGCTCGACATATTCGAAATCCGTGTAGAAGAAAAGTAACAGATCTCCTGGTCGAGATGCTTCCCAAGCGTTCATGAATGCATCCAACTCATTCAAAACGATCCTGGCCCGATTCTTATGCAGCCCTGCTTCTTCCGCAGCTTCCTGGAGCAGCCCGGCTACTTCGCGTGGCTTCCTTCCCCGTAAATCGTCATCTTCCTTAATGATGAATAAATCGGAATGGACGGCCGCCACCTTGGCAAGCCTGATGAGCTCCTCATCAACACGGTCTCCCGGACCTGCCAGAACGGTGATAAGTCGATTTCTGTTATAGGCACCCACCGTTTCGAATATTGCCTTCAACCCCGCCTCATTATGGGCATAGTCGATGATGATGGTCCGCTCATTCAATTTCTTTAAATTGAAACGTCCTTTTGACAAGTTGGTATCAGGCATAAAAGTCACTGCCTTCTTTCGTAGTTCTTCCATGGATACGCCTTGTGTATGGGCTGCAGCCAGCGCCTGAAGCAAATTGGCGATATTATGACGGGCCATCCCCGAAATCGTGATGGGGATCATGGTACAATCCATGAACGGCTGTGTGACACCTGCTGATGAATGCAGGATCATCCCTTGTTCATTTACGAACCAAACCTTTTGACCCATTTTAATCGCTTCCTTCACTAACAGCTGATTGGCGTCCGTCGAGGTATAAATGACTTCCCCATCTGTATATGCCCCCATTGCGGCCACCTTCGGATCATCGGCATTCAGGATACAATACCCCGTATCCAGAACGACTTCGGCTATCAGACGCTTTAATTTCACAAGATCCTCCATCGTATCCATACCATCACAGCCGAGATGATCTTCACTCACATTCGTAATGACACCCACATCACATTGGCGGAAGGCCAGGCCTTCACGCAAGATTCCTCCTCGTGCCGTTTCCAAAACCGCTGCATTCACTTCAGGATGGGACAGCACCATCCTTGCACTGATCGGTCCGCTGCAATCACCTTGATCCAATATGTCTTCACCTATATAGACCCCATCTGAATTGGTCATTCCAACCTTGGTGTCATCATTCGAAAGGAAATAATGAATCATTCTGGTCGTTGTCGTTTTTCCATTCGTTCCCGTCACTGCGATGACCGGTATCGCCGCATCTTCCCGGGACGGGAATAAATAATCGATGATGGCTTTGCCTACCTCCCGTTTTTCCCCTTCACTCGGATAATGGTGCATCCGGATACCGGGAGCAGCGTTGACTTCAATGATTGCCGTCCGTGAATCATTGAGCGGCATTGAAATATCCTCACAAATAAAATCAATTCCGGCAATATCCAATCCAATCGCTTTTGCAGCTGCAATCGCCATTTTCTTAATGGTTGGATGGACCTGCTCCGTTACATCGATAGCCTTGCCGCCAGTCGAGAGATTTGCGTTGCCGGCAACTTGGACCAGCTCCCCTTGCTTCGGGATCGAGTTGAGTGTCCGATTCGTTTTTTCCAAGTAGCATGTCACGGTATGTGTCAGCGGGATTTTAGACATTGGTTTTTCATGGCCATCGCCCCGCAAAGGATTGCGGTTTTCCTTTTCTATCAATCTGCGTATCGTTTCATTTCCGTTTCCAATCACATAGGGAGGAAGCCTCAAACTGGTCGCTATAAGCTCCCCATTCACGATTAGCATACGGTAATCATGTCCTTCAATATGCCGTTCGACGATATATTTCTTCACGTACGCTTCCAGGCAATTGATGACATTGAAAAGTTCATCCTTATTCTTGATATGGGTGATGACACCCTGTCCCTGCCTGCCGTTATACGGTTTTATAACGAGCGGAAAACCGATTCTGTCCGCCGTTTCGAATATCTCTTCGATTGAATGGGCTATTTCCCCTTCAGGAACCGGAAGGCCGCACCCTTTTAAGATCGATTTTGTTAAAGATTTATCACAGGCATTTTCGACGGCGATATTCGAGGTTTGGCTTGAAATGGTCGCCTGGACATACTTCTGCCTTGAACCTGTTCCTAAACGCAGCAAACTATCATCGCCAATACGTTCGACAGGGATGTTTTTTTCATATGCAGCCTTAAAAATCGCTTCTGTACTTGGTCCCAATTTATTTTTATAATATAAATCTTCTATTTGTTTTACATGGAATTGGACATTTATCTCTTTCTCATCATTAAGGATGGCTTCGACGATTTCCTTTGCTGCCAAGAAGGCTTGGAGACCGGATTCCGGCTCTTGATAGTCAAAGGTAACCTGGTAATGTCCCTTTTTTTCCATCATGATCGTTTTTCCGCGAATGACATCGATTCCTGCCAGGTTTTGTAGCTCGATCGCCATATGCTCCAAAACATGCCCCATCCAAGTACCTTGGCGCAGCCTCTCGGCAAAACCTCCCCGATACCCTTTGGAGCATGTATGATTCCCTAGGTTCGGGAGCGTTTTCAACAGGTTTTCATTGAATCCTGGAATGGTATCGGAAGGTTTCTCTTCCAGTTCCTCCAAATCCAAATCGATGCAGATCGTCGGAGTATATGCAAAATAATTGGGTCCTTTTAAGTAACGGACTCTCTTGATTATCATGGTTGGATCCCCTTTTTCATTAACAATTTTCTGGTCACCAGGTCAAAACGATAGCCCCTTGTAAGAGCATGAAGGCAGAATCCCGAGAGAGTCAGCTCTTCACTTCCATTATCGGAGGTCGTGACGTGAATATAATCACTTTTGCTGCCATCAAGCACCAGTACTTCATGTTGCCCATAGACTTCAAAAAGGCCGTCTTTAACTAAAATGGCTGTATTTTCATCGATGCCAATGCCCAGCAATTCCTTGTTTACCGCTATTGCACTTAACAGACGGTCGAACCGGCCGCGCTGGGAAAAATGCTGATCGATTAGCAAACCATCCAGGAACCCGAAACCTATTCCAATCTCGACCTTTAACTTATCATCATTCAGCATCGTGTCGGCGGCCACGATCATATGCTTGCCAATAATGGAAGCACCGGCACTTGTCCCTGCTATCACCATGCCTTGATGCCATGCTTTGGATAGTGCTTGGTGGAATTTGGATTGACCGATCCGTTCGGATAGCCGGCTTTGGTTGCCTCCCGTTATGAAAAGCGCAGAAAGGGATTCCAGCTGTTCGCACATGAGGGGATCATCTGCCTCTTCCCGCGAATCCAGCTTGATCACTTCAACCCTGTCAACTCCTAAAGCTCTAAAAATCTTGATATACTGTTTGCTCATCTCTTCAGGAATTTCACTCGCTGTAGGCAGGATTCCAATCCCGCCATCGGAACGACGGAGAGCAAGCTCGACAAATTTATTTAACACTTCACCTTCAAGGCACTTATCCTCGGCACCGCCAATGATAAGCAATTCACCACAATTCATTTCCTATAATCACCCTTACTTCATTAATTACTCTGTCAGAACACATAATGACTAGTATGGCATCTTGAGCCAGTATTCATTCATTAAATTGGCAAACTGCAGAATTTTGTTTAACTTTATGAAAAAAGAGGAAAAGTATTAGAGTAAAAAATAAAAGGAGTGTGCGAAGATGAGCCAAAACCAATTAAAAGAAAAAGTATTGAATATCCTCAGTGATTCTAAGACTGGAGTTTTATCATCTGTAGAAAATAACAAACCACATTCACGCTACATGACATTTTTTAACGACGATTTGACTTTATACACACCATCAAGTGCCAAGACGGAAAAAATTGATGAAATCGAAAAAAACCCTAATGTCCATATCCTGATCGGCTATGAAAATGAAGGATTAGGTGATTCTTATTTAGAAATATCCGGAACCTCGAAAGTGAACGATTCACAGGACCTGAAGGATAAATTATGGCATGAGTCGTTTGAACATTGGTTCGAAGGTCCCAAAGACCCTAACTATATCATTCTGCAAATCAAGCCTGACAGCATCCGATTGATGAATAACAATGGTGAGCCTCCACAAGAATTATCATTATAGAAACGGACGTGGCTATACCCATTTTATTTGCCCACTTAAAAGCCCACACTCAGTTGAAAGAAGTGTGGGCTTTTACTGTTTACATCATCTCTGATTCGATATAATGCAGGATCAGATTGGCCGTATGTTTTAATGATGAAAGGTGAGTCCGTTCAAAGGCATGGGATGCATCGATTCCCGGCCCGATCAAACCGTGGACGACATCATGGCCTGCGCGGATGGCGGCGGAAGCATCCGAACCGTAATAGGGGTATATATCGACACGGTAGTCAATCGCATGGGCTTGGGCCAAGGCGACAAGATGCTGACGCAATCGATAATGATACGGACCCGAGGAATCTTTCGCGCAAATCGAAACGCTGAATTCATCCGTCGCTTGTCCATCACCGATCGCTCCCATATCGACCGCCAGATATTCGACTGTCTGCCCGGGGATATTGGAATTGCCGCCATAGCCGATTTCTTCGTTGTTGGAAATCAGGAAATGGGTCGTATAGGCCAATTTTATCTTCCCTGCAGAAATGAGATCAATGATATGAAGTAGGATTCCGACGCTTGCTTTATCATCCAAATGCCTTGATTTCAAAAATCCTCCATCCGTGACTTCCACTCTTGGCTCGAAGGAGACAAAGTCGCCAACGGAAATGCCTATCGCCTCGGTTTCCGCTTTCGTTTTCACGACAGCATCTATCCGGACTTCCATTGTCTCTTCATCACGCTTGGCGTCCCCGGCATTTTTATAAACATGCACAGAGGTTTGATTGATCAATATGGTCCCGGTGATGATTTTCCCATCAGCGGTATGGATTTTACAATATTCCCCCTCCACTGAATTCCAGCGGAAACCGCCTATCATCGTCAACTTAAGGCGGCCATTCGGCTTGATCTCCTTCACCATCGCTCCCAGCGTATCGACATGAGCCGTCAGCAAGCGATGTTTGCCATCATCTTCCCCCTTTATTGAAGCAAGCAATGCCCCTTTATTGGTGATCTCGTATGGAACCTTCCTGTTCCCCATGAATTCGGCCGCGTACTTTATCGCCTCCTCCGTATATCCCGACGGACTTGGTATCGTCACTAACTCTTTTATGTAAGAAACGATTTCCTTTTCGTTGATCATGCTCATGATTATCTCTCCCTTCCTATTTATTATAGCTTTTCCTGCCAGCTTTTAACATACAAAGGACCGTCATTAGACGGCCCTCCGATCGCTTATCTAAATATGTGCAACAACGGGCATGATCGCCATCACCAATGTCGTGATCCCGTATAAAGCGATATTCTCCATATTCATTTGCCTTTTCCACTTATCCCGCCAAACTTTATATCTGCTTCTATCTTCACTTCCCATAAAGAACCCTCCTCGATGGATGATGAAAGTTCACCTTACTATAAAAGTTCACCTTACTATTTTAATTGTCTTTGCTTGTTGGACATTTCCTTCATATATTCCAAGAAGGCTATGCGCTTTTCATCTGGATAGGCAACAATGTCCGCAATGATTTCCTCTTCCAGCGGCTTCAATAATCGGCCAACCGATTCAGTAAACAATATTTCCAGCTCTCTCTTTGTTTCATTAGGATTTCTCACTTCCATCAAAATCACCCTTCCAATTAATTACTATTATCTATATAACCGTAATGCAGTTCCTTGAAACACAAAAAAAATCGGCCGCCCATTCAGGCGGCCGATTGGAATCAGCGATCATCTTATTTAGTAACACCTACATTATGCCATTGATATTGGCGTCCTGCTAGGAAGTCGTAACCAGTAACACGATCATTCACTCCCGTCAATTGGTAACGGAATAATGTCGGAATGACTGGAACCTCATCATGAATCAGTTTTTGCCACTCATTGTACGTATCGATCCGATATTGATCATCGAAGGCTTCCTCTGAAATTCCTTTCGCCAGAAGCTCGTCATTTTTATCATTCACCCAGCGAGTATAGTTGAATTCTGCAGATCTTGACCAAAGACCGGATGGATCAGGATCGGAAGCGACGCCCCATGCAGCTTGATACATATCAACATCGTCATTATCTTTTTTCAACAGATCATAGAAGGAATTGAACTCATGAAGCCTTCCATCGAGCAATTCAACGTCTATGCCCACTTGCTCCCATTGTTGAATATAATATCTTGCTAATGGCTCGGAAACATCGGATCCGCTCATTGATGCAAAGTTAATTTTGAATTCTTTCCCATCTGCATCTTCACGAATGCCATCATTATTTGTATCCACGAATCCTGCTTCATCCAAAAGTTTTTTTGCTTTTTCTGGATTGTATTCATAGGCTTTTAAATCTTTATTGTTATATTTAAAGTTAGGTGTAATGACCGAGTTGGCAGGGAAACGGAGCCCCTTGAACATCTTTTCGCCCACTTCTTTGTTATTGATTGCATAGGCCATCGCCTGACGGAGGCGCTTGTCTTTGAATTTTGGATTCTCATCCATGACATTTTCTTCTTTTTCCTTATCATATTGACCGAAATTGAAGCCGATATAAGAATAAGCCAATTCAACTTTCCCCAATAATTCGACATTATCGAGTTCCTTGGCTTGTTCATATTGCTCAGCCAGGACCTCCGCCACATCGATATCACCATTTTCAAGTGATTTAACGACAACGGAAGGATTCACGACTTTCAAAGTGACGCTGTCCAATTTAGGTGCCCCGCGATAATAATCCTTGTTCGCTTCGAATTCCACGGCTTCGCCTTGGACGATTTTCTTCACTTTGAATGGCCCGAACCCGATTGGGTTTTTCCGGATTTTATCCGAAGATTCCAAATCGGCAATCGGCACATCTTTTAAGTATTCTTTGTGAAGCGGATATGTCCATAAGCCTGTCGTTACGGATGGATTTCCTTTCTTGAATGTGAAGGTGATTTTCTTGCCGTCTACTTTAATGCCTGAAATGCTATCCGCTTTTCCGGCATGATATTCTTCCATACCTTCAATTAATGCCATTTGTTCATCATAGCGCACACCTTTATAATCCTTGCTTCCGATTACAAGATAGGCATATTCCAAATCGGCACCTGTAACAGGCTTGCCATCCTGCCAATTAACATTATCTTTAATCGTCAGCGTAACCGTTTTATGATCGTCAGAAATTTCATAGGAAGCGGCGCCATCATTCGTGAATACATAGTTTTCATCTGTATCCAATAAATCTTCATCATCCAAAAATGTGATTATTTGGTGATCTGGTTCACCTTGATAGAAAACTTTATTCAGGATTCCTTCGAACGGTGTATTAGATACCAATCCGTATGTCAGGTGTCCGCCTTTGATCGGCTCTCCCTGATTAGTCGTCTTTGTCGGGAATTTAGAAGCATCGACCTGTTGGACCGCTTTCCCCTTTTTCTCTTGCGTTGACGATTTCTCGGTATCATCCGAACAAGCAGCAAGCAGTAGAGATGAAATTGCCAATGCACTAAGTACTTTAACATAGCCTTTGATCTTCATATCAAACACTCCCCTTTTTTTATCCTCTTCTTTGCCTTGCATCGGCGGCGCGTTTTAACGCTTGGCCAACAAAATTTATACTCAGCATCAGCACTAATATCATGATTGATGCGGGTACCCAAATCCACCACTTATTTTCCAGAACATCTGGATTTCGCGCGTAACTGATGAGCGTTCCAAGACTCGGGGTGCTCTCCGGAAGGCCGAACCCCAAGAAAGTCAAACTGGATTCCAGGCCAATGTTGCCTGCCAGGTTCAAAATGAAATTGACGATGATCAGTGAGCTTACATTGGGCAGAAGCTGAAAAAGGATGATCTTCCAATGCGGCGTTCCCAGTGTCTGTGAGGCATGGATATAGTCCAGCTCACGCTCTGACAATGCCTTGGAGCGGATCAGCCTCGCCTTTCCTGTCCATAAAAACATCGTCATGATCAAGATGAAAACATACACATTGAATACCGGAACGATCGTCACCACCACAATGATGAACATCAGCTGCGGCAGGGCAATCACGAAATCGATGACACGCATGATCACATTATCGGTGGCTCCGCCGAAGTAACCCGCAAGCAATCCAAATGACAACCCGATGATCGCCGTGAATAAAGTAATGAACAAGCTGATCGTAAATGAATTTCTCGTACCTACGATAAGCTGTCCGAATACATCACGTCCGCCATAATCGGTTCCGAGCCAATAATCGGAAGATGGCTCCAAATAAATGGAGAGGAAATCGACCTTGGCGATTTCTTTCGCATCCATGAATAAAGCCGCGCCGTAAACAAAAATCAATATAGCTGCCAATATAATCAATGAGCCCATCGCAAGCTTATCCCTTTTAATCTCCTGCCAGATGATTTTCATGCCTGAGGGGCTCACATCCTGCACTTGTATGTTCTTTCCTGTCTCCACTTTCATTTCCATACGACTCACCCCGCTCCTATTCTATCCGTATGCGCGGATCGACCGCACTGAGTATGATGTCCGAAAGAAGTGTGCCAAGCAGCGTGGCAAATCCCGTCATCATGACAATGGCCGTGACAACGCTGAAATCCCGCAGACTCACTGAACTGAGGAAAAGCTGCCCAAGACCCGGATAACTGAAAATGGTCTCGATTATGACAGAGCCCCCGATCAAACCAGTAATTTCGTACCCTAAAAATGCCGCGATCGGCAAAAACGAATTTCTAAGGATATGACGGGAATATACGTTTGATTCAGGCACTCCCTTAGAACGGGCCGTCCTGACGAAATCCTTGATTTTATTGTCGATGATTTCATTTCGTAAATATTGGATCGTGCTTGTCGTGGCAATTAAAGCCGTACTTAACGCCGGTAAAATCAAATGATTGATCTTACTTACCACATAAGCGAATGTCCCTTCATCCACCTTGGAATCGACACTGCCTCCAGACGGGAACCAATCCAGGGCAAAACCGAAAATGAACAACATGATCAAGGCAAAGATGAAAATCGGTGTGCCAAAGCCCAAATAACTATAGCCCGTCACGGATTTGTCGATCCAGGTATCGTTGTACCTGCCGCTCAGTATGCCTAACGGAATTGCCAGCATATATGTAAAGATCAGCGTGACCAGCGCCAGGAACACCGTGTTCCACAGTCTGTCCTCGATAACATCGATAACAGGTGTTTTATGTGTATAGGAAATACCGAAGTCCCCCTGTACAGCATTCGATACCCACCTTCCATATTGTTGGTACCAAGGATCATTCAAGCCCAGCTCTTCCCTTACTCTTTCAAGCTCGGCAGGATTGGCCTTAGGGTTGAGTTCTTGCCCCGACAGGGCATCTCCCGGCATGGCTTTTGCCATCATGAAAACGATGAGGCTCAATAAAAAGAGCTGCGGGATCATAACTAAAAAACGTCTGAGGATAAACTTCCACATATTCCTTCCACCTCCTTATTGTAATGCAACTCTATGGGTCGATGAGATTGGCTTCAAATCATAGGCCCGGCCATTTTCATCGAAAAATGTTGAATAGGAAGACTCGTATTCCGCCGTAAGCTTCTTTCTGAGCTTCACCTTTTCCCCGCGAACTTCCGGCTCTAAATCCGGAATGGCGGCAATCAGCCGTTTCGTATATATATGTTGGGGATTTTCATAGATTTCATCGCTTTTGCCTTCCTCAACCAATCTACCGCGATACATGACACCCATCCGGTCACACATATGCCGGATGACACCTAAATCGTGGCCGACGAATAAATAAGTCAAATTGAATTCCTGCTGAAGGTCCTGAAGAAAATTCAATACCTGTGCCTGTACGGAAACATCCAAGGCCGAAACCGGCTCATCCGCTATGATCAACTTTGGCTTCAATGTCAATGAACGGGCAATCCCGATCCGCTGGCGCTGTCCCCCTGAAAATTCATGGGGATATTTATGGATCGATTCCGGACTGAGTCCTACCTTGTCCAGGAAGTCCTGAACGATCTTCTTTTCCTCCGCCGGTGATAGCCGTTCGAAATTCCTCAGCGGTTCGGCAATGATGTCCAGCACCCGCTTCTTCGGATTCAATGAAGAATACGGGTCTTGGAAGATCATTTGGATATCTTTTCGGAATGGTTTAATCTCTTTTCTACTTAGGCCCGCTAAATCCCTGCCTTCAAACAGGATTTGTCCCGATGTCACATCATTCAGCTTGACAACTGCCTTACCTGTCGTCGATTTGCCGCTGCCCGATTCCCCGACCAATCCATATGTTTCTCCTTGCTGCAATTCAAAGGAAACGCCGTCCACTGCCTTTACATGATCGACCACCCTTCGAAAAAAACCTCCCCTAATCGGAAAATGCACTTTCAAGTTATCTACTTTGAGTAATGTCATGGGTCGATTCATCTCCTTTTGCTTGGAAATAAAATTCTTTATAGCAGGTACACCGTACAAAATGGCCCTTGGCCACTTCGTGAAGCTGAGGCCTCTCTTCATGTGCATGCCTTGGAATCCATGGAATCCTGTCTTGGAAACGGCATCCAATCCTATCCATTTTCGCGATGGATGGAACGATTCCCTCAATAACATGCAAACGGTTTTTCTCATGTGACGCCGAAGGAATCGAATTCAATAAAGACCTCGTATACGGATGAAGCGGATTGTTGAATATTTCCTTGACGCTCCCCGTCTCCACTACCTGACCCGCATACATGACAACGATCCTGTCCGCAACCTCTGCCACGACGCTCAAGTCGTGTGTAATCAAGATGATTCCCATCCTTGTCCTGCTTTGGATATCCTTCAGCAAATCTAGTATTTGCGCTTGAATCGTGACATCCAGGGCGGTCGTGGGTTCATCGGCAATGACCAGTGCAGGGTTGCAGGCAATGGCAATCGAGATCATCGCCCTTTGCCGCATTCCGCCCGATAGCTCATGCGGAAATTGCTTGTACGTACGTTCAGGGTAAGGAATTCCCACTTGAGTCAGAAGCTCGATTGTCCTTTTCTTTTTTTCATCCTTGGAAAGTTTGGTATGGTAATCAAGGTTTTCCTCGATTTGTTTTCCGATCGTCATGAGCGGATTCAAGGCCGTTAAAGGTTCCTGGAAGATCATCCCCAATTCCTTTCCGCGGACTTTATTCATTTGTGTATCATTCAACTTCAGCAGGTTTTGCCCGTTATAATGTATGGTTCCTTCTGATTTAGTCCTTTGTTTATTATGTAGTTGCATAATGGATAAGGCCAAAGCACTTTTTCCACAACCTGATTCTCCAACCACGGCTACAATTTCGTTTTCATTTACCGTAAACGAAACATCATCCACAGCAGCATGATATGTACTTCCGATTCGAAATGAAGTTGTCAGATTCTCTATTTCCAAAATAGCTTTATTCATCCTTGCTCCCCCTAAACTATTTTATCGGGAAAATAATTAATCTTCTGATAATTAGTTAAGATTTTAATCAATTTTTTACATTTACACAATAGTTTTTATACAAAATAATGACAATTTTTTCTCTTTTTATAACTTTAGGAATAATTTTCTGGTATAAAAAATCTTTTCCTTTATAGCTGTTACACAGTAAAGTCATGAAGCTGGTTAAAAAGCTTGGACTAACCATTCCCTACTTCATTATTTTAATATAACAAAAACGATAAATATTGGAATTGTTTGATATTATTGGACGAAAGGGTATCAGTAAATAAATCAGATGAATATTTTAATATTTCAGAAAAATTAGGATAAAGGTAGGATGCTCATAAAATTAGGTTTCTTTCATATATATTTCAGAAGCTTTAAAAAAACACCTAAATTTCCCTATGGACAATGAAACCTTTTTAAAACCCATTCGTAAGTATCGGTAGAAGAATAATGATGAGGTGAAAACATGTATTCACAAACTGTACAAACCTATATGCCATCCGTGATGCGGACCTTCGCATTATCACTGGCCATTTCAGTATTGGGGATGGCCATAGGCACTTTTGTTCCTCCGGCCTTGTTCATCCCGTTAGCGATCCTCGAGATTGCCATGTTGATTGGGGCTTTCATCATGCGGAGGAAAAAAGCGATCGGATACACATTTCTGTATAGCTTCACGTTGATTTCCGGGATTACCACCTATCCGATCATCGCTCATTACTTGGCCGCTGCCGGTGCTAATGTAGTGATTTTAGCCGGTGTAACGACGACAGTCGTATTTGGAGGTTTAGCCATTTATGCTACGACCACCAAAAGGGACCTTTCTTTCCTGGGAGGAATGCTCTTTGCCGCTTTGCTTGCTTTAGTGGTGATCGGTATCTTCAACATTTTCTTTCCTTTAAGCTCTACAGCCATGTTGGTCTTTTCATTTATCGGGATTTTGGTTTTCAGCGGGTATATCCTTTACGATTTCAATCGAATGAAGCATTACGGTGTAACGGCCGAGGAAGTTCCGCTCATGGCCTTGAATCTCTATCTTGATTTCATTAACCTTTTCATAAACATCTTACGCTTTTTTGGTATTTTGGCAAGTGATGACTAGTTCCGATCAAAAGGACGCTTGGAAGGCAGCCAAGCGTCTTTTGACGTTCAGTCTCCGAATTGGATACCTTTTAACTCCATGTTAAAAAGACCCAATCTCTGTTTGATTTGGCAAACACGATTGAAAAACTAGGTGAAAATCGAGTTTGTCGATCGTCTCTTTTTATGGGTGTGTACCTTTTGCCCGTTTGTCTCCCTTGCAGGCATCAGCTTTTCCAGGGACGAGCTTTGCTTATGCACACCTCTGAACAAAAGCGAAGTCCAATAACCAAAAAAAGGCTTCGGAAAGGGATACCTTTCTGAAACCTTTTGTCTGCCAATGGCCCAATCACTTAATGATTAGTTTCATCTTTATATAATCCTGGATTCGATTGTTCGCTCCATGGCAGCTTGACACCAAAAGTGCTTGCAATGAACTGTGTATCTTCTCTTCTTTTTTTCCTTATTTGAGCCCGTTGTTTTGCCGATTCATTTAAATTGATTTCCATTTCGGTTTCCGGAACCAAATGGGGAACCGGTATAGGTTTACCTTGTTCATTAATGGCGACAAAGGTCAAAAAGGAAATGACACATAAATTGCGATCTCCTGTAACTAAATCCTCAGCAATCACTTTTACGATGATTTCCATCGATGTTCTGCCCGTATAGGTCACGAAGCTTTCCAGACAAACGGCATTTCCTTCGTGGATAGGGTGAAGGAAATCAACCGAATCGGTAGAGGCGGTAACTACGTTGCTCCTGGCATGACGCATGGCGGATATGGCCGCTACATCATCAATATATGCCATTAGCTTGCCTCCGAACATCGTACCAATATTATTTGTATCGGGAGGGAGGACAAGACTTGTTTTGATGACCAAAGAGTCCCGGCAATGCTTTATTTCTTCCATGGTGACTGCACTCCTTCATTCATGTCTGATTTCTCACTAGTCCACTTTATCGAATTCTCGGCTGTAAAGCAATATACAAGCTTATTTTCCTGCTTTTCGTCTAATATTCGAGAAGGGAAATGAGCTGATTCCGCCTCACTGCCCTCTAGCCTGCTTGCCCTGCTGCAGCTCTCTCAAGCTTAAGCCAAAGGTCATTTGCAGATGGGGGTAGTCCTTGAATCCTGGCCAATCCCCACCCCATTCGAATCCCAGCCCTTTAGCAACGGTGACGACCTCCATCCAATCCGATTTCCGATTATCATTTCCGTCATAGTCCATATCCCAAATGGCCTCGCCTTGTTTGTTGAGGAGAGCGAAATCTATCGCCAAACCGAAATTATGAAGCGACTCGCCGCCTTTTGCATATGTCACGATTTTCCCCGTATTTAAACGACCCTTTTCATATAGTTTATTTTGTTCTTCCAAAGAACGATATCCGGCGGTAATGATTATTGGGATGTCTAATTCATTAGCCCGCTGAATGAGCTCATCTTTTTTTTCAGCGACGATCGGATGCAGCTCATCTGCCAGTTCGATTTCATCTAAATCAGGCGGAAGCATATTCTTGTACAAGACAACCGCCAACCATCCGAAACAAAACAAGACCAGACATGCCTTAACCCAGTTAGCTTTCACAGAACGTTCCTTTCTGTCTAAAGTGAAAAACTCAACCAGGTTCGGATGAGTTTTTCTTTTTTTATAATTTAGATTTTAGCTCTTCGATTTGCAGTAAATGCCTTTTTTCATGCAATCCCACGAACGGTATCCATTGCTTCAAACTTAAATCCTTGAATAACGGATGAGGAAATGACTTTTCCTCAAGGTCCTTTTCATCTGCGCTGTCGACAAGTTGTACCAATGCGGCACGTGACTCGGCCAATTTATCCTTGACTTCTTGCAAGGTTTGGAATGATTCCGACGGAACGACATATGAAGGCGCTTCTACCTTCACTTCACGATTTACAGTAAGCTCAATCGGTTTGTCCGCTGCTGGAACTTTCTCATCACTTTGCAATTTATCGGCAATGCTCTTTGTGATGGCCCGCTCCATTAAATATAAATGATCCAATACTTGGATAATGCTCCAACGTCCTTCTTCAGGATGGGCATTCAGCTGTTCATCCGAAAGCCCATTGACTGCATTCAGAAGTTCTTCCCTGGTTTTTTCATTTTGATTCATTATTAGCATCTCCTCATATAATCCGGATTAATCTCCCATAATTATTCCATGTTCTATAGTAATGTGTAAAATAATTGTACTTATGAAACGAAAAGATTTGATAAAAAGGAGAGTAAAATACCTCTTACATGTTCATTCGTTGTTTAACAGGTAAGGGGCAGTTTAGAGTTTGTCTACATTCCATGGCTATCATTTGAAGTCGTAGCTTGCCAGTATCCGATTTGTGATGAGCCTATATCCTTTTTCATTGGGGTGAATTTCATCACTGAAATAATCGGCTTTCTTTTTCTTTTTAAACAAATCATCGGTGGGAATGAATACCATCCTTTCGTCCTTTTTCACTACATCCTTGATTGATTGGTTATAATCCTGAATGTGCTTTTCGATCTTTCGGTTGCCAATGATCGGGTTATACAGGCCCACTACCAGGATATCGGCCTTATCATTTTCCTTTAAAAGTGTTTCCGTGATCCGTTTTAGATGCCTGATGTATTCCCGCTTGCCCTCGTCGATTTTCCGATCGTTTATTTCGGTCAAGTCGCCGCCGTTACTATTGATGAAGTCATTCGTGCCGATATAGACGATGAAAGTGTCCGCTTTATCGAGTTTTGTATGGATTCGGTAATCATCGAGCTGTTCGAGGACGCCATCCGTTTCCTGCCCTTTAATCCCATAATTCCAAAAGCTGACTTTTTGATCCGACTCAGGATTGTTTAGTTCTTCCCTTAAGCCTTTTACATAGCCTTCCCCATGCTTATCTCCCTTACCGTATGTTAAAGAATCGCCAAAAGCCATGACCCGCTGTACACGGTTCGACGCCCCAGCCTGCTGAAATTCATATACGACAAAACAAATAATGAGGACAATCATTAATAATCCAGTTAATTTTTTCATTCGTTTCTCCTTTTGTTTTATATCTAAGAAGCATTTTATATGTTACATACCCAAAAATGAGCATAAGTAACAATTAAAATGAATTGGCAGATAATGAGGAGAAGGTGTATGATAATATAAAACTTTCAGATGATTTGGTTATGTCCACAATTCACTATCAAATTATGCAATAGGAACTTCTGGATGTTAATAAAAGGAATGGATTGGAGAGTTTATGATGAACGAGTACATACAATTCAGAGAGGCTGAATTATCGGATTTGCCTAAAATTGTGGAAATTTACAATTCCACAATTGCCTCCAGAATGGTCACCGCAGATACGGACCCGATATCTGTACAATCGAGGGTTAAATGGTTTGAGGAGCATAATTCAGAAAGCAGACCGCTATATATCATTACTTTTGAAGGACAAACCGCAGGATGGATGAGCTTTCAATCTTTCTATGGAAGGCCCGCCTACAATGCTACGGCGGAAATCAGCATCTATATCGATGATTATTTCCGGGGAAAAGGAATCGGAAAGGTTTCGATTCAACAGGCGATTGAAGTAAGCCCAAAATTAGGGGTGAAGACTCTATTAGGTTTCATATTTGCTCATAATTTACCTAGCATGAAGCTTTTCTCCAAATTTGGTTTTGAAGAATGGGCGCACTTACCGCAAGTTGCCGAGCTCGATGGCGTTGAACGGGATTTGGTCATCCTTGGTAAACGTATAGAAGCATGATTATTCAAAAGCTATTGCTTTCAGCAATAGTTTTTTTGTTTACACGGAAAACTCCACCATCATGTGTATACCAGATTCACGAATTCAAGAAAACCTAGGAATTTCCTGAATATTCAGCTTTCCTATTCTTCGTTAACGCGTTTAAAAGGATATCCAATTCTTGACTAGCTTGAATCGTCAGAAGACTGTTTATACCAAAAATATTTGCCAACTCCATCATCTCTTGTCTCTTCTCTTCTATTCTTTCAGGGGTAACCTTTTTGGAAAGCAATTTATATACACCTCCCATATATTCAATATTTTTACACTTTCCATCATAATGAAACTCGTAGTTAAAATCAACTATTTTCGAGTGGTAAAAATGTGTTATTTTAGCGGTCAAATGTGACAAAACTCCTATAATATCCTTAAAATATGTATTTTTTGTGACAACAATCTTTCCATATAAAAAAGCATTCACCACTGTACACTGCGAATGCTTCCTTCTATACTTCTATATACATGATCTTTATTGAATGATCGCCTGCTTCTTGCTATGTCATCCATTCTGTAGGAGACTCGCTATCAGACCTATTTATAACGATCTTATATTCATCTTCCAATACTTTTAAAGGGGCATCATAAAGGTGCCTTTCATCAGAGGTTTTGTATACACCCTTCGCCAATAGCTCTTCTATCAGCAACGCCTTCCTCTGTTCGATCCACTTAAATACTTCTGCCATATTAATGGCTCCTTTCCTTGTCAGCTTAAAGCCTAAGCTACCTTAACAAGTTTCAATTTCACCAAATTATATATACCTTTTCTATTATGTCCTTAAACACTATTTTACAAAAATAAAAGCCTCTTCAATTAAAGAAGAGGCTGACAGGGTCCGGACGGCTCTTCTTATCTTCCAAGCGATCGCTTGTTGGATGTAGCACAGTTCCCATATGGGTCTGCTGCCGAGGTTTCATAGGGCCAAGTCCCTCCACCTCTCTGGATAAGAATTCAATTATATAAATGATGTGAACATTATCTTATCCCAATAATTCACAAAAGTCAATTGCCTCGTTCCCCTTTTTTCCACTCTCTTCCCTTTCAAAGGCGGGTTGCATTTTCTTGGCTTTCTGATATGATGGCAGTAATTACATACAATGCACACCACTAGGGGAGTCTTGTCAAGACTGAGATGGAAGTAATTTCCGGACCCTTTGAACCTGAACCGGCTCATACCGGCGGAGGAAAGTGGATGAGATCGCCCATTCCGGCTATATCCATCTGCCCCGTTCCGTTATTCAGGAACGGGGGTTTTTTATTGGCCCTAAATAATCTTTCCATATAAAGGGGGATGAACATGAAAAATATTAAAACAGAAACCTTCAGTGACAGACTTCATGCACGCGCAAAGGAAATTTGGGAAAGGAACCATTCACATCCCTTTGTCCAAGCTATCGGAACCGGAACGCTTCCTGAACATAAGTTTGCTTATTACTTGAAGCAGGACTATATCTATTTGATGGATTATTCCAAGCTTTTCGCTTTAGGTGTCATTAAAGCGCATAATGTTGAAACCATGGCAAAGTTTGCGGAAATCTTGAATGAAACGATACAGGTCGAAATGGATATCCATAGGCATTATGCCTTGGAGTTCGGAATTACTTCACAGCAATTGGAAGATACGGAACCTACTCCCACTACCCTTGCCTATTCGGGTTACATGCTGAATGCTGCTCAACATGGTACTTTGGCAGATTTAATCGCCTGTCTTCTCCCTTGTGCCTGGGATTATTATGAAATCGGTCTGCTTTTAAAAGAACGAAATGGCAAGAATTTGGATAACAACCCCTATGCAAAATGGATTGAATCCTATTCCTCCCCAGAATTCGGTGAAGCACATAAGTGGCTGATTGCTTTATTGGAGGAATTGACGGAAGGGATGCCTGAAAAAGAACTGCAGAGACTGGAAAAGCACTTCTTGGTGACCTCCCGCTACGAATATTTATTCTGGGACATGGTTCAAAATGAGCAGGATTGGCCCTTGTAGGTCGTAGACATGATGATCAACACAATCAGAAAAATGACGTTGACGGCAATGATCACAGCCATAACGACTATAACCAGTTCCTTTATATTCATCCCGGTAGGATTTGTGAAAGCTTTTCCGATTCAGCACCTGGCCAATGTCCTGACAGCTGTTTTACTCGGCCCTGCCTATGCGGTTACGCAAGCTTTCCTCGTTTCCTTGTTGAGAAATATATCTGGTACGGGATCACTTTTCGCCTTTCCTGGCAGTATGATCGGTGCACTGCTGGCTGCGTTCCTTTACCGTAAAACCAAGCGATTGACTTTCGCCTGTCTAGGGGAAGTGACGGGGACCGGCCTTCTAGGTTCGCTTGCCTGTTATCCGATCGCGGTACTCCTCTTAGGGGAAAAAGCAGCTCTTTTTGGCATTATGCCAGCTTTTATGCTTAGTTCAATGGCAGGTGCCATTTTCGCTTTCATTTTACTGAAAATATTATTGAAAAATACTTATGTGAAGGGGTTTTTCCATGAAAAAAGCATTAACCATCGCAGGCTCTGACTCAGGGGGCGGCGCAGGGATACAAGCCGATATCAAAACATTTTCTGCACATGGGATCTTCGGGATGTCCGTCATCACGGCCGTCACTGCACAAAACACAAAGGAAGTTCGTTCCGTTCAGGCGATCGACACGGATATCATCACTGATCAAATGGCTGCCGTTTTCGAAGATATACACGTCGATGCAGTAAAAATCGGCATGCTTGGTTCAAAAGAAATCGTCGAAACAGTCGCTGAAGCTCTTAATACCTACTTACCGGCCATCGTCATCCTTGACCCAGTCATGATTTCCAAAAGCGGCCACCATTTGCTGGACGGAAAAGCCGTTACTGCCCTAAAAACGAACTTGCTCCCGCTTGCAACGCTCATCACCCCTAATGTACCGGAGGCGGAGGTACTTACTGGTTTATCGATTCGAACGGAGCAAGACTTTTACAAGGCTTGTTTATCCTTGATTGAATTGGGTTCCAATGCCGTTTTACTTAAAGGGGGGCATGCAGAGGGAAACCCAAACGACCTCTTTTATGATGGAAAGAACTTTCACTGGATAAAAGGAGAAAGAATCCATACGAAAAACACTCACGGGACTGGCTGTACCCTCTCCTCCGCCATTGCATCCAACTTGGCTAATGGACAATCGCTGCAAGAGTCGATCGTGCAGGCCAAGCTGTATATCTCCGAAGCGATACGGAATAGTTTTTCAATAGGAGGGGGACATGGGCCTGTCCATCATTTTCATTCATTTTCAAAAAAAGAACGGAGTGAATCCATATGAATATAAAGTTTTCGGCAGCTGACTTGTTTGAAAAGGTAAAAGAAAGAAAACCACTTGTACACCAAATCACCAACTTTGTTACGGTCAACGATTGTGCAAATGCCACGCTTGCCATCGGTGGATCACCTGTGATGACATCCAGTCCCAAGGAAGTCGAAGCGATGGTCAAGTTGGCGGATGCACTTGTCCTGAATTTCGGTACGATTGATGAAAAATCCCTGGAAGCCATGGAGATAGCCGGTAGGACGGCAAACTCCAGAAATATCCCGGTCATTTTGGATCCTGTGGGAGTCGGCGCCACACCGTATCGAACAGAGAAAGCCAGTGAGCTTCTAAAGAAGGTCTCCTTCCAGATCATCCGCGGTAATGCGAGCGAGATTCACCGTTTGATCGGCGGCGATATCGTTACACGGGGAGTCGACTCAGAGGAACTGGCGATTAGCAATGAGGCTCTTGCTGCAGCTGCGGCAAAGGAGTTGAATAGTGTCGTCGTGGTCAGCGGGGCTATCGACGCTGTTAGTAACGGGAAGCACACATCCCTCATTGATAACGGGAACGTTCTATTAACGAATGTAACAGGCACGGGATGTATGGCCACCGCACTTATCGGCGCCTTTTCCGGAATCACGGACGACTATTATGCTGCAGCAGTTGCCGGAATCTCGACGATGAGCATTTCAGGGGAGATCGCTGCTGAAACCTTGCAAAAGCATGAAGGCACAGGAACCTTTCGGGTGCGCTTAATTGACGCAATATCAAGAATGGATAAGGAAATGTGGATGAATGAGGTGAAAATGAATGAAAAAATCACACATTGATTTAAGCCTATATTTAGTTACGGAAGAGTCGATAGATATTGTAAACTTGACCAAAATCATCTCGGAATCGATTGCTGGTGGCGTTTCGGCTGTACAACTTAGGGAGAAGAACAATTCATCCCTGTCCTTTTATAGAAAAGCTGCGGCCTTAAAGCAGGTATTGAACGAATTGTCCACTCCCCTGATCATTAATGACCGGGTGGATATAGCCCTTGCTATTGGCGCGGACGGGATACATATTGGCCAGGATGACCTCCCGCTTTCCGTCATCAAGCAAATGGTCCCAGAAGAAATGATTATCGGTGTATCCGTTTCGAATCTGAAGGAAGCTCTCGAAGCGGAACGAGATGGAGCGGACTATATCGGCGTTGGTTCGGTTTTCCCTACGAAGACAAAGCAAGATGCAACGCCAATGGCGATCCGCGAATTGGAGGAAATCTGCCGAAGCGTATCAATTCCAGCCGTGGCCATCGGGGGCATCAATACCGATAACATTGCCTCACTTACTGATAAAGGCCTGGCCGGAGCCGCCGTGGTTTCAGCCATCATGAATGCAAAAAATCCGCGGGAGGCTTCCACATCCCTTTTAGAAAGGATAAAAGTATTCACATGACGCAAAAGAGGGGACTAACATTCAGTCCCCTCCATCTTTATGTCAAAACGGTATTCTTTGTTTCTTTACCGAAGGCTACTGCAATGGCACCCACGAGAATGGCGATTGTAAAAATAGTGAAAATCGTTGAAATCGGAGTGCTTGAAGCAACCAAATACCCGACAAGCAAGGGTCCGAGGACACCGCCTATCCTGCCGATGCCGGCCGCTAACCCAGTGCCTGTACCTCGAACCGCGGTTGGGTACTGCTCAGGTGTATATGCATAAAGTGCACCCCATGCTCCCAGATTGAAGAATGACAGAAACATTCCAGATGCAATAAGGAGAGCTAACTCTTCGGCCGAGCCAAAGAAATAGGCACTGATGGCCGTACCGATCAAGTATGTGATCAGAACGAATTTACGTCCTGCCTTTTCAATCAGCCATGCTGCCGAAAAATAGCCCGGTAGCTGTGCAAGCGTCATGATCAATACATATTCGAAGCTTTGGATCATGCTGAAGCCCTTTAGGACCATGACACTCGGCAGCCATAAAAACATTCCATAATAGGAAAAGACGACACAAAACCATAATATCCACAATACGATTGTCTGGCGCAGATATTCCTTTTTCCAGACACTTTTCAAATTACTGAATGCAGAAGGCCTCATCTTCTTTTCAAGCTCGTTATATTTGGGTGAATCTGGCAATTTTATACGCAGATACAGCGCATATAAAGCTGGAACGGCACTTAAAAGAAGTGCAACCCGCCAGCCATAAGCCGGAATGATGAAAAAGGAAATCAGTGCCGCCAATATCCAGCCAACCGCCCAGAAGCTTTCAAGCAGGACGACGACCCTCCCCCTTTTACTTGCTTCAACACTTTCCGAAACCAATGTCGAGGCAACCGGAAGCTCCCCTCCTAATCCCATTCCGATCAAAAATCGCAAAATCAAGAACAAACTGAGTGTACTGACTGCTGCAGACAAACCACTTGCAATCGAAAATAATAATAATGTAATGATGAAGACATTCTTCCTTCCGACCCTATCGGCCATCATCCCAAAGAAAACGGCTCCAACAGCCATCCCGATGGAATTTATGCTTCCTATCCAGCCAACCTGTTCACTGGTTAAGCTCCATTCCTGTTTCAATGCAACAATGATGAAGGAAAGCATACCGACATCAAGTGCATCGAACATCCAACCAAGTCCCGCAACACCAAGCAATTTCCGCTGTGAGATCGTTTTCGCATCATTTCCCATATAATCCTCCTGAAACCTTTAGACCTTCTCGTTATTTTATCCTTATTCATTTTACCTATTAACTTTCTTTTTTGCTATAGTAAATACAGATGTCATGACAAAAAGTTTTGACGGATAGAAACAACGCCGCTAACAGAATCTGGAATCATATAATTTGAATATTCCTTATTTTTGATTTATGATAATAATTGGCATATAGCGTTAACAAGAAGTCATCATGTCTTGCCCAAGATAATCAAATTCAGGAGGGTAATTAATGACAAATCTAACGTTAGAAGTAAGTGGAAAGCTGCAAAAATTTTTAACCGGGCCAAAAAAGCTTTATATTAATGGCCAATTCGTAGAAAGTGCTTCAAAAAAAACCTTCTCCACGCCCAATCCTGCCACAGGACAAAAACTTGCCGATGTATTTGAAGCCGATAAAGAAGACATTGATTTAGCCGTTAAAGCTGCACGCAAGGCATTCGACGAAGGTCCTTGGTCCAGGATGAGCGCAGCAACCCGCAGCAGGCTTATGTATAAACTAGCAGATTTAATGGAAGAAAATAAAACCGAGCTCGCCCAACTGGAAACATTGGATAATGGAAAGCCAATCAGTGAAACCACCAATGCTGACATTCCTTTGGCGATTGAACATATGAGATATTTCGCCGGCTGGTCCACCAAGATTGTCGGACAGACCATTCCCGTTAGCGGAAACTATTTTAATTATACGAAACATGAGCCCGTCGGTGTTGTGGGCCAAATCATCCCTTGGAACTTTCCGCTTCTCATGGCGATGTGGAAGCTTGGGGCGGCACTTGCGACAGGCTGTACGGTCATCTTGAAGCCAGCGGAGCAAACTCCCCTATCCGCCCTTTATTTAGCTGAATTAATCGCGGAAGCCGGTTTCCCGGATGGCGTCGTCAATATCGTTCCTGGTTTTGGTGAAACGGCCGGACAAGCACTTGTCGACCATCCTCAAGTAAACAAAATTGCCTTTACTGGATCGACCGAAGTCGGAAAACTGATCATGCGTTCCGCTTCCTATTCCTTGAAACGGGTCACATTGGAGCTTGGAGGAAAATCTCCAAACATCATCCTTCCCGATGCCGATTTCTCAAAAGCAATCCCCGGAGCCCTTAATGGAGTCATGTTCAACCAAGGGCAGGTATGCTGTGCAGGCTCAAGGGTCTACATTCAAAAGAAACATTATGACAATGTCGTTGCCGATATGGCCAGTCATGCCCAAAACATCAAACAAGGGGCAGGTCTAGATCCCAATACACAAATCGGACCGCTTGTTTCAGCGGAACAGCAAAACCGGGTAATGGGCTATATTGAAAAGGGGAAAAACGAAGGTGCTGAAGTTCTTGTCGGCGGCAATAAACCAGGTGAACAAGGCTACTTTGTCTCCCCTACCATTTTCGCTGGCGTTGAAGAGGAAATGACCATTGCCAAGGAAGAGATTTTCGGGCCGGTCATAGCCGCAATGCCATACGAGGATTTAGACGATGTCATCAATCGGGCAAATGCCAGTGAATATGGCTTGGCTGCCGGCTTATGGACAAGCGACTTGGCCAATGCCCACTATGTTGCCGGAAAACTCCGGGCCGGTACGGTTTGGGTGAACTGTTACAATGCATTTGACGCCGCTTCCCCATTCGGAGGCTACAAACAATCCGGAATCGGACGTGAAATGGGATCGTATGCACTTGAAAACTATTCCGAAGTCAAAAGTGTCTGGATCAATTTGAGTAAGTGAATTTCTTGATTCGGATTTAGAAAGGGGGTCCCAAAAGGGATCCTCTTTTCTTTATGCCAACAAAATCAAATGATTATATTATTTCGTTTATTCGAATCTTTTCAATAGTCTTTCCCTCTTTAGGTTTGATAAAATGAAAGATAGAAAAGGAGTTTTTTTCCTATGTATGATATTGCTAGTGTCGGCACATGGGACCGCTGGGGGATGTGCAGCCACCTTTTCGGGAAAACATGCTCCTTGATACCGATGCCAGCATAACCAGGAGGGCCTACGGGAAGCCGGCGATGGTGCCAGAGTGGCCATTAACCTCCTCAGTGAAATCAATGGTGAACGTTATGTGGACCATGATGTATTGAAAAAATGATCTTGCTCCTAAAAAACGGCTGATTGAATCTGACTTCCGCCAGTTTTCATGAACCCCTTGTGGGATTATTCCCCACAGAATGTCGTAAAAGTTTCTTTTTTTACTGACAAAAAGTACAATGATAAATGTAGAAAATGGAAAAGGGGTTTTGAAGTGATGAGTGACTTTCAAACGAATTTAGAAAAATACGCTGAACTTGCCGTCAAGGTAGGGGTTAATATCCAACCAGATCAAACGCTAGTCATCAACACTACGTTAGAAGGCGCAGAGCTTGTCCGTCTTATCGTAAAAAAGGCATATGAAAGCGGTGCCCGCAATGTCATCGTAAATTGGAATGACGATACCGTTTCACGTACCAAATTTGAAATGGCACCGGATGAGGTTTTCAATGAATATCCGAAATGGCGTGCAGAAGAAACGATTGAACTGGCCGAAAACGGAGCTGCTTATCTTTCCGTCATCTCTTCAAGCCCGGACCTATTGAAAGGTGTTCAGCCTGAAAGGATGGCCAACTTCCAAAAAGCATCAGGGACTGCCCTGAAGAAGTGGCGCCAATATATGCAATCCGATAAAGTAAGCTGGTCAATAGTCGCCGTCCCTTCAGAGGCCTGGGCCGCTAAAGTATTTCCTGAAGAAGCGGAAGGAACACGCGTCGCCAAGCTATGGGAAGCCATCTTCAAAGCAGTTCGCGTCGATGTGAAAGATCCCGTAGCTGCCTGGAAAAGCCATGATGACACCCTGCATGAAAAGGTTGATTATCTAAATGAAAAGCGTTACCAAAAATTGCATTATACAGCACCAGGAACGGATTTGACCATCGAATTGCCTGACAAGCACCTTTGGGTCGGCGCAGGAAGCGTCAATCAACATGGGCATGAGTTCATGGCCAACATGCCTACCGAAGAAGTATTTACCGTCCCATTAAAAACAGGCGTTAACGGCACGGTTTCAAGCACGAAACCACTTAGTTACAGCGGAAATATCATCGATAAATTTTCCGTGACTTTCAAAGAAGGACGGATCGTCGAAGTACAAGCCGAAGAAGGGGAAGAAATCCTAAAGCAATTGGTGGCAACGGATGAAGGTTCACATTATCTAGGCGAAGTGGCACTGGTTCCATTCAACTCACCTATTTCCCAATCCAATGTCTTATTCTTCAATACCCTATTCGATGAAAACGCATCAAACCATCTCGCCATCGGCAGCTCCTATGCGTTCTGTATTGAAGGCGGGAAAAACATGAGTCCAGAAGAACTTGCCGAAAATGGCCTGAATGAAAGCCTTGCACACGTTGATTTCATGATTGGCTCGGAGCACATGAACATCGACGGCATCAAACAGGACGGCACTTCGGAACCTGTCTTCCGTAATGGGGATTGGGCTTTTTAATTAACTCATTCCCAATTGCAACAGCCACGTGTTGCCTTAGAACAAGGTATACACGTGGCTGTTATTGTTTAATTGGAACGCTTCAGGCAATCATCTACATGGCCGGACTGTTTTCTGCTGAAGCAGCATCATTTGAGACAAAATCGCCCTATCGGAAACCTTTTATGTTAAACGAATATGAAGTTTTTCCCATACCCTGAAAAATATGAGCAGGAAATTGACGGCACTCATAAATCAAGCCTCGCCATTTCCGCCCTTGCCTTTACTTAAATGAATGTTTGGAATATCTTGGACACATTTTTTATATCCAAATATGTTATACTATTAGTAAAGAGGGTGCATAAATTGAAAAGCAATAAGTATAATACTGGCGAAACGGTAACCATTCAGGATACTGATGAATTAGTGACCATTAATAAATGGGCATATGTGAAAAATATGAAAAGATATTCTTATACTGTAAAAGAACATCCGACCACTTTTTTCTTTGAGGAAGAATTAAAAAAGGCCTAATAATGTCGTAAAACCCTACTCGGCTCAAGAGTGGGTTTTTTAATGCCTTTTTCTTTTTTCTCCATAATAAAAAACAGACCCCTATCAAGGGATCTGTTCATATAGGTTACGATTTAATTATAAATTAAGCTTTTTGAACGTTAGCAGCTTGAGCTCCACGAGCACCTTGCTCAACGTCGAAAGTTACTTTTTGACCTTCGTCTAAAGATTTGAAGCCTTCGCTTTGGATTGCTGAGAAATGTACGAATACGTCGTCTCCATTTTCACGCTCGATGAATCCAAAACCTTTTTCTGCGTTAAACCATTTTACTGTACCTTGTTCCATAATTTGTTGCCTCCTAGTGCATAACACACATTGTATTACTATTTTCAATCATTTGGAAAATAACTAGTATCCTCTTCCACAATCAAAAACAATTCTTTATTAGATTAACATGAAATGATTAAGATAGCAAATGATCCAATGATATTTTCAATGTGACCATAGGAAATCCATTGTTTATCCTTCATTATTAATTTTCTTTATTTTACCCACCATGATTCAGATGTGGAAGAACGGGTATATCAGAGTATATGAAAAAGTGCGAATAAACATACAAAATAACAACTTAGGAGGTCAAGCGATGAAATATTACAAAGTTTCCAATAGCGGGTTTGATAGTAAGGTCATCGTAGCCAATAGCGGGTATGAAGCCCTTGGGTATTATTTAATGGAAATTGATGATCAACTTGGCTTTGTTGATGATATTGATGTGGATGAAGTGGATGCCGATGAACGGGTCGAGATTTCCTATACAGGCTATCCCATTTATAAAACACTTCAGGAGATTTACCAAGAAAAAGAATTTTGGGAAGTGCCCCATGTTGTTATCGAAGTCGAATGAAAAAAAAGAAATTCCCACCCTTTTCTTGAAAGGGAAGGGAATTTGAGTTTTGACGAAGGAGAGTTCACGAACGTATCAACTCTGTCAAATAGTATTTCGTGATCGCCAGATATTCGCGGAAATATGATTTCGGCACGGATACTTTTGGTGTTTTTGCCGGTATTCCCTTTATATTCAGGCCTTCTTTGGTCGCTATTGCAACTGCCCGGTAAATATGAAAATCATTACTGACGATCACGCCGGTTGCTGCTTGATCAGGAATGAATTTTTTAGCGAACACTATATTCTCATAAGTTGTCGTCGATTTGTCTTCCATAATGATACGAGTCCCTTCAATCCCCTTTTCAATCAGCCCCCGCTGCATCGCTTGTGCTTCAGATATGTCCTCACCGGGGCCTTTGCCGCCGGATACGATGGCTACTGTCTGCTTATTCGCCAATAAGTACTCGGACGCTTTATCAATCCGATATTGTAAAGATAATGATGGAACGGAGCCTTTGACCCTTGCCCCAAGAATAATCAGGTAATCGGCCCCCTCAGGAATATCCTGGTGCTTGCTTTCCTGGATTTTCAGGTGCAGAAAGCCAAAATACACCATTACCAATACAGCAACGATTATGAATGATTTCACTGCCTTCTTCACCGCTTTTGACCGTTTCGATTCACGTTCGTTATACAACATGAATCCCCAAACCCTCCTATAAGACAGCGGCATCACCATGGAAAAGGGAGCCGTGCATATAAACTCCTCTCCCTTTTCCAAGATCGTGATACCCCGGCACAACAGCGACAATCTATTCCGCCACCATATGATCGTAAATCAGCTTGCCAATTTTGCTGATTACTTGCCGGCTTTCTTCCTCCGATTTCATATTTTCAGTAAGAACGGCCGCATAAACAGTTTGAGTCTCCGAGCGAATGATTGCACAATCATGGGAAACGCCCCGAATTCCGCCTGTTTTGCTTGCGACCTTCACTCCTCTGCCCATCAGTGATGGAAGTTTATCTCTTAATTGCTGATTGTCAAAAACGCGCAATATTCTTTCCTGGCTTTCTTTCGTTAAAAAGTCCCCTGTATGTATCGCTTTTAGGCAAGTAATCGTATCTTCCGCCGAAATCGTATTGTCCCGCCCCTCTTTTAATGCCTTAAAATCCTGCATTTTCCTTCCAAGGATGGTATGCTTCAAACCCAGCTCCTGGATGCATCGATTGATTTCATCAATTCCCAACAAGCTCATCATCATATTCGTCGCTGTATTGTCGGAAACCGTTATCATCAAGGTCAATAAGTCCTCAACCGTTAAAAATACTTTATTGGATAATGCATGCAGGACCCCCGATCCCCCAGTCACTGCATTCGGGGGTATGGTCACTGGTTGATTCAAATAGATGTTTTTTCGTTCACTTTGCCGATACCCTTCGATGATCATTGGTATTTTGATCAAACTTGCAGATTGAAACGAGTCTTCCTCTTGATAACCAATCATATCACCAAAACCAGATTCAATTTTATAAGCAATGTTGCCGTCAAATGCATCAACTAATGCCCATATATCATTTTCGATCATTTGTAATGTCATCGAATCCCTCTTCCTCCTTGTTTAACCAAACCCTCTAATGACGGTTCTATTCCCTAACTTATTCTACCATGTCAATTGCAGTACTTTCTTCTGCAATATTCCAATTTCTCTAAATTTATATATCAGAACGAAAAAAAGAGCTCTCGCATGAAAGCTCCCTAACACCGATATTCATCTAGCTTTTACAGCCCGGCCCTTTCCTAATGGGAACCGTTTCTTTTCAGTTGTATCCACCTGGGTGATTTCCCCATCGTGGACCGTTATGATCACGGATCCATATTGAAGAGATTCCAAACTTGAAATGATATGCCTGATTTTCAGTTCTTCTTTCTTTTCCATTTTATCTCCCCTTTACTACTGGTAATAAAGCTTCGGACATGCCTAATGTCAAAAAGAGATTCCCCTTTACCATGTTTTCTTGAGGAAAACGGTTTACCTATTTTACTTTCATTGATTTTTCGGAAATAAGAATAATCCGAACATAGCCCCTCCCTTGCACTTGAAAAACAAAAGGCACCCAGCATCTAATCAATTAGATGTAAGGGCGCCTTTAGTTGACTAATCGGCAATATTTAAAGGAATTTCCAAATACGAAGTTATAAAGCTTATTATTCTTACCAACTAACTTGGTATTAATTAATATAATCCAATCTCTTCCTTTTGTCAAGAACACAACGAAATTTTCTGATTAGTCCGTCTTTAACATTTTACTTATTTACCACTTTACCAAACTAAACTGTTTACGATATACTATATTAGTATAAGTTGTCGGAAATCAAACACACATTGCATTCAAGAAAGGTACGATTATATATGGTAAATAAAAAATGGGGTTTATTGATCTTAACCACTTTCGTAGTTGGAAATATGGTCGGCGGCGGAATCTTCATGCTACCTGCCCAATTAGCACAGGTATCCAGTCCATTAGGGGCAACATTGGCCTGGATCGTTACAGGACTTGGTGTATTCTTAATAGCGCTCGTATTCGGCAACTTGGCTGTCCGGAAACCGGAGTTGAAGGCAGGTCCTCAAAGCTATGCTCAATCATTGTTTAAATCCCCTGCAAAAGGAAGGATTTCAGGCTATAGCATGGCTTGGGGATATTGGGCGGCGAATTGGGCGGCGACAGCATCCGTCATCATTTCATTTGCTGGATATCTATCGACGTTTTTTCCTGTGATGCATAGTACGAAAGTGATTTATTCAGCGGGTTCCTTCCAACTGGAGCTTGGAAGAGCGCTGACATTTGCAGTATGTACCATCGTCCTTTGGGGGATTCAGGCAATCCTCGTAAGGAGCTTTAACAGCGCTGGTAAACTGAATCTTTTTGCTACGATTACAAAAGTGATCGGATTCTTGTTTTTCATCATCATCACGATATTCATCTTTGATTCTTCCAACCTAGGAAACGGCGGCGAATTTTATGATAAGGCAGGTACATCGATTTCTTTAGGTGCTCAAGTTAATGCTGCTGCGATTTCAGCTTTATGGGCCTTCATCGGGATTGAAGCGGCCGTCATGCTTTCAAACCGTGCCAAATCACAAACTGATGTAAAAAAAGCGACAATCATTGGTTTGCTTATCGCCGTTTCCATTTATATAGGCATCACTTTATTGACGATGGGTGCCATTTCACAAGAAGAACTGAAGGTTTCACAAAAACCGCTCGTAGACGCATTGCAATCGGTAGTCGGCTCAAGCGGCACCTATTTGATGGCCGCTCTTGCCGTCATCTCGCTATTGGGTTCTACGATCGGATGGATTGTCGTTGCATCTGAAGTTCCATACCAAGCAGCGAAATCAGATCTTTTTCCTGCCTATTTCGGCAAAGCGAACAAAAATGGCACTCCTGTCCGATCCATGACAATAACGAATATCATGACACAGATTTTCTTATTCTCGACCATTTCCGGTACGATTTTGGAAGCCTATAAATTCTCCATGATCGTCGCAACACTTGCCTACTTGATTCCTTATCTTGCATCGGTCCTGTATCAATTGAAGTTGGTCTTGACTGGGGAAACCTATGACATCATGAAGGGTTCAAGGGTTCGCGATGGGGCCATCACCATCCTAGCATTAGTGTACTCCATCTGGGTCGTCAAGACAGGCACAGCCGATATGCACACATTCATACTTGGCATTGCCCTCTACGTACTTGGACTGCTTCTATACCCGCTGTGGATGAGAAAAAAAGCATAACCGCAAACACCTTGGCTTCTGCCAGGGTGTTTTTTCATATCTCCTTCAACACCAGTTTCGTTTTCAGCAAAACTTTTTCCCCTGTTCCCAGATCCTTCACCCCGGTGAATCCAGCTGACAAATCAAGATTGGGTGCATTCGTTACCCATGTATAGGGTTCAGGGCATACGAACCCATCCTGATTGAACAATACCCAAAATTTATAATGATGGTCGACATGATAAATGACCTGCACGCCGGCCTCTTGATCCGTAAGTATGCATTCGTTATTCAGATTGCTTTCCTCATCATAGCTGAATATATCATCAAACAGCCGTCCTTCCAGGCAAAATCCATTTTGGATTTCTTTTTTATTGGCCGATTCCCCGATTTTACCAGTGGGCAAAGACCGTTCATTCAATTCCCAATGCTTGTTGACAGGAAGAGCTATGCGGCAATTCCCGATTTGGCTTTCCGCTCCAAAAGGAAAATTGAATACCGTATGATAACCGGCTCCCCAAGGAAAGGGTTCAAGGCCGTTATTGAGGATTTCCAATTGGACCTCCAATCCATCATCGATTAATATCAATGACATATTGACCACGATATCTTGCGGAAAGCTTTTTTTGAGATAAGGAAAATCCCGGCTAGAAAACTCAGTCTTGATGAGGACTTTATTCCCGATTACCTCCCTTTTGATGACGTTCCATGGCTTATCATGCAAAAATCCGTGGATGTGATTCGACTTCTCCCTTTCATTGATAGGGAACCTATAAGTTGTGTGCTTATAAGTAAATTGGCCATCTTCGATTCGGTTTGGCGGAAATAAAATGGGCATCCCGTATAATATCGGGAGTTTTTTATAGTCCTCAGAACAATCGGGGGTCCGCAGCACTTGAATATCCTTATGCTTGAGCTTCAATGAAAGAAGATTGCTTCCCAATGCTGGTACAAGTATTCCTTCCACATGTTCATTACCGAATTTCAGGGCCTCTTCCTTAATGAAAGTCGTATCTTCTATGTAACCTGTCACATACTCTCCCCCTTTGGCTTTCCCACATTTCCATCGTACTTCCACCAGCCTTTTTTTGCAACAAATGGAACGTAAACCCAGCAGTTTATCAATCTCTCACCTTTTTTCATAGAATTCTAAACCCATGAAAAAAAAGGATGCCTTTTCGGCACCCCTTTTTTATCTATTGCTTTCGCTTACCATGGCCACTATGCCTTCTTCATCATCCAGAACGAGTTCAATGCCGGAATAAGGATCTTTATTCAAATATTCATCAAGCCATAAACGAAGTGCTTCTATCAGATTGATGGTAATTAACACTTGTTTTCGCCCATCGACGAATGCTTCCGCCGAAAAGCCATAATCATCATCATACATCAATTCCACTTCTACTTCATTGGGTTGTACCTGCTTTTTACGAGCAATGTAAACGCAAACGGCATTGATGATATCTTGTTCCGATATCTTTAGCCTCTCCATGGATTTGGATCCTCTTTCTTCTTCTTATCTTTGAAATAAGTGAATATTTTACGGATTACAACCACTAATGCAATGATCGCTAACACATTGACCATTAGGCCAAGAATTGAACCAAGTGCTCCCATATTGGCAAATAGGCCACCGAACAGCAAGCCAGCCAACCCTCCGAGCATGATTCCCTTCATTAAACCGCCTTTAGCAAAAGAACTTCCCGTTTTCGTATTCGTTTTTGCTTTATTTGTAGTCGTCGCATCCGATTTGTTCGTTTGTTTATTTTGGAAATTAGAATTATTATTATTGTTGCTATTGAAGCTTCTTTTTCCTGATTTGTAGCCCCTTGCATCAACTGACTCCGAGTGGTCCTGGAATACATAAGAACCAACTGGCGAGAATGCTAGTGTAATCGTAAGTAATGCAGCCATTAATTTTTTCATCATGTTTTTTGCCTCCGTTTACTAGTATGGAATAATGCTTCCTTATTTGTTTTCCCGGATTCACTGAAAGTCCACATCACCTATCCTTGTTTTATCTTATAGTATTTACGTTCAATATCAAAATAAGTTTCATTTTTTTTGATATTTTATTAAAAAAAATAAGCAGGTGAGCCTCAGGCCCCCTGCTTATTAAAGAAGATTAGTTTACACGTACCACACGGCCGTTGAATTTATCCGCCCAATATCCGCTTGACATATTGGCGACTGCAACACCTGTAGAACTTTGCGAACCGATGAATTTGCCACCGCCGACATAGATGCCGACATGCCCATCCGTTTTATACGTATTGAAGAATACTAAATCCCCAGGCTGCATTTGGCTTTTAGAAACTTGAGTTCCCGCGCTTGTCAATGCTCCCGTACTTGCTGGAAGATTCACGCCCGCTTGTTTATAAGCCCATGCAACGAAACCTGAACAATCGAATAATCCGTTAGCAATATCGGATGCCGTTCTTCCGCCACCGAATTTATAAGTCGAGTTACCGATATATTTATAGCCTGCTGTAATGGCAGAGCCTGTATTTGCACTGCTTGGCTTGCTTACGTTTTCAGTTTTACTGGCTGCTGGCTTGCTGGCTGCAGGTTTGTCAGCAGAACTGCTCTTAGATGAATCAGAAGAAGAAGCTGGTTCTTTAGACGAACTTGATGATCCAGCGTTAGAAGAACTTGACGACGACGATTCTCCTTTAGATGATTCATCACTAGAAGAATTCACTTCTTGTGCAGCACGATCAAGATCTGCTTTCTCTGCTGCTTTACGCTCTTCTTCTTTTTTGATATTTTCACGAATCGATGCAATTTGTGCTTCAAGTCCAGCATCTTTATTCTCTAAAGCCTGTTTAAGGGCTTCTGCTTCCGATTCTTTCTTTTCACTCTTTGCCTTCATTTCGATCATTTCTTCTTTTTGGTCCTCAATCTGGGATTGCATGCCTTTAAGCTCTAATTCCATATCTTTCAGGTTTTGCAATTTTTTCTCTACAGACGCTTGTTTTTTCTCTAGGTCAGCTTTATCCGCTTCCTGCTCGCTAAGGATTTGCTGGTCAGCTTCCACGATCGTTGCCACTGCGCCAACACGGTTAACGAACTCACCAAAGCTTTTCGAACCTAAAACGACTTCCAGGTAATCAACGTCCCCGCCGCTCTCTTGGAATGAAACCGCACGTTCTTTCAAAACTTCCTCGCGTTTAGCGATTCTATCTTCCAAAGCTTTAATTTCTTTCTTTAGTGACTCTATCGCTTTTTCAGTATCTTTGATTTCTTGCTTCGTTTCTTTGATTTTCTCGTCATTTGCCTTCATTGCATTTTCAATCTGGGCAATTTGGGAAATCATTTTCGATTGTTCTTTTTTCAATTCCTTGATGACTTGCTCTGCTTCTGATATGTCCGATTGAATTCCTGTACGCTGTGATTGAATGTCTGAGATTGACTCGGCTTTCACTGACGGTAATGCAAAAGCGCTACCTAAACCGAGCATAATTGTCGTGTTCAATACGATAAGTTTTTTCTTCAAGCTCATTTCCCCTGCTTTCCTCCCCGTGCATTTCCATCGACCCACTTCTTTTTCTCTATGAAAAATCATCAGTCAAAATAAATAGCTGGGAACTCTTCTCTATTTTTTTTACTCATTATGTATTTTTCTATGGTTGTAACAATATGAAATATATTTCTGAAACTCTACTATGTTTTACCTAAGTCGTAGTATATCATCAGATTTTGTCAAATGCGTAATAACAATATTACAATTACATTTCATTTTTAACATAATACACGAAAATTCGACTTTTTCATGTGATAAAACGTCCATTATTTTACATAACGCAGTGTGGGTTTTGATGCAAGACTATTTATCTACTTCTTATAACCAAGGAACCAGTGACCATTGGCAGGTAGAAAACACGATAAAATCGGTGGACTTTTCACCTGCCATTCCTGAGAAACGAAAAGTCGGTTTCCTCTCTCCATTTGTCCAGAGGATCTGGGAAACGCCTCTTCACCTTTCGGCCTGCGGTGACTCCCTTGGCCATGTTTCCCCGCAAAAGTTGGCGCCTTTCCTTACAATCCTCTCGGCATGAATACTCTGCCTATAGTCTTCCAGGTTTTAGAATAGTAGGTTGTGGCGCCATGAATCGTTTGCTATGCAAATACGAGCCTCTCTTGTTCGTCTTCAATAAAAAATCGAGAAAGTTGGAAAACCGGAACCCGTCGCTACAGATACAGGATACAAATCAAAAAGGCTTCGGAAAGACAAGCTTTCCGAAACCTTCGTTTTTCGACATTTGCTTAAATTCCAGCCATATAGTCGACAAAGACTTTCAGCTCTTTTGGCCTGACAAACACTTTTGCGCCTTTTCTTAATCCAAGCTGAATATAATGCTCTTTGGTCAGCTCGACTTCAAGCGGTTCGTTCGTATCCTCGCGGATCACTTCGATGCGGACGATGGCTCCCATCGTATGAATATGATCGATGATGGAGGCTATCGAATCCTTTCCTGACGCTTCTGTTTCGATGATGAAATTATGCGCCCTCACATACCCTGTGCTGACGCCATCTTCACTGTCAGGCGCATTCATTTCCACATTCCCCGTTACCAATTTCCCTTGTTGGACGTTCCCCTTGAAAAGATTGACACTGCCAAGAAAATCATAAACAAATGGATTGATCGGGTGATCATATACTTCTTCGGGCGTTCCGACCTGTTCAATTTTCCCTTCATTCATGATGACCACCCTGTCGGCGACATCCATCGCTTCTTCTTGATCATGCGTCACGAACACACTCGTCACATTGAATTCATCATGAAGCCTTCTCAACCAGCGCCTGAGTTCTTTGCGAACCTTGGCATCCAATGCCCCAAATGGTTCATCAAGCAAAAGTATGTTAGGTTCGACCGCAAGGGCCCTTGCCAAAGCTACACGCTGGCGCTGGCCGCCGGATAGCTGGGATGGGTAACGATCTTTATATCCTTCCAACTTGACGAGCTGAAGCAACTCGATCACTTTTTGTTCAATCTCTTTTTTACCTGGTCTTATTTTTCTGGGGCGGACCTTTAAACCGTAAGCAATATTATCGAATATGGTCATATTGCGAAAAAGGGCATAATGCTGGAAGACGAAACCAACATTTCGATCCTTTACATGCTTATGTGTGTAATTTTCCTCATTGAATAGGATACTCCCATTCTCTGCCTGCTCAAGCCCCGCAATGATGCGCAATAATGATGTTTTCCCAGATCCGGATGGGCCAAGAAGAGCGATGAGTTCCCCGCTCTTAATTTCCAAATTGATGTTGGTAAGAGCTTGATATGATCCATAATATTTTGTAATGTTTTCAACGATGATGCTCATTTCTTCCCCTCCTAGCTCGCTTTTGTCGATTTGAAGTCCGTTTTCCATTCAATGAAGCTTTTGATGATCAAGGTGATGATGGCAAATATGGACATCAGGGATGCAACGGCAAACGCTGCTGAAAATTGATATTCATTGTATAAGATTTCAATATGAAGCGGCATCGTGTTCGTCATTCCCCTTATATGGCCGGATACGACCGATACCGCGCCGAATTCCCCTATCGTCCTTGCGTTGCACAGGATGACGCCATATAAAAGGCCCCATTTAATATTAGGAAGCGTGACATACCAAAAAGTCTTGAACCCTCCTGCACCAAGTGTCAATGATGCCTCTTCTTCGGAAGTTCCCTGGCTTTGCATGAGCGGGATCAACTCACGAGCAATGAACGGGAAAGTGATGAAAATGGAGGCGATGACTATCCCCGGTATCGAGAAGATCACTTTCAGGCCAAGCGTTTGCAGCACCGGACCAAGTGCCCCATGTAAGCCGAATAGAAGGACAAAAATCAAACCGGCGATGACAGGAGAGACCGAAAAAGGTAAATCTATCAGCGTTATCAGGAAGTTTTTCCCCTTAAAATCATATTTAGTTATCGTCCACGCAGCCACTACCCCAAAAACGGCATTGAGTGGCACCGTGATGAGGACGACGATCAATGTTAACTTGATTGCCGCCAATGAATCCGGATGGGCTATTGCCGCCAAATAAGCATCTGCTCCTTTTTCAAACGCCTTTACAAAAATGGCGATTAATGGGACGACTAAAAACAACGTCAAAAACAGCAAGACAATGGAAATAAGGATCCACTGTATTGATTTTGGCTCTTTTATTGCGTTTTTCGTGATCTTGACAGGTCCATTCGTTTTTGCAACAACTGAATGATCATGTTCCACTATGTCCCCTCCTACTTCCCTGAGTATCTTTTGCCTGTCCACCACTGCAGGACATTGATGGTGAACAAGATCAGAAATGTAATGACGAGCATCACTGCCGCTACCGCCGTGGCACCCTCATAATCATACTGTTCGAGCTTTGTCATGATGATCAGCGGCGAAATCTCCGTTTTAAATGGCATGTTTCCGGCAATGAAGACTACGGATCCATACTCTCCCAGCGCCCTTGCAAATGAAAGCGCAAAGCCAGTCAGAATCGCTGGAATCAGTTCGGGGAAAATTATTTTTATGAATGTTTGCATGCGATTCGCCCCAAGGGAAGCCGAGGCTTCTTCCATTCCTTTTTCGATATTCTCAAGCACTGGTTGAACCATCCGGACCACGAATGGAAGGCCGATGAATATGAGGGCTATGATGATCCCTGCAGGGGTGAATGCAATTTTAAAGCTAAAGAATTGGCCGATCCACCCATTCGGTGAATACAAGGTCGTCAAGGTTATCCCTGCGACAGCAGTCGGGAGGGCAAAAGGCAAATCAACCAATCCATCGATGATCCGTTTACCCGGAAACTCATAGCGAGTGAGCACCCATGCAATTAAAACACCAAAAACCGCGTTCACGAATGCCGCAGTTAACGCTGTCATAAAACTCAATTTATACGAGGCGACTACCCTTGGTTCTGTTATGGTCGCCCAGAACTCCTGTAATCCCATCGAAAACGTATTCAGAAAAACCATCGATAACGGGATCAAAACGATGATGGTAAGATACAGCAGCGTAAAACCCATCGTCAATCCAAAACCGGGTATGGTCCTTTTATTCTTCCGTTTTCCTTCTGTCATTATAGTCATCGTTTCGCCCCAGTTCTTTCTTATTGTGTATGAGGGAGAAGATGTGAACATACACCTTCTCCCTCATGGCTTATTTGGGTTGATAAATCTCGTCGAATGTACCGCCGTCATTGAAGTGTGTTTCTTGGGCTTTTTTCCATCCGCCAAACTTGCCATCCACCGTCACCATATCGATCTTGGCAAATTGGTCTTGATATTTGGCGAGAACCTTCTCATCCCTAGGACGATAGAAGTTTTTCGCGGCAATTTCCTGACCGGCATCTGTATAAAGGTATTTCAAATAGGCTTCAGCCACTTTTTTTGTTCCTTTTTTCTTGACCACTTCATCGACAACAGCTACTGGAGGCTCAGCTAGAATACTGATTGACGGATTGACGATTTCATATTTATCATCACCGAACTCCTTAAGCGTCAAATAGGCTTCATTCTCCCAAGCAATCAGGACGTCGCCGATTCCCCGCTCCACAAATGTGGTCGTAGCACCGCGTGCTCCAGAATCCAAAACCTCAACATTCTGATAAAGTTTCTTCATGAAATCCTTCACTTTTGCTTCGTCATTATCGTATTTCTTCTCGGCAAAAGCCCACGCAGCCAAGTAGTTCCACCTTGCTCCCCCGCTAGTCTTTGGATTTGGTGTAATGACCGATACATCCTTCTTGATTAAATCATCCCAATCTTTAATTCCTTTTGGATTATCTTTTTTCACCAAAAACACGATCGTTGATGTATATGGCGTCGAGTTTTCCGGTAAGCGTTTTTGCCAATCTTTCGCCAATAGGTTACTGGCTTCATGAATGGCATCAATATCATAAGCAAGTGCCAATGTTACGACATCCGCTTCCAAGCCATCGATGACAGCCCTGCCTTGTTTCCCGGAACCGCCATGGGATTGTTGAATCGTAACATCCTGACCGGACTCTTCTTTCCAATGCTTCGCAAACGCCTCATTGAATTCCTGATACAATTCCCGTGTCGGATCATATGACACATTCAATAGCTCAACCTTTTTCGATTTTCCGTCTCCCTCCGTTTTTTCCGACGAATTGCATCCCGCAAGTAAACCGAAGGCTAAAATTACACTTGACCACACCATCAACTTTTTCATGGACTTCCCCCTATTTTTCACTTTTAGCAACAAAAAAGGCAAACCATCCCCTTCAATCATTCTATTCAAGGAGATAGCATGCCTTCAGTTCTCTGATCAGCAAATATTCTGAATTTACGTATAACTACCATAAAGCAAAGTATACCAAGTTGTCAACTGCGTTTTTTTTACACAAGGATATGGAACTACTATTTTTCTGATCCTTTCCAATTAAAATGAGTGATTGATACGGAATAACGAGACTCCGGCTTTAGGAAAGAGAGACACCCGAGGGCCGACCGCCTCTGGAAAGCTTAGCACCTGCTGTCGAATGAACGCATAACGTACAAACCTTTTCTTTTGGATTTCGGAGGTTTACCCGTACACTTAGCCACTTTACTCGCCAGTTCGGCACTTTTGCCCGCGAATTTATCGGATTTACTTGCGAGTTTAGGCTTTATCTCGAATTTGAGGCTGTTTCACGCCATCTGCATGTGGATAATCGGGATTCACTCTTCATCTTCACAGAAAGTGAAAGGAAACGGTCTAAGTACAAATCCTCCTAAATCACGTGGACTAGCCGTTCTACCTTTCCCCTAATGCAGAGTGAATCGGAGAAAAACAATAGCAGCAAGCTCAATACGACGCGTTTTTTTTCTTATTATAAGCAAAAGCACCCTAT
Organism: Peribacillus sp. FSL E2-0218; assembly: GCF_037992945.1. Taxonomy (NCBI): domain Bacteria; kingdom Bacillati; phylum Bacillota; class Bacilli; order Caryophanales; family Bacillaceae; genus Peribacillus; species Peribacillus sp. FSL E2-0218. Next base: position 1,422,858 of record NZ_CP150304.1, on the reverse strand, counting down.
GGGATGGACTTTATTCAAGTGTCCATCCCATAGGGTGCTTTTTAAGGAAAAATAGAGACCCATACATCCAAACATTTAAGGCATGGTATCTTTTCGATACAGCTTCTTATCCAAAATATATTGATAACACCGATCAGGCAGCAAATATCTTGGCTCTCCCCCCATCGAGAATTCATCCCTTATATAGGTAGAACTGATTTCCATGGAAAGGCCTTTATCGATAAGGTGAAAGGTATTGCCATCATCATAATTCCTAAGCAACGGACTCTTGGAAATGATTTTCAGCATGTCTATCCCATCACGTGCCATGACGATGAATTTATGATTGGCAATCAATTTTTCCCTGAATTTCCATCGTAAGTGCACCGGCTGATCCTGATTATCCATATCATCCAGTAAATCGGCACCCATTATGAAATACACTTCGTCACTTGGATACTGTGATTTAAAGAACTCCATCGTATACCAGGTGTATTGTTTCCCCGTACCTGCACGTTCATTGATTTCATAATCACTCACTTCGAAAAGCGGATTATCCTCTATGGCCATGCCAAGCATTTCCCAACGATGTTCATTACTCGTTTTCATTTGTTTATCGATGCGCCCATTTGCACAAGGTAAAAAAATCACCTTGTCCAGCTTTGCACGATGCGCAATCGTCGATGCTGTCCATAAATGAACATTTGTGACTGGATCGAAGGAAGAACCATAAATTCCAATCTTACCCATACACATCCCCCCCCTTCATCACTTTCTCTTGATTTTCAGCATGAATGTGTAAACGATGCAAAGAAAAATCAACCACGGCACACCAAACTGGAGAACGATTTTAAATGGGCCAGTAAACCAAGTGGATACCGTCAATGCAAGCAAAAGCAAGGCGCCAAGTATCGTTAAATATGGAAAACCGTGCATTCTTACCGGTAATTTACGCCCGCCTGTTTTTTCCCAGCTCTTCCTGAAATATAAATGCGAGATGAAAACCATGAACCAGGTCAAGATGGCACCGAACATCGATATGCCCATCATGAACGCATAGGAGGTATCAGGAAGAAGGACCTTTACACCTGCAGCAAGGAAAATGCCCAAAGTAGATATGAGCAAGGCCCTTATCGGAACTCCATTTTGTCTTACTTTCCGAAAAAATGCCGGGGCCTGCCTTTGCTCGGATAATGAAAATATCATCCGGGTGGAGGCGTATAATTGGCTATTCATGGCTGATAAAGCTGCCGTTAAAATAATGAAATTCATGATACCCGATGCACCGGGTATATTCAGGATTTCCATCACCCTGACAAAAGGACTTTTATCCATGCCAGCATCTTGCCACGGGACAATCATTAACATGATTCCGATTGTCAGTACATAAAACGTTGCGAGTCGGAAAACAGTCGCCTTTAAAGCTTTCGGTACGGCAATATCAGGGTCCTTTGCTTCCCCTGCGGTCACGGCAATCAGCTCTGTCCCTAAAAAGCTGAAGAGAGATATGAAGATGGCCACCCAAAGGCCCCAGAACCCAAATGGCAAAAACCCATCGTGATTGGTATAGTTCTCCACGCCGATTCCGCTTGCAGGCTCGGCACCGATGACCACATACGCTCCCAGTAAAATGAAGATGACGATGGCGCTTATTTTTATCATAGAAAACAGATACTCGAAATTTCCGAATGTATTGACGCTTGTTGCATTTACATAGATCAGCAGGGCCGCAAAAAGAATGATCCAAATAATCCCAGGTACATCAGGAAACCAGTATTTCATATATACTGCTACGGCACTCACTTCAACCCCAATTGCCAGGACATTCGCGATCCAATACGAATACCTCACAACAAAACCAGCAAATGGACTGATATATTTTTCGGCAATCGTGCCAAAGGATCCCGATGTTGGATAGGCTACCGTCATTTCTGCCAAACAGCCCATTAAAAGAAGGACAATGAAGGCACCTATCGCATAGCTGATCAAGACACTCGGGCCTGCTGTCGAAATCGCAAGGCCGCTGCCCAGAAATAAGCCCGTGCCTATTGCACAACCCATGGCAATCATGGTGATTTGATTTGATGATAATTCACGACGCAGTTTATTCTTTTCCATATGTTGCTCCCATCTTAGGCAATGATTCCCTTCTTATTTTCAAGGATGTTCGTATAACCAAGGCTCGGCTGCTTCCAGCCATCAAAGAAATCTTCACGATGTTCCGCAGCTTTTTCCTGCATCGACCTCGTTCATTTGTAGATTTTTGCGCCTTCCCATGCCAACCTTATCATTCTATGAGGATCTTTTTCAATATAATCTCTTTTATCAAAAATCATCGTGTAACGATTGGCTTCATTGTATTTCGGCCAAATTTCCCCCTCAGGCGGATTTGGATCTCCATATTTCGCAAAATTAACCCAATGGTTCTTTATCCTGTCTGTTACCTTACGTGATGACTTGAAACGGTCGGAACGGATCCGCCTCACAAAGGTGGCATTGAAATTCCGGAATGCAAAAGGGTGTTCCAAACCCGGAAGTCCCCCCCATTCGCTTATACGATCGGCAGCCGTTTTACAATCAGAGTGATACATCCAGGTTTTTTCAAAACGGCTGTATACCTCCGCATACCAAACGGAAGGAATATGGTATATTGGAAGACCGCCTTTACCCAGCGTCTTTTCCTTTTCTGGGAACGACCCATAAGCATTTTCAATCCGCCCCTTTGCCTCTGGGTCAGTGTTTTCAAACAATTTTTCGACCACCTCTGCATGTGCCGGGATGAAAGGGGATTCGATTTGGCCGAATAATGGCACATCGTCTCGTTTTGTTCCTATAAGCAAGGGTATGCCCTCGGTGCTTTTCGAGCGAATCGACTCAAGTGGATAATCAGGCAAAACATCACCATCGACGACAGGTCCAAATGGCAGGGTGCCGGGCATGGCTTGTGAATTTTCCTGTAGTAACCGCGAGGACGCGGCGAGGATGTCTGCAACGGGGAGTGACTTTAATCGATGTACTTCATTCTTGCCGATTCCCAAAATCTGAAGGAACCTTTCACTGATTCGTTGTGCGATTTCTTTTCCGTATACAGATGTCGGGGTGGGGCTTAGGGCAATGGCCTTTTGAAAAAGCCCTCTTGCCGATGGTACAGTCAGTAAGGTCGTAACGGTGTTGCCTCCAGACAGTTCCCCAAAAATCGAAACATTTTCCGGATCGCCGCCAAAAACCTCTATATTTTCCTTGATCCATCTTAACGATGCCACTTGGTCGCGTAAACCTAAATTGGTTTCGAATGTTTCACCTCTATCAACAAAATCGGTAAAATCCACATACCCCAATGCCCCTACCCGGTAATTGATGCTAACAACGACAACATCTCCATTCTTAGCCAATGAATGCCCATTATACTGATCGATGGACCCTGCTCCAAAAATGTTTGCCCCACCTGGAATCCATACAATGACGGGTCGCTTTTTATCATCCGCTCTTGGTGACCATATATTAAGGAATAGGCAATCTTCATCCATTTTTTCTGTGCCTGCCCAGTCGTTCGGCTGTGGCGGAATCGGACCGAACTCCACCGCATCCACTACACCGCCCCATTTCTCGACTGGCTCGGGTGAGCGGAAACGCAAGGCAGAAACTGGCGCCTTGGCATACCTGACTCCACGCCAAACATATATATCTTTTTCCATCGTCCCTTGAAGATGCCCTTTTGCAGTCGTTACGATTGATCCTATCATCCACTCTCACCTCTCCAATTAGTTTCGATTACTTAAGTTCTTCTTTTTTGATTCCTTTATATCCTTCATCTTTACAAAAAAAAGAAAGATAAAGGCGACAAAAAAAGACCCATTCGGGTCTCAGACTGTAGACAAACTCGATGAAAATCGAGTTTGTCTATTTTTATGGCCTGTACAATTTAGACGTTGATTTCCACTCCAGGCACTCGCTTTCCGCGGGCGGTCGGGGAGCCTCCTCGGCTTTGCCTGCGGGGTCTCCCCTAGACGCGCTTTTCCCGCAGGAGTCTCGAACACCCGCTCCAATCAACTTTGTCTTACCTTTTAGATAGAACACTTTTGACTGGAGTCATTTTTGTTTTAAAATTGAAGGATTAAAACTTGAGGTGATGAGGATGCTTTCTAAACATGATTCTATTCAGCGAGATCAACTTGAAATGATTACTTTAGATCAACTGGTGCCACCGAACCATTTGGTTCGTAAAATGGAGGCTGCCATTGACTTCACTTTCATTTATGACTTGGTGAAAGATATGTACTCAGAGGTAGGACGCCCAAGTATTGATCCAGTTATTTTAGTTAAACTGACTTTCATTCAATATACCTTCGGTATTCGTTCCATGCGTAAAACGATTGAAGAAGTTGAAACCAATATGGCTTATCGTTGGTTCTTAGGCTATGGTTTCCATGATAAAGTGCCTCATTTCTCTACGTTCGGAAAAAATTATGAGCGACGCTTTAAAGATACAGACCTGTTTGAACAGATTTTCTGTCGCATTTTAATGACAGCTGCTAATAAAAAGTTAATAAGTGTAGAACACGTTTTCGTGGATTCCACACATGTGAAAGCCAGTGCGAATAAACGGAAATTTGAAAAGAAAATCGTTCGTAAAGAAACACGAGCGTATCAAGGACGTCTTCAAGAAGAAATCAATCAAGATCGTGAAAACCATGGAAAGAAGCCTTTTCCACCAGATAAATTTGATAAGGAAGAAACCAAAGCAATTAAAGAAAGTACTACGGATCCTGAGAGTGGCTACTATGTGAAAGATGAACGAACAAAACAGTTTGCCTATTCATTCCATGCGGCCGCAGACGGCAACGGTTTTGTATTGGGAACGATTGTAACACCTGGTAATACACATGACAGTCATATTTTGGAGCCACTTGTTGAGCAAGTGATTGAGAAAGTTGGAAAACCAGAAGCAGTTGCCGCAGATGCAGCTTATAAAACACCAGCGATTACAAGCTACCTATTTAACAAAGAAATCACACCTGCTTTACCCTATACACGTCCTCGTACAAAAGAAGGATTCTTTCGCAAACATGACTATGTTTACGATGAACACTTTGATTGTTACCTTTGCCCTTCGGGAGAAACTTTAAAGTACTCAACAACAAATAAAGAGGGCTATCGCGAGTACAAATCGCCCAAACAAATTTGTGCAACATGCTCATTTTTATCACGGTGTACGGAAAGCAAAGACCATCAAAAAGTAGTGACACGGCATATCTGGCAAGCATATGTGGAAGAAGCAGATCATCTGCGTCATCATCAAGAGGTAAAACCTATATATGCGAAACGCAAAGAAACGATTGAGCGTGTATTCGCAGATGCAAAAGAAAAGCATGGTATGCGTTGGACTACTTTAAGGGGACTTAAAAAATTGTCGATGCAGGCGATGCTTACTTTCGCTGCCATGAATGTAAAGAAGATGGCCACTTGGACATGGCAAGGTCCTAAAACGGCTTAACATAGTGGCTCGAAGAGCCCAAATCTCGTAACCTTTGGTCAAAATTTCAAAGGAATTTCAAAAGGGGTTCGGAATTTTTTAATTCCGAACCCCTTTTGTCTACAAACTGAGACCCATTCGGGTCTTAAACAAGCTTAAGCAAGCATGGCAATGATGCTCAATAAAGAGCTGCTTCTAACGGAAAGCTGCTTTACGGCAAACGAGACCTGCTGTTCATCGAGCTGGTTGAGCAAAGGCTTTAATTCCATCAATTCATTTTCCAGCTCCTTAAGGTCTGCAGACAATTTGTCCACCATCAAGAGCACTTGCTCAGAATCGACGGTGGTTTGCTTCCAGACCTGCAATCGTTCCTTGATTTCATTCAAAGGCATATTCTGTTCTTTATACCGATTGATCATTTGAAGACGGTTTAGTGCATCTTCCGTGTAATATCGGTATCTGGACCCAGTTTTTTCGTAGTTCAGCATTCCTAGTTGTGTGTAATAATCAATGGTTCTCCTCGAGACATTTGCAAGTTCAGCGAGCTGGCCAATCCGATAAATATTCACCCTGAGAGTCACCTTCTTTTAAAATCTACTGTTAACGATACTATAACATAACATTCCAAAAAGGGACTTCCAGGATGAATCAATTAGACTACTTTATCCGCACTTCCATTCAATTGCTTTTTCGCAAAATAGAGGGCATCTTCCCTGGATTTGAAAAAATGCTGTTTTTCGATTTTATGATACAGTCCCGTGCTGAGAAGCAATTCCTTCGGTTGTTGCTGGATTCCGGAAATGATCAGTTTTCCTTTGTATTTTCCGATGCGATTAACGATCGCCAATAGTGCAGCCTCTGCTGAGGTATCCATATAGGTTACCCGCCGCATGCTTAATACCAATATCTTCGTCTTATTATCCAAATTTGCCAATATCGAAGACTCCAATACATCTATCGATCCAAAGAATAACGGCCCCTCCAAGTTATACACATTGATCTTTGAACCCGAATCATCGGTTGAGACGATTTCCGTGATATCATCTTTCCTTTCCCTGACCTTTAACGTATGGCTCATTTTCTTAATGAAGGTGACGAACGCAATCAATAAGCCAATGCCGACTCCCATGATTAAATCAGTGAAGACCGTGACGAGAAAAGTCACTAATAAAACAGCTGAATCGGTCGTCTTCGTTTTCAATACATGAGCGAATTCCTTCCTTTCACTCATATTCCAGGCTACAAACATCAATATCGGTGCCATGCTGGCCAATGGTATATGCGCTGCAAAAGGAGAAAGCACGAGCAAAACCAACAAAACGACGATTCCATGAATGACTCCAGACATAGGGGAAACGGCACCGCTTTTTATGTTTGTCGCAGTCCTCGCAATGGCACCCGTTGCCGGTATCCCGCCAAAGAATGGAGTCGCCATATTCGCAATCCCTTGGCCAACCAATTCCTTATTGCTATCATGCTTGGTTCCTCCCATGTTATCAGCCACCGTGGCGGATAACAATGACTCAACACCGCCTAACAAGGCAATCGTAAAGGCAACTGGGAGGAGTGTGATGATGGTTTCCACTGATAACTCCGGTACATGGAATTCGGGGAACCCTTTCGGAATGGCTCCATACGTCGATCCAATGGTGGCTACCTTATCCCGAAATAAAAAGTAGGCTGCCAATGTCGAGACAAGCAGGCCCAGCAGAGGTCCTGGCACTCGTGGCAGAACTCTTGGTGCCAGCAGGATGACGATGAAGCATATACACGCAACAGCAATACTATATAAACTGATCGTGTCCGCTTTAATCACAAGCTCCTTCATGTTATCTATAAACGCTTCATGCTTTTCCACTTTCATTCCCAGGAAGCTGGCAATCTGTCCCGAAAAGATGATGATGGCAATGCCTGTCGTAAAACCGATGATGACTGGACGGGGGATGAACTTCATCAAATTGCCCAGCTTTAGCAGGCCCATCAGGACTAACATCAGTCCCGCCAAAAACCCGGCAATCAGCAAGCTTTCATAGCCATATTGCATAACGATGCCGAATAATAAGGGAACGAATGCACCTGTAGGTCCACCAATTTGATATTTAGATCCTCCCAAAATGGAAATGAGAATTCCCGCTATGATCGTCGTATATAATCCGTATATCGGTTCTACGCCTGAAGCAATTGCAAATGCAAGTCCTAGAGGAATGGCTACGACGCCTACAACCAATCCTGCCGTTACGTCTTTTTGAAAACCCTTCATGTTATATCCTTGAAATCTAGTATCTTTTATCATTCTTTTCATTCTCACATCCTTGGTCTTTTTTGGTTAACATCCACCATCGCCAGTGGGAAAATCGAAAAGCATTATCGTTGTTTAATTAAAGATGGTTACAGGGGAAACGTTTTTTTTTCAACCTTCAGAATAATCTTCATGTGCCCTCTCCTTTGTTAAGTTATTTGACATGCTTCAACATTATACAGTAATACGTAAAACTGTACATTATTAGAAATGTAAATATTTGTTTTCAACTTCACACGAACTTTTACACCTATATTACAAACCAGGACCATACTTCCAGACTGGTTATTTTGAATCTGGAGATATTGACTATGAAACAGGAAGATTGAACGCTCGACCATTTCCCCATACAGCTCAGGGACCTTGACCACACTACTAAAAGGAAAAACATGTTTTTAGAAAATGGCGTTGAAAACAATCCCTTTCCTTATAAACATAAAAAAACCCGTCCTCCGATGAAGGAGGACGGGTTTCATGAGCGCGTTACTTTTACGGACTTGATATATTCAGCCTTGATTACTTCCCAATTGAGTTCGTTCGTTGCATCTACCTGATAATCGGATTTGAAAAGGGTATTGCCCACTCCTACAGCAAACATTTCGCTTGCCTTGATCGAGTCGATGCCTGCAGATGCATCTTCAATACCAATTGAACGTTTTGGGTTTGCCTCAAGCTGGTTACATGCAGTTAGGAAAATTTCCGGATCGGGTTTTGACTTTTTCACTTTTGAAGCATCGACAACATAATCAAAAGTATCCTCTAACTGAAGTGCCTTCAATACAGTGCTTGCATTTCTGGAAACGGAAGCAAGGCCAATAGGGACTCCTTCACTTTTGATGGCGGTTATCAGCTCGATGATTCCCGGCAGTATATCATGAGGCGTCAACTGCTTCAAAAACTGACAATAATGTTGATTCTTCTTTTCAGCCATTTCTTCTTTTTCACTTAGCGAAAAGTCATTTTGTCGATTGCCTTCCTGTAGAATCAGTTCAAGTGAAGCCATGCGGCTTACGCCCTTTAACCTCTCGTTAAACATTTCGTCAATATCGATGTTTATCTCACGAGCGAGGTCCCGCCAAGCCAGGAAATGATAATGCGCTGTATCCGTTATGACACCATCAAGGTCAAATACTACAGCATCGATAAATTTTTCATCCATTGGAACCGTCCCTTTCATTTCGAAGCAATGCTGCCACATTTCGAGATGTTCTCTCGATATTTGCAAATGCACCGCTTAGAATGTTTTCAATTGGCAGCATGGCAGGAATGGTGGGGAAGATCGCATCAAAGCCATGATCATAAAGAGCCTCCGAGCCTTCACCCACACTTCCGCAAATCGCTATCACCTTCGCTTTTCGCGGCGCACATTTCGCTACGCCTGCAGGTGCTTTTCCATATATTGTTTGGCTATCTATTTTTCCTTCGCCGACGATCACGATATCCGCATCTTGGCAGATTTCTTTCATCTTCAAATGCTCCAGCACGAGATCGATCCCCTTCTTTATTTGAGCTCCTGTGAATAACAGCAGACCTGCCCCCATCCCTCCGCCTGCACCGCTTCCCGGCAAGGAGGAGACATCCGTTCCCATATAGCTGCCTGCGATTTGATGAAATCTGCCCATGGCTTGATCCATCTCATTCAACATCTCTTTAGGCAGCCCTTTTTGCGGTCCATAGATATATGTAGCACCATCCCTGCCCGTTAAGGGGTTATCGACATCTGCCGCCACTATTATTTTCACAGTATCCAAACGCCGATCACGGTTGCGATCAGACAATGAAGTTATATGAAATAGATCCTTGCCGATACCCTCTACCTGCTTTCCTTGTTCATCGAAAAATTCATAACCAAGCGCGGATGCCATGCCCACACCGCCATCATTCGTTGAACTCCCGCCCACTCCAATGATTAGTTCCGCAGCTCCATGATTCAGCGCATGAAGCATCAGCTCTCCCACACCAAAGGAAGTGGTATGTAACGGATTTCGCCGACCCATCGGAACAAGGTGTAATCCGCAAGCCTCCGCCATTTCGATAAAAGCTGTCTTTCCATCATTCGAGAATGCTATTTTCGCTTCTACCGGAATTCCAAGCGGGCCTGTAACGAATACGCTTTCGATGCTTCCGTTATGTGCGGATACCAATGCCTGTAGCGTACCTTCACCGCCATCTGCAATTGGCAGCAAGTGATACTCCGCTTGCGGGAAAATGGACAGAAATCCAGCTTGAATGGCTCTTGCCACTTCGTCTGCTGGTAAACTCTCTTTAAATGAATCTGGTGCAATGACTACTTTCATGTTTGCCTCCAATTTTTTTAATGATCGCTAGCAAGAACGGATGCTATTCTCTTTTAGTGAAGGTCCATTGCAAATTTGTCCGATACGAGAAATTCAGTCCCATTTAGTTCAATACATACATCATCACCCGAAACTTTCGTTATGACGGCTTGGTTGTGGGTTAGGGCAACATGTAAGCGAGACCCTTGGAAATTGAGCGGGAAAGCAAGTTCTGACCATCCTGATGGCAGCTTAGGGTCCAGACTTAACCGCTGATTCTTGATCGAGACATTTGCAAAACCGAACATTGCTGCCATCCAGATGGCACCGAGGGAAGCAGCATGAAGTCCCTCATCAGAGGATTGAGGATTCGGGCCCAAGTCGATTAAACAGCTCTCCTGGAAAAATTCGTATGCCTTTTCGATTTCCCCCGCCCTTGCTGCAACTATGGCATGAATCGCTTTGCTCAATGAAGAGTCGTGGATGGTATGCTCCTCATAATAACGCAGATTTTCATAGATTATATCACTTGGAAATACATCCGGTAATAAGTAGAGCAGCATGACGACATCCGCCTGTTTCAGGATTTGCATCTCATTCACTTCTTGACGTGAATAATCCATAAGGATGCCCTGACTGCCCTGAGCTTGTTTGTACCGTGAAAGGTCGATCTCAGGCTTGCTCAGGAACGTATCATCTTGGGGGATGATTTTATCATCATTGGCCTTAGGCAGATATAAGCGCTTCAAAAACTCATGGCCCCGATCCTTTAATTGCCGATCATCATCCCCGTATTTATCCATAAAAAACAGCGCCTGCTCGACATTGTACCAAGCCATATAATTGGTAAAGGCATTATTATCGATATGCTCCGTGTACTCATCCGGTCCGATGACATCTTTGATAACCAGCTGGTCATTTTCTTCCACGGCCCGGCTGATCCAAAACCGGCTCGTTTCCTTAAGAAGCTCCAGCCCTTCTTTTTTCATGAACGAGTCATCCCATGTATTTTGGTAGTATTTCACTACAGTATAGGCAATGTCTGCAACAATATGGTGCTCCGCCAAAGCGGAGGCCACCTTCTGACGCTTCCCGGTTTTAATGTTGATGGCTGCAAATTCAGGTGTTTCTTCTTCACCAGTGAATGCACTTTCCCAAGGGAACAAAGCCCCTTCATAGCCATTCGATGCAGCTTTATCCAGCGCCTGCTTCAGCCTCAAGTAACGGTAACGCAAAAGCTTTCTCGCTTTTTCCGGCTCCGTATACAGATGAAACGGTGTTATGAATATTTCCGTATCCCAAAACACATGTCCTTTATATCCTTCTCCCGTCAAACCCTTTGCACCTACGCTAAACCGTTCATCATGGGCAGGTGTCATGACCTCCAGTTGATATAGGGAAAAATCGATGGCAAGCTGGTCAAAATCCCTCGTCGATGCCACTTTGATGCGCTTTTCCATCCAAAATTGCGCCCACTCCCCTGCCGATTTATGCAGCAAAGCATCATATCCAGCAGCAGAGCAGCTTCGTAGGACCGCTTCACTTGCTTCTTCAGGGCTTTCCCCCCTTAAATCACCATCCAGGGACGTAAAAATGACGCCCATTTTTTCAAGAACGAAAGGGGTATCAGCCAGAAGGTCCTGATTAATGGCGGATAGCAGCTGCCTATTTTTAGCAGTGTGGGACATCTCGCCTTTGACTGAACCAGTACAACATGTTGCAATTGCGATGGTATGCCCCGATTCGGTTGTTTTATAGGTTCCCTGAAGCAAGTCCCCTTCCGCAACACGAACCTTTTCTTCAATAAGATGCTGTCTTCCAAAATTCGTTTGCTGTGCATCGATTCCAGTCACGATTTTCATTTGAGCAGGTTTATCCAAAGAAGTAACCGTCAATTTAGTTGCCAGAACATGGCGGTCGTTTTTTGCGGCAAAACGCTGAAACGTAAGGCGGAAGCGTGAACCGGTTCTGCTTTTCCATAATATATCACGTCGCAGTTCCCCGTTTTCAAGGTTCAACTGGCGTTTGTAGGAAAGAATCTCTCCTGTTAATAGGGAAAAGACCTCTCCATCAAGCTCAATATTCATGCCCGCCACATCTGGCAAGTTGACCAAATCGGACGGTTCATTGACTGTAGCTTTATTATAAATCCCTGCCACATACATCCCTCTTGTTTGATTTACATAATTTTCTTCATGGGAAGCACGCAGACCGAAATATCCGTTGCCTACAGTCATTAAACTAGCGAATTTATTTATATAGCGCGGATCGAAACTATTTTCTTCTAATTTTTTCATATCGTTATGCTTTCACCTTTTTCAGCAGATTGATAGAGAGCTTCGACGAGTTGCATGATCAAGTAACCTTCTCTTCCATCAGCCACCATGACCTCTTTGCCTAGGCATTTATCAACAAAGGCTGCCATTCCTTTCTGTAGCCTTTCTGGATCGGCTGTCTTCCTATCCAATATCGTCACCAATTCCCCTTTTCGATCGGAATAAATATGGGCAGGAAACAGGGTTGCACCCGCCTCATCCCCTAGGAATTCCACATTCATGATGGATGTTTCTTTTATATTCAGAGCAAATGAAGTCTCGATTTGCAGCAAGCACCCGCCTTCAAGCTCTATGAATCCAAATAGGGAATCCTCCACTTCATACTTGTTTGGATCCCATTCACCAAAAGATCCGTGCGATTTTTTCGTGCCGATTTTTTGAAACATTTTTGCCGTTACCTTTTCGACTTTTGGATAACCTAAAACATGGAGGGCGGCATCGAGCATGTGGACGCCCAAATCTATCAGGGGCCCCCCGCCCTGCGCTTCTTTGTTAGTGAAATTTCCCCAACCAGGTACACCGCTTCGGCGGAGCGCCTTCGCTTTTACAACATAAACATCCCCAAGCACGCCTTCCGCCACTTTTTGCTGCATGATTTCAACGTCTTCGGCAAAGCGATGGTGAAAATTATAAGCGAGAATTAGATTTTTTTCTTTAGCCACTTCTTGCATCTGCCTTGCTTCTTGGCTTGAAATGGAAGGCGGCTTCTCGCAGAGAACATGACAGCCATGCTCCAAAGCCTTCATGACATGCTCATGATGGAATTTATTCGGCGTGCAGACACTGACGATGTCCGGGTGTTCCGCTTGAAACATTTCCTCTACATCCGTATAGTATCGGGCGATTCCATTCCGTTCCGCAAACTCTTTTGTCCGTTCGAAATTTGAGCCGACAACTGCGACAATTTCAACCTCATTCCTGGTACGGTAGTATGAAACATGGACCTTTTCCGCCATTTGCCCTCCACCAATTATCGCAATTCTCTTCTTCATCTTCAGTCAGCCCCTTTAGCCTAGTGATTGCTTTAGGTAATGTAACGCTTTCATATATTCCGCTTTCGGATCAATTCCCCTTACACGGCATTCCAGTGTTAAAAAACCATCATATCCATCTTCTTTAAGCTGATCAAAGTGTCGTTTGAAGTCCAGTGAACCGCTGCCTGGCTGAAAACGGTGGTTATCCGCCAGATGGATGTGCCGCACCAAATCCTGATTCAGATGAAGTGCCTCGGATATATCATCTTCTTCAATGTTCATATGATAGAAATCCGCGATGATTTTCACGTTGCCCAACTCATTTGCTTCTATATAACTCCTTGCATCTGCCAGCGTATTGATCATATGATCTTGATAGCGATTCAAAGGTTCAAGAAATATCGTTGTCCCGGTTTCCTTTGCAATTGTCTCCAAGTAAAGCAGGGAATCGGTAATGGCCTTCCTATCTGCCTCCTGGCTTCTAGGAGAATGCATTGGCGGCAAGCGGTACGTGAACATGCCCCAGGCAGCTGGAACGACAATCCCTTTCCCGCCCACTTCTTTGAGCGCCTCAAGGATTTTTTTGATTTCAGCTAATCCGTTCAGCCTGCGTTCCTCGTCGAAGTCACCGATCCAACCGGTGTAGCCTCCGCAGGCAGTCGTTACCGGAAGCCCTGTCTCCTCAATGGCAACCTTCACTTCTTCCAAATGGTCGACAAGGAGTTTGCCATCGATTTCATATCCTTCAAAGCCTGCTTCTTTTAAGAAAAAGAATTTTTCTTTCATATCCCTCGGAAAAAACGCTTGATCCTGTGTACCGATTTTCATAAATAAAGCCCCCATTCACAAGTACTCATCATTAAACATCGCGCGCTAAAGACTCATTTTTTATAGTCAATTCCCATTTTGATACTTAATTCGGGATGCTGATCGACATATTCCATATAGGCTTCTGCACTTTGTTCAAACGTAACGATTGGTTCGATGATATCCTCGCAATTTAAATAACCGTTCATTAGCAACTCCCAGCAGGTCTCTTCGATGCGCTTTCTGTTCCAGCGTGGATAATCTGGATTAGGCTCGCTTGCTGCGCGGGAGAACACGATTTTGGCATTATTGAAATGGGCTTCCCTTCCAAAGTTCAAACCTTCCGGAAAGGCTTTCCCAAAGGCCACATATGAAATGATGCCACCATAAGCAATGCCCTTCAGTGCCGCTTGAAGAGCTGCCGCATTTCCGCTTGTTTCAATGATTGAATCCGCCCCTATTTTGTTTGTCAGCTTTTTCACTTCAAAACCAACATCATCGATGGTCGGATCAAAACAAACATCCGCCCCGTTACGCCGTGCGATCTCCCTGCGTTGACTCAAGGGATCAACACCGACAACGATACTCGCACCCGCTTTTTTTGCCAGCTGGATGGCCAATTGTCCAATTGCACCAAGTCCCACCACTACGACATAATCACCTGCGCGTACATTGGCATCACGTACACCGCTCATGGCAAATTGTGCGGGATCATAGCACACGGCATTTTGCCATTTAGCTCCCTCAGGCATTTTACGTAATCGGTGGTTATCCACAGCATTCACAATGACCGTTTCCATGATGGGGCCGTATGTACAAACCGTATCCCCCACCTGGTATCCCGTTACATCGCTTCCTTTTTCAATGATTTGTCCTACAACCATATTCCCAAGCTGGAATTCGCCGAATACAATCCCTTTAGTCGACCCTTCTTCCCTTGGCATGAACATCCGCCACTCTTCAGAAAAATCCTCATCCATGAAAGGTGTCATCCCACGAAAGTCAATCACCTCCGTGCCATGTTTAGGCGAGGCGAACTGTACATCTATTTTCACTTCATTCGGCTTGATGGCACTTTCTTCGTAATCGACCAATGCCGCTACTCTTGGTTTTACTGCAACTAATTTTTTCATCCTATATACCTTCTCTCGTTTATTTGATTTTTCCCGATTATCCCTTCACTCCGCCTTCGGTCATGTTCCCTTTTATGAAGTGCTCGGAGATTGCGTACATCCCTACAACAGGCAATGCCGTTATAAGCGAAGCTGCCATCATTCTTCCCCATATATAATCAGGTGTACTGAACAAGGCATTCAAGCCGATGGGAAGCGTGAAGTTTGCGGAATCCGATAGGAATATCGATGCAAACAAGTAATCATTCCAGGCGACCATAAAGGAATATACAAAAACAGATATGATCCCTGATAGAGCTAGAGGGATGATAATATAGAAAATGATCTGGATTCGGTTTAATCCATCGATCATCGCTGCTTCCTCCAAATCATCCGGAATGGTGTCAAAATAACTTTTTAACATAAAAATCGAAGTGGGAAGCGTTTGAACGATCATCGTGATGATCAGTGCCGTTTTCGTATCATACAAGCCGAGCCCGGAAATGATCTTGAATAACGGCACGACAAGCAAAATCCCAGACAGCATATACACGGTATAAAAGCTGGCATTAATGGTCGTCTTTCCGATAAAGTTCAATTTCGAAAGGGCATAGGCCCCGAAAATGCCGATTAAAACCGACAGCAGCGCTGCAGTGAGAGCCACAGTTAAGCTGTTTTTAAAATAAGATAAAAAAGGGAAGATATCCGGGTTGAAGATATCAACATAATGCTGGAATGTCCAATGCTTCGGAAAAAAGGTTGGTTCGGTAGCAACCGCTTCCCTAGAGGTCTTGAAGGAAGTCATCAGCATGATGAAAAATGGGAATAGGGAAACGATCAATAAGGCGATCAGCCCGGTATAAAACCCGATCTTCCTTGCTGCTTTATTCTTTTTACTGCTAGCCATTGCCATTGAATTTCACCCGCTTTCTTGATGCTATTATTACGATGGAAAGGATAATGAAAAGAATGACAGAAATGGATGCGGCCTTACCAAGATCATTAAAGGCAAATGCCGTTTCGTATAAGTAAATCCCGATGATGTTCACTTTGTTCGTTAACAGATATACATCTGTGAACATATAGAACAACCAGATGGAACGAAGGGTTATTATCGTTATCAGCACAGGCATGATCGCCGGGATGGTCACATTCTTGAACTTCTCCCACGTTGACGCCCCATCGATTTCCGCCGCTTCATATAAACTGGAATCCACTGTCTGCAAGATTGCCAGAAACGAGATGAATGCATATGGGAAGTATCTCCATATTGCAAAAAGCACGACCAGTATGAAGCTGCTGACAGGATTGTCAAACCATAGGGGCGCCTTATCGAATAAATGGAACACGTCCACTCCCAGATGATTTATGACACCATATCCATTATTGAACATGTATTTCCACGCAAATACCAAGGAAATCGAAGGGGTTACATAAGACAGGATAATTAAGGATCGGGCTGCTTTACGGAATTTGAAGGGGCGATTAAAAAAGATCGCCACGGCCAATCCCAATGCCGTACTCCCTGCCACTGCCAGTATCATGTATAAAACTGTAATTCCTAATGATTTAATGAATTCGACATCCGTCAGTATGTCCGTATAGTTTTTTAACCCGACAAAGGTCGCATCTAGCCGTGGATTGATTGGCAGATCAAAAAAACTAATCTTTATGTTGGATATCATTGGATATGCCACAAGCAAAAGCACTAAAAAGACGCTTGGGAAAAGCAGTACCAATGCCAACCTCATATCCGATTTCCCTCTGTTTTTCATGTTCATGACCCCCTGAATACATACCGTTTTCCCCTAAGAGATGTCCAAGACCCTTTTGATCGACGAGGGATCTTGCTCCCCTCTTCATTAGGTATAGAGCTTGGACATACTCACTAAAATAGAGGATCTTGCCGGATGTTTTTGCCTTTCCTTGAATCTTATTTACTTAAGACATCTTTAATTTTCTTTTCAGCGATTTCAAGTTCACCATCGACGCTTTTTCCGCCAACTGTAATTTCATTCACTAATTTCGAAATGGCGCCTGAGCTCGTTATATCTCCCATTTTCGTGTAGTTTTTCCCGCCGACCAGACCAAAGACTTGGATATCGTTAAAGGATGTGGCAATTTCCGTCGATAAATCCCCGAAGGATTTCACCACTTCATTGGCCTGATATGCAGCGTTTTCCGTAACCGCTTTATTGACAGGCTGTGCACCGCCTGGTGACATCAATACCCAATCTGTCATATTTTCCGGCTCTGACAAAAACGCCGTGAATTTTTCTGCCGCCTCTTTTTGTGCATCTTCCAAACCAGAGGAAATGGTGATAGCCGATACCGTACCATACACGGCTTTTGTTTTTTGTTCAGGAATCGCAAAACCAATATTGTCTGCATCACCTTCCGCATGAACCGAAGGGAGGATATACGTCGAATATAGAGCCATTGGCGTCGTTCCATTCATGAATGCATCTTTTACCTCAGTGGTATCATTTGATCCCGGCATCGTATATTGGGCCAGTTCTTTATAATAGGTTAGCGCGTCCTTCATTGCTTTTTTATTCATATCCAGCTTTCCATTGACATCCAGTACATTGGCATTGTTCGATAGCGCAAATTGAGAGAATGCTTGCTCCGAGAATCCTCCTTCGATGGTCGGCAAGCCGATGCCGTACTTTTTACTGCCGCTGTCCGTAAATGCCTTTGCGACCTTCAGTACATCCTCCCAGTTTTTCGGCTCTTCAAAACCTTTGGAGGCCAGCATATCTTTATTGAACCAAATTCCTTGTACCCAGCCACTTATCGGAATTCCGGTATAACCCTTCCCATCTTCTGGTGTCATTAATTTTAAAGCGCCGTCATAGAAGTCTTTTTCACCCGCTTTCTCAAGCGTTTCGGTAACGGCCTCTTTATCGATAAGCTGCTCTTTATCCATTACCTTTGCGTAGTCCTGGCCAACTTCTAGGACTGCAGGAAGCTTTCCGGCACTCGCTAACGTGATGATCTTTGTGTTATATGCATCTTCTTGAACCGGAACTTGCTTAATTATTATGGCCGGGTTTTCTTTCTCGAATTTATCCACCAGCTTGTTGATCACCGCCAGACGCTCTTGTTCAACGGAAGAATGCATGAATTCGATCGTTATGATCTCATCTGTGCCTGTTTTGTTGCTTCCGCTGCAGGCTGATAATACAACGCTTAAAACGAAGATCAACGCTACACTCATGATTTTGAGTTTCATCGGTTTGCCTCCTAGTTACTTGATTTCAACCAAAGGAATTGATAGGGATCCAGTGTTATAGTTTCGGCGAAAGTCACTTCTTCCCCAGTGATCAGATTTACATATTCTCCCGATAATTCGAAACCAACCGGTTCATTCGCAATATTATGAATAATGGTAAGGCTTTCACCGGAGTCGGTGCCCCTCTTGAGTGCAAATATCTTTTCTCCTTTTTCCAAAACCTCCATAGGCACATCCGGATGGAATAAGGCTTCCGCTTTTCTTACTTGAATGATGGTCGTTAATTCGCGATATATCTTGCTTCGCAACGTACCAGGTTTTGTCAGCTCAGCTTCGATTTCTTCCAAACTATACTTTTGACGGTTAATGGAACGGTTCATTCCTGTTTTGGCAACGCCATCATAATCATTTCTGGATCCTAATATACTTTGGATGTATATCGCCGGCACTCCTTGAAGTGATAATAAAATGGAATGTGCCGATAAGAACCGTTTCATCCTTAATTCATCATCATCCGCGCGTTTATTTAACGCGTCCAAGTAAGTCACGTTTATTTCGTATGGACTTTGTGTGCCATCAGGATTATTTTTATAGTTTACCTTTGCTCCTTCTTCTTTAAGATCGGATACGAGCGCAAGAATTTCTTCTTCCGGGATGATGCCGCGAATCGGATTCAAGCCGATGCCGTCATGGGAAGCGAGGAAATTAAAGAAGGTTGTCTCGTCGCCTGCCGGCTGCAGATTTCTTGCCCAGTTTGTGAGAGCGCTCCCATTGCCCCGGTTGATTGTATATAGCACAAGTGGAGGTAGGGGAAATTGATAAACCATATGTGCTTCATCGCTTCCATTGCCGAAATAGGAAATATTATCTTTATGAGGTACATTTGTTTCCGTGATGATGACCGTTCCTTTCGCTACTTCCTCAACAATATCACGGAATAGTTTGATGATTTGATGTGTTTTTTCAAGATGGATGCACGTACTTCCAACTTCCTTCCACATGAATCCTACCGCATCGAGCCGGATATATTCAGCACCGTGCTCAATATAGAATAATAGGACATCGATCATACTCAATAAAACATTTGGGTTTTTGAAGTTCAAATCAATTTGGTCTTCACTGAACGTCGTCCAAATATATTTTTCTGCTCCATCTTCCATTTCGAACTTGGTGAGAACTGGAGTGGATCTTGGTCTCGTTACTGCACTCAGATCTGTGTCAGGTTCCATCTCCGTAAAAAAGTGAGCATATTCGGGATTGCCTTTTATGTATTCTTTAAACCATTCACTCTTTGCCGAAATATGATTGCACACATAATCGAACATGATTCTCGTTTTCTTGGATAGGTTTTCTACATCTCCCCAATCTCCTGCTATTGGATTGACCTTCTTATAGTCGATGACCGAAAAACCATCATCCGACGAATAGGGATAAAAGGGAAGCAAGTGGACAATTTCGAATTGGTCTGCCAAATAACGATCAAACACCTTCTCAAATGTCGCCAATGCCGGCTTTCCTTCCTCCCGGAATTGATCTGAATACGTAATTAAAACCAGATCTTTTTCATCCCATCTTTGTTTTCGTTCTTTATAATGGGTTTGTTTTGCTTTCAATAACTTTTCTTTCAAGCTAGTCCATATATTTTGTGCATCAGATTCCCCATATATTGCAGACAGCCTCTGTTTGATATATTCCATATACGCCTCCTCCTTGGAACCGTTTCCATAAATTGATAGATTGATATTTTATTCGTGGTACCGCTCCCACAAACAAAATATAATACAGTAAGCGCTTTCTGTCAACGAAAACCAAAAGAGGAATCCCTGATTTTTTTCAATTTTCGCATACTGGCTAAACAGGGCTTTCTCTGCCTGCATCCCTTCCGGTTTTAAAATTTCTATTGCCAGCATCACGTTTCACCCATATAATTTACCCTATGAAACCGCTCTCTTTAACATTCATGCACCACATTTACTATTGAACCTTTAAAATCCAGAAGAAAAGATCATACAGAAGCATACCAGGAGGGGGAGAACATTATTGGGACACACCATTTACGATATCGCCCGTGTTGCAATGGTTTCAAAATCCACCGTGTCACGCGTTCTCAACAATCAAAGCAATATCTCTGAAGAATCGCGTGAGCGTGTGTTAAAGGCAATTGAACAACTGAACTATCATCCCAGCAAACTAGCCAGGGCCCTTTCCTCAGGATTTGATGCCATCATGGTACTATCTCGTTCCACCAAAACTACCGCTAATAACCCATTTTTCTCTGATATTATCCATGCCATATCAACCAATGCCGAAGATAAAAACTTCGATGTTATATTACAGACGGCAAAAAACAGCCAGGACGAGCTTCAAAAATGCATTCGGAAAATAAAAGAGAAGT
Organism: Peribacillus sp. FSL E2-0218; assembly: GCF_037992945.1. Classification (NCBI taxonomy): domain Bacteria; kingdom Bacillati; phylum Bacillota; class Bacilli; order Caryophanales; family Bacillaceae; genus Peribacillus; species Peribacillus sp. FSL E2-0218. The sequence goes on along the minus strand of NZ_CP150304.1, from coordinate 1,401,972 downwards.
TCATAAAAGGGATTATCATGTTAAGTTCCCCTGCAGATGAGAACTTTTTCCAGCAGATAGATCCCTTTAATATCCCTATAGTAGTCATTGGAAAGGTTGAGGGAGATTATAAAAATGTTTTTTCTGTAGATACGAATAACTTTATGGACAGTTATGATTTGACGCAATACTTGATCGATAAAGGACATAGCGATATTGCCTGCCTGCATTCTCCATTGGATTATCATGTTTCCATCGATCGCTTGGAAGGATTTAAATCATGCATGATTGCAAATGGCCTCCCGTTAAAGGATGAATGGATCGTGAATAGCGGTTACACCATTGATGCCGCCCATCAATCAGCAAAAAAAATGCTGGGAAATAACCCGCCGACGGCCATTTTTGCCACGGATGATCTTAAAGTGATGAGTATCTATAAGATGGCCGCCGAAAATGGTATTTCCATTCCGGAAGATCTATCCATTGTAGGATACAGCAATTCAAATTTACATCCATTCCTTTCTCCATCTTTGACCTGTAAAGAGATTCCCGTGAGGAAATTAGGAGATGTAGCAACACAAATACTTTTTGCAAAAATCCAGAACGATCCAAACACGAAGCCACATACGATCATTCCAACCGAAAACATCATCCAAAATTCCGTAGCTGAGATTTGAATAATGGAGTTTTCAGGAAAGAATCCTAGTAAAATGAGATGACATTCAAAAAAACGTCCTCCAATGAATGGAGGACGTTTCTTTTCACTCTTGATTTTCATATTCAATCCACGACCGGGAGCCAACCCTTGACCCCAATTAGCTTTTCCCAGAGCGGATCGGGAATGACCAGTTCGGCCTGATCTTTTTTGGAAAGCGTCGTTCGTATTTCCATTTCTTTTCCTGACCTGATTTTTTCGATCCAATGCGGCTCCATCAGTAGCTCCCGGCCAAGGGCGATAAAAGGGACACCCGTTTCCATAGCTTCTGCCACTTCATCGGGAGTATGCAGCTCCCCTACACCGACGACCGGGATGCGGTTGCCCACTTTATCGTATATTTTAACGATCCGTGACTTGGTCCTGTCACTCTCACGGAAGGAACCATTCCAGAAATGGCCTACCGAGATATGCAGGTAATCAAGATTTTGATTCGCCAATCTATCAACAAGCTGCAGCGTATCATCCAAAGTAATTCCGGGATTGCTACCTTCTTCAGGGGATAGACGGTAGCCGATGATAAATGGCTTCTTGGCATGCTCAGCAACTGTTTTTTCCACTTCATTCACAACTGTGAGCGGGAAAATGAGCCGTTTGCCTAATGTCCCTCCCCATTTATCGGAACGGCGATTCGAGTGTGGCGAGAAGAACTGCTGGAGCAAGTATGTATTGGCGCCATGGATTTCCACACCATCGAATCCTGCTTCAATCGCCCTTCTTGTCGCTTCTCCAAATGCGGTAATGACTTCTTGTATGTCGTCTTCACTCATTTCCCGCGGTACCGGTGCATCCTCTTTGGAAGCAACGGCGCTGGCTGAAACTGGCTGGTTATCAGGCAATAACTCCGGAGGGCTTTGGCGACCGCCATGATAGATTTGTAAAATGGCTTTTGATCCGTTGGATTGAATCGTTTCCGCCAATTTTTTTAACGATGGGATAAAGGAATCGTCATCTGCACTTAATTGGCCCGGAAACCCTTTGCCGCTGGCCATGACATAAGCACACGCCGTAATCACTGCGCCTACACCTGCAGAACGATCGGCGTAGTAAGCCAGTTCCGCATCGGTCACCACCCCATGATCATCTGAAGAATAGGTGGTCATCGGGGCCATCATGATCCGGTTGTTCACTTCGACCCCTGATGAAAATTTGTATGGTTGAAAAATCTTTTCGTATTTTTGATTCATGCCAATTGTCCCCCTTCACATTCTACTGTTACTGGTGATGATGATGCCCGTTCGGTTCTTTAGAAGGATTAGTAATTTCAAAGCCTTCTTCAGGTACGTAAAAATATTTGATCCAGACACCGTCAAGAAATTCCTCACGTGAGTCCAGCAAAATATCAATATCTTTATCCGTTTTGACGATTTCATCATGCGCAGCGGGTGTATCCAGCTTCATCTCATAATGAGCATGGTCACCATGCATATGGGTGATATACACACGGACCATTTTTCCTTTTGCTTCATCCGTGTTCAGCATATTATGAAGAACCTTTGCTGCATTCCGATTAATTTTGCATTTCATGTCCATTCCTCCAGCAATAAAATTGTCCGTGTACTCAATTGTACCCAACTTAAGGTAATCCGTAACATCCATTTATACCCTTCCAACTTGAGGCTGTACTCATTAAAGGCTTATGATCGGTCTGCCGGGAAGACGATACCGATTTGGCGTCTTGCTTCGTCCATGATTTCCATCGTCGATAGTGAGTGGGAGAAAGAATTTATATCGGACTCCATTTTCCCCTGCTTTATCAATCCAACGAATTCTTCCGCTTCATAATACATCGACGGCATATCCTGAGGTACCGTAATATTTTCAGCGGTTCCGTCGCGGTACTGGATACTTGCAGCAACCGGTCCTGAAATTTTCTGTATTAAGATGCTTCCAAGTTCCCCCTGAATTTCAGTTGGCTGATCGGATTGGGTGATCTTCGAATACATGACGACTGCTTCCATATCATCGTAAGAAAGCAAGATCGAGCCCTGCCCATCAACTCCTGATTCAAGCATCGTTCCTGTTGCCTGCACCTTATTCGGTTTACCGAATAGAACAACAAGCGGATACAGGACATAAATCCCCAAATCCATTAATGAACCACTCGAAAATTCCGGATTGAATGCATTCAGCACTGTACCCTGTTTATACGCATCATAGCGGGAGGAATATTGACAAAAGCTTGCCGTAAAACGGCGTACTTCGCCGATTTTCGCGATATTTTCCTGCACGCTTCGGAAATTTGGCATGATCGTTGATTTCATCGCTTCCATCAATAGCACGCCATTTTGTTGGGCGGCCTCGATCATTTGCTTCACCTCGGCCGCATTTGAGGCCATTGGTTTTTCACATAATACATGCTTCTTAGCTTGTAAAAATAATACTGCCTGCCTGCAATGATGGGAGTTGGGGCTGGCTATATAGACAGCGTCGATCGCATCGCTTGCGGCCATTTCCTCCAAATTCGTAAAAATCGTCGAAACTCCATATTTCCCGGCAAATTCCTTAGCCTTCTCTTCCGTCCGTGAATATACCGCCGTTAACGATAGATCCGCTACATGCTTTGCCCCCTCCAAAAATCGTTCCGTGATCCAATTTGTTCCTATTACCCCTATTCGTATCAACAGCCTATCCCCTTTCAAGCTAACTTATTATGTACTCAATATACCGACAATTCATAAAAAAACAAAACATAATGATTAACGGCAAAGGTTCAAATTGGATTTTTTAGGCAATATTCGTATATAATTTCCTATATTACCACTGCCATGAGGTTTCTACATACTCCCTAAAGGGGAAAGAAAACTAAAAAAGGAGCGTGTGAAGGTTATGTCAGATTTAATGAAAAATAAGGTGGCCATCATTACCGGCGGAGGATCGGGAATTGGCCGGGGGGCAGCACTGAAGCTAGCTGAAAACGGTGCGAACATCATCTTTTTCGATCGCACCGTGGAAAAGGCTGAAAAGGTGAAGGAAGAGGTTGAAAATCTCGGCCGGGAAGCGTTAATCATTAAAACCGATGTATCAAAGCCGGAGCAAGTTGAACATGCCTTCAAGGCTGCCTATGACCATTTCGGAAAAATTGACTTCGTATTCGCTAATGCGGGCATCAACGGCGTGATTGCCCCAATTGAAGACATCAAACCAGAAGATTGGGATCAAACGCACACCATTAACCTTAAAGGTACCTTTCTCACCATCAAATACGCCATTCCATATATGAAGGAAACGGGCGGCAGCATCGTCATCAACAGCTCCATCAATGGTAACCGATTTTTCAAGAACTTTGGTTTTTCCGCCTATAGCGCCTCCAAAGCTGGACAGGTCGCATTCGGTAAAATGGCAGCGCTCGAATTGGCAAAATATAAAATCAGGGTCAATACCATTTGTCCCGGGTCAATCGATACGAACATCCACGACAATACTTTCCCTGAAGATGAACACTTAGAGAAAATCAGGATACCCATCGAATATCCGCAGGGCTCACAGCCTTTAGCCAATAAAGCTGGAACCACCGATCAGGCTGGTGACCTTGTATTATTTTTAGCTTCTGACATGTCCTCCCACGTCACCGGCACGGAAGTTTATATCGACGGAGCAGAATCGCTATTATAATCCATGAAACCTTAACAAAAAGAGCTGAAATCCCACCAAGGGACTTCAGCTCTTTAGCTGTTTTAAGCGACCTTTCTTAAGCCGCGGCGTGCAAGCATTAGGTAAGCGAGCATGGCGATCGCATGACAGCTTACCATCACAATTCCCATCGGCAGGGGTGATTCGCCAGAACCCAAGCCCACCAAAGGAGCCATGAGTGAGCCCAGTATGAAGGGCAGCAATCCAATCAAGGCCGATGCACTGCCTGCCGTTTTTTTCTGATTTTGCATCGCTAACGAAAAACTCGTCGTACCGACGATGCCGACGCTTGAAACCGAGAGGAACAGAGCGATTAGAATTCCTGCTAACCCTATCTCGAAAAGCACTGAGGCAATAAGGAAAACCCCGCCAAACAGGGCAAGACATAATCCGATTTGAAGGAGTTTTTCTTCTTTCACCCTTCCTGCCAGCTTTCCTGCCACTTGAGAGGCAATGATGATTCCCACTCCATTCATTGCAAAAATCAAGCTGAATGTCTGTGGGGAAACGCCATATATGTTCTGGAGGACAAAGGGAGAACCGGAAATATAAGCGAACATGGCAGCACTTATGAAGCCTTGTGAAAAGGCATACCCCATAAATACACGGTCACCCACTAAATTCCCAAAAGTCCTGATTGTGTCGTATATCCCCCCGGCGCTCCTGAAATTAGGCGATAAAGTTTCCTTTATCCCGAAAAAGGCAGCGGCAACCATCAGGACACCTAATATCGCAATCACCAGGAAAACGCCCCGCCAAGAAGTGAACTGTAAAAGCTGTCCCCCAAACACAGGAGCCAAAATCGGCGCCGCCCCATTAACCAGCATGAGCATGGAGAAGAATTTGGTCAAATCCGTTCCTGAAAATAAATCACGGACGATGGCCCTTGAAATGACGATGCCCCCCGCACCCGCAACGCCTTGGATAAAACGTAATAATAATAGCAATTCAATCGTTGGAGCAAAGGCACATAACAAAGATGAAAGGCCATAAACCGATAAAGAAATGATTAACGGTGTGCGCCTGCCTTTCGCATCGCTTAGCGGCCCCAAATACATTTGGCCAAGTGCCAACCCTAACAAGCAGGCAGTCAAACTCAGCTGTGCCAGGGACGTACTGCTTTTCAGATCATCCGCCAGTGATGGGAGACCTGGTAAATACATATCCAGTGACAGTGGTCCAATCGCTGCAAAAGAACCTAGCATAAGTGCCAAAAGCAGTCTTTTGGATTTAGTCATTTCGTCACCTGTCGATATCGTTTCCTTCATTTCAATCATTCGTTAACCTATCCCTTTCAACTAATTGTTTTTCGCTTTATTCATTTTACAAAAGATCGGAACAATTTACGATAAGTATGCCTCCCTTGATCTGGAATTCTCCCAATGTGGTTGCCTATCGCTCTGTCTACCTTTGCTGCAAAACGGCGAAATTCATCTGAAATATACCTCGCCCAAATCCTTAGATTGGAATCCACTTCAGTGCATTTTTCCGTACTGGCAATAAAAAATGACCGCTTTTTGGAGTCATTTCAGATGATAAACGGCTTACACTGCATTTTTCAGGTCGTCCGCTGATTTTTCCGACCCACCCCGCACTTTTTCCGGCCATCCTCCGATTTTTTCCGGCCTTAACCACACTTTTTCCGGCCATCCTCCGATTTTTCCGACCTACATCGCACTTTTTCCGGCCGGCCTCCGATTTTTCCAGCCTCCCCGCACTTTTTCCGGCCGTCCGCGGATTATGCTTTATTCAACAATACTAAATTTCGGGGGGTATCTCCCGCCAATCCATCCGCCAGGTTTTGTACAGCTAGGGCTGCCATTTTCAGTCTTGTGGCAATGCTGGCACTCCCGATATGCGGTAATGTAACCAGATTGGGCAATGTTAGCAGCGGGTGCTCGACAGGAACGGGTTCATCTTCAAATACATCCAGCCCTGCTGCCCAGATTTCACGATTCTTCAAGGCATGATATAATGCCTTTTCATCGATGATCCCGCCTCTTGCCGTATTTATGAGCACACTCGTCCCCTTCATTAATTTCAACTGCTCCTTGCCAATCATATAAGCGGTATCCTTTGTAAGCGGCAGCATGACACACACAAAATCGGATACTTGAAGCAGCTTTTCAAGCGGGAGGTATTTCATGCCCAATTTCTTTTCCTGTTCATATTTACGGCTTCGATTAAAATAAACCAAATTCATATCAAAGCCCTTCGCTCTTTTGGCCAGTGCTTCCCCTATCCTGCCCAAGCCGATGATTCCCAGTGTTGCACCGTGTACATCCTGCCCAGTCAGCTGCAAGGGAGACCATGTTTCCCATTTTCCGCTTCTTAAATAATCGGCTGCCTCCATCATCCTTCTTGCCGTTGCCAGCAGCAAGCCAAAGGTTAGGTCAGCTGTCGTTTCCGTCAATACCCCAGGTGTGTTCGTTACCATGATGCCCCGTTCCGTGGCACTGTGCGCATCGATATTATTGTGGCCGACCGCCATATTGGCAATGATTTTCAACTTAACCGCCCGATCGATCAGTGCCTTATCAATTTGTTCCGTCAACAGGCAAAGCAGCCCATCCACTTCCTTCACTTCTTCTTCAAGGACTTCCCTTGGTACCGGTATCTCCTCTTCCTCCCACATCCTGATGTCATGATCCCTTCTTAAACCTTCGATGATTTGTTCCGGCAATTTCCTTGTAATATAGATTTTCGGCCTCACTTGATAACCTCCTATACTGATTCATTCGATCCACCCATAAAAAACCATAACCGGACAGTTCATCCAGATCATATGGGAGCTTCTTCTTGACAGTTTCCTTTCAATCAACTAATCATAGAATAACAAAGTCTTACTATTTCGTCATTTCACTAGTTTTCCAATTTGTTTATCTTTAGGAGGATCCCGGAATTTCATGAAAACGAATGCAGATTTTGAAATTTATCCAATCATCGCTCCGAGCGCTTTATCTTTAAAAAGCATAAACTTTTACTTAGTGAAAAAGGCAGACGCTTTAACATTGATCGATGCAGGCATGAATGATGATACTTGCTGGAATGCCTTGCAGCACACATTGAAGGAAAATGATTTGAACATTGGGGATATCACGGATATCTGGTTAACCCACCATCATGGAGATCATGTTGGTTTGGTCAATAAGATTACTGCGCGCTACCCGATTCCGGTATATGCCCATCCTAAAGCCGTTCCTCGCCTAAAACGAGATCCCGATTTCTTAAGCATGCGCATTGAATTTTATAAACAGCTTTATTTGGAGATGGGCTGTGGTGAACTTGGCGATAAACAGGTGGCTTACCTTTTCAACGCGGTCGACCATAATAAAGATAAAAAGTTGAATGGCGACATCATTGGAATCACCGAAAAACACTTGTTTGACTTTGAGGTGATTGAATTTCCCGGGCATGCCCCGGACCAAATCGCCTTTCTTGATCCAAAAGGAAATCGACTGCTTTCCGGTGATTTATTGATCGAGCATATTTCAAGTAACGCCTTGATCGAACCTGATGATAAGGGCAATAGAATGCGGACTCTTGTCGAACATATCGACTCTTTGAAGCGATGTTTGGCATTACAGGTTGATCTCCTTCTGCCTGGTCACGGGAATATCATTGAACAGCCAAGTCTTTTGATTGAAAAAAGGCTGAATGGCATCGAGAGGAAATCACAAAAAATCTTGGCAATGATAGAAAACGGAATTTCTTCTGGAAATGAGCTGGCAAAGGCATTTTACAGGCAAAAGTATGTATCCCAATTCCCGCTTGTCATGTCAGAAATCATCGGTCACTTGGATTATTTGGAGTACCAGGGGAAAATCACGAAGAAAGTCATCGCAAAAGTGGTTCATTATCAAGCGATGTAATCATCAAAAAGGCTGAAATCCATTAAAGATTTCAGCCTTCTTTTTTGGCACTCTCACACGCACACTACAACCTGTCTCGAGAAAATCCCTTTCCTCGCTACACATCGATCGGCAATTTCAAACCCTGCTTCACCAATCATCTGATCCATCGTGTCAATCGTCACGACAACGACTTTGTCAGCGAAACGTCTTGCATGTTTAAGGATCGAGAGCTGATCCTCCGGTGTCGCATGCGTATATAAATTGTAGGGCATATCAATGATCGCCACATCATAGTTACTGGTGACCTCTGAAATCGGACCTGTGGTTACTTCGCCCTCAAGTCCAAAATAGGCAATGTTCTCCCTAGAGCCGTCTGTAACGAGCGGATTGATATCTCGCCCATCAATATTTATCCCCATTGATAGCGCCTCTACCAATACGGTACCAATCCCGCAGCATGGATCGATGGCCTTCACTCCATCAGGATGCGGAACGGCTATGTTCGCAATGGCCCTTGCCACCCTTGTGCTTAGGGCAGTTGAATATTCTCGAGGCTTCTTCATATGATGTAACCAAATTGCATCAGGTTTGACATACTCGCCAAAATACCAACGCCCGCCGAGGGGCACGATTCCGAACACCTGATCAGGATTGCGTACATCCGCCTCCGCTTGGATGTGCCAGCCAATCTCTCGTTCGATTTCACGCTGCCCATCATAATCTATTTTTTCTTCTTCATTCAAATCATTGATTTTTACGAATAGCACTTTGAACGTTGAATCCGGCAAATGAATGGTCTTTACTTGCTCAACGATTTCGGAGATGCTCTCCCCTTCGAACAAGACATCCACACGCCCTTTTATAAAAGGACTTCTGCTCGGTTCAATTTTTATATCGCTTTTCAAAATGTTTCCTTCCGTTTCAAAACCAAAGAACGAGCGCATCTCCATTTTGGATAATGAGCCTTCGTCAGGAGTGCACGTAAACGTATATATATAGGCCGGTATCCGGCTATGATTAGTCAATCCATTCCCATCCTTCATTTTCTTTAGATTATATCTTTCTATCAAACATAGCCGTAATGGTATAGAAAAGCAAATGGAATCGCACAAAAAAACTTGAAGGCTCCAAGGAGTTTTTGCCCAATTTCATTCAACATCTAAAGAAAAGGGAACGTTCAATCCAATTTATGCAGCTGGCCATTAATATACTTGGCACGATTCTCTATGAATTTCAGGATGAAATCAGGCTCATTATCAAAAATATCCTGATGATCTTTAATATATGGATCTTTCGGGACATATGGGCTTATTTGGTCATGCAGCCCAATAATGATGGGTTTCATATGACTTACGTTAAATCGGGTGTCCATAATCTCTTTTAGAAGACTTTGGTACTGAAGACGAAATGCCCTTATATCGAGGATCCTGGCAGTCAATGTATTAAACCCCGCGATGCCCACATAGTCCTCTTCCATCACTTCTCCATTGACATCCCTTCCCCACGTCGCATCATAATCCCACGGGATGATTTCAAACAGTCCTGTAGCACCATTTCGGTACAAGGCATAGTTATGAACGAATCCATCATAGTTTTGCGTGAAGATGACGCCTGCCAGCCAGCGCAAGTACTTATCCACATCGATATATTTTACGATTTCCTTTTCAAAATCCACTCTTGAAATGGTATTGATTTGGATGAGCAATTCCTGTAAATATAATTCATCTTTTGCAGTGCCGCATTTTTTTTGATAGCCCATCTCCAAAGATTTTTTGATTCCTTTATCCAAATCGCTCATTAAGGAAAAATTGGCATCGCCGTCCACTGCATAGAAAATGGAACCTTCCGGAAGATTCCTTTGCTTCAAGTAATATTCATCCACGGACTCCAGTTCCAGATATATCCCCTCATCCCGCCCGTTAAGATTCAGGTGTACGAACTGGGATTTAGGCGCCAAGGTTCCGATATCCGCAAAAAAGTCCAGCGATAATTTATTTCTCAGTAACGATTTATCGTTATATTCAGCGTTCAAATGAATCTCTTTTGCTCCCTTGAATGTATGTGGCTTATAAAAAACTACATGATAGGACTTTTTCCGAAACTCCCTGATATGCGAGCCACGGTAAACAATATCAATATCCAGCTTCTTTTTGTTGATGGTTAGCTTTGCAGGCAGCGGATCATTGCACCATATATCCCTGCGCAGTTCCATTAAATTAACAGGTGGAATAAACAGCTGATACATAGGCAGCTTCTTGTCAGCATTCATATAACCCTTCCCTTTCACTTTCCTATTAAAATATGGAAAAAAGTGAAGGACGTCACCAAAATGCAACTATTTTTTTACAGGCTGTGCGAATATCTTTAGCACATTACGTACAAGCAGCATAGTTTATCGTATGGAAAGGGGGATTATTATTATGTCAAACTTCATTCGTGATATACAAAATGCTGTTGATAGGGCCAATTCGATGGGATTGGGCGATTTCATGTTCAAGGACCCACGCTCAAAAGGGCGCTCGTCACGTAAAAACGATAAAAAAAGACGTTCTACTTGCAGCACTAAACGTTGCACAAGCAGGAAACGGTCCACTTGCGGCACGAAACGCCGCTCTAGCAAGAAACGGTCAACACGCAACACACAAAGACGTTCTTGCTGGAAACGGAGCTCAACTCGCGGCACGCAAAGGCGCTCAAGCAGAAACAGGAAATCAACAGGCTGCAAAAAAAGGAACACTTGCAGGAAACGGTGTTCCTCCCACAAGCGCGGATGCCACGGCAGCGGCAGCATTAAGTTCAAGAAGAAATGGAAATGGAGCTTCTAGTTTCATGACGTCTTCTCGTGTAATTGGACAATGTTAAAAGAAGAAGAGACGTGTTCTTTAACGTCTCTTTTTTTAGTTCCATGTACAATTGGGTTTTCAATAAATAAAAGATGCTGCCGACTTCATGTATCGGCAGCATCCTTCCTTTTTCCTTATTTGTCGGAGACCAGTGCGAACTGTGCATACACATCCTTCAGCCCTGCTTGGATGGCTTGACCAGCCTTCCCGCGATATTGCATTTGTACACGATCGATCAATACCTCGATACCATCTTGCAGGCAATAACCACGCAGCAGCTGCCGAATGAATTCCCTGCCATGCTCTGTAGCGAGCGTGCAGGACGCCTCGACGATGACACCATATTTATAATCCAGCTCCAATGTGATCGTGATGGAATCATATAAATTTCTCGCTGCCATCCCTTGTGGAAGTTTTGCATGCCCTGCAATGAAATATGTGTTCATCTCTGGTCTCCTCTATCTATATTTAATGTACGGAAGCTTTCTCGAAGGGCCATGCAGGCAATTTCTTACGAAGCTCTTTATCCTGTCTGTAGCCTAGTGCGTATTCACCCTGCATCATCGTATGGATTTCACGGGTTCCCTCGTAAATGACCGGAGCTTTCGAATTCCGCAAAAAGCGTTCGACCGGATATTCATCGGAATAGCCATAGGCACCGTGGATTTGAACGGCATCATTGGCAGCTTCGTTAGCTGCATTGCAGGAAATCCACTTAGCAAGGGATGTTTCCTTCGTATTCCGTTTTCCTTGGTTTTTCAACGTCCCCGCTTTAAAGACCAGCAATCGGGAAATCTCCAGATTTGCCGTCATCTTGGCAATCATTTGTTGGACAAGCTGATGCCTGCCAATCTCCTTGCCGAATGTACTGCGTTCATGGCAATACTTCAAGCTGGCTTCGAGGCTGGCTTCGATTAATCCTACAGCACCCGCGGCCACCGTAAAACGGCCGCTGTCCAAAGCCGACATGGATATTTTAAAGCCCTCGCCTTCTTCCCCAAGCCTATTCGCTGCCGGAACTTTTACATCCGTTAAAAAGACTTCCCCTGTATTTCCCGCGCGAATTCCCAGTTTTCCCTTGATGGCCTTCGATTCCACTCCCTCAAAAGTCCGTTCCACGATAAATGCCGTTATGCCTTTTGAGCCAAGATCATGATCAGTCTTGGCAAAAATGAGGAAATGATCGGCATAATCACAGAGGGAAATCCATGTTTTCGATCCGTTCAAAATATAATGATCGCCTACACGTCTGGCAGTAGATTTCATCGCCGCCACATCAGACCCTGCATTCGGTTCAGTCAGTCCAAAAGCGCCAATCTTCGTCCCTTTTGCCTGCGGAACTAAATATTTCCGTTTTTGTTCTTCGGTACCCCATTGCAGCAACGTCATGCTATTCAACCCTGTATGTACCGATACCGCAGTTCTGTACGCCGTATCACCCCGCTCCAGCTCTTCACAAACGATGGCCAAGGTATTATAATCCATTCCCACCCCGCCATACTCTTCGGGGATGCAAACGCCCATCAACTGTAATTCCGCCAATCGTTTTAAGATATGTGGCTGAAATTGACCTTGCCTATCCCACTCTTGGATATATGGGATGATTTCCTTATCCACGAATTTCCTGACCACTTTTTTTACACTTTGCTGCTCTTCTGTTAATTCGAAATTCATCATCAAGATTCCTCCTAGATCATTTTATTTTGCTTGAATTTGTCGATTTGACCGGAATCATACCCCAATTGAGCCAAAATGGCATCGGTATGCTCACCATACAGCGGCGGATGCTTCCTCATCGTGACCGGCGTTCTGGATAGGTTCAGGGGCGATCCGATCATCCTCAGGCCATCGATGGTCGGATGCTCCATTTCCACAAGCATGCCTCTGGCACTGATTTGTGGATCCTCGAACATCTCTGCGATATCATAAATCGGACCATTCGGTATCCCAGCAGCATCAAACAGCTCTTTCCACTGTTTTTTTGTCTTTGTTTTTAATGACTCTTCCAATAGCGGCACTAATTCTTCCTTGTTCAGCAAGCGCATTTCATTAAGCTTAAACCGTTGCTGTTCCGCTAACTCAGGTCTGCCAATAACAGCCGCGAACCGCCTGAACTGCTCGTCATTCCCCACCGCCACGACAAGCTCTCCATCACTTGTAGGAAACGTTTGATATGGAACGATATTGGGATGCTGGTTCCCCATTCGTCCTGGAGTCAACCCGTTGAATAAATAGTTGCTCGCGACATTCACTAGCGAAGAAACCTGACAATCCATTAGCGAAATATCAATCTCCTGTCCTTGCCCCGATTCATTCCTATGATGCAGGGCCGATAAAATGCCAATGCATGTATACAAGCCAGTCAAGATGTCTGCTATGGCCACACCGACTTTCACGGGACTTCCATCCTTTTCCCCGGTTATGCTCATCAACCCGCTCATCGCCTGAATGATATAATCATAGCCCGGCAAATCTTTATAAGGACCGGTTAAGCCAAAGCCCGTGATCGAGGCCATGATCAGTTTGGGATTGCATTCCTTTAACTCCCGATAGCCTAAGCCCATCTTCTCCAATGTACCGGTCTTGAAATTTTGAATCACAATATCCCCGGACGAGATCAGTTTTCGAAAAATCTCTTTCCCTTGCTCAGATTTCAAATTCAAAGTCATGCTTTGCTTATTTCGATTGGCGCATAAATAGTAGGCGCTTTCCCCGCCTGAGAATGGGGGGCCCCATCCTCTTGTTTCATCACCTGATTCATGATGTTCAATTTTAATTACTTCCGCTCCCAAATCACCAAGGATCATCGAACAAAACGGCCCTGCCAAAACACGGGAAACATCAATGATCCTGACTCCATCCAAAGCACCATTCATACCATCACCCCTTTCAAATTGCCCGGATACACAAAAGAGCCAGTAAAACAAACAATGCCATCACATTGTACGTTTCACTGACCCTTATCCACGCACTGTCTTCCTGCAAAGGAAGATCAAGTGAACCAAGTCAATTTTTATGAATTCCAGTTTTAGGACAAGCCGGCCATGCAGCAAGGTAGGAAGCTTGCTGTCATCGGTTTGGTAAATTAAGTATAAGGTAATTATTTGAATTTTTCAATAATAATGAATTTCTTTTTGTCGGATGACGCATGCATCAAAAGGTATTGTGATTGAAATTGCCTTTATCCTTGAAGCGTGTGATGATATTGGTATGAACGAACGCCTCGAAGGGAGATCGCAAAATGGAAAAGATAAAAAGCGAAATAGTGGAAACCATCAAGAAATATTCAACCATCATCATACATCGCCATGTTGATCCGGACCCGGATGCCCTGGGGTCACAAGTCGGGCTAAAGCACTTATTGAAGCACTCCTTCCCGTCTAAGGAAATCTTTGTGGTAGGCGAGGAAGTCGATAAGCTTCTTTTCATCGGAAAAATGGATATCATTCCGGATAATATATACGAAGGGGCCTTAGTGATTGTTTGTGATACTGCCAACCTTTCGAGGATCAGTGATTCCCGCTTTCGTTTAGGTGATAGGCTGATTAAAATCGACCACCACCCCGATTACGAGCCATTTGGCGACCTCTCTTGGGTCGACGCTTCCTATAGCTCTGCAAGTGAAATGCTGACGGATTTGTCCTTGGAATTTCCAGATGATTTTGCAATGAATAAAGAAACGGCTAAAGCCTTTTATACAGGGATACTTAGTGATACAGGTAATTTCATGAATGGAAAAATCACTCCACGAACATTAAATTTGGTTTCTCGATTGCGAGCTTATGATTTTCAACCGGAACGAATTCATAACTTTCTCCAGGTAAAGTCGAAAAACTCTTCCAGGCTTCAAAAAGACATCCTCATGAGCTTCAAGGTATCTGATAAAGGAGTTGCTTACTTCATCATTACCGAGGATTTGCTGAAATTGTATAACATGGACCGAAACGACGCTTCGAATTTAGTTAATACGCTATCAAGTGTCAGGGCCAACAAGATTTGGGTATTTTTCATTGAATATCCTGGGAAAATCCGTGTCAGGATCCGTTCACGCACTACCCCCATTGACTCGGTGGCTCGGCAATTCAATGGCGGAGGACATCCGCTGGCCTCTGGTGCCTCCATTGATTCCTGGGAGGAAGTCGATCAGGTGATTCAAGCATTGAATCAAGTTTGTCCATGATAGGCAATTATTCCGGCGTAATATCAATTAATTCGACCTGTACTGAAATTAATTCGTCCTACATCGTAATTATTCGACCGAAATTCGTTTAATCCGGCCTGGATTGGAAGCAATTCGTCCTACAACGGATTAATCCGGCTTTTTTCGATCGTCCTATACTGGTAGTAACCCGACCTCCTCTTTACAACCCAGCATATTTTGATGCAATTAGAAAATCCTGCTTCCGTACAGTTTATCCTTCATCTTTTGCGTTCTTTCATGCAATGGCTTTTTCAGAATGATGCCAAACCCGATGGTCAGTAGTAAATAGATGAATAAGATGAATATATCCCTGCCGGCGACACTCCAGGTGATCCCGCCAACGGATTCACGTAGTAAACCGACAGCATAGGTGAATGGCAGGAAAGGGTTGATATGTTGAAAAAACGGTGGAGTTACTTGAATGGGGAAAGTTCCTCCCGAACCTGATATTTGAAGTACCATCAGAACAACGCTTATCCCTTTCCCGACATTCCCCAGAACCGAAACGAAGGTGTAGACCATTAATGTAAACACCGTACTTATCAAGACCGAAAAAATGACGTACTCGAATTTATCCACTGCATATACATCAATCAGAAAAAGATTGCCGATGGAAACGGCTAAAGCCTGGACCAATCCAATGATGAAAAATATTAGGTATCTGCCAATATAAATTTGATATGGACTGTAGTCCTTTTGCGAGACGCTCACGCTAAGCATGGAAATCAGTATGGTCCCGCCCACCCAGAGGGACAGTGCCGTGAAAAAGGGAGACATGGCAGATCCATAGTTCGGAATCGGAAATAGACTGTGTTTATTGAGCAGTACCGGCTCCGAGAAAAATTCACTCTCTTGTTCGATATCATTTTTTAGGAAATCAATGACTTCTTCCATATTGTAAGACTTATCAATTTCTCTCATTTTAGAGGCCAGCGCCTTGATTTTTGCTTCGATTACCGGAAACCTATCCTGTAACGTATCGATATCCCCCATGCGAGCCCCAAGCGTTCGATCGGTGTCATTCAAAAGTGCCTTCACTTCAGGAAGAGCCTGGCTGCCCTCTTCGATCGAAAGCTGGGCTTTTTGTAATATGGAATTCGCTTCCGTCCAGATTTCATGTATTTTAGATCCTGTTTGCTTTGAAAAGGTATCCTGGAGGCTCTCCAAGACTTGATCATTATTTTCACCAAGAACCCTGAGTGAATCGAAGGAATGGTCATTCAGAGCTTGAAGCCGGCCCGAAGCATTATCCCGTAAACCATCCACTAGCATTATTTCTGGCTGAAGGCGGTCTTTTTCACTAAATTGATTTACGCTCACCAATAAGTCATACATACTGTCCAAAAGGTAGAGCTCTTTATTTAACCGCGTTCTCCCTTGTTCAACTAGCTGATTAACCTCATCGCTAGGCAAATTCTGATCTGTTACCCTACTTGCAAGCACTAAGATCGTTTCATTATCGCTCCTGATTTTCGCAATATCATTCTTCAAGAGTGGCTGGATTTCTTCGAATGCCTGCTTGGTCGATTCTACATAACCAGAAACGCCTGACACCAATTCATCTTTCTGCGACGTTATCCCCTCTATTGATTCCAGGCCTTCATTGACCTTGTTAATGATCTCTTCTGCCCTCTTTACATGTGTTTGTACGATTTTCAAGTTTTGTTCAAGCTCTGGAAGTTCCCCCTCCAATACATACACCATATTCTTCATCTTCTGAATGGTCGGCAATTCATTTTGCAACGTGATGCCCAGTTCATTAAAGATTTCCAGGATACTCCCGCTAGCTGACTTAATAAAGCTTTTGCTTACATTATCGACGATGGTGTTGGCTCCAGCTGCCGTAATTTTTGGGGCGATGGAATTGATTTTTTCATTAACATAGTAATCAATTTCCGCTTTCATAGGTTCATCGGTCATGATGGTTGCAATATGCTCGGAAAAATTTTCAGGGATGATGATCGTCGCGTAATAATTCCCTTTCTTCACCTTTGCAACCGCATCCTTTTCCGATGTGAATCTCCAGCCTAAATCTTTATTCCCCTTTAACCCCTCTATGACCTCATTGCCTAAGTTGACGGCTTTACCATTCAACTCGGCACCTTTATCATTATTGGAAACACCGACTAGGATTCCTTCCGTGTTGGCATAAGGGTCCCAAGAGGCGACAATATTGAACCACGCATAAATGGACGGGATGAGCATAAGGAAAACAACCACGATGCAAACAAAGAAATTTTTATAAATGCTTTTTAAATCGTCCATGAAGATCTCCCGAATATTTCTCAAAATATACCCCCGTGCATACGTATTTTGATACTATTATTCGGAAAACCTCCATATTCGATACTAAGTAAACATATCCATGGATTTTCCCACTCTCATCTATCGATTAGCTCTTCCTGTGAAATTTCCATTCAACTGCTCGCACTCGCTTTCCGTTCCAATCCACTCTGTGCGAAGAATATGTTAAAACCATGAGTTGCCCATATCGGTCGTTGCATGAACATCGGGACTTTTCATAAAGAAAAAACGGAAGGCGAACCCGCTTTCGGGTTTGCCTTCCGTTCCGTTCGATTGGCCTTTTCATCAAAATTGCATCAACGTTTTTCTATCACCGTTATCAATTCCCTTAAGTAATCCGGCAGATCAGGCGGGCGTCTGCTTGATACTAGGTTTCCATCGACTACGACAGCTTCGTCAATCCAGGTTGCTCCGGCATTTTCCATATCATCCTTAATGCCAGGTGTACTTGTTACATTCTTGCCAGCTAGAATTTTTGCGGAGATCAGCACCCAGCCAGCATGGCAAATTTGCCCGATCGGTTTTTTTGTTTCTTCCATGCTTTGAATAAGTGAAATCACTTCAGGGAACCGACGAATTTTGTCAGGGGCCCAACCGCCCGGTACGAGAATCGCATCATAATCTTCCGCTTCAATGCTGCCATAATCATAATCGGATACGGCGGGTACACCATATTTGCCAATGTACGTTTCATTCGCCTTCTCCCCAGCAAGATGGACGATCGCACCCTCTTCTTTCAATCGTAAGATCGGATACCAGAGCTCTAAATCTTCAAAATCATGGTGCACAAGACTGATAATTTTCTTTCCAGCTAACCTCATGAAAATCTCCCCTTCCTTCGTGCTATTCAACTTTACCATTCTTCCCTGTTTCTTCACTTTTTCAACCATTTTCTCCAGACAACCAGTCCAGCCATATCCTGTCTAAAAATCAACCTTTACTAAATGCAGCCCGGCGGCATCCGCCATACGGCCCGTTTGGATTCTTTCCTTCGACTCCAGAATGCCCGGGATTTGCTCAGCGTCTATTTCACCAAGCCCGACCTCTATCAGCGTCCCGACCATCTTTCTAACCATATTATAAAGAAAACCATCCCCACGCACACTAATTTCGATGAAGCCGGCATTTTCCTCTATATCAATCACATATATTTCACGCACCATTGATTTTTTCTTGGACTTTGCATTTGAAAAAGCAGTGAAATCATGGGCACCTATAAAATATTGACACGCCCTTTTCATTCTTTCTATATCCAGCTTTTCCTCAACATGCATACTGTACTTTCTCATGAACGGATTCGTATACCTCTCGTTCCAGATCTTATATAAATAGGTTTTGTCCTTAGCATTATAACGGGCATGAAAACGATCAGGAACTAACATGACCTCTTTGATGCTTATATCTTGGGGCAAATATCTATTCAAATAGTTCATTATTTCTGATTCTGTCAAATTTCCAGCGATCTTGAAATTGGCAATCTGGGCAAAAGCATGAACACCGGCATCCGTTCTGCTGCATCCAATGATTTCGATTTTCTCCCCTGCCATTTCCGTTAATACATTTTCTATTTTCCCTTGAATCGTATCGTCACTATCGCCCAGCCGTTGCCAGCCCCTATAGCGTCCGCCATCATATTGAATGGTCAGCTTATAATTGTTCATTGCTTCCTCCTACTGTAAAGCTATCCAGACAAAAAACCTGATAAAATATAAGCCCCCATACACGCCTGCTGTATGAGGGAACATATGATTTTTCCTTAGAAACGCTTCTTTACATATTTAAGTTTTCATCATTGTCATTTATTATGTGCCCCGAAAACGAAATACCACAATGCAAATCGGACCGTAATATTTCCCAATCAAGAATAATGCACTTCTGCATAGTGTACCAAAGAGGCTGATGCCCTGCAACGGACGAGGCACCGTCACATATCGCTTTTTTGCGCTTTCCTCTGTCAAAACCACCGCTCTGGTTCTTTATCATTCAATAAAACACTGACACATAGAGGATTATCACTCGCCCATACTTTCCGTTTTTATGGTGATTGTTAAATAAAAAAAGAATTGGAAGTTGATATTTTTAGGAAAATACTCCTAAAACAAAGAAAAAATAAGCTATAATAAGGATACTATAAGAGGATAAATCAATAAGAAGAGTATCACCGGGATCATTTGTTTTCCCATACACTCTAGGAGGTACGTCTTGAAAGAATCTACATTGAATAAAGGATGGGTAAGTTTAGGTGCAATCGGGTTGTTTTTCCTCGGGAAAATAAAATGGTTGCTTGCACTATTGAAAGTAGCAAAAGTGGGTTCTCTCTTATCTATTTTCGTTTCACTGGGCGCGTATGCGTTGGTTTACGGTTGGAAATTTGCTGCAGCCTTAGTCTACCTTATTTATATCCATGAAATGGGCCATTTACTTGCGGCTAAGCGAAAGGGCATCAAAACATCCAGTGCCATTTTCATCCCGTTTGTCGGAGCGTTAATTGCCCTTAAAGAAGAACCGAAGAATGCTAACCAAGAAGCTTATCTTGCATTTGGAGGACCATTGTTAGGTACAGTAGCATTCTTACCAGCCATCCCCTTATTTTTGGTGACGGAAAATCCGTTTTGGCTTTTGGTCATTACCCTTGGAGCCATGATTAATCTGTTCAATCTAATGCCTGTGCATCCTCTTGATGGGGGACGTATTGTAGGAGTCATCTCTGCAAAACTTTGGGTAGTCGGGATTATCGGAATGGTCGTATATATGTTCTTCCGCCCCAATCCGTTACTAATTCTTTTCTTCATATTAGGAATCTCTAAATGGTGGAACGAATTCCGCAGCGAGATAACCATAAATCAAAGAGATAGCGTAATCGAATCCAATCAATTTGGTATGGAACAGCTAGAGGAATTTGCAGCTGCAACAGAAGAAGAAAAAATTCGCCTCGTCAATATTTGGAATATGGAATTAAGTCGGCTGCATGGAAAGCTTAACAAAATGAAGAGTTGGCATATCCCGCTATTCGATGATGATAAGCTAAAAGAAAAACAACGGACCGAGGTAAAATTAACCATTTATAGATCCTTACTTGATGCTGCTAATTCGAATGAATACCAGTACGGACCGACCGATTTTGAAAATATAGGCACCTATGAACGAATTGCAGCAACGTTTTTTAAAGAAGTGCAAGAACAAACGAAAATCAGGGACAAAGAGAAATCCTATTACTCATCAAGTCTCAAAACAAAAGTGATCTGGTTCTCCTTATACCTTGGACTTGCCATTTTCTTAATGTTAACGAGCTTATATGCAGGTGATTTAATGGAACAATATAAAACTTCATTACCTTAACGCATTTTGAAAAAGGGACCTCAATAATGAGCGTCCCTTTTGTTTGCCGAAGTCCGATCCCCAAATGAATCCCTCTGTAAGTAGCCTCTAAGCATTTTGGTATGGTACGCCCAAAGGTGTCAATTAGGCAAGAAAAAAAGGCCTAAAACACGTATAATCTATCCACTTCATCCTGTAAACCCAATTTAATCATTTCTTGAATGACCAATTCCTTTAACGCTATACCATTTGTAATTAAATAAGTGAATTGGACATCTCTGATGAAAGCCAGTTTACTTTCTGTTGTTGCAGAATAAAAAAAGGCTTTCATTTCTGCCAAGTCAATCGTCATATCTTTTTCAAGTTTATATAGGATATGGCTGCTCGTCACGTTATCTACAGGTATGATGCCTAACCCATCAAGAGTGGGAAAAATGGTTTGTTGTGCTCTTTGTTCCCTTACTTTTATCTCTACATAATGATAGACATCCTCGATTGATTCGCTTCCAAACGCGGCTATTATCTTCTCCACTACATATTTTGCTTCTTCTTCAAATTCCTTATCTTCAGGTTTTACTTGATTTTGTTCTTGAAGATATTGAATATACTGTTCTTCTTCTTCGAAGATATTAAAGTTAGATATACTTAAGGCATCTTTCATCGTACAAACCAAGCTAAGATACTCCCTAATATTTCTTGCTACAATCTTGATATGTGTATCAAAATCCATGGGACTAATACAAACGACGAACGCATTCTCTAAATCAGATACTCTACCGAAGTCAGTTAGAAATCCGAAATGTATGCCGTCAACGCCTGTACTGGCAAAAGTAATGACATCATAGAGAGTAGTTTCATAAGGGGAGAAGTCAAATTCTAAATAAAGCGATAAATCACTTAAGGAGTAGCCTTCTTTTTCAATTTCCTTCTTTAATGTATGGAGCTTGTCAATTGTTGGCGGCATTTTCAAATACTCTCCGAGATAACTCATGATTTTCTCCTTCAATATTGTGCCTTGTTAGTTGATTCAAGAATAACTTGTGTTTATCGTAAGTATTTGACACCCTCATAAGGAATTAATGGGAAACATACAAAAAAAAGACCCAAACCCTTATTATATCAAGGATTTGAGCCTTTGTTAGTTGATGACCTGTGAGGGATTCGAACCCACGACCCCTTCCCTGTCAAGGAAGTGCTCTCCCACTGAGCTAACAAGTCGTATGTATAAGCTTGCGTGTGAATTACTTAAGTACATAATTTATTATAAGTTTTTTTGGTGAAAAGTCAACGCATTATAGTAAAAAAGTTTTAATTTTATTTCATTTTTCACAAAAACGAACAAATGTTCCTTTTTCACTTGCATAAAAAACGTACGTTCGCATATAATGATTAAAACCAAGTAAGTTAGCAAAGGGGCGATCGGAAATGAAATATATCCTTCGCAAGCATATGGAAGAAAAGGTTCCTCTGGAGATCATTTACCTCTCGGAGCAAGGAAAGATTACACAACGGAAAATCCAGGTTCTAGAAATATATCCAGGCCATATTCATGCTTTCTGTTTTCTGAGGCAGACGAAACGGACGTTCAAAATGAATAATATCCTTTCTGCCCGCCTCATCAAGGCAAAATACGATCGATCCGGATGAGTCCGCATGACCCATAGGATTCATCCGATTAACTCTTCTTCTTCCTGGATGTCCTTTTCCCTTTCCGTCAACGATTCTTCTTCATCCCTCAGGCGATGGGCCAATCTTGAGGCGGCACTCGCGGCAATGCTTGCAACGATATCATCCAGGAAGGTATGGACAACTCCTTCCTGCTTCTTATCGAGCTCGTGGATGACGCCTATTTTATTTTTATCCAAGTGGCCAAATGTCGTGACAGCAATGCTTCCGTATCCGAGGACTGCACCGAATGCGATGGTTTCATCGACGCCGAACAAGCCTTCATCGGATTCAACGATGGATTGAAGAGGTTCGGAAAGCTTCTTTTGCTCTGCCAGTTTATCAAGCTCCACACCGACTAGAATCGCATGCTGTATTTCCCTTTTCAATAGGACACGCTCGACGCTGCGGATGCATTCCTCCAATTCGAGATCGGCTTTGTATGGAATCTGCAATTCGTAAACGATTTTGGCTATGGCTTCCACACTGACGCCGCGTTCCATTAAGAGGCGCTTTGCCGCCTTTGTTACTTCCCTGCTGTGTACGTGTACATCTGCCATTTAATTCCCCACCTTTTTTATAGTATGATGGATAGATATCCTTGTATTATAGCATTAAATTTTCTAAATTTTTAGAAAATATAAAGAAAATTTTTTATTCCAAATTCTTGGGACGGGAAAATCTCGCAAGGCTATGATAAAATAACTAAGTAATAAGTATTTCATTATTAATGATCATCGAGGTGCGGGAAATGAGTTTACGCAAAGGCACAATTAAAGAGTACATGTTTAAAAGTGAAGCGCTGGCGGAGGAATTGGAACTGCTTGTTTACTTGCCTGCTAATTATTCACCATTGTATAAATATTCGCTTGTAATTGCTCAGGATGGACGTGATTATTTTCAAATGGGCCGAATCGGCCGTGTAGCCGATGAATTATTGGGTAACGATGAAATCGAGAATATAATCGTTGTGGGCATTCCCTATAAAGATCGTTTTGACCGCAGAAGCAAATATCATCCAGACGGGGAACAGCACCTTGCATACATACGTTTCCTTGCCCATGAACTTGTCCCGTTTCTGGATGAAGAATTTCCGACCTATCAAATGGGACATGGCCGCGCCCTGATAGGCGACTCGCTTGGCGGTACTGTTTCATTATTGGCCGCCCTGAAGTATCCGCACACATTCGGGAAGTGCATCATGCAGTCGCCCCTGGCCAATGAAGCCGTGATGGAGGCTGTACGCAACTTTGAGGATCCGCATCTACTCGAACTTTATCATGTGATCGGGACTGATGAAACGGACGTACCAACGACTGATGGGAATCGGGCAAATTTCATAGAGCCCAACAGGAAATTACATCAATTATTGAACCAAAAAGGATTTCCGTGCTTCTATGAAGAATTTGAAGGTAATCATACCTGGAAATATTGGCAGGCAGATTTAAAAAGAGCACTGCTGGAAATGTTCTAACCTGTAATAGGTTTCTTCACAACATATCCAGCCACCATACAACCATTATAAATATCAGGAGGTTTTATTTATGAAATACGGTGTTGCCATTTTCCCTACAAAGAAACTTCAAGACTTAGCTAACTCCTATCGAAAGAGATATGATACGAAGTATGCGTTCATTCCACCGCACCTGACGCTTAAGTCAACGTTTGAAGCGACGGACATGGAAATTTCGGCGATTGCTGACCAAATAAAAGACATTGCCCAAAAGTGCAGGCCTTTTACGATGAATGTGACGAAAGCGAAGTCCTTCCAACCGGTAAGCAATACGATCTATTTCAAGGTGGAGCTATCCGAAGGGCTTCAGGAGCTGCATGATGCGCTGAACGATGAGAGTTTCATAAAAAGTGAAAATGAATATGCTTTCGTGCCGCACATCACCATCGCCCAAGATTTATCCGATAATGAACATTCCGATGTTTTAGGTCAGCTAAGCATGCTTGATGTCAGCCATGAAGAAGAAGTGAAGCGGATTCATCTGTTGTATCAGCTAGAGGACGGTGCCTGGACGGTATACGAAACATTTAGGTTAGGAGCTGAATAAAGCCGTGTTTGTAAAAATTGCCGAAAACAGCCAAGAGCGTGAAAAAGCGTATATGATTCGAAGGCAAGTATTCGTTCAAGAACAAAATGTTCCGATTGAAGAAGAAATCGATCAATACGAAGACGTTTCCACGCATTTCGTCTTATATAATGAGCAGGAACAGCCAGTCGGTGCAGGCCGCTTAAGGGACATCGACAACATCGGTAAAGTCCAACGCATCTGTGTCCTGGCAACAGGCAGGAAAAATGGGGCCGGTGCCATGATCATGAACGCAATCGAGGAATACGCCATCCAGCAGGGAATGCATCAATTGAAGCTTGATGCGCAAGTTCACGCCATACCGTTTTATTCCAAATTAGGATATGAGATTGTGTCCGATGAATTCATGGATGCTGGCATTCCTCATAAAACGATGATAAAAACTTTATCATGATACCAAAACGCTGTCCCTTCAGTCATCTGATGGACAGCGTTTTTTTGTTTGTTTCATCTTCCTTGATGATCGTTTTATAAAAAACCCTTTCCGTTCAATGGCAATCTCCGCAAAAATACATAGTCTATATATAGAAAGCAACAAGGAGGGATAATTTTATGGGTAACAATGAATTTAACCTGGAGGAGTCGCAAAAAAGATTAATGGAGCTACTTGTTTCAAGGACAATGAGAAAACATGGTTTCAAAAAGGAGAAAGTTGATCTAACTGAAAAAGAGAGAAACAACTTAAAAGAAACCATTCGCTATTTACAGGAGCAATCGCAAATTCTCATAAACCAGGAAAAAAACATCACGGAACACGATGTTAATCCAGTTACGAATTCCATTCATAATAAATTCACGGATTCCAAAAAAAAATGATTGACCATATCAGCTAATCAAACCTTACTTGCTGGCGAGAATTAAATTAACCAAGACATAGCAGCACTTACATTTCATTCTGAAACTCCAGCTTCTTTATCATTCATCCCCACACATCGATACTTTTCCGAAATATTTAAAAAAATAGACGAATTAATTGATTTATTCGTCCAACCAGAATAATCATCGAAGCATATTTTAATAGGGAATAAAACCTAAGGAGGAAAAAACGACATGAACCAAAATGTATACCGTAGCAACTGTAACACACATGAAAGCTGTGACAGATCTTGGTCAGCTCTAGATTCCGCTTCCAACCACCCCCTGACAGGATTTTGTAACGGCAACGATGACACACGTATTGACCAAGAGGCAAGACAGGATAATAATCAAGTTCAGCTTTCCGAAGAACTTATTTACATTAAAGATTCCTGTAATGTAAATGTCACTTCAACAGATGTTAAAGCTGCCCTTTCTCTTCAAGCTGCATTGCAAGCTGCAATTGCGGTCATCGTAAGCATTTCCATCGCAGATGCAGATAATGCCGAAAGAATCACTCAAGAATTGATCCAATCCTCTAATGTCAAACAAATCACGCGTCAAAAAACAATTGTTGAGAACAGCCGTGATATCGACATTACGACAACGGATGCACAAATCGCTCTTAACATCCAACTATTACTACAACTATTGTTAGCTCTAATCGTTGAAATAGACATCCTTTAAGAAATCAACACAAAAAGGACACTCACGTGTCCTCTTTTGTATTTCATGGCATTCTAGACCATAACGTTTAAGTAGACTCCCTTTCCCGTCATTGCAGCAGTCAGCTGGTTGCTGGCCCTCATGGCCATTTGCTTTTTATACGTGCCCGCTCCTGCCGTTCTTTCATGGGTACGCTGATGAACTTGATTGAATCCTTCAAAACTCCCCATTTCCTCCTCTAATACCTGAGTGAAACGGATGGGTTGAATGGGCGTCGTGCCTTTAACAATTCTTACTTTCTCTGCAGCTTCAACCGTCCTGTTGGCATATTGAATATAATCAAATTGTGTGACCGGCGCTATGTATCCCATGGTTTACCCTCCTTTTCATGTACGTATGCTGTCATTTAAATACCCGCCCAGAGTGAGAGGTAAACACCATTTCCACATTCTTTTTTCCTCATCTTCTGGTATGATGGGTATTGCCGATATTTTTAATAGATTAGAGGTATCCATTTATATGAATCAAGCAAAATCTGGCAATGAAATTGTACATATACATACCGTTTCAGCTGGTGAGCTGCAGACACTATTCGAAAAAGGGAAACGTGATCAGCTTTCTTGCGTCGTTTGTCAAAAGCCCGTCAAATTATTCATTGGCATTCATGAAACGCCCTATTTTTATCATAGTGACCCATCGCAGGCACCCTGTGTAATGCCATATTCCGAACCAATGAATCAGGACAAGCCCTTAGAATATATGGAACAGAATGGATTTAAGATCCCCAAGTCTCGAACCATTACCGAAACTAAAACCATTACGGAGCCTTTCCTTAGAAGCCGGCAGGTAACGGGAAATCCGCAATATTCACATAAAACCTCCTCCCTGGCACAATTAGAGGAACCATATTTCCAGGAATTATCCTCTTGCGGGGTCGTTCTAGATGCAGAGCAGCTTAAAGCCGTAAAAACGATCGATGGTCCCATTCTCGTCCTTTCTGGAGCAGGCAGCGGGAAAACCCGGGTATTAACGGTCCGTACTGCCTACATGCTTACGGTGAAGAAAATCGATCCAAGAAGCATCATGCTCGTGACATTTACCGCAAAGTCTGCTAAGGAGATGCAGCAGCGTCTGCTCAGTTATCCTAATATGACGCCTTCCCTCGTTTCCCAAGTCGTGAGCGGGACCTTTCATAGCATTTTTTATAAAATCCTGATTTTTCACGAACCATCCAAATGGCAACGCGATTTGCTATTGAAATGGGAATGGGAAAAAGAAAAGATCTTGAAACAAGCTGGTCGGGAAATGGAACTTGATGATAAGGAATTTGCGTACGATCAAGCACTCCAGCAAATCGGGCTCTGGAAAAACTCATTGGCTTTCCCCGAAGATATTCAACCTGATGACGAGTGGGAGAAATCCTGTTTATTCTTATATAAGAAATATGAAGAGTATAAAAAGCAAACAGGAAAATATGACTTTGATGATATGCTTGTCGGCTGCTATGTCTTCTTAAAAAATCACCCCGATTTTTTAAAGAAATACCAGCAACGATTTCAGTATTTCTTGGTGGATGAATTTCAGGATATCAATAAAGTTCAATACGAATTGATAAAACTCCTTTCTTCCGAATCAAAAAATGTGTGTGCGGTTGGAGATGATGATCAATCGATCTATTCCTTCAGGGGGAGCGATCCGAAATACATCCTGAATTTCAATCATGACTTCCCTCGATCCCAAGTTGTCAAGCTAACCGAAAATTATCGCTCTTCCCATCAAATCGTCGCCACTGCGAATCGATTGATCAAGCGCAACCAGAATCGGATGGAGAAGCAAATGCGGGCACAGCATGATTCAGGAAATCCGCCCGTATTATTTTATCCATATGATGAGGAATTGGAAGCAACGATGATCGTTAATGATATTCAAGAAAAAATCGCCAAAGGAGCAAATCCCGGGGACTTTGCCGTATTATACAGGACACACACAATGTCCAGGGCCATATTTGAAAGACTGGCCGCTTCCAACCTGCCATTTGTGATCGAGAAAGATGCAGATTCCTTTTATCAGCGCAGGGTCATACGCGGCATGCTGGCCTTCATGCGCTTAAGTTTGTTTCCTCATGATAGCAAGGCAGCAGCGGATGTTCTTTCCTCATTATTTTTAAGGCAAAGCATTTTGCAGGAATTAAAAGCACAAACCATATTGCAGGACTGTGATTATATCGATGCATTTGCTTACATCAAGACGGGGCATGCTTTCCAAGAAAAAAAATTAAAAACGATTCCAGGGCAAATCCGTTCTTTAAAGATTATGTCGCCGCTGGTTGCTTTGGAAATCATCGAAAAGGACTTGGGCTACCAGGATTATGTTAAAAAACGGGGCAACGAAGCGAATCTGGAAAAAGGCTCCGATGACATTCGAGACCTAAAGGTGGCAGCCAACCGTTTTCCTACAGTCGCCGCTTTCCTTGAGCATGTCGAACATATGACAGCCATGGTCCAAGAAATTAAACAGCTCTCGAAACATTTCAAGGATGCCATACAGCTTACCACCGTACACCGTTCCAAAGGCCTTGAATACAAGACCGTATATGTACTTGCTGCAGTCGATGGCAGCATTCCACATGATTTCGCACTTGAATCCTATCGAAAAGGGGAGCTTGCCCCTCTTGAGGAGGAACGACGACTGCTTTATGTTGCAGCGACAAGAGCCAAAACGGATCTTTACCTTTCCATCCTGCAAACAAGACGCGGACGGACCGCACATCCATCACGCTTCCTCAAGCTTTGACCTTACCTTGTTTTCAAAGCAGAGGGCAGGATTCAGCCATATGAAAAAGGCCTGCATCTAGAGCAGGCCTTGATTCATTATTTTTTATTTATCATATTGGAAATCGTCCCAAAGTCGAGTTTATTGCCTTCAGCTACGATGGAATGGACGATTTTGTCTTCCGTTTCCTTATTGACCGGTTTGTTCGCTATTTTTGAAACGCGTTTAATGACATTCCTGACGGTTGTTTCATCTTTGAAGTTGGCCCCTTGTAGAGAGTTTGCCAATTCTAATACATCTTTCATATTCACGCCCGTTTTACCTTCTATGTTTTTAAAAAAGTTATTATCCATACCTAAGCCCCTCCCTTTTCTGTACCTATCCTATGGTTTAAACAGAAAATGGTGCAAGGCCGATAAAATAAAAAGAAATGGAATAGGCTTCTTCTGCCTATTCCATTTACTTTAGCAGAAAGAAGCCCCTACAATGATCAATAGGATAAACAACACAACGATTATCGCGAACGTAGAACCGCCACCACCGTAGCCTCCGCCATAACTGCCGCCATATCCATAACCGCTGTTGCCGCAGCAACCGTAGCCACCGAAACCAAACATACTATATCACCTCGCTTTCGCTAAAAGCTTACTGATAACATATGTAGGTCTGGACAAATATGTATAGGCCATGTCCTAGTCCAGGCTGCCCATTTCCGATCCTATCCCTTTGGCCTGAAAACCAAAGCCCCGATAAATCCGAAGATGATGGCTGCCGAGATACCGGAGCTCGTGATTTCAAACATTCCTGTTAGTACGCCGACGATGCCATGTTTTTCGGATTCCATCATCGCACCGTTCACAAGGGAATTCCCAAATGAAACGATCGGTATCGTTGCTCCTGCGCCTGCAAAGTCAACAAGCGGTTCATATAAGTCAAACCCGCCAAGAACCGCCCCTATTACAACGAATAAACTTAGCGTATGTGCTGGTGTCAGCTTAGCAACATCAAAAAGAAGCTGGCCGACTACACAAATCAATCCACCGATGACAAAGGCCCAAAAAAACATCGCTAACATCCAAATCTCTCCTTTTTCATGAATTCATCCCATACTCGATGGATACCGCATGAGCAATGCACGGAATCGTTTCCTTTTGCTGGACCGATAACGGCGACAATAATGCCCCAGTAGCAACCAGCAGGATTTTTTTATAATGACCTGAAATCATTTGATTGAGGATATGTCCATATAAAACCACTGCTGAACATCCCGCGCCGCTGCCGCCCGCTAAAACGGGCTGGTCCTTTTTAAAAATCATCAAGCCGCAATCTTTGAATTTTTCCTGATTGATTTGACATCCCTTTTGTTTTAATAAATCCAGGGCGGTTTCCCTGCCCACTTGCCCTAAATCACCGGTAATAACCAAATCATAATCATCCGGACCCAATCCCGTATCTTTGAAATGGGCAAGGATCGTATCGACGGCAGCCGGGGCCATCGCTCCCCCCATATTGAACGGATCCTTCAGCCCCATGTCAATGACCTTGCCGATCGTGGCCGAAACCACATGCGGGTATTCGCCTTGCCTGCTTCCATTCGGAGCGACCAGTGCCACCCCCGCTCCCGTTATCGTCCACTGAGCTGTAGGAGGTTTTTGCCCTCCATATTCAGTCGGATAGCGGAATTGCTTTTCAACGGCTGCATTGTGGCTCGAGGCCCCTGTCAGCACGTAATTCGCCCCGCCATAATTTGTGATGAAGGCAGCCAATGCAAGCCCCTCCATTGAAGTGGAGCACGCCCCAAACAACCCGAAGTAGGGGATGCCATGCGTTCTTGCCGCAAAACTTGTTGGGGTAATCTGGTTAATTAAATCACCCGCCAAGAAAAACTGCACCTGCTCCTTTTCAATTTCTCCTTTTTCCAATGCAAGTTCCACAGCCTTCTCCATCAAGTGGCGATGGGCCTTCTCATACGAATCCTGCTCCATCCACAAATCTCCGTACAAAATATCGAAGTCGCCCGCGATTTCGCCATTTGCTTCAAACGGCCCGCCTGTTACTCCTGTTTCCAAAATGACTGGTTTATTGGCGAACATCCATGTTTGTTTTCCTTTTAACACCGTTTAGCCCCCAATCATTAAATAAATCGTTTTAATCAACGCCACGACAAAGGCTGAAAATACTCCAAATAAAATGACCGAGCCTGCCAATTTGAACATATTCGATCCGACCCCTAACACGAACCCCTCGGTCCTATGTTCGATGGCCGCTGAAATGACTGCATTACCAAACCCGGTAACCGGGACTGCACTCCCTGCCCCAGCGAACTGCCCAATTCGATCGTAGAAGCCGAAGCCTGTCATCAATAGGGCCAGGAATACCATGGTCGCAGTGGTTGGACTTCCAGCTGTCTGTTCGGTAAAGTTGAAAAAGTAAATATAAAAGTAAGAAATCGCTTGTCCCACCATGCAGAAGATCCCTCCTATCAAAAAAGCCTTCAAACAATTCTTCACTATCGGTCTTTTAATTTCATGCTTTCCTTGAAGCTGTTTATATGCATCCTGTTGGGGAGTCGTTTTCTCCTTGCCGCTCATCGTTCTGAACCTCGCTTTCTAAATCAATTCTTTTTGAAGTTCTTCAATTTCCTTGAACTTCTTCCGTGCCTTTTTCTCAGGAACGTTTTCTTTCTTAAGGAACTCATTCAACCTTAAAGATTCCAAAAAGATTTTATAATCACTCGATACGATGAAATCATACTTCGGGAATCTTTCCTCCAGGTGTTGGGTCACATTCTTTTCAATCTTCTTCATATGGAAACGTTGTAAATGTTTGACTTTATAAGCGACGATAATCTTTTTTTCATTTTTCACCACGATAACGTCATAAATCGTATCTTCATTTGCTACCGTTTCCTTCACCTTTGAGATCAGGCCTTTTTCATCTTCTTCATCCATCCCATTGATGATATCCATCGGCTTGGGATTCGTCCGTTTAATCAGAGCCAGATTCTCCGTTTTCCCGTCTCCTTGGCTGCTGCAGGCTGTCAGCATACACAAAGCAACCAAAAGGAGCATCCAGCTGCGATACACATATTTTCTTTTCCTGAACAAAAGAATCACATCCTAATTAATCGTTCTATTAGTATTTTCTTGTTTAATGGTTTTTTTATGAATGGTAGGATTAGGAAATAAAAAAACCTTCCCTAAACGGAAAGGTTTTTCTACTCAGTAATAGCCTTTATTTTTATTATTATTATTACAGCCACAGTCTTTCTTGATTTTGATTGGCTGATCCTTTTTCACCGGTTTGGCATAAGTCCATGGGCTCTGCTTCTTATTCAAGTTATGACGCCTCCTTTAAAGTCTATAACTTACTATATGAATGAAGAGACAAGTTGTTTCCAATCAAATGTCCATAATTTTACTGATTATGACCTCAATGATCGCTCCTACGGCCGCTACGGCAAGAATCAACACCACTATGTCCCCTATGAACCAACTTTGCAGGTGCAGGAATACCAAAAAAAGGCTGACCCAGACACCCACGCACCAAAAACAGCTAAGCAACTGTCCTCCCCAGCCAAGTAATCCCTTTTCTTTGGGAAGCAAATATATTTCCACTTCGCCTTCTGCATTCTTTTCCTCTATTTCCTTAAAAAAAGGGCGGCGCAGCGGCTCCATGATTTTATCGAATACAATCAATCGTGTCAGCCTGAAG
Organism: Peribacillus sp. FSL E2-0218; assembly: GCF_037992945.1. Classification (NCBI taxonomy): domain Bacteria; kingdom Bacillati; phylum Bacillota; class Bacilli; order Caryophanales; family Bacillaceae; genus Peribacillus; species Peribacillus sp. FSL E2-0218. The sequence continues at coordinate 1,369,354 of NZ_CP150304.1, read as the reverse complement.
GAGGCCAATCCTAATAGTACAAACAAGGTGAACTCATTATGCGGGAGAAACATTCTCTATTGCCCCCTTCACTTCGGTTCTTCAATTATTTTGGCATCGATGATATCAGGAAGAGCGACAAAGTGAATACGGTTGCCCCTTTTAATCTTCACCGATTCCCCCTTAATCCCCAATACGTGGAACCGAAGTGTTTCTCCGTTCATTACCGCTTCACACAATGGCTTCGGGAATCCTTGATGTTGGGATAATCGCGTTATGATATCGCGAGAAGATTCTTTTTTCTCGATTTTTTTCCGCTTTTTCTTTTCTGGCTTTACCGTTTCCTTTTCTGCTTGTTGAGGGGGCTCCGTCTGCTCGGATGGCGTTTGCACAGGAATATATTGATTGGTTATGTTCCTGATCGCGGTCATTTCCGTTTCGATTTCCTTCATGGCATCATATACACCGAATTCACGCTTAACTTCTTCTATTTTTTCTTCCTTTTGTTCTTGCTCCCCATGCTGTTCTTCCTGAAGCTCTGGCTCAACGGTATCAGGAGCCGTACTCTTTTTCGTCCGGAAATCCGTTTGCATATTTCCTCGCTGATCGGAAATCTTTGATGAATCGACATATAAAAGCGGCTTGGATTGTTTATCGTCATTCCTCTCTGCCATGTTCTTCCTCCTTAATATTTCAGAATATCGACAGACTGCAGCTGCTTCATATCGTATTGAACAACCTTTTTCCCAAATTTATGCCTTATATACAAATCGGATTTCTTTTTATATTCCAATTTCCCAAATAATGTACGGCCATTGATGATGAATTTACAAACGGGCTTGGGTGCAAAGGCTGGGAGTCGGGACAATAGCTCCACCAATTCCTCGGCACTATATGACGTGCTGATATTTTTTTCATTAAATGGCTTATGGCCCTTCATGTCATATACGGTTCGTTTCCCGATAGCACAAGGCAGATCGACTTTCTTCACGTCCATATGATGCCCCTCCTCCTTTTTCATTGGCCCCAATAGGGCTGAAAGCAGGTTTAAGCTGATTGTGTCTAGACAATGGAATATCTGCTCTATGTATCATTTATATGAAAATAAGCTTTTTTTATGCGTAAGATGTGACCGCGGAATAATCGGTTTCAGCCAAGCATAGGACGTCGGGATAATAATTTTTTAACATTGACTTAATTGAAAATGAAGATTAAACTTTAATTGTTATTGATTATCATTCTCATCTATTGGTGAACAAACACTTTTTAGAGAAAGGAAACCTTCGGCAGGATCCACAAGGCAAAAAATATTTTACTATAAGGAGAACTTCATTTTGAAAAAAATACTTTTACCCATCGTCTTCATCTTTACGCTTTTAGTCAGTGCCTGCGGCAATGCAGCCACTGAAAAAACATCGAGCGAAAAAAACAAAAAAAATACGATTACCTATCAGTCGGAAAATGGTGCGATTGAGGTCCCTGCAAACCCAAAACGGGTTATCGTTTTAGCATCTTATGCGGGAGATGTCATGTCACTTGGAGTAAATTTAGTTGGTGTAGAACCTTGGTCCAAAATGAACCCAAGGTTCAAAAAAAAATTAAAAGACGTACAATCGGTATCAGAAGATGAATTGGAAAAAATAATCGAATTGGATCCAGATTTGATCATCGGTGCAAGCACTACCAAAAATTTGGATAAGTTGAAGGAAATTGCCCCTACTGTAACTTATACATACGGTAAAGTGGATTATTTATCACAGCATTTGGAAATCGGTAAGCTGCTGAACAAGGAAAAAGAAGCACAAGCTTGGATTGATGATTATAAATCACGTGCGGCGGCAGCCGGAAAGCAAATTAAAGAAAAAATCGGGGAAGATGCTACCGTTACAGTGGTGGAAAGCTATGATAAGCAGCTTGCTGTGTTTGGAGATAATTGGGGAAGGGGCACCGAGGTCCTCTATCAAGAAATGGGATTAAAAATGCCCGACAAAGTAAAGGAAATGGTCCATAAGGAAGGCTATTATTCGATTTCCTTGGAAGTACTGCCCCAATATGTCGGCGACTATTTGGTCATTAGCAAATATAGGGATCAAGATAACTCTTTCCAAAACACCGATGTTTACAAACAAATGCCTGCAGTGAAAGAAAATCATGTATTCGAAGCAAATGGTAACGAGTTTATATTCAATGACCCTCTAACATTGGACTATCAATTGGAATTTTTCCAATCACATTTCTTGGATTAAATAAGAGGCTGCGCAGGGAGAATTCATCTTCCCTGCTTTTTATGGTTTAATGAAGAATAAGCTGAAGCCCCGTTTGCTCACCTATTGACGGAATAGGACTACAACCGTTTCTTGCCATAGCAGCCACTCCTATATTAAGGCCACGTCCGGCCACGGCAGTGGGGGTTTCCTTTAGTCCCGCATTCTATTGAGGGAGTATCTCGCTCCCTTTCTTTATAGTTAGTCCTCCTCATTGTGGTTGCAACACCAGCTTCATCTAGGAGCCAGGTTCAAGCGGATTTTAGAGAGCGGTTTGATTTAAGATAGCCCCCGTCAAAAATGCTTGAGGAAAATCAAAAGGGATCCGGAATGTTTTCATTCCGAATCCCTTTTTGGATTTGCTGTCATTACCCCATAATATGATATCCAGAATCGACATGGATATTTTCGCCGGTAATGCCGCGGGACATATCACTTAATAAAAAGAGGGCCGTATCGCCGACTTCTTCAGGAGTCGTTGTGCGGCGAAGAGGTGCCTCTTCCTCAATCTTCTTCAGGATGCTATTGAAGTCACGGACCCCTTTGGCCGATAACGTACGGATCGGGCCGGCCGAAATGGCATTCACACGGATGTTATCTTTGCCAAGATCGCTTGATAGGTAACGGACATTGGCTTCAAGCGAAGCCTTAGCCACACCCATTACATTATAGTTCGGCATGACGCGTTCACCGCCAAGGTACGTCATCGTGACTATGCTGCCGCCTTCAGGCATGAGATCTTTCGCTGCTTTGGCTACAGCCGTTAAAGAGAAAGAACTGATATTGTGGGCAAGCAAGAATCCTTCACGGCTTGTGTTGACGAACTCTCCGTCCAGTTCTTCCTTGTTCGCAAAAGCGACCGAATGGGCGACACCGTGGATGATGCCTACCTTTTCCTTAATGGCTGCAAAGCATGCCTCGATAGACTCGTCCTTCGTTACATCACATTGTAATATGATGGAAGGCTCACCTTCCAACGTGGAAGATAGTTCGATTACGCTTTTTTCCGTACGCTCTTTTCCATATGTGAATATCAGTTTTGCACCTGCTTTATGTAAGGAACGGGCAACTCCCCATGCAATACTTCTTTTATTCGCTACACCCATTATGACAAACGTTTTTCCTTCTAGTGAAAAAGTCATCTTGTGACCTCCTATTTTTAATACAAGTTATTAGTACCTGCTACTAATGACAGTATATCAAATTTTCATTAATAAAAACACCGTTTTCTCACCGAGGCCTGCATCCTTCAAGTTACAGTAAATAGCCCATGAACAATGTCGCCAATCCGAAATAAATCAGGATGCTGATCAGATCGTTGATCGTCGTAATGAAGGGTCCGGAAGCTACAGCTGGGTCGATCTTCATTTTATGCATGAGAAGCGGGACGATCGAACCTGCAAGCGTGGCTACGATTAACGTGATGAAAATTGAAATGCCCACCAATAATCCAAGCATTATATCATGCTGCCAAAAATAGACGATGAAAATGATCGATATTCCGCATGTAAGTCCGATGATGAGCCCGGTTCCAGCCTCTCGGAGCACCAGCTTCCATTTGCTTTCCTGTTCCAAATCCCCTGTTGCGATCCCTCTTACGGCTACTGCCAGTGCTTGTGTACCGGTATTACCGGCCATACCGCCAATCAATGGAATAAAAACGGCCAAAATCGCTTTTTGGCTGAGCGTCTCCTCGAATCGACCGATTAAACTTGCAGTCAATAAGCCTAAAAACAATAAGATCACCAACCACGGCAACCGTTTCTTCGCAGCAGAGAACGGACTTTTATCAACATGGTCCAGATCTGAAATTCCTGCCAATTTAGAATAATCATCGGATGCTTCTTCATCCATTACATCAATGATGTCGTCTACCGTAATGATTCCTAACAGATGATTTTGAAAATCGACGACTGGTACGGCGAGGAAATTATAATCCCGTATTTTACGGGCCACCTCTTCTTGGTCCTCCGAGACAGGTACGGATACGACCCGGTCATCCATCAAATCGCTGATCAAAGCATCTTCATCAGCGATAATCAAGGTACGGAGCGATAACACCCCCAACAGTCTCTTTTCTTCATCTATGACGAAGACATAATAGATCGTTTCTGCTTGGGGGGCTTCCCTTTTTAAAATCTGCAATGCCGAACGAGCCGTTTCATTCGCCTCAATGGCGATGAACTCCGTCGTCATTATGCTTCCTGCCGTTGATTCCTCATAATTTAAAAGCTCCTGGATTTCACTGGCTGCTTCATCATCCATGATCGTCAAATAGCTGACAGCCTGTTCATCATTGATCTCATTCAACACATCTGCAGCGTCATCGGCATACATATGCGAAAGCATATCGGCTACATAGGAAGGATTCATTTCTGCAAGCAGACTTTCGTAATCCTCTTCCTCTATTTCAATATTTTCAAAAAGGTCCGCCATTTCTTCAGGTGACAAGTACCTGTAAACGATGGACCTTGATTCGTCCGACAAGCTTGTATAAAATTGAGCCTGATCATATGGATGCATGTCAAGGAACTCCGTACGGAATTTATCCAAATTCTCCGTTTCAAGAGCTTCATGCAAAAGGTCATGATTCGTTTGTTTACTTTCTTTTTCCAGTTCCTTCATCTCCTCCATACCTATACACCTCCTAAAACGCACTTTTTAATTTCTTCGTTTATATTTTATTTTTTTTATTAATACTATACTAATACCATAAACATATACAAAACAAACAAAGGATGTGACTAATGAACATCGATATCATCGGGGACATTCACGGATGCTTCCCCGAATTCAAGCAGCTAACAAAAAATATGGGCTATACGTGGGAAACCGGGATACCAATCCATCCTTCCGGCAGGATTCTTGGATTTGTTGGCGATTTGACAGACCGCGGCCCAAGCTCCCTCCAGGTGATCGAGGTTGTCCATGAATTGGTCATAAATCAAAAACTTGCAAAATATGCCCCAGGTAATCATTGCAATAAGCTGTATCGTTATTTGTCGGGCAATAAGGTCCAAGTATCACATGGATTGGAGACTACAGTAGCTGAATATCAATCCCGGAGCATTCGGGAACAAAAGAAGATCCGCAAAAAATTCATGGAATTATATGAACGCTCCCCCCTCTATCAACACCTGGATGATGGCCGTTTAATCATTGCGCATGCCGGCATCCGGAGGGAGTATATCGGCCAATATGGGAGTAAGGTGAAAACCTTCGTTCTCTATGGTGATATCAACGGCTCCAAACATCCAGACGGTTCTCCGATCAGAAAGGATTGGGCCCGGTCCTACGAAGGAGATGCCTGGATCGTGTATGGACATACACCAGTCCCAAATGCCCGACAAGTCAATCGTACATACAACATTGATACCGGCTGCGTCTTCGGCGGCAAATTGACAGCGATCCGTTATCCTGAAATGGAACTTCAAGATGTACCTTCTTCCATGCCCTACCTAGCAGAAAAATTCAGGACTTCTTTCGATTAATCAAAAAAACTCGCCAACTTGGTGAGTTTTTTTGCTTCTATGAATGTTTTTCATTCGCTTGTTTTCGATTACTCCAGCACTGTCCTGATGAAAGGAATCACATTTCTCACTTCACTTCGAGCAAATTCTTCATATCTTCAGGCAGCTCTTCCTGAAACAACATCATCCTCTTCGTGAAGGGATGCAAAAATTTCAATTCAAAACAATGAAGGGCTTGGCGATTGATTTCCGTCCTGCTGCCTCCATATAAATCATCACCTGCCAGGGGATGCCCGATATGAGCCATATGCACCCTGATTTGGTGCGTCCGCCCGGTTTGGAGTTCCAATTTGAGGAATGTATGGGAAGCAGTGTGTGCCAATACCTGGAATAACGTACGGGCATGCCTGCCATCGTTGCGGACTTCCCGTTCAATGATGCTCGTCGATTTCCTTCCGATAGGGGCGTCGACCACACCTCCAGGCCCGGCAACAAGCCCTTCGGAAATGGCTTGGTATCTCCGTTTCACCTGGCCCATTTTTTGCTGCCCACTCAAAAGATGATGGATATGCCGATGCTTGGCAATTAAAACAAGTCCGGACGTATCCCTATCCAGCCTTGTAACGATATGGATCGTTGCCTGTATTCCCGTTTTCTTATAATAGCCGGCCAAGCCATTTGCCAGACTGCCATTTGGATGCTCCCGGGACGGGATGGTATTCATGGCAGGCGGCTTGACCACCACCAATACGAATTCATCTTCATACTTGACATCCAGGGGGATCGGTTCCGGCAAAAGTCCTCCGCTTGCCAGCTCTGGGGGAAATATGACCGTCACGACATCCCCAGCTTCAATACGTTCCCTGACGGTGACGATAATGCCATTCACCAAGATAGATCCGCCTTTAAACTTAATATCCGTTAATGCCCGCTTTGAAATATCGCATTTGCTGAGAAACTCTCGCAATAAAGATCCGGAATCCTCTTCAAGAACCGACCAAGTCAAAGAAAAATTTTGATTTGACATGAGATGAGTTTATCTCCTTAATTAGCAATGAATGAATCATGCACTCTTTTCCAGAATGGAAAAGGGCGGAATCTGGCAAAGCGGATCTTTTCATCAGCCACTCGGCACTGAATCGACTTTACATCCTCTTGAAGAAGGGTTAAATGATCGATGGTAATTTGAAAATTGACCGCATTCACAGGCCGGAACATACACGTATGGTGCGCCGGCAGCAATAGCGGCGAACCGACAGTCCTGAACACACGATTATTGATGGATGCCAATTCGGTGATCTGGATGGCATCGATGGATGGGTGGACGATGGCTCCCCCAAGAGCCTTATTATATGCCGTGCTGCCCGATGGGGTCGCGATGCACAGACCATCCCCACGGAACGTTTCGAAATGCTGGCCGCGTATCTCGACATCCATCACGAGCGTGCCTTCAACGCTTTTGACTGTCGATTCATTCAAAGCCAAAAACCTGGCCTCACGTCCTCCATGCTGATAGCGGACAATCGTTTCCAGCAAAGGATATTCCACAATTTGAAAGGGGGTTTTTGCTAGCGCTATCACCAATTTTTCTATTTCATCCGGCGTCCAATCCGCGTAAAAACCCAGATGCCCAGTATGCACACCAACAAAGGCCGTTTTGTCCAAACGATTCTTATAACGGTGGAAAGCATATAATAATGTGCCATCACCGCCGACCGAAATGACAATATCCGGCTGATCCTCGTCATAGTCCAACTGAAAGTCCTGGAGATACGTTCGCATCCTTTGCATCAAGGTATTCGATTTTGCATCCCCTTTTGACGTAATCGCAAATTTCATGTAATCCCACCTTACCTTTAGATAACTTTGTATTTACTATTTCATGCGTTCAAGAATCTTTCTTCCTTGAAAAAAGGCGCTGTGCTTCCTGGATTTCCGTCCGGATCTGCGACATCTCTGCATCAAGCAGGAAAGCCGCTTCAGCCGCACGTTTCAGCCGCAGTTGGATATCTTCCGGAAAAATGCCTTTATATTTATAATTTAACGAATGTTCAATCGTCGCCCAAAAATTCATTGCGAGTGTCCTGATTTGAATTTCGGCAAGGATATTTTTTTCGCCATGTATCGTCTGGACCGGATAACGTATGACCACATGATAAGAACGGTAGCCGCTTGCTTTTTTATGGGAAATATAATTCCTTTCCTCAACGATCTCGAAATCATTGCGGCCACGTAACAGTTCAACCACTTGTGCGATATCATCCACAAACTGGCACATCATCCTAAGACCTGCAATATCCTGAATCTCGGTTCCCAATTTATCAATCGGAATGTCCTTCAGACTTGCCTTATCCAAAATGCTGACAATCGGCTTTACCCTGCCCGTAACAAATTCGATGGGGGAGTGAATATTCTCACGCTCAAACTGCTTCCTTAATCCCTTTAGCTTAACCTTCAATTCTTCGACAGCCTGTGTATAAGGCGCCAAGAAATCGTCCCAACTCTCCATTGCCACACCACCTATATCTATCTAAAAAGCGCCTGTTCAACTCTGGTATGGGCAGGACGCTCTCTCCTTATCCAGCGGTTATAGGACACATTGCCTTCAACCCTGGATCCGATGAAATCCTTCACTGATAAAAAATATGTATGAGTTCTCTTTTTATGGAATCCACATCATGTGTTCAACGTTTATATTTTATCATAACCTGCAAATGATTCCTAAATATTCAAGTACAATAGCGAAAATTTATTGCCTTCCATTTGACAGCCGGACTGGTTCTTATATGATTGATTTAAATTAAAGATCAGAAAGGGAGAAACAAATGGACCAGCATATAGAAATCGAGTTTAAAAACCTTTTGGACGAAAAAGAATTCCGGCAGCTGATCGATCATTTCGAGATCGATGCCGCCGATTTTACATCACAGCATAATCATTATTTCGATACATCTGAATTCGAATTGAAAAAACGCAGCTCTGCGCTCCGGATTCGGGAGAAAAACAATCGTTATGAATTGACTTTAAAGCAGCCCGCTACAGAGGGACTATTGGAAACCAACCAAGACATCACCGCCGAAGCTGCCACAGCGTTTCTGAAGCATGGCACTTTCCCTGAAGGGCTGATCTTACGGCTCCTCACGGCAGAGGGATTCGATCCGGGAGCCTTTGCCTGCTTCGGGACTCTGCAGACGGACAGGTTTGAATTCCCATACAAGCAGGGGTTGCTCGTCTTGGATCATAGCTCATATCTAAATCAAGAGGACTTTGAGCTTGAATACGAAGTGACGGACGCAAAGGCGGGGAAAAATATTTTCCTAACCCTGCTTCAAACCCTTCAAATTCCTGAAAGAAAAACCGAAAATAAAGTTAAGAGGTTTTATCGTGCCAAATTCAGGGATTAATCCTGCTTGAACCACAATCGGAGGTGAGGAGTTTGAAAGTACAGGATTTCAAAACTTTTATCGAATTGCAGGCCCTACAGCCATTCACAAATAAAAACCATACAAATATGCCTTCATCGCAATCGATTTTTCAGGACATGCTGTCTGAACTCGTATCGGGTGATACGCTAGACGGCGCGTCGCAAAGATTGGGTTCGTTATTATCCACTGTGGAAACGGAAGCGAACTCCATCCTTCAATCAAGGGACGCAGCATCGATGGTCCCCAACACCCCTGTCTCCCCTGCCCCGGCAGGACGGGAGATGAGCGAAACCGGATCAAATTACGATGAAATCATCAGCCAGGCAGCCACTTTGTATAAGCTCCCGGAAAAGCTGATTAAGTCGGTCATCAAACAGGAATCGAACTTTGACCCTAAAGCGGTCAGTTACGCCGGCGCGGCCGGGCTTATGCAATTAATGCCCGCAACCGCCAGAAGCCTTGGAGTGAATGATGCCACGGATCCCGAACAAAACATCATGGGCGGAAGTAAATATTTAAGCCAGATGATGGCCCGTTATGACGGAAACATCCAACTCGCCCTTGCGGCTTATAACGCAGGACCGGGAAATGTGGATAAATATAACGGCATTCCACCATTCAAAGAAACAAAGAATTATGTTCAAAGCGTTTACGGGACATTTTTAAGTTAATGATAACTGACCCTTCTAGTATTCGGGGGTCAGTTTTTTCATGTTCACTCACTACCTCCAGCAGTGCAACCTAGACCCGGCTTCCCCCCCTTCTCCCGCTGTGTCATACTACAGATGTAAAATTTTCTTCAAGCTATATATTTGTTATATCAGGACGTCATTGATAAAATATGAATAATATCAACCATTTTTCTTTAAAAGGAGTAATCAACATGATGCAGGGAAACCCTACACCATATGAAATAATTGGAGAAGGGCAATTACACAGGTTAATTGATGTGTTTTACTCCAACGTTAGTCAACATCCTGATTTGAAGCCGATTTTCCCTCACGATCTAACGGAAACGGTCCGTAAACAAAAACAATTCATGACTCAATATCTAGGCGGTCCGTCTTTATATACCGAAGAACATGGCCATCCCATGTTGCGGGCAAGACATATGCCTTTTGAAATTACACCAGAACGTGCCAAGGCATGGTTATCATGCATGTATCATGCCATGGACGAAGTGGGACTTAAGGGTGAAATGAGGGAATTTTTCTATCACCGCCTCTATTTGACGGCACAGCATATGATCAATACATCCGGTATGGACGGGAAAGGAGAAGGCAGTTGAGCGCACATAAACCAGTTTTCAATATTTCCGATTGGATTAAAACACAGCATTGCTATGATATAGGAAAAAAGCCAATTGAAATTTATGTTTTTGTTGATCCGCTTTGTCCCGAATGCTGGGGCTTAGAACCAATTATTAGAAAATTACAGATAGAATATGGTCAGTTATTCAGCTTACGCCATGTTTTAAGCGGTAAAATTGATTCTCTTAATATGGGGAAAAATAAAAATTATGAAAACCTTGCTCAAGTTTGGGAAAAGACGGCCAGCCGCTCGGGAATGTCCTGTGACGGAAGCCTCTGGTCCGAAAACCCAATCTCTTCTCCATATACTGCTTCCATCGCCATAAAAGCAGCTGAATTACAGGGCCGGAAATTGGCCATTCGCTTCTTAAGGCAGCTTCAAGAATATGTATTCATCGGGAAAAAGGACATTTCCAATATCGATGTTTTGACGGAGTGTGCCGAAATGGTTGGATTGGATGTCGAGGAATTCCTATACGACATCAACTCGTCAAGCGCTGCCAAGGGCTTTCAATGTGATCTGAAAATCACAAGTGAAATGGAAGTGACGGAAATCCCTTCACTTGTCTTCTTCAATCAAAATATCGAAGAAGAAGGAATCAAGGTTTCGGGCGTCTATTCTTACGAGGTATATGTTCAAATTTTAGAAGATATGCTGAATGGCCTTCCGGCACCTGCCAAACCGCCCTCTCTTGAAGATTTCTTAAGCTGCTTCAAACTCGTGGCGACCAAGGAAATCGAAACGGTCTATAATATGAACAAAACTAACGTCGAACTGGAAATGAAGAAGCTTGTATTAAAACAGCTGGCTGAGAAAATTCCAGCTAAATATGGGACGTTCTGGAGATATACAAAGAAGCAATCATGAAAAGGGAAAAACCATGCAATCGAACGATTGCATGGTTTTTTATATAAGAAATAAGGGGATGGGAGAAATTTTTCACGATCAAACAAAGGGGTATAAGTTTGTATGTGATTCACTTCACAATAGTAACTATAACAGATAACCCATCCACGTATCAAGTCCTTGTGTAACATTTCACAATTTGTTCACATAATCGATGTTTATCTTCACCCATCCTTGCGATAACAAGTTTTTTGTTATGATTTCATTTATTTACACCTATTAAAAAACAAGCTCTATCTTGTGAAATAAATCACATTTATATGCATTTTAAAACTTTTACTTTTCATTACTGGTTGCCTCTTTTACTTATATACCCAATTATTAAGCAATTCAACAAAAAAAAACCCGACAAATCGTAAAATCTGTCAGGGTTTTTCCTATTTATACGAATAAAGGGGATGGGAGAAATTTCACGACTTTCAAACAAAGGGGTATATGTTTGGGATGTGAGAACTTCTATATCTGTACTATAGCAGGTTATGCACGACAATTGCAAGAACTTTGTGCGACATTTCACATTTTTGTCATATTCTTAGAATACTGCTTATTCCAAGACATAAAATCTACTATAGGAGCAGAGGTCTTTTTTCTGCATCAGGTTGGAGGTGCCATTTTGAAAGGCGTTATATTACTGATACTCTTGATAGGATCGTTATTTGTCCAGCTACTCGGAATCATGGACCTCATTCCCCTTTATTTCTCCTCGCCCATTTTATTTTTTGTTTTTTTCATCATCCTTCACAGCAGGAATCAGAGGAATCGGTTTAAAGGATTATAACCTACATCCCAAAAAGGACCCGGAGCTTGCCGGGTCCCTTCTGTATCCTATTGATTCAATAGCTCTTCCAATTCATTTAACTTCTCTTCGAATACATTCATGGCTTCTTGTACAGGCTCGGCTTTTGTCATATCGACTCCAGCCTTTTTGAGTACTTCGATTGGATAGTCGGAGCTGCCCGATTTCAAGAATTCCAAATACCTTGTGACTGCTGGTTCGCCTTCTTCAAGGATCTGCTTGCTTAGGGCTGTTGCTGCACTGATTCCTGTCGCATATTGATAAACATAATAATTGTAGTAGAAATGTGGGATGCGTGCCCATTCCAACCCGATTTCCTCATCAATGGTCACATTCTCGCCAAAGTATTTCTTATTCAACTCATAATATTCCTTCGTGAGCATATCGGCTGTCAACGCTTCCCCATTCTGCGCTTTTAAGTGGATCGTATGTTCAAACTCCGCAAACATCGTTTGACGGAACAATGTTCCACGGAAGCCTTCAAGATAATGATTCAATAAATAAATGCGTTTCTTTTCATCTTCAATCGTATTTAGTAAATAATCATTCAATAAGTTTTCATTGCAAGTCGAGGCGACCTCCGCAACAAATATCGAGTAGTTCCCGTATGGATATGGCTGACATTTGCGTGTATAGTAGCTATGGACTGAATGCCCAAACTCATGAACGAGCGTGAATAGGTTATTGACGTTATTTTGCCAATTCATTAAAATGTATGGATTCGTGCCATATGTACCGGAGGAATAGGCGCCGCTTCGTTTCCCCTTGTTTTCATGTACATCGACCCAACGGTTTTCAAACCCTTCTTTCAACACATTTAAATAATCCTCGCCTAGAGGCGCAAGACCCTTAAGGACATAATCTTTTGCCTCCTCATAGGTCACTTCCATCTTCACTTCTTTTACGAGCGGAGTGAATAGATCATACATATGAAGTTCATCCAAAGCGAGTACCTTCTTACGCAATTCAAGGTAACGGTGCAGCAGCGGCAGATTGTCATTAACCGTTTTGACAAGGTTATCGTATACGGTCTCCGGGATGTTATTGCTGCTTAAAGCGGCATGGCGTGCTGAATCATATTTCCGAACCGTTGCATTGAAGTTATGATTCTTGACCTCTCCAGACAGGGTAGAGGCAAAGGTATTGCGGAACTCTCCATACTTGCTGTATACCCCTTTGAAGGCCTCCTCGCGTACACGGCGGTCTTCACTTTCAAGAAAACGGATATACCGTCCGTGCGTGATCTCCACTTCAGTTCCCTCTTCATCCTTGATCGTCGGGAATTTCAAGTCAGCATTGTTAAGCATGCCGAATGTATTGCCTGATGCATCGAGTACCTCTGATGCCTGTGCCAATAATTCTTCCTGTTCTGCCGTTAGGATATGGGGCCTTTGAAGACTTATTTCCTCTAATGAATGTTTATAGAGTTTCAGTTCTTCTTTTTCTTCCAAAAACCCCGCCACTTTGCTTTCATCGATGCTCAACAGTTCCGGAACCATATAGGAAAATGCGGCGGCTGCCTGGGCATATAAAGCTTTCGCCCGGTCTTCCATCCCTTGGTAAAAAGGATTGGCCGTATCTTGATCATTGCGCATATGTGAATAAGAATACACTTTGCCCAGGTTTTCGAACACTTCATCTTGAAGTTGAAGAGCGGCAAATAACTTTTCTGCACTCTCGCCAAGCATCCCTTTATGTGCATCCGCTTTTTTGAGATCCTCTTTCACTTCTTTAAAGGCAGCTTCCCAATCTTCCTCGGTTGCGAAGATATCCTCAAGTCTCCAAGTATCTTCAGCAGCTATTTCATTTCTTGCCGGTAAAGTATTCACTTTTGTTTCCTGCACCATAAAAAAATCCCTCTCCATTCTATAGAAACTTGCCACTCGGCCAATCAAATGACACCGGATCAAACACTTCAGTCGGTACCAGGGCATCCATGCTTTGTTCGAGTTATAATCCCCAGTCTTATTACTATTTCTCCATTAACGAAAATAATCCTGCCCTTTCTCCTCAATTCAAGGACAAAAGAGTATCACCCCTCATTATACTGGATATTTCCCTTTTCAATCATCAACTTATGCTCATGATAGAAAGTTTCTTCCAGCATTTGTCCTTCTTCACTGTTCGAGGGAACGGACATGCGTTTTTCAACGGTGAATTCACCTTCGGCCACCTTCATGATGTAGCCCATGTTCTCCAATAGTAGAAGATGTTGCCTTAATGGATATTCCGCAGACTTATCATGAAGCAATGGTAACGTCCTGAATTTTATTTTTCCAGTCCTTGCATGATTCCGGAAATGACGGATAACATCCTTCATGTAAATCATTTCCCCAGGTCTTTTCTTTCCAAACACATCCATGTAAATCCATGCCTGCCATTCAACTGCCGCAGTCTTGATCAATAACATCCCCTTAACGGGAATCCCTATTTCAACTGGAATGGTTGCAGCCGCCAAACGGTGTAGGTAGAGCCCTTTAAGAAAAGGGTCGCCTCTGCGTGCGTTTTTCACGACATGCAGGCACCAATTCTTTCGTTTTTGTCTCCAAGCAGGAAGAAAAGGGAAGCGGGAGCATTTTCGCGGTATTAATTTATGAGGGGTAAGGAACTTCAAAGGAGCAGTCGTCAATTCGGCAAAGACGGTTCTGGGGGAAAAAGGCGTTAAGTTCTTTAATGCTGATAATTGGTTGGATTCGGGACAGAACATCCACAGGAAAGGGTGCTGGTAACTGCCAGTGACAAAAAGCCATTGAAAATCGGATAACTGGAATTCATGCTTATTTTTCCTTTTTAGGCAATTTGCCGCAAGAATCCAAATCGGCTTGATGCCCATGCTTCGATAGGCTTCAGTTCGGTCAATGAATTCGATCTCGGGGATGGTCGAGCATTGGAATTCGATTGCATAGCGGATGCCTCCTACCGTTGCCAAAATATCGGCCCTTTTCTTAATGTCAGGAAGGTAAGCTTCCAGTTCGACTTGATAATCATGTGACAAAAACCATTGAAACAATTTTCGTTTTCCGCTTAAATGATAGGCGGATTCCGGTTCCGAGGATGCATGGCACGAATGATTATTTTTGTGTGCAAAATGGGGAATTCTGACCTCTCCGGCTTTTATCGACATTTCCGATTTACAGCATGGACAGTAATATTTCCCCGATCTCCTCCATTGCATCAGCAAGTTAGCTGGCATCTTTTCAGGAAGGGTAATCCATGTTCCATCTTTTTTTATCGCAGTCAGCATAAATCTCCTCCTCCCACATAACATTCGCTTGCACCTCCATCAATCCCTTTCAATTCAAAAAAAAAATGCCTGATCGGCATATAACGGAAACGGCATCCTTTAAAGAAGCGGTGAAAGTAATCGGCAGGTGGATTCAAGTATTTTCAATCCAACATTACGCTTGGAAAACGCATCCATTTCCACCTCTTGAGATACCTTCAAATCCTCCACAAAATCATTAACAAGCTGTTGGGTGCTTTCCGTTCTGTAGAGAAAGGCATTGACCTCGAAATTCAAATGAAAGCTTCTCATATCCATATTGGTTGTCCCGATCGAAGCCAACTGACCATCAACAATGATGATTTTACTATGCATGAAACCCTCACTATATTGGAATATGCGCACCCCCGAAGCAAGCATTTCCGGAAAATAGGTTCTCGAAGCATGGTATACGATCCGTTTGTCTGGGTTCATCGGCACTAACAGTCTGACATCCAGACCACTTAAAGCGGCTACCTTCAACGCTTGAAGGATATCGTCATCAGGAACGAAGTAGGGGGAAGCGATCCAGACAGACTTTTCTGCCGAAGTGATCATCTTGAAAAATATGCTTTTAATGACCGTCCACTCACTGTCCGGACCGCCGGCAATCAATTGGACTCCGCCATGATCATCTAGGGGCGGCATGTCGGCCATAAGATATTCATCCGTTAAAAAGCTATGATTGGTGCTGTAATACCAATCCTGTAAAAAAATGAGCTGTAATGTCCGGACCGCTTCTCCTTTTACGATAAGATGAGTATCACGCCAATAACCAAATTTTGAATCGTGACCCAAATATTCATCTCCGATATTGAGTCCGCCCACGAATCCGACAGAACCATCAATCACAATGATCTTTCGATGGTTACGGAAATTGAACGTATTGTTTAAAAAAGGAAGCTGCAAAGGTCCAAATGCGACCATCTCGACTCCACCCTGCTTAAGGTCATCGATATAGGAACGAGCCAGCCTCCAGGAACCAACCGCATCATAGAGAAAACGGATTTCCACCCCTTCACTCGCCTTTTGCAGCAAGACATCCTTTAACGTACAGCCGATGCCGTCATCCCTGACGATGTAATATTCCAAATGAATATGATGTCTCGCCTTTTTTAATTGTTCGATAATATTGAAAAATGTCTCTTGACCGTTCCTTAAAATCCGCGTTTCAGTTACAAATGAAATGGGACTATTCCCCAGCCTATTCGCAAGGGTGATTAACTGCTGTGAGCTTTCGCCCATTTCCTTTATCCGTTCGTGATGTTCCGCTTCTCCGCTTATTTTCACGAAAGATTGCTTATTCAAGAAATACTTCTTGCGAAATATCCTTTCTTTCCTGAAATTACGGCCAAACAAAAAGTAAAAAATGCAGCCGAGGAATGGAAAAGCACCAAAAACAACAAGCCATGTAATCGTTTGGGATGGATTCCTATTTTCAAGGAAAATGACAAATCCAATTATTGTCAAAAAAAGGGTCAAAGTAAGGCTTGAATAAAAAACAAATCCGCCATTGGCTTCATTCATAAGGAAAAACCAAGGGCAGACCAACAAGAGGAAAAGCAGGGTGATGCCAACTATATTCTTCACATAAGCTACCTCCAATTAACTAACGCAGGCACATAGGTGGAAAAGGCCGATTTCTACTGAAATCGGCCTCAACATTTAGGCGAAATATTTATCGACCGTTGAGAATACATCATTTTCAATAACTATTTTCCCGTACTCTTCAAGCATATGCACCGTTATTGGTGACTCCTGGCTGTATTCCAATAAAAGGCTTAGAACATTATCGATTTCTTCCTCGTCGATTTCCGCCTCGGAAAACTCGATATATAGATAATATTTATTTTGATAAACATAAAGTTTCGTTGTCCAGTCATCCAAGCCATGACGCTTGCTTAATGAAATGACATCTTCGAAATCTTCGAAAGTTGTAATGAACTCAATCATACCGTCTTCGAATGTCATGCCGCTTTCTTCATCCTTACCATGAAAATGTTGATCAAGAAGCGTATCCATCTTATCCGATACATTCAAATCCTTTAACTTATCATCTGAAAGAGGCAGCTCGAGTTTTTGACCATCCTTGGCAAGCTGGGCTTTTGTGACCAATACTTCCAAGCCTTTTTCAAGAGCTTGAACCTGAATCCATAAAGGTCCTTCAATCATGAATTCTTCTTCTTGATGCACTTCATCCATCATTTCCCAAAAAAGTTCCTCACTTCTCTCACGGCTGTACCAAATTTCTTCGCGATCGAAGCCTCTTTCCTCAATATCTATATAGGAAATATAAAATTTAACTGTATCGTCATTAATGCGTTCGATTTCCATGATTCCCCTCTCCCTTCCTTTCTCATTTTGAAGGGATAATAACCCCCAAGCGAAAATTGCCCTTAAAGCTCTTTACCCGTAAGTGAATACTCTAAATCATGTTAGTCAGTTGAACAGACTATTTTACATCATTTTATGACAAAACCTTGAAGAAGGGAAATAAAAAACATTACTTATCTAAAAAACAATTGTTTGCCTAATATTCCATTCATTCTATAAAAAAATTCATCGGCATGCAACTCTCACCGTGCACCCCGTCATTTTCCCGCACTGCCTTATGATGCCCAATATATAAGATGAGGTGCACCTCATTCATCTTTAATCTTTAAATGAAGACTGAATATAGGATATGCCCGGAAACACCAAACATCCACTTTTGACTAAGAATCGATAATTGTACCCGATTACAAAAGGAAAAAGCGAAAAAGAATCGATTATGTATAAAGAAAAAGCCCTGCACAATTCCTGGCAGAGCTTGAAAGACCTTTTTATTAGTTGACCATGCGCTGTGCTTCACGCAACTGGAAAGTACGGACTTTACGCGGTAAAAAGCGTCTTATCTCATCTTCGTTGTAACCAACTTGAAGCCTTTTTTCGTCAAGGATAATCGGACGTCTCAGCAACCCAGGATTTTCCTTGATCAATTTATATAATTCTTGAAGAGGCAGGCTCTCTAAATTCACATTTAACTTTTGAAAGGTTTTTGACCGTGTTGAAATGATTTCGTCGGTGCCATCTTCAGTCATTCGAAGTATCTCTTTGATCTCATCGATCGTTAACGGTTCTGAAAAAATATTCCGTTCTTTATATCCAATCTCATGTTCCTCTAACCATGCTTTTGCTTTTCTGCATGAAGTACAACTAGGTGATGTATATAATGTTACCATGTTTACTCACACTCCCTAAATATAGAATCGGTGATCTATGAGGGGAAATCTACTATTAGTATTCATAAGTACCACTCTAATTTGAAATAATTTTAAATAAGTATTTCATAAACCTTATTATACACTATTTTATTTAAAATGAATACCCTTTTTGATATTTGAAAAAACCCTTTAAATCTTCTTGTTTTGCCTGTACTATAGCTTTTTCTGATTTTTATGTAATACATTATCAATCCATTTTCCTAATTGAAAATACCAGGCTGTCATTCTCATTTAACTCTCAATTCGGCCCTCATATATTTTACTTTCCCTTTACTTGTATCTACCCCCTTTCCCTTTCAATAAACAAAAGCCTTTAAATATATTTTCTTTAATGACGGCCAAATCCCTGCTTTCATATGAAAAACGCTTCTTTTAGCACACACTCTTCAAAAAGTAAAAAAAAGGAATTCGAAAGCCCCAGAAGGCAGCGTCATTTCCATCCGAGAAGCTATACCTATTCCATTCCTTATAAAAAATGACAGTGGCTGCAGAAAAAAACCCCTTGTTTCCTGATATCCGCTCTCTTTCCGCTTAATTTTTCGGCCGGCTTCTCCCTTTTTTCGGGCTTCCGCGTATTTATTTCGGCCCGTTTCCCTCTTTTTTCACAAATCAAAGGGCCGGTGAATGACCGGCCCTTGCAGACTGTAGACAAACTCGATGAAAATCGAGTTTGTCTATTTTTATGGCCTGTACAATTTAGACGTTGATTTCCACTCCAGGCACTCGCTTTCCGCGGGCGGTCGGGGAGCCTCCTCGGCTTTGCCTGCGGGGTCTCCCCTAGACGCGCTTTTCCCGCAGGAGTCTCGAACACCCGCTCCAATCAACTTTGTCTTACCATTTAGATAGAACACTTTTGACTGGAGTCATTTTTGTTTTAAAATTGAAGGATTAAAACTTGAGGTGATGAGGATGCTTTCTAAACATGATTCTATTCAGCGAGATCAACTTGAAATGATTACTTTAGATCAACTGGTGCCACCGAACCATTTGGTTCGTAAAATGGAGGCTGCCATTGACTTCACTTTCATTTATGACTTGGTGAAAGATATGTACTCAGAGGTAGGACGCCCAAGTATTGATCCAGTTATTTTAGTTAAACTGACTTTCATTCAATATACCTTCGGTATTCGTTCCATGCGTAAAACGATTGAAGAAGTTGAAACCAATATGGCTTACCGTTGGTTCTTAGGCTATGGTTTCCATGATAAAGTACCTCATTTCTCTACGTTCGGAAAAAATTATGAGCGACGCTTTAAAGATACAGACCTGTTTGAACAGATTTTCTGTCGCATTTTAATGACAGCTGCTAATAAAAAGTTAATAAGTGTAGAACACGTTTTCGTGGATTCCACACATGTGAAAGCCAGTGCGAATAAACGGAAATTTGAAAAGAAAATCGTTCGTAAAGAAACACGAGCGTATCAAGGACGTCTTCAAGAAGAAATCAATCAAGATCGTGAAAACCATGGAAAGAAGCCTTTTCCACCAGATAAATTTGATAAGGAAGAAACCAAAGCAATTAAAGAAAGTACTACGGATCCTGAGAGTGGCTACTATGTGAAAGATGAACGAACAAAACAGTTTGCCTATTCATTCCATGCGGCCGCAGACGGCAACGGTTTTGTATTGGGAACGATTGTAACACCTGGTAATACACATGACAGTCATATTTTGGAGCCACTTGTTGAGCAAGTGATTGAGAAAGTTGGAAAACCAGAAGCAGTTGCCGCAGATGCAGCTTATAAAACACCAGCGATTACAAGCTACCTATTTAACAAAGAAATCACACCTGCTTTACCCTATACACGTCCTCGTACAAAAGAAGGATTCTTTCGCAAACATGACTATGTTTACGATGAACACTTTGATTGTTACCTTTGCCCTTCGGGAGAAACTTTAAAGTACTCAACAACAAATAAAGAGGGCTATCGCGAGTACAAATCGCCCAAACAAATTTGTGCAACATGCTCATTTTTATCACGGTGTACGGAAAGCAAAGACCATCAAAAAGTAGTGACACGGCATATCTGGCAAGCATATGTGGAAGAAGCAGATCATCTGCGTCATCATCAAGAGGTAAAACCTATATATGCGAAACGCAAAGAAACGATTGAGCGTGTATTCGCAGATGCAAAAGAAAAGCATGGTATGCGTTGGACTACTTTAAGGGGACTTAAAAAATTGTCGATGCAGGCGATGCTTACTTTCGCTGCCATGAATGTAAAGAAGATGGCCACTTGGACATGGCAAGGTCCTAAAACGGCTTAACATAGTGGCTCGAAGAGCCCAAATCTCGTAACCTTTGGTCAAAATTTCAAAGGAATTTCAAAGGAATTTCAAAAGGGCCGGTGAATGACCGGCCCTTGTTTTTATACTTCCATCTCTTTAAAAATATTCGTTTCCTGCTTGGCATTCAGGCTCAGGACGTCCTCGACATTTTGATAAGACTTGCCGTAAAGGTCGTCATCTTTGTAGGTATGGATTTCAGAATAAATTTCTTTCATGAAATCGAATACGTCTTCCTCTCCAACTGAGGGATCTGACGGCCAATATAGGATTTCCATCGGGGTATTCTCCATGGTGGCAAGCGATTTCCTGCTGTAGGTGATCGAGGAGGCATGTTCGAATCCTTCCCTTTTATAAAACCGCAGCCTTTTAAAGGAATCGTCATCATTTTCTTGGATTGGCTCGACTTCCAATAAAATCGTTTTTTCTTTCGCTTGCAGTTTTTGAATCAATTTCCTTCCCAATCCCTGCCCCCGTGAATTCTTGGATACAAATAGATAATCGATGAATATAAACTCTTCTCCTTCAACATATAATAAAACATGGTCAGGCCCTTCATCTTTTATATATATTTCTTTCTTATCCTTCAATAGGACGTCTATATGCTCTTTGGACTTCATTTCCTCGATAGGGAAATATTGATTTAATTTTTCATACCAATTCATGATTCCATCTCCTTTTCACTTGTTTTTACTTTCAATGCTTTCTCTTATCCACTACAATAGAATCAATAACAACTTGAAAATATTAGGAGGGATGTAATGATCAGTTACTTTACGGACTTTATTTTGGTCGCCGCCTGCGTTATTGGCATTACGGCAGTGAATGGCGTTGTGACCAATGCTGTCGGCGAAAAATGGTTGGGCGGGAAACGTCACTCTCATATTTTCGATCAATCGAAACGAATTCAGTCAGGGTGGAATAAAGTTGGCGGGAATAAAAAGCGGTAATCCAGAGAGAAAAAGGGATGACCGAAATGCTTTCCTTCCGGTCATCCAATTTTCATGGGGTATAGTCGACTCCCTTTGTATAGCGGTTTGCTGCATTCCACAATAGATATTCATTAACACCGTTATCGTTCAATGCTTTTATTTGGGCCTCGACTTCTTCCTTGCCATACTTTTGATAATTTCCTTCTCCTAAATAGGAAGCGGTGAAATCTTGAAGCCACGGCCTTGAAGTAGGTGGGGTTTTCAATTCCTTCAGCTTCCCTTTCTCCAATTTCGCATATTCCGTAACGAGGTCATAAGGCTCCAGGTCAGGTTTATCTATGCCAAAATAAGATGTCCAATGACTTGGATAGATCATTGAGGAAATGACATCGACATTCTCTGAGATTTTCGTGAAGTTTTGGCCGATACCTGGTGCTTCAGGCAGGGTAGCGGTATATCCGAAAATATCCACCGATACCTTCACTCCATATGGCTCCAAACGCTTCTTCGCATAACTTACGAAATCCGTCACGGCCTGAACACGTTTAGCTGTATGATTCACTTTCGCCTCATCATATTCACCCATATCATACTTCAAGTCGTCTTCCTTATTCTCGAACCCTTCAGGAAACCGGACATAATCGAATTGGATTTCCTTGAAGCCCATCTTTGCCGCTTCAATGGCAATGCCGACATTATAATCCCATACCTCTTTTAGGAAAGGATTAACGAAGGCCTCGCCCCGGCCATTCTTCCATACCTCTTCACCATCTTGAAAGGACCATTCGGGCTTCTCTTTAGCCAAAAGGGAATCCTTGAAGACAACGACCCTGGCAATCGGATATATTTTTTTATCCTCAAATTTCTTCAGCATTGCCTTTGGATCTTTTATGTAGTCTTTACCAATTCCAGCATATGGAGAATCGGAATCTTTGGCTTTATACGTAATGTTACCCCAGTCATCCTTAATATCAACGACCATCGCATTCAAATCGGTTTCATCTACATATTTAATAAGTTCGTTCAGTTTACTGCCGCCCGCTGCCGGTCCGGTGACATATATTCCTCGCACTGCATCCGGATAATCGAATTTCAAACCCGAATCAAAAACAAAACGAGGTGCATTCACAGGCAATTCTTTCGTTTCTAATGCCACCTGCCTCGTTTCATTCACGCTTTGTGCATGGACAGGCTGTTGAACCAGGAAAAGGCAAACACCTGTCATCAACCATTTACTCATTGTTTTCATATCCTCCACCTCACTCGCCATCAATCTCAATTTTCTACAAAAACAAAAGACCCCTTTCTTTAATACCACAATGATTCAACATTACTCCTCTATATTATAAAAAATTAATAAAACTCTGCCATACAAAATTACCCGCCTATAAAAATCCAACCCTCCACAAGATGGAAACTTCGCATGAAATGCGTTCTCTTGTGTGTAGCCTTCCCTAAAATCATCCTGACATTGTGCAATACAGAAAACGGTTTGATTTTCCTTTAATTCTGCAAATTATCAAATCGAAATAGGATGAGCATAAATTAAAACTAAAATCATTTGCCAAGATACTTCTTGCCGATTGGATTATACATTTACTATGAATAAATGCTAAAATACAGGTATAGTGGACATTTCGTAATCTCAGAAATAGCATCGATACAGGCCTAATGGCCCTCCACGAGATTTAAATGATCGTTTCCCTTCATGGACGGCCATTTCTTTCAAAGAAATGTGGATTCATTTTCTATTTATCCTTACAATAATGAAGAGCGAATATCCATTTATCAATAAACGCAATTAGAGGAGTGACTAGCAGTTGAAAAGGATTTTCTCCGGCATACAGCCATCAGGTTCGGTAACGTTAGGTAACTACATCGGAGCCATGAAACAATTCGTGAAACTACAAAATGAATATGAGTGTTTCTTTTGTATAGTTGACCAGCATGCCATAACCGTTCCACAAGATCGCCTTAAATTAAGGCAAAGCATTAAAACATTAGCTGCTTTATACTTGGCCATTGGCCTTGATCCTGAAAAGAATACGATCTTCATTCAATCAGAGGTGCCAGCACATGCTCAGGCAGGCTGGATTTTGCAAAGCATTTCCTATATCGGGGAACTGGAGAGAATGACACAATTCAAGGATAAATCATCTGGCAAGGAAGGGGTATCGGCTGCACTGCTTACATACCCGCCACTGATGGCTGCCGACATTCTCCTTTATGGCACCGATGTTGTTCCGGTCGGAGAAGATCAAAGACAGCATCTTGAATTGACACGGGATTTGGCTGAAAGATTCAACAAAAAGCACAACGAGATTTTCAAGATCCCTGAAATAAGCCTGCCTACAGAAGGGGCACGAATCATGTCGCTTCAAGAGCCATCCAAGAAAATGAGCAAATCCGATGCCAATAAAAAGGCTACAATTGCCCTATTGGATGATCCGAAGCAAATCGAAAAAAATATTAAGAGCGCAGTTACCGATTCCGAAGGCATTGTCCGCTATGATAAAGAAAACAAAGCAGGAGTTTCCAACTTGATGTCGATTTACTCCATCTTCAGCGGGAAAAGCTATGCAGAGATTGAAGGGATGTACGAAGGGAAAGGGTATGGCGACTTCAAAAGCGATTTGGCTGAAGTGGTTCTCGCCGAGATCCTTCCCATCCAAGAACGTTTTAATGAATTGATCGATTCACCTGAATTGGATGAAATCCTCGATCGCGGAGCAGAAAAAGCGAACAAGGAAGCCAATAAAATGATCAGAAAAATGTATAATGGCATGGGACTTGGCAGAAAAAGATAAAAAAACAAGACGATCGTCCCTGTCTGTAGACAAAAAGGTTTCGGAATGATATCATTCCGAAACTTTTTTGTTTTTATTAAAGAGGGTTGGTCATACACATGGTGATACTTTCGAAGAATCCTTCATTTGTTCAAAGTGGTGTATGGGGGGGCTGATCCAGCTTGAATGGAAAGGCAACAGCTTTGGAATTCCAGGATTCCCAGGCACCTGTTCAACTAAAAAGAGATGCTCATCATGTGTAATTCTAGATGTTACAAACTACACTAACCCGTTGCTGTTTAGTAACGCATATAATCAAAAAGCGCATGCCTCCTGCCTAGAAATGCGGGTCTACGTGGGACCCCGCAGGCAATAAATTGAAGTGCACCCCCATTGTTGGACACATATCTAACAATGGGGGTGTACGTCAAAAGCCGAGGGGACTCACGGACCGCCCGCGGAAAGCGAGCAACTGCAGTGCCATGAAATGCTCATTGTACAAATCACTAAAATTGTAGGCAATGACAATACTAGCTTAGTGTTCACTCAAAGTGCAATAAAAAAAAGACGATCCGCACCGGATCGTCTTCTTGAAGTATTTCTATAAAATCGATGGGCTATCGCCAGCCTCGACTTGCCAAAGCTTTTCAAAAAAAGGCTGCCCCTTCACCAAGTTCTCGCAAAGTTGAAGGTGCTTATCCGACCAGCCCTCCTTCATTTCTTCATATAACTCAAGCCACGCTAGTTGAAACTCCATCTCTTGAATGCTCTCATATTTTTCAGGAGCCCATTCTGTATACCAATAACGGATTTCAGCGGTGTTTTTCGCCGTGAATAGCTGATCCATCGCCATGAAAAGTAATTGCTTCAGCTGTCTTTCCTTTCTAGTCAAACCATTCATGAATAAAGGTGACGGCGATAAAATGTGATATTCTTTTTCAGATGTAGGTTTTTCAGTAAATGTGTAATCCAGGACATCATGATTTTCTATCATGTCATAAACAATTTGTTCCTGGCGGGGAATAATTCTGCTTTTCCTGATCGGAATATGATAACCTATCGTATCAACAGCTAGAATCCCATTTCCATCAGTTACGATAAAACAATAGTCAAGCTGAATTCGTTCATGATTTTTTCTTGCATATGCTTTTTGATACACATCATTCAGCAACGGCTTAGGCAATTCTGACAAGTCATTTTCTATGTAGTCGAACAATGTTGCCGACACTTTCAACAAAGGAACTTGATCTAACAGTTCAATCCCATCATCCTTCCTCCATTCGTGAAAATGGCAAATGTTATAGCCGTTTTCTTCTCCTTCAAACCAGTTAACCCATACATCATGAAGATATAGCATCATTCATCCCTCACTTAAACAAATTTCTGTTTGTCACTCAGTATAGGCAGGAATCATACAATTTATTCCTATTCCAAAAAAACAGATTAAAGAAAAAAGAACGGATAGATTCGTTCTTTATAAGAATTCTTCAGATTGAACGATGAATGATTTTTTCACAGAACGTTTTTCGGATTTCCCCACTAAATAAAAGCCGCTGCAGTATCCTAGCATATGCGGGTATTCTTTTTGGCCAAGCAGAAGGATATCATGCAGGGGGTCCGTGCGCTTTATCGTGTGTTTCCCTTCCAGATGCTTGCTCCAAAACTCTTGCAGTTTATCTTCCTGATATAACTTGGTCCATCTAGCTAAATATTTTGTACCCAAATATCTCTCGACTGTTCGTTCAGCGAGCCCTTCCATGATCATCGTGTCCAGAAGCGTAAATTCTTTCTGTTCCTTCTCTAAATGATGCAATCGGCAGATATGATGATATTCATGAATCAGCACAGCCTCCATTTCCTTGTCGTCTATATTTAAGTCATAAAAAAGAAACAATTTATCTTCAAATGCCAACCCTGATTTCGTTTCATTTTTTTTCTTCCACACCCCGGAAGACATCAGCGGAAAAATATATATGGGCACATCTGGCCCTCCCCACATCTTCTTATAAGTTGTAAATAGATTTTGAGTTTTTTTCCACGAATCATTATCTTGTAAAAATTCCCAGGTCGATTTAGTCCTTTGATTCGGAGAATACATGCCGTGCTTCAATAAGTGCTGATAAATCACCTCTCCATCTATCGAATTGCGGAACGTACTTTTAAGTCTTTCCATCATCTGTATCGGGCGGTTGAAATCCTTCTTCAGCCATTCATCTGTTGAAATAACTCCCATTTTCCTGCCCTCCGCTTTTTTGACTATCTTATGATTTCAAAAAGCGGTTGACACCCCTTCGCATTTACGACTGTACAAAAAAAAGAGCAGATCTAAAAAGATCCGCTCCACTTCAATTATTGATATTTCTTGAAAAGAATCGTGGCGTTATGTCCACCAAATCCAAGGGAATTACTGATTGCAGCATTAATTTCGCCTTTTCTTGCTTCATTCGGAATATAGTCCAAATCACATTCAGGGTCTGGCGTTACTATGTTGATGGTTGGCGGCAGAATGCTATCCCTGATCGCTTGAATCGTGAATATTGCCTCCACTCCACCTGCTGCCCCTAACATATGGCCCGTCATGGACTTTGTTGAGCTGATCGCAAGTTTATATGCATGATCGCCAAAGACTTCCTTGACTGCCATCGTTTCATATTTATCATTATACGGTGTACTCGTTCCATGGGCATTTACGTATTGGATGTCTTCCGGGTTCAAACCTGCATCATCAATCGCAATTTTCATCGCTCTTGCCCCGCCTTCTCCACCAGGTGCCGGAGCCGTAATATGGAAGGCATCCCCAGTGGAACCATAGCCCGCTATCTCGGCATAAATCTTCGCCCCTCTGTTCAAGGCATGTTCCAAATCTTCCAGAACGATAATGCCTGCTCCTTCACCGATTACGAATCCATCACGATTCGCATCGAATGGACGGCTAGCCGTTTGCGGATCAGGATTGGTCGATAACGCTGTGTTTGCACAGAAGCCTGCAACCGACATCTTCGTGATTGGCGCTTCCGCTCCACCTGTGATCATTGCATCGGCATCGCCCCGTTGGATGGCCTTAAATGCATCACCAATCGAGTTCGTTCCAGTTGCACAGGCTGTTACCGTACATGAATTGATTCCTTTTGCTCCAAGCAGGATAGATACCTGGCCAGCTGCCATATCCGGGATCATCATTGGTACGAAGAAGGGGCTGACACGCTTATATCCCCTGTTTATAAAGTTTTCATGCTGTGTTTCCAATGTCTCCAGTCCGCCGATGCCAGAACCGATCCATACCCCTATACGTGCAGCATTTTCATCGGTTATTTCCAGCTTACTATCATTATAAGCCATTACGGATGCGGCAATGGCATAGTGCGTGAACCGATCCATCTTGCGCGCTTCTTTACGGTTAATATAAGTTTCAATATCAAAGTCCTTGATTTCCGCTGCCACTTTAACGGGGAAATCATCAGCGTTCAAGCGTGTTAATGGCCCTACACCCGATTTTCCCTCGATTATATTCTTCCAGCCTGTTTCTGCATCATTACCAACTGGAGAAATGGCTCCAATACCTGTTACTACTACACGACGATTCGTCATTCGAAATGGCTCCTTCCAATATTAAAAAGTTCGTACGTTTATTTGTCTTTTATTTCCCCCATCTAAGGGCGATCGCTCCCCAAGTTAGGCCTCCGCCAAAACCGACCATGATGATCAGGTCATTGTCCTTGATCCTTCCCGCTTCCATTTCTTCCACAAGGGCAATCGGAATGGACGCTGAAGAGGTATTTCCATATTTATGAACCGTTTTTGTCATTTTTTCAACCGGGAGTCCAAGGCGTTCCCTTGAAGCTTCCATAATGCGGATGTTCGCTTGATGAGGGACAAGTAAATCTACATCCTCTTTTGTCAAACCCGCTTTATCCAGTACGTTCAGGCTGGATTCCCCCATTTGGCGCACAGCGAATTTAAACACTTCACGGCCATTCATGCTGAGGAATTCTCCTTCCTGCATTAAGTACTTCCCGCCAGATCCATCTGCCCCTAATTCGAAGGAAAGGATTCCTTTTCCTTCTGACACAGGTCCAACTACAGCTGCACCTGCACCATCACCAAAGAGAACGGCCGTATTGCGGTCTTCCCAATTAGTTATTTTCGAAAGTTTCTCGACTCCTACGATCAGCACATGCTTGTATGCACCCGTTTGAATGAATTGCTGTGCCATAATCATTCCATACATAAAGCCCGCACATGCAGCACTTACATCCATGGCAGCTGCCTTTTTCGCTCCTAATTTCTCTTGGATCATGCAAGCAACAGTAGGGAACGATTGATCCGGCGTCACTGTAGCTACAAGAATCAAATCTATGTCTTCAGCTGAAATTTCCGCATTTTCCAATGCAGCTTTTGCCGCTTCATAAGCCATATCAGAAGTATTTATATCATCATTGGCAATTCTTCTTTCCTCGATACCCGTCCTTGTCCGGATCCACTCGTCAGAAGTGTCCATCATTTTCTCTAAATCCGCATTTGTTAAGATTTTTTCGGGTAAGTAGCGGCCAAGCCCTAATATTCCAGCGTTCATATTGCCATCCCCTTATATTTAATGAGTTATTATAATCATCTATTATTACCTGGTACTAATTTTATATAAAAAATCACTTCCTTGCAAGAGCTAACAGTTTGAAAGTATAAAAGAAACGGATTCCGAGTTCGGTTATGAGCCTATTCCAAGGCGATTTGGGGACATACATTAATAAGGGAAGGCTCATTTCGAAAAGATTGTTGTTTTTATACGAAACGATCTAAGGTTGATTGGAGGAGAAACCAACCACACCGCTTTACGGTGAAAAGCAACAAAGGATGCGAAAACACCCTTAATAATTAATCTGGAAAGGGGGGAATGATTATGGATATCTTCAACCGCAACAATCATAGGACCGAGGATGATCATTTTTCGAATTTGATGTTCGGCAGCAGGAAAGCAGAACCGGAGAAAGATGAATTAGAAGAAGGTGAATCCAGTGTTGATTACCTGAAATTGATGCAAAGCGTCGAAACATTGATGGGTTTATACGGGCAATACAAGCCAGCCATCGAGAAACTGAACCTGAGTCCAATGATCGACAAGTTCTTGAAAAAGGAATAAAAAAAAGCAAGGCTGCCGGTAAATCCGGACAGCCTTCCTTTTAATTAACGTTGGGCATCTTGCTTGCCAAGCTCATAGGCCTCTTGCATGACGCTTTTGAAAAGCTCCATGAACGGCTCTGCCATCTCCATTGAGAAGGGAATCCCGCTCGCTTCAAGTTTCGCTTTAGCCTCAGGGAAGTACTTCATTGCTATCCCCATAAATTCAAGTGTTTTGTCTGAACTCATTTCCGTTTCCTCCTTACTTTTAAAAAATTCATTGATCGTTGTGATGCCTAAAGAAAGCTCAATATTATCATAATTCGCCATGTCCCTTTCGTAAAGGGCGTAAATTAAATATCAAAAAAAATAGAAGTTCATGGATAAGGTATCCATGAACTTCTATGGTACTCGACAAAAAGGCGTGAGGCAAATATACCGTTCGTTCCTTTACGAATAATGAAAGCCTTCGCCTCCGGGAATTGCTTTAACACTTCATTTCGCTTTTCTCCACTTTTTAAGTAAGCTTAATCGTTTATTATGTTTTCTTTGTAAGGCCACGCCTTCCTGCGGATCCGTGTTGCATTGCACCTCAACTATGCTGCCTTTGTTGATTTCGGGTGTTGGGGCAAATGATGAAGCGATTTCTTCATCAAAAACATGCGCCGCACATTTATTCCAGTGATCGGCTATATTGCTTGATAATTGAATGCTCCTATCCGAAGAAGCAAGTACTCCTTCCAAAGCACTCACGAAATCAGAAACGAAGAGGGCATCCCCCGTATATTCTTTAGCAATGGCCGCTTCGATGACAGACGATCCTTGTTGATTGATTCCCACTTCAAAACTCATTGCTTCCGATTGCCAAGGTCCATAAACCGTCGGTAAATATATGATTTTGGCAGAGTCGATGCCTTCTATCGCGGATATGATGGATTGAAACAAACTCTCTTCTGCTACTGGCATGAACAGAACAATATTTGGCGTTTCGCTCAGACCTTTCTTTTTGCATTTTTCAATGAACGAACCGATTTCACTTAACAGTAATTCAGTATTACCATATTTCCCGTGATAAATATCGTAACAAGATATGAACACCGTGTCCTGACGAGCAATATCCAATAACTTAAGTTTATTTACCGGAAAGTATATATAGTTAGCGCTTCTGCCTATTTCAAGTTCCTTTTCTTCCATAATATACGGGCTGTCATCCTTATCAGCCCAATCTATCCCAATAACCTCTTCACCTTGGTTCAAAAAATATTGAGTCACATAGAAACCTATGAATTGATAAGTGCCTATCACAATATATGTCTGCATCAATACAGCCTCCTCGTATGCCATCAAGCCTGCTTCATCCGGCACGTCTAGTTTTTTTAGATGCTGTATCGTATGCAAACCATTGTGTAAATATATCCAAACTCACAAATCCTCTTCATTTTGATTGAAAAATTTTTGGATTTGAGATGGGATTTTATAACGTTTTTCGGGCAATAAATACGTCAGCTGCAAGTCGGCCTTTCTGGCTAGCTGTATTTGTCTGTAAAGGGAGGCTTGCTCTTTCCGCATGCTTCCAAAAACCTGAATTACCTTCATCGGGATTTTCTCCGGGATTACAGGTTCTTCGGATTTCAGAATATAGCTTTCACATTCTGCTGGCTCGAGCTCATATGCAGCTGCCACCTCGGACAGCCATTTTTTATAGAAAAATTTATTTTCCTTTTCTTTTTCAAGCTGCGCTTTCAAGGAGAAAACCGGATCGATCAATACGACAGATCGGATATTATTGCCAAGTTCATTCATTAGCTTCAAGGCGAGGAGCGCGCCTGCACCCTCTGCCAATACATGAACCCTTTTATTGACTATTTCCTTTTTCATGAAAAGTATATATAAGTTAAGGGAAAGATCCATTGCTTTAGGGCTGCCCCAGTTGGCTCCATATAGATTGGATGAAAATAACGTGTATCCGAATCCCTTTAAATATTCCAATATTTGCAGCCTGCCGGGGTGCTGAAGCCAAAAGCTGCTGTCTTTTTCGACAAAATGACTGCGATCTCCAATAACCAAAACGGAAAAACCACTGGGCCGCTCTGGATAATAGATGATATTCCATTGGTCGTCAATTTGAAAAGTTCGTTGTTCCATCGGTCTAACTCCTTTAAGGAATATTACTACTACTATATTAATTTATGACGTAAAATAGAAAGGGTCAGTGGAAACGCCTAACTTCTTAGCTTAAATTAACCAAGCAGGGAGGATTTTTTCATCCATGGACCGCAATGATTTCCGTGATGACCTTTGATATCGACCCGCTTGGCCTGGAAGGTTCTATCAGTGAATGCACTGAATTATTTAACGGGTATTATTAAAAACCCGTTTTAACTGCATATTAATTATGGTAAGATAAAAATGAATGTAGTGGAATGAGGTGAAATTTCGATGCGTTATGCTTGGACAATTTTTTGGACATTCTTATTAGTGCATATGACTGTATATGTTGTTTCTTCCATGATGGGAGTTTCATACGATGCTGCACAGGGATCGATTCTAGGAATAGCAGCTTCTATCCTGATCTTAATCATCCCTGCTATTTTGCCTGCTGGGCCAACAGAAGAAGACTCCCATCAGCATTAAGAAGCAAAAGAGGACATCCTATTTGGATGTCCTTTTTGTTATACCGCCCTTTTCTTTCGATTAAACTGAATTTCATATATTTAAAGGAGAACCAATTCATCATCATTAAGATCGATCGTTATCCCTTCTTTTAGACCGTCCGTCCCGGCTATGATTTGACGGGCGATTTTTGTTTCCAGATGCTTTTGGATGAATCGTTTCAAAGGCCTTGCACCATATACCGGATCATATCCTTGTTCGGCAATGAATTCCTTTGCGGCTTCAGTGACATTCAATCGAATATTCTGCTCGGTTAATCTCACTTGCAATTGCTGAACCATTTTTTCTACGATTTCAACGATTTCCTGTTTTGTAAGAGGTTTGAATAAAACGATGTCGTCTACGCGATTCAAAAATTCCGGGCGGAAATGCCCTCTTAATTCTTTGAACACTTGATCTTTGATTTCCTCTTCGATGGCGCCATCATTCCTGCTGGACTGCAACAAGAAATGGGAACCTATATTTGAGGTCATGATGATCACCGTATTTTTACAGTTGATGGTTCTACCTTGGGAATCGGTAATCCTTCCATCATCGAGCATTTGCAGCAAAATATTGAATACCTCAGGATGTGCCTTTTCGATTTCGTCCAATAATACGACTGAATATGGATTTCTCCTGATAGCCTCTGTTAGCTGGCCGCCTTCCTCAAAACCGACATATCCAGGAGGGGCTCCAACAAGACGGGAAACGGAATGTTTCTCCATATATTCGGACATATCGATTCTAATCATATGTTCTTCACTATCGAATAACGTTTCTGCCAGTGCTTTTACCAATTCGGTTTTTCCCACACCGGTCGGTCCGAGGAAAATGAACGAGCCGATGGGCCTGTTTGGATCCTTGATTCCTGCCCTTGCCCTTAGAACTGCGTCAGAAACAAGTTCAACCGCTTCCCCCTGACCAATTACACGTTCATGGAGGATATCCGATAGACGAAGCAGTTTCTCCCTTTCGCTTTCCACCAGCTTGCTGACAGGAATGCCCGTCCACCTTGCCACGATCGAAGCAATTTCTTCTTCCGTTACTTCTTGGCGAAGTAATCGTGACTCCTGTTTTTCTTGTTCCAATTCATCCTCCATCGCTTCCAATTCTTTTTGAAGCTCGGGAATCCTTCCGTGCCGGAGCTCCGCTGCCCGATTAAGGTCATAGTCATTCTCGGCCTGCTCCAATTCATGACGCAGCTTCTCCAGTTCTTCACGTTGATCCTGAACCTTTTGAAGCGCCGACTTCTCCATTTGCCATTTGGATTTCATTCCATTCGCCTGATCTTGAAGTTCCGAAAGTTCTTTTTGCAGCACTTCCAGCCTTGCGATACTTTGAGGATCTTCTTCATTCTTCAAGGCCGCTTCTTCAATCTCTAGCTGCATGATCTTTCTCGTGATTTCATCCAGCTCCGATGGCATTGAATCGATTTCCATCCGGATCATGGCACAAGCTTCATCAACAAGATCGATTGCTTTATCCGGCAGGAACCGCTCCGTTATATATCGGTTGGAGAGAACGGAGGCTGCCACGATCGCCCGGTCATGAATCCTGACACCATGGTGAATTTCAAACCGTTCCTTCAGCCCCCGCAAGATGGAAATGGTATCTTCCACATCGGGCTCTGGCACGAGTACCTGCTGGAAACGACGCTCCAGAGCTGGGTCCTTTTCGATATATTTTCGATATTCATCCAAGGTAGTTGCCCCGATGCAATGAAGCTCGCCACGTGCAAGCATAGGCTTCAGCATATTACCGGCATCCAATGCCCCATCCGTTCTGCCTGCGCCGACGATGGTATGCAATTCATCTATGAATAACAAAATTTTACCATCACTTTTCTTAATTTCATTCAATACGGCTTTTAGCCGTTCCTCAAATTCGCCACGGAATTTTGCGCCTGCGACAAGCGCGCTCATATCCAGTGAAAAAACGGTCTTGTCCTTCAATCCTTCCGGGACGTCCTTCCTGACGATCCTTTGGGCCAGCCCCTCGACAATCGCGGTTTTTCCAACCCCAGGCTCACCTATCAATACGGGGTTGTTTTTTGTTTTACGTGAAAGGATTCGAATGACGTTTCGAATTTCCGTATCACGTCCTATGACAGGATCGACCTTCCCCGTTTTAACTTCAGCAACGAGGTCTCTGCCGTATTTTTTCAATACTTCATATGTGCTTTCAGGATTTTGACTAGTCACTCGCTGATTCCCCCTTATATCCTGTATGATCATTTTCGCTTTATCGTAATCCATTCCAAATGATGAAAAAAGCTTGATAACATTCGCTTTACTGCCTTTCAATACTGCAAGCAGGATATGTTCGACTGATAAATATTCATCCTCCCACACCAGCATTTCCTTTTCGGCGGCTGTCACGATCTGCTGAAGTGAAGGTGACATGTAAATCTGGGAAACACCCCCGCTTACTTCCGGCAAACGATCGAGCTCCTTATTCAGCTCCATTTCAAATTGATCAAGCGATTTATCGGATTCCGATAAAATCCTGACCAATATACTATCATCCTGCCCGAGAAGATTCTTCAATAAATGAAGCTCCGTCAACTCCGGATTCCCTCTCTCGCTGGCTACCTCTTGTCCCCCGATGAATGCTTGCTGGGTTCTTTCGGTCATTCTATTCATATCCATCCTGAATACCTCCCATCATTACATGAACGATTTAAGTTTGACCAATTTTGACCTTTATATTTTTATTATACTTCTAATTTTCCCCATGTAAAGAAAAGTTAACATGAATCCACAATGCAAGTTAAAAAAAAGGAAAAAACCTTTCTCCATGACGAAGAAAGGTCAGACTGTAGACAAACTCGATGAAAATCGTATTTGTCAATGTTTATGAGTTGTACAATGTGGCCGTTGCTTTCCTATCGGGTCACTCGCTTTCCGCCTGCGGGATCTCCCGTTACTCGCATTCCCCTCAGGAGTCCCGTACCCTCCGTTCCAATCAACTTTGTTTTACCTTCTCGATAAATCAAGTTTGCCTAGATTCATGTTTGTTTTTAAATAGAAGGAGTAAAGCTTGCAACGAGACCCATGGAAACGTCAAATTCGGAAATTGCATGAGGTGACTTCCGAATTTCCCTAACCAGTCCTATTTCCCCTCACCAACACGCCTCACGCGGTTTTCAAGGTAGCCGATTTTATCGATTTCGATCTTGACCACATCCCCATCTTTCAGGAACACTTGCGGGCTGCGCGCAAATCCCACTCCACCAGGCGTTCCAGTGAGCACGATGTCTCCTGGTTCGAGGGTCATTAAATTCGATAAAAATTCAATTAAATATTTCACATCAAATACGAAGTTGGATGTATTCGTTTTTTGCCGTTCTTCTCCATTCACCGTTAATCGAACATGTAAACCGGATGGATCGGGCAGCTCGTCGGAAGTAACCAACCAAGGTCCAATCGGAGCGCTTCCATCTACCGTTTTGCCTTGAAGCCACTCGATTGTACGCCGTTGGATGTCGCGATACGTAACATCATTGGCAATCGTATAACCTGCTACATAATCGAGAGCATCTTCTTGTGACACTTGGCGTGTCCTTTGTCCGATGACAAATGCGAATTCAGCTTCATAATCAAGCTGTTCAGAGATCGGGAAGAAGGGAATGTCATCCTGGGGTCCGATCACTGCATTCGTGTACTTGGCGAATACAACCGGAAAAAGTGGCAATTCTCGCCCCATTTCTGCAATATGCTCACGATAGTTTTGGCCAACACAGATGATTTTTCCTGGATTTTGGACAGGTGCCTCAAGTTTTATATCCTCCATGGCATGTATCAATTTATGTCGAAATGAATCACGATTATCGATTGCATAGTCAGCCGCCTTCTTGGCAATGGCCATGCTTTCCTTGCCCCCCTGTAAAAAATCGACCATCGATGAGGGGACATACGCGTTTGCAATTTGTACACTGCGCAGTTTCCCTTCACTTTCAAGAAATGCTTGATAAGCATAATTCAAGTCCACTATTTCATCATTGGGGTAAAGCGCTCCAATCCGTTTAAACCCTTCATTACTGAAAGTCACTAATTTCATATCCCATTCTCCTTTACTAATCACTTTTATTGGTGGTTGCTCATGGACGCAGCCAAGCCCACTTCTTTTGTTTATGTATAAATGATTCAATATTCGGAAATTCACTTATTTTCTATATCATTATAAAACTCCCATAATCCACATGGCAAATGGATGATATGCAAGACTATCAATCTTTTTATTCGGGAATAAAAACAAGGCAGGGAAATTGCTGAGTCAAATCATATTAGGAAGATAAGGAAAAGGAGTTATTCCCTCCTTTTCCCTGCTTTAAGTTTTTTCAAGGCTTCCGCTGATAAGTCCATATCCGGTTATGATTGGATGTTTCAGGAAAGGAATCTCCTGCATCGAGTTTTACCATTTTCGGATTAACAACCGTACTGCCCGTTTCACCAATCTCTACGTAGGTCCCATTATTAGGTGCCTTCTGACCTGGCTTGAATTGACGATTTTGCCCCATAGATTTCACTCCTTTACATGCTTTCCTTGTTATTATTGCCAGGATTTTTCCTTTCATGTCTGAAAAATTAAGGACAAAAAGGAAATCCGCAAATAAAAAAGGCGTCCGCTCAGTGAGCGGACACCTCATAGGTTAAGACATTAAATCCACTAAAACCGCTTTCTGCGCATGAAGACGATTTCCAGCTTGATGGAAAACGACGGAATTAGGTCCATCGATGACTTCACCGGTTACTTCCTCTCCCCTATGTGCAGGAAGACAATGCATGAATAAATAGTCGTCTTTAGCCAGTTTGACTAGTTCATTGTTGATTTGATAATCCTTAAACGCTTCCAAGCGGATTCCATTCTCGATTTCCTGCCCCATGGACGTCCAGACATCGGAATAAACGATGTCCGCATTTTGTATCGCTTCCTGGGCGGATGTCGCCACAACAATATTACTTCCCGTCTTTTCTGCCACTTTTTGCGCATAGCTGACGACTTTTTCATCAGGCTTGTAGGTCTCTGGGCATCCAATGGAAAAGTCCACACCCATTTTTGCACAGCCGACCATCAAGGAATTGGCGACATTATTGCCATCTCCGATATAACTCATCTTCAAACCTTTTAGCTTCCCTTTAATCTCGATGATGGTCAAGAAGTCAGCCAGCACCTGACACGGGTGGGCAAGATCAGTTAGTCCATTGATGACCGGAATGGACGCATTCCCCGCCAATTCCAGGATTTTTTCATGTTCGAACGTACGGATCATGATGCCATCAATATATTCCGAAAGGACTTTAGCCGTATCGGAAATGGTTTCACCGCGACCTATTTGCAGATCATTTCCACTTAAGAACAAGGCGTGTCCGCCAAGCTGCATCATGCCCACTTCAAAGGATACACGGGTTCTGGTCGATGATTTTTCAAAAATCATCCCAAGCGTCTTTCCTTTTAAAGGTGTATATTCCTCGCCAGCCTGTAATTTACCCTTAATCTCCTGAGCCAGCTTTAACAGTTCTGCTATCTCTGTAGGTGTAGACTCTTTCATCGTCAAAAAATCTTTTCCATTTAAAATCTTGGCGCGTTCCTGTACTATAATCGGGCTCATGCGTGTGACACTCCTTTCGAATAGGTTACAAGCCAATCCTGAAGCGAGGTTACTTCTAGGTCAGCATTACCTGCCGATTGCAGATATGCCTTGAAGGTCTCTTCTTCCGTAAACGCAAGCAACCGGTATTTTGCGGCCATAAGCCTTAGCTTCTTATCTTCTGCCGTTGTTCCATAAGCCAAGACGATTGCGGCATTCCCGTCTTTCAGCCATTTTTCAAAGTCCGTGTCACACAGGATCAAACCGGCTTCCGTGATTTGCTCAAGCAATCCTGCACTTAGCTGGACTGAGTTGGATTGGTAAACTCCTGAAGCATGTTTGGCTTTTTGAGCATGGAATACTTTAGCCAAAGCTTCTTTAACCGTTTTACCAACGGCAATTCCCTCACCTGTCGATTTCATTTCCGGACCTACCTTGG
Source organism: Peribacillus sp. FSL E2-0218 (assembly GCF_037992945.1). Lineage (NCBI taxonomy): Bacteria > Bacillati > Bacillota > Bacilli > Caryophanales > Bacillaceae > Peribacillus > Peribacillus sp. FSL E2-0218. Next base: position 1,330,875 of record NZ_CP150304.1, on the reverse strand, counting down.
AGTCAAGCCCGCTTAAGGCAAACGTTGAGAATACTGGATATTTGACGACTTTATACGGAATGTCTTCCATTAATCCCGTTTTTCCGAACACATTCGACAATAAATATTTCCCAAGCAATATTTTTGTTGCGACTTGCACTAAAGATACATCTGTGACTTTACTGATGATCGGAATTGTCCGGCTTGCACGCGGATTTACTTCCAATACATATACGCTGCTTCCTTCAATCACATATTGGATGTTCATAAGTCCTTTATAACCCAGCTCTGTAACTAGCTTTTGGGCATAAAGGGTCATTTTCGCTTTCATTTCATCACTTAAGGTTTGTGCCGGCAATAAGGCCATGCTATCTCCTGAATGGACGCCTGCCTTTTCAACATGTTCAGCAATGATTGGGATATATAGATCCACTCCATCCGCAATCAAATCAATTTCCGCTTCTTTCCCTGGTATATAGGAATCGATCAGCACGGGGTAAACGAGTGCGGCCCCATTTTTCATTCTTTGGATCAAGTCTTCCTTCGAACGGATTATTTCCATGCCTTGGCCGCCAATTACATAGGATGGACGCAATAGGACTGGAAAGCCGATTGCCTCGGAACGCTCCATTAACTGCCGTTCATCATTCGCCATCGAACCTGGGACATGCGGGATCTCCAGCTTTTGCAGAAGTTGATAAAAACGATCGCGATCCTCCAATTGATCAAGTGTATCGAAGGTGGTGCCCAACAAGTTCACACCGTAATCTTCAAGACCCTTTGCCAAGTTTATCGCGGTCTGTCCTCCGAATTGGACGATGACATCGTCGATATCCTCCACTTCAATTACATTAAGCACATATTCCAATGTTAACGGCTCGAAGTAAAGGCGGTCTGCGGTGGCAAAATCGGTACTTACCGTTTCCGGATTATTGTTGATCATGATGGTTTCAACATTTTCATCCTGGAGTGCATAAACTCCATGCACGGAACAGTAATCGAATTCAATTCCCTGTCCGATCCGGATAGGCCCGCTGCCGATCATCAATACCTTCTTTTTATTGGTTTTCTTCTGCTCATTCTCACCGAAATATGTCGAATAATGATAGTTCGTATGTGAACTGAACTCGGCTGCACAAGTATCGACCGTTTTGTATACAGCGGTGACTCCGAGCGCTTTTCGATGTGTCCTCACTTCCATTTCACTTACATTCCACACGGACGCAAGGTAACGATCGGAGAATCCCTTTTCTTTGAATAACTGAAGTTCTTCTTTTGTTACCGATTTGATTGACTTGGACGTGATTTCAGTTTCCTTGGCGATAAGCGAAGCGAAGGAATGAAGGAAGAAATAATCAATGATCGTCGCTTCATGGATTTCTTCAACGGTCACACCTTTACGAAGCATCTCGAATATGACGAAAATTCGTTCGTCGGATTTTTCGGCAAGTTTTTTCCACAGTTCTGGAACGGATTTATCCCTCAACGATAAAAGCTGCAGGCCATTCGTTTTTAGTTCCAATGAATCGACGGCCTTTTGAACCCCGCCCTCAAAGCTGCGGTGTAAAGCCATCACTTCACCCGTTGCCTTCATCTGTGTTCCCAATTTTCTGTTTGCGGCCGTGAATTTGTCGAATGGCCACCTTGGGAACTTCACGGCTACATAGTCAAGGGCAGGCTCAAAGCTTGAATATGTACTTTTCGTTACAGGATTGATTATTTCAGATAAATGATAGCCGACGGCGAGCTTTGCGGCGATGCGGGCAATGGGATATCCTGTTGCCTTGGAAGCCAATGCCGATGAACGGCTGACGCGCGGATTCACTTCTATCAGATAATATTGTTTGCTATGTGGATCAAGTGCGAATTGAATGTTACAACCCCCGATGATGCCTAAAGCAGAGATGATCTTGATCGATGCGGCACGCAGCATCTGAAACTCATCGTCCGATAAGGTCTGAGAAGGTGCCACGACGATGGAATCGCCTGTATGGATACCGACGGGATCGATATTTTCCATATTGCAGATGGTGATGCACGTATTGTTGCCATCGCGCATGACCTCATATTCGACTTCTTTATACCCAGCTATGCTTCTTTCAATCAAGCATTGTGTAATCGGGCTTTCTTGGAGACCGCCCCGTACTAGTTCCTTGAATGACTCCAAAGAATCAGCAATTCCGCCACCTGTCCCGCCAAGTGTATAGGCAGGCCGGACGATGATGGGAAAACCGATTTTTTCCGCGAAAGCTTGCGCCTCTTCCAATGTATGAACGATTGTACTGTCCGGGACAGGCTCATCAATTTCAAGCATCAGCTCACGGAACAATTCACGATCTTCACCCTTTTTGATCGAGTCGATCGGTGTACCTAATAGTTTCACATCATATTGCTTGAGTACTCCTGCATCATCCAGTTGATAGGCAAGGTTCAAACCTGTTTGGCCCCCTAAAGTAGCCAGCAGGCCATCAGGCTTTTCTTTGGCAATGATTTTTTCCAGCACATCCACTGTCAAAGGTTCAAAGTAGACAGCATCCGCATTCATGTCATCCGTCATGATCGTTGCCGGGTTATTGTTCACAAGAATGACCTTATATCCTTCTTCTTTTAAAGCTAGGCACGCTTGTGTACCCGCATAATCGAATTCGGCAGCCTGCCCGATGACAATCGGCCCCGAACCAATCACTAAAATCGTCTGTATCGTGTTGTCCTTAGGCATAGGCTTTTTCTCTCCCGCTATAGTCATTTATCATTTGTAAAAAGTCATTGAATAGTTGTGAACTCTCGTTCGGTCCCGGATTTGCCTCAGGGTGGTACTGGGTAGTGAAAATTGGCAGGTCTTCATGCATAAGGCCCTCAACCGTGCTATCATTGACATTCCTGAAACGAACTTGAAGCGATGTCCCCTGTAAGCTTGGTTCATCCACCTCATAACTATGATTTTGAGAACTCATATACACCCTTTTCGTTTTCAAATCGACCACGGGCTGATTCGCACCGCGATGCCCAAACAGCATTTTTTTTGTATTCCCACCGAAGGCAAGGGCCGTTAATTGATGACCGAGGCAGATGCCCATCGTCGGGAATTTCGTAATGATCTTTTTTAAGTTCCCTAAAAGATATTCCAGCTGTTTTGGATCCCCAGGCCCATTTGAAAGCAAAATCCCATCCGGCTGCAGCTCCTTGATCTGTTCGAATCCAGTGTCAAATGGTACGACCGAGACTCTGCAGCCTTGCTCAACCAACGAGTCCAAAATGGATTTCTTATATCCGAAGTCCATCATCACTACGTGCTTGTCACCTTCTCCAAAGCTCTCTACCACCTTTGTCGATACTTCGGCGACTTGGGCTGCCAAATCATTCTGGCTTGGTTTGACCGTGAATCCTTCTTCCGCTGTGATGACGGCCTGCATCGAGCCTTCCTGTCTAATGTTTTTAACGACCGCCCGTGTATCAACATGGCTTAACAGCGGAATGGCCCATTTTTCTAAATATTCCCCAAGTGAATATTTTGCCTGATAATGGGAATGGCTCATATTCCCTTCATAAACAATGACGCCAGCAACATGCGGCTTTTTGCTTTCAAAATCATTTTCATTAATTCCGTAATTTCCAATGAGGGGATATGTGAAAATGACAATTTGGTCCTTATAGGAAGGATCGGTCAATACCTCTTGATATCCGGTCATTCCCGTAAAAAAGACAATCTCTCCACAGGTTGCTTTTTCAGTGGGTCCAGTAAGCAGTTCCCCTTCAAAAACGGAACCATTCTCTAAATATAGATAGTTTTTCATGTTCTTCACCTCTGTAGTGGACTGCGTATATTTATATATACAATAGCATAATTATTCATTTTACTCTATAAAAATCCAAGCAATTTAGATTGTTTGCTTTATTGCCAATACTTCTTCTATTTTCACGACCGCCATATCAATTTCTGACTCGGTGACAGTAAGCGAGGGGAGCAGCCGAAGAACCTTAGGTCCTGCGCTCAATACAAGTAAACCTTCTTCTTGAAGCTCAGCCAGGAATTCCTGAACATCTTGTTCACATTCAATCCCGATCATCATTCCAAGCCCGCGGATCTCCTTCACTTTGACAGAATCCTGCAATGCCTTTGCCAATGCACTCCTAAGATATTCAGCTTTATTCACGATTTCTTTTAAAAACCCTTCTTTGAAAATTTCCTTTAAAACAGCTTCCGCTGCCGAGATGCTAACAGGGTTGCCGCCAAAAGTTGAGCCATGGCTTCCCGGATTGAAATGCTCCGAAAGCATTTCACGTCCGATCATCGCTCCGATCGGCAGGCCATTTCCCAGACCCTTTGCCGAGGTGATGATATCCGGTTGGACATTATAATGCTGAAAGGCAAATGGTTTTCCCGTCCGTCCTATCCCAGTCTGTATTTCATCAATGATTAATAGAGCCCCATGTTTTTTGCAGTGCGTCTGGATCGTGTCCAAATACGATTGGTTTATGACATGGATACCACCCTCTCCCTGAACGATTTCAATCATGACAGCGGCTGTCTTCTCATCAATCGCAGCTACCATGGCATCATTGTCATTAAACGGGACATATTCAAAGCACTCAAGCATCGGCCCGAATCCAGTCTTGATTTTTTCCTGTCCCGTTGCTGCCATCGTTGCAAATGTCCGTCCGTGGAAAGACTGCTGGCATGTGATGATTTTACTTTTCCCGGTAGCTTTACGTGCCAGTTTGATGGCAGCCTCATTCGCTTCCGCACCGCTGTTGGCAAAAAACACCTGACTTAAACCGGAGGCATCCGCCAGCATTTTTGCCGTGCGCTCCTGAATCGAACTCTGAAACATATTCGATACATGCCAATATTTATTTAGCTGTTCCGTGACGGCCAACTTTACCGACTCATGGCAATGCCCAAGATTCAAAACCCCGATTCCCGACGTAAAGTCCAGGTACTCTTTACCTGTCGTACTTGTAATCTTCATTCCTATCGCTGTATCCGGCTCAATGTTCCACCTTGCATATGTAGGAAATAAATAACTCATTGAATGACCCCCTCTTCCTGAAGAAATTTCGTGCCGATGAACTGTCCAGCTCTATAAAAATGATCTTTCCCGCTAACGATCATCACTTCCCCAACCCCCTTATTGAGCACCGACAGTGCTGTATTGACCTTCGGGATCATTCCGCCATGGATGCTCCCATCCAAGATCAAGCCCAATGTTTCCGTTTCAGTCAAACTCTCAATGATTTGCTCATCCTTTAAAACCCCTTTTACATCGGTCACAAATAAACACATTTCTGCAGAGAGTGCCTTCGCTACAGAGCCTGCAGCCATATCGGCATTCACATTCAATTTGGTGCCCTCACCCGTTATCGAGATTGGTGTCAATACCGGACAATACCCCTTTTCCAATAAAATCCCCAGCAATTCCGGATTGACTTGCTGTATCTCTCCAACAGCTCCCAGTTTTTGTTCATCGATAAACCCGCCTGTAAGAATCCCGCCATCCGATCCATTCAAGCCCACTGCCCGAATTCCGTGCGTTTCCAGTTTATGAACGAGACTTCGGTTCGATTTGCCAGCCAGCATGAGTTCGACGATTCCCAATACTTCCGCGGTCGTCTTTCTTAACCCGTCCTCAAAGATTGGCTCGATCTCGAATTTTTCCATCATCGAATTGATATCAGGACCGCCGCCATGAACAAAGACAATATGATAGCCGCGATCCTGCAGCTGATTGACACTATGGAAAAAAGACTCCGATAACTCATTAATGATGCTGCCCCCGCACTTGATGACCAATATATTCATCCTTGTCAACACCCCTTAAGAACGATAGCTTCCGTTTATTTTTACGTAGTCATATGTTAAATCACAGCCCCATGCCGTTCCTATTTCCTGCCCATCCTTCAAAAAGACATGAATGATGATATTTTCATTTTCAAGGTAGGCCTTTGCTTCTTCCTCAGAAAATAGGACCGGTTCACCATCTTTAAGTACGACAATATCACCAAATACGATCGTTGCTTGATCAGGCTGGAATTCCACTCCGCTTCTTCCCATCGCCGCTATGATTCGTCCCCAGTTCGCATCAGCGCCAAACGCTGCCGTTTTCACTAGATTCGAACCCACGATCGTCTTCGCCATCATCTGGCAATCTTGCTTTGTATGCATCCCATGGACATTCACTTCTATCAGCTTCGTGGCCCCTTCCCCGTCTTTGGCGATTTGTTTGGCCAGATTTTCGGAAGTTTGTTTCAGTAATTCCAAGAAAATGGACCATTGATGATGTGTGGGTGTCAAAGGTTCATTATTCGCCTCTCCATTCGCCAGCACCAATACCATGTCATTCGTGGAACAATCGCCATCGACCGTGATTTGATTGAAGGTATCATTCGTAATTGAGGACAAGGCAAGCTGTAAGTCCGCAGATTCGATGACAGCGTCCGTTGTTATGAAACCGAGCATGGTGGCCATGTTTGGATGAATCATTCCCGACCCTTTCGCCGCTCCGCCCATTTTCACGGTTTTGCCGTCGATGACCGTTTCATAGCCGCAGCTCTTGGTTACGATATCCGTTGTTAAAATGGCAGTTCCAAAATCTTCAGCAGCCCCGGGTGTATGATTTGGCTGCAATACGTCTATGCCTTTTTTCACTTTTTCCATTTCCATGTATTCTCCGATGACACCGGTAGAAGCGACTGCGAATGCATGATCCTCCAAGCCGAATTTTTGCGCCGCCAGCTTTCTCATTTCCTTTGCATCCTTTATGCCTTGTTTTCCAGTACAAGCATTCGCACATGCACTATTGACCACGATACCGTGAAGTTTCCCTGTAGCCGCAATGCTATCCTTGGTTACATCGATTGGAGCCGCTTGAACTAAATTTTGGGTATAAACCGCAGCGGCTGAAGCTGGTGTCTCGGTAAAAATGATGCCAACGTCTTTTTTTGAGTACCGCAATCCAGCATGGACCCCTGATGCCTTGAAGCCTTGTGCAATTAAGATGTTTCCGTCTTTAATCTGTTTGATTTCTTCAACTGTCTGTAATGTATTCATTTTTCTCCTCCATATTTTAAGGATAAAGGGGACTGTTCCAAAGCCCTGCCGTTTCTTCCAGTCCCATTAATAGATTGGCATTTTGAATGGCCTGGCCTGCAGCACCCTTCATTAAATTATCAATGACCGAAACCACCGTTACTTTACCAGTTCTTTCATCATGGGCGACACCGACATCACAGAAATTCGATCCGTACACCTGTTTCGTGGATGGAAATTGAGCGAGCGGCTGTACCCGGACAAATGGATGATCCTCGTAAACTGTTTTGTATAAGTCGACCAATTCCTCCCATGAGGTTTGACGATCCACCTTTATATACATCGTTGCCATTATGCCCCTAGTCATCGGAACGAGATGGGTATTGAAGGTAATGGGTTGTATAGGCTGCATCCCCGGCGACCATCGCCCAAGCTGCTGTTCGATTTCCGGTATATGTTGATGCTGATTCACTTTATATATTTTGAAGTTCTCATTCATTTCGCTAAAATGTGTTACGGCTGAAGGGGATTTACCCGCTCCGGAAACTCCGGATTTCGCGTCGATTACCACATCTGAAGCTGCGCCAGCCAACCCTTCCGTATACAAAGGAGCAAGGCCTAGAAGTGATGCCGTAGGGTAGCACCCTGGATTGGCAACAATATTCGATTTCTTTATCGCTTTTGCATTCCATTCAGACAATCCGTATACGGCTTCTTCAATGATGGGCTTTGGCGCTGCCGGTTTCTTATACCAGTATTCATATTCACCCGGGGTTTGAAGCCTAAGATCACCGGATAAATCAATCACCTTAATATCAAGGTCTGAAAATTCGGAAATCAATCGCGAAGATACACCTGAAGGGGTGGCAAGGAATACAATATCCGAGTGTTTAGCGATAGCCTCCGGATCAATTTTTTCCAATTTGTCTTTCATATGCATTAAATGTGCATTTTCTTCATGTAAACTTCGACCAAATTGGGATGAAGTATGTAATGATTTAATTTTGAATTGCGGATGATTATTCAAAATCCTGATTAATTCCAGCCCTCCATAACCTGTGGCGCCTATAATTGATACAAACACATTAACCAACTCCTGTATTTTTTTGTCCCTGTCATTATTTGATTCTATTATTATATGACTGAATAAAAATAAAATCAAATGTATTTTTATAAAATTTCAGTCTTTAATTCCAAGAGGCAATTCCTCTTCAGCTAAATTCTACATTTATCCATATATGTTGACCGCTAGTTGTTTTTCCGTTTAAATCAAAGGTAGTAATTGGATATCCCTTCACTTGAAAGGTGGTTATTAACATGAATGGATCATCGTTATCAAAACGGTTGCATGCCCTTTTAGATAATAGACAGCACATTAAACATATGGAAAAAGGATGCTTCCTTTTTCAGGAAAGCACCTCCGCAAATGATTTATATTACATATTGAGCGGCAAAGTGGAGCTGAGCAAGGTTGTTCCAGACGGACGGGATTTAACTTTGCGCATTTGTTCGGAGAATGACTTGGTTGGAGAAACCATCCTTTTTTCTCTTAATCCAAAATATATGATGAATGCAAAAATGTTGGAAGATGGCAATGTGGCGGTTATATCAAAAGAATCGCTGGAACAGAAAATTTCCTCCGATAGCAGCCTTGCAATCGAGATGATAACTTGGTTGTCCGCTCAAAACCGCAAAAATCAGGCGAAATTCCGCGATATGCTCCTGCACGGAAAAAAAGGGGCATTTTACTCTACCCTCATCCGTTTATCAAATAGCTATGGGAAGGAAGTTGAAGATGGCAAAGTCATCAATTTTCCCTTTACAAACCAAGAACTCGCCAATTTTTGCGGGTCATCACGTGAGGTGGTCAATCGATTGCTCTCTCATTTAAGGAAAAATGATGTCGTCTCCATCAAAAAGGGGATCATTACGATTCTTGACATTGATTATTTAAAACAAGAGATCGATTGTGAAAACTGTCCAATCGAAATCTGCACGATCGATTGAAGCCGCCTCCCTAAAACAGACAATGCATAAGACCATACTCATACATCCCCACCGGGACCATGGCCTTATTTTCCTTGCTGCGGGTTCGTTAACAATATCTTTCCCCATCAAAAAAAGTTGCATAAAAATTGTATAAAAAAAGATGAATGCTATTGGCACTCATCCTCGGTGTTTCACATATACAGATTAAATTCGGGATGGCAATCGGTTAACCTCCGATGAATGACATCTCGATTTTTTCCTGTCCTTTCAAGGTTCCCGCTGCCCGTTCATCTGAATAGCGGTCATCCCTATCATTCCACAATGAAAGGATGAGCTCGGTCAAATCCTCATCCGCCATGTCAGAACGGAGCACGGACTTCAAATCGTGGCCCTTTCCATTGAACAGGCACGTGTATAAACTTCCATTGGCAGATAAGCGGGCACGTGTACAACTGGAACAAAAAGACTCGGATACGGATGTTATGAAGCCCACTTCCGTATTCGTTCCTTTATGACGGAAGCGTTTTGCCACTTCTCCATAATACTCTTCTTCCACAGGCTCCAGGTCGAATTCAGTTTGAAGCATTTCAAGCAATTCCATTTTCGTTACCACATTCTTCAATTGCCAGCCATTTGTATGACCGACATCCATGAATTCGATAAACCGTAAGGTGATGCCCTCTTCTTTACAAAAACGGGTCATGGGAAGGATCTGAGATTCATTGGTTCCTTTTTTCACCACCATATTCACTTTAACACCAAGACCGGCTTCTTTGGCAGCTCTTATGCCACAAATAACCGGCTCGATCCCGATCCCCCTGCCATTCATCTGCTTAAACAGTTCATCATCGAGGCTGTCCAAGCTGACATTCACTCTCTGTAAACCAGCCATCATCAACTTCTCGGCATGTTTTTTCAAATATACGCCATTCGTGGTCAATCCAATATCTTCTATCCCTTCAATGTTAACGAGCGCAGCTATCAGTATAGGAAGATCCTTCCGCAACAATGGTTCCCCGCCCGTCAATCTGAGCTTTTTAACTCCTAAGTCAGCAAATATCTGCGAAACCCTCACGATTTCCTCATAAGATAACAGTTCACTTTTTGGGAGGAATTGAAACGAATCATCAAAAATTTCTGCTGGCATGCAGTATTGACAGCGGAAGTTACACCGATCGATGACGGATATCCTTAGATCCCTCAATGGTCTGCCCAATGAATCTTTTATAGGTTTATTCAATTAACCACTCCTAACCCAGCGTATCAGAAAAAACCAGCCCACAAAAAGCTTCACCCTTATGAAGGATTCACTATGCGACTGGTTTCCCATTTTTATTCCTTGTCGATTATTTGATTCCCAATGCGATTTTGGCATATCTGGACATTTTGTCTCTGGTCCATGGCGGACTCCAGACAATCTTCACATCTGTCTCCTTGACCTCCGGGATATCTTCAAGAACCAATTTCACTTGATCGACTATCGTCCCAGCTAGCGGACAGCCCATTGCGGTCAACGTCATCGTAACTGTAGTCAGACCTGCTTCATCCATGTCCACATCATATACCAAACCTAAATTCACGATATCTATACCAAGCTCAGGGTCAATGACCTGCTCCAAAGCTCCAAGAATAACGTCTTTTGTATCTTGATCCACACCAATCACTCCTTCTATGAAAAATCTCTTCGTTTCTAAAATTTATCGGTTTCATCGCAAACTGTCCCGATCTAGACTTTACACTGCGTCTGTATTAGAATCATAACAGATTTTGCGTGAGTACTTAAGCTTTTTGCACAGTTGGCAGCAAATGTTTCTCGAACCAGCCTGCTGTCATAAGCACTCCTTCTCTGCTGACCTTATGGCCAGCCTTTGGGTCGAGGGTGAACTCGATTTTCCCTTCTGCCCCATCATACCCCGCTTTGACTCCTTCAAAAAAGCGATACGCATGCTGATAAGGGACGATCGGATCTTTAGCTCCATGCCAAAAAAGAAGCGGGCGGCTGGCAAGCCTGTCTGGATTGAGACTCAAGTCGTACGGTTTAAGATATTCCATCACTTTGCCGGCTTCCTCATCCGTTACAGGGAAGGGCAATTTCCTTTTCTTAATTTCTTCGATCTGGAGCTCTGCATACGCGACATATGATGGATTCCCCATCAGACTGACTCCGGCCGTTATCCATTCATAAGCGGCAAGTGCCCCGTTCGTCACGATCCCCCCCATTGACGTACCCGCTACGCCAATCCTATCAGGGTCAATTAATTTTCTCCCTAATAATTCATCCTTCATCACAGATAATTCTTTTATCGTTTGTAAAACCATTTCCCAGAAAAGGGGCATCATTTCGGAATCGCTTAAACCAGAATCCCTTTCCCCATGATGAATTACATCGGGAAGAAGCACCCGGAAACCCTTTTCAGCCAATAAATAGGCATAGTGAAGATTATGTTCTTTCGCACTTTGAAAGCCATGTATAAAAATGATGAGCGGCAATTCCTGATGGAATGTAGTCTGCTCACTCAAGTGTAAGGCAGGAATTTGTCCTATTTGTTCTTTTTCGATTATTATCAAGTTAACCCCTCCGAATATTTTCACCCTAAAATGATTCCCGTTGTCTCCATACTCGCTCTAAGTATTATAATCCTGGATATAGTAATATCATACAGGAATGCATAAAGAATGAAAAAGATTTACATTTACTTTAAAATAGGCTTAACAATATTTGCATATAATGAAATCAAAAAGAACAGAAGGTGTGTACATGGCTGAGAAACATTTAATCGTATTGGATCTTGATGGAACTTTACTTACCGATAAAAAAACCATTTCTGCAAAGACTAAACAAACATTGCTTAAATTAAAAGAAGATGGACATGAAATCATGATTGCCACCGGTCGTCCGTTTCGTTCAAGCGAACTGTATTACCGCGAATTGGGCTTGACTACACCAATCGTCAATTTCAATGGAGCTTTCGTCCATCATCCATTACAGACAAGTTGGGGGGTATATCACTCTCCGCTTGATATAAGCGTTGCGAAAGATATCGTGGAGGCTTGTGATCAATTTAAATACCATAACATCATCGCTGAAGTCCGTGATGACGTCTACGTCCATCATCATGATCAGAAATTGATGGACATGTTCAATTTAGGCAATCCAACCATGACGACGGGTGACTTGCGCAATTTTCTTCAGGATTCCCCCACATCGATGCTCATCCATACAGACAGTGAATATGTAGGATCGATTCGCCAGCATTTATCCGATGTGCATGCAGAATTGGTCGATCATCGCCGCTGGGCGGAGCCTTTCCATATCATCGAAATCATTAAAAGCGGGTTAAGCAAGGCGGTCGGCCTAAAACGCGTTTCCAACTATCTAGGAATCCCCCAAGACCGGATCATTGCATTCGGGGATGAGGACAACGACTTGGAAATGCTTGATTATGCAGGAACCGGCGTTGCTATGGGAAATGCCATCTCGCCTGTTAAGACGGTGGCAAATATGACGACTTTGACGAATGAAGAAGATGGAATAGCTGTCTTCCTTGAAGAAAAATTCAATATAAAGTTCTGATGCGGCATTTTTTACCTTCATAAAATCTCCTATCGAAGCCAAACTAATATCGACAACAGATTTGCTTCTGTTGTTCACAACGCTCAGAATCGGAGGAGATAAGCATGGGTAGTAAATCTAAACGATTTGTACAGCAGGGCAAAGAAAGTGTTGCCAAGCATGCCGAAAGGATCCCTTATCACACCACGTTTGAACAGGCTGAAAAAGACAGGTTAAGAATCATGTCTGAACAAAGCTATGGTGGCTTCTAATGGGAAACAAATTATTCCAGAAAGCTAGAGAATTTGTTGAAGAAGCCCTTCACTCTGAGCATGACCATGACGGTGACCAGCACAACACCGAGGATATCGCTAAAAACGCTCTTTCATCCGCCTTCGCCAACTCGACCGAGGCTGAGAAAGAACAATTGCGGGAATTCCAGGAAGAGTTGGAAAACCACACGAAATAAGCGAAAGCCTCCAGGATATCCTGGAGGCTTTTGTTCAATTATTATCCTTTCGGGCTTTTCCGCCCTTTTCCCCAATCTCCTTATAAAATGCCTTGCCATGAGAATCGGAAGTGGCCTCTCCGCCCTTCTGCCCAATTTCCTGATAAAAGTCCTTATTATGGTTATTGGATGTTGCTTTGCCGCCCTTTTGTCCAATTTCCCTGAAAAATTCCTTGTCGTGATTTTTTGAAGTGGCTTCCCCGCCTTTACGTCCTGCTTCCTGCCTGCTCATTTTTTCATCGTTAGCCATTTTTCATCACTCCTTCGGTAGATTTTTGAATTGGCGCTACACTATATGAAGTAACCGCTTTGAACAAGCAGTAAACAGGAAATGCCAACAAAACTCCCATCTGTAAACGAAGTGTAATGGTTTTAATTTGCCGTTAATATCATTCCCTCCTGAATGTGCCAACGATTCCTGAAGTTTCGATAATGTTCGTGAAGGCTTGAGGATCCACTTCTTTAATGATACGTTCCAGGTCATAAAGTTCATATCTTGTAATGACAATCAATAACATTTCCTTATTTTCATTAGTGAATGCACCTTTAGCCGGAACCCTCGTGATTCCACGGACAAGCTTGGCATGGATGGCTTGTTTAAGTTCTTCGCTTTTCTTTGTAATGATCATGGCCGTAAGCTTTTCATGGCGTGTATGTATCGCGTCCACAACACGAGTAGATGTGTATAACGTGACCAATGTATACAAAGCTTTTTCCGGTCCGTAAACTGCTCCGGCCGTAACGATGATCACGCCATTGAGCAGGAATAAATAAGTGCCAACAGGTTTATCCTTTTTCCGCGACAGCAGCATGGCAATAATATCCATACCACCTGTCGATGCACCATACTTCAAGGTGATTCCGACGCCCACAGCAGCTATGACACCGCCAAACACGGCATTCAATAATATGTCAGGAGACCATCTTGTAATGGGGATCACTTCCATAAAGAGTGTCATCAAAGCAACGCTAAGAAAACTATAAAAGGTAAAGGACTTTCCAACTTTCCGCCATGCGATGATGGTTACGGGAATATTCAATAACAGCAATAAAATCCCTGTAGAAACATTAAAAGGAGCAAAGGACCCAATCATTCGCGATAGAAGCTGAGCCACTCCCGTAAAGCCGCTTGCATAAACATTTGCCGGTATTAGAAAAAAGTTCATCGCGATGGCATTCAAGAATGCCCCGACCACAACTATGATGATTTTCTTCATTTCGCCACTATACATCATAAAACCTCCATTTCACCCTTATCCTATTATCTTTTTACCCATAAATATTTATTCTATTTACGTATGGATTGAAATTTTGCGTTTACGTGCTACACTAAAAAGTGGAGTGAACTCTCATTTTCTAAAAACTGTAAAAAGAAAGCAGGTGTATTATGGCTATCACAATTCTTGCAGATAGTGCATGTGATTTGCCATTGTCTTTCTATAAGGAAAACAATGTCTCATTGATCCCTTTACAAGTCCACCTTGATGGGAAAAACTATGAAGATTTGCTTACCATTAATTCTAAAGAAGTCTATCAGGCGATGATTGACGGAAAAGCGCCGAAAACATCCCAAGCTTCCCCGGAATACTTAATAGAACTTTTCAGGCAATTTGCCAAGGAGGAAAAACAGGGGATTTATATTGCCTTTTCCTCTGAGCTATCCGGAACCTACCAAACGGCTGTGATGATCCTTAATCAGGTGAAGGAAGAATATCCTGCTCTTGATATTGAAATCGTCAACACAAAATGCGCTTCGATGGGTGTCGGCTTAATCGTCAAGCAAGCCGCCGAATTAGCGGCAAACGGTGCATCGAAAGAAGAAATCCTGGCTGATATCGAATTTCGCACCCGCCATATGGAGCATCTGTTCACGGTGGATAATCTTGAATATTTGGCACGCGGAGGCCGCATCTCCAAAACTTCTGCCCTTGTTGGCGGATTATTAAACATTAAACCGTTATTACACGTTGAAGATGGGAAACTGGTCCCACTGGAAAAGATTCGCGGCAAAAAGAAATTGATTAAACGTGTCATTGAATTAATGCATGAAAGAGGCAAAAACTTAACAACCCAAACGATTGCCATCAGTCATGGCGATGATGAAGAAACGGCATTGGAGTGGAAAGAAGCCATCCAAAATGAATTCGGGACGAGCGATTTCATGATCCACACGATCGGCTCCGTCATTGGCGCTCATGCAGGCCCTGGCACAATTGCCCTTTTCTTCTTAAACGATACCCCTGAGAAATCATAAACATACATACTTCCTCCCATCATTGTGAATCATAATATTGATCATGATTATGGAAGGGAGTTTTCAGTATGTCCAAAACCACTGATAACAATAAAAGACCGAAAGACAATCAAGCGATCAATGCCGAAAAAAATATCGCTTATCAGGAAAACCTCACTGCAGGTAAACACTCCTATTCGAAGAAAACGGATCATAAATGAAGCGTAGGGGCTTGCCCCCTCGCTTTTTTAGTCATGCAGCCATTTATGGTCAATTTGGTTGTCTTCCTTGCACACTTTCTCTATAATGAAGGAAATAAACCCTGCTGGAGGTAAGTGATGGCAAAGGAAAATTCATTTGATATAGTATCCAAAGTAGACTTTTCGGAAGTGACGAATGCAGTGACCATGGCTATGAAAGAAATTCAGACACGCTATGATTTTAAAGGGAGTGTAAGCAGCATAACCCTTGAAAAGGAAGACCTCGTTTTAGTGTCTGACGATGAATATAAGCTTGAACAATTAAAGGATGTCCTTATCAGTAAACTCGTGAAACGGGACGTACCGATCAAGAATTTGGACTATGGCAAATTGGAAGGTGCGTCTGGCGGAACTGTTCGCCAACGGGCCAAGCTAATTCAAGGCATTGATAAGGAACAAGCCAAAAAAATCAACACGATCATCAAAAATAGCGGTCTTAAGGTGAAAAGCCAAATACAAGATGACCAAATTCGCGTTACCGGGAAAAACAGGGATGATTTGCAAGGAATCATTTCAGCCATCAGGGGCGCCGATCTCTCGATTGACGTCCAATTCCTGAATTATCGCTAATTAAGATAGACCTTACCCGTCGGGGTGGGTCTTTTTTTGGCCTCTCATACAGGGCTTTACCTTCTCACTTTGAATGAATTTGCTTCATTGAACATGGTAAGACTAAGGATGTTGCATTCTTGAACTTTCAAGAAAAATTTACGGCAATTTATTATGGAATGTTTTGCCATGTTTTCTTTTTCCAAGAACAAGGAATAGAAATGGTGTAGATCATTAATCAGGAGGCGTTTTAACTTTGACTAATCAAAACGAAAGCAAACAAGGATTTCCCCCTCAGCATCAGCAACACCAACCTGGCTTGGAAACAAAAATGGAACCGAACCCAGAATCGGTTAAATCCTCTTATAAAGGCAGCGGAAAATTGAAAGGGAAAACCGCTATCATCACGGGAGGAGACAGCGGTATCGGCAAATCAGTGGCCATCTATTATGCAAAAGAAGGAGCAAATGTCACAGTCGCGTACTTGGATGAACATGAGGATGCCAAGCAGACAAAAGAATTGATTGAAAAAGAAGGGCAAAAATGCTTACTCATTTCCGGAGATATTGGTAATGAAGCCTTCTGCCAGGATGTCGTCAAAAAAACGGTGGATGAATTCGGCGGTTTGGATATTCTGGTGAACAATGCCGGTGAGCAGCATGTACAAACAAGTATCCTTGATATTTCCGCTGAACAATTGGAAAAAACGTTCCGCACCAATATCTTTTCGATGTTCCACTTAACAAAGGCTGCTTTAAAGCATCTAAAAAAAGGCAGCAGCATCATTAATACAACCTCTATCACCGCCTATCAGGGCAATCCGAAATTAATCGATTACTCTTCTACAAAAGGTGCCATTTTAGCCTTTACGAGGGCTCTTTCCAACTCCATTTTAAAAGATGGCATCAGAGTGAACGGTGTTGCACCGGGTCCAATCTGGACGCCACTGATCCCTGCTTCATTCGGTGAAGAGGATGTTGCCAAATTCGGCCAGGATACACCAATGGGCCGCGCTGGACAGCCAGAGGAATTAGCACCAGCCTATGTCTATTTGGCCAGCGATGATTCTTCCTATGTCAGCGGACAAGTCATTCATGTAAACGGCGGAAATGTTGTAAACGGGTAAAATCATGAACTACAGCTGCAGTGGGTTTCTTTTGAAATCCGCTGTTTTTCCTTTTTCATGCAGGATATTGCCGGTCCGCACCGTATAAGACCGTATAAGATGGAAAGGAATGATATGATTTGAACAAGATTGCCGACCCTTGGTTCACCGTTCAGGAATTGGACGCAATGACGTTTGCGATAAGTGAATATGGTCATTGGGAGAAAGTGCATTCTTTTTTACTAATTGGCAAGAACAGGGCTGCGTTGATTGATACCGGGCTTGGCATCGATTCGATCAAGCGGATCACGAACCAACTAACGGACCTCCCGATCATCGTCTTGACCACACACGTGCATGCGGATCATATCGGGGGACATGGGGAATTCGATATGATTTATGTTCATGGGGCGGATGCCGATTGGCTCATTAATGGCATCAAGGGCTTGTCTTTGAACCAAATAAGGAAAGACATGGCCAGGGATATTACAAAACCTTTGCCTGAATCATTCGACCCTGCAACATATAGACCATATGTAGGAACCCCTGACGGACTCCTTGCAGATGGGGATACGGTCGACCTCGGGAATCGGAGTTTAAGCATCTATCACACCCCTGGACATTCACCGGGCCACATCTCCATATTGGATCATGATAGAGAGTATTTGTTTACAGGTGATTTGCTTTATTCGGATACTCCCATTTACGCATTTTATCCATCCACAAATCCTATAGACCTTGTGAATTCATTTGAAAGAATCGCCAAAATCCGCAAAGTTTCGAAAATATACGGCAGTCATAACCAGCTGGGACTGGAATCGTCCATTCTGGAGGAAGTGTTGGCAGCCGCCAAATACCTCAAAGACAATGATTTGGCCAGACATGGTACAGGCATCCATACGTTCAAGGGCTTCAGTGTCCAATTCTAGCAAAAGGGCATTGCTTATGAGCAATGCCCTCCCTTTCGTTTAATAGTTCATGGCCACCATCGCACCCTGCTTGAGTGATCTGCAAGAGTGCCTTTCCACGAAATGATGTGGAATGATGGCACCAGCAGGAGCATCTCCAGTTTGCAGCATCTGAATGATGCCCTTGGCCGCCTGATAGCCTAAATCGAAAATATTAATATCCACTGAGGTCAGGGCAGGTAAAGATAATTCCGAGAAAAGCACATTATTGAAACTGACGATGGACATTTCTTCCGGCGTGCGAATCCCCATCTCCCGAAGTGACTGCACGACGCCTAGTGCCATAAGGTCATCACTGACCACCAAGGCTGTTGGAGGCTCGTCAATGGAAAGCAGCCTTTTCGCCGCTGCCTGTCCACCTTCATGCAAGAAGTCTTCATGTAAGGTATATTCATTCCTCGGAACGATGCCAGCCCTTTTCAGCGCTCGTTCAAACCCTGACAAACGATCGAGTGTCATCACAAGGGTTGCATCTCCTCCAATGAAGCCGATTCTTTCATGTCCGAGCTGAATGAGGTAATCTGTTGCCTGTTCTGCAGCGAGGACATTATCATTATCTACATACGTTAGCTCCTCGATGAAATCGTAAGGTTTCCCGATGATGACGAAGGGAAATCCCCTTTCTCTCAAATAGGTCAGAATATGGTCATTCAACCTTGAATACATCAAGATGATTCCATCAACCATCCCGCCCTGCACCATATTTACGACTCCATTGTAGATTTCGTCTTCTGTTTTCCCCGTACTAAGCAAAAGTGAATAGTGGTTTTCCTGAGCTCCCTCACTAAGGCCTTGCAATATCGTCGGAAAAAAAGGATTTTGATAAAATTCTATTGATGAGCTTGGCAGTACCAAGCCAATGATCCTCGTTGTCTGATTAGCAAGGCTGCGTGCAATGAAGTTTGGGTGATAGCCTAGTTTTTTCATTGCCTTTCGCACACGCACTTTCGTTTTTTCACTTATCCGAGGATTATTTGCGATCACCCTGGATACCGTTGAAGGTGCAACTTTCGCTAACTGTGCCACATCTTTTATCGTGATTGCCATGTCGTTCCCCTCTCCCCTCTTTAGCCTTAATTGACTTCATTTATAAATGCCCATGAATACTTCTTGAAATTATTTATATTTATACATTTGTATGTATTCATAATACACTCAGTCCAACAGTTATATCCATACTTTTTTTATGGCCATTTGCTTTTTTTCAGAAAATACTAACTATTACTCTTTTTATCTTTTTCAAATAAAAAGAAGCTGATTTTCGGATCAGCTTCTAAAAAAAATGTAAGGGCATTGGGGGAAGGAAAGGTCAGACGACTAACCATATGTGGATATAGAGTCACATTCAATGATTTTCCATTTGGTTCAATAACGATAAATCCTTGTTTCATATGGCCGTAAACCAATAATGGAACCTTCCGGACAATCATCATAGTTAGCAAGCAATAGCTCCATTTCCCCCCAATGGGAAAGATCGATCTGATGGTGATTCATGCTGAAATTACATACTACCTTGACTGAATCACCATTCATACTTCTTGTATAAATATAAAGGTCCGGGTGATCTTCCCATAATAATTCGTATTCTCCGTAAACTAGGACCTCATGTTTTTTTCTTAGCTGAATCATCTTTTTATAAAAATGGTAAATCGATGAAGGGTCTTCCTTCTGCCGTTCGACATTAATCGCCCGATAATTGGAATTGACCCTCATCCACGGCGTCCCATTAGTGAATCCGCCATTATCTTGTTCACTCCATTGCATCGGGGTCCTTGAATTATCACGGCCGCTATGCCATATGATGTGCATGATTTCGTCATGCGGGCGGCCTTTGGAGGTCTCAATGCGATAGAAGTTTTTCATTCCGACATCATCATAATCATCTATCGAGTCAAATCGGACATTCGTCATGCCTATTTCCTGACCTTGATAAATGAAAGGGGTCCCTTGCATGAAAAAGTATAGAGCCCCAATCATTTTTGCGCTCTCCAGCCAATATTGATGATCATTTCCCCATGTCGATACACTTCTCGGTTGATCATGGTTTTCAAAAAACAAGGCATTCCAGCCTTTATCCTTTAGGCCCTTTTGCCATTTGGTCATGGCGCGTTTAAGCCCGATTACATCCACATGCTGATTTTGACCTCGATTCCAAAGTCCAAGGTGTTCGAATTGAAAGATCATATTGAACTTCCCATTCGCTTCCCCGACCCACTCTTCAGCCTGCTCGATCCTGACGCCATTGGCTTCCCCGACCGTCATGATATCATATTGGGAGAAAGTTTCCTCTTTAAGCTCTAGCAGGTAATCGAGGATCCCATCCTGGTTCGTGTGCATTTCAAACGCAGGTACATACTGATGCCAATAAGGGTTTGCCATATCCGGCAGGCCCTCCCGCTTATGAATGTGCGTGATCGCATCAATCCGGAAGCCGTCAATCCCCTTATCAAGCCACCAATTGACCATTTTATACAGGGCTTTCCGCACATCAGCATTTTTCCAATTTAAGTCTGGCTGCTTTTCGGCAAAAAGATGTAAATAGTATTGATGGGTACCTTCATCGAATTTCCAGGCACTTCCTGAAAAAATACTTTCCCAATTATTCGGCTCGCGGCCGTCATGACCATCCCTCCATATATACCAATCGCGTTTCGGATTATCTCTGGACGACCGTGACTCAATGAACCAAGGATGCTCATCACTCGTATGGTTCAACACAAGATCGAGGATCACCTTCATGCCGCGCTGGTGAACATCTTTCAATAGTAGCTCGATATCATCGATTGATCCGAACTCTTCCGAAACTGCTTGATAATCACTAATGTCATAGCCATTATCAGCATTGGGAGATTTATAAAATGGACATATCCAAATGACGTCGATCCCTAAATCCTGGAGGTAATCGAGTTTGGAAATCACTCCTTTTAAATCTCCCACTCCATCACCATTACTATCCATGAAGCTGCGTGGATAAATTTGATAACAAACGGCTTCTTTCCACCAAGTCTTGATCATGATGAATCCCCCCGATCCTGTTTTCACAAAGCCTTAGGGACGATAGTTTTCAGACAGCTACAAGAGGTGATTATTTTGGTTGGTTCCTTTTTGACCGTTTAATGACCAAAGCAATGAATATAGCAAAAATGACAAGAACCAATCCTATAACGATCAGGTAAGGAATATTGATGATGGACTTAGGTGACAGTGTGTAGACCTCTGACGTCTCCCTGTCGATTACAATCGTGTAACTGTTGCCCTTACTGCGCACCAGATCGCCATTCAGCATGCCTCTCAACTCTTTGTTCTTTTCAAGTTGCTTATCGGAAAGCTTTATCGTTTGGGTCCCAGACGTATTGTTCATGACGACAACCATCGTCTCCTTGCCATGTACACGTTTGAATACCGAGGCTCCCCCCTGTTCATATAAAATTTCCATATCCCCCTTTGTCAAAGCAGGGTGCATGTCTCTAAGATCAGAAAGCTTCGTAATGTATTCCACCAGCTCCTGTTCTGTCTTAAAATTCATCAATTTATGATTGTCTGGAGCCAAATTGCCATTCAAAGCAATTTCGGAGCCATAAAATACGATTGGCACTCCCGGCATCGTATAAAGATAGGACAACGCCATTTTCCATCTGGAACCCGGATTTTCATTATGATCGGCTGCATCCTTGGTAAAACGCGGCATACTCTGGGTATCCATGAACAATGCTTGGGGGGCCTTACCGCCGAACTTCGCTTCACTGTCCTCGAATGCATTAAAAACCGGCTTCAATTCTTTGTCGGGAGCGGAAAACGCTTCCCTTAATGCACCATTTTGCGGATAGGCCATAAAGGCATCCATTCCCGTTTCCTTGTAGCTTGAAATCGTATCGGCATCACCATTTACATCGCCGATTGTATAGAAATTTGATTTTTCAGATTTGACTGCATCCACAAATTCCTTCCAAAAATCTTTTCCCACGTATTGGACTTTATTTAAACGGTACCCATCAATATCAGTTTCCGTTATCCACCATTTTGCAGCATCAAGTAGATATTCCCTTGTTGCCTCATTGTCTTGATTCAAATCGGGAAGACCGTCGTGCCAGCCTGTTTCCATTAGCTTTTGGTCGCCGTCATTGGAGATTTCTTTTTTATCATGGAACCATCCTTGTTTATCTTCCTCATTCAGCCAAGATGAATGAGGTCCCACATTATTGGCCTGAAAATCAAGAATCACTTTCATGTCAAGATCATGGGCCTCATTCACGAGCTTTTTAAATTCTTTCATTGTCCCATAGTGTTGATCCGTTTTATAAAAATCGGTCACCCAATCCCCATGATAGCCCTTATCTTCATTAGCAAAAATCGGTGAAAGGATGATAGCGGTATAACCCATGTCCTTTAAATAATTCAGTTTCTTCGTGACACCTTCAAAATCCCCGCCATTAAACGCAGAAGGGTCATTTACATTCGCATCACCATTATTTTTGGTATTGCCATCGAAAAATCGGTCCACCATTAATGAATATACGATTTCATCCGTCCAAGTTCGTTGTTCTTTTTCAGCTGCTCCTACTGGAATGGCGTAAAAAAGAAGCAACGGAATTAAAGCGAGTGATAACACTCCATTTCTCATATCCGCTCTCCTCCTAGCTATCTCTTTACGCCTTTAAGATTAGCCTTTTGACCACTTCTCGTCAAATCCAAATTATAAAAAACTTTACACTTAAGGGACAAATTGGGCATGGGGGAGGAACGCAATGAAATCGAACAGGGAACGCGAAAATCATTCTTTTTTTATCGCCTTCACCGCTTCATCCAACGTCCTTTTCGGTTTAGCTTTTTCCATCGTTATCCGATTCATGGCAGAATCCATCGGTCTCCATACTTTGTTCATTTCCGGAATATTCGGCACAGGTTCAGCGTATTGTAATTGTATGCTTAAGGCTTGTGCCCTTTCATTTTCTTTAATCAATTTATTATGACTGAACGATTTGTTCGGCGGGACATCACCAGTTGTTTCATAACGTTGGATTGCCTGTTTGTCACTTGTCAGATACTCGACCAATTTTGTAGACCAGTAAGGATGTTTCGTGAAGGCCGTTACATGCCAGCCTTTGACTTCCAGGAATGATTTCATCGGCTTGCCATTCGGCAATTCAGGCAAAGGCGCCATTCCTGTTTCCTTTTTCCCGGAAAATGAGTTTGCGTCCCCAAGGAATGAAGCCAATTCCCCTTGACTATACAGCTTTTCGATCGCAGCCCCGTCGCCTTTTGGGATCAAATTCGCTTTATACCATTTTTGGATATAGGCAGCTGCTTTGATGGCATGCTTATCATTCAAACCAATGTCCGAAGGGTTGAATTTTCCGTTTTCATCGTGGAATACATAGCTTCCCATTCCAGCCATCACGCCATACGCATCATGAAATCCATTCCATTCGGCGTGAAAACCATAGGCGTTCTCTTTTCTTAATTTCTTCGAGATTTTATATAAGTCATTCATCGTTTCGGGAGCTTTAGACAGTATTTTTTTATTGTAAATCAATACGGAGGTGTTTACCGATTTCGGCAATCCAAATACCTTATCTTGATACATTTCAGCCCGGATCGAAGATTCATGGAAGGCATCCGTTACCTCATCCTCCACCTTCACTTCCTGAATCAGGCCTTCCTTCACGAGCTGACCGACTTGCCGATGAGAAAATGTTACGACATCCGGGGCTTTTCCGTTTCCGATTGGGCCATCACGGCGCAGGCGGTCATGCATTTCTTCAGCAATTTCCAGTTCTTCATGTACAACTTTAATGCCATATTCTTTTTCAAAGCCTTCGATAACTGGCTTTAGGGCATCAGCTTTACCTTTTTCCTCCCAAATGACCATTTTTTCCGGTTTCGCTTCTTCGGTGGCTTCTTCCACAGTTTTCTTATTATCCTTGACGATTCTATTTTCCTTATCTGAATCAGTACCACAAGCACTTGCCATCATGATCAAAAATATGGACATGAACAAATGAAATATCTGGTTCTTCAATTTCATTCTCCTTTTTAAAATGTTTATTCTATCATGTCCAAAAGCGCCGAATTGTTTACAGTGCTTGTTTTTCAGTTCAATAAATCGGACGAAGCCCCAAGAATGAAAGCGATGCCAACTCTGTTGTTACCATTATATGAACGGCTTTCATTTTTACAACATGTTCCTCTTTGTATTTATTTCCTTGTCGAGATGAATAATTTTTGTTATTTTTTAATTAATTCCCGCTTTTTTCAATTATTATCGGGTATATAACCATATTGAAAAATACATGTTCCGGCTGTACCCAATTATACTGACTCTTCCACATTCATAGCCTGGCGTTCCCTTTTTCAATTCACTTCCTCAAATACACTTATAGAATTGGAGTGATCATTGTTGGAATTTTCTTCGATACACCATAGACCTACTGACAATTTCGCCTATACCATCGACAAAGAAACTCTACATATCCGCCTGCGTACGAAAAGACAAGATATCTCCTCAGTAGGATTGATTTTTGGGGATCCATACATATCGGATAAAGGACAATGGCTATATGAGGAGAAAGCGATGAGCCTATCCGGACGCGATGCCCATTATGATTATTGGGATGTGTATGTGTTGCCCCCATACCGAAGAATTCGCTATGGCTTCAAGATCCGTTCAGGAGATGATATGGCCATCTACACGGAAAAGGGTTTTTTCAAAGAAGTTCCAAGGGACCCAGGAAGCTATTTCGCCATTCCCTATCTGCATCAAAATGAAATATTCGGTGCTCCTGAATGGGTAAAAGATACAATTTGGTACCAAATTTTCCCAGAACGATTTGCGAACGGCAACCCTGATAACGACCCAGAAGGTGCAAAGCCTTGGGGGAGCGAAGAACCGACCGTGGATAATTTTTTTGGCGGTGACTTTGAAGGGATCATTGAACATTTAGATTATTTGGAAGGGCTTGGCATTAACGGGATCTACTTCACGCCAATCTTCGAGGCCCATTCCAATCACAAGTACGATACGATCGATTACCGGAAAATCGACCCTCAATTCGGAACCGAGGAAACATTGAAGACACTCATACAGGAGTGCCACAAGCGTGGTATCCGCGTCATGCTGGATGCCGTTTTCAACCATAGCGGCTACTACTTCCCACCTTTCCAGGATTTACTCGAGAAGGGAGAGGAATCAAAGTATAAGGACTGGTTCCACCCCCATGATTTCCCCCTTCATGGAGGGGAAAGGCCGAATTATGAAACATTCGGTTTTTTCGAATCGATGCCGAAATTGAATACAGCGAATCCGGAGGTAAAGGAATACCTGCTTGAAGTATCGACCTATTGGATCAAGGAGTATGATATAGATGCGTGGCGGCTGGACGTAGCCAATGAAGTCGACCATCCCTTCTGGCGTGATTTCCGAAAAGCGGTCAAAGAAATCAAGCCAGACCTATATATCCTTGGAGAAATCTGGCACGACTCCATGCCTTGGCTGCGCGGCGACCAGTTTGATGCCGTGATGAATTACCCGTTCACCAACCAAGTTTTTCGCCTGGTGGCATCGCAAACCATCAATGCTCGCGAGTTCATCGAGGAAATGACAGCCATTTATCAGAGCTATCCGACCAATGTTTTTGACGTAACGTTCAATCTGCTCGGAAGTCATGATACACCGCGGATCTTCACCGATTGCGGCGAGGATTTGGCCCGAGCCAAACTAATCCACGCCATCCTGCTGACCTTCAATGGCAGCCCCTGCATTTATTATGGTGATGAGATCGGCTTGACAGGCGGCATGGATCCAGGATGCCGAAAATGCATGGTTTGGGAAGAAGAAAAACAAAACAGCGAGCTTTTAAATGAAATCAAGGAATTGATTCGGTTAAGGAAAGAAGAACGGTTATTGGCAAATGAAGGGATGTTCAAATTTTTGGATACTAGCGGAAACGAAGATATCGTTGCTTACTTAAAATATAATCAAGATCGTTCCGTGGTGGTCCTCGTTAATCCAACCGAGGCTTTCCAATCCTTCCCCCTTCCTTTTGACTTGAGGGGACGGACCGTTACGAATTTAAGAACGAAAGCAGCCGTTAAGGAACGGCAAATTGAATTGGGTAACTATGAATATAAAATCTTGGCATTCGATCATTGAGGCAAGGAAAAAGGGGCAAGGAAAATTTTCCTGCCCCTTTTTCATTCAATGATTTGGATATCATATTCTTTGAACCATACATGGGTCTGTGCCAAGTGGGCAAGTAACTGCGGACCCGACATTAATTGTCCGAACCATGGCACCTTAAATGCGGCCCCTTTGGAGTCGACAATGTCATTTAACTTCTGTTTATCGAAAAATTCGTGCAGGACGGAATTTTTGTCCCTCAGCAGCTCTTTTAGCCAACCCTGCACACGGTCTGTGTATTGAGGGTTATGAGTTTTGGGGTAGGGACTTTTCTTACGATACAATACCTCATCAGGCAACAGCCCTTCCAGCGCTTTCCTTAGTATACCCTTTTCGCGGTTCCCCTCCATTTTCATATCCCAAGGGATGTTCCACGCATATTCGACAAGGCGGTGATCGGCAAATGGTACCCGCACCTCCAGGCTTGCTCCCATGCTCATCCGGTCCTTGCGGTCAAGAAGCGTGGTCATGAACCATAATAAGTTCACATAGAATAGCTCCCGGCGCTTTGCTGCTATACCATTTTCGCCATCCAATTTAGGTGTTTCGGCAAGGGTGGTCAAATAGGCTTCCTGTGCGTATTGCTCCAGCTTCAGCTTGTCACGCCAGCCCCCCTTCAATAAAGATACTCGTTCATCCGTAGACCTCATCCAGGGGAACCCTGCCCGATTCAAATCGTCCTCGCGGTGAAACCATGGATAACCGCCGAAAATCTCGTCCGCACACTCGCCTGATAGGCCTACGACGAAATCCTGCTTGATTTCCTTACAAAACCAAAGTAAGGAAGAGTCGACGTCCGCCATGCCCGGGAGGTCCCTTACAAGCACCGCTTCCGTCAGATGATCCGTTAGCAGTTCCTGGGTGATAATCGATGAATGGTGAACCGTATTGAAGGTATCCGACATTTTTTTTATCCAATAACCATCGGAGTTGGGCTGAAAATCATTCGCCTTGAAATAGCGTTCATTATCTTCATAATCAATCGAATACGTATGGAGCCGTCCTTTTCCTTCTTTTTGATAGGAGTTGGCAGCAATGGCCGTAATGGCACTTGAATCAAGCCCCCCTGACAGGAAGGTACACAGTGGAACATCGGATACAAGCTGCCTCGTCACTGCATCCTCGACAAGAAAACGGACCTTCTCGGCCGTTTCATCGAGGGAATCCCTATGCTCTTCACTTTTCACATTCCAATAGCGCCAAATCCTGAGCCCCTTCCTCGATAATGTAAGGGCATGGGCGGGCCTTAATTCGTGAATATTACGAAACACACCCGATCCCGGCTTTCGGGAAGGACCGACACCAAAAACTTCAGACAGTCCTTCACGGTCAATCTCCGTCTTTACATCCGGGTGGGCTAATATCGCCTTCAGTTCAGATCCAAAAATGAACCCGCCATCCTTTTCCGTGTAAAATAATGGTTTTACCCCCATCCGATCTCTTGCAACGAATAATTTTTGCTCCTTTTCATCCCAGATTGCAAACGCAAAAATCCCATTGAACAAGTCAATGCATTTTTCTTTCCATTCAATATAAGAAGTTAGTAAAACTTCTGTATCAGAATGACCCTTAAAGGAATATCCTTTTAATAATAGCTGTTTACGAAGATCTTCGGTGTTATATAGCTCCCCATTGTAGCTTAGCGTATATCTGCCGTCTTGTTGATTTTTCGTCATCGGCTGTTTTCCGCCTTCCGCATCTACAACCGTCAATCGTTTATGGCCAAAGGCGACATGGGCTTCGCTCCAGACATTATCCTCGTCAGGCCCCCGCTTTGCCAATGTTTTCGTCATGCTTTCCAGTGTTTTCGTTTCAGTTCGTAAATCTTTTCGAAAATGCACCCAGCCTGTTATCCCACACATTTTACACTTCATCCTTTCCATCGGGACTACTACAGAATATTGGCTCCTGTCTAAAAAAGATTTACCGTCCCTTATTTCCTAATTCGAAGACATGCACAACAAAGTTTAAGTATCGATCAGCGTCATTCGTAGGATCCCTGCCCTCGAAACGCCCCCCTTTATTGATTACGAAGTGGTGAGCAAAGCATCCCGTGTTTAAACATAGCCTATGCAAAGACGGAAAGATGGTTATTTGTCCATAATATTTTAAAATATACCGTTATATTTTCATTGGATTTTGACTAAAAAGTAGGTGAGGATTCCACTATTGGAGGTATATGTATGAGTCAGCAACAACGAACCAAACTAATGAACAGGCAAACGAGAGCTTTTACCGAAGGAACAGTGGAAAATATCAATCAACAATGGATTTTCTTCGATGATGAAACAGATGAGGCCTGCTCCATCGAAGACCATGTTGATAGCGTCATTGAAGTATACAGGGGTGGGCGTTGGCAGCAAGGAGTGGTCGAGGAAGAGGGAAAAATCCTGCTTCACCGGGAGATCACCTTCCTAAAGGAAAACGAACCCATCCGGATTCGCAAAAAGCTGCTCTACTCTTTTGAGCGTTTGTTGGAAGAATTGAACGATGATTCGTTTTTCCAATTTGTAACGACCTTAAATTCTCTTGATTTTTCCATTTATGATTGTATATATAGCTATAATCAGCTCACGTTTTTAAGGACCGTCCCGAACCAGTCCGGCGTGAATTTCTTCACCTTCGATAACGAGAATCAAATATGTCTCGTCCAGCACCATTTTTCTTATGGGAAAAAGGATCATGATCGCTTCGAATTCACCTTGAACACCGGGAAAAGGATCGTCATTGAAAAAGTGAATTCCCAATAGCAGAAAAAAAGCGGGTAAATGAGATCAGCTCATTTACCCGCTTTTCCATTCCTATTTAAAGAGGTAAAGTCCTTGTGGCAGGGAAAGCCCCAAATACACGACGAATACTAATGCAACGGCGAATAAGATCCACATGGCACTTGTGGTTTTCCTTTTCTTCGTACGGACCAATACCATTTCCATCGCAGCAATCACGATGATGCCGACGATCATTTTAACGGCATAGGCACCAAAATCGGTAATCAGCATTCCGCCAGTCAAAATAATTAATAGATAGAATAACCTTGTAATCATATGTAGCATTTTCGCTTTCGGATTTCCACTTTTATACATCGAATATGTGACAAAGAAAAGGATGATTCCGATTACCCACGCTGTAATATGCAAGTGTGTAGTCATTTTATTGCCCCCTCGTTCAGTTTCTCTCTCATCATATCATAGGCTTTTATATAAAAACAAAGCTAAGATGCCACCTGGGTGGGGAAAAATCAACAATTTAATGAACATCATGTACCATTCCCCTCCACTGTGCCCTACCTACGCATAAGCGGCCTTTTTCCATATGTAACAAAACGCCAGATATATTCAACCGGGCCATATTTATACAGGCTCATCCATAAGCGGGATAACAGGAGTTGCAAGCAAAACAGAGCGATTAGCAAAATGAACCCTGTCGTGTAAGAAATCGATCCGTATAAACCAAGGCCGTATGAATAGAAAATCGAGGTGCAGACAATCGATTGGAATAAGTAATTGCTCATCGACATCCTGCCAACATGGGAAAGGGGCATCAACAACCGGGAAACTCCATTTTTTTCCACAATAAGCGTGACGGCTGTAATATAAAATATCGTCAATAACGGCCCGCCAAAATAATCCTGTACGAAAATCGTGCCAAAATGGTATACCGCCACATATGGTAGAGTTTTGATCGCCAGACCCAATAGCAGGCTTACGATCATGATTGCTTTCAATTTCTTCCTAAATTGCACCGGGTTTAGCAAATAGCCTTGCTTGGCAACACCTGCCCCGATCAAGAAAAACGGAAAAATCGATAAAAAAAGGATGCCGGAATTCGCGAGATTATTCACCTTATACCAATCTAGCGCCCTCTGATTGACGATTTGCAGAAATGTGCTTGATTGATAAATTTCCAAAGACCGCTTCATCATCGTCGAATCTGTTTGTATCGCCAGCCCCTCGCTATCGATGCTGCCCATAACCAGGAGAAGCGCACCCAATATGGCAAAGGGCAGAACATAACACACCGTGCCCACTAAAATTAACGTCTTTCCCTTCATCTGATAAAAAAACAATAAGGCAAACCCGAACACAGCATAATTAATAAGGATATCGCCATGCCAGATGAAAAAAGCATGAATGCACCCAAGAACCAGCAGGAAGGATAGCCTTTTCGTAAACAGGACAGGAAAGGCTATCCCCTTTTCTTCACTCCTGATGGCCAGGATAATCGCACCGAAACCGAATAAAAATGCAAATAACGGATAAAAGCTGGCCTGGGCCATGACATCACTGAGCCTGTATAATATCCCGTCCCAGCCCCCGGGCCATCGCCTTGCACCATCGATGTACAAGAGCGGGGAGTGGAAAGCAGGCATATTCACTAAAAAAATCCCTAAAATGGCCAAGCCTCGTAATATATCGATGCTAACGATCCGTTTATTTTCCTGCAATGATATCATCGTTCCGTTCAAGAATGTCCCCCCTTTCCGCTACAGAATTTCTTCTTTATGGACTCACTGCACCATTTTCCACGATGGAAACCGCTTTTTTCCTCTTTATCAATATGACGAACAAGCTTCCCAATAAGCAGAAGATCCCCGCAAGGAAAAATGCCCATGTATAGGAGTTGAAAACCTTGAAAATCAGGCCACCGCCGTATGCCGCCACCGCAGCACCGGCCTGGTGGGAAGCGAATATCCACCCATAGACAATCCCGCTCTTCTCCACCCCGAAGACTTGCCTTGAAATGCTGATGGTCGGGGGAACCGTCGCTATCCAATCCAATCCGTAAAATACGGAGAAGAGGATCAACAGGGTGATCGTACCCTCTTTGAGGGCAAAAGGAAGAAATACAAGGGAAGCTCCCCTTAAGCCGTAATACCAAAACAGCAGCCAGCGGTTATCAAAACGGTCCGATAACCAGCCCGATAAGGTTGTGCCAATCAAATCGAAGATACCCATGAAAGAGAGCAATGATGCTGCCGTAACGACCGGCAAACCGAAACTGATGCAGTAAGAAATGAAATGTGTCCCGATCAACCCGTTCGTTGATAGTCCGCATATGAAAAAGCTACCTGCCAATAACCAGAATTCCTTGACCCGCACCGCTTCATTTAAAGATCGAAAAGCCATGCCAATGGGATTCTTCTTTTGAACCGCAGCTTCCTCCTTGATTTCTTCTTCCGTCCCATACGGAAGGAGGCCAACTTCCTTCGGCGTATTTTTCATGAAAAACAGGATCATCAGCAGCATGATCAAGCTCAGGAAAACGATCAATCCAAGCGCCCATTTAAAAGAGTAATTCTCTATGATGATGGCTAAAGCCGGCAGCAAAATGAGCTGACCAGTAGCCGTGCTGGCTGTTAATATCCCGACTGCGAGCCCCCGCCGCTTTTCGAACCAACGATTCGCCACATACGGGCTCAATACAGTCAAAAACACGCCCGAACCCAGTCCTATGATCATCCCCCAGATAAGCATCAGCTGCCACTCATGCTCCATGAAAAATGTGAGGCATATGCCTGCCAATAAAGTCGACATGCCAAGTACCATCATTTTCTTTAATCCAAGCACTTCAATCAAGGCAGCCATGAAGGGCCCCGATAATCCATAAAGAAATAGACTTACCGCAAATGCCAAGGAAATGATGGAACGGTCCCACCCATATTCATTTTCAAATGGTACGATGAATACGCCGGATGAGGACCTAATGATCCCTGCTACAATAATTGAAAAAAATGTAAGGATTAAGATGACCCAGCTATAATGAATTCGTTTCAATGCCCTCCCCCACTTCTACTAATCATGAATTACGCCATGAAAAAAAGAAAAGTATCATGATGTGAAATATTTTATAATCGTACCACTTATTATTAAAATCCGTAGCCCTTTTATTGAAAAATTCCGTTATTTCCTCTTTCTTCCTCCGCACACTTCCGGCTTCCTTAAAAACAGGGCCATCAATTGGAAAATGAAAAATCTTCAATGCCAGATTCTTTTTGATCAATCACATCGATCCTGGGTAAACATACAATACGATGAAACTCCCTACTGCAGCAGGCCCGTCGCCTCTGTCCCAGGGAAAAACCGAATGAAAAAAGGGTGATTTTCTTGCCGGCCATTGTAGGTATCGTTCAAGTCATTAACGTCGGTAGCAGTGGCGTTGTCCATATTGGTGACGTCTTTAAAATTAATCCATACTCCACTTCAAAAACATTTGCAGGTGCTGGTTCGTTCAATACAGGTGAATCCATTTCACTTTATAATGCCTATAGCACCACAAATACAAATGATACAGATGGTGTTGACCAGCCAATGGTCTTAAATCTCTAATGGTTGTATAGAAAGGAGTCATCATGATTTTCAATATTCACCAAACCATCCAAATCAATATGATCAAAATTGAAAGCATCGCAAACTCCTCCGTTTTTCAAATCGGGAGTGCAGGCGTGATCAAACCATATTCCACATTGGCCAATACCGGCGGCTTCACTGAGCCAGCACCGGAAATCGAAACTGATATAGCACCATTGTCCACCTTCGTTCCATTTACTCCTCCTAGTTCATAGGCATTCACCTACCGCAAACTTTTTCATATACTGTCATATATGAAAATATATCTTGGTGAAGGTGAGGTGTTGAATCGTGAATCAGGATCTTTATTCGTACTCCATGCAAATGCAGCGTTATCTAGAAGCCCAGGATAAGCGGAT
Organism: Peribacillus sp. FSL E2-0218; assembly: GCF_037992945.1. NCBI lineage: Bacteria > Bacillati > Bacillota > Bacilli > Caryophanales > Bacillaceae > Peribacillus > Peribacillus sp. FSL E2-0218. The sequence goes on along the minus strand of NZ_CP150304.1, from coordinate 1,297,822 downwards.
CATGAAACTTGAACACGAACTCAAACGCCTGACGGATGAACTTGCCGAGCTGAAAAATAGGCCGCCAATCCATGTTGATAGAATTGAATATAAATTCGATCAATTAAAAGTCGAATCACTGGACGGTACGTTGAATATCGGTTTAAATCCGAATGATCTAAACAACATTGATGAATTCGCCGTTAATAACCAACCCGTTCAGCCTGCTCCAAATTTATTTCCAGGCCGGGAACTCGTTGTCCAGGAAATTCATAACGACATTCTTTCAGACTTGGAAAATATGATTCACGATACGGAAAGCCAGCTGAAAATTTCATTGGAGCCTTCTTATCATGACTTCATTAAACAAGACGTTGAACGTCAGCTCCATCAACGGATCAATATGTATTACGATAACCTCTCTTACCCGGAACGTGCACCGCAGCAACGTGATAACGTTAAGGAAAAGGTCAAGGAAAGGGTAAAATCCGATATTCAAGCGGCATTGTTTCAATTCATCACACATTCACAAGCAGAAACAGGAGGAAATGTAAATGGAGTTTAACGTAACCAATCACCAGCTTTGTGTAGGTGATATAAAAATCACCGGTGTAGCCAGCTCTGCTTTATTTCTCATCGGGGATGTCCAAACGGTGCAACTATCTTCCGCATTCGATACCCCGCCAGAATCCCTTATCATCGGTCCATTCGTACCGGTTTCCCCGGAAGGGTAACCAACATGTTCTCTCGAATATCGAAAGTGAAATCCATATTATCCGATACGGTCTCATTCTGCTCGACCATGCAAATCGGGGACACTTCCTATATAGACGGAAATGCCCTTGCATTAGCCGTTCAAAAGAAAAGCGAGACTTTTGGTTCAGTGGACATTCAATTCAAAGACTATGACATTTTTAAGCGGCCCATTTATATTCCGAGATTGTATGAACCGGTCTACTCAACATTTGCAAATTCGAATCCCTTCATACGTGTCGGCCATATCAATATCATCGGGATATCATCCTCTTCCGTGGTTGGCGTGGGCAATGTCGGCCACATACGTATGGAATCCAGGGTGAAGCACATTCGGCAGGTCCCTAAAAAGGTCGAAGAAACATCCGTTGAGGATTCAACAAACAATACTTGATTTTTTAAGAAGGAGGAGTTCATATGCCAGCCATAGTCGGCCCAATTCAAATATTCAATGTAGGGGAAGGAAATCTATTATTCGGTGATGCAGCGGTCATTTCTCCAAAGTCATCCTCCAAATCGGTCACAGGATCAGGTTCAGCGAACACAGGTGCCATCGTTTTTACCGCCAACGGACTGAATGGAAGCAATGTCCTTGATATCAATGGAATCGACCAACCCATTGCAGGGAATAATTAACGAAGGAAAAGGCTCCCGCTTCTTATATGTGCCCTATAGAGTAGACACGAAAAGTCTACCCTATAGGGCACATTTGTTTAAAATAAAAAAACGTCGGATGAACCAGTGGAAAACTGCCGGTTTTTATTAACTCCAGGTTTGAAAATGCAGATGAAATTTCGACTGTCCACAACTTTGGAGAGGTCGGACTTCGGCCTTTGCTTTTCGCGGGCGGTCCGGGAGCCGCCTTGGCGCTTTATGACTCAAATAGAATAGATAAAACGAAGATTTTTTTTAATTATGAATGATGGATGAGGCAGCCTTACAATTAAGCTGGTTGATGCGTGAGTCAGGATCATCCAAGTCACATGGGAAAACTGTAGAGATATACCCGACAAGAACCATTCTTCCGTCATTTTATAAAATTTGGACGGGTACGATAAAATTGGAGGATTGATTACAACCTCTATCGTGGACAGTAAAACCATAAAAAATGCCGCCTGTAAAATACAGACGGCCTTCCCTTCAAGCTGCGTAGCTTTATTTTCAATACCCTTTACGAAACTTACACTTTACTTCAGAGATACTTTCAAATTCATCCAGGTTTCCCAGCAGGCTTGCTCGATTGATCCTACCTACCCCTTAAACTTCCAATAAATGTGACCCATCAAAGAAAAACAAGTAGCGGTTGGTTACTTTCTTATTCAGTATCCCTTCAACAGCCCTCGTATAAAGCTGGAGCTGCATCCGGTATCGATCGGCAAGGATTTCTTTAGCTCCTTCAAACCCATTGGCAAATCGGCCGTTTATCGTATCCGTTTTATAATCCAGCAGGACAAGGCCCCGTTCATCCTCAAAAATACAATCAATCACACCTTGAATCAGGATTTCCTCTTCACCGGAAGCCCAATCGGCGTAAGCTTCCTTTGCCGGCAATGACATCGTGAATGGCACTTCCCGGCGAATGTTCAGCGACTTTTGCATTCTTCGCCCGATTTCACTGTCAAAGAAAACGACAATCGTCTCCGGGTCCACAGCTTCTTTCTGTTCCTCTGTCAACAGTTCACGTTGTATCAAATCCACCATCAATTCTTGGACCGCTTGAACGGTAATCTGCTGGGATAAATCAATATGCTGCATCACTAGATGGGTAATCGTCCCCCTTTCCGCAGGGGTAAGTGATTTTTCCTGCATGAAAGTCGGGCGCTTCGTGATGGGACGCTGAAATTTACGCAATAATTCCGTGGAGCCCGTTTCGTCCTTCAATTCATATTGACGCTTCAGCTCAGAAACGGATTGCTTCGAACGATGCACGGAAGCCTCATATTCCGGGTACTCCCATTCAAGCTGTGCTTTAATATCTTCATAAAACTCGGAAACGATTCCGACCTTCTCCGATTTCTGGACATGTTCAAGTAATTGCTCCTGTACAATTGCCTCTTCTTCATCCAGAACGGCAAGCTCCTCACTTGGAACGATCGAAATCGACCAGTTCGATGGATGCGACTCCATTTCCAGGCCTTGGCCTTCCATAAGTGAATCGCGATGGCGGACAAGGGCTGGGCCAATCCAATCAAGATAGCTTTTGGCACCTGCCCGTACATAGTCCTTTAATAACCATTCTCCATGCGCCGCATTGCTTGCCCAGTCTTGCTGCGTTTTTTCCGCATCATTGATGCTGGCAATCAAATAAAGCTTTTCCTTAGCTCTTGTCAGTGCCACGTAGAGGACCCGCATCTCCTCGGCAATCAGTTCAAGCTGCTTCTTTTTCTTAAATGCCAACTGGGGCAGGGATGGATAAGTGATCCGCAATTCGGGATTGACGTACTTAGCTGCGAATCCATAATCCTTATCAAGTAAATACGATTTGCGGATATCCATCCTATTGAATTGTTTGGAAAGTCCGGCAATAAACACGATCGGGAATTCCAAGCCCTTTGAGGAGTGGATCGTCATCAAGCGGACTACATCTTCCTGTTCGCCTAAAGCCCGAGCCGCCCCTAAATCATCTCCGCGCTCCTGCATCCTTTCGATGAACCGCAGGAAACGGAACAATCCGCGAAAGGAGCTTGCTTCATATTGCCTTGCCCTGTCATACAATGCCCTCAAATTGGCCTGACGCTGTTTGCCGCCAGGCATCCCCCCTGCAAAATCGTAGAACTGGGTTTCGCGGTATAACAGCCAAATTAAATCTGATAATGCTTCCTGCCTGGCAAGCTTTCTCCACTTGACCAGTTTTTTATAAAAAGCCGAAGCCTTATCATAAAGCGCTGGGTACTCTTCCCGATCACTCTTCCTGTAAAAATCAGCTAATGCTTCGTAATAACTCCCGGTATGGAATAATCGTACCTGTGACATTTCTTCTTCATCCAACCCGACGATGGGGGAACGAAGAACGGATGCCAAGGGGATATCCTGCTGCGGATTATCAATCACCTTCAACAGGGAAATCATGATCGCAACTTCTGTCGCTTCAAAATACCCTGTCGATAAATTGGCATAGACTGGAATCCCTTGCTTTTTAAATTCTTCCATGATTTGCGGTGCCCATGGCATCGAACGCAGCAGGATGACCATATCCCGATAAGTGGCCGAACGGTACTGTTTGGTCTTCGTATCATATATCGGATGCTTTTCACTTATGGCCTTTTTAATGAGCTTGGCCATCTGCCTTGCTTCTAGCTGCGCTTTCTCAAGCTCCTCTGCCTCAAATCCGTCCTCCGCCGCCGTATCCGCATGTGCATTTGGATCAGCTGCCCCATCAATCAAATGGAGTTCAATCGGATTGGGGACGTCTTCGGGATAAGGCGCACCTTTTTTCAATTGAGCATCCTCATCATAATCAATCTCACCGACTGTGATGCCCATCAACTGCTGAAACAAGAAATTCGTTCCATCCAGAACCTCTTTACGGCTTCGGAAATTGCGGTTCAAATCAATTTTCAGCCCAGAATCAATTCCATCATGAGTAAAGCGGGTGTACTTTCCAAGGAAGAGATTCGGTTCGGCAAGCCTGAACCGGTAAATGGACTGCTTGACATCACCAACCATGAAAAGATTTCCATCATATTCACCATCGGCCGTCACCAGTTTTAAAATCGATTCCTGAACAAGGTTCGTATCCTGATACTCATCGACAAGCACCTCTTTGAACTGGTTCCTGTATTCGATGGCAGCCTCCGATGGTTTTCGTTCACCCGCTACGGTTTCACCAGTCAGGATTTGCAGGCAATAATGTTCCAAATCAGCGAAGTCGACCAAGTTCTTTTCTGCTTTGGCCGCGAAGAATCGTGCATCGAATCGTTTCACCAGCAGGATGAGTGTGTCTACATATCCCTTGAGCTCCCTTATGTCGCGCAGGTAGCTTTCCGGCTTACGGGAAAACAACTCTTCCTGTAACGCTTTGATGATTTTCTTCGCCTTATCACGATATTTCGTGGCCTCATCCGATATTTCCTTGATGAAATCTGCACCAGTGCAGCGTTTTGCCGTTCCGAATTTCACGTTTTGGATTTCTTCGTAAAGCGCATCCCAGGATTGCTCTTTCACTTCCGACAGTTTGGCAACCATGGCAAGGTCAGCCAAATAGTTTTCAGCCCTTGGCGCCGGTCCCCCCGGCACTTTTGTCAACGCAAGCGAGCGTTCCAACAAATCCCTTGCCGTGTCCAGCTGCAACCCAATATCAAATTTCAATGAAGCGATGAACGAAAGGTCGTCAATGCCCTCACCATCAGCCAACTCATACATGCTGGCGGCCCCATCGAGCCATCGATCGGGATCAGGGTTCGATTGCGAAAAATCGTGGAGCGATCGAACGATATCCTGAAGTGCATCATCGTTTCGATCGCTCGTGAATGCATCAACCAATTGAAAGAACGTTTCATTATCACTTTGTCCGTACTGCTCCTCGAAAAGCTCTTCCATTACTTCATCACGAAGCAGCTGGACTTCTGTAGAATCGGCTATCCTGAAAGCCGGGTCGATATCCGTCAGATAGTAATACTTCCGGATCACCTCTAAACAAAAGGAATGCAGGGTCGATATCGAGGCACGATTAATCAAGCTCAGCTGCTTACGAAGATGCTGTGACTGCGGATTATCAGAAATCGCTTGTTCCAATGCCTCACCTACCCTATGACGCATCTCGGCAGCCGAAGCATTGGTGAATGTTACGACGAGCAGTTCATCAACATCGATCGGCTCATCTTCCGATATCACTTTTTGAATGATCCGATTGACAAGCACTGCCGTTTTCCCGGAACCGGCAGCGGCCGCAACCAAAATGTCCTGATCCTTGGCCCATATCGCCTTCCATTGGTCTTCGGTCCAGGTCACATCTGCTGGAAGAGCAGGTATTATCGTTTTACTCATCGCTCTCCCCCTCCCCTCTCAATAGATCAAGAACATCATTTTGTTTCTTTTGTGCTAAATTCCTAAATTGATTTTCCTCTAGGGACTGGTCGAATTGGCATACCGATTTAAAGGAACAGAAGGTACAAGGCGTTTTTTCCTTTAATTTATATGGCGTTATATCCACATCACCATCAACCATGCGATCACCAGCTTCCTGATAAATGCGGCGAACGTGGCGATTCAGCAATGAAAACTCTTCCCTGCTGGCAACTTTGGAAGCGGCGAGGAGCGATCCATCCTTTTTGAATCCTGCCGGAATGATATCGGACTTACCCGAGCTTTCGATATCAAGCGATTGATCCATCATCTGGATGACATTCGAATGATCCAGTACAAGGCCATTCATTTTAAAGCTTTTATATATCTCTTCCTCAATTTTATCCAAACTGAGCATGCCTTTTGATTTGACCACCGGGTTATGCACATGAAAATACAAAACGCCGGCCGGAATCGCTTCCTTGCCAATCAGCGAATTCGAATGAGTAACGACGATATCAAGGTAGGTCAGCATTTGCAGGGCAAGTCCATAATATACTTCACTCATGTTCAGTTCCTTTTCACTCGACTTATAATCGAGCACACGCAAATAGACTCCTTCCCCTTCCTCCGCTTTATCCACGCGATCGATCCGGCCGATCAATTCCATCTTCGTACCGTTCTTCAAGGTGAAAGTTAGCGGCGGCAGCTCTCCACTTTTCCCGAACCCAAGCTCCAAACCAACCGGAGCAAAACCGCTCACCTTGGCATGCTCGCTTAAAACCATCGAGGCACGTCCGATCACATGCTCCAATTTCCTGCTTAAATAGTGATGCCGGTTCGTACTTAACAAAATTTGGTTTTGTAATTTAGGAGCGAGTCTTTCCACTGCCATTCTGGCAAGTTCCAGGCATTGTTCAGTCGTCAATGCAGACCAAGCGATATCATGCTCCTTTAAATAATCCGAAATCATTTTCAACGCTCCATGGAACATCTCTCCGATATCCGGTGCATCCAAACGGAAAATTTGCCTTTCCCTCAATTTCAAGCCATGGGCTGCATAATGGGAAAACGGGCAGCTATTGAACATTTCCATTCGCGAAACACTCGTAAGTATGCTTTCTCCATACAATTGCTTACTGGTTTCTTCGGATAATTTCTTCGTTTTGTTCTGGTAAAAAAGGCTTGATAACACCTTAGTCGCAAAAGGTCCGGCCATTTCATCCTCTATGATGATATTATATACATCCCACCATAGCGGATGGATTGGATAGTTCCTTTTTTTGAGCTGTAATTGGGCAGCCAGATACGAGAGGGCCACATCATTATTCGCGGCATATTTCAACTGTTCCCCAGCAGGCAGATCGGATGGACCATTCATGTAATGCACATCGGAAACGTTAGGCAGCACATCCCTCACCCGCTTTAAGTAGGAAGATGGCAGCAGAGCCTTTCCTTCCTCATCGGCAAGCGGATATGATAAATAGAGAGACTCTGCAGGTGTCGTGAAAGCTTTGTACGCGGTGAACTCCTCATCAAGGAGGCGCACCTTGGAGCTTGGGGCGACGTCAAATCCACCAGCCAAAAGAACATCGCGATCACTATCGGAAAAGACCCCCTCGGAAACAGCCTTGCCCGGCAGGACCCCTTCATTCAGGCCGATAACAAAAGCCGTCTTCACATCGTCAAGCCGGGATAAATCGAGATTGGCGACAAGAACTTGGTCAATGGCAGGCGGCACTAAAGAGAACTCAAGCGATTCCAACCCGGCTTCAATGATTGTCGCAAATTGCTTCATGGAAAGCTGTTCCTCGCTTAAAAGCTCGACGAACTGGTCCAATAGGTCGACAATCGCATTCCATGCTTGTTCATGCTCTCTTGCCGAAACCAAATCGGCGGCATCTTCCGCGTCCTGTTTCAGCTTTTCCAACTTTTCCGATACATGCAATTCTTCAAGATATAAATAAAGGGCTTCGCATAATTCCCTCCCATTTTCAGCCTTCTTAACACGCTTGGAAAGCTTCAAGATGGGCTCGGTAAATAATTGCTTCATCTCATTCAGCTCTTGCTCAAGCTTCATTTCCTTATCCGTTTGGTTCCGGTCCTCCAGTTCCAGACCACGGAAGCGCCTGTACGTCCAACGATCTTTTGAAGTCCATCTGCTCCCTTTGATCCCACGGGACAATACATAGTTCTCCAGCTTATCCACCTGCTCGCGCATCCTGTCATGATTATTTTGCAGCGGAAAGAGCAGCTCCGTCTTGATTGCGCGAAATACCGGTTCATAACGCCAATATCCAGTGATGATCTCCAATGTGGATCGAATCAATTCGATTAAAGGATGATTCAGCATCGTCCGTTTCGAATCGACGAACAAGGGAATTTGATAATCGCGGAAAACGGTTTGTAAAATATCAGAATACGCTTCACCGTTCCGGACTAAAATCGCAATATCACGGAAACGGTGCCCCTTCTGCCTGACAAGCATCAAGATATCCCGGGCAACACCTTCAATTTCTGCCCTGCGGTTAACGGCCTGTGCAATTGCTACATCAGGTAAGTGCTCAAACGTCCGTACAGGACGAATTGCAAAATAAGTTTCGAGATGATCCAGTCCCGGACTCTTCCCAAACCTTTCCGTTCCCGTTAAGATCTTATCGTCTGAAATTGGGATGTCATTCCTCAACCCTGCTTGATAAAGATGATGATACAGGTTTCCCGTTTGCCTGAACAATTGCAGGTCATCCGGTGCATATTGCCTATAGGGCCGATCCAAGGTAAGTGAAACCGTCACATTCTTGCACAGCTTCATCATTTCTTCGACAATCAATAATTCCTGGGGCGTCAAGCTATAAAAGCCATCGATATAGATCTCCGCATTCTTTATATATGAAGACTCAGCCATTTTTTCGATCAGTAAAGTGAAATAGTCTTCGGAGTCGAGATATTTGCCGACCATTTCATCCTCAAACGCCTGATAGATCAATTCAAGGTCATGAAGTTTATCCTGGATGCCGCTTGCTGCCTTTGATGCTTCAGTCAAGTAGTTTTGAATATCCCGCGGCTCGATGCAATACTGCTTGAACTCAGCCAGCATTAGTTCCATCTGGGCAATGAAACCCTGCTTATCTGCAGACCGGCGAAACAGCTTGAACTCCTCTTTTTTATCATCCATTATTTTCCTTATCAGCATATTCACGCCAACACTATCCAAATGGAGGCGGCTCATTCCCCCGGTTTCCTGTAGAACCCGCCAAGCCAGCCTGCTAAAACTGAAAACCTGTGTCCGGATCATGCCGGCAAGACCTGGCGTTTTAATTAATTTATATTCAGATAGAAACGTCATCTGATCAGGAACGAGATAGATGATCGGATTGCCTTCGGGATCTTCTGCCAGTTTGGAGCGGATTTCGCCCAATACATTCGAGGTTTTCCCTGTACCTGATCTTCCCAGTAAAAAACGGAGTGACATCTCTTTTTCCCCCTTATACACCAACATTATGTCTAGATCTATCATACCAGAAAATCCTTCAACTTTTTGATGAGGATCCTTTCCAGTCAAGGACCACTTTCTATCATTTTACTGTTTCCCAATCCAAAACACCAATCGTACGTTCGCGTTTCCCCAAAAGAAAAAGCCCTCTGCTTTCTCGGGCTTTGCCAGTCATTCACCTGTAAATCTATAATTGAATTCTTTGAGCGGCCAATATCGAACATCCACCTTACCGACGACATTTTCCACTGGTATAAAGCCAAAGTGGCGGCTGTCCGCACTCTCAAGACGATTGTCACCCATGACAAAAAGCTTTCCCTTCGGAACGGTGGTCTCGTCCGTCAATTCCTTTAATGTGAAATCCCCCGTAAAATCCTGATCTGGGAATCCTTCCTTCCATTTCTCGAGATAAGGCTCATCCACTTTCCTGCCATTTACGTAAAGCCAATCATCCTTGTAACGGATGCGGTCACCTGCAATCCCGATCACTCGTTTAACATAATCTTCTTGTGAATTCGCATGAAAAACAATAATGTCAAACCGGTGAATATCGTGAATCTGATAATTGATTTTATTCACAACAAGTTTGTTGCCATCTTCTAGGGTCGGCTGCATCGACTTCCCTTCAACGTCATAGCTTGAAAAGAAAAATGTACGGATCAAGATGTAAATAACAAAAGCTATCATGGCTGCTTTTATCCAATCGGATAAAGAATTCTTGTTTGTTTTTCCCATCTCGTCAACCCCTACTACATTTATATTCTAACTTATTGTCCTTCTTCCCTCTTCATGCTTTTATTTAATCGGACTTCCAGTCTTTTTCCTACATACCAAAGGACGAATATGACGACCCCGATAATGATCGTGCGTATTGGCTTATGTATTAATGATACTAAATCGTAGCCTACGAAGCTAATCGTGAAAATCATCACCGCTTTTCCTCCTACGACCGCAAGTCCATATTGCAACGGACTGACCTTTGACAATCCCGCCACGATATTCACGATGGCCGAAGGTGTAAAAGGGAAGCAGAGCAGGATGAACAAAGGTCCGAATCCATGACTTTCCACCCAAACCATCAAACGCTGAACCTGCTTATGTTTTTGTAAAAACCGAAAAAACCTCATTTGACCATATCTTCTAATGACTAAAAAGATCAAAAATGACCCCGCTACCGCACCAATCCAGGAAAATAAAAATCCCCACCAAAGGCCAAAAGCGGTTGCATTAGCCAACACGAACACCACTAAAGGTAAAAAGGGCAAGAACGCTTCCAGCATCGGCAGTAAGATACCGGGAATCGGGCCGAATGAGCGATATTGCTGAATAAGCCCCGAAATATGATCAAGTGTAAACCACTCACGTATTGTCTCCAAGTCCATAATTATCTCCCTCGACATGCTGCCGTCAAAGCAGCATAAACTTATTAAAAAGATGTTTATTTTAGATATATCACTTTCTTCTGAAATTGCAAGAATTATTATCCATATATCTTCATACTTTCCCTATCTCAGGAAATCATAATCTTGTTAATGAAATTTTCACCATTTTTTAAAACAGCTTGCATATCGATTGAAAATACATTAGGATAATCAAACAAGAACAAATGTTCTATACGTTATAAATGTTACATATTCATAGTAAAAAAGTGTTTTGTCAGAAAGGGGCGGTCATGATGACCCGCATTCCAGAGGATGACCGGAATATGATCGAAAAAGCCATCTACCTACCGATGGTGATTACAGTCTTAAACCGGGATCTCAAAGTCATCGAAATCAGTCCGTTTAAATTAAGAAGGCCCTATTCCGAGCTAGTCGAGCACATCCTAAAAATCGTTCAGGACGATTTGGCCGAGGTTCGTCGATATCTGCGCAAGGAAAATATTAAGGTAAGTGAAATCAAACGCGATGAATCCTTCACGATGTATTGTTTTTTATACAAAGGATACGAGGAACATCATAATTATTTCAATCCGCGCCTTCGCAACAAAACCGAAGACCTGTTATGTTATTACTTTTTCGAGAGAAGCCACCGTTCTACGAATTAGCGGGTTACAGACATACCTATCCTGTAGATGCCGAATATTTAGGGTGGAGGAAATGAATGTAAGTAAATAGTATCATAAATAACTCCCTTATCTTTTTCTGATAAGGGAGTTCATTTTGATGATTATAATCTATTCACTTCACACGCCTCCATCGCCGATTTAAAAATGACCTAGAAAGAAAATCCATTAAATGATAGATTACCCAATCCGATATCGGTGACTTATTCACGTATAAGCATGGGTCAGGATAAACCCACTTGAACGGGGGGGACCTGATATGATAAAACGGCAGTTTCAATGGAACCGTACCCCATTTAGCACTGTAGCGATTAATAGTAAGAAACTTGTTCCATTCATTTTCATCCATTTTCTTTACATTCGATTAGCCTTTCCTTACATTCGCTTTTCCTCCTCTAACGTGGAATATACTTTGAATTCAACTCTGAAGCCTTGGCTCCATTGGCATCGGTGAATAAATAGAAAGACTTTCTCTTGGTTTCCTCAATCCTCTGGATCAGTTTCGTTTTTAAAAAGGATGTCCGGTGCAGCTGATTTTCGAACGAGCTGTACGATACCTCTAAGTCGATCGATTGTTTATTCCGGAATGTAACGGTTGTATGTTTGGAGTCTAGGCGATCATAGGCTACGACATGCTCATGTGATAACCAGATGCATGGAGGACGCAGCGGAGATGTAGTTGGAAAGAAGAAAATCGAACTGGTCGGATCAATCGCGATCGGTGCTTTATGCGTGATGTTTATGAGCTGCTTAGTGCCTTGTCTACGCCCTTCGTAGCTGGATCCGAAGAATTCACAGCTTCTCTTGATAATTTCCAACGGCTTGAAAGGGGATATGAACTCGTCCTCCATTTCAACGATACGGGCATAAATTTTACTGCCATAGTTGAGCGGTGCAACCATAAGTGTTTGGGGCGTTATTTCATATTCCTCTATGATTCCCTCGTTGTGTTGCATCAATTTTAACCCACCTCTTCCTCATTGCATTAGGATTCAACGTTTTACTAAAGGCATTCGTCCCCTTTCACCGACAATTGGTGAAGAGTACCAGTCCATATAAGTAAATTTCCTCACTATAATAGCACAATAAATTATGAGAAATTTAAAGTTCACAAAAAATTAAAAATTCTTTCAAAAAGCGGTCGTTCCGCCATCTATATGACACATTTTCTATTAATATTAGAATTTTTTAAATTTTCAGTTGATTTTATCCGCGCAAATCCATATACTAATAAAAAGGGTCAGGGGTGGTAACTTTGAAAAATGAAAAATCTTATTCAGAGTCAGTGAAGTCCTTATCAATGAGCGAGATGAAAAACGATGCCGTGGTTCAGGAAATGTTGATTGATATGATTATTCTGGAAGCCGTCCTTACTACCAAAAAGAATATCCTTGCGAAGCAAATTGATGAAGCCTTGGATATGAAAAACAAACCTTTATTTCTGAAACTTAGTTCTGAAATGAACGTTTTACTAAAACAATTTGGAAATTAACACCCGCGATTAAATGACAACCGAATCATCAAAAAAGCCTCCCTTCATGAGGGAGGCTTCAGTTCGTATACAAAAGTGGTCCTACTCACGTGTTTGTAACAATGTGACACCGGGAGCGCCGGCACATGGGAAACGTCAAGGGCTTTGCTGATCATTCCTTATGAAACATTCCCATGACCTCGGCTGTTTCCGTTATATTGACAAAGGCATTTGGGTCCACTTCTTTTATCATCGTTTTGACGTCGGTTAATTGGTAACGGGTGATGACCGTCATCATCACTTTACTCTTTTCCCCCGAGTATGCACCTTCACCATCCATGACTGTAATCCCGCGATATAAGTTGGTCAGGAGCTTCGTTTTCATCTCATCACTCTTTTTCGTAACGATCATCAAAGTTAATTTTATGTGGTTGGAGTGAATCGTATCGATAACTTTTCCAGCTGCATATATGGAAATCAATGTATATAGTGCAGCATCCCAGCCAAAAATGAAGCCTGAAATGACCACCACGACTGCATTCATCACCGATAGTAATGAACCAAGCGGGAAGTTGCTCTTCTTAGCCAAAAGCATGGCGATGATATCAAACCCGCCGGAGGAGCCTGAAGCACGGAAGATGATCCCGATACCGAACCCGGAAATGATTCCGCCGAATAAAGAGGACAAAATCGGTTCAGTGGATACTCCATGAATGGGGATCAGGTATAAACTGATGGAAATTACGACAACTGACAATATCGTATATGTGATGAACCGCCTTCCCAATTTGAGGTATCCGAGAATCAGCAATGGCAGGTTCAACAGAAAATTCAATATACCTGTATTCACTGGAGTGATGATTCCCAGCATGATCGCAATTCCACTAAGTCCGCTGCTTAAAATTAAATGAGGTATCAAAAATAAGTTATAGGCAACTGCAACAAGCACTGAGCCTAAGGTGATGAGAAGTACATTATACATAACCGATCTCCTTAATCGAGCTGAGAATTTAATTAATTATAGTGGAGAACATCAGCATTTATAAAATAAAAGTTTTTTCTGATAAATCCCGGCTATCCGTATCCTCAGATCATATAAAAAAACCAGCTGTTCTTCAGCTGGCTTTCAATCACCCTTTGCATTTGCCTTTTCGATTGTGGAAATCCGTTCGAGCATGGTTGGATGTGAATACCGCAGCCATTTCACCAAAAATGGCGGGTTCACCTGACTTAACCCAGATCTGGTGAGTTCCTGAAATGTGGTAATTGCCGATTCTTTATCCCCGGTCATTTCGATGGCATACCGGTCTGCCCTCGTTTCTTCGTATCTGGACACGAAATTCGAGAGCGGACTGGAAATAAAAAGCAGCATGGCCGTGATCAAAAGAAATAAGGGCAATGAAGAAATGCTGCCTACCGAATGCACCTTTAACAGATGACCCCAGCGCTTAATGACATAATTCATGATTCTCGAGGTCAGCCACAGCCCGATCAAGGTCATTCCTAGATAACCGGCAATGCCGAAATAGATATGCTTTTCTACATAATGAGCCATTTCATGTGCCATGATGAAAAGGATTTCGTCTTCCTTCAGTTTGTTCAAGGTCGTATCCCAAAGGACGATTCTTGAGTTGGAACCTATACCTGTCACATAGGCATTCAATGAATTCGTCTTTTCCGCCATATTAACTTCATACACGTGCTCAGCCGGAATTTCCGCCTGTGCGGCGAGTGACAATATTTCCGTTTCCAACTCTTTATTTTTGAGCGGATAAAATTCATTGTACAGAGGATCGATCAATACAGGCTGAACAAACATCAAGAACAGCGTAAATGGGATCGATAGCATCCAAGCATAGAGCCACCACTTCTTTGCACTTTTCTTCATTAACCAATATAGGACGGATACAATGATGAACATCATTCCGAAATTCACCCAGAATTCAATGATTCCATCCTTCATCCATGAGGTGAAGCTTTGTGTACTGATATGGTAGTTCTTACTAAGCCAATAGCCAATGAAGCTTATTGGAAAAAGTGCCAAATAAGAAATGATGGAAAGCCAGAATAAATAAATGCCTGTTTGGATCACTTTTCGCTTTGTAACGGCCGATGCCGACTTTTCAAATGCCCTGGATATGCCAAATAATAAAACGAAAAAATACAGCAGCCATTCATATGGTGTGGAAACGAAAAATATGAAATTCCGCAATCCTGAATATTCTTCGCTAAGCTTTAATTCCCTTGCATTCAGGAATGTAGCAGGATCTGCTGCAGTACCTCGCAATGCATCGGGAATGGCGGTATTTGCCCCATAAAAAATATACCAATACATCACTGCTACATAAAGGATATATACTAGAATAGCTCTCCCAGCCCATTTTCTAACCATGATGCCCCTCCTTCGAATCTCTCCCTCATAATAGTTTAATCCAAAACGGACAGGTTAGAACCGCATTTCCATCCAATATTATTCATTCCGTCAAGCCTTATTGCCGTTAACCATCTCTGGACCATTCGACAATGACATACAGCATTAAACACATCTGAGTGCAAATGAGCGGGGTGCAGTAAAGCTCCGGCAGCTAACAAGCATGGCACAGGCCCTTGTTGATCAAAGTTTTGACTGGTCAGCCCTTCATGTCCTATTTTGAAATTTATACAAAAGCGCCATAAGTTCCGGACGATTGCTCACATTCATTTTTTTATAAAGCCGGCTGATATAATTTTTGACCGTTCCTATGGATAAATATAGTTTTTTGGAAATCTGCTGATTTGTTTGTCCTTCGGTGAGGAGAATGAGCAGTTCATACTCACGTTTGGAAAAGGAGCCCAATTTTTCGATTGCCTTTTCCAAGGCCGCATTCCCCTGCCCCACCCCTTCCTGCTGAAGCTTCTTCATCAAAAAAGATTTAACAGTGGCAGGATAGACGATTTGCCCGTTGGCGCATTGCCGGATCGCTGCCACTACTTGCTCCATTCCGCCATCCTGTAACACGTAACCTGCTGCGCCATGGGATATCGCTTCAATGAGATAGTGATTCTCGGGATAGGCAGCACGGATGACTATCGGGATGGAAGGATGTTTTTCCTTCAGCATCACCATCATTTCCTGTCCATGTGTCCATGATGAGCGGACATCAAAAAGAATGACATCAGGCATGACTGCCGCTGTAACATCAAGGCTGCGCAATTCCCTTTCAGTTTCAGTGGCTCCAATGACCGTAATGTCTTCCTCCTTTTCGATGATTCCCTTAAGCCCCCCTTGTTTACTGACTAACAATAGCTTAATCAACTTCATATCTTCACCTGTTCTTTTCATTATTGGCTACATTTTTTCATAGTTTCATCAAGTAGTTCATTTGAACTATATTTTACTTCTTAATTCACTTGATAACAATATAAGTCAATTATATGTAAAATCCAAATTTAAACTGTAAGAACACGTAAAAAAAGATAGTTCCCTGAATATAAATAATGCTATCAACCCGTTTGCCTTCAGGATGATAGCCTTTTTCTTTGTTCCTCATCAATAAGTTTGTCAAGGTTCATGATGCTTTCCTTTGCCCTGAGGAAATCAATTTTGCGGTAATGGTGCTTTCCGCCCTCTTCTTCATCTTTTTCGTCTGCCCATTTGACGACCTGCTGCAGTGGGGTCCGGATAATATCATTTGAAGGTAAGAATGAATCGGTGTGAAATAATATGGCGAGGGAAATGGTCTTTGCCTTGATCGGATTTTCACCGAGGCGGATTAACAATTTATGTGCTCTTTCCGCACCTTTAATCGGATGGATATCATTTTGCTTGTACAGGTCATAATCCCATTTTCCATTGCGGTACCAGGTGAAGTGACCCATATCATGCAAAAGGCCTGCCTTGGCCACAATATCCGGATCGATGTTATATTCGTTGGCAAGGTGAAACGAGTGGTATGCCACCGCAATCGCATGGGCAAGTCCTGAGCGGTTCAAGTATTTTTGAGCAATGGGATGTGTAAAAACATCTAACAGCTTTACATCTCTCATCTAACCCCTCCTTACAATTATGTGGAAATTTTTAATGTCAATCATAACTCTTTTAGAATAAAGAATCAATACTTAAAGCTTACCTCATATATATTTTATGCAGCGCATTACGCTTTGTTTGTACAAAAAGACGACCATCGCCGGTTTGGCAATGGTCGCCCTTGATCGATCCTTTTAGTTTTGGGTAACATGGGTTTTTAAAGATCGCCTTAAAATTTTTCCTGTTGTGTTTTTTGGCAGTTCATCCAAAAATTCAATCTTTGCAGGAACCTTATATTTAGCCAAGTGCTCCAGGCAATAATCCAGGAGATCTTCCTCTGTCAATGCTTCGTTTTTCTTGACCACGAAGCATTGAACCACCTCTCCCTGATTTGGATCGGGAACGCCAATCGCTGCTGCCTCAACTACTTCAGGGTGGGCATACAGAACTTCTTCGACTTCCCGTGGATATACGTTATATCCACCGACAATGATCAGTTCTTTTTTGCGATCTACGATGAAAAAGTACCCTTCATCATCCATCCGGGCTAAATCACCTGTATATAACCAGCCATCTTTCAACACAGCTGCCGACTCTTCAGGCATCTTATAATACCCCTTCATGACATTAGGACCCCTGACAATCAATTCTCCGACCCCATTTGGCGGCACCTCTTCACCCAGCTCCGTGACGACCTTGTTTTCCACTCTGAGGATGGATGTTCCTATCGATCCCGCTTTCCTAGGGCGATCAAGAGGATTGAAGCATGTAACAGGAGAAGCTTCGGAGAGGCCATAGCCCTCTGAAACCCTAACATTGAATTTTTGCTCGAATGATTCAAGCAGAGATATCGGCATGGCTGATCCGCCTGAAATACAGATACGCAATGACCTTAAATCGTCTTTGTGCCCCTCCGGATATTGGAACAGGAAATTATACATGGTAGGCACGCCAGCAAAAACGGTTGCATCATATTTTTTGACTTGCCTGAATATTTCCTTCGGACTGAATTGCGGCACAATTAAAAGCGTACCTCCTTGCAGCAATGGTGCATTCACGACGACCGTCAAACTGAAAACATGGAACATGGGCAAGGTGGTAATGACACGGTCATTTTCGGAAATCTTCAAGTATTCGCCTACATCATTTGCATTGGAGTAGATATTGGTGTGTGAGAGCATCGCCCCTTTAGGTTTTCCTGTTGTACCGGAAGTATAGAGGATGATGGCCGTATCGTCGGAATCCAATTCCGGGCCTTGGAAGCTCGCATCCCCCGCTCCAACCATTTTTGTAAACGATTTCATTTTTTGATAAATGCTCAGTTCACCACGATCCCCTTTATCGGGCTCAGTCTCACATATAACATAGTAATCTACATTTGAAAGAATTGGGTCCATTTTCTCAAATAAGGGTATCAGTTTATCCAATGCCACGACAACCTTTACATCGCCGCTGTTCAGGATGTATCCAATTTCATCAGGTGTGTAAATTGGATTTACGGGTATTACGGTAGCTCCTGCTCGTATGGCTCCATACAATGAAATGATGAAATGTGGAGAATTCCCTAAAACCAGCGCAACATTATCACCTTTCGAAACACCAAGCTTATGTAGTTCATCGGCAAACTTTGTAACGGCGCTGTCCAATTCCCCATACGAGGTTGATTGGTCCATAAAATAATAAGCTGGCTTTTCAGCCTGCCTTAAAGCCGTTTGATGAAGCTTTTCGGATAAATTCATCGTTCTCCCTCCCCAGTTTACACCATGAATGAATAGTCATTCATTTTTATATTAAACTAAATACCTTTTTATTATATTAAAAGAAAATGATTACAGCAACAATTTTATCCATATTCAAGCAATTACTGTCATTATCAGACACAAAAGCCGTCCTATTAAGACAGGACGGCTTTTCAGGCTTAATAGATTAAAGCCAATATTTCCTCTTTCGTTACATTGCCAAAATAATGTTGAACATCTACCTCATCCAAAACCTCACTGATGGCGTCCCTTTCATAGCGTATCCCCGTAAGTTTTCGTTCTATATCCGCAACCTCTCCGACCCCAAAGAAATCACCGTAGATTTTACAATTTTCAATGATCCCCCTGTTCACTTCCAGACGGATATCAACTGACCCCACAGGAAATCTATGCGAATTCTGCAAGTTGAATTTCGGCGATTTTCCATAGTTCCATTCCCAGCTTTGATACCGTTCTTCCGAAATCTTATGGATTTGCTCCCAATCTTCCTCCGTTAGAACATACTCGGTGACCTCACCGCTATCCTTGAATATATTTTGCAGAAGGAATGAACGAAATTCCTCTATAGACATCGGTTCTTTGAGGAATTCAGCAATATTGGCGACTCGGCTTCTTATCGATTTAATACCTTTAGACTCGATTTTATCTTTTTTCACTTTTAAAGCGGATACAATATGGTCCATTTCCGATTGGAACAACAAGGTTCCATGACTGAACATTCTGCCCTTCGTCGAAAACATCGCGTTACCCGAAATTTTCTTCCCTTCAGCCAGGATATCATTACGGCCGCTTAGCTCAGCATGGATTCCCAGTTTCTCAAGGGTTTCCACGACAGGCTGGGTGAATTTCTTGAAATTGTGGAAGCTGTCACCATCATCCTTCGTGATGAAACTGAAATTGAGATTACCCAAATCATGATAAACCGCACCGCCTCCGGAAAGCCTTCGAACAACAGTAATGCCATTTCCATCTACATAATCGGCATTGATTTCTTCAATCGTATTTTGATTTCTCCCGATGATGATTGAAGGCCGATTAATGTAGAATAGAAGATAGGTTTCATCAATATTCAGATGTTTAAGCGCATATTCTTCAATGGCAAGATTAATTCTCGGATCCGTAATTCCCTTATTATCAATAAAAAGCACAGTTGTTCCTCCTTGTATGCTTCATTCGCACATCATTAATTTTCCCATCATAGCTGGAATTCGAGATTGGTTTTCGCCACAGCTATTTCCCGTTTGAATACCTCTGATGCTTCTTTCTTCAATTGATTGATATCTCCGTAATGGGGGAGATGAGTTAACAGCAAAAGCTGCACGTCTGCCCTATCTGCTAGCATGCCCGCTTCCCTAGCCGTCATATGCCCCGCCTTTGAACCATCCATATCACTGTAAAAATTGCTTTCACACAATAAAACATTTGCATCCTTTGCGAAGTCCGCCAGCTCATCCATATAAGAACTGTCACCTGTGTAAACGATCGAATGATTTTCAGCTTCTATCCTCATCGCAAAACAAGGGACTGGATGCTTCGTTTTCATGAATGTAAAGGTGCACGGTCCAATGGTCAAGGGTTCATTGGCAGAATAAGCAATTCCCTTTGTCACATCTTTATACGTTAACTTTCCAAATTCGGCTTCATCTAAATCATGGCCATAGATGGGAATGGCCCTTTTTTCGCTGCCCAAAATCTGCTGGATGAGTGCAGCGTGCTGCAGGACACCGACATCCGCTACATGATCCGGATGATAGTGGGATAAAACGACTGCACCGAGGTCTTCGGGCTTCATATGATTTTGGAGCTGTGATAGTACACCGCTGCCACAATCAAGCAAAATGCGAAAATCTTCATATTCAAGCAAATAGCCAGAGCTTGCCTCATTTTTAGCTGGATATCCGCCCCAGCAGCCAATTACGGTGATTTTCATGCATCGGCACTCCTTTTTATCTCTCAATGACTTCCCCATTAATATAAACTATTCCCGCCTTTATTTCACCTTTTTTACTTATGTTATAAAACATAATTGACAATTATAATCTGTTATAATACAATACAGATACAGAAAAAAACATAAAAAATTTCAGGAGATGATGTTCATGATTCAAAGTAGCGTCGAGTTCTTCAAAAACCTGCCTCCTAAACAATGTGTGGAATGCGGAAAAAAAATCGATGAACAGCACGAATGTTATGGAATGCACTGTGACCATTGCCTTTCTGGAGAGTAATCAGTAAGTGTTGCACCATCCGCTTCCCCAAGAGCAGGATGATCTCATAGTCGCACAGCTTGAAACACATCGCCATATAAAAAGAAGAGATGCCGTTGAACGAATGGCATCTCTTCTTTTTATATGATCTGGTTCACTGTAGTTAGAAAACGGATAAACCTTTGAATAAGTATATCTTGAATAGTTCAGCAATTTCTTCTTTCCCTAATGGATCATGATTCCTCTCCCAATCAAAGATAAGGGCGAGGTACATTTTCAGCATCAGGAAAGCTGTTATCTCTGGATCGCAAGGCTGGATATATTTCTTGTCGATCGCTATTTTTAGTTTTTCCTTAATGTAGGATACGATGGCCTCTTCCATTTCATTGACCATTTCCTGAACGGCCGGGGTACCAATCTCCCGCTCTTCTTGAAGGAGCTTTAAAGATAATTGATGCTCCTGCCTGAACTCGAGGATTCGATAGACGGCCCTGTGCAGATTTTCAAAAAAGGAAAATTGCTCGTCCAAAGATTGTTCAGCCTCATATTTCATTTCCTCGATCATCCGCTGAACGATTTCCTTAAACAGCTCTTCCTTATTTTTATAAAAAGTGTAAATGGTCCCTTTACCCACATTGGCAATTTTAGCGACTTGATCCATCGTCGTTGCCTTGTAGCCAAAAAGTGAAAAAGATTTGGTCGCAGCTTCCAAAATTAATTTTTTACGATCAACAGACATTTCCCACCCCGATTCTGACCAAACGGACAAAATAGTCAATAATATCTTACCAAAAATATTCAGTCTTTTCAATCATTTTTTCGTTATCTGCAGAAAAAGATGGCTGCCCAATATCTGGGCAGCCATCTTTTCCAAACCAAGTATTCAATTTAAGCCATTAAGCCCCGTTGTTAAATGAACAGACTAATCAATTTTCCTGCAGGCGGTTCAAGACGATTGTCGCCAACGCATCGATGAATTCCGGCTTTACATTAGGCATATCCGGACGATAGTATGCCGCACCGATATCATCCGTCACCACTTTACATTCATAATCATTATCATAAAGAACTTCAAGATGCTCAGCTACAAATCCAACCGGAATATATATGAAGGCTTCATAGCCTTTCGCTTGATGAAGGTTTCTCGTTAAATCCTGCACGTCTGGTCCTAACCATGGTTCTGGCGTTTGTCCCGCGCTTTGCCAGCCAACTGCATAATGGGAAACTCCTGCATCTTTTGCAATCATCTCAGCCGTTTCCTTCAGTTGATCTGGATAAGGATCACCCAGTTGCAATATCTTTTCTGGAAGGCTATGCGCCGACACGATCAAAGCATAATTATCGCGTTCTTTTGAAGTCATCCTTCCAATCACTGCTTTTACTTGGTCCACCCAATATTGAATGAATTTGGGCTCATCATACCAGCTCTCGACGGAAGTGATCGTCATATCACCGAATTTAGCGGCCTCGTCCTGTGCACGTCCATTATAAGACTTGACACTGAAGGTTGAAAAATGCGGAGCCAATACAATACTGACCACTTCCTTGATGCCATCATCATGCATCTGTTTCACTGCATCTTCAACAAAGGGTTCAATATGTTTCAATCCTAAGTATGCTTTGAATTCGATTTCTTCTTGAATCGAATTCAATTGCTTTTCAAGCGCTTCAGCTTGCCCAGCCGTTATTTTTGCCAGTGGGGACAAACCGCCAATCGCCTCGTAACGCCCTCTCAAATCGGCAATCAATTCGTCGCTCGGCCTTCTTCCATGACGAATATGTGTATAATACCTTTCAATATCCTCTTCTGTGTATGGAGTCCCGTAAGCCATGACGAGGAGGCCCATTTTTTTTCTTGACATGAATTTACACCTCATTTAAAAATTTCGTATTTTCCACCCATTAAAGGTTTTTTCGGTTACTTCATTTTTGATGAATATTCATGAATGAAGGAAGTCAACCTCTTCAGTGTTTCCGGATTTACGGAAGGGAAAACCCCATGTCCTAGATTGAAGATGTAGCCGTCCTGTTCCATGCCCTGATCAAGGATCCGTTTCGTCCGCTCTTCAATGACATCCCATGATGATAATAGCAGGGCAGGATCAAGATTGCCTTGCACCGTCTTTTGGATACCCATCTGTCTTGCTTCAGCGATTGGAAGCCTCCAATCCAGTCCGACTACATCGATCGGCAGGTCATTCCATTCAAGTGCCAAGTGACTTGCACCGACACCGAACATGATTAGTGGCACATTCTCTTCACGCAATGAAGAAAAGATGCGATTCATGACCGGCTTGATGAATACACGATAATCTTCAACGTTCAATGCCCCGACCCATGAATCAAAAATTTGGATGGCCTTGACACCTGCTTTAATTTGGGACTTTACATAAACAATGATCATATCCGCTAATTTATCCATCAGTGCAAACCATGCCACAGGCTCGGAGTACATGAAGGCTTTTGTCCGATTGTAGTTTTTCGAAGGGCCCCCTTCGATCATATAGGAAGCGATCGTGAATGGTGCGCCAGAAAATCCGATCAAAGGCACGGACAACTGCTCCGTGGTCAATAATTTGATCGTGTCAAGTACGTAAGGAATGTCCGCTTCTGGGTTCAATTCCCCCAATTTCTCAACATCTTTGATTGATTGGATCGGGTTCGAGATGACTGGACCGATTCCCGACTTAATCTCTACATCCACACCGATGGCTGGTAGCGGTGTCATTATATCTTTATATAAAATGGCTGCATCCACGTCATATTGCTCTACGGGCAATCTAGTCACATAAGCACATAATTCGGGCTGATGGGTAATTTCAAAAAGGGAGTACTTCTCTTTCAATTTACGATATTCCGGCTGTGATCGGCCAGCCTGACGCATATACCAAACAGGCACATGATCCGTTTTTTCTCCTCTAGCAGCTTTTAGAAATGTATCATTCGTAATTTCCTTAGACATTAATATCCACCTTTCAAGCAATCACGTTTCTATTTTCATTCATTCCTTAAATAGAATATCAGAAGGATGTTGAATTTCAAATTGAATCACCTTCAACTATAGCTTTTTCTATAATGGAAGTATAGCCAACCTATATATTTGTCAGAAATTCGACTTTTTTGTCTAGTTGCAAAAACGAATTTCCACCTAGTCTGGATAATGGACTTGAAAATATTCAGTAAAATGCAAATGGTAAAAGCGCTATTCATTGGGTAAAATGGGTATACAGGTACTATATAGGAATTGGAGGGGAAATAAATGAATGTATACATCACGTCCGGCACTTACGAATTTATGAAAAATAAGAAAGAGAAGCATCCGGATGAAAAGATATTACTGATGCAAAATTTTGAATCTGCCGTCCTTTTACATGAAACTACAGGTAAAACGCTCTTTAGCTCCCCACGAAAGTATGAAGTCGTCGATGGGAAGGGAAATCTTCAGGATCATGGTTATGTAGTCATGAACAATATCCCGGTCAGTGAAGAAGGACAGCCTGTATTTGAACATCAGTTTAAAAACAGGGCAGGGCTCATAGAAAATGAACCAGGTTTCGTCGCTCTGCGCATCCTGCGGCCGCTAAATTCCGAAACGTATGTCATTTTGACGATTTGGGAGAAACAGGCTGATTTTACGAACTGGAAGAAGTCCGCTTCCTTC
The DNA here is from genome assembly GCF_037992945.1 of Peribacillus sp. FSL E2-0218. Lineage (NCBI taxonomy): Bacteria > Bacillati > Bacillota > Bacilli > Caryophanales > Bacillaceae > Peribacillus > Peribacillus sp. FSL E2-0218. The sequence goes on along the minus strand of NZ_CP150304.1, from coordinate 1,273,423 downwards.
CAGAAAGCGCATGACAGCGGGGTTAAACCTGCCGTTACGAACTCCAGTCAGAAGCTGTTTACTGGTGATGCCTATGTAACACAATATACATTGGTACAAGATTCGGAAGAATAGTTCCTTTCGATGCAGAATGAGGCCCGTTCTATTAAGAACGGGCCTCATTCTGCATGACTTGAAGAAATTCAAAGATCATCTGCAGTTTTTCTGGTTCTAGATTTACCCGTTTCTTTCCACTTCGAACACTCGCTTATCAAGTGGCGGTCTGCCCTCGGAGCTTTTTCCGCTGGATTTCCTAGGATTTCATTTAAAAAACAGGAGTCTTGCACTCCGTTCCAATCATGTTGGTTATGATTTTCTAAAGTCTTCATTGTTTAAACTAAAAAAACTTTTAGGTGAATGTATCATCCATCCGACAAATTCCTTGTTTATTTCCAGGGAAATGCAACGGATGTTTACAAATATTTCAGTTTGAGATCCATTTTTAAATGAATCTCCCCAGCAGCTTATATAAGTTACACCAGATTAGGGTGAATGCGATACCCAACGAATACCCAGCCAATATATCTGTTGGAAAATGGACATTCATGGCAATCCGACTGAGTCCTATCAAAAGGATGAGGAAAAAGAAGCCGATTCCCACCACCCATTTCAATGAGTTTCTCTTAACTTCTATTATGATGAAATAAGCCAAGAGACTGAAGAATATCAGCCCAACCATGGCATGGCCGCTTGGAAAACTGAATCCGGATGCATCCACAAGCTGATCGTCAGGCCGTTCTCTTTTGACTTGATTTTTTATCCTCCTATTTATTATATCGGCTCCCCCCATTCCGATCGAGAATAGGGCCATCTTTAAGTAATCCTTCTTAACGATCCATAAATAGAGAACAACCAGTATGCTTCCAAAACCAATGACCACGGACTTCCCAAGATAGGTGATGTACCTTAAAAACGAGAACGACAATGTATGTTCAGCAACGGCAAAGTCCAAGTATGTATCAAGCGCCAAGGTCCGCTCACCCAGAACCTCATGCACTAGCAAAAAGAATAGCAATAAGCACAGCAAAACTATTGCAATCCATGAGTGTTTAATCATATAAAACTCTCCTCAGCGACTATTTTACTCTGATTATTCAGAATATGATATACTATTCAACATTAAACCAATCATGGGAGGTACAATATGATACACCAATTACACGCCCTTCTGGAAGGTTCTTACGATGAAATGGTTTCCATCAGAAGGTATCTTCATCAACATCCCGAGCTTTCGTTTCATGAAACAAAAACTGCCGGCTTCATCGCTAACTATTATGAAAAACTGGGAATCGAGCACAAAACCAATATAGGCGGAAATGGGATCATCGCAACGATCACTGGCAGCAAACCCGGTAAAACGGTGGCATTGCGTGCTGATTTCGATGCCTTACCCATTCAAGATGAAAAAGAGGTTTCCTACAAATCCACCGTACCAGGCGTCATGCATGCCTGTGGACACGATGGCCATACTGCGGCACTCCTTGTCCTAGCTAAAAACCTGAATGAGCTGAAGGATGAGCTCGAAGGCCGCTATGTATTCATCCACCAGCATGCTGAAGAATATGCTCCAGGTGGCGCCAAGCCAATGATCGAGGCTGGCTGCCTTGATGGGGTGGATGTCATTTTCGGTACCCACTTATGGGCTACGGTGCCGACTGGAACTGTTCAATACACCTACGGACCGCTTATGGCTGCTGCTGACCGTTTTGAAATCCTCATTCAAGGACAAGGCGGACATGGAGCACAGCCACATAAAACCCGTGATGCAATCGTCGCCGGCTCCCAGCTAGTCACGAACTTGCAGCAAATCGTAAGCCGCCGCCTTAATCCGATAGATTCTGCAGTCATCACCATCGGTTCCTTTGTAGCTGATAATGCCTTTAATGTCATTGCTGATAAAGCCAGAATAATCGGGACAGTCCGGACCTTCAAGGAGGACGTCCGTTCATTTATCAGCGAAGAGATAGAGCGGGTTGTTAAAGGAACCTGCATGGCTGCGGACTGTACCTACGATTATCAGTACTTCCAAGGGTATCCGGCTGTTATCCCGCATGACGAGGAAACGAAATTCCTTATCGAGAGCACCAAGGCCATCAAGGAAGTATCGGTTACGGAACAAATTGATCCGGATATGACAGGAGAAGATTTTTCTTATTATTTACAAAAGGTGAAGGGAACATTCTTTTTTACAGGTGCCAGGCCAAATGATGCACAAACGTACCCCCATCATCATCCCTTATTTGATATGGATGAAAAGGCCATGCTCATTGCTGCAAAAATTTTAGGCACGGCAGCGGTAACTTATCATACTAAGGATCAATCAGCACTCAATGCGAACGAATCTTTATTACGGTAAGGGAAAAGGGACGGGTTACTCCCGTCCCTTCAATCTTTAAGCAGCCTGATTCGATAACAATTGACAGCCGTCTCCCCGAGCTGCTCCAGTAAATGATGGTTAGCATATGCACCGACAGCGGCTCCCAATCCCGGCACGAGCTGGAACATCTTGATGACATCGATATGATCGCGATATTCCTGCTGAAGCTCTTGCCAATCAATTTCAGGTACATCACCCAACCCCCATTCTTCTATCACATGTAATATCTCCAACCGTTTCTGCTCGCTTGAGAATGCCATCTGGAAAATATGGAGGATAAACAAACGTTCCTCATATTTATTGGGATCGAAACCATATAAACGGGATATTTCAAATAGTAACTTCATCTTGATGCTTAACAGTAAAGGGAAATCAGCCAGACCTATCAAGAGCCCTGCCGCACCTGTTCCCACACCCTCTATAATCGCCGTTTTGCGATGTGCCGCGACCGTTTCCGTAATCCATTCTTCTTTTTGCTGTAAGGAAAGGAGCATTACATTCTTCTCTTTGGACATATATTTAGATCCTGATAATACTGCCTCGATCATGCTCTTAATGCTATCTGCAATCATTTTGTGCACACGGTCCGGAATGAAACCATTCACTTTCGTTTGCGCCTTTTTTGACATGCGTTCGAACTTGCCTGATTTCTTGGTCATCTTCTTTTTCCATGTAACTAGCTCCGCTAAGGCCCTTTGTTCATACTCATTCATTTAAGCACCCCCGTTATGTATGTATATACTTTTCTCAAGGTTTTTAGTGTTCATTTCCTTTTCTTATACGAAAAAGCTGATTTTATGAAAAATCAGCTCCCCGTTCAAAAGTTTTTAATTTTCCTTGTTGCGTAAATTTTAAAGCCGACCAAGAAAACAAGACCTAGCACCAAAGCGGCCAAAGCAGACATCCATTCCCCATTCACAAGCAGGACGATACTAAAGACAAGGTCCTCAAATAATAAGAAATATGAAATGATCTTAATGACTGCAGACTCTCTCATTTTTGCCGGCAATGGATACAGCGAAACCCACACTTTCCATTCATGAATCTTCCAGACCGGCAGCAGCTGCAGGGCTGTCATGAATAGGAACAAAAAAACGACGATCAAGTGGGCCCAGATATTCATGAATACGCTTAAGATGACCGATCCTATGATGGTTAAACGCAAACAAAGCCCCACGTAATCATTGGACCGCAGCAGGGTGCGGGCATATAGAAAGGTATAAGTGGACTTTTCACCATATGGAATGAATGATAAGAGCCAGTCCATCCATTTCCTTCTTGCCACCTTCCCTTTTAGATGGGGAACATCCGTAAACATGTTTGCTATTCGATAAAACGAATTCATCCGTTTATTTTCCAGTTCAACAAGACGCTCCCACTTCAAGACAAAATCTTTGGCTGCGCTTCGGTAATACATGTAGAGCCCGATCAATATGAGCATCGTAATGAGCGCAAAAAGGATATTTGCCCCTGAACAGACGAAATAGAGCATCACTCCATTAAGTATAAAGCGGATAAGTGAGTCCCAATGGCTGACTGAAGGATCCTGATATTTCAATACGTTCCAGCGAATGATTAAATTAACAAACTTCAAAATCAGCAAAACAGCGAGAATGATTCCAAAATCCCTGCCGCCGGCATCGGTGACCTTCGTATACATCGGTATGAATGCAATTAGGACAACAAGCAGGATAATGCCTTGCATAACCCAACTCAAGCGCAGCGAATTGTTAAAATAACTTTTCAGCTTCGTTTCAAGCGGTAGCAAAAATACGGTATCGGGTTCTTTCAAAAAGGTATTTATCGGACTTCTTGTGACAAGGATCGAAAAAACAACGGCCATGATCCATTCGGCCGGGAAGTCACCGTCCAGCGTCTTCACCCAATCACTGTAATAATAAGCCAGACCACCTAAAACCAATACCATCACAAAAACCAGATGTCCGTTAAAAATATAACGAAGGTATTTTTGCGTTTCATTTATATAGCCCAGATATCTTTCCTTCCAGAGATTTTGACTATTCATGTCCGATTTCTTCTTTCGTCAATTGAATGTACAAATCGTCTAGCGTCGCTCCCGGCATCGCAAATTGCTCGCGAAGCTGCTCAAGGTTGCCCTTTGCACGGATTTCTCCATTATGCAGGATGATGAAGGAATCACAATACCGCTCCGCAGTTGCCAATATGTGGGTGGACATTAATATCCCCGCTCCGCTTTCCTTCATTTTCCTCATTAAATCAAGCAATGATTGGATGCCCAATGGATCCAGGCCCACGAATGGTTCATCCACGATATATAAGGAGGGCTGCACCAAAAAAGCGCACATGATCATGACTTTTTGTTTCATCCCTTTGGAGAAGTGGGCCGGAAACCATTTAAGTCTTTTCTCCATACGGAACTCCTTAAGCAAGGCATCCATTCTTTCTTTGTATGTCGCTTCCGCCAAACCATGCGCCATGGCCGTCAGCTTTAAATGCTCCTCAAGTGTCAGCTCATCATATAAGATGGGCGTTTCAGGAACATATGTGAATTGTTTTCGATATGTATCAGGGTCCTGCGCAAGCGTTTTACCGTGTATCGATACACTCCCGCCCTTTGGCTCCATCAGTCCGATGATATGCTTGATCGTCGTACTTTTCCCAGCGCCATTGAGCCCGATCAACCCCACCAGCTCATTTGGTTGAATGTCAAAACTTATCCCTTTCAAAACGGGCGTTTTCGTGTATCCGCCTACTAATTGCTTTATTTCCAATAAGGACATATTAACGATCCTTTCTATTATAGAGGTTCTTATTTCCATTTTAACAAATTCTCCTGCATTTATATAGTCGAGTGTTCCCTGAAGAAAATTACCAAAAATAACTAATTATAATTTTCCTGCTTAGTGGCTATCATAAATAAGGAAGAAGGGGTTAGTCATTACGTGTGATTCACATCATAATGTAAATGAGGTGTCAGTTAAAGACGTATTACACTGAAATGCCCAAATGTTTTATTACAAATGATTCATATCATCTTGTAAATGAGGTGTCAGTTAAAGACGTATAACTGAATTAAACCAGAAGCTTCATAAAAAATCGTTTCGAGCAAGGAGATGGTTCTCTTGCACGTAAAAGCAGAAAAATCATTCAATGATTATCAATTATGCTTTATAAGTTGATGAAACTTTAAAGATATAGGAGATGGTTGCTTTGAATGGAAAAACTCTAACCAGATAACCGTATTTTACTTTATTGTAGATGAGGTGTTTGTCGCAGAGAATTTATGCTAATGCGAATTTTGAAGCAAAACCCCCTTTTTCTAGGACAGGGTGCAACTCAATGTTGCATCCTGTTTTTATGATTTTTTCTTTTCGCAACGATTGATGCTATGGTACGATTAACCAAATACACTAACTACCAAAGGAGCGGTTTTGATGAGCGATTGCATTTTTTGCAAAATAATCGATGGGGAAATTCCGAGCACCAAAGTATTTGAAAATGAACATGTATTGGCCTTTCTCGATATCAGTCAAGTAACGAAAGGGCACACTCTGGTAATTCCTAAAGTACATAAGGAAAATCTTTATGAATTGACACCGGAAATTGCGAAGAATTTATTTGAAGTCGTACCGGAGATCTCCCGAGCGATGAAACAGGAATTCAACCCCGTTGGCCTTAACCTCTTGAATAATAACGGCGAAGCGGCAGGACAATCCGTTTTCCATTTTCATATGCATCTAATTCCGCGACATGGAGAAGGTGATGGCTTTGGGGCAGTCTGGAAAACGAATGCCAGCGCTTATTCGCCTGATGACCTGAAGCAGATTGCCGATTCCATTGCCCAGCATATTGAATGAAGGGATAACCTCTGTTCGGAAGGCATCCAGAGATCGTGTTGCAGTGAATAAAATGAATATCGATCGGGTCCACACTTAAAAGGTGCTGGGCCGTTTTTCTTTTGTGATTCATTTCAGCGGAATCATCACTTAAAATTCTAAAAATTCCTCCAATTGAATTTCAATTTCTGTTAGGATAGATAAATAGATGTAATTACTTTAACACACTATCGTATAGGAGGAAAAAAATTGAAACGTGCACGCAATTTTAACGCTGGGCCGGCTGCCCTGCCCTTGGAAGTTTTACAAAGAGCCCAAAACGAATGGTTGAATATCGAGGATTCCGGCATGTCCGTCATAGAATTAAGCCACCGGAGTGCAGAGTTCGAAAAAATCCATAACCGTGCCATCCAATCATTAAAAGAGCTTATGGACATTCCTGAAAATTATGAGGTCCTTCTGCTGCAAGGCGGGGCAAGTCTTCAATTCTCCATGATACCGATGAACCTCTTGCCTGAGGGGAAAAGGGCTGATTATGTCCTCACTGGCTCTTGGTCGGAAAAAGCATTAAAAGAAGCCAAAAAAGTTGGAGAAACGGCAGTGGTAGCTTCATCAAAAGCAGATAAGTATACATTCATCCCTAAAGTGGAAGATATCGAATTGAATGAGGATTCTGCTTATCTTCATATTACAAGCAATAATACGATCTACGGAACTCAATGGAAGGAATTCCCTGAAACAGGTGACGTTCCTTTAGTGGCGGATATGTCCAGTGATATACTCAGCAAAAAAATCGATGTAAGTAAATTCGGCCTCATCTATGCAGGAGCACAAAAAAATCTTGGCCCATCAGGAATCACGTTAGTCATCATCCGTAAAGATTTAATAAAGGATATTGACAGCATTCCATCCATGTTGAACTATTCCATTCATGCAAAAAATAATTCTTTATACAATACGCCACCGACATTGGCCATTTATTTATTGTCGCTTGTATTGGATTGGGCAAAAGAACAAGGCGGAGTCGAGAAGATCGCTGAAAACAACGAGGCAAAAGCAAAAGTCATTTACGATGCCATCGACGGAAGCGATGGTTTTTATAAAGGCCATGCCAAACCTGACAGCCGCTCTTTCATGAACATAACATTCACACTTCCATCTGAAGAAGCTGAGGCACAATTTCTAAAAGAACTGAAGCTGGCCGGTTTCGTCGGATTGAATGGTCACCGTTCCATCGGTGGCTGCAGGGCTTCCATTTATAATGCCGTGCCCCTATCCCATTGCCAGGAACTTGCGGCTTTCATGAAAAAATTCCAGCAAGCACATCACGCGAAGGAAGCTCATACTCTTTAATTGTGTACAAATATTACTTCTAAAAAAATAGGTCTTATGGTATACTATCTTATACTTCTTGCAACAAGCAACAGTGCATTGTTGAAGAAAAGATGTTAGTCGAGATGAGAATAGGAGAGATGAGTAATGAAAACGAAAACCCTTGTATCACTGTCCCTATTAATCGGGATCGGGGCTGCCCTGCATTTTATCGTTCCAGGCTTCTTCCTTGGAATGAAACCGGATATGATGCTGTTGATGATGTTTTTGGCGATTACCCTGTTTCCTGAGAAAAAGAATGTATTCATTGTTGCCTTGGCTGCTGGAGCCATCTCTGCCATGACAACCACATTTCCTGGAGGACAGATTCCAAATATCATAGATAAATTGGCAACAGCCTTTCTGTTTTACCTTTTATTCATCAGTCTTAAGAAGTTTTCAACATCCGTTGTGACGGTAAGTGTCTTGACTGCCGTAGGAACAATCATTTCCGGCGCTGTCTTCCTTGGATCGGCATATTATCTCGTATCCCTTCCAGGTCCTTTCGTTGCCCTTTTCGGAGCTGTTGTGCTTCCTGCCGTACTGCTAAATACAGTAGCGATGGTCATCATTTATCCAATCGTGAACGGCATCGTCAAAAAATCGAATGTAACCATTAATGCTTAAACCAGCTAAATCATCATACTTAAAAAGCACCGGAGCAGAGTCCGGTGCTTTTTTTTCCACACTATGGATCTGGAATAAGCCGCCCACTGCAATCAATGAATGAACAGCCACATCAACCAAATGAAAAGCAGCAAGCCCCCGGGCAAGGCAAAAGCGTAGGCTCTAGCCTGGAGCACCCTCTTAGGCGGATAGATTCCTGGAGTTTTTGCTTTTCTTAGGAAATACCCCATCCCGCACAGGCATACCAGGCCTAACAAAAAAATGATTTTCATTAATAACCCACCAGTGCCATCCATATTCCGACAGCTTGTTTTTACTATCTATATGCTCCTCTTTCCTTTATATGAAGCGTTTTCTATAAAACTCCAAGTTATTTTTAAATATTATATATTGACTGCTTAAGTTTAAGAAAATATTTTTGTGATATAAAGATAAAATGGTAGATACTCTTCCATAGGAAAGAAAATTATGGTATTTTGTTATCAATAGCATTTACAACCCTATTTATCAAAATTTCCAATTGAGTTTTTTTTCAGCAGGGAATCAGACCATGTAACGCGAAAACAATATTATTAATGAGGTGATCCTAATGAAAGCAAAATCATTACTAATTGGCTTTTTAACCGGAACAGTCGTAGCGGGTGCCGCAACTTTGCTTGCAGCGCCGAGCTCTGGCAAGGACTTGCGGAATCGCATCAAAACGAATGCGGAAGAAATGAAGACTACCATTGATGAACTGAAGGTAAAGATGCAAAATATTAAAGATGACTCGCTGGAAGCCACTCAAATCAGCAAAGAAACGGTAAAAACCTTCATTTCTGACGTGCAGGTGGTCATCGAGAACTGGAAGCAGGAAATCGAACCGAATAAGAATGAATTACTGAAGAACGTTCAAGAAATTGAAACTTCATTAAAACAGTTAGAAACGGCCATCCCTGCTTCTAAAAAATAATAGCTAAACGTGGTTGCACAAGTCGAATTCTCCATTTTTCCCAATAAGTAACATTATAAACAAAGGAAAAATGGAGAATCGATTAAAAAAACTAAAATTTTCTAAAAATTTTGCAAATATTATCTTTATTAATTTTTATTTTATTGTCATAATAAATATACAGAATCTTATAAGTAGGTGAGCCCATAATATGCAGAATAAAAATTATTCTATGAAAGAAGCAATGATTTTTAGTCAAAGAATTGCACAATTAAGCAAAGCATTATGGAAATCGATTGAAAAAGATTGGCAGCAATGGATTAAGCCCTATGATTTAAATATCAATGAGCACCATATACTTTGGATTGCCTATCATCTTAATGGCTCTTCCATTTCAGACGTTGCAAAATTTGGGGTCATGCATGTTTCTACGGCATTTAACTTTTCAAAGAAATTAGAGGAACGCGGGTTTTTGACATTTTCAAAGAAAGAAAATGACAAGAGGAATACGTATATTGAGATCACAACTGAAGGAGAAAAGATTCTTCTTGATCTGATGGAGACTTATGACCCAAGTAAAAATTCAGCTTTCTCAGGTGCCCTTCCACTTCGTGAGCTTTATGGTAAGTTCCCCGATATGATAGAAATGATGGCCGTCATCCGTAATATATACGGGGAAGATTTCATGCAAATCTTTGAGAGGTCCTTCGATAATATTGATCAGGAATTTACTGATGTGGAGGGTAAAATCACAAAAAAAAAGATAGAGAAAGAAACTGAGCCAGTTTAGCCTCACACTCTATCCATTTCCCTCATGAAGGATACATATAAACCTTGTGAGAGGCATGCGTCAATGCATTCCTTTGTCGTTATTTTTGGATTGACCTTCCCTTCAAATTGGTTAAAAAGCGGTCGAAAGTTCATGTATCCTTCCGCTTTTTCTATTTCATAGCGTTTGCTCAAAATATCACATAACCCCAGCAGCGCTTCCGCCTCCTGCTTCGTGAAATTTTTTTCCACAAACAAAAAGTCCAATCTTGCCTCTGGATTGCGTATCAGGTTCAGTAAAAGCCCCTGATGAAAACGGAGTATGTCTATTTCTTCATTTATATTTCTCATACAGCATGAGTCCCCAATCAATCATTCATATTTAACCTTAATCGCGCAAAAACGTTAGTGATTTCTCATTCAGAAATTGCCCTCCCAGTGGACAGTCGCCGCCAATCATCACCTTTAGTCTTTGTCCATTCTGTGGTGATTATTATCTTATAACTAAATTCCAGAATTCTATTGCTTTTTCCATCCATTCATCGTAATGTATGTAAGTAAATTCAACGGTCTTTGGAGGGCTGATTTCAAAATGAACTCGTGGAAAACAATTGACGTGGCAAAACAATATGGGAATTGCCGTCTGATCTTTTTTTCAGTTTTTACTATATTGATGTCTTTTGTTTTGATCTATACATTATTAAGTGCCGTTTCATCCCGGGTTGTTTTGTATGACGATCAAACAATGCTTTTTTTTAGCCTATTAGTCTTATTATATCCTGTTCACAAACTATTACACTATTTACCTTTACGATTATTATGCAAAAAAGTAAAAACTTCTTGGTCCATTAAGTGGAGACTTGTGCTTACATGCAATGTAAATGTACATTATCCGATACGCAAGCATCTATATCTCTTGACCCTTATCCTACCCTTCTTCATTATGTCGGTCTTATTAATCGGTTGTGCACTTGGTTTTCCGCATTACATCCATTATTTCACCATTTTATTATCCCTGCATACCGGATTATGTGTATCGGATTTCATTTATATAAAGAACCTGGTTGGTTCACCAGGACATTCATTTATTGAAGAACATCGGGAAGGATACGACATCCTTATCCAAAAGTAATTCCATTTCATTTCGCAAAGGTGACTGAAAAGATTTTTAAGTATCTTTTTTCATTATAATTTGGTATCGTATTTATACATGATGTTTTGCAAGGAGGGATTTTCGGTTTTGATCTCATTCTGGTTTATTGTCGTTGCCATTTTGATTCTTTATAATATTAATAGAATGACCAACTCTTTATGTATCCAAAAAGAAATTGCTGAAGACCGGCAGCCTAAAGTATTCAGGACCATTAATGTATTAATTACTATTATGTTATTATCCTCCTATATTGAAATTTTGTATACGTAGAGATGAGCAACAAATGATCGACCATCATTTGTTACATACATTGGTGATAACCGGCGGATTATTCAAATAAAAAAGAAAAAGGGCGAAGCGATAAGCTTCGCCTTTTGTTTATGCATTTATAACCAAGAAGCTCCAATGATGACTAACAGGATGAAAAGAACGACAATTAGAGCAAAGCCTCCACCTATTCCTCCAGACATTGATCTTCCTCCTTTCCATTCTTAAGTAATAGCAGTTTCATGCACACTCTTATATCCGCCAAAAGGAATTCATCCCTTTCGTAGCTTGATAAACACTATATTCTTTATTGTTGAGCGGCTACCCTATCCTATTCAACTCCATGGCAAAAGGAGTGGGCACTTTCCATTATAATTTTGCAATTGTTTAGCAATAGGCTGCTCCCACAATTATTAATAAAATGAATAACACTACTAACAAGGCGAAACCTCCGTTAAATCCATTACTCATTATACTACCTCCTTTTGGTGTCCTCGATTTATCATATGTAGATGTTCATGATCTGGGTAGGTATCTGCCCATTTTTAAAAAAATTCTTATTCATACATCAATATATTATTTTTTGTAAAGTAACCAGAATATGTTATAGTTAATTTTGTGGAAATACGAAGATTAGTAAACCAGAAACTTAAAATTAGGAGTTGTTCTCAATGAGGAAATGGGCATTATCAATTGCTGTGACTGCAGGGCTGATTGGACTTACAGCATGCAACAGCGACAAAGAGGCAGTCGTGGAAACGAAAGCGGGGGATATATCGAAAGAAGAATTTTACAATGTCATGAAGGACCGTTATGGTGACACCGTTCTTCAGGAACTTGTTTATGAAAAAGTTCTTTCTGAAAAATATACAGTAACGGATAAAGAAGTTAAGGCTAAAACGGCAGAACTTAAAGAGCAAATGGGTGATAATTTCCAAACAGCCCTAGCCTCTTCCGGATATAAGAGCGAAGATGATCTTAAACGTGCACTTAAGATCGGCATGCTTCAGGAAAAAGCTGCCGTTGCTGATATTACAGTCAAAGAAGCTGATGTGAAAAAAGCTTATGAAGACTACAAACCACAAATCAAAGCTAGGCATATTCTGGTAAAAGACCAAAAAACAGCTGATGAAGTGAAAGCTAAATTGGATAAAGGTGAAGACTTCGCCAAACTTGCCAAAGAATATTCAACAGACACAGGCTCTGCTGAAAAAGGCGGCGAACTTGGCTGGTTCGGAAAAGGTGAAATGGTTCCTGCATTCGAAGAGCAAGCCTACAAGATGAAGAAAGACGAAATCAGTAAACCGGTTAAATCGGATTATGGCTACCACATCATCCAACTTGAAGATATGAAAGAAAAGAAATCGTACAAGGATATGAAAAAAGATCTAGAATATGATTTGAAAGTCGCGCAAATCGACCAAACCAAGGTTCAAGATATTTTGAATGCTGAAGTGAAAAAAGCTGACGTGAAAATTAAAGATAAAGACCTTAAAGACGCCATCACTTCTGGTGACGCAACCAAAGCCGAAAAATAATCGATAAGCAAAAGCGACAGGACTTGGTCCTGTCGCTTTTTTTAGTTATGCTCCCTGATTGATATCCTTTTTACGCCTCTCACGCTCTTCTTCCATACGTTCAATGTACTTCTGGCCTTCCTTCTCTATCCAAGCATCATCTATGAGGCGCTCCTGCCTAGCTGTCCAAATTGACATGACTGCACTGACAATTATTCCAATAAACACGAACCAGATCCAAATTGGCATGTCCATTACCTCCCAAAAAATCTACTATTCATTTACTAGAGAATATGCGTGAACAAAAAAAAATATGCTTCTTTCTCCAACGGAAAGAAGCATATTTTTTTAAAATGTAGGTTTATAAAATGAGCGATTATCGAGCGCGAAGACTCTTTCCGTGAATTCACCCGGCTTCACTTTCTCCAAGGCCCGGTCCATCATATTGATCTTGGCATCCATGTTATCGATGTAATGCAGCACTTCAGCTTCCCTCACCATTGGCGGTTTGGGGCTGCCCCACTCCGCTTTGCCATGGTGGCTTAATATCAAGTGCTTGAGGATCATGATTTCTTCTGCTTCAATCCCTAACTCCTCTGCTGCTTTACCGATTTCATTCACCATGATGGTTATGTGGCCCAATAAGTTCCCTTCCACCGTGTAAACGGTCGACACAGGTCCAGATAGCTCATGTACCTTCCCTAGATCATGCAGTATGACTCCTGCATACAAAAGGTCACGATCGAGCGATGGGTAAAGGGTTGATATCGCTTTGGCCAGACCCAGCATCGATACTACGTGATAAGCGAGACCCGACATATACTCATGATGGTTCTTCGTCGCTGCAGGAAACGTCAAGAATTCATTCTGATATTTCTTAATAAGATGTCTAGTCACCCTTTGGATATTCGGATTCCTCATTTCAAAAATGAATTGAGTGATCGTTTCCATCATTTCTTCCTGACTTAAAGGTGCCGTTTGAATCAGATCGGCTTTTGTTACGCCATCAGCATCAGATGTGATTCTTATATTGCGGATTTTCAATTGGCTTCTGCCCCGGTAATTCTGGACTTCACCTTGAACTTTCACCGTAGCTTCGGCACTGTACGTTTTCTCATCAGCCTCGGAGACATCCCACAGCTTCGCCTCGATCTCCCCGGTTTTATCACACAAAATCAATGTTAGAAACGGCTTTCCATTACTTGCAACCGCCTTTGTACTCGTTTTTATATACATATATATATCTACAACTTCACCAATTCCATAGTGAATGATCCCATTTCCCATGCGACTGCCCCCGTTCGATTAAATATCAACATTATAACATATGAACCCTTTCAGTGCGTTTAGTTTTATCAATCGTGCTGGACATATTATAAGGAAACGAAGCAATGTACAAGCAAAAAAGCCAGCCTCTTACCAAGCCTGGCTTTCCATTCCATCTGATTAACTGTTTTTATTCGGACAATACGCGCATTTTTCCTGTCCATCAATCCGGTAATATAAACAGCATGTCATTCGTTTATAAGGATTCATCGACTCGGGGATGGTTTTCCCCCCTAAAAATCGCTTAAATGGTGAACGCCTTTCAATATTCAGCCATATTTCATCTTCCAGCAGACAATTTATGTCCGCTTCAACACGTGCCTTTATATCAGGCAGTTTCAATAACTCGCTATACATCCATACCGCATAGCTCCAAATCGTTTCCCACAGTACATGTTTCGATATTTTTGTGGTTTTGGAAACCGGGGCGATGGCATCCGCACCAAACCTGCTTAATATCGTCTGGAGGGCAGCGGAGCTTTCCTTCTCCGGGACAATTCCCCACCGGTTTGTTTTCAATAAAAAATCCGGCAGCCAATGTTCATCTTCCGGATCATCCAAAACTCCCATGTCCCCCAGTGTGCCCTCCCAGGCAAGCCGATGCTTGCTGACCATGTACAATTGTGCCGTAACAAAAAAAGCATATCGTCTGAACCACATCGACATGGCTATTTTTGACGTCTCCGCCCCTGTCCGGGCTTGTGCATACGAAATTAGCTCTTCAACATTACAAATGGTCTTTGAGTCTTCGTTTCCACGTATCGATACGCGAAAGCCTTGCAGCTCTTTTTCCATGGTTGGTGTGAGCTTAACCATTGGCCATCGCTTTCATCCGGCTTTGTGCGTAACGCCCCTTCCCATACGGGATGCACATGGGACTGCCGAAAATTGGATCAAAGGAGATATGGCATTCCATCCCGAATACTTGCTGAACCAACCCGGGCGTGATGATTTCCTCTGGTCGTCCTTCTGCATATATCGACCCGTCTTTAACCGCAACCAAATTATCCGCATAACGGCATGCCAAATTCAAATCATGAAGAACCATAACGATCGTTCGATTCTCAAACTCATTCAAATCGAACAATAAGTCAAGAATCTCAATTTGATGGGTCATATCGAGATATGTAGTCGGTTCATCCAGCAATATGATATCCGTATCCTGTGCCAACGTCATCGCGATCCATGCCCGCTGCCTCTGCCCTCCCGATAATTCGTCGACAGCACGTTCCTTCAATTCAGACAGGTTCGTTACTTCGATCGCCTTCTGAACTTTCTCTTCATCCTCGGTACTCCACTGTTTCAACCAACTTTGATACGGATACCTTCCTTGTTTCACGAGCTGATAGACGGTAAGACCTTCAGGAGCTGTCGGCGATTGTGGAAGAATCGCCATTTTTCTTGCTACCTCCTTGGATGACAAAGACGATATCGCCT
Source organism: Peribacillus sp. FSL E2-0218 (assembly GCF_037992945.1). Lineage (NCBI taxonomy): Bacteria > Bacillati > Bacillota > Bacilli > Caryophanales > Bacillaceae > Peribacillus > Peribacillus sp. FSL E2-0218. The sequence goes on along the minus strand of NZ_CP150304.1, from coordinate 1,257,792 downwards.
TGCCTTCAAGCACGATCGAACCCGCTTGCGGCTTCAACAAGCGTGCGACCGATCGCAGTAGTGTTGACTTCCCACAACCATTGGCACCGATGAAAACAGTGATCTCCCCTTTGGGTATATCCAAATTCATATCATTTATTATTAATTTATCACCATATCCGAGCGATAAAGACTGTGTGTTAATAACTGGTCGCATAAAAATACTCCCCTTATTATGTTAATAATCTAAGTTTAATGAAAATGATTATCACTGTCAATCTTAATGAGCATATTGAACCAAAAACATCCTGCAAATAAGTCACTCATTGGCGGACATTCAAGTAAAGATATCAAGTGCTTTTTTTTCGAAACATGAAAAATATGGTATCCACACTTCACCCTGATGCTTTTTGCTCGGCTGTTCAAATACGTGGAGTGGAGCGGAAGACGCGTGACTATGCGGGAAAGACGTTTCAAGGGCAAACAAGTGCCTGCATTGGCAAGCAACGTACAAAGGGAAAACACAAAAACTGCAGACAAACTCCCTCATTATCGAGAGTTTATCTACAGTATGTCAGCCCTCCCTATGAAAGGACGTTAACCTACGAGCAGCCGTTTCGTACAATGTGCCAGAGATTCATCTTTGATGAAAGTAAATAAATCCCGATTGACCAAAGGCATTATTTCAGCTGCGATATTCCAGGCGTTGACCTCAATTTGATAAAGGATTTCCGAGTTGCCCGTATTCCAAAGCTCCTCACTCAGCACAGCTAGCTCTGTATCCAGCGCATGCCCCATTTCATGCGCAAGGATGACCCATGTATATTCCTCAAGCGCATCAAGCGAACCTAGAAAACGCTCACACTGAATTTCGATATCTTTCTTATATAAAGTGATCGTATGATCTTCGGCAGAATATTTCCCCCCCACACATCGTATTCCAGGGAACTCGTTTTCGACGATTAATCGTAATGACGAATCATGCCGGCTTACAAACTCATTCATATCCAATGCCTTCACTCTCTTTATTCATAGTTTTCACTCGATTATATTCCTCGGATGATCAAATCATTATCTTTTTTCAATATGGAATTGGATAGATGAATCACTTGCTTCTCCGTGAAATCCTCCATTACATGTCGATGGCAGGTAAAAAAGAAGATTTGCCGTTTGAGAGAAATTTTTTTCAATAATTCAAGCATCCTTTTTGTCCTTGTTGCATCAAAATTGACAAAACCATCATCGATGATAAGCGGGAAAGAATCATTTTCAAAAGTATGATCGGCAAGGGCGAGCCTTAGGGAAACATAAATTTGCTCGGCTGTCCCGCGGCTTACCTCTTCCACCCCGAATCTCAAGCCGTCACTTCGCTGTACAAAAATCCCTTCTCCTGAATGATCAAGGATGATTTTCGAATAGCGCCCATTCGTCAAAAAGGCAAAGTGTCGCTCGGCATCTGCGATGACCTTGGGCAGACGTTCCCTTTTATATCGATCCAAAGTTTTATTCAATAAGCGTTTGGCTATGGCCAATTTCGCCCATTCTTTCGCTTCTTCATTGAACGCCGCTTTTTCTTCATAAAACTTATTAAGTAAATCGTCATAAACACCTGATGATTCAAGACGTTTTATCTGATGCTTCGTGTCAGTCAGTTTTTCCAGTAATGCTGATTTCACTTTTACAGCATCCTTTTGTTTCCGCTCTAAATCTTCAAATGCATAAGTGGTGATCCGTTGTTTAACATACGTTTGTATTCGTTCAGGGAGCATTCTCGATTGCTCAATTTGAATCGCTATCAACCCGAGTTGATTTTGCAGGGAGCCTTTCTTTTCGGACAAGGCAGCGTGATGTCTGAACTCTTCCTCAGCATTGACCTTCGCTAATCCAAAAAGCTGCTCGATTTCGGCATCAAGATACTCTTTTTCCATCGTCAGCTGCTCGATTTCATTCCGCAAACGGATTCGTTCCTGCAGCCACTGCGTGCGCTGGACGGATACCTCCAAAGCATTGTTCAATTCCCGCTTTAAAAGGCCGATCGCTTCACGCCAAGCAGATGGCTCAACATCAAGGCTGTGGGCAAAATGTAATAAACCCTTCGCTTTGCTATCAAATTCTTCATTTAAATATTGATGCCGCTTGATCGCTTCATATTTCCTTTCAACGGCAGTTTTCCAATCTTCAAGCATTTCAAATACAGACTCAAGATTGATTTCCATGCCAGGAAAGGACATGCCCCATCCGTTCAGGATGCTTTTCATTTCTTTATCCAATTCGTCCCTTCCAGCTTCCCAAGCCGCATACTCCTGAATGGTCGCTTCGAAAGCCTCCTCCCGTTCCCCATACTTGAACCTTTCCGTTTCCAACTGCCTTTGGAGACGGTCATCCAATTCCAGCAATTGTCCCATCGACTCTCCATCATGATCCAGATTGGCTTCACTGCCAAGTGCCGACCTTTTTCGTTTCATGTCATCCAATTGCCGGATATGCCCTGATAATATCATTTCTCCTTTGGAAAGATATCTGGAAACCACAAACAGGACCGCCGCGGCCAGAAGTATCATGGAAAGCAGCAACTGTTCACTGAAATAACAGCTGATCGCACCTAAACATAGCAGTGCTACTATACTTCCATTCATGATTAGGGAACGTTTGCGATCCTGAGCCTCCTGCTTCTCCTGTAGGGCCAATTGCTTCTCAAGTTCAAGTATTTGCTCATCAAGAATGAGCCTTTTGACCGTTTTAAATTCACGGTTATGTTGCTTGTTGTATAAAGATTCAAGCTTGCTTCGTTTTTCCACGGACATTACCTGGGATTCTATCTCCTTCAAGCGGGCTTCTGCCGTCTCCAAACTGACCTTTTGCAGCCCATATTTCTCATCCAGCTGTTTTTTAGCATTTTGGAGTTGATGCTTATCCCTCTCCATCCGCTTGACCTTTTCCTTCATGAATGCACTGATATCGAGATTGCTCAATTCATCATCGGGTTCATCGAGGAATAGGTCCTGCTTCACCTTTTCGATATACTTTTCTTCCATCAGGCATTCGTGTTCCGCCCTCCGAAGGTCCAGCTCGAGCTTCTCCAATAAAGTGCCTTGGTTGACTGCAAGTTCGATCTGCTCTTTGTGCACCTTGATGAACGGTTTTATTTCGAATTTAACGAGATTCCCTTCAAGTTTGTTCAGTTTTTCTGTCAATGCTGCTAATTGCGCCTTCATCGGCATTGCCACTGCTTGGAGCTGCTCAAGTCTTTTTAAACCATCAACAGGAAAACTTACATCCTTGATTTTGCTTATCTCCGATTCAATTTTCGCCTGCTCCTCAATCAAGGGCTTGATTCTCAGGAACGTACCCACATTCATAAGATCGTTTTCTATCTCTTGGATAGCTTCCGTAATTTCAGCAAGCCTCTCCTTAAGTTCTTTCTCTTCCTGCAAAAATGCGGTATATGACTGCTGCTCCTGTTCTGATGCCTTAACCTTTTTCTGCAATTCCTTAAGTTCTTTTATTTTTACATTCAAAAGGGGTTTTTGGCCTGATGGCTTGAATAGCCGATCGAGTTCTTTTTGCAATTTCGTCTCTGCTTCAAGAAGCTTATCATTCCCGACCAGTCCAGCTGACAACAGATACTTGCTCATGGTTCCTTCACTTAGCGTATGTAAACCTTGAAGTCCTTGAAGGTCGAAAGAAAAAATGGCTTGGTAGTAGTTTTTATCTACGCCATGGAGAATTTCATTAAGCTCCTTTTCACCCGCGACCCTCCCATCTTCGAAGGTGATCGATACATCCCCAGTCGCCTTTCCCTTCACTCGTTCAATAACGATTTCCCCATGTTTTTTTGTTAAAAGAGTGAGCCTTCCCCCATATTTGGCATGCATCTTAGGCTCGTAGCGCGGTTCATTTTGAACTCTTGTCGGAAACCCAAATAATATACTATGCATGAAAGACATGATGGTCGACTTGCCAGATTCATTTTCGCCAAAGAATACCTGCATCCGGCCCAGTTCCGGGAAATGCTGGTTTTCCAATTTGCCATAACCATAAACTTGGAGGTTCTTTATGATCAACGCTTCTCCTCCTCCCTTACCTATTCGTTCGTTTCAAACACCTTCAAAAGCCATCTTTCCGCTTCATCCAAAAGTGACTTCTGCTCTTTTGGTTCCATCGAGTCAAGAAACCTTCTTGCAATCGGGTGATGATAAAGAGCGGCAGAGGCAGCCTCCGTATCCTCAAACTCGGAAGCAAGCTCTGAAATCTCAGCCACAAATGGAGATACCTTGCTTGACCTTATCATCGGAATTGTCTGGATGAGCTTGATTTTATACACCCAGACAAACGCTTCCGCTTGCTCTTCTTCTTGTAAAATCCGGGTCAATTCGTCAAGATATTCCGCAATTTCCCCTGCATATGCCCCGGCATCCAACTTTAGTTCCAAAAGATAGCTTCTTCCATCCAGGCATTTTTGCTCAATGAGTTCCTGGCATTGCTTGAAGATTGCATCAAAACCCCCATCTGCTGTTACTTGGATTGTTTCACTATGCCATATCACCCCAGAGGTCCCTATGAATGAATGTCGTCCCAAGTCACCATCGAGTTCGATCAGCATGCATCCCTTTTCTCCAGATTCCTTGCGGTTCCTGCCTTGGATATTTCCGGAGTAAATCACCAGGGGGTCCTCTGAAACCACCTGATGCTTATGGATATGCCCCAGCGCCCAATAATCGAAATCCTTGTCAGCCAGTTCCTTCAGGGAAAAAGGGGAGTAGGGGCTATGTTCCGCGTTGCCTTCCAAATTTCCGTGAAGCAGCCCTATATGATAATCCGCGCCTTCAGCTTTCATGTAGGTTTCAATCATCCTCTCCTTTACGTGGCGGCGAGGATAACTGAACCCATACAAGTGGACGCTTGTCCCATCCGCTTTTTCGAACAGTTTCACTTCCGTTTGCCCTGAAAATATGTGGACATTTTCCGGGAGCTCCACAGTAATCCATGTTCCGCTGAGATGATCATGATTTCCGTGTATGATATAGGCAGGTATCTGATGTTGCCGTAGTTTTTCCATTTCAGTCCGAAAGCGCACCTGTGTCCGGAGACTGCGATTTTCACCATCAAACAAATCACCAGACAGGACGATGAAGTCAACCTGATGGAAAATGGCCTCATGAATGATCTTTTGAAAGGCTTTGAATGGACTTTCTCTTAATTCCTTTACTATCCTTGACGGCAAATCCTTCAGCCCTGTATATGGGCTATCCAGATGGAGATCCGCCGCATGAATGAATTTCACGCTGCTCATTGCCTCACCTCGGTATTTCATTTCTTTCACTTTAACATAAACAGAACATACTTTCCCGCCAAATATCAGAATTGTCGCGTCGATTTATGTTATAAACAGTATCGCCACAATCTTAAATAAAAAGACCGAATGGCTGGTACATTGTCGCATGCACCGCGTTCGGCCTTCTATTATTATTGGAAAATATCCATGCTTAAATAGCGTTCACCATTATCAGGGGCTATGCACAGGACACGTTTACCTGCACCAAGGCGCCGTGCCTCCTTGAGCGCAGCCCAGACAGAAGCGCCGCCTGATGGTCCAATTAGAATCCCTTCCTTTGCCGCCATATCCTTCATCGTTGAAATTGCATCCTCATCGGCTGCTTGGACAATTTCATCAAACACATCCGTGTTTAAAATGCTTGGCACAAAACCGGGACTGGTTCCGACCAACTTATGCGGACCAGGCTTCCCGCCTGAAAGAACCGGCGAGCCTTTAGGCTCGACCACGACGACCCTTAAATGCGGCAGCTGTTCTTTTAAGGCTTCACCTGTTCCTGTTATCGTCCCACCTGTACCGGCAGTCGCCACAAACACATCCAGCTTTCGATCCATCTGTTCCAAAATCTCGACAGCAGTCGTCACTCTATGAATATCAGGATTGGCTTTATTTTCGAATTGTTGAGGAATAAAGCTGTTCGGAATCTTTGCAGCCAGTTCCTGAGCTTTGCGAATGGCACCTGGCATCCGCTCCGCAGCTGGAGTGAGGACAACTTCCGCGCCATACGCCTTTAAAATATTGATTCTTTCCTTTGACATATTATCCGGCATGACCATGATGGCCCTGTAGCCTTTTGCCGCTGCATTCATCGCAAGGCCGATACCTGTATTGCCTGAAGTCGGCTCGATGATCGTGGAACCAGATTGAATGACCCCATCCAGCTCCGCTTGCTTTATCAAGTTAAACGCAGCCCGATCCTTCACACTTCGGCTCGGATTGAAATATTCAAGCTTTACAAAGACGTCCGCATCATCCCTCCCTGTTAAATGATGAATCCTTACAACTGGTGTATCTCCTATCAATTCCGTTATATTATTCACGATTTTCACCGTCATTCCATCTAACTCCCTTCGGCCTATACACACACTTCATATACTTTTCTCCTACTCTATTATATCATTTATGATTTTTCTTTTAATGATGGGATTCCGCTCGTTACAATCGTTTTTTTAAACTTCCACGCTAAAGAAAACAACACTTAAAGTTTGTTCGATATAATTTTTCCCGATCCTATTTTTATAAAATCCCGCTATACTTCAATATCTTTTAGTTTCCTATATTTCTTTCAGATAATAATAGTCAAAATTGACAGATAATGATAGAATTTTCTTAGCCGTTTCTATCATGATCAACTATACAAATTCGAAAAGGGAGTTTTTTGAACATGAGCAAACTATACAAGCTAACCGTATTTGAACCGTCGGGGGAAAAACTATTGGATGAATCGTTTACCGCCGAAAATGATGAAAATGCAAAAGAATTAGGTCAAAAGCTTTTGACCGAAAAAAACTATCAAGACCATACACACCGATGCATATCCCCAGCAGGAGCGCTCTTGCTTTTTCACCGCTGACAATATGGAAGCGCACTCATATAATTAAGAGGCCGTCACAATGGCGTGACGGCCTCTTCTGATTCATATTTATCATTTACCGGTGAAATTCGGTTTTCTTTTCTCGACGAAAGCTTTTATTCCTTCTTGATGATCCGCCGTTTGACGCATTTTCATTTGTGCCGCTTTTTCTATCTCAAGCATTTTAATCAATAATGGCCGATTTTTTTCACTAAGGATTTTTTTCGTTTTAATCATGGCAGTAATCGGGCTTTGCAGCCAAGCTTGCACTTTTCTCTCCACCGCCTGTTCCAAGGTTCCGTCTGCCACCTCATGAATGAGGCCCTTTTCTTTAGCCTCGAGCGCCGTAAGCACCTTGCCTTCCCAAATCAATTCCTTTGCGCCCACTTCACCCAGACGGCGCTCAAGGAAGAAATGTCCTCCGCCGTCCGGAATCAGTCCGATTCCGATAAAATTCATCGCAACCTTGCTTTCCGAATCTGCAATAAGGTGATCCGTTGCAAGAGCTATACTCAAACCGAGCCCTGCTGCAGCTCCATGAATGGCGCTAATCGTCAATTTAGGCATGAAATATAACGTGGTCACCAATTCACTGATGCCATCCATCAAATTGTCGAAAGCGTTTTCTTTTCCAGGAGAGAGCATCATCTTGATATCTCCGCCCGCGGAAAAGGCTTTCCCATTCCCTTTTAAAATGACGACGTCCACTGCTTCATTATCACTTACCTCCTTAAGCGCGGTAATGAAATCATGCAGCATTTCCGGATTTAACGCGTTCATCGCCTCTGGACGATTCATGGAAACTGTAGCTGTCCGGTCTGAATAAGTGACTAATACAGTACCTGCAGCTGATGTCGAATCTATACTCAATTTTTCTTCCTCCTTCTTCTTATCCCATGAATTAATTATATATCCCCGACAATTATCGGAATAGGGTGAAAAGTTATAATTATATGAAATCACTTCATTAATTCTTTATATATTTATCCTGAAGCTGATCTCGCAAGGCCCGCTTCAGAAACTTTCCAACCCCCGTTTTTGGAATCTCATCCAAAAAGACCACTTCATCCGGCAGCCACCATTTTGCAAACTGCGGCTTTAAAAATTCGATGATGTTTTCCTCGGTCACTTGCCCTTTATATGCATCTTTCAAAACAACGCAGGCAATCGGGCGCTCCTGCCATTTTTCATGAGGAACCGCAATGACCGCCGCCTCAAAAATCCCTTCATGGGCCATTAATGCATTCTCCAGATCGACCGAAGAAATCCATTCCCCGCCGCTTTTGATCAGGTCTTTGGTCCGATCGACGATCTTCACGAATCCCTCCTCATCTATCGTGACGACATCGCCTGTATATAGCCATCCATCCTTGAACGTATCCTCTGTACGTTCATCTTGAAAATACTCGTCTGCAATCCAAGGTCCCCTTATCAGCAATTCGCCCATTTCTTTTCCATCAGGTGATACTTCCCCGTCAGGACCGACCACTTTAATTTCGATCATTGGCGCGACAAGGCCTTGCTTAGCCTTCAATTCATAAAGCTCATCTTCAGGCAGGCCTTCCTGATAGCTTTTTGGTTTGGAAATGAAAACGAGCGGGCTTGTCTCCGTCATCCCATAGGCATGCAGAAACGGAATTCCAAGTTTTTGTTCAAATGCCTTAATCATGCTTTTTGGTGCAGCCGAACCTCCGCATAACACTGCGCGAATGCTGCTCGTGTCATGGCTGGTTTCTTCAAGCTCCTTCAACAACCCAAGCCAGATCGTCGGTACCCCGGCCGCAATGGTGACCTTCTCCGCTTCTATCAGCTCCGCCAATATCTTCGGTGTGAAATACGGTCCAGGCAAAACCATCTTTGTCCCGAACCATACACTGGCAAAAGGCATGCCCCAAGCATTGACATGAAACATGGGCACGACTGGAAGGGCGACATCCCTTTCACTGATGGCAGTGGAATCGGCCAGCCCCAGTGCAATCGCATGCAGCAATATCCCGCGATGTGAATAAACCACACCTTTTGGGTTCCCTGTCGTGGCGGAAGTGTAGCATATGCCCGCAGGAGCGTTTTCATCCAAATCCTCGATGAATGGCTGTTTTGGATTCCCTTCGGCCAATAATGTTTCGTAATGGTATAAAGGTGACAGGGATGTTTCGGGAAGCTCCGCTTTATCGGTCATAACGATATATCCTTCCACGGTCGGCAGCTCATCTTTAATCGCTTCCAATAAAGGAATCACATCGGGATCAATCAATAATAACCGATCTTTTGCACTATTAACGATATAAGAAACGTGTTGAGGAGAAAGGCGCATATTAATGGTATGGAGGACAGCTCCAGAGCATGGAATAGCAAAGTAAGCCTCCAGATGCCTATGATGATTCCAGGCAAGCGTCCCGACACGATCGCCCGTCTTTATTCCGAATTTGCCCAATACACTTGCCAGTCTTCTTGTGCGTGCTGCAATCTCGGCATATGTAAAAGTATGGATTCCACCATCCGTACGCGAAACTACTTCTTTTTTCGAAAAATATTTTTCCGCTCTTTCAATGATTTGAGTCATGATCAACGGAGTATCCATCATTACAATCTCCCCCTTATATGAAAACGCCTTCATTTATATATTCGACCAGAAAAAAAATAATCCTTTTTCCCTAGAGGTTTATTTTGAATGAATTTTTATGTTTCTTTGTAGAAAAAAAAGGTAATAGTAAAGATACAATTATATTTAGAGGGAGCTCACTGATGGTAAATAGAATAAACGAAGAATTAGAGGCGTATTGTGCGAGTGAATATTCAAAGCTATCACGGGTGATTGTCTGTGAACCTCGTCATATGGCGATTCGTGACATCATTAATGAAACGCAAAAGGAGTTCATGGAGGAAAATATAGATCAAGCACGCGCCGTGGAGCAGCATGCCAATTTTACCAAGGCACTTGAACGAGAAGGAATTGAGGTCATTAAACTGCCTCCAGAAAGTACATATCCAGAACAAGTCTTTACAAGAGACATCGGATTCACTCTCGGCAACACAGTTTACGTAGCAGAAATGGCTACAGCTATCAGACAGGGCGAAGAACTTATCTTGAAATCCTGGCTCGAAACGAATGATATTCCGTTTTTCAACCTTCACAAAAATCATATTGAAGGTGGCGATGTCATCATTGATGGCCGAACGATCTATATCGGGGTCAGTGATCGGACGGACGAAACATCCATCCAGCACCTTCAGTCCTTGTTACCGGAATATGATATTATCGCCATTCCCTTCATTGAGAAGTTCCTTCACTTAGACTGTGTTTTCAATGTGATTTCACCGACAGAGGCCCTTATTTTTCCTGAAGCCCACACAAAAAAAGAGTTGGATTTATTAGCTTCGCGCTATGACTTAATTGAAGTGACAAAAGAAGAACAATTCACATTGGGAACCAACGTACTTTCCATTGGAAATAAAAAATTATTCAGTCTGCCTTGTAATGAACAAGTCAATCGTCAGCTACGTCAACGAGGATATGAAATCATTGAAGTCGATATAAGTGAAATCATCAAGTCAGGAGGCTCTTTCCGCTGCTGTACCATGCCTCTACTGCGGACAACGAAAAAATGACAGGACTTGCCTAGCATGAAACCCTGCTCTTCACCGGACATCCCAATCAGGAAGTCCGGTTTTCCTTTTGCTGGCCATTCATTCGTTTAGCAAATCTAATATGGTTTTTGAATCATCACGATTCAATTTAACGTGTTTTTTATGCTGATCCCGCGTCAATTCAGTTACATGATCATCGGGATTAACCCAAACATAATATACCGCTATATTCCCTTCATTTTTATCATCATTAAAATAAAAGATAAAATCCGCCTTAGGATGGTCTTTCTCCAACACGTATTCACGCCAATCCGCATTCTTCAAAATTTCCTTTGCTTTTTCTGCATCTCTCGTTTCTATTTCTTGTTTATAGGCCTCGAAATGGTAGGATTTGTTTTCAAGTTTTTGGATCGAAATATGTTCCTCCTTTGTTGAACACCCTGTCACTAACACTATGGGCAATAAGCTAAGTGCTAGTATAAATGGCTTCTTTTTCATCCATGTCATCTCCCTATACCTTAGTGGATTAATTATCCATATTATTTTTCATTATACTATTCCTCGCACATTAGCAATAGGCGGAGTTAGCGGGACGGAATAAATTCGGGCTTTTCGCTTTGGATTTAGCCAAACCTGCATTCCGACTTGGTTTACAAGGAAGGAAAATTGATTATGTACCAATAACCTTGTTATACTTCTATAAGTTACCTAGAAAATAGATTGAAAGGGGAATGTAAAATGAATTATGTAAAAAACCAACTGACAATGATGCGCAAAAGTCTTTTGAAAGAAATCGAGGGAGTCACTCCAGAAATTATGGATGTACAGCCTGAAGGTTTTAATAATACCATCCACTGGCATCTAGGACACGTTCTTACCGCAGCGGAAAAGTTCCTATTGGATGATAGCAGCACTTTGCCTGCCAATTACAGCCAGCTATTCGGATATGGCTCAAAACCTGCCGCCTGGACCGGCGATGTACCTTCAGTCGATACACTGACACAACAATTACAAGAACAACTTGGCCGCCTGCTTGAAATTCCCGAAGAACGCCTGACAGAAAAAGCAGCACAACCTTTCATGGGAATGGAAACTATAGGCGAATTCATTAATTTCGTAGTCCAGCACGAAGTTAATCACGTTGGCCAAATTCACGCAATGAAGCGCATCATTCAATCAACTAATCAATAATTCTACCAGCTGTCACTCCTTTTCTTTAAATGGATGACAGCTTTTTTATTATTTTCCTCGCGAGTTTTGGGGTTTTACCCGCGAGTTTGGCCCTTTTACTCGACAGTTTCGGAATTTCACTCGTGAATTTCGGGCTTTTTCTCACGAGTTACAGGCTTTTATTCGCGAGTTTGGCCCTTTTACTCGTGAGTTTCGGGATTTTACTCGTGAATTTTGGGCTTTTACCCGCGAGTTTGGCCGTTTTACTCGCGAGTTTTGGGCTTTCACTCGTGAGTTTGGGCTTTCATTCATGAGTTTGCATTTGGCATTTGCGAGGAAATTCAAAAGCAGCCCCCGCTAAGGAAGCGGTGGCTGCTTTTGGGTGAGTCTTTACGTTAACTGATCCTGGTTTTCAATAAAGTCATTATATGCTTGTTCGGCTGCGGCTTCGGAGGAGAATAAGGCATCATCGTCCTCGATTGTATGGAATGTATCGTTCAGGAATAAAGCGACAGCATTAGGGTCCTTTGGATGGGGAACGATTTCCGCGGCCCTTATATTGGAAACGGTTGGGACATGGGGATTATTATAAATCACAAATACCTCGTCTCCTACTTGTACTTCTTTCGCGTTGATTACTCCCATTTTATCCTTCCTTTCCTTTGCTGGTTTTCTATAGTTTACGGAAAGGTGCGGAGAATTATTTATGAAATGATGCTAAGTCCCCAAAAATCGTGAGGCTCCCCCTTTAATGAATGAAGGAGCCTCATGTTTCATTTAAGCATATTCATCTTCTGCAAAAATTCGATGGGATGCTGCTTGCGGAAGAATTCCTTCAGCATATACGCAACGCCGTCTTGGTCATTGGAGCGAGTGATCCATTTGGCCACATTCTTCACTTCCGCATCCGCGTTGCCCATGGCAACTCCCAGACCGGATCCGGCAATCATCTCCATATCATCCAATCCATCTCCTATCGAGACGATTTCCGTCCTTTTCACCTCTAAACGGTCGGCTAAATAAAGCACGCCACTCCATTTCGAAACCCCCTTCGGAACAATCGTCATCTTATGGCCCGGGTGTAGAACCGCGTCCACCTCAGGGAACATTTCCTTTATCAATTTCAGCATATCGCCTCGATCACTTTGTTCTGAAAATATAATATCCATTTTTGTTGGTGCCATTGGCTTATCAATCAGCTCTTCACTGATATCATCCACATAATTTTGAGCATAGAAGTTTTGATCATTCAAATACATGACCGTTTTGCCAAGCAAATTCTCAGGGAGGTTCACCCGATTGCCAAGCGAGTATTTTTCATGAATGAGCATAATTTGACACACGGTTTTTTCAAGCATTTGCACGAGCTCTGCGGTCAGTTCTTCTGAGATTCTTTTTACCATCATGGGCTTCTCGATGGAAGCTCCCACAAAAGCTCCTTGTTGGGCAACGATCATCGGATTTATTTTTAGGGCTTTGGCCACTTTTTTTGCTGAGTGATAGTTTCTTGACGTCACTAGTGCAACATGGACACCTTTTTGGTGCACATAGTCGATTGCTTCTTTAGTCGATTTATTTAAACGGCCATTAGACTGGAGCAACGTCCCGTCGATATTGACCGCAAGTAGACGATATACCATGCTGATCTCCCCCATCTGTAATATCCTCTTTAAAATTTATGACTAAAATTTACAGAGTAGAACAAATAGTGGTCCATATAAAAAAACTCCCAACCACTTTGAGGCTGGGAGTAACAGTAGCTTATTGCTCTTGTTCAGGCAAGCCGTATAAATCTTCAAGCGGCTTCATGATTATTTTATTGAGGTCGGCGATGACCATGCTCATCCGTTGCTCAGCTTCCATCAATTGAGAAATGGTTGGGTTTTGTTGGACTAGCTGTACCGTCTTTTGTGCTTGTTCCACTTCTTCAGGAGCGATCTCCTGGCCCATCATTTGTTTTTGCTGCAATGACATTTGCAGATTGCGGAAGTTTTCAAACATTCCTTTTGTTGCTTCATCGGAATTGACAAGATCATATAATCGTTGCAAGTCAGCATATTCATTGCTTGCCCGAATTGCCTTTTCCATTTCATACGCTGCATCATATACGTTACTCATGTATTTCCCCTCCCGGTATCATTGTATTCCTACACCTTTTCCACTATAACAAATCCGCTTGCGAATTACACGTCTTCCTTATCAAACAGTTTGATAATCGTGGAATTCGACATTATCTAAGCAGCAGCCACTTGAATATTCAAGAATATCGAACGAGTTTTTTTCTCGATTGATGGCATTGCTTCAACCATCATTAAGAGGGATTTTTTTCTGTTGTAATCGTTCTTTACTTCTGTCTGAACGGAAATTTTCATATTCTGTAAAGTAACACCGCTACTTGATAACATACATTGAATGACTGACATGTGATTTATATTGTATGAAACGATGGCATCATGACACCTTCTACTCTCAAAAACATAGAATGTGTTATCCACTTTTGCCCATCATTTAATTGGAAAGGGTTAACAAACTTAGTGCAAACGGGGAATTGATATGAATATTAACCATCAGAAGGTTTTCATTACGGTAAACCCTGCAGTGACTAGAAAGAAGGCGCTCCTGTTTATCGAAGAAAAGCTATTTGGGGAATGGGGCCTTCATTTCGGAGAACCCGTTACGATCATGGCTGGATGCCGATCCGTCCCTGTCCTTGTGCAGCCATTCCCTTCATCAGGGCCTACATTGAAACTTTCATATGATATGAATCAATTTTTATCACTGCCTGCCTTTTCAGATCCGATATCCGTTTTTTTTCATCCGGAAGAAAGGAACATTCAAATAGGCCCTTCCTTCGCTGCTCTCATCAATCAATCTCCTTTGCAAGACGGGACATTCGGGGAGATGGAAAAATTCTATCAGGAAATGACATCATATTGTAATCAGCAAGGCATCCCCTTCTATTTAGTGAAAGTGCAGTCTCTTCAAGAAGGGATAATCGAAGCATTTGTCGGGGAACAAAAAGGCTGGCAAACCTTGACTATCCCGATTCCTGATGTGTTTTATAACCGGATACATTCACGAAAGCTTGAAGCATCGCCATCATTCGAGCTGTTTAAAACCGAACTCAAGACACAATCCATACCGATGTTCAACGGTAGGTTCCTTTCCAAATATGATGTTCATCAGCTTCTGAGCTTAGAAAATGAGCTGTTGCCAAGTTTGCCTGATACGATACTTTTTGGCGAACAGGAGGCATTCTTGACCTTCATAGAAAGACATTCGATTATCTATTTTAAACCGGTATCAGGCAGTCAAGGTAAAAATATATGCAGATTAACGCAAGTATCTGGAAAATGGAAAATCGAGCCCTCCGGAAAAAAACAGGAACTGCTTTTTGCCGACTCAGATGAGCAATTGTTCCATACATTAAAAAAACTATCCAGAAAGCAAGCCTTCATTCTGCAACAAGGGATTTCCTTATACGAAACCGATCAAAGAAAGGTGGACTTCCGCATCCTTCTTCACCAAAACGAACTGCTAAACTGGAAGGTTTCATCAATGGTTGCACGGATAGGAGAACAAGGTGCCATCGTTTCCAATCTTGCACAAGGCGGTTTGATGAAAAACGGCTCGGATTTCCTCAAGGAAGCATTCGATTACCCCGATTCTGGCCGTTTGTATCAAAAACTGATACGACTGGCTAAAAACACGGCAAAGGCAATTGTTGAACACCATGACGAATCTTTCGGGGAGCTGGGCATCGATTTAGCACTTGATGTCGATAAAAATCCATGGATCATCGAGGTGAATTCCAAACCTTCGAAAAAATTTCAGGGCAATTATGAAACCTTTCGCCCATCAGTAAAATCCATCATAGATTTCATGCTGACCCTCAACAGCGAAAAACATCGATAAAAGGAGTTGCTAGCACGTGTTAATCGGATTAATGGCAACGTCGGATTCACATGAAAACCACTACTTCACCGAAATAGCTAAAACGGCAAAACCATTCAATATGAACGTTTGTAAATTCACGCCCGAAAATATTGATAGTGACCTTAAGAAAGTGCGGGGCGAACGGTTTGATCAAGAAAAGGAGACGTGGATTGCTGCATCTTTTAATATACCTGATTATATTTATGATCGCTGTTTCCATGGGCTATCGCGTCAACCATCGGAAACACGAAATAAAATCAATTGGTTAAAAGAACATTCCAGCTTCTTAGGGCTCGGGCTTCCTGGTAAGTGGGAAGTTTATCAAACCCTGAAAAAACACCCCCTTCTTCAAGCTTTTTTCCCAGAGACCGTCCAAGTATCCACATCTGAAGATATTATCGGTCATTTGGAGCGCCTGGATCGAATCATCATCAAGCCTGAATTCGGTGCAGGCGGTACGGGAATTTACCTTCTTTCCAAAAACGATGACGGCACTTTGGTATCCATGACAAAAAAAGGCAACAAATATGACCGCCAATTCACTTCTACATCACAGCTGAACAAATGGCTGCAGCATTTATTGAATCGATACAAATACCTTTGCCAGCCATATTTGGAACTTTGCAACCAAGAACATGAACCGTTCGATTTACGCATCCTGCTGCAAAAAAATGAGAGGAACCAGTGGGTAGAACGGGGCCGTGGGATTCGCACCGGCCAAAAGGATGGAATCACCTCAAATTTGGCAACAGGCGGAGAAGCCATAACATTGGATGCCTTCATCAAAAAAAATCCGGAAACCATTTCGATTGCGGTCGAACAAAAGATCCAGCATATACTCCGTACCCTGCCTGCCGAAATCGAGGCTGTGTTTGAAAGACTATTCGAATTGGGCATCGATCTAGGCATCGATAAAAAGGGCCAGTTATGGATACTGGACATTAATTCAAAACCCGGAAGGAAAATCATCCAGGCACTGCAGCCGGAGAACATGAAGGATATTCATCGGGCACCGCTGCAATATAGCCAATATTTAGCCAATCATCTTCAGAAGGCAGGTGAATGAAAGTGAGAAAGACTTTTCCTGTCGAAATCGCCGTCATCCCTGGCAACGTTCTCTTTTACCCTTCAGAACTTGGAGATCTGGAAGAGATCGAATTGATATATTTCGGACAGCATTCATGTCCTGCCAGTGTGAAACAAAACCCGGCCATCAATCAATCCATCGTCCTATCGGAAAGTCTCGCGGAATCGTTAAAATTCGATTTGACCGATATCCCCCTTCATTTATTCATTTACGGCAAGACCATCCATATCGGTCCTTTGGTAGGTATTTTTTCTTCAGGTTTCACTGGCCTGTCAAACAAACCTCTAGGTGAAAGATCGCCATTTTTCTCAAAGCTTCTTTCCCTTAGCCGGACTACAGGCTGCATCCCCTTCGTTTTTGGGGAGAATGTCATCAATTGGGATGAAGAAACAATCAAGGGCTATGTGTTCGAGAATGATAATTGGCACATTCAGGAATTCCCATTTCCTAACGTCATTTATGATCGGCTTCCCAACCGGTTGACCGAAAATCGCGACGGCCCTAAAGAAGTGAAGCAGAAATTCCAAAAAGACTATACCATTCCTTGGTTCAATCCGGGGTTTTTCAATAAATGGGACGTAAATGAAAGATTATGTGCAGATGAGCAGGCACTGCCATATCTGCCTGAAACTTATCCATTTCAATCCATATCCGTGGTAGAGACGCTTCTTTCCCATTATCGTCAGGTTTATATCAAGCCCATTCATGGCAGCCTCGGCCTCGGCATTCACCAGATCCTTTATGATAGGCATGAGAATGTTTACTATTGCCGCTATACAAATGAAGCAAGGGAGAATAAATTACAAAAATTCTCCACACTGGAATCAATCGTTAAACACCTATTTCATGACCGACCGCTAGAGAATCTTATCGTCCAGCAGGGCATCTCACTCATCCGTTCCGAAAAAAGACCAGTCGATTTCCGGGTTCATACTAACAAGGACAGTAATGGCGTATGGCAAGTAACCGCAATTGCTGCCAAAATTGCCGGCGCAGGCAGTGTTACAACCCATATTAAAAGCGGCGGGGTCATCAAAACGGTTGCCGAACTGTTTGGAGATGACGATGAGGCAAAAGAAGTGGAACGCAAACTATCTGAAGCAGCACTGTTATTAAGCGAAAGCATGGAAAAGCATCTGGATGGCATCATAGCGGAAATCGGATTTGATTTTGGGTTGGATAAGAAAGGGCAGGTTTGGATGTTTGAAGCGAATTCCAAGCCAGGACGCTCCATCTTCTCCCATCCCAAACTGAAGGAATTCGAATTGTTGACCAGAAAGCTCAGCCTCGATTATGCCATTTATTTGACTGAACAGACGATTACAAACGCCATTAGTGTGCAGCGATGAATATTTTTTATGATAGCGTTTCGGAATCTTGGTGCCATGATCAAAAGGATACAGTACTTTTTGCAGGTGCTGCAGATGAAGAGATAAACTATAGCAATGAGCTTTCAGGTCAAAGACTCTTTCCGATCACCGAATTTCCCGGAAGCCGGCTGCTCGTTGTTGGAATAATGACTTCGTTCAATCCGAAAAAGGAAACAGGGTTGGGCGGTAACTTGGCCCTTTTTCAGGATTTATCATTGTATCTTTTCCAACATGGGATTTTACCCTATGCATTCACGGGAAAGGACTTTGCTTCCGGTTCAATGAGAGGTTATGTATTTTCATACGATTCAAACAAGTGGATCGAGTGTAAGATGCCGCTTCCTGATATTGTTTATAATCGTATACCCTCCAGGGGCTATGAGGCTTCGGCAGAATTCCAATCACTCATGAGCCATTTCATTGAGCACCATGTGATATTTTTCAATCCAGGTTTCCTGGATAAATATCTAATGTTCGAAGCTTTGCTTGATGATGGTTCCCTCATCAAGTACCTGCCGGCAACAGCGATCCTGCAAAAGCGCGATTGTTTGGAGGCATTCCTTGATACACATCGGCACATCTACTTAAAACCTTGTAAAGGAAGCCAGGGAAAAGGCATTTACACCCTCCGCAAAAATCCTGATGATACACTTTTGTTCAACAGCCTGAAACACAGCGAGACTTTCTCGAACTTCGCTTCTTTCTGGGAAACGAAAAAAAAGGACTTATTAAAAAGAAATTACCTGGCTCAGCGGGCGGTCGTACCAAAAAAACTCCTTGGTCACCGTTACGATTACAGGGTTCTCGTCCATTATGAAAAAGGATTTTATAAAGTAACGGGCAAAGCTGTACGAATGTCACAACTGCAGGAAATCACTACACACACTCCTCGAGGCGGTAAGCTTTATCCCTATCAAAACCTGCAATCAAAAAGGCTGAATCTAACATTGGCTAGAATCGCCCAAAAATGCGGAGAAATTCTTTCAAAAAAAATAGGCTTTCTCGGCGAATTTTCGATTGATATCGGTGAAGACGAATCAGGCTCGCTCTTCATTTACGAAGTGAACTCCAAGCCCATGCAGTTCGACGAAGAGGAAATCGAAGCTAATCGGCTTTTACATTTAAAAAACCTTTTCATGGAATTAACTTTTTCCAACAGGAAAATAAAATAACACCTCCTGCTGCCGTTTTCCATTATAATGTAATGTGAGACAGCATATATGGAGGTAATACATATGATCAGTCATTTTCAATGGGCACCGCTGCATAAGAATCTGCCAGGGTGGAAAATTTCCTTTTATTACAATAGACAATCCATCCAGGCTTTCTATCATAAAGATGGAACCATCGAATGGACAGCCAACCCACCTGCAACGGAAGATGAAATGAAACTCAAAACCATGATACATGACTTGATGGTCTATCATGTTTATGAATAAACCGTATCGTCCAATTGCTTTTAGGAAAGCTTGAAAAGAATAAAAATCCCTCTAATGCCTATACTAATGAAAAGGTTAGGAGGGATTTATTTTGGACAAAGAAAAAATGACTTTTTTAAAGGATAGCGAGTATGATGGACGGGATTCCGCCTTCCTTGACATCGATCGCTACATCAATGAAGGTTTGGCAGGCGGCAATGTATATGAGGCCGCTGATCTTCGGAACATTGAAGAAGCCCATGATTTCTATGACGAGACCGATCCTAACATCAATAAATAGACGACCTTATTGCCAGGGCTCTCTTTTAGGAGAGCTCTTTTTGGAGCAGGCTTGTTTCCCCGAACATTTCTCGAACCACACTCTCATAGGCGACTTCCAAATTACGTGAAAATAATTCCTTTTCAGCGGAACTTATTGCTTGCCCATTGATTTCCTCTGTAAGCTTTTCACGATTTCCGCTTAAAGAAATCGTTTCCCCTCCCGAAAAATTGTACATAACCTGGGTTTTAAGATGATCCGTGAAATATTTAACCGTTCCAAACATTTGTATTCCCCCTTAAAAAATAAAAAAACAACTTCCCGGAAGGAAGCTGTTTGAATGCATAACGAAGCATAACAAAAATAAGCATGTTTTTTCATTTTTAAAAATGAAAGCATGCTTTTGCCAATTTTCGCACGTAACATCCCCTATCCTCGTAGGCATTTGATGATGTGCTAAAAACAGGCAGGTATCCTGGCTCATGGTCAACGCTTTTCGAACCTTCCCATTCCCTTTTGCAGAAAACAGTGGCATCACTCGAATCGCTCACATATACAGTTGCGGGACAGCGCCGGATTCCAACCGGCTTCCCTTTTAAGCGGATAAATCGATGTTTCATATCCGCACCCGTTTCTAGACTTATTTAGTTTTCCATCCATTTAAATGTATCAAATTATTTCCTGGATTACAATCCGCTCACGCGATGAACGATCATCTCGCTTTCAGCCTTATGGTTTCCGCCATTCCCTTAACGAAGTTGATACCGTTGAATTTTCTCCAAAGTGAACGTACAAAAGGGTTATTCGAAATCCTTGTAATCAGCTGCTTGCGTTTAATTTTTTTCAACAGACCTTGCTTTGCATGAATTTGCTCATAGACCCGGCGGCTATTGGAATGATCGATATAAGGAAGATATGTTTTCCTTAACTGGCCAAATGCTTCTTTTTCCGCAAAACCGGCTTCGGCATAGGCGTTAATCGTCGAAATCAACTTTTCTGTAGTGAAAACCTGATCACCAAATAATTGATTATCCATATTCATATAACTTCCTTGATACTTATTGTACGTCTCGAGATCGAATTGGTAAAAAACAACAGGTTTTTTTTGGTAAAACATATCCCAGGCGACACTCGAGTAATCCGTAATCAACATGGATGCCTCCATCAATAAGGTATTCAAGTCTTCTTCATTGGAAATCGTGAACCGCTGATTATCAATGGAAAAATGTTCGATAAAGTCCTTGAATTTTGGATGCAAATAAAAATGCAGCGTCAAATCATGCTGCTCCAATAGCCTGCTCAATTCTTTTGATTGTAAAAAAGTCTTGAATACTTGCACATACTCACTCTTTTCCACTTCCTCAAAAGGTAAGTTTTCAAGCCATACGCGCCATGTCGGCATCACTAAAATCCTTTTTCCGTTCGATCTATTTTCAATGACATCCCAGCGGGGAAGGCCGCTGACAATCAGTTCGTTTTTGTTATAGCCGAAATGATTCTGGATGATCTTGCCTTCCTCGGGTGAGGAAACGACAAAAAGGCTTGGTGCGTTAATGCTGGATTTTTTAAAGATGCTGTTAAGTTTTTTTAATCCGATAACGCCATGCTGCAAAAAGACAAGCGGCTTATAATTCATCGCTTTTCTAATCCTGCCCTTTTGAATTCTTATGTCGTATGCATGCCCTTTAGTTTCGGAGGATACCAATAGCTGTGCGGCAAACATGAACACCATATATTTAAAGCTCATGAATTCAACGACTCTATTTTTCATGTTTTCCAATTTCGGGTAATCTTCCGAATCAGGTTTAATGATGTAATATGCTTGTTGATGGTTATGATTTTCATAGATGTATTTAAAGAAGTAGTATCCGTTATCTTGGGCCCTGTCAGCGGTTTTCTCGTAAATCAGCCAAATGTTTTTCTTTTTATAATAGGGGAGCAGCAGTCTATAAACCCATGAAGCCAGAACTTCTTTAAAAAAGTGCTTGTTCGTCTCGTACTCGGTTCTTTCCTTATAAGTCAGTGCCACAGTGCCTGATGCGGTCAAATATGGATACACCCAATATCCGTTATCAAAGGTGTACGACATGCCAAATAGTCGTTTATTCAACTTTCTCAAGGCCATGCACGTAGGGTTCTTCAAACGAATATAGTGGTCCTTCCCCCCAACCCTGACCATTAAATAGAAATCATAATAAAAAGGACGCCATTCCATCGACTTAACATCGATTGTAAAAGACAGTTTATGACCCTTTCCTTTAACAGGGAATATATACTGCGTGTTATCCGAAACATCCCTCTGCTTTAGGACCATACCAACCAGTTCATATTCCTCTTTCAATTCAAGGCGTACGGAACCCGTCAGGATAGTACCTTTAAAACGCAAGGATTTCAGTGATAGTTTTGCTGACAGTACCTCATCCGACAGGTGGATCGGTTGTTTGATGACAATGCTCAGCCCGCCTGATGCCGTAATATAAGGGGTGATCACTTGAACGCCAATAGAGGGGATCGAATGGAAATACTCATTCTTTCCCCCGCTAATTTGTATTCGATGCAGTTCGCCACTTGCTTCCATATACAAATCCCATCTGGATGCCGCTTGATAATATTCCTCGGAAAAATTTTTCAGGTGGATGACGATCTTGGAATCGATCATTTCCGTATCGAAGGTCCATCTGATTTTCATGGTTTTTTCAATGCCGATGATTTTCAGTGATTTGGGGTCCTTGCATTGAAAGGAAATTTTTTCGTCTTCACTTATGAGATTATCCACCGTGATTATCTTCTTCTGTTCCATAGGCCGCGTGTCCCCCTTCCATTCAGATTCATTAAATGATCTCTTAATGAAAAAGCCAGCTTCCTAGTTACTTTCCCTCGCTTCGCCAAGCGCCACAACTTTCTCAGCACGGTCACCTTTGAGAGTTTTTTATAGAAGGAAACTCTCCTTGGCCTCAATCTTTTTTCATTTTTAACAATATTATCATATATACGTTCGCTATTTTTATTGTCGATATTAGCAAAATAATGGCTTCTTTTCTCCTTGAAGATATCTTGTTCCTCAAAGTTGTTACGCACACTATTTTCAATCGAAGTGATCAATTCATCCGGATCAAGTGCCTGATCACCGAATAACTCCTTGTTCATATCCATGTAGCTTCCTTGTAATTCCGTATATTCTTCAAGATCGAACTGATAAAAAATTGTCGGTTTTTCAAGATAGTACATATCCCAAGCTACACTTGAGTAGTCTGTGATCAAAAGCGCCGATTCACGGATCAACTTGCTGATATTGACATCCCCGAACTTGATGATCTCGATCTGGTCACAAGTTGTATGGAATTGATCGATAAATGGCTGGAATTTGGGATGGACATAAAATTTCAATTCGACATCGTGCATCCGAAGTAAATCCATCAATTTCTCGGAATTCAATAAACCGATATAATTTTTAAAGTAATTCGATTCGATGAATTCTTCGTTTGACACTTCATTAAGCCAATTTCTCCAAGTAGGCATCAAGAATATTTGGCGTTTTATCGGAGTTTCTTCTTTGTTTACGTCATCCCAGCGACTCAAACCGGTGACGATGATATCCTTCTCATTATATCCAAAATAGTTTTTCACGATTTCTTTTTCGAAATCTGAAGACGTAACGAACAAATCCACTTCCTCTGAAGATCCCTTATTTAACGTACTGTCTATTTTCTTTAAACCAAGAACTCCGTGTTGCAGGAAGACAATCCGCTTTCTTCTCAGATACTCCATCACTTTGCCCTTTTGTACACGCCACACATATGAATGGCCCTTGGTTTCAGAAGCGATGAGCAATTTGGAAGCGAATAAGTACACCAAGTGTTTAATGCTCATGAAATGGATTACACGGTCCTCGAACCCTTTAAGGTTGGCCAGATCAGGAGAATCTTTCTTAATGATATAAAAGACATTTCTTTCCGGTTTTTCGTTGTAGCAATATTTAAAGAAGTGGTAGCCATTATCTTGTGCAGTTTCGGACATCTTCTCGTACACAAGCCAGATATTTTTATGGTCATAATACCTATTAAGCATTTGATAAATGATGTAGGAAAATTTTTCTTTCCACTTGTAGATTGGCGCTTCATATAAGCTTTTCATTCTATATGTTAACGCAAGGGAGTTGCTCCTTGTAATGTAAGGGTATACGACATGATCGGCATCCTTTTGGTATGAATGATCCCTGATTGTCCCATTCAATTTTTTCCGGACATGGTCTGTTGGACGCTTAAGCTTAATTTCGTAGTCCTCGCCTTCAACGTCGACCAATACGTAGAAATCCCAATAAAATTGTTCAAATTCATGTTCGGCCAAATTGACTTTGGCTAGTATGCTCTTCTTCTTTACAGTAACCGGGATCTGCGCAAATGCTTCATTATTACGATGCCTCAGTAGCATTCCCTTCACTTGATAACTTTCAGCGTCTGGCAAGGAAAGCGTTATTTCGATTTCAAGTATCGATTTTTTTAGAGACACATTCTTAATTAGAATTTTTGACTTTAATTTTTCATGCCGAAGCGCAAACTCTGTACCGATAACAAAAGAGAGTTCATTCCGTGCTGTTAAATACGGTGTAAAAACATTCTCCTCATCGACCTCGACCGAACGTAAATACCTTTCTTCCATCGGAAGTTTCTTTTGATCGTAAAAACCAACCCGATTCACTTCCATAATATTCGCATACGTTATCTCAATGGAAACGTCCCACCTAGATGGGGTGATTCCGCATCTAATGAATGATTCCAAATTTGAGTGGATTCCAATATTCCGGGAGCTTTTGTTCACATTAGCCGGCACCCGATGAATTTCACCGCTTTGTCTATTTTTCATCACAATCTGCACGGAGTTTATATCGGCATCTTGGATATTTTCTATCGAAAAAGACAATTCATATTTATGAAAGCTTAAGTCATGCATGGGCAGTCTATTTTTCGTAATATAGAAACTCGCATTATTGATTTTTTCTTCACTTTTTCCTAATAATATTCCCAACTCTGCTTTAGGCGATATATAAGCCATTGCCTGGGTTTTTATGTCTTCAAGAGGCACCTGTCCCATTTGAGGAGTTTTAGGTGCTGAAAAGTGTTTTAATTTCCTTACCTGCACTTCCCCGGCCACAACCTCTTTGACATAAACCTTCCACTTTTGACCCTCTTTAAAGAAACGATCATTAAATATTTTTTTCAAATCAATGAACAATCGTTGCCCATCCTGTTTGAATTCGTGCGTTTGTATCCACTCCACCGATGTACTCTTTTCAAAAACGACGGAAGCGGACTGACAGGAAGGTTCCATCAAACGAACTTGAAGATGGTCACCCATTATTTCGAATTCATCAAAGTACAGCGTCTTTTGGCTTTCGGTTGCATCACTTAGAGAATCCATTTCGTAAAAGGAGAGCTCACGATGGGTCTGAACAAGGTTTGGATGGAACAGAAGCTTAAATGACTTCAAAACCTTGCCGACTTTCGCTTCCACATACACATCGGCAGCCGTAGGAATTTCAGCCAGCTTGGATACATCCACTTCCAGTGAATTCTTTTCGCCCTGCACTGCTCCAATCGCTGAGGTATGCTTGGTGACCGGGTCATATATAGTGAGTAATGCCTTACCTAACTCCCCTTCTTCATGGAAAAACCTTGCCTTATCTCCTGCCACTTCCATCTCTGTAATATGTAAAGTATCTGAAACCACTTTACAGGAGGCACGGAATACGCTTGCTGAATTACCGTACATTATACTTAGGGTATTTTTTTTGTTCAGAAAGATGGTCGCAGTTTCCGTTTGTGAAATTTGATAATAAGAGCGGGCGAACAATCGATTCTTCAATCTTTTAATTGTAGGCTTTGTCAGTCTGAACAACTCTTCGTTCATTTTAAGCAAAATGGTATACGTTGTCCTATGGACATCTGGCCAGTTCATATTATCAAGTGTGATGGTCAAACGGGTTTCTTCGTTCAAACTTTCACAATTTACATGCTCGTAAATATGTTCTTCCTTTGTATCATTATTTCGAAATATCAAGTTGGCTGATTCTATAATTCCATTCAGGATTATTTCAATCTTTGAGCCATTTAAATTAAAATCGGTTGCATGAATCGCTTCCACTAGTTGATCACCTTTTTTTCCATGTAATGTAGCACTTTGTTCATTCTCTTTGACTATCATCCCATAAGAGAACAGTCGTTATTTATTGTACATGACAATCCCTTGCTTAAAATATATTCTAATAATTCCATAAATTAATATTTTGTGGTTCTTTTTATTATTTAGTAGATTGCATGCTTCTAAACATAAAATTATACCAAATCATGCGAATAACATCAAAACTTCATGAGACCA
Organism: Peribacillus sp. FSL E2-0218; assembly: GCF_037992945.1. NCBI lineage: Bacteria > Bacillati > Bacillota > Bacilli > Caryophanales > Bacillaceae > Peribacillus > Peribacillus sp. FSL E2-0218. The sequence goes on along the minus strand of NZ_CP150304.1, from coordinate 1,231,681 downwards.
AAGTGGGTGTTTTTTCCTTATTTTAGAAAATTAATTTTGTTCACCTGATTAATTTTCACTCCCCTTCTTTTAGGTGATTATTCCTGATCCATATGCTTCAACCCCCTATAATAAAGGGACTCGGACCTACTACCTTCTGTACTTGTCCCTATCCAGCTTACATGCACTCACACAAATTCTTAGATCCGTTCGCGCAAAAAAATATTTTTATCGAGTTGAAAACAGCTAGGAACGGAGCGCTCGCGGATAAGCGAGTGCATGAAGTGGAAAGGAACGATCGCAGTCCAACCTCTTAATCATGATTACGGTCTCATCAACAAAAATAACTGTAAGCAGCCTCCATTATTTGCGAGTTTGCCTACAGTCTAAATGGCTTATTACGCTTTTTACAAGCATGAAAACCTCTCACTCTTCCTTCCATCAGTCAATTGTCTGGAACTGATTACGCATTCTCTTGGCAATATACCCTACTTCCTTGTTTTCTCACTTGCATCCAGAACATTTTCATTCAATATCGATGTAATGATATGCTCCGAATCCCATTCATGCTCCGATATTTCGATAAGGGGGTATCGATGGGGTAAAACGAGATGCTGAATCTCACGCACCGTTCGTCCTTGTTCATGCAAAAGCAAAATTTCACCACGGAGGTTTTCCAAATAATCGAGTTTTTTTCTGAACATATCCTTTCCATTCGGAACATACCCGGCATGGCAACAAAACATCTCCCCAAAGTCATAGTGAAGCAATCTTTTTATGGAATGAATGATTACCGGAACGGACTCTTCCCGCAGAACAAGTTTTGTTTTTGGAGTGACGAAAAGATCGCCTGAAAAAAGCATGCCGGTATTGCGATTCAAATACACCATATGGTCATGCGCATGACCGGGGGTGTAAATCGGCTCCCATGCTTGGCTTCGGGAATGAACGGCCTCCCCAAGCGGCTCAGCTTTGAAAGCATCCCTCCTTCCCCAAAACATTTTACGATAAGCGGGATATTCAGCATCTTTCGCACAAGCCTCAACCGACACCGGATGAATGAATATCGGAACCTTTTTATGTTCCTGAATCCAGGCGGCTCCTCCCGTATGGTCTTCATGATAATGCGTAAGGGCCACCGAATCGAAGTCGGCTGACTCAAAGAAAGGAATGAGTCCATCCATTAAAATCTGGGCGCCCGTATCAATCAGAAGACCGTCCGTTAGAAACACATAAACGCTCATCCCCGACCTGACTCCCCCCGGAATTCCGTGCACACAAACCACATCATTTACCGTCTTAACCTCTATCATGAACCTGCACACCCTTCATTTTATTAGATAGCTACACTCCACGTTTTTTCTATTTATTACAATAAATGTATTACCATCCCCCCCATTTGACAAGGAATTAATGGAACAAGCAAAAAAAATTATTCTAAAATCACAGAATTCATTGACAATGAGGTGATTAACAAATACTATAGAATATATTAAAAAAATTGAAATATTCCAAAATAATAATTTACTTATCAAGAGTGACGGAGGGATCAGGCCCTGTGATGTCCGGCAACCGCCCCAATCGGGAACGGTGCCACTTCCTGCAGAATGATTGCATTCTGAAAGATAAGACGAGATATAATTTCGCTGCCTCTTTCTGAATGATAGAGACAGTTTTTTTTATGCTTAAGGGGGTTGGCTCATGATTGAAATCCGTTCAGTCAGGAAGGAATACATATCGAAGAAAAACCGAGTTATCGGAGTGGATAACGTTTCTTTAACCATTCAAAAAGGGGAAGTATATGGAATTGTCGGCTACAGCGGAGCAGGCAAAAGCTCATTACTTCGCTGCTTGAATTTGCTTGAACGTCCGACAGGAGGAAATATCATCATTGACGGAACTGACTTAACCTCTTTATCTAGCAAGGAGCTGCGTAAGCAACGTCAAAAAATCGGAATGATCTTTCAGCACTTTTCCCTGGTCAGTTCCAAAACCGTTTTTGAAAATGTGGCTTTTGCCTTGAAGGCAGCGCATCAATCGAAGGGAGCCATTACGTTACGTGTTTTACAACTGTTGGATATCGTAGGACTCAGCGACAAAAAGGATGTTTATCCCGCCCAACTTAGCGGCGGCCAGAAGCAGCGGGTCGGAATCGCTCGTGCATTAGCCAATGATCCCACTGTATTGTTATGTGATGAGGCGACTTCAGCCCTTGATCCCACCACGACTAAAGCCATCTTACAGCTACTGAAGAAAATCAGTCGCGAACTTGGCATCACCATCGTATTGATTACACATGAAATGGAAGTGGTCAAGGAACTATGCCATCGGGTCGCGGTCATGCAGGATGGGCGGGTGATAGAAGAAGGTTCGGTTTATGAAATATTTTCACAGCCTAAAGAGGAGTTAACGAAAAAATTCATTTGCAGTGTACTAGATTTTGAGCTTCCCTCACATTTGATTGAGGAAAGTGAAGGAACGATCATAAAAATTCAATTCGAAGGGCAAACGGCAGGTGAATCGATTCTCTCCGATACCCTACAATCTTATTCGGTAAAGGGTAATATCCTGCACGGGAAAATCGAGTATATTCAGGATATACCTTTAGGGATATTGATCATCGAATTGAATGGCGATGCTGCTGAAATCCTTTCGGCATTAGCCTATATAAAGAATCGTACCAGCTCTGTGGAGGTGCTAAAACATGTCACTGCTTGATTCCATCATCAATATCCTGCCTGACCTTAATAAAGCATTCATTGAAACGATTTATATGGTGGGTGTCTCACTGGCGGTTGCCCTTCTTATCGGCTTGCCGCTTGGCGTATTACTGTTTACGACAACGAGGAACTTGTTCTTCGAAAATAGTATCTTGAATCGTTCTCTCGGCTTCGTAGTCAATATTGTCCGTTCCATCCCATTCATCATTCTCTTGGTCGCCCTCCTTCCTTTAACGAATTTGCTTACGGGATCGACGATAGGACCAAAGGCTGCTTCCGTATCCCTCTCCGTTTCCGCGATACCTTTTTTTGCAAGGATCGTTGAATCGGCATTGCGCGAAATAGACAAAGGGGTGATTGAGGCGGCAATCGCCGTCGGTGCCACGCCGTGGATGATCATAAAAGATGTACTTCTGCCTGAGGCAAAACCGGGTATCATCCAAGGACTTACATTAACGACCATTTCCCTTATCGGTTATTCCGCCATGGCAGGAACGATTGGGGGAGGCGGAATTGGAGACCTGGCCATCAGGTTCGGATATTACCGCTATGATAATACGGTCATGATCACGACGATCGTCGTCTTGATCTGCCTTGTACAAATCATCCAAATGCTTGGTGACAAGGCGTCATATTTAGTCAACAAACGATAGAATCTTTCTTTTACCCATGATTCAAACCATACATAACATTTTTAGGAGGAAGTTTATATGAAGAAAATAGCTTCGTTAATATCGGTATGTGCCCTTGCCCTTGGGTTGACGGCTTGCGGAAGCGACAATGCATCCCCAAAAACCGAAGACAAAAAAGAATTGAAGATCGGGGCGACCACCGGCCCATACGCCGATATGGTCAATGAAGCCATCAAACCAGGTCTGGAGGATCTCGGCTACAAGGTGGAAATCGTTGAATTCACTGATTATATCCAGCCGAATAAGTCGCTTGGCAACGACTCGATCGACGCAAACCTATTCCAGCATAAAGTGTATATGGAAAACTTCGCTAAAGAAAATAATCTAAAGCTCTCTGACCTTATCATCGTTCCTACAGCACCGATGGGGATTTACTCGAACAAATATAAATCGTTAAAAGACATTAAAGACGGCGCATCCTTGGCTTTGCCAAATGATCCGGTCAACCTTGCACGTGCACTTAAAGTATTGGTCGATGAAAAGTTGATTGAAGTCGATCCAGATGTCGATCCTTTAAAAATTTCTGAAAAAGACGTAACGAAAAACCCTAAAAATATCCAATTCAAGCCATTGGAATCCGCCCAATTGCCTCGGGCAACGGAAAGTGTCGATCTATCCGCGGTGCCAGGCAATTTCGCGCTTGCAGCAAAAATGAAGCTTGAGGACGCCCTTGTATTGGAAAATATGCCAGATATGTATCGAAACGTCGTCGCTGTGAATACAAAAGATGTAGACGCTCAATATGCCAAGGATATTAAAAAAGTGGTAGAGTCCTCCGAGTTTGAAAAAGTGATCGATAGCCATTTCGTCGGTTTCGGAAAACCTGATTGGATGAAGTGATCGACCAAAAAACTTAAATTCGAGGCCTGCGTCCCTTTTTGTGGAACAGGCCTTTACATGAAGGAGAAAAAAAAACGATGAATACCCTACTGGAAGTCCGCAGCGGTCCCTCCTACTATGCCTGCATGGCTAATATTCTCGATACGCTGGAAACAAAACTAAATAAAGCGAACATGCGTAAAGTGCTTGTTATTCACGGAGACAAATCGTGGGAAGTGGCTGAACCCTTCTTTCCTGCATTAGAAAATGTCGAAACGAAACTTTTAAAATATAATGGGGAGTGCAGTGATCTTGAGATTGAGCGTGTGGTTAAGTACGCACAGGAAGAAAACGTGGATGTCTTAATCGGAATTGGCGGAGGCAAGCTGCTCGACCTTGCCAAATCAGCGGGAAACTCCATTGGAAAGGAAATCATCCTCATTCCGACCCTCGCTTCCACTTGTGCCGCTTGGACACCATTAAGCGTCATTTATGATCGTAACGGTTCATATGTGCGGTTCGATATTCATGAAAAAAGCGCCTGGATGTTACTGATCGAGCCAGGAATACTGCTGGACTCGCCTATTGCCTATCTCCGGGCAGGAATCGGTGATACATTGGCGAAATGGTATGAGGGCAATGCACTCGTAGAAAAAATTGCGACCAAGTCCACCTGCATTGAATTGGCACACATAGCCGCGAAGCAATGCCAGGAAGTTTTATTGACACATGGAGAAGAAGCCCTGGCGGATTTGACAAAGGGAAAATGGACGGATTCCCTTCAGCGTGTAATGGAAACGAATATCGTCACGAGTGGCCTAGTGGGAGGCTTTGGTGACCAGTTCCTGCGAATTGCAGGTGCCCACTCCATTCATAATGGCATGACCTCCCTTGAACAAACTCATCATTTACTGCATGGGGAAAAAGTGGCATATGGCATTTTAGTGCAGTTATTGCTAGAAGGAAAATTCTCGGATATCAAACAGCTGCTCCCCATCTACGAATCTCTTAAGCTGCCGAGGACTTTATCCGAAATTGGCCTTACCTTGGAGCATAAAGCGGAACTGGAGCAAATGGCCGCCCTATCTGTAATGGAGGGTGAAGCCATCCACCTCCTTTTCCCTGATATAACCATGGAGAAAGTGGCAGCTGCCATGCAAAACCTTGAAGTCCTTACAAACCCCGCGAGCAAATCCATGAACTAATAGGAGATCCACGACCCACATCGTAAAAGCCATAAAAATAAAGGGTGAGGCATATTATGATTGCAAAATATGCCTCACCCTTTTACTTCTTGTACATTCATTTATTGAAAACGGCCCCAGCCAAAATGATGACGAGCCAAAGCACAATCACTAAACACAGCATAGTGGGCAAGATAGGAATAAACGTTACGAATATTTGTAATTTTTCTTTGAACTCCCTTTTAGAACCATGAGTTTCCTTTTTTGAAAAACATCTGTTACATCCTATTCTTTTGAACTTTATTTTTTTTCGCTATAATGATAGGGAGAAAGAAGGTGAAGAATAGTGCTTGAAAATCTTAAACAAAAGTTCCCCAACGCGATTTATAATAAAGCCGATACAGATGACATCTCTGAATTTGTTTGGTTCGAGGACTCAATGGGAAGCATTCTCGGCATCCCCCGCTTTGAAATCACAGCCGAGGAAACCCGTTTATTGGAGCTGCTTTTTCCGTCTTCCTTGGACCATACCCATTTCACCACGTTTTCGGAACCATCTTGGAATGCTTTTTTAACCGAACCGAATGCACCCCTGCCTTTGACAAGCTGGGAAAACGTGCGCTTCATTCACTTCAAGCTGAGTCATGCCGATTTTTCCCGGCCTGATTTTGAAGATGCCTGCCTTGCTTTCGTGCCATCCGACGCAGCCTTGATCTGGGACAATGAGACGGAGGGAATCCTGATTGAAACGGACAAGGGTGAGGCATTATCGAAGAACGACCTGCTCGCCATCTCCTCTACACTGGAAAGTGATTTTTATGTAAAGACGCGGATGTTCACCGGGCGCTTTCACCTTGTCAGCCAAGACCTTCATAACCACAGGCTTCGGGAGAAAAAATGTTTTGCCTTGGCACAAGCTGAGTTGCCGGATTTGAAGGTGACCGATTTGGCCGATATCATCCCCTACATACTATTGAATCGGCAATCTGATGCGAATACGCAGTGGTATATCAATCAGATTCTTGGCAAGACCAGGAAGGATACGGAGCTTATCAATACGATCAAAACGTATATCGAGTGTAATTCCAATGCCACACATGCCGCCAAACAGCTTTATATACACCGGAACAGCCTGCAGTACCGGATAGACAAATTCACCGAGAGGACAGGACTCGATATAAGAAACTTTCGGCACGCATTGACTGCTTACTTGCTTATGTTATTGAATGATTGACTTTCCGTTTGCAAGAAAAGGATCATTATCCATTTTTGTGCAATGTGCACATACTTTTTTCTAAACTGATAGCTTAGACTATAGTTAATTGGTACAAGTAATCAGTAGTTTAAAAGGGGGATTTTTCATGGCAGAGCTAGTATTGGATCATATTTTCAAGATTTATGATAAAAAGGTGACGGCTGTTAAGGATTTTAACCTTCATGTTGCCGATAAGGAATTCATTGTGTTTGTAGGACCTTCCGGCTGCGGGAAATCGACGACTTTACGGATGATTGCCGGCCTTGAGGACATCTCACAGGGTGATTTATATATCGACGGCAAACGAGTCAATGATGTACCGCCAAAAGATCGTGATATCGCTATGGTTTTCCAAAACTACGCATTATATCCCCATATGTCCGTCTATGACAATATGGCATTCGGATTAAAACTGAGGAAAACGCCAAAAGCGGAAATTAAGCAAAGGGTCACTGAAGCGGCAAGGATCCTTGGTCTTGAAGAATATCTAAACAGAAAACCTAAAGCGCTTTCAGGCGGGCAGCGCCAACGTGTGGCACTTGGCCGTGCAATAGTAAGGGACGCAAAAGTTTTCTTGATGGATGAGCCGTTATCCAATCTTGACGCAAAACTCCGGGTCCAAATGCGCGCGGAAATAGCCAAGCTACATAAACGACTTGATACAACGACGATATATGTCACACATGACCAAACGGAAGCGATGACGATGGCGACAAGGCTTGTCGTCATGAAGGATGGCATCATCCAACAGGTCGGTGCCCCAAAAGACGTCTATGAGAAACCGATCAACGTTTTCGTCGGAGGTTTTATTGGATCACCTGCCATGAACTTCTTCAACGGGACATTAAAAGAAGGCTTCATCAAAATGGGTGAGCAAACGTTTGAGATACCTGCAGCGAAAATGAGAATGTTGCGTGATCAAGGCTATGTTGGAAAAGATATCATCCTTGGCATCCGGCCGGAGGATTTCCATAATGAAGGTGAATACTTCACGGATTCCCCGAATGCCCTATTCAAAACCCACATCGATGTGGCAGAACTCATGGGGGCGGAAATCATGCTTTACTCCACGCTTGAAGGACAGGACTTCGTTGCACGGGTAGATGCCAAAAATATCATTCATGCAGGCGAAAAAATCGAGCTTGCCCTCGATATGAATAAAGCCCACTTTTTCGATAAAGGAAGCGAACACCGCATTTTTGTCGAAGAGGACGAACAGATGCAGGAAGGTTTGAAATTGTCTGCTAACTAAACATAAAAAAATACCCGTTCATGAACGGGTATTTTTTTATGTTTAGCCGGGATTCAAGGACTCTCCTATTCCTGAACCAATACCACTTCATCATGTCCGCATTCAGGGCATTTCATAAGGTGTGGACATTGGCCTTTTTGTAAGGATTGGGGGTAGCCGTCATTTAGCTTAAGTGTATCGATATCCATATAAGCACTGTATTCATCAGCGTAATCCATGAATTTCCCTTTATCGTCAAGATCATTGCCGCATTCGGGGCAATTCACATGGATTTTTCTCAGACCGTTGCAAAGCGGGCATAAAGACATTGTGTTTCCTCCTTTTCCAGCCTTTGATCCTTAGTATTTGTTGATAGGATGATTTTAACACATTGAAACACCCTCCCCAAAGAAACCAGCGGGAGGGCATTCTTCTGCTATTATTTATTGACCATGTTAGCTGGGTCGACCCATGCATTGAATTCATCTTCCGTCAGGAATTCCAATTTCAACGCCGCTTCTTTAAGGGTTGAGTTGTCCTTGAATGCAGTTTTGGCAATTTTGGCCGCTTTTTCATAACCTATGTGCGGGTTCAACGCCGTAACAAGCATTAGCGAACGATCTACATTTTCTTTGATTTTATCTTCATTGGCAGTGATGCCGACTGCACAGTTATCGTTGAAGGAATGAATGCCGTCCGTCAATAATTTAACCGTTTGCAGGAAGTTGTAGATGATGACCGGTTTGAATACGTTCAATTCGAAGTTCCCTTGGCTGGCTGCAAAACCAATCGTGGCATCGTTACCGACAATTTGTGTTGCAATCATGGTAAGCGCTTCACTTTGGGTTGGATTCACCTTCCCTGGCATGATGGAGCTTCCTGGTTCATTTTCCGGGATGGCAATTTCACCAATTCCGCTTCTTGGGCCACTTGCCAGCCATCTGACATCGTTGGCAATTTTCATTAAATCCGCTGCCAAGGCTTTCAGTGCGCCATGGGCGTACACGATTTCATTATGGCTTGTCAGGGCATGGAACTTATTATCCGATGTGACAAAAGGATGTCCTGTATCCGCAGCGATTTGTTTTGCGGAAAGTCCAGGGAATTCTTTTTTTGTATTGATTCCGGTTCCAACAGCCGTTCCGCCCAGCGCTAGGTTCAATAATTTTTGGCTGCTTTCCTCAATCATCTCCAGGTCTTTATCAAGCATCGCTTTCCAACCGGATATTTCTTGTCCTAAAGTTAACGGGGTTGCATCTTGAAGATGTGTACGGCCAATTTTCACGACATCCCAAAATTCTTTTTCTTTTGCATCGAATGTATCTCTTAGTACTTTGATGGCAGGGACCAGCTTTTCAGCAACTTCCATGAAGGCCGCAATATGCATGGCAGTAGGGAATGTATCATTGGAGCTTTGGGCTTTGTTAACGTCATCATTCGGATGCAGGGCAACGGATTCCCCTATTTCTTTTAACCATTCATTTCCTTTGTTAGCGACCACTTCATTCACGTTCATATTACTTTGCGTGCCGCTCCCCGTTTGCCAGACAACAAGCGGGAAATGTTCATCAAGCGTACCTTCGAGGATCTCACCGCATATCTTGACGATGGCATTCTTTTTCACTTCCGATAAATCACCAAGATCATAGTTCACCTTCGCTGCAGCCTGCTTAACGTATGCAAACGCACGCACCAATTCAATCGGCATTCTTTCGTTACCGATTTTGAAATTGTTCCGGCTTCTCTCGGTCTGTGCTCCCCAATATTTATCAGCAGGCACTTTCACTTCACCCATCGTATCTCGTTCGATTCTGTATTCCATGTGTTCTCCTCCTATGGTTGCACTATTCATCGAAGATCTTATGTATTAATAAATGAATAATGTCGTAATATTCTTTCTCTCCATCCATTGTACAAACATTATTATTTTAAAGCAAAAAAAACCGGTCAAGCGTGCTCTTTTTTCTAAAGGGATCATTCAGGTTTCACTTGAAGGCTACTTCGCCTACATTTCCAGTTTTTTTTATTAACGTAAAACGTTGCCACGCTGGGTTTCAATAGGGACATCCATGCAATCCCTTACCAAATTCTCCTTGACAGTATTTTGTATATATAGTAAATTCAAAAGAAATTGAATAATCTAAACTCTTATCGAGAGAGGTAGAGGGAATGGCCCGATGACACCTCAGCAACCTTCATTTGTTCCAACGAATGAAAAGGTGCTAATTCCACAAGTTTTTGAACTTGGAAGATAAGAAGAATGACTCGTCCCCATTTAATCAAAGTCTTCTTCTTAAAGAAGACTTTTTTTTATTTTTATTACGCAAAGGAGCAGTGAAAATTATGTACAAAACCGAAACATATCTTGCTCAATTAGGAAATCGCAGTGAAACGGCGACAGGAACGGTCAATCCTCCCGTCTACTTCTCGACAGCCTTTCGTCACGAAGGGATTGGCCAATCGACTGGCTTCGATTATACAAGGACAGGTAATCCCACACGCCAACTATTGGAACGTTCGATCGCCGATCTCGAAAAAGGCGATCAAGGTTATGCCTGCAGCTCGGGGATGGCCGCCATTTCTACGATACTGGCGCTTTTCAAATCGGGGGATGCTTGGATTGTCAGCGAAGACCTTTATGGCGGTACATATCGTCTCTTGGAACAAGGCTTTAAGAAATGGGGATTGAAGTGTGACTATGTAAACACATGTTGTTTGGAGGATATCGAGAATGCCATCACTCCTCACACGAAAGCCATCTTCATCGAAACTCCCACTAATCCCCTTATGCAGCAAACGGATATTGGCGCCATTGCCGCATTGGCCAAACGATTCAATGTATTGCTGATCGTCGATAATACTTTTTACACGCCTCTCATTCAACAGCCCATCCTGCTTGGCGCCGATATCGTGATTCACAGCGCAACCAAGTATCTCGGCGGCCATAACGATGTACTCGCCGGACTGATCGTGGCTAGCGGCGCGGAATTATGCGAATCACTAGCCTTCCATCATAATGGCACAGGAGCTGTGTTGAGCCCCTTTGATTCATGGTTGTTGATGCGCGGAATGAAAACTCTTGCACTTCGGATGGAACGCCATGAAAAGAATGCGAAAATACTTGTAGATTACTTGTCGGAGCATGATTGTGTATCGGACGTATTGTATCCCGGAAGAGGCGGCATGATTTCATTCCGGATCATCGATGAAGACGCTGTCAACCCATTTTTACAATCGCTCTCCCTGATTTCGTTTGCGGAAAGCCTTGGCGGTGTTGAAAGCTTCATCACGTACCCGGCCACACAAACACATGCCGATATACCTCTTGAGGTCAGGACGGCGAACGGGGTTTGTAATCGCCTCCTCCGCTTTTCCGTAGGTATCGAAGACAGCGGAGATTTGATTTCCGACTTGCAGCAAGCATTCGCGCATGTAAAAAGGGAGGCCCTCCGATGACAGATCATGATTTTAGCTTTGAAACCAAATTGCTTCATAATCAACATAAATTCGATGCAACGACTGGCGGTGTGAGCGTTCCGATTCAGCACGCCTCCACTTTCCATCAATCCGATATCGATCAATTCGGCAAATATGATTACAGCCGAAGCGGGAACCCGACTCGCGAGGCGTTGGAAGAAATCATTGCCGAACTTGAAGAAGGCACACATGGCTTCGCCTTTTCCTCAGGTATGGCGGCCATTTCAACAGCTTTTCTGCTGTTATCTGCCGGGGACCATATCATCATTTCCGAAGATGTGTACGGGGGAACGTTCAGGATGGTGACCACAGTCCTGACCCGTTTCAAAATTGAACATACTTTCGTTGATATGACGGACCTCGAAAGCATCGAAGCGGCCGTTAAGCCAAATACGAGGGCCATTTACATCGAAACGCCTTCAAACCCATTGCTGAAAGTGACCGATATTTCCGCCGTATGTGATATCGCAAAAAAAATTGGTGCCTTAAGCTTTGTCGATAATACATTCTTGACGCCAGCGCTGCAAAAGCCTTTAACAATTGGCGCTGATGTTGTCCTTCATAGTGCGACGAAGTTCTTGTCCGGGCATAGTGATGTAGTAGCTGGGCTTGCAGTGGTAAAGGACCCTATATTGGCGCAAAGGCTCGGTGCCCTCCAAAACTCCTTCGGGGCCGTTCTTGGTGTTCAGGACGCCTGGCTTGTGATGAGGGGGCTGAAAACCTTGTCCGTAAGAATGGATCACTCCCAAAAAGGGGCTGAAAAAATGGCCGCCTACTTGAAGAATCATCACTTGGTGAAAAAGGTTTATTATCCTGGACTTGCGGATCATCCCCAGCATGCCATCCAGAAAGGTCAATCGCTTGGGGCGGGAGCGGTCCTTTCCTTTGAATTGGCAAGCGAGGAAATTTTCCGTTCGTTCGTGAACACCGTTGAACTCCCTGTCTTTGCCGTAAGCCTAGGCGCGGTGGAATCGATATTATCCTATCCCGCTAAAATGTCACATGCTGCGATGCCTGCTGATGAAAGGGGTAAACGGGGCATCACCAACAGCCTGCTACGTCTCTCCGTGGGACTTGAAAATCCGGATGATCTAATCAAGGACTTCGATGCTGCACTAATCAATATCGCCAAAGGGGAAGTTCTAGCTGCAAAATGATGAAAGGTCGCTCCCCCATATTTCAATGGGGCACCTTTTATTTCATTCCATAACAATGGATAAGGACCATCGATCGCTCGATGGTCCTGCTATCATTTCTTCATATTATATTTTTCAAGAAAGCGATCGACTCTTCCGCCTTTTTCAGCGAACTTTTGCTTTCCTGTATAAAAAGGATGCGTATCTGAGCTTATCTCCACTTTTAATAATGGATACGTTTGACCGTCTTCCCACTCGATTGTTTCGTTCGACTTTTTCGTTGAACCCGTCAAAAATTTATATCCGCTGTTCGTATCCATAAATACTACTTGTTGATAATCAGGATGAATATTTTGTTTCACTATTATCACCTCATTGTTAGGATAACTATATCTTAAACGTAATGATTACTATTATCAAGTGATATGCTTGAGTGTGCCAAATTGGCACACTCATTATTATTTGTACATTCGTTAATGATTACTTCATCCTGCCATCCCTTTATGGGGACCAACCTGCAGTTCATACATTTGATAATATTTCCCTTGCAATCCCATTAGCTCCTCGTGTGTCCCCTTCTCGGCAATCCGCCCTTTATCGAGGACGAGGATTTGATCGGCATTTTTGATCGTGGAAAGTCTATGGGCAATGATGAAGGTCGTTCTGCCTTTTTTCAGCACTTCCATCCCCTGCTGGATAATCGCCTCTGTTTCGGTATCGATGCTTGCCGTTGCCTCATCCAAAATTAAAATCGCTGGATTGAATGCCAGGGCTCTGGCGAAGGAGATTAGCTGACGCTGTCCGGAAGACAGTGTTCCGCCTTTTTCGATTACCGGTTCATCCAGTCCTAAAGGAAGATGCTTCAGCACTTTGTCCCCGCCCACATCCTTTAATGCCTTTTCGACCATTTCCCTCGTGATGCCATCATGATCGAGGCTGATATTGGAAGCGATGGTGCCCGTGAACAAATAAGGATCTTGAAGGACGATTCCCATATGCTCCCTAAGGGTTTGATGCGGAATATCCAAAATATCCTTTCCATCTATTTTGATTTTCCCTTCACTGCTGTCATAAAAACGGAACAATAAATTCATGATCGAGCTTTTTCCTGAACCTGTGTGACCCACCAAGGCGACAGTTTCCCCTTGTTTAGCCGAAAAGGTAATGTCTTTTAACACATATTCATTTTCCTTATAACCGAAAGAAACGTGTTCGAAATCTACATTTCCTTTGTATCTGGCTCTGCTTTCATCACGGACAGCCACCCCCTGCTCATCCAATAAGCTGAATGTCCGTTCTCCTGCAACGAGCGCCTGTTCGAGGCTGGCGAATTGATTGACGATGCCATGAAGTGGATGGAGCAGGCGGCTGATCAAATCGACAATCGCATACATCACCCCTAAGGAAATCGCCGAGCTCGCTGTCATGGATATCCCACCGAAATACCAGACGAATGCGATTAATGCCGAAACCTTAATGACTCCGATCAAATTCCCGCCCGTCAATGAATTTAAATGCAACATTTTATTTTGATAGGAATAATGCTCCCGGTTCAAATCCTCAAACGATTGCTTCGTTTCCTTTTCACGTCCAAATGCCTGGATGATGCTCATTCCGGAAATGGATTCGTTGATCATCCCATTGATATCACTAATCCGCTCCCGGATGATATGATTATATTTGGAAGCGAATTTACGGTATACCTTGGTCCAGATAACGATGATCGGTATAAGCAAAAGGCCCATCGCCCCTGCACGTGAATCCAGGATGAACAAAGCGATGAGAACGCCAATGATGTTGATCGTACTCGAAAAGAAACTGGCGAGCACCGTGACATACAATTCCCTGATCGCCTCTGTATCATTCGTTACCCTGGCCACCACTTTCCCCGCTGGCATATTATCGAAATACCTGATCGGCAAACGGGATATATGCGTAAAAATATCGTTTCGCATTCGTTGAATGATCCTGTTTGCCGCTTTCTGCAAATAAAAGCTTTGCCCATATTGAAAAATCGATGAAAGGATGACAAGCCCAAAGTAAAAAGCGACTAGCTTAATGATGCGTGGGATTTCAGGCTGGTAAAATCCCATCACTTCCTGACTCTTCAATCTCTCTATCTGAGCTTGGTGCTCCTTCCCGTTTTTATTGATGATTAATGTTTGGCCTTCCAAGGTCCTGCGCCCATCCATAGGTACTGCTTCATTTACGAAGACAAATTGATTACCCACCTGGAAAACGTGAACCTCCCTGCCTTTTTTCTCACCTTCAGTAAAGTAATCTGCACGTTTGTACCAATGATCATCATACTTAACAGCATCTTTTCCTTTTTCCGTTTCATACCAGGACGTTTCGATGCCGAGTATATGTGAATCGATGATTTTCTTTGCGACAAACGGACCCGTTAAATCTGCCGCTACAGATAGTGCCAGCATGATCAATGCACAAATGATCAATTTTTTATAAAGGGCTGCATAATGAAATAGTTTTTTCACGACCGTCATGCCCTCACCCCCGTTCCTTCGTCAACCTGCTGCCGCTCGTATTGCTCCCTATACCAGCCATTTTGTTGCAGTAAATTTTCGTGTGTACCTTCTTCGATGATTTCCCCGCTATCCAAAACGATGATCACGTCGGCGTGCTGGACGGCTGATAAACGATGCGTCGTGATGATGGTCGTTTTCCCTGCCCGTTCTTTTTGAATGTTTTCGATGATCGTCGTTTCCGTTTTTGCATCCACGGCAGATAACGAATCATCCAAGATAAGGATCTCCGGATTTTTAATCAAAGCCCTGGCAATAGATATCCTTTGCTTTTGACCTCCAGAAAGAGCCACCCCCTTTTCACCAACAAGTGTCTCAAGCCGATCGGGAAGCATCATCAAGTCCTTCTCAAAGTCGGCAAGCCTGATTGCTTCAGCCAGTTCTTCTTCAGTTGCATCCATCTTACCGAATAAGATATTTTCCCGCACAGACCTTGAGAATAAAAAATGGTCCTGTGGGACATAGCCGATCCACTTGCGGATTTCTTCAAGATCCAATTGCTCCAACGGTATGCCGGAAAAAGCGATTTCACCTTTACCTAAAGGATATTCCCTGAGCAATTGCTTCACGAAAGTCGTTTTTCCGCTTCCTGTTTTTCCAACGATCCCTAACGTTTGCCCACGTTCAAGATGCACGGAAACATTGGCTAGATTCATGACCGATGAAGATGGATATGTAAAAGACACTTTTTGAAAATGAATATCTTCCGGGTTCGGAATACTCTCCAACCCCAATGGATTTGTCACATCCCTTTCATATGAAAGCGTATCTTGAACACGGTCAAGCGAGGCATTTCCCCGTTGCATGACATTGATCAGTTCACCCACTGCGATCATCGGCCAGATTAGCATGCCAAGGTACACATTGAACGATACAAGCCCGCCAAGAGTTATCGACTGCTGGAAAACAAGATAGGCTCCATATCCCAAACCGATTAAATAGCTGATGCCGATGATGATTGAAATCGTCGGATCGAAGAGGGCGTCGATCCTTGCCACGGCAAGGTTTTTACGATAGACATCCTCGGTCATTTCATCGAATCTCTTTTCATCCTGCCGCTCCTGGACGTAAGCCCGGATGACGCGGACACCAGAAATCGATTCCAGAACCTTGTCATTCAACGTACCAAAGGCTGCCTGTGCATCGGTAAAGCGCTTATATATTTTCTTCACGTAGATTTGCATCATCACTGCCATGATCGGCAGCGGCAGCACCGCCGCAATCGTCAATTCCCAGCTGATGGTTGCGCCCATCATGACGACGACCGTTATGGTGAAAAGCACCGAGTCGACAAGGGTCAATATTCCAAAACCAGCTGTAAGCGATATTGCCTTTAAATCATTCGTAGCCCTGGCCATTAAATCCCCTGTCCGGTTTTTCTCATAAAAAGTCGGCGTCATTTTCAGTAAATGGCCCATGAACCCAGACCTTAGTTTTCGTTCAACCAAGTTCCCGCCGCCGAATAACAGATAACTCCATAAGTACCCAAACAGGTAGCTGCCGCACAGTACCAGCAGCAAATAAATCACGTATTTCATGATTGCTTCTTGCGTCATATCGCCGTTATTCATATCATCGATGGCGTTCCCGACGAGCTTTGGCGGGATAACCTCCAAAATATTCACCAGGCACAAAAATAAAATGGCCCAGGTATAGCGCTGCCATTGTTCTTTAAAGAACCAGGACAGCTTCTTAAAAATTGCAAACATGAATTCCCCTCCCTTTTGTTCAAAACCTTTTTCGTAGCTAACCGCTTTCCGGATCTCCTGGCTGCTGCATGACTCCCAAACTATTTTGTCTCATCGTGCTTCCCCCTATCTATCAAATGGAAAGGATGCTTATGCTCCTTAATTCCCCAATGCCAAAAAGCCTCCGCCTTTTAGCGGAAGCTTTTTTAGATGCGTAAGAACACATATAAAGGCGCAGGCCGCGAAAAATCCACAACCTGCGCTTTGGAATGATCAATGGTTTTCATTTTGAGCTTTGCCTAGAAAGGCATTTGATCAAGGCAGGCGGACGTATGAACATATTCAATTGAAGTTTTTATTTGCTTAACTGATTTAGTCATGACGTTCGCCTCCTTTTCCATAAATAATGGTAATTTCCAACTCGTGTTTAAAGATTACTACGGGAGTATATTTTTGTCAATTGTGACTTTTCTAGATTATTGCGGTATTATCCTTTATTCTTATAAGAATGACATAACGTAAGGAGGTTTAAGCATATGGATTGGAGAAAATATATACTCTTGGCGGTACCGTTTTTATTTCTATCCATTTTCATCTTGTTTGCCGTACCGGTCCAATATAGGCCGTTATCTTTTATCCCCGTGTTACTTTTCTGGATAGTTTATTATATTTTATTGAGCAGGGAAAAGAAGAAGAAAAATAAAAAATGAAGGAAAATTTTCATCACCAATCGATTTGAAGGGCGTTGCAAATGCAAAGCCCCTTTCTTGACCTCTCTGCATATAATGGCTGAAAAACACGAGTGGTGATCGCATGTTTTCCCAACTTGCACAAAAGCTGTTAGGCACATCCCCTGTCAAGACCAAGCCTCTCATCGATTCTGAAAGATTCGTCCTGCTAAAAACTCAATTACGAAAAGAACTATTTCAGCCTGACGAGGAGTCTAAGGCATTTTTCCCCGAGGAAACCGCTCTTGTAAAAAGGATCCGAACCGAAACGGCAGCCTTGAACCGTAATAATATGACGAGAACGCATGCTTATCTTGCCTATTACCGCCGTAACCCCGAGATTCATTGGGCCCTTTTGGCACATATGGTTTCGAGGAATGGCGGATACCATATGACCGACCTGAAAAGCTCGTCCATGACCCAACTGCTCAGCCAAGCGGAACGGCGGAAATTCTTCCTTTTCCTGGAGCGCGCCAATTCAGCCATTTTTGCCGATGCCTTTCCTCAGCTCCTTTTATATGAACATTCTAAACATAAGGAACTTCGCTTAAGAAAATATTTCCCCATCTTCCATATATCAAGATTCATGGCCCCGATTTGGGAATCTTTCATCCAAGAACCCCATTCGCCCCTTTTGACGACAGCCCTTATCATCAATGAGCAAAGCATGATTCAAGAACGGGTGTTGAAACGTACCCGTCATGGTGAAATCCTCCTAAGGCTTGATTTTCAGCTGCAGGAATTTTTAGGCTTCACGAACGTAATCTTCCCTTTTGTAAATAAGCAAGACGGAATCCGTTCCTTAACCGGCCTTACCGTTGAACGCTTTGCCGATCCAAAACGGCGAATTGAAACGGGAAAATTCCTGTATGAGCTCCTTTTTGAGCACCCTGATGTTTTTCATGGCGTTGGAGAGTTCACGAACGCGGTTCCACACACGGGCTCAAGGATGGATTACTGGGAAAGCATTTATACCTCCGATCCGTTAGCAAATAATGACAAAGTCTATAGCCCTTCCCTTCAAGATGCATGGGCAGATCATCCTTTCTTTCCTCCCCCACCGATCGATTGGTATACAAATGAAAGCTTCATCGGGCATTTACAAGACTCCCCTCTCATTAAAAAGGTGGATTTGACCAAAAAAGTGCTTGAAAATGTCAAACATCTCAAAGCCATCAACGAACTGAAAAGCCTATTCTAGCAGGACGAAGCCTCTTATTCTGAATATCCCATCCTCCATTTGGCAAGAATGGATAGCAAAAAGAATGGGTGAAGCCAATGAGAGGCATCGTACTATTGAATCCGAACTATTCGATCGGGGAATTACATATGAAGGATAGCTTTACAATCCAACAGATCGTGACGAACAAGTATATGGAAGAAAACAATATTTCCCCGGTCATACTAAATCCTTATCAGCTCAATCTCCATTACACGATCCCGCATGAACTGCTATACAATTTACAGAATAAGAAAATCGATCAAATTGATTGCCTGGTCCTGCACTCCATGGAAACGTTGGAGCGGTTCATCTATATCTACCCTGAAAAATGGCTCGCGTTATCCGGATATTTCAAAGAGATCATCCCCGTTACCACTCAGACGCCCGTCAAGAAATATGAAGCCCATTAATTTTGGAATCCGTTGGCGCGGATCATTCATTTCACCTACAAAAGCCCCCTTTTTACGCATGAGCAAGCCATGGACCATCCCCCTTCAAGTGTCTGCCGCGCTTATCGAATCCATCAGAATCTTTCCACATCTCCAAACTTTACAATTATAGTAATTTTCCCAATCATAAGATTACGAGTAATTTTATAACTATATAACAATCTTTTGGAAATATAGATAAAATTACGGATAAAGCATAGAAAAATAAGTTAATTTTATATATCATTGGAGATAGGAATTTTCTTATTTTTTACTTTTACTAGAAAGGAATGTTACTGATGGCCAAAGAAAAAAAGAAAAAAACCCCAATTCCTTTCCGACTGAACTTCATGTTCTTTTTAATATTCATTTTATTTTCAAGCTTAATAATCCGGCTTGGCATCGTCCAAATCGTATATGGAGATGATTACCTTCGTGAAGTCGACCGGACGGAAAACGATGTGGCCAATACCCCTGTTCCACGTGGGAAGATGTTTGACCGCAACTTCAATCCGGTCGTCGATAATGAGCCGCGCAATGCCATTACCTATACGAAATACCCAAATACAAAAACCGCCGATATGGTGAAGACGGCGGAGATTCTTGCTACCTTGATCGAAAAAGATACGAAAAAGGTAACGATACCGGATAAAAAGGATTTTTGGATCTTAAAGCATCCGAAAGAAGCCGAGGCATTGATCACCAAGTCCGAAAGACGGAAGGTAACCGAAAAGAAATTAGAGCAAAAGAATTTATACAAGCTTCAGCTGGAGCGTGTCACCGAGGAGAATATCAAGGAATTCACCAAGGATGAATTGGAAGTGATAGCCATATTCCGGGAATTCAATAGCGGCTATGCCCTCACACCGTCGATCGTGAAGAACAAAGATGTCTCCACAAAAGAATTTGCCAGGGTCAGTGAGCATTTGGATGAAATGCCGGGCGTGGACGTCACGACGGACTGGGAAAGGACCTATAAGTATGACGAAACTCTTCGCTCGGTCCTTGGCAAAGTCTCTTCCTCCGAAGAAGGGATTCCGAGTGAGAATATCGACTATTACCTGGCACGCGATTACACCAGAAATGACAGGGTCGGTAAAAGTTATATTGAAAAGCAATATGAAGATGTTCTGCGTGGTCATAAGACGCGGGTTGAAAACGTGATGAGCAAAGGGGAAGTCATCAAAACGAATACCCTCACGGAAGGGCAAAGCGGAAAAGACTTGATCCTGTCAATTGATATGGAGCTTCAGCAAAAGGTCGAAAAAATCATCGAGAGCGAACTATGGAGGGCGAAGGCCAGGGGGAATACCTACTTTTTGGATCGTGCCTTCGTCGTCTTGATGGACCCGAACACGGGCGAGGTGCTCACGATGGCGGGCCGGCAATATGGACGCAACAGTGAAACCGGCTTGACCGAAATGAACGATTTCGCCCTCGGGAACATTACGACCTCCTATACGATAGGATCATCCGTTAAAGGGGCCACGGTATACACGGGCTACCAGACGGGAGCCATTTCACCGGGGTCTGCTTTTTTTGACAGAAAACTCCATTTAGCAGGGGCCCCACCGAAAGGCTCTTATAGTGATTTAGGGTATGTAACGGATGTCTCCGCGTTAAAGAAATCGTCGAATGTCTATATGTTCATGACGGCGATCAAAATTGCCGGGGGCCATTATATTCCCAATCGGCCGCTCGGGATCAACCGGGAAGCTTATGCAATCATGCGCAACCATTATGCCCAATTCGGATTGGGCGTCCGTACCGGCATCGATCTGCCGAATGAATCCGTCGGGTTTAAAGGAGTCGATATGTCAACGGACGGATTGCTGCTGGATTTATCGATCGGGCAGTATGATACGTATACGCCGATGCAGTTGGCACAGTACGCATCGACGATTGCAAATGGCGGGAAAAGGCTGGAGCCGCGGATGGTCAGGGAAATCCGGAATCCTTCCGACGAACACAATCAGTTGGGCAGCGTTTTTAAATCGATGAGCCCGAAAGTGCTGAACGAATTAGGCGGTAAGGATGTTTGGATTCAGCGTGTCCAGGAAGGTTTCCGGCAGGTTGCCCAGGAGCCAGGCGGGACGGCGTATAAGTATTTTGGCGGAAAATCCTACCGGGCTGCAGCGAAAACGGGAACAGCCGAGGCCTTTTACGACGGACCGCGGAGGAGTCAATATAGTGCTCCCGTCCCGACCATCAATCTGACGCTTGCAGGGTATGCACCTAACAATAATCCGGAAGTGGCATTCTCTGTCGTCGTGCCATGGGTATATCAAGGCAAGCCAGCTGACGATATCAACAAACGGATCGGAGAGCAAGTAATGGACGCCTACTTTAAATTAAAGGAAGATCGAGCAAAAGGTAAGTCCGATTCAGACAAGAAAGCAGAAGACACTCAATAATCTAGCTGGGCCTGCTCGATTTCGAGCAGGCCTTTTCATGCAAATTGCCCTATTCCAGCTTGTGAACGAACTCCTTATATAGGGCCCTTAGTGCATCTCCCCTGCTGATGATGCCGACGACTTTATCATCTTTGTCGACGACCGGGATTTTCTTGAAATGATGCTTGGAAAGCACCTTTATCATTTCATCTAAAGGATCTTCCATGGACAGCTTTGTGATCCTTTTATTTCTTATGATTTGCGAGGCTTTATCGTTCATTTTGGATCGCACCTTTTCATCCAGTTCCTCACCTGGAATGACTGTGATATATGTGAAATATCCCTTGATGGCTTCTTCTGCAGGTGTCAGATAACGAAGGATGTCCCCATCCGTCACCATTCCCAATAGCTTATCGTGTTCATCGACGACCGGTACCCCGCCCACTTTATTTTCGATCAAGGTTCGCAAAATTTCCTTTAAGGTATAATCAGGACGGGCAACGTAGACTTCCCGGATCATGAAATCCTTCACTAACATGAAAAACACCCCTTTTTTAAAGTTTGTTCCTATATCCATCTCATCTTTCTATTAATACCCTACCTTATTCTATTTAAAAACCCTTGAGTTCTGAACTGCCTTTTACCAGCCTTGAGATGGATTTCATTTATAATCTTGCGGGTAAACTTGAAAAATATTGGCAGGTTGCAAGATTATCTTTTACAATGAAACAAGAATGATGGGAGGAATGGCCAATGAATAATCATGAAATCGATTTTAAAATATATGGTGATGACATGCAATTCGTCGAGGTGGAATTGGATCCACAGGAAACGGTGGTGGCCGAAGCTGGAAGCTTGATGATGATGGAAGATCATATCAAGATGGAAACCATCTTTGGTGATGGGTCACGAAATAGTGACGGCGGGATGATGGGCAAATTATTTGGTGCGGGCAAAAGGCTTCTTACCGGGGAGAGCCTGTTCATGACGGCGTTCACGAATGAAGGAAGAGATAAACGGCATGCCTCCTTCGCCTCACCCTACCCGGGAAAAATCATTCCATTGGACTTAAGCGAACTGGGCGGTAAAGTCATTTGCCAAAAGGATGCCTTTCTGGCGGCAGCCAAAGGAGTATCGATTGGAATCGAGTTTCAGAGAAAAATAGGAACGGGCTTTTTTGGCGGCGAAGGCTTCATCATGCAAAAGCTCGAAGGGGACGGAATGACCTTCGTCCATGCTGGGGGCACGATCCATAAAAAAGAATTGGCTCCAGGTGAGATCCTCCGGGTCGATACGGGGTGTTTAGTCGCCATGACGGGCGGGGTAGATTATAATATCGAATTCGTAAAAGGCGTGAAGACCGCTTTATTCGGGGGCGAAGGGTTATTCTTCGCCACATTGAAAGGACCTGGAACCGTCTGGGTGCAATCATTGCCTTTCAGCCGCCTTGCAAGCCGCGTCTTTGCAGCAGCGCCGCAAAACGGGGGATCTTCTGAAGAAGGCAGCGTAGCTAAGGGTTTATTCAATTTATTCAACGATAAATAAGGTCCGATCGATGGCTGCCATCAAGGCAGCCATCGATCGATTCCGTAAAAGGAGTTGTCTATTTGCAGCTTGTTAAATGGTCCTACATGCGACGATATAATATCAAGGCAACTTTTGATCGATTCCCGAACTCACCCGTTATTTTCCGAAAGATAAGAGATTACTATTTTGTTTACACGATTCACTGGACCGCGGCCGATGACCCAATCGGCATTGAAGAGCTCGAAGAAATGGAACGGCTGCTCAACAGGGAGCTAGGCACTGAACTGCAATATCTCTACCGGAGAAAATGAACTCACTCTTCGTACATCATTTTTCTTGTCATCCCACCATCGACGATAAGATTAACCCCAGTAACGAAATCATTTTCAGCTGCCGTCAAATAAAGACAGGCCCTTGCTATATCTTCCGGTTTACCGACCCGATTGGAAAAATGCTGTTGATGATCCTTCTCCCTAAGCGCATCATAATGGCCCGTTTCAATCCATCCGGGGGAAATCGAATTAACGGTAATTTTCTCGTTGCTTAAAGAGGCGGCAAGTGCATGGGTCAGGGAAACGATTCCTCCTTTCGTCGCAGCATAAGATTCAGAATCAGGCTCTGACATAAGGGCTCTCGTTGAAGCTAAATTGATGATCGCCCCGCCCGTTTCATTTTCCCGCATCGCTTTAGCCGCTTCCCTGGAGCAAAGGAAAACACTGCGTAAATTCGTATTCATCATATCGTCCCATTCCTCAAGCGTCAGTTCATATACAGGCTTGAATAACGCCTTTCCGGCATTATTGATTAATATATCTATGGTCTTATAGGTTTTTAGCGTCACATCCATCAAATGAAGGATATCTGCCTCGGTCCGAACATCCGTTTTAACGAACATAGCTTCATGCCCGCTAGCCTTGAGCTCCTTTGCATACCGAAGACCCTCCTGCTCGTCCATATCCGCCAAAACGACCGATGCACCGCTTTGTGCATATCCCATTGCCACGCCCCTCCCTATTCCATTTGAAGCGCCTGTGACGATCACTGTTTTACTTGAAAAGCCCATCATATCATCCTTCCTTTCCCAAGCTTACTTTTCCCTATCATAATATCCAATCCCCTTCACTTCAAACACGAGCATCCGTGGTCATCACAATCAGGAGGACCCATTATATTTTTGTAGCGGCCTTCAATGATGTATGATAAAAGGAACAACAAGAAGAAATCATGGTGAAGGTGACCCGCAATGTAAACATTTGATGGAGGGATGAAAAATGGACTTATTAAAAAATGTGTTCTCTTTAGGTTTGGGAGCTGCCGCCGCTACGAAGGAACAAATTGAAAAAGCGGTGGACTCGCTTGTGAAAAAAGGAGATATCAGTAAAGAAGACTCCAAGGTTCTGATTAAGCAATGGGTGGAAAAAGGGGAACAAGCGCAAAAGCAGCTGGATGAATCCGTCAAGCTTAAAGTCAATCAAGCACTCAACGGGCTGAACTTGGCAACGAAGGAAGAAGTTCGGGAATTGGAACGCCGCATTGCCATTTTAGAGCAACAAAACCAAAACACATAATCATGACCTGGAGGTACTTGAATGTTTGGCAAACGACTGAAACACGCACATCGTTACCAAGAAATCATTAATGCCTTTTTGAAGAATGGCTTTGGATACTTCGTCTATCGTCTCGGGTTATCGGAAAGCAAGGCGGCAACGAACCTCCAGCCCGATGAAAACCTGAACCTCCGCTCGATCGGCGAGCGGCTGCAAACGATATTGCAAAGCCTGGGGCCCACTTTCATTAAACTGGGACAGATAGCAAGCACAAGGCGTGATTTCGTTCCGGAAGAAATCGTCCGCGAACTGGAAAAACTGCAGGACCAGGTTGCCCCCTTTCCGTTTGATAAGGTACGCAAAATAGTTGAAGCAGAGTTGGGCGACTCTTTGGAAAACCTTTTTCTCGAATTCCAAGAAAAACCGCTCGCAACCGCATCAATCGGACAGGTCCACGCTGCACGGCTTCCTTCACAGGAAGTCGTAGCGATTAAGGTCCAGCGTCCCGATATCATGCCGACTGTGGAAACGGATTTGGAAATCCTCGATGATTTGGCAAGACTGATGGAAGCGCGCATTTCCTGGGCAAGGCGCTACCAAATCAGGAAAATGATTGATGAATTCGCTAAATCACTTCGCGCAGAGCTCGATTATAATGCAGAGGGCCGCAATGGAGAGAGAATAGCCAAGCAATTCAATCATGATCAAGGCCTGAAGATACCAAGAATTCATTGGGAGTATTCGACGAAAAGAATCCTGACGATGGATTT
The DNA here is from genome assembly GCF_037992945.1 of Peribacillus sp. FSL E2-0218. Classification (NCBI taxonomy): domain Bacteria; kingdom Bacillati; phylum Bacillota; class Bacilli; order Caryophanales; family Bacillaceae; genus Peribacillus; species Peribacillus sp. FSL E2-0218. Next base: position 1,206,342 of record NZ_CP150304.1, on the reverse strand, counting down.
CATCCAGGGAATTAAGATCAATCACTATAAACAGCTTGATGAGGAAGGGTATGATCGACGGATAATCGCTGAAAGATTAGCGAATTCACTGCTTCAGCAAATTTTGATCGATGGTTTTTACCACGGTGATCCCCACCCTGGCAATATCATCATTTTGCCAGGGAATGTCGTCACACTCATGGATTTTGGAATGGTGGGACGATTGGAGGACGATATGAAGTATCAATTTGCCTCGCTTGTCATCAATCTGAAACGCGGAAGCACCAATGGATTGATCAAAACGCTTGCCGACATGGGACTTCTGACGGACGAAACCGATATGGCTTCATTGAGGGCGGATATCGATGAACTGCGAAATAAATATTACGATATCCCATTAAGTCAAATCAGCTTAGGCGGAGCGGTCAATGATCTGTTCACTGTTGCCAATCGGCATCATATCCAAATCCCCCCGGAATTCACCATGCTCGGTAAGGCTTTACTTACGATGGAGGCCATAGTCGAGGAGCTGGATCCGCATTTCAGCATCATGAAAGCAGCCGAACCTTTTGGACAAAGGCTTTTCAAGGAACGCTACAATCCAAAAAACATCGCAAGGAATACGTGGAACCAATTCATCGAATCGGCTGAGGCGATGGCTGAACTTCCGAAGGATATCAAGGAAGTAACGGGGATCATCAAAAAAGGAAAATTGCGCTTGGATATCAACATACCTGAGCTTCAGGTTTTTTTACATAAGCTTGATCAAATCTCGAACCGCCTTTCCTTCAGTATTATCCTGCTTGCCTTCAGCATCATCATGGTCGGTCTTATCATCGGTTCGGCGATAGGCGGGGAAACGCTGCTACTCTGGAAAATCCCGGTGATCGAAATTGGATTTGTCGTTGCCACCTTGATGTTTTTGCTCATGCTTTACACCATTTTCAGATCGGGGAAAATGTAATCGTACAAAAAAAGAGCAAAACCCTTGATTTTGGGTTTTGCTTTTTCCATTCATTGGCCATGTGTGCGCCGCTCATACGAAACGGCATAAGCGCGATGGCGAAAATGCAGGATCGGATCATTCGAACACTCAATTCCTTCAGGGGTATTGGTTGGATCGAACAGCAAATGATCTGCAGTCGTGTCCACCTTATCAGTGATCATTAAATGCCCGACCGTGATTACCTGTGTGCCTTCCGACCAAGCGATGGTCGGATCGTCAGCTGGGTCATTTTCCCCTCCAATTTGAATGTTCAATTTAAAACCTACTGGTCCCTGCTTAAGCCTTTCTTCCATTTCTTCTTTCAAATAATCTGCAGGGTGCTCGGCTGCCTCCTTTTTCTCCAGCATGCTGAGTCCGGAATCCGGCACCCATTCATACTTGATGGCCTGACGCCTTCCTTCTGCGTTCATGAGGTAGAAAGCATGTATCGAGTAATATTGACACGTTGCGAAACTTGCCGGAGAACGCATTTCCTTAAGCATTTGCAGGCCTGCCTTACTCTCCGGGTATTTCAACAAAATACCCCCCAATTCTTTCAGATTGGGAAAACCGTCTTTTGCAGATTTGATGAAGTGAGCAATCTCGACGAAAGCTTCAGGTGTTTTCGCAAAGAAGAGCGGAATGGTCACCGCAATGAGGTCAGTTTCCTCTCCACCTGGCAATCGAAACTTGACGGCCATGCCCTTTACAGGTGAATCGGCATCAGGATGGGTCGGGACCGGTGAGCTATTCGAAAACCGAATGACCGCAGGCACGGCTTCATCCTGAAGATGGGCAGCCACCGTTAACGGCGAAGCTTTTCCGTTCGGGGTAAAAACCCCCTTATACACATATCCCCTCGCATGTGCCCGACGGTAGCCTGGATATGTTCCAACTACTTTTTCAATCGCATCCACTGCTTCACTGGCTAGTTCAGGTTTTAAGCTCTCGTTTCCCTCCATTACATGTCACCCCATCTTTTTAAATTCATTATTACCTGTACCCATTAATTCATAAGCCTATTCAAGGAAAACTTGCATTCAAATGATTTTCACGGAGGAACGGACAATTTCCAACCTAAAAAAATATCCCGTTCATGTTGGTTTTGTACCTGACATGTACGGGATATTTCTAGTTTATCTTTAGCTTGTCGTCGTATAAAATCCAGATTCAGTTACATACCAAGGTCTATAAAAGCGTTTCAATATCCCGTTCCATTTCAAAAGGTGCTTCGATTGATTCAAAGCGCTTCACGACATTACCATCACGATCGATCAAAAATTTAGTGAAGTTCCACTTAATTGAATCATCTATCAAGAATTCCGGATGTTCCGTTTGCAGCATCGCCTGCAGCATTTTCCCGCCAGGTTTATTGTCAAGTCCAGTAAATGGGGCTTGATCGGTTAAATATTGAAATAAAGGGTGTGCCTGGCTTCCTCTTACATCGACTTTATTGAACAGAGGGAAGCTAACGCCATAATTCAATTGGCAAAACGTCTCTACTTCTTCATTTTGCCCAGGTTCTTGACCACCGAACTGATTGCATGGAAAGCCTAAAATATTGAGGCCTTTATCTTTATATCGATCATAAAGCTTTTGAAGATCTTCATATTGCGGAGTGAAACCACATTCACTTGCCGTATTGACCACAATGAGAACCTGTCCTTTATATTGTTCCAAAGAAACTTCCTTGCCATTGATCCGCTCTGCTGAAAAATCATATATGCCCACGCTTCATTCCTCCTTATGTCTTGCTCAGGAATTATACGGTAAATAATTAGCGAAAAAAAGGAATATGCTCAATGAACTAAGACTTATGACCCTGTTTTGATCATTTCATGTCATTCCACATAAACGGCAGTGCCATAGGCGATGATTTCACAAGTGTTCTGCATGATAGCTGAAGTTTCCAAACGCATGGCCACAATGGCATTCGCCCCTCTTTCCTTCGCTTCTTCCACCATCCTGCCAATTGCTTTTTGCCTCGCCTCTTTCATCATTTCGGTATACTCATTGATTTCGCCACCGACAATGGTTCTTAATCCAGCAAGGATATCTTTTCCGATATGTTTGGATTGAACACAGTTTCCCTTAACAAGCCCCTTTAAATCTTTGATTTCTTTACCAGGAACCGTATTAGTAGTCACGATAATCATATAGTTCATCCTCTTCCTTTTTTCTGATTTTCTTAACGATCATATAAAAAATGATCGGGAACGGGGCTTGAATCAACCCAAGAATCCCCCACATCCATTGGTTGAAGCCATTCTTCCTGGCATCGATGAATAGAAAAATGCTTTGGGTCAGTAAAATCAGCCCACAGACCATCAAGGCAAATATCTCAAGATTACTCATGACTCACCTTCACCTTCCTTTTCACATGTACCGTATAGCAACAAATGAACACCACGGTCAGCACCTGGAGCATTATGAACATTACCGGCTGAAGGTACAGCGCCAAAAACAGGAAAGATAGGATAACTGCAGCGGTTATTGTAAAGATAAGCAGTTCTCGCAGCCGCCTATTTTTGGTCTCTGCACGCAAAATTTTAATTTTCTCTTCAAAATGCGACGGATGAGGAACCTCAAAAGATATCGCCTCATCAAAATTCTCCAGGCTCTTATTCAATTGGTCGACTACATCTTGATCATTCTTGGCTGAGCGTTTTGGATATCCTGACTGATCCTTCATCAATCGTTGCCAGCTCCTTTCTTATGGCTTTGATGCCTTTATGGACACGGGATTTTACCGTCCCTTCCGGAATGCTGATTATCGCCGCTATTTCTTCGTAAGAAAAACCATAGTAATGCTTCAATATGACCGGCACCCGTAAACCATCGTTCAACTGTCCTAACGCCTCCATCACATCATCCCATACTTGGTTATTGCTTTGCGCCTCCCATTTCAGCTTGCGTATTGATTGCTCTTGTTTCATCCAGTTGAATTCGCGTTTCCTCTTGCGCTGTTGATCCAAATATAGCCGTGTTGCTATGGAAATCAACCAAGTGGAAAATTTGGAAGTCCCCTTGAACCTTGAAAGATTCTCGATGGCCTTCGAATAGGTCTCCTGAGCCAAATCCTCTGCATTTTGCAGGTTAAAGGTCAATTTCAATAAATATTTAAGCAGGAAAGGATAGGAACCTTGAAACAATTCCGCCAAAGCTCCGTCATCCCCATTTTTTGCCGCTTTAACCAGATTTTTTTCGTCCATCCCTTGATCACCCACTCTCATTTCCCATCCTTTATATTATTTGACGTTTGAAAGGAAGGATTCGTTCACAAGCGATGAAAAAAATCTATCATTCATGCTTCCGCTCAACTTCTGAAAGGATGACATGTGTCACCGTTGCCGCAAAAGGAATGGTTTGATTGATGAATTCCTCCACTTTTTCCAGACTCTCACTGCGAATTTTGAGCATAAAGCAGGCTTGCCCGGCAATTCGATAGCAAAAATCAACATTCGGCAGCTTGGAAATATACATTTTGAATTTTTCATATTCCCCATTTTTTATCGTTGCTTCCACGATACACTCAATCGGAAAACCGATCTTTTTGTGGTCAATTTCGGCAACGTATCCCTTAATGATGCCGAACGACTCCATTTGCCGGACTCGCTCGGTAACGGTGGGAGCGGAGAGACCTACCTTCTTTGCCAATTCCCTCATTGAGACCCGGCTATTCAACATTAATTCAGCAAGGATGTCCCTATCTTTATCATCAATTTTCATTCGAATAACATACTCCTTCTTTTCCTTACGTTCAATAAATATTTAATAGATATACTTTGCGAACGCAATTAAAAATGCTCGTTTTTTATATTAAGATTATCTCAAAGGAGAGATGAGCATGACAAGAATAAAAAATTCGGAGCTTGGGTCCAGTCCCTTTCAGCGGTTATTTCATTCCGAAGAAATTTTGCAAAAATGGTCAGACCTTTCAGAGAGTGTGTGTGCAGATGGGAAACTATCGAAGGAATTAAAGGAAAATGTCAGGAGGGTCCTGGCCTTGGGCAACGGCTGTTCTTACTGTCAGGCAAAAGGTACTCCACTAAAGCCAAGCGAAGTAAAAGAAAGCTATGCGATTGGGTTTGCAGAAGTATTCCTAACCCAGCGTGAAAAAACGGGGGATCCATTTTTCCACGTATTGAAAGAAGCGCTTACGGATGAAGAAATTTCGGAACTATTGGCCTTCATTTGTTTTACTACGTCCCAGCAATATTTCGGGGCACTGATGGACTTGAAGTGACACCAAAAAGGAACAGTGGACCTGCACTGTTCCTTTTTGACGTCTTTCTTACGCCAAGTGCTGCATCATGGCTGGCGACCTTATCATTCACTGACCTTTGGAAGGATGGAACGCGAAGGTACAGGGGATGTCAAGACTATGGAAGTATTCAGGTGCCCATAGGGTATCAATCGATCGATAAGTAATCTCATGCTGTCCATATCAGCTAAAGCCGCCTTAAGAAAATACCCCACTGTCCCCGTTACGCGATGGCATTCGATAATATCCAAATCATTTATCACTAATTGCTCGAAATCGGAAACGGAAACCTTAAGTTCACTCACTTGAATGAACACGAGCACCGCTCTTCCGATTGCGGTCGGTGAAACCCTTGCACTGAAACCCTCGATGATTCCCTTTTCCTGGAGGCGATACATGCGTTCAGAAATGCTTGGTCGACTTAAGGCCAATTTCTTTGATAGTTCACTTATTGTCATCCTTCCATTCATTTGTAAAAGCTCCAGTAAACTGACATCTATTTCATCCATGAAACGACCGCCTTTCATAATGAAGGATTATAAGGCTATATTTCTTTAATATGGTGGATGGAAAGCTGTAAATACGTTCTTTTTTGTATGTAATTTTGACAGTTAATATTCTATCATTAAAATTACCATAGAAAAAGAAAATTCAGAATCATATAAAAGGAGGAACCTGCATTGACCTATAGTAAAATCCCGGTGCGAAAAAAGATTGAGGAATTAAGTCCTTATGTATCCGGTAAACCGATTGAAGAAGTGCAACGCGAATTAGGCCTGGAAACAATCGTCAAATTGGCCTCCAATGAGAATCCATACGGCTGCTCATCTCTAGCAAAGGAAGCCATGATCGTCGAAATGGAGCAAGCATCCCTTTACCCTGAAGGGATGGCCCCTTCATTAGCGGCAAAGCTAGCCAGGAAATTATCCATAAAACAAGATCAAATCATCTTGGGGAATGGATCGGATGAAGTGATTCGCCTATTGACAAGAACGTATATCCAAGCAAAGGATGAGGTCATCATGGCAGATGTTACCTTTCCGCGCTATGAAACGAATGTTTTGATCGACGGCGGTACGCCTGTCAAGATCCCTCTCATGAATGGCGTGCATGACCTTCAGCGGATGTATGACGCCATAACGGAAAATACGAAAATGATTTTTATTTGTAATCCCAATAATCCGACAGGGACGATCGTTCAAAAGGAAAGGTTAAGAGCCTTTATCGAAAAAGTACCGAAACATATTTTACTGATCGTTGACGAAGCTTACTATGAGTATGTCAATGATGAAGACTATTTGGAAACCTTGCCCCTTTTAAATGACCATGCAAATCTTGTCATCTTACGTACGTTTTCAAAAATTCATGGCTTGGCTGCATTAAGGATCGGATACGGTATAATGAACGCCTCCATCATCCAAGAGCTCGTAAAAGTGAAAGAACCATTCAATACGAACCGGCTTGCACAGGCTGCAGCCTTCGCCTCATTGGACGACGATGCTTTCGTGGAGCAATGTGCCCGCAGGAACGAGGAAGGAAGAAGATATTTGGAAAACGAACTGAGCAGGATGGGTTTGGCATTCTTCCCTTCACATGCCAATTTCTTAATGATCAAGCTGAACCAGCCTGGCAAGGTTGTTTTCGAGAAGCTATTGACTTCCGGGGTCATCACCCGTTCCGGTCATTTGCTTGGGTATGCGGATACGATCCGTGTGACCATCGGCACTCCGCTTGAAAATGAAAAGTTCATAACCTGCTTGCAAAATGCAACCAATGAAACGGCTGGCGTTTGACCTAAAAGGAAGGATAAAAAGATACGGCATGGTCGTTGTCGCCCATGCCGTATCTTTTAGTGGATTCATTTAATGATATCCTTTTTTATGATGGTTGGTTCCTGACCATCCACCCTTTTGAATTTGAAGATCGAAATGACGGTTAAAGCAGCCAACACGAGAAGACAGGTTATGATACTGATTCGATTTTGTTCACTGAACACGAAGCTGAGGCTAATGATGCTTAAAATGATGGCTGCAAATGTCGTTACATATGGGAAACCCCACACTTTAAAGCTCGGAACCTCAGTATATGAACGGCGAAGTTTTAGCTGTGCAAAACAAATGCTGATCCATACTAGTGAAACGACAAAGCCCGGTATCGCCATTAACAAAAGAAATGCTTCGTCCTGTGCAACGTAGGTGATCATCGAACCGGCCACCAAAACAACGGCACTAAGCACCAAACTGTACATCGGAACGCCATTTTTAGAAACATATGAAAACGCTTTTGGCGCTTCCCCTTCTGTAGCCAATGAATGTAACATCCGGGTACACCCATATATTCCGGAATTAGCCGCAGATAAGACAGCCGTTATTAGGATGAAGTTCATGATGTGGGCAGACCCTTGAAAGCCGGACATCGATAGAACTTGGACAAAAGGACTCGATTGGTCGGTAATCTCGTTCCATGGAATCAAGCCGCAGATAACAAGTATCGGCAAAGTGAAGAATAAAATGATTCTCCAAATATAGCTTTTGATGACCTTTGGCAAGATGCGCTCTGCATCCTTTGCCTCCGTTACCGTCAATCCGATTAGCTCGGAACCGCCATATGAGAACATCACGATCAATAATGCGGAAAAGATGGACATCCAGCCATTAGGAAAGAAACCGCCATGTCCTGTAAAGTTTTGCAGATAATTGGATCCGCCGCTCGGGATGATGCCAAATAAAATACAGGCCCCCAAGATAATGAATAAGATGATCATGGTAATTTTTATGCCGGCAAACCAAAATTCGAATTCACCATAATTTTTCACATTCATCATGTTGACCCCGATGATCAAGGCTGTACACGCCAAGCTTAATACCCATAGCGGGATTGCCGGGAGCCAGTATTGCAAGAAGCTGCCTGCCACCACTACCTCGATGACACAGACGGACAGCCACATGAAACAATACATCCAGCCAATAATGAAGGAACTGCGCTTGCCGAAGGCTTTCTGGATGAAGCCTTTCATATTCGTATTTGGGTAGGCGATTGCCATTTCTGCTATGGCCCCCATGACGACAAGAAGTAATAATCCTGCAAAAATATAAGTAAAAATAACGCCTGGTCCTGCTAATGATATGGTTTCGGCACTTCCTTGAAAAATCCCGGTACCGATTGCCCCTCCCATTGCCATCATGCTAATATGTCGCGGCAGCAATCTTCTTTGAAGTGACCCGCCATTTGAATCCATTTGCATCTGCCTCCTTCATTCCATAATGTCCAGTATAAAAAGTCAAATTCTCCATTCAACAGGCGAATGGCGAATTGATAGGTTAAATTCTCATCAACCGTTATGGAAAAAGCGTGGAAGCATGCCTTGCTTGCTTGAAAAACCACTTCTTCACCAAGATAAAAATATATCAATATGCGGGTAGTTTTACAAGAGGAAACATTGTAAACTCTTACAGTTCCTGTATGCCCAAGCATCGTTTTTTGGTGGTGATTTCCCCAATAAAACAGGTTCAAAACCCCGGTGTCATTAGTATTGCACTATAATTAGGGGACTACATTGGTAATCCCCATGAATTAAGAATATTTTAATTATTCACGATGTGAATCGCATGTCCCAACGCAGCCTCCGCCGCTTCCATCCACCCTTCCGATAAAGTTGGATGCGGATGGATGCTAAGGGCTATATCTTCGACCCGTGCTGCCAACTCAAGGGCTAGGACGCCTTCGCCTATCAGGTTGGAGGCATCAGGTCCGACCATATGCATCCCTAGCAATATGTGGCTTTTCTCATCCACGATCACTTCAGCAAACCCTCTCATTTCATTCGTCGCAAGCGCCCTGCCGTTCGCGCTGAAAGGGAATTTGCCCGTCTTGACGCTGTAGCCCTGTCGCTCCGCTTCTTCACGAGTGATCCCGACTCCTGCTATTTGCGGCTCGGAGAAGATGACATATGGCACATAGGCTGAATCATGGGCACTTGGCAGCCCACAGATCACTTCCGCCGCCACCACCCCCTGCTTCGACGCCCGATGAGCGAGAGCCGGACCCGGCGTAATGTCCCCGATGGCAAAGATGTGCGGCACATTCGTTCGGCATTCCATATCCACTGTGATATGGCCTTTTTCGCCTATCATGACCCCAGCCCGATTCAGGCCTATCTCTTCCGTATTGGGAATTCTGCCGATTGTAACAAGCGACTTTTCGCTGACGATCACTTCCGTACCCAGTTTTTCCGAGTGAATATGAAGATGCACTTGACCATCCACCACCATCGCCTTTTCCACCCTTGCCGAGGTTATTAGATTCATTCCAAGCTTCTTCGCATTATGGATAACCTCCTTGACCAGGTTTTCGGCAATCTGCGGGAGGATGCGGTCGGCCATCTCGATGATGGTCACTTTAGTCCCTAGCTTTGCAAAGGCCATGCCCAATTCGATTCCGATATAGCCCCCGCCGATGATCGACAAGCTGGCTGGAACTCCCTGCAGCTGTAATGAGGCTGTCGAATCCAGTATAAACTCTCCATCCACTTCAATGAATGAAGGAATGAAGGGCCTCGATCCCGTCGCAATAATTGCATGTTCAAACTTGTAGGTTTCAAAGTCTCCAGCGGTTTCCACACCGATCCGGCCATCAGATAAAAAGGTCGCTTGACCTTGAACAACCGTTACTCCATTTTCTTTACATAAATGGGCTATCCCCTGAGTCAACTGGGAAATGACTCCTCCCTTCCAATCCTGCCAAACATTAAGATCCATCGTGATCCTTTCCTGGGGAAGCTTGATTCCCATTTCCCCCAAATCGCCAAGCTTCCGGAATTGGTCAGCCGTGTGTATCAGAGCCTTCGAAGGGATGCACCCCCTATTGAGACAAACTCCGCCAAGCCTATCTTTTTCAACCAGGACGACCGTTTTCCCTAGCTGTCCGAGACGGATTGCCGCAGCATACCCTCCCGGACCGCCTCCCATGATCAAAACATCGGTTTCTACAGCAACTTCCCCTACTACCATTATCTCATCTCCACAACTAAACGAATTGGATTCTCCAGCAGTTCCTTGATCCGATTGGTGAACTGCACAGCTGTAACACCATCAATCAAGCGGTGATCGAAGGATAAGGACATATTCATCATCAAGCGGATAACACCCTCCAAATCGCGAACGACCATACGCGGCTCCATTTTATGCAGCGACAATATCGCCGCTTCCGGATAGTTGATGATCGGGGTCGCGTGCATCCCTCCAATCGGACCTACATTGCTGATGGTGAATGTACTTCCTGTAATTTGCTCCAGGCTCAGCTTCCCCTCTCTTGCTTGGGTGGCCAACTGCCTGATTTCATCAGCCAATTGAAAAATCGTTTTTTGATCTGCATGTTTAATGACGGGAACAATCAGGCCCTCGTTCGTATTCGTTGCAATTCCAATATGATAATAGTGTTTCAAGATGATTTCATTGCTCTTATCATCTATTGAAGCGTTTAAAGTTTGGAACTCCTTTAAAGCAATGACGATGGCCTTGACGAAAAACGGTAAAAAAGTCAATTTGATTTCTTTGTCTTCGGAATATACCTTTAATTGATCCTTCAATTCCTTCAATGCATTCATTTCCAATTCATCCACATGGGTCACATGAGGAATGGAGGAAACCGACTTAACCATATGTTCAGCGATTTTCTTACGGATCCCCTTGAGCAGGATGCGCTCCTCCGGCTCAGCTTCCGCACTCTTTGACTGTTTGGCTTTCTTTTTCGGCTCCCGCTCCGGAAGGATCGTGTCATTGTTGTGATCGGGGTGTTCCTGCAAGAACGAACTGATTTCTACGAACTGCTGCAGGTCACTCTCGATTATTCGTCCAGCTGGTCCAGTACCTTTAACCTGATGGAGATCAATCTTCATTTCCCTCGCCATTTGACGCACGAACGGTGTTGCCAATACCCGTCCTGCATCAAGTTGCCCATGACTTGTCACTCGATTTGTTTCTTCATAACCAGGTTGCTCCTGGCGGCCACCACTTTCATTACGGTCTACGTCCTTTAATGACACTTCGTTCTCTTCTTGAATGGTGAATATGGTGGTCCCCACTTCCACAGTATCGCCTGCCGAAAAAAGTATGTTCTTGACCACACCTGTTATGGGGGCAGTCAATTCGGCATTGACTTTATCCGTCTGCACTTCAACGATGGGTTGATCCTGCTTCACCGCATCCCCTTCTTTAATGAGCCATTGGATGATTTCTCCTTCATGCATCCCTTCCCCTACATCAGGAAGTTTGAATTCAATCATGCATCTTCCTCCCCTTCCTAATGACAATTAGAATGAAATCGTTTCGACTATCCCCTGTTTAACACGTTCGACAGTTGGCAGATAATGATCTTCTATTGAAAACGGCGGCACCGGCACATCAAATCCAGTCACACGTTTAATCGGCGCTTTCAGGTAAATAAGCGCTTCATCATTAATGATGGAGATGATTTCCGCACCTAATCCAGCTGTCTTATGGGCTTCATGGACGATCAGTGCGCGCCCCGTCTTTTTAATGGATTGTACGATCGTATCGCGATCCAAGGGATACAATGTACGAAGGTCGACCACTTCACATTTCCAGCCCTTTTCTTTTTCAATTTTCCTTGCGGCACTCACTGCTTCCCTCAACATGGCCCCCCAGGCAAAAATGGTCAGATCACTTCCCTCCTGGACCACTTTTGCCTGACCGATTGGTACTCGGTACATTTCTTCCGGTACTTCTTCCTTAAAAGCCCGATACAATTTAGTCGGTTCCAGGAAGATGACCGGATCCGGATCTTCAATGGCAGATATGAGCAGCCCTTTCGCGTCGTATGGATTGCTTGGTGCCACCACCTTTAATCCAGGGGTATGCGCAAAGAAGGTTTCGACACTCTCGGAATGAAGTTCAGGACCTCTTATTCCAGCTCCATATGGTGTACGAATCACCAGGGGCACCCCGAATTGCCCGCGGGTCCGATATCTCATACGTGCTGCATGTGAAACGAGCTGTTCGAACCCAGGATAAATAAAGGCAAGGAATTGAATCTCCACTATCGGCAGCATCCCATTAAGGGATAAACCGATGGCAGAACCGATGATTCCTGACTCAGCCAACGGAGTATCGACAACGCGATTCCCTCCATACTTCTCATGAAGCCCTTCCGTCGATCTAAAAACCCCTCCATTCACCCCAATGTCCTCACCCAAAATCATGACACGATCATCTTGATCAAGCTTTTGATCCATCGCCTCCGTAATGGCCTGGAGCATCGTTACACTTTTACCCATCATTTCTTCACACCTTTCTTCAGGATTTGCCTCAATTCTTGCTGCTGTTCCTTTAGATGCCATGACTCCCCTGCATATACATGATTGAACATTTCAAGAGGGGACGATTTCGGGTAAGCTTCCGCTTTTTGAAGGTGGGAATCTATCAATTCATTGAACTGCTTGATGATCTTTTCTTCCTGTTCCTCATTCCAGTGACCTTCTTTTTGCAGATACTTTTTAAGACGGTCGATCGGATCGCGATTTTCCCTCCAAAATGTTGAAACTTCGTCTTGATTCCGATATATATTCGGGTTATCTGCCGTAGTATGGGCACCATAGCGGAAAGTAATCGCTTCGATCAGAGTGGGTCCCAGGCCGCTAAGCGCTCTTTCGACAGCCTCCCTCACGGTCAGCCAAACTGCAAAAATATCGTTTCCATCCACTCGTACACCATGAATGTCATATGCGGAGGCTCGCTGGGAAATCGTTTTAGAGGAGGATTGCTTTTCAAACGGCACACTGATCGCGTAGCCATTGTTTTGGCAGAAAAAGATTGTCGGAGTTTTATAGACACCCGCAAAATTAAGCGCCTCATGAAAGTCTCCTTCAGAAGTGGCGCCATCACCAAAATAAGCAATGCTCACATTCTCTTCCCCTTTCAGCTTACTTGCCCAAGCCGTTCCTACCGCATGAACCATTTGAGTGGCAATGGGGACGCTAGGAGGCAGTATCCTCTTTCCTTCCGGGCAGACCGAGCCCTCCAAATGCGCCATCCAGTACAGGAAAACGCGGTACAATTCCTGCCCGTGGATGATTGCCGCTCCATGATCACGGTATGTGGGAAACATCCAATCCCCTGCCGACAACGCTAATGCACTCCCTACCTGGGCTGCCTCCTGCCCTTCGAATGGCGCATACGTCCCCATTCTTCCTTGACGTTGGAGATTCACTGATTTACGGTCAAAAGTTCTGAGTAAGAGCATGCTTTCATACATCTTCAGCATCAGTGATTTATCGATTTTTCCATCAATGGATTCAATGATTTCTCCATCAGCACTCAATACACGATACATGTCTGGTTCACCTTCATTTGAATGCGCTTTCATAACTGAGTTTCCCGTCTTTTCCATTATATTTCTCCCCTTAAGTTAGATTTATTTCACAAACTTACCAAGGATTCGAACGGTCATGAAATGATAGCCCAAAACGTTTTTCCGGGCTTTTATGCTGTGAATAATTGCTTTTTCATAAACTTCATTTACTTATATAAAAGGATAATACATCGGTGATTTTAATAACATGTTAAATAGAATGAATTTTCCGTATTTTGCCTTTTTTTAGCTTGTGTTTTCCGATGCTTCGCCTTCATTTTGAATATATGCTAAATTAATGGAAAAACTTCGTAAACTTTCCTTGATAGTTCATCATTTCAGTTATGCTATCTGGGTTCAATCGTTTAACGAATCAGTCAAAAATCGATTGAGATATAAGAACCGTTTTTTTATGAGAAAGGGGGAAGATCTTCTGTATAATCAGCGTCAAAATGGTACAAGCCATAAAAAATAGACAAACTCGATTTTTACCGAGTTTGTCTGCAGTCTGTAGGCAACACCACGAATATAGATTGGTGATCTTGCTTATATATCACTTGTTTTTTATAAGCGGGGGAAACCCTATCTTTCAAATATTCCTTTCACCACCGCCGCTCCATCTTTGACCATGATTTGTCCCATTGCAATGACGATATCGATTTCGAACGTTTCCTTATCCATTATGATTATATCGGCATCATTCCCTGCTTTAAGCCGGCCCTTTTTTGCGAGTTTTAGGATATTCGCCGGATTTTCCGTCACGACTCGCATGGCATCGGCCGTTGTTACTCCATCCACCAAAATCGCATCGACCACGGAGTCATAGAGGGACATGCATGTACCTATGCCCAATCCTCTCAGTTTCCCGTCATCATCAAAGTCAGGAAGACTTGCTTGCCCATCTGAAGTTAAGGTGATCTGATTGATATCGACTCCTCCCTCGAGGGCCATTTTTATTGCTGTACTTGCTTTCACTTCCCCTTCCTCCAGGAACTTCTTGACCGTACTCGTCGTAAAATCGATATAGCCGCCTTTTTTTGCATATAACAACCCCGCTTTGAAAACATGCGGATTTCGATTAATATGCGTCGGGTAAAACTGAGTGATTGGAATATCCGTTGTCTCGACGACTTCTTCGATCACCTTCAATTGATTTAGGCTATCCCCCACATGCATGTTCACGATTCCGCCTTTCCCGGACAGCAGGCCTCCATTACGGGCCTGCGAGGCAAGTTTGGCAAGTTCTGCCGCAGTCGGTTGCGAAGATCGGTGATCTGCGATGGCAATTTCACCGACACCGATGATTTTATCGATAAGGATCAAATCGTCCTCGACCTTCCCTGTCAATGTCTTGACTGGAACATGATAGGAGCCGGTATGGACGAAGCAGCTTATCCCTTCCTCTTCAAGAGCTTTCGCTTTAGCTATCAGTGCCGGCATCGTCCTTGTCGTTCCATCCGTTCCGATAACACCGACCAATGTCGTTATTCCTGCCAGCGTCGCATCCGTCAATTGGATTTCAGGTGTCCTCGTCTTGAAGCCTCCTTCCCCGCCTCCGCCGATAATATGTACATGAGCATCGATAAACCCCGGAACTACGATTTGACCGCTCGCATCTATCACTTCCATTTCAACGAAATTGGCAGGTGCATCAATCGTATCCTCAAGGAATCCTATTTGCCTTCCAACCAGAAGGATATCTTTTTGACCCATATATTCCGGGCCATAAATCTCCCCATTTTTAATAAGTGTTAGCATCATTCCTTCTCCCTTCAAAATTGTATATGCCAAAAAGGTTTCAAATACTTTTACACGGGTAAATATACAACATAACTCGCTAACAATTACATAAATAAGACCGAATATGCTTGTTCATCTTTTTAAAAATTGTAGCTTAATCGACATCTTGATTATGCTTTTTATTGAAAAAGTATAAAAACCAAAGGAGTAAACGACAATGAATAAAGTAATTTCTTCTGACATTAAAACGAATAAAAGATTATCCATGCGTCAAATCATGAACCTATATCAAGTTACAAAAGAATTTAAAGGAAATATATATTTTATCTGCAACCATAAATTGGTGGATGCCAAAAAGCTTTCCACCTTCGTATCTTTTGTGCTCATCCTTCAGGAATGTGCAAACATGAAAGTCATCCTCGAAGGCGAGAATGTACATGCCATGCTCCAAAAAGTACAGGATATTTGTAATGAAAATGATGAAAACGCACTAAGTTTTCATATGAACCAAACCGTCAATATTTAAATGAATCCAACTATGCTATATAAAGAAGAAGGTGTTTTTACAATGAGAACAATCTTAATGGTGATTGGCGCGATCGTCGTGATTGGCATAATAGTAAATTTCATATTTTAATGATGAAGAGCCTGAAGGCAAACTCGATGATGATTGAGCTTGCCTTCAGGCTTTTTTTGAGCTGTATGGCATGGAGGAAAAACATCCCTGTGAACGATGCCTCCATGTCCTGAAATTACCATGGCAATTCCCAGTTCCTCCATTTGTTCCAGCCCTCCTTTATTTCATTCCCTTTATCAATCCAATATCGCTTACGTTTCTCTTCTTTTTCCTTTTCCTTTTGCTCTGCCAAGATTGCCTGTTGTTCAGCTATGAACGGCCCGATGTCTTCGGTTTTAAAAGATTGGGACGCTTGGTTCTGGAGCGCTTTTGCCATGATCTTTTGAAAAATGAGCGCACTTCCCTCGCTGCTATGTGTCGTTAAGTAATGCTTTTCATCCGTCTTATCGTATCCAGCCCATACGGCCCCGACCAACGAAGGTGTATATCCTATGAACCACTGATCTTTAACTCCTGATATTCCCTCTATCGGAACTTGCGTTGACCCGGTTTTACCTGCAATTTCATAACCGGAAACCGCCGCGTTTTTCGCTGTGCCATATTCCACAGTTCCGAGCAGCATGGTATTCATTTTATCGACGACATCTTTAGAGGTCACTTTCGTTACTTTTGTGCCCTTTTCCGTCAAGGAGGCGACTTCCTTTCCCTCGAAATTTTCTATTTTTAGTATGGCATGCGGCTCGATCCTTTCACCGTTGTTTGCAAATGCCGAAAAAGCATCAGCCATCTGCAACGGGGACACACCCTTTCTCATTCCGCCTAATGCGAGCGTTAAATTCCGATCCTCCTTTTCATACGGTATTCCAAACCGCTTAAGCGAATCAAGTCCCTTATCGATGCCAATCTCATTCAATAACCAAACGGTTGGTACATTCAGGGAGTTCATCACGGCTTCATACATCGGTACTTCCCCTTTATATACACCGCTCAAGTTAGTTGGCTCATATTCACCGAAGCTCATTTTTTCATCCTTTAAAGGAGAGGTGATTTCATATCCCTCTTCCACCGCGGGCATGTACACAACAAGGGGCTTTATGGCAGAACCGGGGGACCTCGTCAGCTGAGTGGCCCGGTTATAGCCCATGAATTGATGCTTTCCTCTCCCGCCGACAAGTGCGCTTATTCCTCCTGTTTTCGGGTCCAAAAGGACTGAACCGCTCTGGACCAGCTCCTCCGTACTCGTTCCGACGGGGAAATTGGCATCATTCCCATAAACGGATTCTGTCGCCTGCTGCATGGATTGGTCCAGCGTCGTATATATTTTATAGCCTTTGGTAAGTAAATCCTCAAGCTTTATCCCATATTTACTGGATGCCTCCGACAAAACATGATCGACGAAATAGGGGTATTTTCCCTTTAACGGATCTGTTTCCTTCTCCCCCCTAATGAGTGTCACGGTATCTTTTTTTGCGGCAGACTCCTCGTCCTTCGTCAAATAACCATGCTCCGCCATTCTTGAAAGAACCAGATCTCGCCGCTTCATTGCCCCTTCCAAATTCTTGTATGGATCAAGTTTGGAGGGCAGGTTAATGACGCCAGCCAGTAAAGCACTCTCCGAAACGCTCAATTCGGAAACCTCTTTGGAAAAATATACATTGGCGGCCTTTTTGATGCCCCATGCCCCATGGCCAAAATAGACTTGATTCAAATACATTTCCAAAATCTCATCTTTTGTATATTCATCCTCGACTTCCTGGGCGAGAAAGAATTCTTCTATCTTCCTCTTCAAGGTTCGATCCGACTCAAGCATCGTGATCTTCACAAGCTGCTGCGTAAGCGTACTTCCTCCTTCAACAATACTGCCAGCCTTCGCATTTTTGACCAAGGCCCGCAAAATGCCTTGATAATCTATGCCATGATGTTCATAAAAGCGGTGATCCTCAATGGAAACCACCGCCTGTTTCATGTGTTCCGGTATTTCGGCTATCGCAACGCCTTGAGATTTATTGGCAGTGATCGTGCTGGCCAGATTCCCATCCAGATCATAAATTCCCGTTGGCTGCTGAAGATGATTTTCCAGATGACTTATGTCTGCACCCTGTCTGAAATAAATTAGAAAACCGGCACCCACAACCACCGCTGCCAATATTAATAGTAGACCTAATTTCACTAACCCTCTCATTTGAACCCCCATTTTCCCGTCTTCGTCATATTCATTGAAAATATTTTACCCTTTTTATGAAAGAAAACTCGCAGATTAATTAAATAACAGTAGCTCATTCGCCTTTCGTGTTGCAATCTGGCCGGGATCCGGCATGAAAAATAACGAATGCTCGTATCTATCCTTTACCCACAAATGACAATCAATATACTGGTTAAAAGGCTTAATGCTTGTGAAAGTGGGTATAAAACCTCTAAAGACATTTAAAATGGGGAGAGATGATATTCATGAAAGACTTCAAGCATATTGTCGTCGCTTTTGATGGAAATGAGGAGAGTAAGCGTGCCGTCGAGTATGGGGCAACTCTGAAAAAGGCCTTTCCGGAAACGGAACTCACCGTAGTTCATGTCTTAATTGATAAGGTGGAACAGCGCATCATGGGAAATGCATCGGCTCCAGGGTTCGTACCTGCTGCTGGCTTTTATGTGGATCCCGTCCAAAATCATCCTGTCATGGAAGTTGAACATCATGAAAAAACGAAAGGAAATACCTCCCATTCGGTCGTCGAGAATAGTGTCCAAAACGCAGAAAGCAATACATTGAGACTGCTCAGTGAGTTTCAAGTGAAAGGTAATTTCGAAATATTGGAAGGGCATGCGCCTGATAGCATATGTGAATATGCGGAAAGGACCGGCGCTGACCTCATCGTTGTGGGCAATAGCGATAAAAGCGGGCTCGAAAAATTCTTTCTGGGCAGCACAAGCAGTTCCATTGCGAAAAATGCCCCTTGTTCGGTATTCATAGCCAAATGAAGATGGCGGCTTCAAGAGATTCAAATTGCCAAGATCTTCGAAAAAAGCAGGATTCCATAGAGAATCCTGCTCAGTTTGTAGACAAAAGGGGTTCGGAATTTAAAAATTCCGAACCCCTTTTAAAATTCCTTTGAAATTTTGACCAAAGGTTACGAGATTTGGGCTCTTCGAGCCGCTTTGTTAAGCCGTTTTAGGACCTTGCCATGTCCAAGTGGCCATCTTCTTTATATTCATGGCAGCGAAAGTAAGCATCGCCTGCATCGACAATTTTTTAAGTCCCCTTAAAGTAGTCCAACGCATACCATGCTTTTCTTTTGCATCTGCGAATACACGCTCAATCGTTTCTTTGCGTTTCGCATATATAGGTTTTACCTCTTGATGATGACGCAGATGATCTGCTTCTTCCACATATGCTTGCCAGATATGCCGTGTCACTACTTTTTGATGGTCTTTGCTTTCCGTACACCGTGATAAAAATGAGCATGTTGCACAAATTTGTTTGGGCGATTTGTATTCGCGATAGCCCTCTTTATTTGTTGTTGAGTACTTTAAAGTTTCTCCCGAAGGGCAAAGGTAACAATCAAAGTGTTCATCGTAAACATAGTCATGTTTGCGAAAGAATCCTTCTTTTGTACGAGGACGTGTATAGGGTAAAGCAGGTGTGATTTCTTTGTTAAATAGGTAGCTTGTAATCGCTGGTGTTTTATAAGCTGCATCTGCGGCAACTGCTTCTGGTTTTCCAACTTTCTCAATCACTTGCTCAA
The DNA here is from genome assembly GCF_037992945.1 of Peribacillus sp. FSL E2-0218. Classification (NCBI taxonomy): domain Bacteria; kingdom Bacillati; phylum Bacillota; class Bacilli; order Caryophanales; family Bacillaceae; genus Peribacillus; species Peribacillus sp. FSL E2-0218. Next base: position 1,186,693 of record NZ_CP150304.1, on the reverse strand, counting down.
CAAGTGGCTCCAAAATATGACTGTCATGTGTATTACCAGGTGTTACAATCGTTCCCAATACAAAACCGTTGCCGTCTGCGGCCGCATGGAATGAATAGGCAAACTGTTTTGTTCGTTCATCTTTCACATAGTAGCCACTCTCAGGATCCGTAGTACTTTCTTTAATTGCTTTGGTTTCTTCCTTATCAAATTTATCTGGTGGAAAAGGCTTCTTTCCGTGGTTTTCACGATCTTGATTGATTTCTTCTTGAAGACGTCCTTGATACGCTCGTGTTTCTTTACGAACGATTTTCTTTTCAAATTTCCGTTTATTCGCACTGGCTTTCACATGTGTGGAATCCACGAAAACGTGTTCTACACTTATTACCTTTTTATTAGCAGCTGTCATTAAAATGCGACAGAAAATCTGTTCAAACAGGTCTGTATCTTTAAAGCGTCGCTCATAATTTTTTCCGAACGTAGAGAAATGAGGCACTTTATCATGGAAACCATAGCCTAAGAACCAACGATAAGCCATATTGGTTTCAACTTCTTCAATCGTTTTACGCATGGAACGAATACCGAAGGTATATTGAATGAAAGTCAGTTTAACTAAAATAACTGGATCAATACTTGGGCGTCCTACCTCTGAGTACATATCTTTCACCAAGTCATAAATGAAAGTGAAGTCAATGGCAGCCTCCATTTTACGAACCAAATGGTTCGGTGGCACCAGTTGATCTAAAGTAATCATTTCAAGTTGATCTCGCTGAATAGAATCATGTTTAGAAAGCATCCTCATCACCTCAAGTTTTAATCCTTCAATTTTAAAACAAAAATGACTCCAGTCAAAAGTGTTCTATCTAAAAGGTAAGACAAAGTTGATTGGAGCGGGTGTTCGAGACTCCTGCGGGAAAAGCGCGTCTAGGGGAGACCCCGCAGGCAAAGCCGAGGAGGCTCCCCGACCGCCCGCGGAAAGCGAGTGCCTGGAGTGGAAATCAACGTCTAAATTGTACAAGCCATAAAAATAGACAAACTCGATTTTCATCGAGTTTGTCTACAGTCTGAGCAGGATTCCATAGAGAATCCTGCTTTTTTTGGCATACCGAACAAAATTATCTTCATTCAAGAATGAATAAATGGCTTCTAGGCAAACAAAAAAGCAGCCTCATGCTCCCCGTTGACCATCGTGGCTTAGGTTATGATCGCATTTTCCCTTTCAGTCTTTTTGGCTCCTCTTGCGGAAGTATTTATTTATCGTTCGACGGTTAGAATATACTATTGGTTTCCAAAAAAATTAACCGACTCATGATTGCATTAGAATGCATACACCCTTTCAACCAACTTCTTTTGTCCATTATTGTACAGCTCAATATGGTTTGTTTCATGAATAAACCTAATTATCATCGGAAAGGGGGATAGACATGGATAAACATTCGGTTTCGGCTGAAAAAGGCGCCTACATAAGCATTGCCGCTTACATATTCTTGTCCGCTCTTAAATTGTCGTTTGGCCATTTCGGTGAATCCAAAGGACTCTGGGCAGATGGTTTAAATAATACGACCGACATTATCGCCTCGATTGCCGTATTGATTGGTTTGAAAATTTCAAAGAGACCGCCAGATGATAATCATTCATACGGCCATTTAAGGGCGGAAACCATAGCATCGTTAGTCGCTGCCTTCATCATGATAACCGTGGGCCTGCAGGTTGTATACAGTGCTGTGGAATCCTTCTTCCAGCCAGATTCGACGACCGTCCCGAATATGCTGACCGCTTATGTCGCACTTTTCTCTGCTCTCTTCATGTACGGAATTTATCGTTACAATTTGGTTTTAAGTAAGAAAATCAAAAGCTCCTCCATTTATGCCGTTGCACAGGATAACCGTTCCGATGCCCTTGTCAGTGTCGGTGCGTTTATAGGAATACTCGGTTCCAAGCTTGGAATTCCTTGGTTGGATGCCATAGCCGCTGCAGTCGTGGGTATCATCATCTGCAAAACGGCATGGGGCATTTTCCGGGATGCCTCCATTTCTTTAACCGATGGATTCGACGAACAGCTGCTGCAAAAGATTGGTCACACCATTATATTGACAGAAGGCGTTAAAGGCATGAGTGAAATTAAGGCACGCATGCATGGAAGTGAAATCCTGCTCGAAACCACCGTGCTCGTTGATCCTCTTTTGACCGTCATCCAAGGTCACGATATTACTGTTAATATCGAAGAAAACCTTTTTAAAGAATTTAATATCCAGCATGCAATCGTTCACATCGAACCATTTGCCATTAACAGGAAAGGAGACCGTCAGTAACTTTACGGACTCCCTTTTTTTATTTTCATCCTTGTAATAACTGTAATAAAACCAGCACAAAAAGAGGTATTCTTTTATTGATTGACGAATTACTAACCCATTGACACATGTCTAAACACCATTAATCTGTTATCATAAACACATCATGTAATTATTTTGATATTTTGTAATTTTTATTGAAGAAAATAAATTTCTGGGTCAAAAGTAAATTCATTTTCCTACAGTATGGAGGGCAAAATGGTATCTAATCGAGAAATGACCATTCACTTTTTATCTTCTCAAAAGAGCACTATCCTTTCTAAATGGAAAGATGAACTGCTGCATTTACCGGATGGATATGTAGGTTACTTCAAGCGGGAAGTGGAAAACGTTTTCAGTTTAATGATGGATCAACTTGAAAAATCGAATACGGACATGGGAGATATACTGAGGGTAATCGGTGAAAAAATTGCAACTGACCGAGTCAATAAGCAGTTGAATATGGAAGTTTTCTTTTCCTCTGTAACCATCGGAAGGTCTATCTTCATTGAACACGTTTTAATTTCCAGGATGCCTATGGAAGAAGGATCCGCTCTCATTAAGCAAATCAACGTTTACTTCGATCAACTCATTCAGTTTGCATCATCCCATTATACCGATTTGAAAACGAAGGAACTGGACGAACGCTATCAATTCATAAGCCCTAACCATAAAGACCGTTTGACACTTTTAGGCCAAATGACCTCAAGTTTTGTCCATGAATTCCGCAATCCTCTGACTTCCATCATGGGATTCATACAATTGCTACAAGCAGAACAACCTGAAATCAAATATCTTGATATCATTTCCAAGGAGTTGGATCAGCTCAATTACCGGATTACCCAATTCCTCAATATGTCCAAAAAGGAAACATCGGGATCGCCGACAGAACTATTTTCGATCTCCCGACTGGTTAACGAGGTAATTGAATTTTTATATCCCAGCATTTTGGAAGTCAACGCTTCGATTACATGTAACGTTGCCGATGATGCCGTCATTTCAGGTTCTGAAGAGGAATTTCGCCAAGTGTTATTGAATATCATTTTAAATGCCTTAGATGTAGTGACTGGGATGCCTTCCCCATCCATTTATATTTCCGGCTCTGAATCACCCCCTGGCATCCTTACCTTGAATATTTCCAACAATGGTCCGAAGATACCGGAAGAAGTCCTGCCGAATATTTTTGAACCTTTTATCACCACAAAAAAAAGGGGGACGGGGCTGGGGCTATTCGTCTGTAAAGAAATCGTTTTGAAACATAAAGGAACCTTATCATGTCATTCAACCGATTTCCTGACGACCTTTTCCATACAGCTGCAAACTAAATAATGAATAAATATCCTGATTTCCTTGGATTTTCAGTGTGAAATTTTTGACTGAATGGCCTCCGTTTACTTATACTATTAGGAAGGTTCCGCTACTGATCGAGGTGAATGACGCTATAGATCGAAAATTCTCATATGGAATAAACCGATATTTATTTTTCATCTGCCATTTATAAAAGGTAATCATTTCATTTATTATTGGTTTTGGGAGGTGACTGGGATAATTAGGTCGTCCGGCATCAACGGCGATTCAATGGAATCCCTCACTATTTGGACATATTAAGTTTGTTATTAGTCATTATTTTAATCGCTTTAACTGCCTTTTTTGTAGCTTCCGAATTTTCGATCATCAGGGTTCGCAGCTCAAGGCTCGACCAATTGATTGAAGAGGGAAACAAAAAAGCCATGGCGGCCAAGAAAGTTACATCCGATCTTGATGAATACCTTTCCGCGACACAGCTCGGCATTACAGTGACTGCCCTTGGATTGGGGTGGCTGGGACAACCGACTGTCCTCACATTGGTAGGACCTTTATTCAATGCCTTACATTTCCCACAGGAAGTCACAAGCATTCTGACATTTGTCATTTCATTTTCCCTGATAACATTCCTGAATGTCGTTGTTGGTGAATTGGCACCGAAGACAGTCGCCATTCAAAAGGCGGAACAAGTGGCCCTGGCTATTGCCGGCCCGCTGATTTTTTTCCATAAGATTGCCTTCCCCTTCATTTGGGTATTGAATCACTCTTCTCGCTTCGTTGTAGGATTATTTGGCTTCAAGCCTGCGTCCGAAAGTGAAATAGCCCACACCGAAGAAGAATTGCGCTTCATCCTTTCCGATAGTTATAAAAGCGGAGAGATTAACCAATCGGAATTCAAATATGTAAGCAATATCTTTGAATTCGATGACCGTGTTGCCAAAGAAATCATGGTCCCAAGGACAGAAATCATGACCATTTCGAAAGATGAAACGGTACAGGAATTCGTCGATGTGGCAAAGTTGGAGAAGTACACACGATATCCTGTTGTCGAAGGTGATAAAGACCATGTCATCGGCTTGGTGAATTTGAAAGAGGTGTTCTCGGACCTTATTCGTAATCCGGAAATCCAAGTCAAGGCGATTGAAAATTACTCACGTCCGATCATTCGTGTCATGGAAAATATACCTATACATGATCTGCTGTTGAAAATGCAAAAAGAACGCATCCATATGGCTATTTTGATGGATGAATACGGCGGTACCTCCGGCCTTGTCACAGTCGAGGATATCCTCGAGGAAATCGTTGGGGAAATCAGGGATGAATTCGATATCGATGAAGTCGCATCCATCCGGAAAATTAAGGATGGGCACTATATTTTAGACTCGAAGCTTCTTGTTAAGGAAGTGAATGATCTACTTGGCATTCACTTGGAAGAAGACGATGTCGATACCATCGGCGGATGGGTGCTTACGGAAAATTATGATGTGAATGTAGGGGACATCATGGAAAAGGACGGATTTTGCTTCAAGGTGATTGAAATGGAAGATCACGCCATTCGTTCCATAGAAGTGACAAAAAAGGTCGTTAAGCTTCCTCTCGAGGAAGACCTTCCCCAAAGATAGATGAAAAAACAGCCCCGTAAACAACGAGGCTGTTTTTTTGTATTCATTTATCAGAAAACCGACCTATTTTTTTAACCAATACGACCGGGGGAGGACTCTTCCTTTTCCATATGATATAAAGCATGATGAAAACAAAGGAAAAACCTGCTGCCGGAATTAGATATGGCGCAGTGATTTCCCTGACTTGCTGCCAATTATCACCGAGGATTTTTCCTAAGGATAAAAACAAAATGGTCCAGGGTATGACTGCCGCAATCGTATAGAAGATGAATTTCCATACGGACATCCTGGCTATTCCTGCCGGGATGGAAATGGCATGGCGGACAACCGGGATGAATCGAGCCGTGAAAATGACCCCTACCCCATAACGTTGAAACCAACGTTCGGACATAAAAATATGCTTTTCCTTTATTAAAATATATTTTCCATACTTCAACAAAAAAGGCCGTCCGCCATAGTAACCAGCCCAATAAAGAAATAACTGGGCCATCGTCCCTCCTGCTACCCCTGCAAGGACGGCTCCCCAAAAATTCATTTTTCCTAAGCCTACCAAATATCCGCCGTATCCAAGAACAAGCTCACTCGGGATGACTTCGACCATCAGCCCCAATAATATGCCCAAATACCCCATTCCGGCAAACCAATTCAATATCGTCATTATAAGCTGTGATACCATTCAATCGGACTCCCCTTAACACCAATTTCAAAATGTTTGTCCTTATATCCTATTCGGGACACAGCGTTCTATTCGGTTTTTCATATTCTGCCCGATACTCGGTACCGCCTAGATTATTGCACAAAAAAAAGACCAGCAAATATGTGCTCCGGTCTCTCATTGCATCAATATTCCTTTAGCCTCCGTTTTTCGGACGAATTGCAAAAAAGCAGCTGTGGTGAGTAAGGATGAATCCGTTTGCGAAACATTGTTGAAAATCTCCTGCCGTGATTTCGTTTTTTCAATATGAATCCCGAGATCCTTATACTTATTGATGATTCGGTTCTTCATGCTCACCTCACCCTTTCTGCTGTATCGTATCGTTATTCTTTACCTTCCCATTTTAATAATGGGTAAAACCTATAAAATCGATTTAAGCTAAAAAGCATGTTATCCTTATTCATTTTTCAATTCACTTGAATGGTTTGCAACTGGTGTTCGTGGACCTCATCTTTCTCGACATGCACCTGCACTTTATAGGTACCCGGTTCAACGAATGACACCTTATTTTGATATCTCCCATTTCCTTCGTCCTCAGCCCTGGTGAAATGACTTTCTTCGCTGCCATCCTTCCATACCTCGAAATTCACGTCTGCATTTGTCAGCGGTTTCCCATCCAATTCTACGCTCGCGGCAAAGGTCGAGCTGCTGCCAGCCTTTACAGGGTTGCTTTGGAACTCAATCGATACATCCGTACTGGGATGAGCCGTTGCACTTTCATTCTCATGTTCTGGGATGACAACTTCTTTTTCAGGCATCACATGAAGGCCCTTGGCCGTTACATGGGCAATAACAATATATTTCCCTTGCTCCGTAAACGTATGCATCACTTGATACTTGCCGCTCCCCGTATTTTTCGAATCCAACATTTCCCTTTTGTCTTGTCCGGACTTTCTCACTTCAAATAACACCTCATCAGCTTCATTCACTAAGCGGCTTCCTTGTTTCACTGTCGTTTCAAGAATGACTTCCTTTCCTTTATCCAAACTCCCTTTAATCGCGATCGATGCTTCCATGGAATCCGGAACGGCACTGTTCACTTCTTTATCCTCTTGCATTTCTGCCTGTTGACAGCCAGCCAGCATAATTAACAACGCGGAGCACATATAGATTTTTTTCATTCGTATTTCCCCTTACCGGTTATTGGACTAAAACTCCGTCCTATTCATATTGCCCATCCTTTCCTTTTTTCAGATTTTTATACGTAAATTAACATCAAGCCGTTCGCATCACGGTGACTGAAGTCAGCATGGCTACTGCAATGATCGTTAAAAATGAATATAAAAAGACGGAAGTCCCTACAACACTCAACCCGAAAAGCAGAACACATCCATCAATGAAGAAAATCAGCAAACCAACATTCAGTCCGCTCTTCCTCGAAAGGATCTGTGCCAGCATATCCGTTCCGCCTGTAGAGGTTCCATACCGAAGCATCAAGCCAATTCCGAGCCCGATCAACGCTCCCCCGATTACAGCACTAACATAAATCGGTAAATGCCAACCGGTGATGGCATCCGAAAAAATATCGATGCATAAAGAAGAAAATAACAACCCATGCAGGCTGTTCAGAAATAGCTTTTTCTCAAAGTACCAAGCATATATATATAATGGAATACTGCTGAGGATTACCCCCAACCCTGTTGGAAGTCCGATATAGTAATGAAAAATCAGGCCAATCCCGATCATGCCTCCATCCAATAAATGATAGGGTATCAGAAAGAAGTTGATACCCACCCCTACAAGCATGCTGCCGGCAAGAACCGCCGCAATCCTTTCCATCATTTTCATCAATGTCCCCCTTTTATACGCCATAAAACCTGTCCTTCTTCTAAGAATATGATTATACAGTCCAAATAATAATGAAAACTGCAATTATTTATGAATCAGCCCATTAATTTTCAGAATATTCCATCATATAATACAATAAAGTAGAGAAAACAGCCAAAAACGGCTAATTATTAGCTCAAATTGACTCTTTACAAGCAATTTACCTGATTTAAGGAGCAGTAAGCTGTTTGACTGAATGATGTTCTCTTTCTATAATGAAAGTATTTAAATTAATTAATTGAGGTGATTTGATGGGGCATTAAAGAATGTTCGTTTTGACGGACGGACGCTGCTTTGCGTAACGGACATGTGCATACCTTTGATAAATGGATGCAAGCCATTATGCAGGAATTCTTCTATTTCCCGTCTGCGCATCGCTTATCGGCATACACTATAATTCTCTTCAAGCTATGTACGACCGGTCCCAAAATATTTGGCAAGACAAAAAAAATATACTTGTATATTTTAAAAATGTAGGAGGTGGACTCCTTATTCGTCTCGGAGACGATGTAAGGGAGACTATTTGGACATATTAAACTTGGTAATTATTGCCATTTTAATTGCTTTAACAGCATTTTTTGTTGCTACGGAGTTTGCGATCGTTAAAGTGAGAAGCACGAGGGTCGATCAATTAATTGAAGAAGGAAATCCGAATGCTCTTTCAGCAAGGAAGGTCATATCCAACCTGGATGAATACCTTTCGACTTGCCAGCTCGGCATTACCGTAACGGCCTTAGGGCTCGGGTTCCTTGGAGAACCGACGGTTGAAAACATTTTGCGACCACTTTTGAATCAATTAAACCTTCAATCTGCTTCACATGTACTCTCAGTTGCGATTGCCTTTTCTTCCATAACGTTCATACATGTAGTCGTTGGGGAACTGGCACCGAAAACATTGGCGATTCAAAAAGCGGAGCAGGTCACGTTATTGGTTTCCAAACCTTTAATAGGCTTTAACAAAATCATGTACCCTTTCATCTGGGTACTGAATGGTTCTGCAAGGGCTCTGACCAAAATGCTAGGATTAAAAGCGGTTTCTGAACATGATTTGGCTCATACAGAAGAAGAGCTGCGTATCATTGTTTCCGAAAGCTATAAAAGTGGCGAAATTAACCAATCTGAGTTTAAATACGTGAATAAGATCTTTGAATTCGATGATCGGATTGCAAAAGAAATCATGGTTCCACGTACTGAAATTGCAACGATATCCAAGGATGATACGATCGAACAGTTTTTCACGGTCATGGCGGAAGACAACTTCACCCGTTATCCTGTCATCGATGGCGATAAAGATCACGTCATCGGAATGGTCAATATCAAGGAACTATTCACTGAAATGATAGACAAGAGCAATCATGCGGCTGCATCGATCAACAGATATGTTCGTCCGATCATCCGCGTCATCGATAGCATCCCGATTCACGATTTACTTTTAAAAATGCAAAAGGAACGTATCCACATGGCTATCCTCATGGATGAATACGGCGGTACATCAGGTTTGGTAACCGTTGAAGATATCCTCGAAGAAATCGTTGGCGATATCCGTGATGAATTCGACCTGGATGAAGTGCCCGACGTACGCAAATTAAAAGAAGATCATTATATTATCGATGCGAAGGTATTGGTCAGCGAAGTGAATGATTTACTTGGTTTGGATATAAATGATGAAGACATCGATACGATGGGCGGCTGGATCCTTACCGAGAATTACGAGGCAAAGCAAGGTGATGTCTTAACTTTTGGACCTTATAATTTTAGGATAAAAGAAATGGAAGATCACCATATTCGTTATATTGAAATATATAAACCAGCAAAAATAGTTAGCGAAGTAAAAGAATTTCCGATGATTTCGCAAACCGAAATCGTTTCATGAAAATACCCCCCGTTCCTCATCTTGTTGAGGCACGGGGGGTATTTTCGTTTCATTGGTACATGAAATGATAAACAGCATATTATAAACAAAATAAACCCCCATCAAGATTGAATGAGTACAACGAGTATAGTTCAACCTTTATTGTTTCATACTGTTAGAAAAGCAATATTTATGAAGGAGTGAAGAATTATGAAACTAATAACCATTTGCCAGCACTGCAAAGGGAAAGGTAAAACCCGCTATCTTCAATTCTTTTCCCGGGATTGCTCTCATTGCCATGGCCAAGGCAGGGCAATAAAAGATATGTCCGATATTAGAAACCACGCCAAAAATCTTTAACCGTTGTTTCATAATTTAAAGTTGGATTTGATGACACCTGCTTTCTTTAACGTATCATAAACGATGAGCAGCGAAGGACCAAGAAAAAGCCCGACGAAGCCAAGCATTTTAAAACCTAAATAAAGGCTTATCAATGAAGCCAATGGGGACAACCCCATATTTGCGGAATAGATTTTTGGTTCGATCGTCCTTCTTACGATTGTTATGACCAGGAACAGGATAACCAGGCCAATCCCTAAATGATGATTTCCTTGTGCCCAAACGATGGCTGCCCAAGGAACGAGAACAGATCCCGTACCCAATATGGGGAGAATGTCCACGACAACAATTAACAGAGCCAAAGGGATTGCATATTTCACATTTAACAACCATAGCCCCCCATATGCCATGATGAACGTAATTAGACTCAAAAGGACCTGTGCCTTGATGAAGCCAATTGCTGCATTGCTTAAATCATGATAAACTAGCGATATTTTTTGAAAAGTGGAAGTCTTTAAGTATTGGACTCCCTTTTTCCTTAACTTAGGCAATTCCAAACTGATCAAGAATAAAGCGATTAAATAAATGAGCAAATCAATGAATAAACCCGGAATTAGCGTAACGAACTGGACCATATCCTGAACAAAGCCCTCCGTGAAACCCTCAAGTGCCTTGACGCCCTTTTCCATCGTTTGTTCCACAGATTGGATGAGATTTGGCGGAAGCGTTTGGGAATATTGTTCCCATTGCCTTATGACAGGCAATATCGCCGTCAAATACATTTGACGTATCAATTCAGGAAATTCCTCTGAATAGACCATGATTTTTTTGATTAAAACCGAGAAGGAAAAATAGGTGATGCCAAGCAGACTGCCTACATATAAAACGAATGAAATCAAGACGGCCCATAATCGATGCAGCTTTGCCGTTTCACTAATCATCCGGACCAATCCATCCAAAAGAATCGCAGTGAGTAACGCCAAGATCAAAGCCCATGAATAAGGAATAATGAATATTATGCCCAAGAGGATAATCCCCCTCCAAAACCAGCGAAAAAAATCAGCAACATTCACTGAGCAAACCCTCCTTGCTCTTTCTTGTTCTCTCTATATTTATGAAACGGGGTCACATATATTTCGCATACACGTTTTATTTTCTTAATTTAGGGAAAAAGAGTTACAAAGAGATGGAGGGATTGACTGTGGATAACAAAGATAAGGAAAAGTATCTTGAAGAGCGTAACGATAAATCCAAGGCATTCAAAGAAAATCAAGAAAAGCAGCTGGAACGTGACCAAGTCGTCATGCCCATCGAAGATTTACCCATCGATGAAATTAAATATGAACGACAAGAAGAACGAAATAAAAAGGAAACGAAGCATCGCTCCACGAGCGAGAAGTTTTAAACCAAAACCAGCCGATCACAGGCTGGTTTTGGTTTATGCTCCCAAGAGCACAATCATCATCTTCCTGAGGCAGCCTGCCTCTTCTGGAGCCTTACATTTCTTGCAGAAAAGAAATCCAGGCCCCTGCGAAGCACTTGTAATGACCCCCAAGCCCATTTCGCCGACCGAGCCAGCAAAAAAATAATATTCGCCCGCATTTTTTCCAGTTTTCACTTCGTTAAGCTCCATTTTGTCATGATTCAGGAGATTGGACTTCCATCAAATTCAATTCCACCGCCATTCTCGTCCCCCGTTCGTGTTTTTATTCCAAAAATAAACATTGACTGAAATGAATGATTCTTTACAATAGACTTTTAAGAATTAAAGAATATAATGGATTGGTCGACCATTATAAAGGAGAATCATATGAACCCTACTCAATTATTTCATCAATATTTACAAGTTTCCCGATCATTAGTCAGCAAAATGAATGAGCAAATCACAGCCCTTGAAATTTATCATAATCAGTGGACAATCTTGAATTATTTAAAGAATTGTGGATATTCCACCATACCCGATATTTGCAATTACTTGGATGTAGATAGTGTCATCATCACCCGTTCGGTCAACAGCATGGAACAAAATAATATGATTAAGCAAGTTCCAGGAAAAGATGAACAGGAAAAAAGAATCGAACTGACTCCCCGGGGCAAGGAAGTACATACTAAATGCCTTAAAATTGCAGAAAAGATTGAAGGAAAAGCCTTGGAGGGGATCACGGAAGAAGAACAGGAGTTATTTTTTCAGACCGTCCTTAAAATTCTCAATAATATAAGAAATTGAAATCACCGTCTATTCGTAAGTTATCTTTCTAAGATGCATGAAACCATTGCCAAGCCTTTTTCCAAACTCGGATTGCTTCTATGAAGGATAAATCGAAGCCATGCTCCATCCCCCGGCATGCAGCGATTCAATTAGTATTGATTCACTGCTGGCTGCTGTTGTTTACGTTTACCAACACGTGTCAGCGATGATGCAAGCTCACTTCAACTTGCATGCTGCAGCATTTTACGAAAAATCGTATTTATTTTTTATTCAGATGGCGTTTTTCATGACCATTTCCCATAAAAAGACAGACAGTTCCCAGAATTATTCCGGAAACCGTCTGTTTCTATCCGTTAACCCTCTACTGATCAAAGCACCTGGGTTCTTTGGATACTCCATAGTAACTGAAAGTTTTTCAAAAAGTTGCGGAGCTAGCTGTATCGTCCAGTTGCAGCTCCCTTGCAAGGATGGAATGGATTTTAGCAGCAAGACGGAATTCCTCGCGTCAATTTTCTCAACCATGTTATCCTTCCTTTTTGAACGAGTCGGACCTATCGGTATCTAGATAGGCTCATGTTTTCTGGTCCCTCCTCCTTCGTCGTATCCAAAATGGCCGTTCACATAATGTTTCGTGACAAGCGAACCATATCACGGCACTGAATTCCATTTTCATACAACGCCTCGGAATAATGTTTAGTAAAAAAGTCTCGATCGACGCCAACTATTCTAAATCCGCATTTTTGGTATAAAGCAAGCTGTCCAATACTCGAATTCCCTGTGCCGATTTCCATCAATTTATACCCTTGCTCCCTTGCGTAGCCAATGGCATGCCCAATCAATTGTCTCCCAATTCCTTTTCCATGATGCTTTTCATCCACTGCGATATTTTTTATCTCCATCATATCCGTTCCTTTTTGCAGCAAAACATACACGCCGAGGATTTGCTTGTCTCGCTCTGCAACAAAGCATATCCCTTTACCCAAGTAATCCTCTACCATTTCCTTTGATGGATCTGCCAAAAGCAACAGGTGCAGCGGCGGGGACTCACCGATGAATAACTGCCTTATCTCCATCTCCATCCACTCCTCCCCATTTTAGCTCTTCCATTAGAAGCTCGACCAATTCAGCGGCAGGAATTTCCCTGCTAAGCTTATACCCTTGTCCTGCCCATAAAGCCATCAATTCAGGATTGCCTTTCTGCCCTGCCACTTTCCTCATTTGCTTGGTCATGTGATGGACAAATGGATAGGCGGCTGGTGCAGCGTGATCATTCACCTCCATAAAGTGGTTCACCAACCCGCGTGCCCTCCTGCCGCTAAAAGCCCGGGTAACTGCAGTTCGGTTAAATCGCGGATCATTGAGTGCTGCCTTATGGACTGGACTTGCCCCGCTTTCTGGGCAGCGAAGGAATGCCGTCCCCAATTGTGCCGCCATTGCTCCCGCAGCGAGCACCGCAGCGATATCCTTCCCATGCATCAATCCTCCCGCAGCAATGAGCGGCAAGTTCAGTTCATTTTCAATCATCCTTATTAATACCAACAGGCCATAATCGTCTTCTGTCCTGTTTTCAAAGCTGGCTCGATGCCCCCCTGCCTCCATCCCTTGCACACATAAAACGTCGGCACCGGCATCTGCCGCTTTTTTTGCTTCCTGAAGGTTGGTTACGGTCACGGCAATGAGGGCACCAGTGCCTTGAAGGTTCCTTAATACACGGGATTCAGGACACCCAAAGGTAAAACTGATGAAATCGACCTTGATTTCTTTCAATACAGCCAATTTATTTACCCAATCATCATCATCACCGGCTCCGTAGCCGACGGTGGCGCCCACACTTCTGGCAGCATTTTCGATTCTTGAACGGTAGGCGGCCACTGCTGTTTCATCAATTGCTTCGTTTCCCGGTACAAAAACATTCACGCCAAAAGGAAACTCCGTCAAACGACGGGTTTGCTCTATCTCATCTTTCATCTCTTTTGCAGTCTTATAACCACCTGCTAAAAATCCCAGCCCTCCCGCATTGGATACAGCAGCTGCAAGCTTTGGAGTCGATGCCCCTCCTGCCATAGGCGCTTGAATGATGGGATATCTCAATAAATCTTTGAACATTCCACACAACTCCTTTTGATTTTCATTCATGCTCTTATCATTTTTACGTTTTCTTGGTATAATGATTGTCTGTAAGAGATAAGTGTCTAAATGATCACCCTTTATATCTTGCAAATATAAAACATAGGTGGTAAAAAAAAAATGGAAACAAAACCATATAGAGTATTACTTTATTATTTATATGTACCTATCGAGAATCACGAAGAATTCGCAGTCGAGCATCTTGCGGCCTGTAAAGCTCTTGAATTAAAAGGCAGGATCCTCGTGGCAACGGAAGGAATCAACGGGACTGTTTCAGGTACGGTTGAACAAACCAATCAATATATGGACATGATGAAAAGCGATTCCCGCTTTGCCGATATCGTGTTTAAAATCGATGAAGCCGATGGCCACGCATTCAAGAAAATGCATGTTCGTCCGCGTAATGAGCTTGTCACCCTCCGCTTGGAAGATGACATTAACCCGAACCGGACGACGGGCCGCTACTTGAGCCCAAAGGAATTTTTCGAGCAAATGCAAGCTGAAGATACGATTGTCCTTGATGCCAGAAATGACTATGAGTTTGATTTAGGCCATTTCAGGGGGGCTATCAAGCCCGATATCACGAATTTCCGTGAACTTCCGGATTGGGTCCGCGAAAATAAACAAATGTTTGAAGGCAAAAAAATCCTGACGTATTGTACAGGCGGCATCCGTTGTGAAAAATTCTCCGGCTGGCTTGTCGAAGAAGGCTTTGAGGATGTCGGTCAGCTGCATGGCGGAATCGCGACATACGGAAAGGACCCTGAAGTCCAAGGTGACCTTTGGGATGGTCAAATGTACGTATTCGATGAAAGAATCGCCGTTCCCATCAATCAAAAAGAACATGTCATCGTCGGACGTGATATTTATTCAGGTGAACCGTGTGAGCGATATGTCAATTGTGCCAATCCTGAATGCAACAAGAAAATCCTTTGCAGTGAAGAAAACGAGCACAAACATATGCGCAGCTGTTCCCACGAATGCCGTGTGCACCCGCGTAACCGCTATATAGTCGAACATGGTCTTTCTGAAGAAGAAGTCGCTGAGAGATTGCAGCGGATCGAAGACGGCCTTGCTGCAAAATGATTCATCGAACCCGAATTTGTGGACATTGGTCCTGATTCGGGTTCTTTTTATGCTGAAACCGACCATTTTCCAGTGAGTTTGCTTTTTGGAATGGGGCGTTTCACTAGTTGGTTTCGCGCCTTAACCGTGAAATTTTTATCCTGCTAGTCCATGCCATTTTGCTCCGAAAATTATTCGCCAAAATCAAACCTATGTTCTCGATCATCTCAACTTATTGGATTCTCTAAAATTTTTTCTCCTTAAATTGTCCCTGCACTTCCTCTTTTACTTCTATATCAATATAGGAAAAACCTTCTTTAAACATAAAAGAAAAAACTGAATAAAAATCAAAAAGCTTCGGAATGGGAACATTCCGAAGCCCTATTGCCTGCACCTTGCTTCAATGATGGTTATTTTTCTTCCGCGCTTACAATTATCCCGCAAGCTTGTCTATCGCCAGCATCTCCCGTTTTCAACGTATCTTCATCAGGGCCTTCTTGTCCATTGGCTTCATAGCGGTCTGGAATATTGGCAAAGTTGTCTGGGTTTGCATGAACGATGACTGCCAGCTCTTCCTTCTTCAATTGGTCGATCGACATGTTATCCAGCGTTGCCGTAAATTTTGCCGTGCCGTCCTCTTTTACAAATAAAGGAGGCATATCGCCCGCATGATGGGAGTGCGTTTCATCAGTTGGATTGAAGTGCCCTCCAGCTGTAGTGAATGGACCATCCTTAGCCTCTGCTTCGCAAATCGCATTTTCATGAATATGAAAGCCGTGGTAGCCTGGTTCAAGCCCTTCCAAAGCTGTCTGGATCAAAACTGCATTCCCTTCTTCGGTAAAATTCACGGTGCCAAGTGTTTTCCCTTCCACATCCTTAACTTCCGCCTTCACCTGTGGATCCGCGTCCGTTTGGGTTCCTTGTCCTATCGTATTCATGTCCTCGACATTTTTGTCACCCTGATTGGAATCATTCGCTGCATTGCAGCCATAAAGTAAAAAGGCAGCACACATGGGCAGCACAAGCTTTCGTTTATAGTTCATGATCATTCCCTCTCTTTCCGTTATCCATCTATCCTAATGTTTTCCACTAATATGGAAGAATAAACAGAAAGAGGGTGAAATGGTAAAATAGATTAAAATGGTGAAGGTAAATGCCTTACTAACTTCTCAGGCAAGACTTGGACATCCTAGGCTGATTGGCTCATCCATCACAAAGGGATGACGCCAAAGGCAATGGCTGCGATGGTCATGACGATGGTTGTCCCAAACGCCCACTTAAACAGGAATTTTTGGTGATCGGAAAAATCCACACCAACAAGGCCAATCAATATGAAGGTTGCAGGCACCAGCGGAGATAATGGGAACCCTGTGGTCGAATGCCCCAGCAAAGCGGCCCTTCCTATTTCTGCAGGTGCAATGCCAAAGTTCGATGCCGTTTCACTGATGATCGGCAAAATGCCAAAATAATAAGCATCAGGTGAAAAAATGAATCCCATCGGCAGGCTTGTAAGCGCCACAACGAGCGGCAGATGTGCCCCTAGCCAATCCGGAATGACTGTTACGATGGTAGCAGCCATCGAGTCCATCATCTTTGTTTCCGTGAATACCCCCGTAAAAATCCCTGCAGCAAAAATGAGTGTGCAAATCAGCACGAAACTATTGGCATGACTTAGTAGTCTTTCCTGCTGTTCTTTCGGATTCGGGAAGTTAACGAATAAAGCAACGGCAAATGCCGAAGCAAATAAAACTTGGATTGGAAGCACTTCCAACACCAACATGACCATCAGTAATATCGTCAACAGCCAGTTAAACCAAAATAACTTGGCTTGTTTTCCGGATCCGGTTTCGACGGCAGCGGCCTGTTCACTCATTCCAGGCGGCAGGTTCGTCTCCAACATACTGACCCCCAACCTCTCCCTTTCCTTTTTACCGAGGATATATGCTGAAAAAAGCGTCCATAATAATCCGCAAATCATGACGGGAATGAGCGGAATGAATAAATCCGATACTTCAACCTGAAGGCTGGCTGCCGCTCTGACCAAGGGTCCTCCCCAAGGTATCATATTCATGACACCCGCTCCTAAGCCGACGACACAGGCCAAGACAAGTCTATTCATCCCCAGTTTCAGATAAAGCGGCAGCATGGCCGAAACGCTGATCATGAAGGTAGAAGAACCGTCTCCATCCAGGCCTACCAATATCGTAATGATGGCCGTTGCCATGACAACTTTTAGCGGATCTCCTTTTACATAGCTCAAGATTTTCCCAATCATGGGCTGAAACAATCCAACGTCAATCATCAAACCAAAATATAATATGGCAAAAACGATCATCACCGCTGTTGGTGCCACCTTTAGTATCCCTGCCACCATCATATCTCCCATCTCGGAGGCAAAACCGCCTATCAAACCAAAGGCGATTGCCGTGAAGATAAAAGCCACGACGACCGATAATCGCTTTGTGATGACCAAGACAAGGAACGTAACAATCATGCAAAACCCCAGAATAGTTAACAATTTAAAACCCCTTCCACCAAATTTTAATTTTCTGAAAAATTAAACATTTTAAAATTATAACATCCGTTCATTCATTACAAAACCTGTTTTTCTGTACAAAAAGCAAAATCATTTAATAAATTAGTTAAATTCTGTATACTATTATTTAGGAACCCGAAGTATTTTCTGAGGAAAGAAGTGTTGAGTGTAAAATGAAACAACATCAAATAGCTAAACGAAACTTGTCCATCATGTGGTTCGCCAACTTCTTCATCGGCGGCAGCATGACGATGGTTCTTCCATTCATCTCTTTATACATTGGTACATTCGGCAATTATTCGACACAATATATCCAGCATTGGTCAGGGTGGACATTCGGAATCACCTTTGTGACTGCTTTTTTATTTTCTCCGGTTTGGGGACGAATTGGCGATCGGTATGGCAGAAAGAAAATCTTGATCGCCTGTGCCTTCGGGATGGGACTGTCCATTTTCTTGATGGGATTCGTTGAAAATGTTTGGCAGCTATTCATTTTAAGGATGTTCACGGGGATATTCACTGGCTTCATTTCAATGTCACAGGCCTTCATTTCGACCCAGACTCCGAAAGAAATTGCTGGCCGCGTACTCGGGACGCTGCAAACGGGGAATATAACTGGCTCGCTTTTCGGTCCATTGCTTGGAGGCATCCTTGCCGACACCGTCGGCTACTCCACTGCCTTTAAGTTCACCTCGATCACCATTTTCATTTCTGGCCTTCTTGTCATTGCAACGAAGGAATACCAAATGGAACGGCAGCAGGGAACAAAATCGAGCTACACAAGCAGGGAGGTTCTCTCTCATATCCTGCGCAACCCAATTCTCGTCAATATCATGCTCATTTCAACACTTGTTCAAGTTGCCCACTTCAGCATCCAGCCGATTCTTTCTTTGTACGTCGGCGAGCTGCACGGGACTTCGAATCTAGGATTTTATTCTGGGATCGCCTTTTCCGCGGCAGGACTGGGAAATCTACTGATGGCGCGTCATTGGGGCAAAATTGGCGACAGGCACGGTCATGTGAAAATCCTTGTGCTGCTACTTTTTCTGACAGCACTCGTTTACTTGCCCGGCGCTTTCAT
Organism: Peribacillus sp. FSL E2-0218; assembly: GCF_037992945.1. Taxonomy (NCBI): domain Bacteria; kingdom Bacillati; phylum Bacillota; class Bacilli; order Caryophanales; family Bacillaceae; genus Peribacillus; species Peribacillus sp. FSL E2-0218. Next base: position 1,167,706 of record NZ_CP150304.1, on the reverse strand, counting down.
CGATCAGTTTTGGCAGCTCGTTTTTGTCCGATTCCTATTAGGCATAGCCATAGGCGGCATCATCCCGGTAAGGATCGCGTATATCCGCCAGGAAGCGCCCGTATCCATGCAAGGGGAAGTACTCGGATACAATACAAGTCTTCGATTTTTAGGCAATATCATCGGACCTGCAATGGGCGGAATGGTCGCTGGCTTCTATGGATTCTCCGCTGTTTTCATCACGACCAGCACATTGCTCCTTATCGCCGGACTGGTCCTTTATTTCGCGATGCACCGTAACCCAGAGTTGGCCCGTTCCCACTAATGCTTACTATAAGCGCCTGCTTCCCAACTAAAGTGGACTTTATAATGAAAACTACTCCACTTTAAGAAGAGGCTGCCTGTATTTTTCAGGCAGCCTCTTCTTTAGTTTCCACTCCCCTCAATAAAACAGTTCATATAACCTTTCTTCGCGTATCACATCTTTTCTATCGGATCCTTCGTTTGCAAAAATACAGCCGTTTTCTTTGAGTCTGGGCTCCTTACTCTGGGGGTTTGCTGTTTTACTCTCGAATTGGGTGCGCGTCTCGTTTTTTCAGCAGCTTTCTCCTTAAATGGAGAACTTTTTTCGCGACATAGATAGCTTTACTCGCGAGTTTTTTGTATGGTCTACGGGAATTATATTAGGTCAATGCAAAAGTGCAGTGCAATGAGACGGACAAGATTTTTCAAGTAAAAGAAACTTATACATGTAAAATGAATGTGAAGTCCAGTCATTGCAGTGATAAAAACCGCTGAAAATCCTTCAAAGAATCCACTATGCTACTTCGTTTAAATACCATATTCCTATAAAATCAGTTCTCAAGAACCGCTCGAAAGTAGTATAATATACCCAGTATATTATACCCACTTATAAGGAGCTAATCATGTACCCGACTTTCACATTTTATTCAAAAGTACACATCATCAAAAATCAGCGTTATTGCGAATGTGGCATTATCCATAATTATCGACGGTTAGTCGAGAAAAAAGATTTGAAGCGAGTTGTTTTCAAGCCCATGGAGGAAATTACCTGCACTCCTTGTAAAGAGAGGTTCAAGTAGCATGCAGACGTGTCATTGAACAAAGTATTTACTCATCCTTTCATAATCGCTTGTCATTTTATGTTAAAATAATTAAATAGGCAAATTTTATGAAAATAAAAGACGCAAAGCCACGGGCCTAAACCAACGACTTAGTTGTCATGGCAGCCGGGCCGCCAAGATTTATCTTGATTAGATTGTTTAATTATTTATTTCTTGCCCCTTTTTTAATTTGCCTAACATTAAAAAAAAGAGGGTTTTATATGTTTTTTCCAACCATTTATTCAGCTAATACGGATGAGCGGCACATCGTTAAAGACAAAAATACGTGTGCATGCGGCAAAAGATATCATGTTTTTGCCATACTGACCAGAAGCGACCTTCGAAAAATCACGTTCAAACATTATAAGGAAGTGTCATGCCCAATATGCAAGTCCAGCATCAAGCATGAGGAATGATCCCTTATACCCTGACTGTTCCCTTCCTTTCTTACGTTGATGCTGCACCAGATTCAAGTCAGGTGTCAGGAGGGGAATGTTTTTAGGTAAAACCTAACCTACTTGCCATTCAACAAGCTATTTCTATCAATCTTAATACCTTTTATAAGGTGATAGCTTTTCACTTATCTGCATGAAGCACCCCTTGTTTCATCCATACACCCGCTTCAATAACGAACGAGGGATTGTCTCCTCCGTAAACTCCTATCCTTTACCTCCAACGTGATTTGCCCCGCCTCATTAATGATGTCATCCCCCTGATACCACAGGACTTTCAAATCAATTACCATTAGATTGAAAGAGGGTCTCATGCTATAATTTAGAGCGTTAAAAAATAGCAAACATTTGTAAAGTAAAAGGAGCATTTCATGAATATATCTGCATACAAACAAGAATGGTTCGGCAACGTCCGCGGCGATGTTCTTTCGGGTATTGTCGTTGCCTTGGCATTGATCCCGGAGGCCATTGCGTTTTCGATCATTGCTGGTGTTGACCCAATGGTCGGTCTATACGCCTCATTCTGCATTGCCATCGTCATCTCTTTTGTCGGCGGAAGGCCGGGAATGATCTCTGCTGCCACTGGAGCAACGGCACTCGTCATGGTCGACCTTGTGAAAGATCATGGCCTAAACTATTTACTTGCTGCAACGATATTGACTGGTTTGCTGCAAATTATACTCGGTGCCTTTAAAATCGGGAAATTAATGAAATTCATCCCCAAACCAGTCATGACTGGTTTTGTGAATTCTTTAGCCATATTGATTTTCACTGCACAGCTTACCCATTTCGCAGGTGAATCTTGGATCATGTATGTCATGACCGCCGTATCATTAGCGATCATTTATCTTTTTCCGCTGCTTACGAAGGCCATCCCTTCCCCCCTCGTTGCCATCGTATTGATGACGATCGCCGCCATATCCACCGGGGCGACGGTACGTACGGTTGGGGATATGGGGCAATTGACCGAAGCACTCCCCATACTCATGCTTCCGGACGTCCCTTTGACATTCGAGACTTTGGCCATCATTTTTCCTTATTCCATTGCTCTTGCGTTTGTAGGACTTCTCGAATCATTGTTGACGGCCCAAATAGTCGATGAGCTGACAGACACGCCAAGCAATAAAAATCTGGAAGCTAAGGGTCAGGGCATAGGCAATGTCATCGCCGGATGTTTTGGCGGGATGGCGGGATGTGCGATGATCGGGCAATCCGGAATCAACATCAAGTCCGGAGGGAGAGGCAGGCTTTCCACATTTGTGGCAGGCGCCTTCCTTATGGTATTGATTGTCGCATTGAATGGCGTCCTTATAAAAATCCCCATGGCTGCACTCGTTGCTGTCATGATCATGGTTTCCATCGGGACATTTGACTGGTCTTCATTAAAGAGGATCAAGATAGCGCCAAAGACGGATGCAGCCGTGATGATTGTAACAGTCCTCATCGTCCTTTATACACATGATTTGTCGAAAGGGGTTTTTGCCGGGGTGCTCTTGAGCATGATTTTCTTCTCGGCCAAGATATCCAAGGTGACGGTTGAAAAAACGGCAGACATAATCAATAAAAAAATGATTTACGAGATTCGAGGACAAATCTTTTTTGCTTCGGTGCAGGACTTTGTTTCAAAATTCGATGTTAATGATGATGCAGATGCGATCATCATTGATTTTTCCCATTCAAAAATATGGGATGCTTCTGCGGTCGCTGCTGTCGATACGGTTGTCCATAAATATCAGCAACAAGGCATTTCCGTACATGTACAGGGCCTCGATCTGGAAAGCTCCTTATTGCTTGATAAACTTGCCACATCCATTAGTAAAATATCCTGAAGAACGATCTTGCTGGCGAATAGAACCTTTTCAAAACCGACAGAATAAATAACAGGAAATATGTCGATATGGAAGGGAGCGAAAAGCATGACACCCGAGCAGGATTATACGGCTGCCAATCTTTCACCAGATTTATTGGATGAGTTGAAAAGCTTTGAAAGCAAGCTTGGCGAGGAAGCGAATAAAGAATTGATTGTCATCGCCTATGAAAAGGAGAAGGATTCCTTGAATTAAGCAAAAAGACGGAAACATGATCATTCGTAATGTTTCCGTCTTTTTTTGGGTATGGAAAAAGGGTGCTGCTGCACCCTTTTTCACTTACTTATTTACTGAATACATCCGTTAATACAGGCACGATTTGTTTTTTGCGCGAGACTACGCCTTCCAAAACGGCGATGTTATTGTTCAATGTAACGTTATAGGCTTTTTCGACTGCATTCGCTGCTCTTCCAAGAGCTAGGGCTACAGAATCATTTGTCAGGATATCCGTAACGACGAATAGGAATAAATCCAATTCCTTCACTCCGATAACCGCTTCAATCGCCGCTTCCAATTCAGCTTGCTTAGCAAGGACTTCATTCGGATCTACAGCATTGACTTGGGCTATTTCCACTTTTGCCATTCCCATGCTGAATTCTTTTGCATCAAGAGTGATCAGCTGGGCAATCGTCTTGTCGCTTAAATCAGCTCCTGCCTTCAGCATTTCCAATCCATAAGTTTCAGCGTTGACTCCGGCAATGGCAGCCAGCTCCATGGCCGCTGCAACGTCTTGCTCAGTGCAGGTCGGGGACTTGAACAATAAAGAATCGGAAATGATGGCAGATAGCATTAGCCCTGCTACCGCTTTCGGGACTTCGATTCCATTTTCTTTATAAATTTTATTTAAAATAGTTGCCGTACAGCCTACCGGTTCTGCACGGTAATATAAAGGATCGCTTGTTTCAAAGTTAGCGATGCGGTGATGGTCGATAACCTCCAGCACACGGACTTGGTCAATATCCTCAGCACTTTGCTGGCGTTCATTATGATCGACAAGGATCACGGCCTCCGCCTCCCCTGCCACTTTTTCGACAAGACGAGGAGCATCGAATTTGAATTGGTCCAGCGCATATTGAGTTTCGCCATTCACTTCACCCAGACGAACTGGTTCAGCATTGATACCTAATTGCTTTTTCAGATCCGCATAAGCGATTGCGGAACAAATCGTGTCTGTATCCGGGTTTTTATGTCCAAAAACTAATACTTTATCCAAGATTTAAATCCCCTTTTTCATAAATATTTTTCCGTGAATCCCCATATCGCACCAAGGGAATGCCACCTTTACGCTACACTTCATTTTAACACAAAATCCGTTAAATTCAGTGCTTGAATTGCCACTTCCCCAAGAAAATCTTTCATTCGCCTTCCCCCTGCCTTCACTTTGTCAATAGATAAGGGTTGGTTTTTCTCAAATATATTAGTTGAATTATCATCGCATATGGCTTACGATAATATAAGCAGAAATACTAGATATTGATTATTAAAACAATACTGATAACTATATATAGAATTTTTTACAATCCAAGGTGCCAGTGATGGCTGAAAAGGGAATCCGGTGCAAACCCGGAACTGTCCCCGCAACTGTGAATGTGACGAAATGAGGAACCACTGTATGGCTCACTATACGGGAAGGACTCAAAGTAGGATGATCATGAGTCAGGAGACCTGCCTTGAATTTTTCACGTTCTTATTCTTCGGGGATTGAGATGATGAAACGATCGTATAACGGCTATTTTATTCATGGCTCTTTATGCTGTCGTTTGATCCGCTCAACTCGTTGGGCGGTTTTTTTATTACCGGAAGTTTACAAGGAGGATTCTTAATGACTCAAACATATAACTCTACCATAAGCGAAAATGATACTGAAACGAATTCCCTTCAGCTTGAGATGCTGTCGAAGGAATTTGAAGGCCGTCTCGATATGGAGAAATTCAAAAAGCGTTTTACAAAATGGCTTGATCGCAAAAGTGATTCAACCGATGAACAGGCTTCAAAGAAACTGATTCAGCTTGCTCTTGAGAGCGTGGATATCGATGCCCCGGATTGGACATTCGTTGCAGCTAAAGAGCTATTGAATACGATGTACAGGGATGCACAGGCCAATCGAGGTTATCAAGGTTTGAGTTATGGTCCATTCTATGACCTTATCCAGGACCTGTCGCAGCTGCAAGACGGCCAACGATATCCAGTTTATAAATCCGAGCTGCTATCATCTTATACTAAAGCCGAAATCGAAGAACTTGGTTCAGTGATCGACCCTGAAAAGGATAAACTATTTTCCTACATAGGCATCTACCTACTAAACGATCGCTACCTTGCCCGTCCCAAAAAAGACAAAGTGTACGAACTCCCCCAAGAACGCTTCATGATCATCGCGATGGAAATCATGCGTTTGGAAAAAACGGAGCACCGCCTGCAACTTATAAAAGAAGCCTACTGGGCCATGTCCAATCTTTATATGACCGTTGCCACCCCTACACTTTCGAACGCAGGTAAAGCGCATGGACAATTAAGCTCCTGCTTTATCGACGCCATTGAAGATTCCATCGACGGCATCTATCTAGCTAACTACGATGCTGCCAAGGTGTCTAAATTCGGCGGCGGTGTCGGCCTGTATGTCGGGAAGATTCGCTCACTTGGTTCCGATATCCGTGGTTTCTCCGGCAATAGTTCGGGTACGACTCCTTGGATCCGGCTATTTAACCAGACAGCCGTCAGTGTCGATCAATTAGGTCAACGCAAAGGCGCGATTGCGATATACTTGGATGCTTGGCATAAAGATATCATGAGCTTCCTCGATTTGAAGACGCAGAACGGAGATGACAGATTAAAGGCACATGATATTTTCACGGGTGTATGCATTCCCGACTTGTTCATGGAGGCTGTACGCGACAGGAAAGAATGGTATCTTTTTGACCCGCATACCGTCAAGCAAACCCTTGGATTCTCACTTGAAGATCTATATGACGAGAAAAAAGGCGAAGGTAGCTTCAGGAACCATTATGCACTTGCTGTCGAAGCCGCAGAGAATGGTACGCTGCCAAGCTACAGCTTTGAAAAAATCAACGCGTTGGACATCATGAAAAGCATCATGATTTCTCAATTAGAAGAAGGCGTTCCATATATGTTCTACCGCGATGAAGTGAACCGGAAGAACCCGAATAAGCATAAAGGGATGATTTATTGCTCCAACCTTTGCACCGAAATTGCTCAAAACCTTAGCCCAACGACGATCACGGATGAATACGAAACAGAAGATGGCGATGTCGTTGTAGTTCGCAAAAGCGGCGATTTCGTTGTCTGCAACCTATCTTCCATTAACTTGCCTCGTGCAGTGGGCAGCGATGTTTTGGAAAGATTGATCCCCATTCAAGTCAGGATGCTCGATAATGTCATTGATGTGAATAATCTTCCGGTCAAGCAGGCCTCGATTTCGAATAAACGGTACCGGGCAATTGGTTTAGGAACGTTTGGCTGGCATCATCTACTTGCCACAGAAAATTTTTATTGGGAATCCGACGATGCCGTAGACTATGCCGATGCTTTATACGAAAAGATCGCTTACCTGACAATCAAGGCATCCAACGAGTTGGCCAAGGAAAAAGGATCATACCCTTATTTCGAAGGTTCGGATTGGCACACAGGGGAATACTTCGAGCTGCGTGACTATACGGATCGGAAATGGCTCGATTTAAAAGCGAACGTACAAGAGCATGGGACTCGTAATGGCTACTTAATGGCCATTGCCCCTAATTCATCTACTGCCAAAATCGGCAATTCCACTGATGGAATCGATCCATTGTATGAAATAGAATTTTATGAAGAAAAGAAAAACTTCAAATTCAAGGTAACGGCACCTGGTTTGACGCCAAATACGTATGAGTATTATAAAAAGACACGCTTTAATTTGGATCAACTGGAAAGCATCAGGCAAAACGCAGCCCGCCAAAGGCATATTGACCAGGCGATCAGCTTTAATCTATATGTTCACAACACGATCAAAGCGAAAGTCTTATTGGATATTCACTTAACGGCTTGGGAAAGCGGACTGAAATCAACGTATTACGTTCGTTCGACTTCTTCCGAATATGACAATGCGTGTGAAAGCTGTTCCAGTTAATAAAACGATCATGACCAAGCAATCCATTCTTAAAGGAGTTTTTTCGAATGACCAATCATCTAAAAAAAATCCGGATGCTCGAACCTACGCATCCAACTAAAGCGACCGGCGTATTCAAAGGAGAAGCTTCAGGCTTTCTCCTTTGGAACGATATTCAGTATGAAAAATTCTATGATACCTATACACAGCTCATCAATAACTTTTGGAAGCCATCTAGCGTGAACATGATTCAGGATAAAAAACAGTGGGGAGAACTGGATGAAGATATCCAGGATGCCTTCCTTGATATCCTGACGATGATTGCCGGGATGGATAGCCTGCAAACACCTACCTTGGTGGAAATCCTTCGATACATCAAGGACCCGGCAGCAAAGGCAATCCTTGCCAATATGGCTCAGCAGGAATCGATCCATAATGAATCTTATTCGTATATCCTTGCTTCCTTGATCCCAGTAGGCAAGCAAAAACAGCTTTTCGACCGCATTAAAGAACATCCGGAAGTGATAAAGCGAAATCAGCCGATTGTGGATGCCTATCAAACCTTCGTGGACGATCCAAGCCCACAGCACTTATTCGAGGCTTTGATTCATTCAACAAACCTCGAGGGGATTTATTTCTACTTGGCCTTCGCATTTTATTACAATTTAGGACGGCAAAATGTCATGACCGGTTCGGCTACGATGATTTCGTACATCCATCGTGACGAGATGGTTCATTTCGATTTCATCGGAATGCTCATTCAAATCCTGATGTATGAATATCCTGAATTGAATAATGAAGAAAACACGAAATTCATCTACACAACGATCGAAAAAGCCGTCGAACTTGAAAAGGAATGGTCCGAATACATGCTTGAGGACATTCAAACGAAAGCCGACCTCGATTTGGAAGAATTCAATGAGTACATCGAATATATCGCCAACAAACGGCTGCGCATGTTAGGCCTCGACAATCTGTATAAAGAGTATGACGAAAACCCGATGCCATGGATCAAAACCTTCGATGATGAATCGATCGGACTGACCAAAACCGATTTCTTCGAACAAAAATCAAGAACATACAGTCAAGTGAATGCCAGCAATGGGTTCGATGAATTATAGGATTGCCATCGTTTATCATTCTGCAGGCGGCAATACGAAAGCGCTCGCCGAGGCCATCGGTTCTCTATTGCCTGAAGCTGAACTATATCGCATGAGTGAATTCGATTTACGCACTTTGCCGAATTACGATGCGTTGATCGTGGGTACCTATACTTGGGGCAATGGAGAGCTTCCGGCTAAATCGGCTGCCTTTTATGAACAACTGGAGCAACTTCCGATAGCTTCCCTAAAAACAGGGGTCTTTGGGACTGGCGAAACGAACTACAATCATTTTTGTGGAGCGGTCGATCATTTTCGGGACATGTTATTTGCCAAGAGTCAGTTATTGGTCACCTTGAAGATAGAACAAATGTATCAGGATTCAGACTTGTCCAGATTACAAAAGTTTACCTCATTATTTCAAAATTGAACGAAGGGGGATATGCGATCCGTATATCCCCTTTCGTTTGTTTAAACCTGGCACAATTCTGCCACGGTAAGGAAAAGGATGATGTATAATGAAGGAAAAAAGGAGAAATCATGGCCGCTACTATTGCTCAGTTACTGCCCATCGTTTTTATGCTGGTACTTGTCGCATTCGTTATTTTCATCGCATTTTACCTATCCGGGCATTTTAATCGTTCAAAACGGATTGAGGAAAAACTGGATAAAGTTCTAAAGGAAATGTCGAGGAAAAAAGAAGGTTTGAACATGAAGAAGGAAAAAATAAAAAGACTCCATAAGAACGGAGTCTTTTTTTATAGGCGTTCAATTATTTTTGAACGTTAGCTGCTTGTGGTCCACGAGCGCCTTGCTCGATTTCGAAAGAAACTTCTTGGCCTTCTTCAAGAGTTTTGAAGCCTTCGCCTTGGATAGCTGAGAAATGTACGAATACATCGTCTTGGCCTTCAACTTCGATGAAACCGAAACCTTTTTCTGCGTTAAACCATTTTACTTTACCTTGTACCATGATAGTTCCTCCTGTGTTTGGAAAAATCCATTTTATTACTATTTTTGGTTCTGGATAATGTTTCAAGAGGAATCCTATAACGGTAAATCCATCTATCAAACTTATTCCGAACAAAAATAATTACCCATATTATATCATGGAAAATCCTAAAAAAACAAGATTATCACAGTAATTCAAGCGACAAATTATCCTAAATTTCTACATTTCCCGCTTCCTGCTTTGACGAAAGCCTTCGTCAAGCAAATAGCGCTCTGCCTCGATCGGGCTCTCGAAACACTCCTCCAAATTCGACCCGGAGTACACGTTCCAGAGTTGATCTTCCCTGATTAGCGAAAGCTCTTGTTTTTCCCTGCCAATCCATGTGCCTTCCAACCTAGCGAACTCGTTATCCTCCTCTTCGATTTCAACCGCAGGTTCAGATAGATAGTCCATGCTTTTCCGGATCAATTCCTTTAATTCCGCTTCCTCATAGTCACGTATATTGATGAACCCTTTACGGTCCGTGTCTTTTTTTCTCATATGTCCTGCATAAACGAAACCATTGCCATTGGGATGCAAGTGCTGAACGACTATCTTTTTCTCCTGGACGCTTTCTGGATAATGGAAGTTCACACGCCCCAATGAAACGTCTTTTCGCTGTAACTCCGGGAAAGTCTCGATAATGCTTAATTTTTCTTCAAATGTTAACAAATTTCTTCCTCATTTCATTAGTTCATCTTGTTTGTCGATTATAACACAGACTGATAAGAAACAATAATCTCCCTCCAGGCAGGCCTAAGCGGAAACTTTGATTCCGGGTACGCCTCTTTCAAGCCTTCCGTTTAAGCAGGCAAAAAATCCGTCTCATTTAATATACGTAACGGCAAAAAGCATCATGAAAGAAATGGCAATGATGATGGCAACCCATAGCCAGGCTAACGTCATATTCCCGGAATCCATGGCAATATATATAGCAGTAGGTATCGTTTGTGTCTGTCCGGGAATATTTCCGGCAAACATTAATGTCGCACCGAATTCCCCCAATGCACGTGCAAAACTCAATATCGTTCCAGTAACGATGGATTTGGCCGCCAAGGGGAGCGATACGAACAGGAACAACCTCAGCTGCCCTGCCCCGTCAACCATTGCTGCATGTTCAATTTCTTCATCTATATCTTCAAAGCCCGTTTTTGCGGATTGGTACATAAGTGGAAAAGCCACCACCGCAGATGCAATCACTGCCGCACACCACGTGAACATTAAGGGCTGATTAAAGATGGTTTCAATGATTTTACCCGGGAGTCCATTTTTGCCAAAAACCACAATCAATAAAAAGCCAACGACAGAGGGCGGCAGGACAAGCGGCAATAAAAATAAGGTTTCCAACAGGACCTTTCCCTTGAATTTCTTTCTGGCCATGATTCGCGCTAGGATGATTCCAACAATGAAAACAATGATGCCTGCTAGCCCAGCCACCTGTATCGATAGCTGAACAGGAGACCAAAAGCCCTCTGTCATGCCGCTATCCCTTCTTTGGTATCAATGATCATCAGCTTATGTAAGTCCTTGTACGTCATGGTCGACATCGAAGGACCTTTATCTGCAAAGGCTGCTTTCATTTCAATTTCTCCCTTTCTTTTTGAAATAACTTTTAAGTTTATTTTTCTTGACATCTTGCTGACACATAGGACGGTTAAAGTAAGGGTATCACAAATAGAAAAATATTTTTCATACCAATAAACTTTGAAACTTTAAAACTTTGAAAACTTGAAGGAGTCGATTTTAAATGGTAACAATTTATACTACTCCAAGCAGTCTAGCCTGTCGTAAAGCAAAAGCTTGGCTTAAGAAGAACGAAATTTCCTACAATGAACGCAACCTATATTCTCAACCTCTATCTATAGAAGAAATAAAAGAGATATTACGTAAGACGGAGGGCGGTACAGATGAAATCATATCGACTCGCTCCAAAAAATTCAAAAGCCTGAATATCGATATAAATAATACACCACTTAATGATCTTTGCAAGCTTATTCAAGATAACCCGGATTTACTTCGCCGCCCGATCATATTCGACCATAAGAACCTGCACGCTGGGTATAACGAAGAAGAAATGGGCCGCTTCCTTCCAAGGAAGGTCCGTCATGTACAATTATGGCGGGCAATCAGCCAATTGGCTTAATATCCATTGTTAAATAAGAGGGTTGTCCAGTAATTTGGACAACCCTTTTGTTAAACTTGATCCGTTTTCTCAAGGATGATCATAAAGGTAGTCCCTTGCTGATTGCTATCCTTCAGTATAAGATCACCTTTTTGTGCTTTGGCGAGCATCTTACTGAATGGCAATCCCAAGCCTAAACCACGCACCTTCAGTTTTTTGTTTTCACCTCGGTAAAATGGTTCGAACACATACTGCTGTTCATGTTCAGGGATACCTCGGCCGCTGTCCTGTACCTCAATGCAGATTTGGCCATCATCTTTTTCATAAAGGTCTATCGTGATTTTCCCGTTGCCATCAAGTGCATGCCTGGCATTATTCAAAAGGTTAATGACGATTTGCTGCATTCGCAAAGAATCTATTTGACCGTAGAGGGGGTCATCAGGAACTTTTACATCGAGCGCGAACGATTGCTCATCATCCTGCGTCACCTGCCAGCGATAGGCAATCTCCTGAATGAATATATTGATATTTTCTTTTTGCAAACGAATCTTGAATGCACCTGCCGAGATGGCATTATAATTAAGCAAATCCTCTATCATGCCTTGAAGCCTTTGGGTTTCCTTTAAGGAAATATCCAGGAACTCCTTACTCTGATCACCCGTTACGACATCATCTTTAACCGCTTGTATCAGTCCGCTAATGGAAGTGACCGGAGTTTTCAAATCATGGGTCACTCCTGCAAGCAATTCCGCCCTTAACTTCTCCATGACCTTCAATCGATTCGTCATTTCCTTAAATGATTTTATCAGTTCATAAATTTCTTCTTCCTTGATTTCCTCTTCCTCTTTGAAATGAATATCATAGTTGCCTTCACGAACTTCAACTGCTGCGTTCGCTACATCTTGGATGGGCCGGGAAATCTGCCGCGAAAGAAAATAAATGACCCCTGTCCCCAAAATCAACAGGCCTCCAATCATGATCGCCAATAAGCCATGATCTTGGTTGATTTCCTTTAAAGCTCCTTCTTCCTGGGCAATGACCACCCAGCCTCGCGTCTTGTCCTCAAAAGTAATCGGGGATTTGACGACATATACTTTATTATCGGAAATCTTGACCTTCTGAATGAGTTCCGTATTTTTCATGATGACGTCCGGAAGTTTATTTTCATCTGGATCAATGTACAATTGAGGCATCGTATAAATGATGCTGCCATCAGGATCGACGATATATATGATGGGCTGCTGGTTCAAGTGAAGGATTTTCTCCCTTTCCTCGACAATCTCCGAAAGGACCGGACCGACGACAATCTGGCCATTTTCCTTTATCGCCCTGTCGGAAGTTTCATCAGCTAAATACTTAAGAAGGCTTAGCCTATATTCCAATGCTGTTTTTTCCATCCACCATAATGAAAAGACAGACAATAATATTAAGCCTGAAATCAAGGTCATTACGTACCTTTTCGTCCAATAGCGTTGTAAAGTAGTTCTTTTTTTAATTTTCATAGACACTCAATTGATACCCCAATCCACGCAATGTTTTGATTTCCCCTTCAGTTGCAGGCCATGCATCGATGGCCTTTCTAATTCGTTTGATTGCGAGATCCACGGCACGGTCACTGCCATCATAATCCATGCCCCACACTTGATCGAGAAGCTGCTCTCTCGTGAAGATTTGATTGGGATGCTTCGCGAAAAAAATGAGCAGCGACAAATCGCGCGGCGTCAAGCTTATCTCCTCCCGATTCAATTGTACCGAATAAGACTGATCATCGATGATTAAGCTCCCGAACTCATGTACATGACCTGCATCCCCGGCCGGGATGCTTGATCTTCTTAAAACGGCATGCACCCGGGCAACGACTTCCTCCGCTACAAAGGGTTTGGAGATGTAATCATCCGCACCTGATTTAAAGCCGGATAATCGGTAATCGACATCGTTCAGTGCCGTCAGCATGATAACCGGGCATGCATCGTCCTCACGGATATCCTTCAATATATCCCAGCCCTCCTTTCCCGGCAGCATGACATCCAACAGAACGAGATCTGGGTCCGTCTCCTCAAAAACCGGAATCGCCTTCAGCCCGTCGTACACTTGGATGACTTCAAAACCTTCACGCTCTAAATATGCTTTCAACACCATTGAAATGGAAATTTCATCTTCTATTATTAAGATCTTCTTCATTTATGGATTCCTCCTTCCTGTCATTATAGTTAATTCGATACATCTATGGTAACGATTGCAACCATCAGGGCTTTTCCCTCCATCCTACCCTTTAAATGTGTCAGGAGTATGTTCGCGGCAAAATCATCAGGCGTTTCACTTTATAATTTCCAATATAGCTCCTTGTCCCATTATGTAATGGACACCTTTAAGAGACTGGCTCAGGTTAGAGCCAGTCACCTTTTTAATTGCATGTCTCGTGTGGATTCGGACAGCCCGCATCCTGCCTTTCCACTTGAATCGTGCTATGTTCAATTCCAAACTGATCGTGAAGCAATTTTTGCGCTTCAGCTAAAACTGCATCATGATTGCCGCTCCCATCGATGACAACATGGCAGCTCATGGTCAAAAAACCCGAGGTAATCGTCCAAATATGCAGATCATGGACATTTGATACACTGCCCAATTCAAGCAAGGATGTTTTTACATCCTCCACATCAACTTGATCAGGTGTACCCTCCATCAAGATATGGAAGGAATCCCTTACTACCCTATAACCGCTTATGATAATTAGGAACGCAACTATGACGCTTGCAATCGGATCTGCTATTCCCCAATCGAAGAAATAGATCAAGAGTGCAGCAGCAATGGCACCGACAGAACCAAGCATATCACCGATCACATGTAAAAAGGCACTCCGTACATTCAAATTCTCTTCCTTATCCCCGCTCATCAAAATCCATGCGGCAATGACGTTAACCAGTAAACCAATGATTGAAATCATCAGCATTCCCAGGCTTTGCACCTCGGGAGGATTCACGAACCTCTTGATTGCCTCCACAAAAATGAAGATGGATATCACGATCAGGGTCAATCCATTCAAGCAAGCCGCGATGATTTCAAATCGTTTATATCCATATGATTTGGAGGATGTCGCCTTCCTCTCCCCCAGCCTTATCGCTGTATAACTAAGCCCTAAAGCTGCCGCATCGCTAAGCATGTGCCCTGCATCCGACAATAACGCCAGACTATTTGTCAAGAATCCTCCTATAACCTCGACAACCATAAATGTGGAGATCAATATGAAAGATGCCAACAACACTTTTTTATTATTTGAATGATGGTGGTGGTGACCATGCCCATGATCATGAGCGTGCCCATGATGATGTCCCATTCCATCCCTCCTCCCGGATTTAAATTATTATATAGTATGGGATAAATTCAGAATGGTTTCAAATGATTCCTTTTCCTTCAATCATTCACAAACTAAAAATAAACGCTACAGACATTTCCTGCAGCGCTTTTCCCCCTTACCTTTCTTCTTGCATCGCATCATCGACAATGGCATACAGATTTTTATTGAATAATTCATTATTACAGACAAGACTATGCTGCTCCATCTCTTCTTGCTCTGGATTTTTCACCCGTTCTTTTTCTTTCATGACCTACCTCCACCATTGATTGTTTTGCCTATTATCGTATCCCCAGGCCTGTACCTTTATGCTGGATAATTTCCCGTATCCCATGATGGTTAAACGCATTAAACCTTCTGCCCGCCATGGAAAGCACGAATGATGAAATCATGCTCGGGTACTTGCAGGCTTTTATACGACAGCAGGAACGATGAATTATCATAGGAAACCTTCTCAAGATCCACCTGAATTCCTGTTTCTTCTATCGTAACAATCGCATAAGGGGCTATGGGTTCAACCGTACAGCCAAGAGATCCCGGATTGAGGAATATCGTTCGATCGTTTTTAAAATGATGGGTTGGGTGATGATGTCCAAAGCCAATTAGTTCGTGATGGTGGTCATTAAATAGGCTTTCTAAATTCGCCAATGACGGTTCAACGATTTTACTAAATGGGTTTTTGCTTATATGCTCATTCAATTTATTCGATTCAATGTGGTAATGAGTGAAGTAAACGGAGTGTTCGTAAATGGTATGCTTAATGGTGCGGGGCAACTCTTCAAGTTTGGTGATGAATTCCGGATGCATTCTTTTCGCTATCCATTCATGATGCTCCCTGACATGAATGTGCCCTTCAGGATGCGGCTCCCCATTTATGATGGCCAATACGGCTTCATCATGATTTCCGGTCAGCATCGATAAATCCTTCCTGGAAAATAAAAGTTCCAAAACTTCATTTGTCGCCGGACCAATCCCGACCATATCCCCTAAACAATAGATATGGGCTATTTCATCCATTTGATCGATTTCATTGAGTACGGCTTTTAATGCTGAAGCATTTCCATGAACATCCGTTATAAGGGCAACCTTCATAACAAACTTCATCTCCCTTCCTCCATCATTCGCATGGTATATTATAACATTTATACCGGGATCATAGAAATAATAGGGCTTATTTCCCCTGATCCACCAACGCCCATTTTTAATGAATCAGCAAACACTTCGGCCTAGAATACATAGTATGAAGTATTCCCGGTAAAGATGTTTTGCTAGGTATGAAATTCATAAAAAGTATGAGGAGGAAATTAAATGGGTGGAAATGGTAACGATTGTTGTGGCGGCGGTGGCGGCTACGGCGGTTTCGATAACGGCTTCGCTTTACTGATCGTATTATTCATCTTATTAGTCATCATTGGATGCAGTTGGGGATTTGGCGGCGGCGGCGGCTATGGTGGCGGCGGTTACGGCGGATTCTGCTAATAAAAACATAAATGAAAAAGGCGCCAGTTCATGGCGCCTTCAGTTTGTAGACAAAAGGGGTTCGGAATTAAAAAATTCCGAACCCCTTTTGAAATTCCTTTGAAATTTTGACCAAAGGTTACGAGATTTGGGCTCTTCGAGCCACTATGTTAAGCCATTTTAGGACCTTGCCATGTCCAAGTGGCCATCTTCTTTACATTCATGGCAGCGAAAGTAAGCATCGCCTGTCCCCTTAAAGTAGTCCAACGCATACCATGCTTTTCTTTTGCATCTGCGAATACACGCTCAATCGTTTCTTTGCGTTTCGCATATATAGGTTTTACCTCTTGATGATGACGCAGATGATCTGCTTCTTCCACATATGCTTGCCAGATATGCCGTGTCACTACTTTTTGATGGTCTTTGCTTTCCGTACACCGTGATAAAAATGAGCATGTTGCACAAATTTGTTTGGGCGATTTGTATGCGCGATAGCCCTCTTTATTTGTTGTTGAGTACTTTAAAGTTTCTCCCGAAGGGCAAAGGTAACAATCAAAGTGTTCATCGTAAACATAGTCATGTTTGCGAAAGAATCCTTCTTTTGTACGAGGACGTGTATAGGGTAAAGCAGGTGTGATTTCTTTGTTAAATAGGTAGCTTGTAATCGCTGGTGTTTTATAAGCTGCATCTGCGGCAACTGCTTCTGGTTTTCCAACTTTCTCAATCACTTGCTCAACAAGTGGCTCCAAAATATGACTGTCATGTGTATTACCAGGTGTTACAATCGTTCCCAATACAAAACCGTTGCCGTCTGCGGCCGCATGGAATGAATAGGCAAACTGTTTTGTTCGTTCATCTTTCACATAGTAGCCACTCTCAGGATCCGTAGTACTTTCTTTAATTGCTTTGGTTTCTTCCTTATCAAATTTATCTGGTGGAAAAGGCTTCTTTCCATGGTTTTCACGATCTTGATTGATTTCTTCTTGAAGACGTCCTTGATACGCTCGTGTTTCTTTACGAACGATTTTCTTTTCAAATTTCCGTTTATTCGCACTGGCTTTCACATGTGTGGAATCCACGAAAACGTGTTCTACACTTATTACCTTTTTATTAGCAGCTGTCATTAAAATGCGACAGAAAATCTGTTCAAACAGGTCTGTATCTTTAAAGCGTCGCTCATAATTTTTTCCGAACGTAGAGAAATGAGGTACTTTATCATGGAAACCATAGCCTAAGAACCAACGGTAAGCCATATTGGTTTCAACTTCTTCAATCGTTTTACGCATGGAACGAATACCGAAGGTATATTGAATGAAAGTCAGTTTAACTAAAATAACTGGATCAATACTTGGGCGTCCTACCTCTGAGTACATATCTTTCACCAAGTCATAAATGAAAGTGAAGTCAATGGCAGCCTCCATTTTACGAACCAAATGGTTCGGTGGCACCAGTTGATCTAAAGTAATCATTTCAAGTTGATCTCGCTGAATAGAATCATGTTTAGAAAGCATCCTCATCACCTCAAGTTTTAATCCTTCAATTTTAAAACAAAAATGACTCCAGTCAAAAGTGTTCTATCTAAAAGGTAAGACAAAGTTGATTGGAACGGAAGGTACGAGACTCCTGCGGGAAAAGCGCGTCTAGGGGAGACCCCGCAGGCAAAGCCGAGGAGGCTCCCCGACCGCCCGCGGAAAGCGAGTGCCTGGAGTGGAAATCAACGTCTAAATTGTACAGGCCATAAAAATAGACAAACTCGATCTTCATCGAGTTTGTCTACAGTCTGAAGGCGCCAGTTCATGGCGCCTTCTTTGTTATTGATGGACTTTCAATTTTTGTCTTTGCTTTTGTTTTTGAGCCTTCATAATGAACCAAATGACGATAAGTGCAATCGGGATAAGCAGGAAATTCGCATATTGGGAAAAGATGGATCCCGCCTGTTCCCATCTAGGACCTAACTTATATCCTAAATAAACATAAACGCTTGTAACAGGGAGCATCGCCAAATAGGTGAATAAAATGAACTTCCAAACATTCATTTTCAGCATTCCGCATGGAAGCGATACGGCTGTACGGATTCCCGGTACAAATCGTCCAAAAAAGGCAATTCCCCCGCCATACCTTTCAAAGAATCGGTCCGCCTTATTCAACTGCTCTTCTTTAATCAAAAAGTATTTCCCAAACTTCAGCACGAGCGGTCTCCCGCCATATTTTCCCAAAGCATAAAGCGTCAGCGGTCCCGTTACCCCACCAATCGAACCGGCGAGAATGGTCAAGTATAAATTCATATCACCTTGATAAACCCAGTAACCTGCCAGCGGCAATACTATTTCAGCAGGAATGAATTCAAAGGTCAAAGCCAGCATCACACCGAAATAAGATAAAGATTTAAACGCTTCAATCATATCCATTATTATAGTTTCCATTGAGATTTCCCCATTTCCGCCTTATTACATATAATAAGGCTCCGCCTGGATTGAATTGGCGAAGCCCTTGATTTCAAAAAGGACATTTTCCATTGTATCACAAGTTCAATCACAATTTTTCATAATCTACTGATGGGTTACCATGTTTCTTATGAAGTCCTATTGCATTGACGTGTGAAGCTTTCCTTCATTGAATTATTATTTTGTAAAAAGATGTGAAACGCAAAGAAGAAAGATAGATGACCGGATCGTTTAAACAAAGAAATGCCGCCTGCAAAATACAGACAGCATCTCCTACAAGTTCCTGGCTTTTTTTGAAAAATCCACATGGATCCACCCCAAGCTTTTTTCTGTTAAGCCGGGGTTGTGCTTCAAGTGTTAAATCATGAAGGGGGTGGAAAACGCCGCTAATCCCAGCTCGATATGCTTTTTCGCATCCGTCATCATCCCATCAAGCAATTCCTGGACCGTGGGAATATCCTCAATCAATCCGGCCACCTGGCCACCATTCATGAACCCTTCGTTAACATCCCCACGCATTGCACCATTTATATGATGCACTTCAGATGTCATATCACGATAAGTCATGGCAGACAGACCTCGTTTTTCCAAGTCCAGGATTTTGTCCGCATACGGGGCCTTCAATACTCTTCTCACCTGGCCAACCGACCTGCCTAATATGCACGTATCATTTCCCATCGATTCAATCAATTTCTGTTTGTAGGATGGATGGAAAGGAGCTTCCTTCGTGGCGATTAGCCTGGTTCCCAACTGAACTCCCGAGGCTCCCAGCATCAAAGCCGCTGCCAATCCCTGACCATTGCCTATTCCTCCAGCTGCCAATACCGGCAGTTTCACCTGCTTGCTAATTTGCGGAATGAGGGTAAAGGTCGTCAATTCCAGGTTGGAATTGATACCGGCAGCCTCGACCCCCTCGGCAACCAACACATCAGCCCCGGCAGCCTCTGCTTTTTGGGCGTGCTTGACCGATGCCACGATCGCGATCACTTTACTCTTCTTTTGTTGCAAGGACGGAATGTAAGGGGCCGGATTTCCTGCTGACAACGAAACGACAGGTATATCATGCTTGAATACAAGATTGATTAGCTCATCTGTATATGGACTAACGTTTATCGGAATGTTCAACGCAAAATTGTTATTCGTTTTATCCTTCGTTTCAAGTATGATGGCCTCCACCTGGCCCGGGGTCATCGTACCGCAGCCGATCGTCCCAAGTCCCCCTGCGTTGGATACTGCAGCCGTTAGAGTTGCATTGCTTATATTCCCCATGCCGCCTTGAATGATGGGATATTTAATTGAAAAAAGCTCACAAATATATTTCACCATTACCCCTCCCTGTCCATTTAATGTTATACTATAATCATTAGAAAAACAATTCTGACTTTTCAAAAGGAGCGCTACTATGATCATTCCATATAATAAGAAGAAGCCCCTCATTGATGAAACCGTTTTCATTGCCCCTGGCGCCTATTTAATTGGTGATATTTCCATTGGGAAAGAATCGACCATCTGGTTCAACTCCGTCCTGCGCGGTGACGAGGATTCCATCACCATAGGGGAAAAGTGCAGCATTCAAGACAACTCCACCATTCATTTATTCGAAGGCTGTCCGGTTGTCATCGAAGACGAAGTAACGGTTGGTCATAACGTAATCCTGCATGGCTGTAAAATAGGTAAACGCTCCATTATAGGAATGGGGTCAACGATATTGGATCATGTAGAAATAGGCGAAGAATGCATTGTCGGCGCGAATACATTGATTGCAGCAGGCAAAATCATCCCTCCGCATTCACTCGTAATCGGTTCACCTGGGAAAGTGGTTCGCAGATTGAATGAGAAGGACCTTGAATTGATCCAGCTTTCAATAGATACATATGTTCAAAAAGGAAAGGAATTTAAAGCTTTACTCGATTGATCGTAAAATTGGGCCCTCCCTTTCTGGTGATCATTTTCATGAAAAAAAGCCTCGGCCAGTAATCGATAGCGACTGGCTGAAGCTCTTATTCACTTAATGATCAGCGGATGATCCTTAGCATCATAGGCCTCATCTTTCCGCCATAAATCATTATTCTCCTGGAATACGCTCTCGAAGAAGCGGCTTGCCGGTTCAGCCAACACTTGATAATACTGGCTGAATAAAAGAGCAGCATGGTTCCCGTTCCATTTTGAGGGCAGCAGTTCATTTGGGAGGCCTGGATCGATGAATAAAAACTTACGGTATTCATGCACCAGATTCGTCCTTTCCACAAAGCAATCCGCATCAGACATTTCGCCCCTGCTTATGATGCTTTGGTGAACGATGAATTGTTTACTGTATTTCTCGATGAATTGTTCATATTTATTCTCGATCTCCTCCAGCTGCCAGCTCTTCTCGACCAGTGAATGATTTTCCTTTGGTCCCTTGTATTCGGAAATGAAAAAATCAACATATTCATCAATTTCATATTTCGCAATCAAAAGATCGATTTCTTTCTCGAGATCATTAGGGGAAATCCAACACCCATTGGAAAAACTGCCAAATCCACTCCATAATAATTCTTTACGCAGATCATCCCGCAATTGCCGTTTATCTTCAGGAATCGTGTACATCAAGATGCGCCATTTACCATCCCATTCATTTGGTTTCATCTTGTAAATGCGATTGGCAGCTTCATCCATTCGCTGTACACCGCGCTCAGTCAGAAAGTAATAACTTTTATTCCCTTGCTTTTCGGATTGGATCCACCCTTGCTTGACCATCCGTGAAACGGCTACACGCACGCCCTGCTCATTATGGCCGAATTCCTTTAATAGACGAATTAAACTGCCTATCCAAATTTTACTTCCATAGTTCCGGATATAATCGCCATATATCGTAAAAATCATGGATTGCGTATTCGTTCCTATATCCCTCACCTCATTCTATTGTTACCATTTTCACACGGTCCACATAATTATTATTATATCCCCTTAAACAGAAACCGCAACATCATTTCCCGGTAAATTGCGTTTTTCTCCTTTCGCTGAATGCTTGGAGTGCTTCCAATCTGTCCTGAGTCGGAATGGTCAGCTCATAGGCTTTTCCTTCTATCGCCATTCCCGTTTGCAAATCCGTATTCATTCCCTGGGTAATTGCATATTTGGCTTGAGTGACTGCAATCGGCCCATTTTTCATGATTGCTGCCGCCAACCCTTCACAGGCTGAGCGAAGCTGTTCCCTTGGCACGACCTTCAAAAGGATTCCTAATTGTAAAGCTTCTTCTGCGGTCAGTTTTTTAGCAGTGAAGATTAATTCCTTCGCCTTCATTTCACCAATCAATCTAGGCAATCGCTGTGTACCGCCTGCCCCCGGAATGATTGCCCAGCTAGTCTCCGTAAGACCTAAGGAAACGCCTTCTGCCGCAATGGCAAAATCGCATGATAGCAACCATTCGAAGCCGCCCCCCAGCGCATATCCATTGACGGCCGCAATGGTTGGCTGCGGCAACTCGGCAATGCTGGCAAAAACATCGCGGATCATTTTAACATTCCTTCTTACCTCCGAATCATTCAAACTCTTTCTTTCTTTTAAATCTGCGCCTGCACTGAATGCTTTTTCCCCTGCCCCCGTGAAAATGACCACACGGATATCACCGTCCAGATGAACCGCATCAATGACTTCCTTCAGTTCAGAAAGTGTCTCGTAGTCAAAGCAATTCAAGACCTCAGGTCGATCCACCGTTATATACCCGATTTGATTGTTCACTTCATAAATGACAGTAGACATATATTCTCTCCCCTTTTATAAATCAATCCTCTTCCATTTTTTCAATGATCGCCGAAATCCCTTGCCCAACACCGACACACATCGTGGCAAGGCCGTAACGTACATTTCGCTTTTTCATTTCGTGAACAAGCGTTGTTAAAATACGCGCACCGCTTGCCCCGAGTGGGTGACCAAACGCAATCGCCCCGCCATTGACATTCACTTTCTCCTGATCCAGCTTCAATTGGCGGATACACTCGACCGATTGGGAGGCGAATGCCTCGTTCAATTCAATTAAGCCAATGTCTTCAATCGCGATTTTCGCCCGCTTCAATGCCTTTTCGGTCGCAAGAATGGGACCAAGTCCCATGACTGACGGTTCCAATCCAGCTACCGCACCTGCCACATATTTGGCCAAAGGCTGCAATCCAAGTTCGCGCGCTTTTTCACCACTCATTAACAGCAAGGCTGAAGCTCCATCGTTCACACCAGAGGCATTACCGGCCGTTACAGTTCCGCCCTTAAAAATCGGTTTAAGTTTTTCCAGCTTTTCGATGGTCGTTTCAGGACGGGGATGTTCATCTTTAATGAAAATGACCTCATTCCCCTTACGATCCGTATATCTGACCGGTACGATTTCATTGAAAAACCGTTCATTTTCCACTGCATTTTTCGCTCGTTGCTGGCTCTGAAGTGCGAATCGATCTTGTTCTTCCCGCGAAACGGAAAAACGCCGTGCGACATTTTCCGCTGTTTGGGGCATGGAATCCACACCATACATCTCTTCAAGCTTTTCATTCGTGAAGCGCCAGCCGATCGTCGTATCCTGGAGCTCCATTGCTCCCCGGGGAAATTCACTTTCAGGTTTGGCCATGACGAATGGTGCCCTTGTCATGCTTTCGGTGCCGCCTGCGATATAAATCTCTCCTTCTCCTGCAGCTATTGACCGTGCAGCATACATGACGGCATCCAATCCAGATCCGCACAATCGATTAATGGTCGTTCCGGCCACAGTTACGGGAAGACCGGCCAATAACGCGGACATTCTCGCCACATTGCGATTGTCCTCCCCTGCTTGATTTGCATTGCCGAAGATGACATCATCGATTTTTTCTGGCGGAAGCACCGGATTGCGTTCCATCAGCGCCCTGATCACAACCGCACCTAGGTCATCCGGGCGAACGCTCTTCAAAGCGCCTTTATATCTACCGATTGGTGTTCTTACAGCATCGACAATCACGACATCCTTCATTTCCTCACCAGCTCTCCATCTTTTGTATAATCATACACGCCCCTGCCTGACTTGCGGCCAAGCCTGCCTGCTTTAACATACTGTTCAAGCAGCGGCGCCGGACGGTACTTCTCCCCAAGCTTGCTATGTAAATACTTTAGGTTATTTAAACGGGCATCCAATCCAACCAAATCCCCCAGCTCGAATGGCCCCATCGGGTAATTCAGCCCTAACTTAATGGCCTTATCAATTTCTTCAGGTGTCCCTAAACCCTCTTGAAGCATATAAAACGCTTCATTTCCTACGAGGCAGCTGATCCTGCTCGTCACGAACCCTGGGAATTCATTGATGACCACGGTTTCTTTCCCCATTTTTCCGGCAACTTCCTTAATTACGGCTGCCGTTTCATCACTTGTTTCAAGTCCGCGCACAATTTCCACGAGCGGCATCTTTTGAACAGGATTAAAAAAATGCATGGCAATCGTTTTTTCGGGGCGTTTACCATAAGATCCAATTTCAGTCGGGCTCATGGTGGAAGTATTCGTTGCAAAGTAACAGGCTTCGTTTGCATACTCTTCAAGCGTTTCAAAAACGGCTTTCTTAATTTCCGGTTTTTCCGGAACGGCCTCTATGATTAGATCGGCAGCTGCTGCCGCTTCTTTCAAATTGGAAGAATATGAAAATCTATTTTTTGCGGAAGCCGCTTCCTCCTTGCTGATTTTTTGATAACGGACACCCTTCTCAAAAATGGAATCAATTTCATTTTTTGCGCTTTCCAATGCCGTTTGACTCACATCCACCAATATTACATCGAATCCTCCAGTTGCCCCTACGTAGGCTATTCCCCTGCCCATGACCCCGGACCCGACGATCACTAGATTTTTAATCATCAACCATTCCTCCTTTTACTTAAAGAGGGCCGGCTACAACGAATCAGATCAGCATTCATCCATACATGAATTACTTATCCGACAATCGTTTTGCCAGCCATCTATTTATGTTCGATTAAATGCCGAAAGGATTCAAGGGACGGCTTCCATGATAGGAAATGATGCTTTTCGTTTCTGTATAAAGATCGAGTGTTTCAATACACAGCTCACGTCCGAATCCTGATTGTTTATACCCTCCGAAAGGGGTTCCAGGAAAAGCGGAGAATGGGCAGTTCACCATGACGATTCCCGCTTCGATTTGATTGGCCACTCGGGTCGCACGTCCGCCATCCTTTGTCCAAAGCGCTGAACCTAGTCCAAACTCTGTATCATTCGCGAGCCTGATGGCTTCTTTTTCATCTTTGAATTTCATAATGACGACCACGGGACCGAATATTTCCTCTTTCACTACATTCATATCATGATTGACATTGGCAATGACCGTCGGCTCAAACCAGTAGCCTCCTTCAAAGCCTTCAATGACCGCAGGCTTTCCGCCGGTTAGGATATCCGCACCATCCGATATGGCCGATTGAACATAATTATTGATGACATCCAATTGCCCCTGATCTATGATGGCCCCGACATGCGTTTCTTTATCGAGCGGATTGCCCAATTTCAATTTCTTCGTTTTTTCTACGAACTTGGCAACGAATTCTTCATAAATGTCTTCATGCACATATAGACGCGATCTAGCTTCGCAAGATTGTCCGGTATTGTAGAAAATGCCATATAGGGAGCCATCGATAGCTGCTTCAAGGTCGGCATCTTCAAAAACGATATTAGGAGATTTTCCGCCAAGCTCCAATGTTACCCTCTTTAATGTTTGGGAAGCTTTACCCATGAGGTCCCTGCCGATTGGCGTAGAACCAGTGAAGGCGACCTTATTCACGTTAGGATGCTCGACTAGGTAATTCCCTACGTCCGCTCCAGGACCAGGGATGATATTGACCACCCCGGACGGCACACCCGCTTCCAAACAGATTTCCCCTAAGACGATGGCAGTCAGCGGCGTTAAGGAGGCCGGCTTGACGATCACCGAGCAGCCAACTGCAATTGCAGGGGCAATTTTCCAAGCTGCCATCATCATTGGATAATTCCAAGGAATGATTTGGGCGCAAACTCCCACTGGCTCTTTCTCGGTATAGTTATGGAATTGGCCAGGTACGTTATTGACAGATCCGCGGTGCGCAACTAAAGCACCTGCATAAAATTCGAAATCCTCTATCGCCTGCATGACTTGGCCCTGCGCTGCCGATATGGATTTTCCGCTGTTCAACACTTCCAGCTCAACCAATTCATTGAAGCGGGAACGCATGATTGCCGCAATTTTATTCAATACACGGGAACGTTTATTAATCGGGGTTTTCTTCCATTTACCTTTATCAAAAGCTTCACGTGCAGCTTGAACCGCCTTTTCCGCATCTTCCTTAGTGGCTTTTGCCACCTTGGCGATGATTTCGCCAGTTGCAGGATTGCATGCATCCAAAGTCGATCCGTTAGAGCTTTCCACTCTTTCCCCATTAATGATCAGGTGGTAATAATCACGTTTCGTTTCCGCTTTTTCAAATGCCGCCTCTTGAACTTTAACCATGTAATCCCTCTCCCTTTTTATATTACTTTCCTATGAACTGAGCTTTCCTTTTTTCGGTGAACGCTGCCACGCCTTCAGCAAAGTCCTGCGTCAAACCGGCGATTCGCTGGCCTTCCGCTTCTTCGGTTAAGTATTCATCCAATGAAAGGTGATAGGTTGCCTCTAAGTATCTTTTGATCAAGCCGATTGCTTTCGTCGGCTTGGCTGCGATATTCCCTGCAAAGGCCCTCAATTGCTCGTTCCATTCATCCACACCGATCACTTTCGTTGCGAGTCCGATGGCTTTTGCCTCGGAGGCAGTGACCTTTTCTCCCAATAAGGATAGTTCCAAGGCCTTCGCATGGCCAACGATTCGCGTGAGGTAGTACAGGTTGCCTGAATCAGGTATCAAACCGATATTGACAAAAGCATTTATAAAACTGGCATTTTCGGAAATTAGCCGAAAATCGCATGCAAGTGCCAGGCTGAAGCCGGCCCCTGCCGCCACACCGTTTACTGCCGCAATGATAGGTTTTTCGCAACGAGAAATTTGCTGCATCATCGGGCCGTAGTCCTCACGGAGCACTTGACCTAAATGCTTGCTTTCATCCACTTCCAATAAATCCTGTCCCGAGCAAAAGGCCCTGCCTTCCCCGGTGATGATAATGGCACGTACAACGTCAGATTCCGCAGATGCTTTGATCGCTTTCTTTATTTCCCCATTCATTTGGGAAGTAAAGGCATTAAGTTTATCAGGACGGTTCAAAGTAAGCCAAGCGACTCCATTTTCAACCCTATATGTGATCGTTTCGTACATAGAGCACTCCTTATCCGCCTGTGAATTTAGGCTTTCTTTTTTCAACAAACGCACTCATTCCTTCTTTTTGGTCCCCTGATGCAAAAAGAAGATAGAAGTTCTTCCGTTCAAACTGCATCCCCTCATATAAGGAATGGTCAACGGCTTTATTGACGGATTCTTTAATCAGCCTTACCGCCAACGGAGGTTGCTTCGCAATCTTTTGAGCAAAATCAACCGCTACTTCCATTAACAATTCAGGAGCGACGATCTTATTGATGAAACCATAATGCAGGGCTGACTTTGCATGGATCCTCTCGGCTGTCAATATCCATTCAAGCGCCTTCGTTTTGCCCACCAATTTCGTCAGCCTCTGCGTTCCTCCTGCACCAGGCATGACTCCCAACGTGACTTCCGGAAAGGAAAATTGGGTGTCGCTGGCAGCAATCAGGAAATCACAGGCTAAAGCAAGCTCGAAGCCACCACCGAATACAAAGCTTTTCACAGCCCCGATTATTGGCTTCCTGATTAGATTGATTCGATCCCAATCGGCAAATTGATTCGTTAACTCCAAAGTGATTGGGCTGTCATTCACCATCTCGTCAATATCTGCCCCGGCAGAAAATGCTTTTCCATTTCCAGACAGCAAAATCACCTTCACTTGGGAATCGATGTCGAATGCTTCCATCGTCGAAACGATTTCACTGATCATCTTCCTATTAAGGGCATTCAATTGCTTCGGCCTGTTTAGAAAGATGAATCCAATGCCGTCCTCGATCGACGTTTCAATGAACTGGAGCGCATTCATTTCATTTCTTCGCCAATCATCATCGTCACTAACTTCCCTGCAAAGCCCATTAAGTCTTTCCCCGATGCTTTTCCTTCTGGGGAACTCATTCCTTTTTGGAGGGCATCATGGTTTTCATAATACATTTCACATAGAATGTGATATTCAGAGTCTTTGCCCATTGGAGTCCCGATTATTTTAGTGACCTCCATTTTTTGAAGACCAGGGATTTTTTCTGTTAACGGACCGTGGACATTGAAATAGTGCTCATCGAATTCTTCCTTGTTTTCAGGTTGTTTATATAGGGCAATTAGCTTTATCATGTTAGAAAACCTCCATTTATTAGATCATTTTTATCATCGGTTTCATTGCTTCGAACGGGTTTTTACATGCTTTGCAATATAAGATGCTGCGGCAGGCTGTCGGGCCGAATATATTCTCCATCGTGACATATTTTGATTCACAATACGGACAATCTATATGCCATGATCCATCTTTTTTCATTTGTCTGGGAGGGGGGGAGATCCCGAAAACCTTCAATCCTGCTTTCCCTTTTTCCGTAATACGATCGGACGTCCAGGAAGGGCAGCGCAAAAATGTAACGCTTACATTCCTTACCGTTGGAAGCTGTTTTACAGCCGTCTCCACATTTTTCTGAATGATTGGCAATGCCGGGCATCCCAGAAAGGTCGGCAGCATTTTCACCGATACGTCCGGGCCCGAAACCGTCACTTCTTCAACCATTCCCAAATCCAGAATGCTTACTGTATCGATTTCGGGATCTTTAACGTCTTCCAGAAGCTTATATATTTCATCTGAGTTTATCAGTACGGTCGACATGATATCCCTCCCCTTTTCTCTAATGGTTCACCATGAAGCAGCTTTATCGGACGCATACACTTCGCTTAACGTTTCGAGCGCCGTTTCCAAATCCTCCGTGTGCACGCCGTTTCGCCCATCACCTTTGGCCATGCCCATTTCAAATGTGGTAACTAAGCCTACACTTTCAAAAACCGGGGTGATGGCCTCGATCCATTTCTTCCGTAAGGTCGCTTCGCCCTCTATCAAGCCTTGCTCCACCATTTCTTCGCCATATTGTCCAAGTGAAAACACGCCGGCGAAATTCGGTAAGGTTTTCTCAATCGCTGCTTTCATTTTCGAAACCGCTTCCTCGTGATCCGAACCAAGCAATTGGACGAACCACAATTTCCAGTGCATCAAATGATAGTAAAGTTCCATCTGTACCTTTTGCGCGACTTCAGCAAGCGGTTCATAAGAGCTTGATTGCAGAGATTGAATCTTGATCGCTTTAGCCTGAGTGTAAAAATAATTCCGTACCACTGCAAAGGCCCAATCATAATCAGGGTCTTTCATATAATGTCCGGGACCATTGGCAGCTTCGAGAATGATGGCATTGCGCCGTTCATTGGCGGGACGGTCGTGGGCGAGCCGATCTGCCGTTCCCTCCCCGATTTCTTCCAATAATTGATAAAATATCGCGGCATGCCCCATCGTATCTTGGGCTATCGAGGAGGATGCCACATCTTCCTCGATATGGGGAGCGAGCCCCAGCCATTCAGAACCACGATATGCATGGATAAAATCATCATCGGCCAAGTGAAGCAGCAATTCCTTGATTGCCATGTTCTTCAATGATTCATTCTCCATCTTTCACACCTCCCGCCCAAGACATTATTTCTTTTTCATCGAGCATTTCCTGCTCATACTTCCGCCATTTTTTCTTCAGGTACCCATATCCTTTTGTGGTCCTGTAATCTTTGTTGTCCATACGCTGAAGCGTTTTCTTCTCATCGGCCGTCATTTTCCGTATATCCTGTCTTTTGACGACCCAGATATCATCAACTGCTTCTCGTCTCATGAAATTCTCCTGTGCCATCATGATGGCGATATCCTCATTCGGGGCCAGCAGGCTAAACTGATATTGAACGGGCGAGGATTTCGTTTTACGGCTAAATACTTCAAATTCTTCAAAGTAAGTTGCTTGTCTTGGTTCCATACCTTCCTTCCCCCTCCCTTAGATGACCTTCGGAGCCAAGGCTTCCCGTACCCATTTATTATTTTCATAGGAAATTCTTCGAAGATTCAGGCGATCCTGTGAACGTGGTCCTTTATTCCTCGCCATCACCTTCAATTTGCTCCAATCAGGTTGCTTGTATATCCAGGTTTTCGATTCTTTATCAAATCGAAGGGTTTCATCCGGGATGGTATAGCCGAGTGAAAGGATCCGCTTCACATATTTGGAAAAGAAGGCCTGGCGAAGCTCTTCATTCGTACTCGTTCTGATTCTGTACCTAATCGTTACATCCTGTTTGGATGACCCCACCTCATTCTTGCTTGGAGGGCCAAAGAAAAGCAGCAATGATTCCCACCAATAATCGATCGAGTCCTGAACCAATCTCCTTTGTTCTTCCGTCCCTTCGGCCAAAGCCATGATGATCGCCTCGCCATGCTGGGCGTGAAAAACTTCTTCGGCACAAATCCGGTGTAACGCACGGGAATATGGTCCATATGAAGCGCCTAGCATATTCGTTTGGGAGATGATCGCCGCCCCGTCTACAAGCCAGCCAATCAAGCCCGCATCTCCCCAAGTCTTGGCCTCCATATGGAAGACATTATGAAACTTTAAATCTCCATTAAATAAATCCTGCATAAGATCATCCCGTTTTTTGCCGAACGGCTTTAGCAAATCCTCGACGACACGAAGCAATAATTGTCCATGCCCCATTTCATCCTGTACCTTTGCCATGATTCCAAGTTTCCTATTTAAAGTTGGAGCTTTAGGAACCCATTCCTTCTCTGGAAGCGCCCCCATGATTTCACTGATGCCATGCATGGAAATTAACTTGATGAGAGTCCCTCGGTAATCTTCAGGCATCCAATCATCAGCTTCTATCTTTTCCCCTGCTTCGATCCTGGCAATGAAATGTTTCAGCTTTTCTTGTTCTGCCATCTCATTTAAAAGAATGTTCATCTAAAACACCTCTTATCCGGTAATGTATATAACGTTAATATAACGTTATTATAAGTAAATGTTATATTAAATGCAAGACAATTCCGTCTTTTGTTCTGACAAAAAGGAAATTACCGGAAGGAACGTGGATTTTAAACGCAGACGTTTCCACTTTGTTAGATTCCGTTGGACAGCCTTCCAGTGCATCATCCAGATCATCGGATCATTCTGCGGAGACTGCATCATCCCCTTTTATAGGAAGTTATGTTACCGCGCTTTTTTATGACTGACAATCGTCTCATCGCTCCATAACTTACCCTGAGGGACAGCGCCATTCACCGTAAGGTATTTACGTTTCCCGCTCAAACACTGAGAATTTCATCTTTACGTTTATCAACAATACGAATCGCTTTTCCTTCCGAACGGGGAATGGTTTTTGGGGCGTTAATAATGATATCCATCGTTACCAGACATGTCGATTTCATTTGCTGTAGAAGTCTTTTCCTTAATTTCACTACATTTTCGTGATCAAGGTCTTCTCCTACCCCCTTATAGAAACCGCTTTCAATTTCGATGTGCAATTCAACGCTATCCATTTGCCCCTTCTTCACAAGGTGGATTTGATAATGCGGAACAATTCCTTCCATCTGGAATAACACACGTTCGATTTCAGACGGAAATACATTTACTCCTCTTACTATGATCATATCATCCGTCCTGCCTTTGACCCGGGACATTCTTGTTGTCGTCCGCCCGCATGTACACGGCTCACGGGTAATGGAGGCGATATCACCCGTTCGGTAGCGGATGATCGGAAGCGCTTCTTTCGTGAGGCTTGTAAAAACAAGTTCCCCGTCTTCGCCCTCATCAACAGGTTCAAGGGTTTCGGGATTAATGACTTCAACGAGAAAATGATCTTCTGCAATATGCAGCCCATTCTGTGCTTGATGACATTCAATCGCTACACCCGGCCCCATGATTTCACTAAGGCCGTAAATATCAACCGCCTTCAACTTCAATTTCTTCTCAAGTGTTGCCCTCATTCCCTCTGACCACGGCTCAGCTCCGAATATTCCATAATCAAGCCCATTATCAGCTGGATCGATCCCCATTTCTTCCATTTTTTCTGCAATGTTCAAGATATACGAAGGGGTTCCGCAAATGCCACGCGGCTTGAAGTCATTGATGATCGTAATCTGGCGATCGGTATTCCCCCCTGAAATGGGCACAGTGGCAACCCCTAATTTCTCTGCACCGCAATGGAGACCCAGTCCGCCTGTAAACAGCCCATATCCATATGCATTATGGAAAACATCTGACTTCCGGCCTCCTGCAGCCACAATCCCGCGGGCGACGATCGTTGCCCAATTCTCCAAATCGTTTTTCGTATACCCCACTACGGTAGGTTTCCCGCTTGTGCCGGATGAAGCATGTATCCTAGCCACCTGTTCCATCGGAACGGCGAACAATCCGAATGGATACTGATCACGGAGAGTCTGTTTTTTTGTAAAAGGCAGTTTCGTCACATCATTCAGTGTCTGAATATCTGCCGGATCAAGGCCCATCTCTGAAAATTTCTCTCTGTAATAAGGTACCTGTTCAACTACATAGCGTATCGTTTTTTTGAGGCGTGCCAATTGCATACTTTCCATCTCGGCACGGGTAGCCGTTTCAACTTCAGGATTGTACATGGTTTCAAGTCCCCCTCTTTTTTGCTCGTTTTCCAGTCCGCCCTTGCCTATAACGTAATTTTAACGAATATATATATTATCGTTATACTTATTTTTAAGATTAATACGCCGCTTTCGACCTGTCAATATTATTTTTTGAATTTAAAGAAAATTTAAAATTATAATTTACATTATTTTCTGACCATGTTAATTTTACAGTGGCTGTCGAATAGCTCGGCAAAGGACATTAGAGGAAGGGTGATTTCATGACCATCGACATTGATCAAGATATGCATGAGTACCATTACGACCAAATCAAGCAAGTGCTGGCAGACGAACCATATGCCTCTTTTCTAGGGATGAAGTTGACGAAGCTTGGTCCTGGCGAAGCTGAAGCTGAATTGACCCCAAGTGGACATATGCTAAATAGCCACGGAGCGGTACACGGTGCCATTATCTTTTCGCTTGCTGATTATGCGTTCGCTGCTGCCAGCAATTCATATGGCAAAGTAGCGGTCGGCGTTTCCAATGGCATTCAATTCATCTCAGCTGGCAAACGTGGAGAAACCCTAGTCGCTCGGGCAAAGGAGATTAAGAAAAACCATAAACTCGCATGGTACCATATCGAAGTGGCAGCCGAAGGCGAACTGATTGCAACGATGGAGGCGATGGTGTACCGGAAGAATCAATATTTCGTTGACCAAGATGAATAAGCAGCCTCTGAACCGGTCGGATCCTTGACCTGCCCGGTTTTTCACTTGTACTGAAAAAGCCAGGTGAATAAAAAAATCAGGCAAGCAAAGGGGAGTCCCGATTCCGGAACTCCCCTTTGCTTGATTGTAACTCATCCAAGTGCCAATCTTTGTTGCTAGTTTTTGACCTCAATGGAATCGGTCACCTTCACCCATTCCCCCTGACCACTTACGATTGGTTCCCCATTCCGATAAACCATTTTCCCTCTGCTTAAGGTAGCAGTGATTTGACAAGGAAAAGTATGGTCCAGGTAAATGCTTTGCTTATGTTTCGCGAAAAAATTCGTTTCCGAAGCTTCGTGGATCCCATCAAGGGAAACAATCGCAAGATCCGCATCCAGTCCCTCCATGATTCTTCCTTTCCTCGAGGAGAGGCCAAATCGTTCAGCCGGCCCTGATGCTGTCCATTCAGCCACTTTGTAAAGCGGGATTCCATATGACCCTGCCAGTTCTATCATCGACATGAGTGAAAATTGTCCGCCGCTTATTCCGCCCCATGCTTCAAAAAGATTATGTACCTCCGGATCCTTCATCTCATAGGGACATGGCGAGTGGTCCGAGGAGATCATATCGAATTTCCCTTCCATCAAACACTCGATCAATTTTTGTTGTTCTTCACTGGCCCTTAATGGGGGGGCACATTTTGCAACCGCACCTTTTTTGACTAAATCACCTTGATTGAATAATAAATAATGCGGACACGTTTCCACCGTTACATCCAGTCCGCGCTGTTTGGCAGCTTCTATTTTTTCTATGGCCAAGCCACTGCTAATATGGACAAAGTGCAGCGGGCAGCCCGTTAACTCCGCATATGCAATCGCACGCTCGACAGCTTCCGCTTCTGCCTGCACAGGTCTTGTAGCCGCATAATCGTCAGCACTGAATAGACCTTCCTTCTCTTTTTCCTGCTTCAACCATTGAGTGATCGGGTCACTTTCCGCATGAAGAGCCAAGACCTTGCCCAACTCTGCGATCTTCTTCATTCCATGTAAAAGGGTGAAATCATCTGCACGTTCAAATTCTTCATTTCCCGTTGCCGAGAGAAAAGCTTTAAACCCGATGACTCCTGATTTTGCGAGCGCTTCTAGTTCATCGACATTGCCAGGCACCAAGCCTCCCCATAATCCAAAATCTATAATCGACTTCGCTTCGCCGATTTTCCCTTTTTCAAGGAGGGCTTCACGGTCAATGGTTGAAGGGATACCATTCAATGGCATATCGAAATATGTCGTGCATCCACCCGCAGCCATCATTTGCGAGCCCGTTTCAAAGCCTTCCCAATGAACGCGTCCAGGTTCACTGAAATGCACATGGACATCGATCATTCCAGGAAAAATATGCTGACCATCCGCCTCATACTCTTGAACGGCGTTCGCCTCAAGGCGATCGTCAATCTTGACAATCACTCCATCTCGGATTGCAAGATCGGCTTTCTTCACTTCACCAGGAAAAACTACATTCCCATTGCGGATAATAAGATCATAAACTGACATCCAAACCACTCCCCTTAAATAATTTCATAAACTTAAAACGCCCCCCTGGATACCGCAGCTTGCTCCGCCTTTCCTACATATACATCAAGCGCAGCCTGCAAAGCCTCCCCTCGATTCACTTGGAATCCTTGACGCAGCAGGACAGCTTCCAAGGACGCGAGCACAAAGAGGATGTTTTCTTTTCTGCAGCTGAATCCCATGGTGCCAATTCTCCATATTTTCCCGTGGAGAGGACCGAACGAGGAGGCGATCTCGATGCCGAATTCATTCAGCAGCATGGACCGGACGGCTTCCCCATCGATTCCAGCTGGAATTTCTACACAAGTTACACAAGGGAGTTTGTTTTGGCCATTCCCGAACAGCGTCAGCCCCATCGCTTTGATCCCTTCCACCAATGCCGCTTCATGAAGTTCATGACGGGCAAATCGGGCTTCCAGACCTTCTTCAAGCACAAGGCGCAAGCCTTCACGCAACGCATAAATCATGGATGTCGCTTCCGTATGGTGATTCAAGCGCCGCGGTCCCCAATAATCCTGGAGCATGCTTAAATCAAAATAATTACTGGTGATGGGACGGCGGTTAGACACCCTTCGATTGTCTTCGGCGGTCGCAATGCCGCGCTCCACTTTTTTGCGGGATTGAATGATTTTTTCGATGCGCTCATTATACGTGATCGGAGCCATTCCTGAAGGAACGGACAAGCATTTTTGTGTCCCGCCGATCAATCCATCAATGCACCATTCATCCACCTTCACATCCGTGCCCCCGATAGATGCGACCGCATCGACAACAAGCAGGACATCCAGTTCGCGGCAGGCCAGCCCAATTTCCTTCAATGGCTGCATACAACCCGTCGAAGTCTCTCCATGTACGATTGCCGTTATCTTAGGAGAAACCTTCTTGATTTCCGCAATGATGACTTGCGGATCGAATACTTCTCCCCAAGGGCATTCAATCGTATGGACTTCGGCACCGTACCGTTCACAAATTTCCACCAGCAGGTGACCGAATCTTCCAAAAATGGGGACGAGGACTTTATCACCTGGTTCAATGATGCTGCACAGGAGCGCTTCATTCCCTGACCTCGATGTGCCGTCTATCGGGAACGACCATGTATTTTTCGTCTGAAAAACCAAACGCAGCATCTCCATCACTTCATTCATGATCGAGGTGAATGCAGGATCGAATTGCCCTAAAATCGGCGTGCTCATCGCTCTTAAGACACGCGGGTCCACCTCGACCGGCCCCGGCGTCATGATCGTTCTCATCGGTGTATTTAATTCTGAATATGCCATTTTTCCCAGCTCCTTTTAATAGGCTAATTTATAGAGGACTTCGCTTAAAACATCGATTCCCCTTTCTAAATCCGGAACACTTGTAAACTCCTTAGGCGAGTGGCTGATTCCACCCTGACTGGGAACGAACAACAAGCAGGTCGGACAGAAAGAACCAAATACCTGGGCATCATGACCGGCTCCACTGACAATATCCTGATAAGGTATATGTTTATCCTCGGCAATCCGCCTTGCAAGCTGATTCATTTCCATATCCATCGCAACGGGTTTGACATCCATCCATTGCGAAACCTCCAGCTTCATTCCTGCTTTTTTCGCCAATCCATCAAAAGAAGAGAAAATTTCCTTGCAAAACAAATCAAGTATCACTTCTTCATGATGCCTGATATCAAGGGTGAACTCCACTTCACAAGCAATGACATTGGGAACATTGGGAATAACATTCAATCTGCCGACCGTCGCCACTAAATGCGGGTCCATCCCCTTCGCTTTGTTCGTTAAGAAGGAGATGAATTCTGACGCGGTGCTGACTGCATCCTTGCGGTAGGACATGGGGGTGGTTCCCGCGTGATCGCTTTCTCCAACGACTTTTACCGTATAGCGGCGCTGTCCGACAATATGGCTGACGACGCCTATCGCATTTCGGTTCTTTTCGAGGACCATCCCTTGTTCGATATGGATTTCGACGAATCTGTCAATATCGTTGCGGGCAGGCGTTTTATAGACTTCGGGCCCAAATCCCGCTTTCTTCATCGCTTCCACAAAAGGGATTCCCTCTGTATCTTCCATATCCTTTACATGATCTAGATCATAGATTCCTTGGATATTCCTCGAGCCCCAAAACGTAATGGGGAATCTGCTTCCCTCTTCTTCACAAAAGGAGACGACCTCTATCGTTTTTCGAGGCTGCCCATATATTCTATATAACTTTTTAACCGCAAGGAAGCTGGCGATGACCCCGTAAGCGCCATCGTATTTTCCCCCATCCTTGACTGTATCGATATGGGAGCCGGTCAGGATCGTCCCACTTGCCGAATCCGCCCCCTCAAGCCTGCCAAACAGGTTCCCTACACTATCAAAATAGGTAACAAGGCCTTCCTTATCCATCTCACCCTTCATTGCAAGCTGAGCACTCAGCCATTCCTCGGAATACAATAAACGGGTCACCCCTTTATTTTCCGTCGCTCCAAAAGAGGCCAACCACTCAATCAATGAAGCAACATCACCCGTTTCATCCATGAATTTTTCAATTTGGATTTCCATCACATCTCTTCCCTTCCCAGATTCAGTCATGTCATGAATATTCACAAACATGTGTTATCTATTATTTTACTTCCTTTCGCCTCTAACTTCATTGACGAATCTGTCAGGATTTTGATGTTTTTTTGTGCAAAACAACCAATGTACCAATCTTCTAAGTTTATATAAAGAAGAGAGCACCCATGAAACTAGCCCCCCCTCCTCTTTTCAACTTGTATAATTCGAACCTAAGCCCAATTCCCTCAAAAGCTTACGGTAGGCGATCGACGTCTTATCTGCCGCGATATGCGCTTCCGCTTGAAGGTCAAGAGGCAGCTCCTCCGGCTTTTGATTTTCCACCATCGCCCTATCTTCATTGAATATCTGCAGATTAAATTCATACGTATCCTCAATCGGGGCATCCACATCGAAATTACGGGCCATCGGCGAAAACATTCTTGTCTTACGTGCCGAAACCGGACTGGCACAATTCAAGATATGGAGTTTTCCATCATACGGGAAATGAACGATCAGCCTTGCCGCAAGCGGCGGAAATATATCGAAAACCCGAAGCCATTCGAAGTTGGCAGGCTCTAGGTGCTTCATGCCTTTTCCATAATTGCTGACGGAACTTAAATATTCAACATGCAGGCCATACTCCGTTTTATCCACCTTATAGCTGGGGACGATCTGGTTATTACGGTCAGCGAAGCTTTCCGAATGAACCCAAGCGAAGTGGGACACATCCAAGAAACCTTCCATCTGCCGGCCGGCAGAGCCGGCAATGTCAATGGAAGGCGGAAGGATATTCAAATATCCCTCATCCTCCCACGCAGGCAATTCCGGAATGTCTTCTTCATCACTCGCAATCGATGTCCATACCAAGCCGTAACGCTCGACAGTTGGATAAATATTAATGCATAGCCGCGGGGAAATCTTGGCACCGGGATGTGCAGGTATCCCGGTACAATCACCTTCCGGACCATACCTGAAACCATGGTACGGGCATACGATATCATCTCCATCAACCCATCCCATGCTTAACGGCACCCCTCGATGGAGGCAAAGGTCCCTTGCAACGATGATCTTCCGATTGACCCGATATAGGACAAGGTGTACATCAAGAAGTTTAATGCCTATCGGCTTTTCTGCCACTTCCTCGACTGCCGCTACAGGAAACCAATATCCGGTTAATACATCCCAGTCCTTTTTACTGAATGTGCACTCTTTCGGAAATGGCGTTACTCTTTTTTTCTTGTATGAACCTATCCCTTCACCCATGTTATGCACTTCCCCTTCGGACTTTTTTGTAAATAATAACAAAATTATTATATTTTGTCATTAACTATGTTATAAAACCTCACATTTGATGAACGCCCAAAATGTCCAACAACGAAATTTGTAAGATATGTCAAAGGGTTTGTATGATATGATAATGAAAATCCGCTAAGCAAGTCCATAAAACTACATTTATCAGAATGAGGTGTTCCATATGAAGGTAACAGAACTTTTGACATTGCCCGCATTAGCCGGCATGAATGTAATTGCAGGGGAAACAGGGACCGATCGGGAGGTCTACACAGTCAACATGATGGACGCTCCAGATATCATCCACTTTTTAAAGCCTAACGAACTTCTTGTAACCACCG
Source organism: Peribacillus sp. FSL E2-0218 (assembly GCF_037992945.1). Taxonomy (NCBI): domain Bacteria; kingdom Bacillati; phylum Bacillota; class Bacilli; order Caryophanales; family Bacillaceae; genus Peribacillus; species Peribacillus sp. FSL E2-0218. The sequence continues at coordinate 1,128,611 of NZ_CP150304.1, read as the reverse complement.
CTTATCACGTAAAGGACAAGCCGCACCTTTTGTCATCCCTTGTCGAGGCAATGGCCAATCAAGGCTGCGCAGCACTCGGAATAAAGACAGGGAGGTTCCTGACGGAAATCCCTGAAGCTGTATTGGTTCTCGCAAACGAATTATCCCTCCCGATCATCGACCTGCCTCACGAATTGTCTCTTGGGGAAATCATCAACTACACATTGCGGGGGATATTGGATCAACGGGCAGCAGAGTTGGCATTTGCCATGGAAACCCATAAGCAATTCACCGATTTAATCATGCGCGGCAAAGGTATCGAGAAATTACTTGATCATTTATCCGAAATGATTGGATATCGCATTCTTTTAGTTGACCAATACCTTAAACCGCTATCCCGTCCAATATCCACATCCGGAATTATTCCAATAATCAAAAAGATGCGTGGTGCAGGCTTTCGATTTAATAAAACAAAAGCTTCGTCCTTTTCCTTTACATCCCTTACCAACCAACAAACCTATACCATTTTCCCCATATACATGGACGAAAAAAAGTTTGGTTATTTGACGATAGCAGGAGAGGTCAAGTCGAGCGATAACCTTGTAACACTGACGATAGAGCAAGCCACAAACGTCATCTCCTTCGCTCTAATGAAGGAACACGCACTTAAACAGCACGACCGGAATATCCGGAATGATTTCTTCCTTCATTTTCTTGATGGCAATTTTTCTTCACAAGAGGAAATCACAAACCGGGCTAAAGAGTTTTCCTTACGCAATGAACAAGCGTATATTTGCGCAGTCGGCAAGATCGACGGACCCGAATCTACGAAAAGCTATACACAGCTGCAAAGGCAGGCCGATTCGATTTTTCAATCCTTGGAAGATGAACTTCATCTATCACCCCATCCCATTCATCTCTTCACAAAAGGAAAGAAATGCATTCTCTTATACGAAGTCAATGAAGTTTCTGGGGATGTTCTCCAATATGTCGAAGCCTCGTTAAAATCATTGCAAAAAATCACAGCCAGCCAGTTCGGTTGCACGATTTCTTTCGGCATAAGCACAAGGAGCCCGAGTTTTTTACAAACCAAGAATTCGTATAAAGAAGCGAACGACTCCCTCATTGAAGGAGGTCTCGCAAAAAAGACCGAATACATCCAATCATTCAGGACGAAGGACATCATGGAATTATTGAGGATTATTCCCGAGGAAGACTTGAAGAATTTCTACTTTTTTGCCTTGCAGGGATTTTCCAAGATCATTACCGAGGAGGAGCAGTCCTTATTGCAAACATTATCTGTATATCTTGAAACACATTGCCAAATATCCGAAACGGCTAAACGGTTGTTCGTTCATAGGAACACCGTCGTGTACAGACTGGAGAAGTGTGAAGAACTACTCGGCAAAAGCTTGAAAGACCCGGAGACAACACTCCAAATACGACTTGCCCTTCGCATTAAATCATTGCTAAATGGATGATCCGCCCTACTCCCTTCCGCACTTTATGCAGTTTGCTCATATGATTATCCAAAAATTGTCTAAAATAACTAATGACAATTTTCTGATTTTTTATTATGATATACTTCATAACAAACGTGTGTTATATAATATAACATTAAATGAAGGAAGGGAGTTTTTATATGAATAAGTTCAAAACCTTCTCGTTAGGTCTTCAACACGTTCTTGCCATGTACGCAGGAGCGATCCTCGTACCAATCATCGTCGGCGCTGCATTGGGTGGGGCTCACCTCTCAACAGCTCGCCTACCTGATTGCCATTGACCTATTAACCTGTGGAATTGCTACTCTATTGCAATCTTGGAAAAATGAATTTTTTGGCATAGGACTACCCATCGTTTTGGGGACATCTTTCGTAGCCGTCACCCCCATGATCTCCATTGGCAGCCATTATAGCATTTCCGCCATATATGGAGCGATCATCGCAGCTGGTTTATTCATCATTTTATTTTCCAACATTTTCAGTAAACTGCTTAAATTATTCCCCCCTGTCGTGACCGGTACCGTCGTCATCATTATTGGATTATCCTTAGTGCCCATCGGAATCCAGAATATGGCCGGCGGTTCAGCCAACAAAGATTTCGGTTCAGCAGAAAACTTAATGCTTTCCTTCGGCGTCCTTGCTGTCATTCTATTAATCAATCGCTTCTTCACAGGATTCATCCGCTCCATTTCCGTTCTCATCGGCATCATCACCGGAACGATCGCTTCAACGGCATTTGGTGAAATGGACTTTTCCACCGTTTCCCAGGCATCTTGGTTCCATATTCCTGCCCCTTTCTACTTTGGATCGACCACGTTTGAAATGGCCCCGATTCTTACGATGCTGCTGGTTGGCACGGTCATTTTAATTGAATCCACCGGCGCATTCCTTGCCCTCGGAAAAATAACCGGTAGAGTATTAACCGAAAGGGATATAGTCAAAGGCTACCCGGCAGAAGGCATCGCATTCACTTTAGGAGGGATTTTCAATGCCTTTCCATATAGTACATTCGCACAAAATGTTGGCCTTGTTCAGTTATCAGGAGTCAAAAAAAGAACGATCACCATCGTTGCAAGCTTCATCTTGATCGGACTTGGGCTGACACCCAAAGTCGCAGCGCTCGCTACACTGATCCCTACGGCCGTTCTCGGGGGTGCAACCGTGATCATGTTCGGAATGGTCATTTCTTCAGGAATTAAAATGTTGAACGACGTCGATTTTTCCAACAACGCCAATTTATTGGTCATTGCTTGTTTCGTTTCACTTGGACTGGGTGCCACTGTCGTTCCCGAGTTATTTTCCAGTTTTCCTGAAGCCATCCGGATTGTCGTCGGTGACGGAATCATTACTGGAAGCCTGACTGCGATCATCCTGAACTTGATCTTCTCCCCGCCAAGGAAGGAGACGGCCAAAGGTGATGGCACGATCCCCGATTCCGATCGGTTAATAGCCAAAAGTATATAAAAAAGGAGGAAAAAAATGCTCACACTTGCGGAGCTAAATGCACAAAGCGAAAAGGAATTCACGAAGTTCCTTGGTGATACTTTCGAACATTCGCCATGGATTGCCCAGAAAGCGGCAGCAAGCAGGCCCTTTCATTCCATCATGAACCTTCATCAATGCCTCGAGGCTATAGTAAGGAATTCATCAAAGGAGGAAAAGCTGGCATTAATCAGGAAGCACCCGAACCTTGGGGACAAAGTAAAAATGAGCAATGAATCGCTTTTGGAACAGCATGGTGCCGGTTTAGGCGACCTTACTGCCGCTGAATATGAAAATTTCATAGCATTGAACAGGCAATATATGCAGAAGTTTGGCTTTCCATTTATCCTGGCTGTACGAGGCAAAGATAAAAATGACATCTATCAATCCATGCTAACAAGGATGAACCATACAACGACGGCTGAGTTCGATAAGGCTTTGGCTGAGATTTACCGGATAGCCCTATTTCGTTTGCAGGATAAACTTAAAATTGAAGGGAAGAATTTCATGAAAAATAAATCTGCTGCCCAATCACTTAGTTACGGAAAGGGCAATGTTTTCGCTTATCGGACCTATTCCATTCCTTTGACCGGAATTAAACAAATTCCAGAATCAACTTTTTCGGGCAGGGATCATATCATTTTTGGCACCAATGTTAAAGTATCCGTAGGCGGCTCGGCATTTCTTCCTTCCTTCACGGAAGGAGACAATTCCATGGTCATTGCGACCGATTCAATGAAGAACTTCATCCAAAGGCATTTAGCGACATTCACGGGGACTACATTGGAAGGATTCGCTTCATACGTGTCAGAGGCCTTCCTGAATAAATATCCGCAAATCGATACTGTCAAATTGATGGCCGAAGACATTCCTTTTGAAGCAGTCACTGAAGCGACAGGCACTCCCTTGAAACCGAGTGACCTCGTATTCAAAAAATCCCGCAATGAACGGGCACAATCCTCCCTTGAAATCATCCGTGGCGAAAATGGAAACGAAATCACTCAGCAGTGCAGTTCCATCCTCGATCTCCAATTAATCAAGGTAAGCGGAAATTCTTTTGTCGGTTTTGTCCGCGATGAGTATACGACGCTTCCTGAAGACGGGAACCGGCCGCTTTTCATTTACCTGAATCTCCATTGGATTTATGAGGATCAAAAAGATGCATTTGGTACGGACCCTTCAAAATACGTAGCTGCCGAGCAGGTAACCGATATCGCTACATCCGTTTTTCATGAATTGGAAACACCATCCATCCAAAATCTGATTTTTGAAATCGGCTGCAGGATTTTAACTAGATTTCCACAGCTTCTTGAGGTTACATTCGAATCCCAAAATCACACATGGGAAACCGTCGTTCCCATCATCTCGGACTCTATGGGAAAAGTATATACCGAGCCTCGTCCACCATTCGGCTTTCAGGTCTTCACCGTTAAAAGGGAACATCTCGAAAACGACAATATTTTGGCTGCTGCAAAAGCAGCGGGCAAGGAGTGGATATGACCGGGATAACTACGCATGTTTTGGATGTAATGCAGGGCCAGCCTGCGGCGAATGTAACGATCGAATTATACTATTGTGAATCACCCTCGGCTAGCTGGCAGCTGCTCCAGACAAGCGTCACTAATCCCGATGGAAGGCTCGCTGCCCCGCTGCTGAAAGCAGAAGATACGAAAATGGGAAACTACGAAATCGTCTTTCATATCGGAGATTACTTCCGGAGAAAAAACCTCGGACTTCCCGAGCCACCCTTTTTGGACCTGGTTCCCGTCCGTTTTGGCCTATCTTCGCCATCCTCTCACTATCATGTGCCGCTCATCATTTCCCCATGGGCCTATCAGGTTTATCGGGGAAGCTAAAAAAACTGCCGGACTTCTTCTCCGGCAGTTTCTTTGTTGATTATATCGTATTGTTAGACCGAACTTCGGCCATGTTTTAAATCATCGGGTAAATTTGATATAATTTCTCAGAAGATAAGGAATGAGAATGTGAGAGCTAATATTGTAAAGGAGCTTGAGCCATGACAGAATTCTGGGAGTCCAGCTTTATAGAAAATCAAGAGATGTGGGGATATGAACCTTCAGACTCGGCAATCTTCACAAAGGACTTTTTCCTTGAAAAAAAAGTGAAGGATATTTTGATTCCTGGTATTGGATATGGCAGGAATGCAAAGGTGTTCATTGATAATGGAATAGATGTAACAGGTATTGAGATTTCAAAAACAGCGATTGAATTGGCAAAGCAAAGCGGGCTTACTATTCGTTATATACATGGTTCAGTCACTGATATGCCTTTTGATAACAAACTTTATGATGGTATATTCTGTTATGCCCTTATTCACTTATTGAATGAGCGTGAGAGAGAGAAGTTTATTAAAGATTGCTACAATCAATTAAAACCTAATGGATACATGATTTTCATCACTATTTCAAAAGAAGCCCCCATGTTTGGAAAGGGTAAGCAAATAGGGAAAGACTATTTCGGGATTTTCGATGAGCTAAAAATGTTTTTTTATGATTCCGATTCGATAAAACAAGAATTTGGCACATATGGCCTGATGGAAATTTCGGAAATTGTTGAGCCCCATAAAAATATGGAAAATAAGCTTCCATTTCCATTTATAATGGTGAAATGTCAAAAAGAACGTACATAATAAAACCCCACCTGTTCCCAATCGGCAACTGGTGGGGTTTCTAACTTGCTTCTACATCTACATCAACCGGGAGATCCATCTCGTGCAAACACGCCCTTTCACTTATACGGCTAACTTACTGTACTCATCCAACTGGTCTTTGGTTAAATTTTTAATGAAATGGTCGAAGTTTATCGACTCGATTTCATACCTTTTACAAATCTTCAAATAACTTTCATAGGCTTTATCATGAATGTTCATGAGCTTGACTCTCCTCTCTGTTATATAACAACATTTTTATCTTGTTAATAATATATAACAAAAGTTTTTCTCCGTCCATACATTTTTTTGAAAATCACGGACTATTTTCTTCTTTTATTATCTCCCAAATCGGTCTTTGCTAACCCTCTTCCATCACAATAAACAGAACAACAAATGTTTAATTCCCCTCAAGGCAAAATTAAAAGGATTACGTCCGGGTGGTACCGAACGTAATCCTTGAAAGCAGCGTACCTATTATTTTTTTGCACTTGGACTATCTAAACAGCACTTTGGTTGTTACCAGTTTGGATGGGGATGGGGTTGGAAGCAATTCTTTTTGTAAGATAGGGGCATATGTATCGACACGACGGTCTCTAAAGAATTGCAGCATATTTCTCGTTCTTTCTATTTCTTTCAAATCTATTTCTTGTACAATGATTCCTTCCTCTTCATCCAGAGAAGCCAGGATATTCCCTAGTGGATCGCTTATGAATGACCCACCGTAAAAATTCATGTCCTTTTCCTGCCCGACTCGATTTGTCGCTGCGACAAATACACCGTTAGAAATGCCGTGAGCGGAAATCGCTTTTTCCCACGATGATCTTGTTGATATCCCGGGGTGATCGGGCTCCGAACCAATAGCAGAAGGATAGAATAAGATTTCTGCACCTTGTAAGCTCATGATTCGGGCAACTTCCGGAAACCATTCATCCCAGCAAATACCAACTCCGATTTTCCCATAAGCTGTTTCATAGACAGGATACCCAGTATTACCTGGAACGAAATAATATTTTTCATGATACTGGGGACCATCCGGAATATGATTTTTTCTTGTAATCCCTAAACATTCGCCGTCAGCATCAAATACGGCTGCACTATTGAAATAGACTCCAGAACCAGCCCTTTCGTAAAATGGCACAATCAAGACGACTGCCAGTTCCTTTGCTAATTCACCCATTTCCACCAAATTACCGCTATTTGTCTCTTCCGCTAAATCATAATTTTTCACATTAACCGTTTGCGGAAAATATTCCGAAGAAAATAATTCCTGTAAGCAAACGATTTGTGCCCCTTTATTTGCCGTTTCTTTTATTTTCCCCATCGTTTTTTGAATATTTTGTTCGATATTTTCTCCACAATGGATTTGAATAAGACCGACTTTTACTTTTGACATTTTCTCACTACCTGACTTTATTTATTTTTTCGACTTATACCCTTTGGACCGCCTGGCTTTCATGCACGATCTTTCCGTCCATCACCGTCATTTTCACTTTTGTTTCCAGGATTTCCTCTGTCGATATGCTAAATAAATTTTTATCCAGTACTGCGATATCCGCTATCTTCCCTGCTTCCAATGTCCCTAGTTCTTTTTCCCTGAAAGACCCGAATGCCGGAATGTTCGTGTAGGATTTTAACGCTTGTGCCACTGTTATGCCTTCCGATTCCTGCCATGCCTTCCCTGCCAAATCTTTTCTGGTGATCGCCTGATAAATGCCCATCATAGGATTTAGGGGCACGACAGGAAAATCCGTACCAAAGGCAATTTTTGCACCTGTATCGACTATTGTTTTGACAGGATAATAAAGGGGTTGCTGCTTCTCACTAATCCTGGCGGTATATGCCTCACTTTCCATCAATTCGATATGTTTGGGCTGAAAGGAAGCGATGACATTCAATTCCTTAAAGCGATGGACGTCGTCAGGATGCAATACCTCCACATGTTCAATGACATGTCTGGCGTCTCTTTCTCCATTTGCATTTCTTGCGTCTTCAAACGCATCCAACGCCAAGCGGACAGCCCCATTCCCGATGGCATGGAAGCGAATTTGGAAGCTTTCCTTATCTGCCCTTAGCACCAATTGTTTAATGGTTTCAGCTGGATAGGTGGTTCCCCCTTTCGTATCGGGACGATCTTTGTAATGATCCAATAAAAAAGCGGTATGACTTGTCACCACACCATCTATAAATTGCTTTAATCCCGAAAAGGTAAGCTTATCGGACTGATAATTTGTTTGTAACTCCATTGCGTCAGCTAAATCCATTTTTAACTCCGGCGAAAAGTGGATTCTAGTTGTAAGTAACCCTTTTTGATCGAATTCCTTGAAAATCTCCAGATCATCTAATGGATTTGGCGCAATTTTAGCTCCGTATAAATCATTAACGGATGTGATTCCCAACCTTTTGGTTTCATTGAGGAAGACTTGAAATAGTTTTTCCCGTTTTTCTTTCGGTAACTTGTATGCATGTTCTGATGCAAAACCAATTGCCTGCTCAAACAGAAGGCCAGTCAGCTCCCCATTTTCATCTTTTCCGATTTCTCCATATTCGGGATTGGGGGTATTCCTCGTCAATTGAATCTTTTCGATTGCTTTACTATTGATCCAGGCATAATGCACTTCTGCATTGAATAATAAAACAGGACGATCACAAATATATTGATCTAATGTTGATCTATGTGGGAGCACTTTGTTTTTCCAATTGGTATGATCCCAGCCAATACCAAATATCCATTCATCATTTGGTCTCGTTTCTGCAAATTCACCTACCATTTTTGCTGCCTCTTCCTCTGAAGCTGCAGTAAATAATTTGGCGCTATCCTCCTGTAAAATGCTTCCCATCATGATGTGCATATGAAAATCATGAAATCCCGGAATGATCAATCCATCTTCCATGTCATAGACTTTTGTTTGATCGCCAATCAATGACGTGATTTCTTCTATCGAACCGATTTCCATAATTTTATTCTCTTTAATGGCGATAGCCGCTTGAATTGGCTCATCTTGTAATCCAGTAAAAACATGTTGACCAGAAAGTACGATGTCTGCTTTTCCCATTTTTATCCTCCTCGATGAATATTGCTTTATGCCTGAATTTCAGTTTCCGCCACACTATCAATAGAAAGCTCTGGTGGCCGCTTACTAAACATTTTCGTATTGGAAAGGAGCAGGATGAAACCTATTCCAAACCATCCCAGTCCGAGGAAAAGTGCCTTTAAATCAAGACTAGTCCATAACCAAATGGTGAAACTTGCCCCCATCAGCGGCAATATAAGATATTTTAGTGTGTTGATCCCGTCCCTTTGCTTCTCCCTCATAAAATAATGAGAAATAACCGAAAGATTCACGAATGTGAATGCCACGAGCGCGCCAAAGTTAATAAAGGAGGATGCTGTCACTAAATCGACGAATAAAGCAGATAAAGCAAAAATTCCCACTAAGATGATGTTGTGTGTTGGCGTCCGGAATTTGGGATGGATATGACCAAATATTTTTTTAGGAAGAACGCCATCTCTCCCCATCGCATACAAAAGCCGTGAAACACTCGCATGGGCTGATAGACCGGATGCCAGCCCCCCCGTGATATAGCCTGCTAGAAAAATGGATTGAAATAAATTCCCTCCGATATACATGGCAATCTCCAAAGCAGCGGAATCCGGATCATTAAAAGCTTGGAAATTTGGATAAACGAGGTGACAGATGTATGAGATGGCGATAAACAGACCTCCGCCTATTAATGCTACCAGGAAAATGGCTCTTGGTATGGTTTTTTTCGGATTAATCGTTTCCTCAGAAAATGTGGTGACCGCATCAAATCCTAAAAAAGATAAACATAGAATAGAAGATCCTGCCAATACCAAGGATAGCGGTATATCTCCATTCACAAATGGCGAATGCATGAATAATGTCCCTGAACCCATTCCGGTAAGTAATCCTTTAATGGATAGGAATGTGAATATCGCTATGATGGAGAATTGACAGCCAACCAATAAAATATTTATCTTGGTTGCAATCTTCACACCAATGATATTGACGAAGGTGATTAAAAGGACAAAGCCAATTAACCAGGCAGAGAAAGGAATGGATGGAAAATATGCGTTTAAGTAAATGGCAATCAATAATCCGTTAATCATCGGCAAAAATAAATAGTCCAATAGGATGACCCAACCTACCAAGAAACCAAGATGAGGATTAAAGGCCTTTTGAGTGAATGTATACGCAGAACCAGAAACCGGGTAGGCCTTAACCATCTGGCCATAGCTATAAGCTGTAAACAACATGCCCACCAAAGCTATGATGTAAGCAGCAGGTACCATCCCTTTCGTTATTTCGGCTACTACCCCATATGTGGAAAAGACGGTGGTCGGTGCCATATAAGCCAACCCAAATATCACTAAAGGAAATACGGTTAACGAACGTCTTAATTTTGCATTCTCCATGTATCACTCCACCCATAATCAGACTTAACCAACTAATATGCAAATATCATACCAAGCCGAGTAAAGGTTTCTTGACGATTGGGATGCTATATTTTCTCAATAATTACAATAAACAGATTATTTATTAGGTGTTTAGCTTTATGCACCCCTACATCAATTATGCAACATTGCATACTAAGTCGTGGGCGAAAAAGCTGTTTCACGACTATTGGTTGATCCCGAATGATGCTCCCAACACCGCTCATGATAAAAACAACCGTTTGATTTCATTTATCATGTAAAACGTGTGCGCAAAAGACACACACCCCATAATTATCCTTCCGTTACTTGGTTCAACGTAGCATAAGAATATCAGAGATAAAAGGCTTCTCGTTGTGTAAATCACGAGAAGCCTCAGTTTGTAGACAAAAGGGGTTCGGAATTAAAAAATTCCGAACCCCTTTTGAAATTCCTTTGAAATTTTAACCAAAGGTTACGAGATTTGGGCTCTTCGAGCCGCTATGTTAAGCCGTTTTAGGACCTTGCCATGTCCAAGTGGCCATCTTCTTTACATTCATGGCAGCGAAAGTAAGCATCGCCTGCATCGACAATTTTTTAAGTCCCCTTAAAGTAGTCCAACGCATACCATGCTTTTCTTTTGCATCTGCGAATACACGCTCAATCGTTTCTTTGCGTTTCGCATATATAGGTTTTACCTCTTGATGATGACGCAGATGATCTGCTTCTTCCACATATGCTTGCCAGATATGCCGTGTCACTACTTTTTGATGGTCTTTGCTTTCCGTACACCGTGATAAAAATGAGCATGTTGCACAAATTTGTTTTGGCGATTTGTATGCGCGATAGCCCTCTTTATTTGTTGTTGAGTACTTTAAAGTTTCTCCCGAAGGGCAAAGGTAACAATCAAAGTGTTCATCGTAAACATAGTCATGTTTGCGAAAGAATCCTTCTTTTGTACGAGGACGTGTATAGGGTAAAGCAGGTGTGATTTCTTTGTTAAATAGGTAGCTTGTAATCGCTGGTGTTTTATAAGCTGCATCTGCGGCAGCATGGAATGAATAGGCAAACTGTTTTGTTCATTCATCTTTCACATAGTAGCCACTCTCAGGATCCGTAGTACTTTCTTTAATTGCTTTGGTTTCTTCCTTATCAAATTTATCTGGTGGAAAAGGCTTCTTTCCGTGGTTTTCACGATCTTGATTGATTTCTTCTTGAAGACGTCCTTGATACGCTCGTGTTTCTTTACGAACGATTTTCTTTTCAAATTTCCGTTTATTCGCACTGGCTTTCACATGTGTGGAATCCACGAAAACGTGTTCTACACTTATTAACTTTTTATTAGCAGCTGTCATTAAAATGCGACAGAAAATCTGTTCAAACAGGTCTGTATCTTTAAAGCGTCGCTCATAATTTTTTCCGAACGTAGAGAAATGAGGCACTTTATCATGGAAACCATAGCCTAAGAACCAACGATAAGCCATATTGGTTTCAACTTCTTCAATCGTTTTACGCATGGAACGAATACCGAAGGTATATTGAATGAAAGTCAGTTTAACTAAAATAACTGGATCAATACTTGGGCGTCCTACCTCTGAGTACATATCTTTCACCAAGTCATAAATGAAAGTGAAGTCAATGGCAGCCTCCATTTTACGAACCAAATGGTTCGGTGGCACCAGTTGATCTAAAGTAATCATTTCAAGTTGATCTCGCTGAATAGAATCATGTTTAGAAAGCATCCTCATCACCTCAAGTTTTAATCCTTCAATTTTAAAACAAAAATGACTCCAGTCAAAAGTGTTCTATCTAAAAGGTAAGACAAAGTTGATTGGAGCGGGTGTTCGAGACTCCTGCGGGAAAAGCGCGTCTAGGGGAGACCCCGCAGGCAAAGCCGAGGAGGCTCCCCGACCGCCCGCGGAAAGCGAGTGCCTGGAGTGGAAATCAACGTCTAAATTGTACAGGCCATAAAAATAGACTAACTCGATTTTCATCGAGTTTGTCTACAGTCTGAGGCTTCTCGTTGTGTAAATCACGAGAAGCCTTTTTTAATGATGGATGATGTTACACCTATAGTATTTCAGGTCCTTTTTATTGTTCTTTGAAGCAGAAACGGACCTCTCATTCCAAGACTCGGTGCTTCAAATTAGGAAACACATCCCGAATTTCAGCAATCTGAGATGGATCAATCTCCGTTTTAATAATGGCTTCTTCATCTCCTCCTGCAGCCACAACAATCCCCCATGGGTCAACCACTTGACTATGGCCAGCTAACAGAACGTCATTAGTATTGCCAACACAATTGCTTGAAATTAAGAAGCACTGGTTTTCCAATGCCCGAACTGAATTGAATAATTTCCAATGCTCCAATCTTCTATGCGGCCAAGCAGATGTAACCAGAAGCATTTCTGCTCCAAGATCCACTTCTGCGCGGTACAATTCAGGAAATCGCAAATCATAACAAGTTGATAAGCCGACTTTCCCGAATTCCGTATCCACTACAGTCGTTTCATTTCCCCTCGTCAATATTTGCCCCTCTTTTGAACCGTATTGAAACAAATGCATTTTTCGGTAGGTACCTATAAGTGTCCCGTCCGGAGAAAACAGGACGCTCGTGTTGTAATATTTCCCATTGTTTTTTTCTATAAAACTGCCTGCAAATATATATGAATTGACCTCTTTTGCCTTTGAGGAGAATCGCCGTACAAAATCCCCATTCAGCTCTTCCGATTCATCAATATAACGATCAAAAGAAAAGTACCCCGTTGCCCACGTTTCTGGCAGAACAATTAAATCCTGTCCTTTTAATCCGTCAATCATTGACTCGACGCGATCTATGCGATCATTTTTTGATTCAATATCTTTAATCTCCAATTGTATTGATGCAATTTTCATTTCTGCAACATCCTTTTTATTTAGATTTTTTATATTCGTTCTCTCACTCTCACCTGAGGTAGGATGGTAAAAATTCATCCACCATTTGGACCCGCTCATACTATCAGATAAAGCAATCTTTACTACCGTTAAATCCTTTTATGGCATGCAAACGAGCAATCCTTCCTTCAGTAACTCTTGAATGGCTTTCGCTAGAGACGTTCTTGAAATATTTAACCATTCAGCTAATTGAATTTCAGTAAATAATCCATCACTGGTACTGCCACCTTTTTTAACCTGTTTATACACTTTATCTTGCGTTGGACTTTCCTTCCCGATTGGCTATAATTGTATTTTTGCCATATGAACAATCGAATCTACTATTTTGTCAAATCCTTGCATGTGTCATGTATACATATTACTAACATGCCAGACACAAGCCAATGATATATTCTCATTTTTCAAAATTTTTTTCTCGGACCCCCAATGTTTGAAATGGACAATGTAACCTAGATTACAAGCTAACAAAAAATTCTTCACGCTCACCGCTACTTGAATTAGTGTTATCTCATTATTGCATTTTTGCATTTTTGGCAACATTAGGTCTTTCTTGATTATGGTTCTTGCAGCCCCTTTGATCCAAATTTCATACATGAAGACCAAAAGAAGTTCCTTTTGTTTTTCCGATCCCATTAAAAAGCTTTCATACACTGATTACACAACGATTATCATCATTTCATGTACTATGCGAAAGGGATTTTTGTTATCATTAGTTCATATTCTTGGGAATGAATGCTAAGTTTTTTAAGGAGGAACCGTTTTGAAAAATCCATATTCGGAATTAACGATCGGGATGCTGAGGACGGGCATTTTAGGTTTTGGCGGCGGACCATCTGTCATCCCGCTCATCCGTCATGAAGCCGTTTCCCGATATCATTGGCTCGATGATGATGAATTCGGTGACACGCTGGCGATCGCCAATACGCTTCCAGGGCCGATTGCCACCAAGATGGCGGCATACCTTGGTTATCAATTGAAGGGCTGGCCGGGAGCACTTTTGAGTGTGGCTGCACACGTATTGCCTTCATGTCTTGCTATGGTTTTCCTGATTGGATTCATTAATGTGCTAAGCAATTCAGCAATGGTCGGCACAATGATCGCTGCTGTCATGCCAGTTGTTGCCGTCATGCTTGGTCAAATGGCTTATGAGTTTGGCGAAAAGGCGATAAAAGGGTTAGGGATGGTGCTTGGCATCACCTTTTTTGCGATTTCTTTTATCCTGCTCCAGACGGTCTCCCTTCACCCAGGTATCGTCATCATGATTTTCCTTTTGTATGGAGCGTTCCACTTTAAATTAAAAGAAAAATTGAAAAGTAAAAAGATGGATCGGAAGGAGGGATCTTCCTAATGGGCTTTATCATCCCGATCGGGGTCGCTGTTTTTCTTGCGTTCTTCATTGCCAACCTTCTAGGATATGGCGGAGGTCCAGCTTCCATCCCGCTTATGTATGATCAAATCGTAACCCGTTACGGCTGGCTCGATAATACCCAATTCTCACAAATGCTCGCGCTGGGAAATTCCCTTCCAGGTCCGATTGCCACCAAGATTGCCGCATATGTCGGATATGATGTGTATGGCTGGCCAGGTTTCTTAGCTGCATTGGCCGGCACCATCATCCCTTCCGCCGTGGCATTGATCTATTTATTGAAAATCCTGCGTAAATACAAGCAATCATCTGTCGTAAAAGGGATGTCATTACTGGTACAGCCCGTAATCACGATCATGATGTTATTGCTTACCTGGAGCATGGCCGCAGATGCCGTCGGTTCCATTGGTTACATCCATTCGATCATCATCGCCGGATTGGCCTTCTTGGCTTTAGGTAAATTCAAGATCCATCCAGCATTCGTAATCGTCCTTGCCTTTGCTTACGGAGGCTTTGTCATTCCGCTCACTTAAATCCCGCCAAATTTAAAGTTTAAAAATTGATTGCATAGTGGACTCATTGAACACATTTCTTACCTATAGGCGAAAATTCAAAAGGGGTTCGGATTTTTAAAAATTCCGAACCCCTTTTGTCTGCAAACTGTCCCGCCGATATCTCGGCCTTATCTTTAATGAATGATCCGGAGCCAAAAGTAAAGCCCGATCAATGTAATCAATAAGGTGGGGACGGTTAGGATGAACCCGACCTTGAAATAATACCCCCAAGTGATCTTGACACCTTTTCCCTTTAAAACATGCAGCCACAGCAACGTGGCCAAAGATCCTATCGGGGTGATTTTCGGTCCTAAATCAGAACCGATCACGTTTGCATAGATCAGCGCTTCTTTAATTGGCGCTGTTGTTTGTACCTCGGCGATGGCCAATGCATCAATCATCACTGTTGGCAGATTGTTCATGAAGGAAGAAAGAACCGCTGCGATGAACCCCATGATGATCGCAGCCGAAAATAATCCTTGATTCGCCGTCGCCTGAATGACATCAGCTAACAAGCTGGTCAATCCAACATTCTTCAAGCCGTACACGACTACATACATCCCGATCGAAAAGAAAACGATATTCCACGGTGCCCCTTTCATTACACCTTTTACGTCCACTGCAGGACTTCTCCTTGCCAGCAATAAGAGGAAAAGCGCAATCGCAGCTGCAATGAAAGATACAGGAATGCCGATGAATTCGCTAACGAAGTATCCAACAAGCAAAATCGCAAGGATCAGCCAGGAAATCTTGAACATGTTTGCATCCCTGACCGCTTCTGCCGGTATCTTTAAATGCTTTGCTGCATATGTAACGGGTATCTGTTGCTTAAAGAATAAGTACAGGACCAAAATGCTTGCGCCTAGACTGATTAAGGTAGGAACGATCATCCTGCTGGCATACTCGCCAAAACCGATCCCAAAAAAATCTGCGGAAACAATATTCACTAGATTGCTGATGACAAAGGGCAAGGACGTCGTATCTGCGATAAATCCACTTGCCATGATGAATGGCAGCACCATTTTATCTTCAAAATTCAGTGCCCGTACCATTGCAAGAACGATTGGAGTCAAAATCAAGGCTGCTCCGTCATTGGCAAAAAACGCAGCGGTTATGGCTCCCAAAATCAATACCAATACAAATAAACGGACACCGCGGCCGTCAGCAACACGAGCCATATGGAGCGCTGCCCACTCAAAGAAACCCACTTCATCCAATATTAACGAAATGATGATTAACGCGACAAACGTCAATGTCGCATTCCAGACGATTTGCGTTACATCACTTACATCCTGAAAAGAAACGACATCGAACATCAACGCAATGATTGCCCCGCCGCACGCACTCCAGCCTATCCCTAGACCCTTGGGCTGCCAAATAACCAAAACCAACGTGACAACAAAAATAATTATCGCCAATATTATCGAACTCATGTTATCTGCACCACTCGCAACTCCTTCTACGAAACTATCTCTTAACTATATAAGAATAATAGTTAAGACACAATCCGGACGCTTCAACAAGTCCTGACAATTCAATACTCCCCTTCCAGCTCATTCTCATGCACCTGGACAAGGAATGGGACGTCGACGAAATCATTTCCTGTCGAATAGCCATTCCCGGTAAAGGAGGTGTGAGGAGATGTCTCCTTTCCTTTGGCATCATAAAAACTAGTGAACACTTGCAATCCGTCCCCCAGCGCCAGAAATTCATTCTGTCCATCTTCGGCCTGTATTTTCGCATACTGTGTCATAAGCTCCTGCCAATGATCAGGATACTCCTCGACTCCGTACATTTTTTCTTGAAGCGTAATCCGGTGCATCATTTCCATTCCTGGTTGATAGGTATCCACTCCATCTGCCACCATGAATTCCCTTTCTTTCTTTAGAAAAAACCTGATTTCGCCAACGTCATCTTTAGGATTGATATTCCAGATGATTTTTGATTTCTTTTCTCCATTCCAAACCTGAGGCTGACCTCCTTCATTCACGGAAGCTGCTCTCCATTTATTATTCTTCCAGATCCAAAAGCTCATCCCATACCCATCATCTTCGCTAATAAAAGGAACAAATACATGTGTATCATCCAAAAAGATACGGTCTTGAATGATCTTTGGCTGGGCTTCAGAAAAAAATGAGTTGATGCGTTTGATGACTTGCTTATCCGATAGGAAAGGGGCAGGGTCTTTAGGTAATTGAGTAAATGAAAGAACACCGATTATCAATAATATCGCAGCTAGTAAAATAATCTTTTTTGTTTTTTTAGCCATTCTCCCCATCACCTCCTTTCAAAATCGATTCCTTGAGCCTGAAGTAGACTTGACGTCCTTTATTAGGTGTAATCAGGATTCCCCTGCCATCTTCTTCAATGAAAATGATTGCTTTAAGTCCGCTCCCCTTTGCAGCGGTTGTCCCATTCAGGATATAAGGGAATTTCTCTTTGTAATCGCCATCTTTACGGATTCGATTATACCAAGATTCACTCTCGATCTTTTTTTGTTTCATCTTTCCCATCAATTTTTCCAGCTTTGCTTTATTTAATGTTCCTTCTTTCGAGTGGGGGTGGCTCGCTATCAATGAAGCCTTTTTAACATCCATCATATATGTCGACGGTACATTCTTCGGATACATCATTCCATCAAGCGGTATGGCTAAAAGGGCAAAAGCGAAAACGATGAAATTCGATAAAAATCCGAGCCAGGCAAAACGGCGATATCGCTGCCATCTCGCCGCATTCCCTTGCCTTCCCAAGAGCCAAGAGAGGAGAGCCACACCGATTGGGAGAATGGGTATGCTTATGACCTCTTCTGCTAGATTAAAAGTGAAATGAAAAGCGAACATTCCTAGCACTAATACGAGAATAGCCTTCCAGAGCTTAGGAGATGCTGGTTTTTTTCTATAAATGATGGCAAATAAGGTTCCGATCAGTATGTAACTGGACGCTGTAGCAATTAAAGAGGGTGCATGCATATATTTTTCGAAATCGAACATATCTTCTGAAATTCTCCTTTTTTAGACATTTCACTCCACATTTGATCCTGAGTACCTATACAATACCATATATATCCTAAGTTGTAAGTGAATGCAGGCTGTCACCCCCTCATTGAGAAATCGAAGGCGGAGGTTTTACAGCCTGCTTAAGGTGGGACAAACGTTTATGATCATTCAAGGTTCCCTTCTTCAATCCTTCGCTTGAAAGGTCTTAGCAATCGTTTTGTATTCTTCTTCATTGATGATGCCGATTTTTTTGAATAAAGCCGAATACGCAAGTATTTTTTTTTGGGTACGGTTTGTACAATTCATAACGATCAGCTCCTTTTTTACATTATATTCACCTGATGACAAAATGTTTCCTTTACTCAACAAAATTCATTTCGGTAAACCAAGGAAAACTCTCATTCTTTCATTCTGCTGGAATCGGGAAAGCACCAGATGGAGTTGATTTAAAATGATCGCAGTTCTCCTTGTAAACTGCCTTCATTCGGATTATGTTTAGTATGGGAAGCAATGTGGTCGCTCTGCATAATTCCTTCATATTTATCCTCTATAATGACTTTAACAAGAAGGTGAACATCTTGAAAATCTCCTTGAAGCTAGGACTCTATATATTTAGTAGCATTTTCCTATTGGAAACAGTTTCGATGCTTTACTTACACAATCACGTCATCCAATCGCGGATCAATCAAGAATTGGAATCATTGAAATCCCGGGGCAACAGCCATCGAGATGTGTTAGAACTCTCGTATTCCGAGGGGACCC
This sequence comes from Peribacillus sp. FSL E2-0218, assembly GCF_037992945.1. Lineage (NCBI taxonomy): Bacteria > Bacillati > Bacillota > Bacilli > Caryophanales > Bacillaceae > Peribacillus > Peribacillus sp. FSL E2-0218. Next base: position 1,109,933 of record NZ_CP150304.1, on the reverse strand, counting down.
TTAAGCATATCGGCCTGATGGAATCCCATACAGATACAGATGTCGTGATAACGCATTCAACAGGCGATATTCTGCAATCTTCGGAAAATATAAATGCAGAGATGAAAACAATCTTACGGAAGACTCTTCCCCAAGTTCCCCGAAAGGGCTTGATCATCCAATCAAGTTGGAAGGATCAACCGTATATTGCCACCGTTACACCATATAACAGTGACAATGAATATGAAGGCTATGTCTATATGTTCAAAAATACAGGTGAAGTAGAAGAATTGATTGCCCAATTGAATAAGCACTTCCTTTTTGCAACGGTATTGCTTCTTTTCTTCATGCTCATCATCATCTATTTCTTATCAAAAGCCTTGACCAGACCACTTATCGGCATGAAGGAGGCGACAACGAAATTAAGCGAGGGGAATTTCTCCGTAACTGTACCCATTCGATCACATGATGAACTTGGTGAACTTGCTCAATCGATACAAAGCTTGGCTAATGAATTGAATTATTTAAAGAAGGAACGCAACGAATTCTTGGCTAGCATATCCCATGAACTGCGCACCCCTCTCACCTATATCAAGGGGTATGCTGATATTGCCCGAAGAAAAGACTTGGATGTATCCGAAAGGACGTCATATTTGGAAATCATCCATGATGAATCACAACGATTAAACAAATTGTTGGACGAACTATTCAATATGGCTAAAATGGATATGAATACCTTCACCATATCAAAAGAAACCGTCCGGCTTGCTTCATTCCTGGAAACGATTCATGAAAAGGTGCTCCCAGCCTTTCAGTATAAAAAAATGCAATTGCATCTCGAATGCAAGGAGGATTCATCGATTGATTTAGATCCTGCAAGGTTTGAGCAAATCATGCTTAACCTGCTGGATAATGCATTAAAATACTCGAACGAAAATACGGTTACCACCATCAAAGCAGAACGGTTACCTGGCAGTATCAATATTTCCATCATCGATCAAGGGGTGGGCATTCCCGATGAAGATGTCCCTCATATCTTTGACCGTTTATACCGTGTCGAGAAATCACGCGCTAGAAATACCGGCGGATTCGGTTTGGGGCTCTCCATCGTCAAACAGTTAGTCGAGATTCAAGGAGGAACCATTTCAGTTAGAAGCAAACTGAACCAAGGGACGTGCTTCACGATCATATTCAAAGGAGACCATTAAATGAAAACAGCAGTTCTGGTAGATGATGAACAAAGAATGATGGATCTGATCGAGTTGTATCTTGCTCCTCAGGGATATACGTGCATAAAGAAGGACTCGGCGCTTGAAGCGGTATTGTTCTTGAAGCATAATCATGCTGACATCGTCATTCTTGATGTGATGATGCCTGAGATAGATGGGTGGGAAGTCTGTAAAAGGATTCGGTCATTTTCTGCCATTCCCATCATCATGCTCACTGCCCGTGATGCAGCGGAAGATATGGTGAAAGGGCTGAACAATGGCGCCGATGATTATATAACGAAGCCTTTTAACGAAGATGTGTTACTGGCCAGGATCGAAGCTGTGACGCGACGGATATCGCATCACGAAGTCGACGGGGTGTCCTTTAAGGGGTTAAAATTAAATGAATCCGCTTATGAAGCGCATTATCAAGCCAAGTCCATTTCATTGACGCCGAAAGAATTTTCCTTGTTGTCCTTGTTTTTAAAATCACCTGATCAAGTATACTCCAGGGATCACCTGCTTACGACCATCTGGGGTTTCAGATCGAACACGGAAGATCGGACAATCGATTCCCATATTCGAAATATTAGGGAAAAACTGCGCCATGCCGGCTTTCCGGCAAATGAGCATTTGAAAACGGTATGGGGCGTCGGGTATAAATGGAAATCTTCTTGATTGATATGCATTTCTTTTCTGAGGCGTTAGCATCAAGCGGTCACTTGTCCATTCTTGTCAGTATCGTCTTTAACATTTTGATTAGCGTGCTCGGTGTTATTCCCAGCGCTTTCATCACTGCAGCAAATATCACCGTGTTTGGATTCCAGGAGGGATTGATCGTTTCTTACTTAGGGGAAATTATAGGAGCGGCAGTGAGCTTTTGGATATATCGGAAAGGCATCAATCACTTCAACCAAAATTCACGAGGAACCGTTGGATCATGCGACTGCAAAAGTCACAGGGATTTCCTGCATTTTGGATGATCCTCTTGCTTAGGCTCCTACCTTTCGTTCCTTCCGGCGTGATTAACCTCGCGGCAGCATTAAGTAAGACGAGCATCCTGATTTTCTTCGTCGCCACATCGATCGGGAAGATGCCCGCCCTCCTCATCGAGGCGTACTCCGTGAACCAAGTATTGAAGGCTTCAAACGAAGGGAAAATATTTTTGGTGTTGCTGCTTCTCATTATGGCATTCCTTTATTACGTTAAAAGAAATAAGAATACAGACCTATAATTCAATAGGCTTTTCTTTTTACTAATATTCGCTAGAATACACTTATTCGAAGAAACAGGATTTCCACTTTCTTCCTTTCGGCTATAAGGCTCCTCCCTTCCATTATTATTCAGCTGCGCAGGGGCCTCGCCGAGTTCCTTATGTAATGTCCTCCTTGCTGCGGATGGCTTCGTAGCCTTTTTCCTTTTATTCCCTTTCGACGAAACATTCAAAGAAAGACTCTACCATGTCTGGATCGAAATGCTTTCCTTTTTGTTCGTTCAAGAAGGATAATGCCCGTCCCACTGACCAAGAGTCTTTATACGCCCTTCTGCTTGTCAGGGCATCGAACACATCCACAATCGCAGTGATCCTTGCTTCCAATGGAATCTCCTCCCCTTTCAAATGATGGGGGTATCCCGTCCCATCCCATTTTTCATGATGATAGAGGATAATATTTTCCGCCACTTCGAGACTGCTGATGAACTCATTGTTTATTTCCCGAGAGATCTTATTCAAAATATCGGCTCCCATTAATGGATGCATCTCAATGATGGTTCGTTCATACGGAGACAATGGACCAGGTTTATATAGGATCCCTTCAGGAATCTCCGCCTTGCCGATATCATGCAGAATACTCGCATGAGCGATATGATGAATATCTCTTTCAGACATCCCCAGTTGCATTCGCCTATTATGTACGATTACAAGCTTTTCACTTAAAGTTTGCACTCTCGATAAATGCTCCTCTATGCTTGGATCGCGAATTTCGCATGAAATGGCGAGGATCTTCAATAATTCCCTTTGCGTCTCTGTCCTTTTCTTTTCCGAAAGATAAACTCCTTACTTCAATTGTTCCAATTCTCGAAAAACCCCGACGAAATAAGACTTGTTTTTCACTTGAACAGGTGTGATCGTTATCGAGGAATGCCATACGTCACCTGATTTCTTCCGATTGGTCAATACCCCTGACCAGGGATTCCCGTTCCTTAATTCGTTTTTCAAAGATGTGTAGGTAGTTGCTGGTGTTATACCTGACTTTAAAAAACCAGCTTTGAAACCGATTATGCTGTCCCTTGTATATCCCGTCGTCTGTTCATAATAACGATTAATATCAAGTATTCGATGATCTTGGTCCGTAATGATGACGGCATCCCCCAGCTTTAAATATCCCGCCAATTCAATTGGCAGTACAGATTTCCCTTTCAAATTCCATCCCCCCGCTAATTGATTCTTTCTCTGCTGCCCGTGTCTTCTAGGTTAAATGAACTATTTTCGAATAATAAGGTATATAATACCATAAAATAACTTGAACGGTGGTTACTTATGTCATGAATTTTTCAGGAACTTGACTGCATGCGAAATCATTCTTAGCTCCCTTTACCTTCGCAGGACAAAGGGTAAATCGATTCAGTTGCTGGAAAGGATCGCCGATATCTTCGGGAGATGACTCTACTATATTCCTGTTTTCTGGAAAAATAGAGTGATTTAATTGTGTTTTCAGGGGCAATTCCTATATAATGCGCATTAGATGATTTTTTTAGCACTGAATACGAAAGGAGACTGAACATGAAAAAACTATTGTACCCTATCGTTATCGGATTATTGGCTGTTGCCTTGACGGCTTGTGGATCGAACGATGAAGCGGATAAAAAGAATGACGAGAAAGAAACTAAAACAACCGAGGCACAGCAAAGCAAAGAAACGGCTAAAGCAACTGAGGAACAACAAAAAAAGATGGAAGAAATGCAGAAGAAACTAGACAAACAAAAAGTGGATGAAAAGAAAACGGTAGCCATCGTCAATGACGAAAATATTACCGGTGCGGAATACAATACCGTGTTATCGTCAACACAAATGCAAATGCAGCAATTTGGACAAGACCCAACTACCAAGGAAGGTGCCAAGCAAATTAAAGAGCAAACGATCAATTCGTTAGTGGGGCAAACATTACTGCTGCAAGCTGCTGACAAAAAAGGCTACACAGCCTCCAAGGCTGAAATCGAAAAGCAACTTGCGAAAATCAAAGAGCAATATAAAACCGAGGAAAAATTCAAGGAAGCGATGAAGCAAGCAGGCCTGAATTCAGAAACGTTAAACACGCAGATTGCCGAAAATATTCCCTATACAAAGTACGTAGAAAATGAGATTAAAGTAGAAGAGCCAACGGATGAAGAAATTCAGAAATATTATGATCAGATTGCCGAGCAATCCAAGGCAAGCGGGCAAAAGGTAAATAAACTGGAAGAAATGAAACCGCAAATCAAGGAACAACTCGAACAGCAAAAGAAACAAGAAAAGCTTGTGAAACATGTGGAAGAACTTAAGAAAGATGCTAAGGTCGAAGTTAAAATCTAACCAAGTACGTTCAGTTCATGGACCAAAAGGTTTCGGAGGGATTCCCTTCCGAAACCTTTTTTGATATTCATTGGATTGGAAGCAGGTATTATCGCATTCTTCTACACGGTGTGAGTGATCGCCTTACCTATCAATAGGCTGGACGCTTCGCCCAGACTATAAGGAGAGCGGGATGAGCGACCAAATACAGAGCCTTCAAGTCTGCGGGCAATCAGGATTCCAGCTTAATTTACATGCAAAAGGGCATGGAACGAAACGGACAAAGTGTAAAAACTAAAAAAAGGCAGACAGCCTCCATTATTATCGAGATTGTCTGCGATCGGAGAGCAGCTGATTTATAGCAGCTCCTTTTTCATGAACATTTTTCATGTCATTTTCGAAACGAGTACATCCTTATCTTTCCGACCGTGAAGAACATGATAAATCGGTATGCCCATTATAATTAGCCCCGCCAGCGATAAATACATACCTCTGTATCCGATTAAAGGGACCAGGCAGCCTAATATGAATGGACCAAAACCTATCCCCAATTCAAGAAAAACGAGATATGTCGATGTTGCCAATCCGATTCTTTCCCTAGGGGTCACCTTGATGGCAAGCGATTGTGTACAAGATTGGAAATTCCCATACCCTAATCCGACAAAGGCCGATGCCACTAAAAAGACGAAACTCGTTTGTGCCTGACTAATTAGAATCATACCAATTGCAAATAAAACCAAGCCAGGATAAGCCACGCTATTGCCGCCTTTCAAATCAACCAGTTTCCCTGTAAATGGCCGTGAAACCAGAATGGCCAGTGCATAGACAAGAAAGTAAAAACTGCCCGCCTCTACTAAATCGATTTCCGCCGTATACGCGGTGATAAATGACAGAATGCTTGAATACCCAAGTGCTATTACGAATATCGAGAGTGAAATGGGCAAGGCCTTCGGTTCAATGAAACTGGAAAACGTAAATCGTTTCCTGGCAGACGACATTATCTCCTTTGCTGGAGAATCGACAAGAACGGAAATGATCAAGCTTCCCAACCCGACCGCTAATGAAAATACAAAAATACTCGTGTAATTAATATATTCTATAAGCGCGACTCCAATCAAAGGGCCGATAGCTGCCGCCAACACTGCACTTAAACTGAAATAACCGATTCCTTCTCCATATTTATTAGGCGGGATGACCTTCCCTACAATGGTTCCAGTTGCTGTAGTCGCCATTCCCACTCCTATTCCCTGTAAAAAGCGAATAACCATGAGGGCAAAGATATTAGTAGGCATAAAATAAAAAAAGGTCATTATGATATAGATGGCAATCCCCATCATCAGCATTTTTTTATTGCCTACCATTTCTATTTGCCGACCAGCAAATAAGCGACTCATTAAAGCGCCAATTATAAAGATACTGGCAACCAATCCAGCAGTACTGACCGAAACACCATATTTTTCAATAGCATAGGGCGCCATCGTTACTAACAGTAAATACATCGATAACATCAATCCGAAGTTAACCACTGATATGGAAATGAAATCTTTTGTCCATAATCCTTCTTTTTTCATGATACACAACCTTTGTACGCTAGTATTTTGGGAATATTCTTAGAGACAGTCATCATTTTCCGATACGTTTGATCCTTCAAGCATTTTTTGGGCTTCCGCTCGATCGTGCGTTTTGTCACAATATTTCGTTAGTTAAATCCTCAACCATGCAGTATAACCTTCCAAATATATAAATGCTAGTAATTTAATTGATAACAATTTTCATTATCAATTGGATGAATGGAAATGTCAATATAATGTTTCTCATACAAAGGGCGATATACATTAGGTTTTTATTAAGTAATTACGCCCTCATCCAATCAAGGCTAATCCATCCTGCGTAGTATGTAAAAAAAGCAAATGGGGTGATGATTATGAAATTACAAGATATCCAGGGATCCTATGATTTGGTAGTGAGCTTAGGCGCGTGGTGCGGTCCCGCATTGCACTCAAAACGTCATGATTTAAGAAGGCATTCATTGCCTTTCGATTGGGTTCAATCCCCTAATCTATCCGAAGTAAATCGTTTATTGAGAAATGGGTTTCAGGGTTTCATGGAGCTGGAAAATATGGTGGAAAAGGACATACTGGCACATTTCGTTGATGAAGGTAATGCCGTCTTTCAAGAAGGAGAAACTGAACCAGCCAGGGCACATTTCATTCATGATAGTCGTTATAAGATTGATTCCGTTCATGATTTTCCAATGATCGTTAATCAAGATTGGACAGCTCAGTATCCATTATATAAGGAAAAATTGAACACTCGAATTCAACGATTTTTCGCCCAAATTGCCCAAAGTCAATCCACTTTATTCATAAGGTATGAATGGCTAAACGCGAATTATGAAAACACCGCAGAACTACAAGCCATCTTGTCTGGACTCACTAAGGGTAAAGTAACGATTCTGTTAATGGAGCAGCTTGAAGGTTTAAAGGGAATAAGAGAAGTGGAATGGGGTTTGGACGGGGTTTCTTTAGTACAAGTTCCACGTCAAGAGCCCAGTAACCATGAGATTTGGGATCAAGTCCTTGAGGGCATATCGCTAGCCAAATAAAAAGGGCCTTTCCAAGCCCTTTTTCAAACCGGAGGCCATAACCTTTAAGCATGATGGGGGCCTCCGTTAATATGGAAAGGACAGGATAGCTACATAAAGTTATTAAAAAGAATGCCCTCTTTACTTAAGCCTTTAAATCTAAACAAGCTTATATTATCAACGATGACATTATAGTGGGCTTTTTTCCATACTATACTTTTGGGGTGAAAAAACGCCAAGGGTAAACTACCGAATTTCAGACGCCGACTTAATGGAAAGGATGATGAGAGCAGAAGGCGAATGGCATATCAACCTTTTGCTGGCTCTTTAAAAATCATTTTTTTTTATGGGACGAAACCTGGAGCATGTGAAAGTGTTTATACAGGTTAGGCTAGGAGATTTATTGTAATTATTTCTTTCTGATGCGTAATGGTTGTTGGTTTCAAATTGCAACCTAGCACTTAAAATAAAGATATATTAAGACCAGCCTGACTTCCGACTGGTCTTTTTGCCAACGAAGGACTGCCACAGTATGAACTCTCCATTGTTGCAGTTGCTGGGATATCCGTTTCACACTGCAATCTGTCGCTTCCTATCTTACAATAGTTCCCTATTTCGCTGCCAATACAGCAGCAGCTTCTTCCGCTTCCGCATATGCTTTGGCTAACACTTCTTCTCCGCCAATCAAGGCCGTTCCTTGTACACGCAACATTTCATAATCTTCAATGCCAAAAAAATTGAACATGGATTTCAAGTATTTATGGGAGTATTCCACTTCTGCATACCAATCATCGTTTGTGTAAATAGATCCACTTCCTTGTATGACAAGCATGCTCCGTCCATCTTTCAATAGACCCACTGACCCGTTTTCTGTGTATTTATACAATTCCCTTGGAATCATAATATTGTCCATATAGTCTTTTAACTTTGATGGAATATTAAAGTTATGCAGAGGCAGCACAATCACATATTTATTGGCACTTTTGAATTGGTGTAAGACTTCTGTCATGCGGTCTGTCACTCTTTTTTCTTCCATTGTCAGCTCTAGGCCCTTAGCGGTTTTTTCCCAGGCGTTCAACACCTGTTCATCTATCGCCGGTACTTCATCTCTGTACAATTTTATTTCTTCAATTTCTTCTTCTTCACCATGTATTTCTTTATAACGCGTCAGAAAATGATGGAATACTTTAAGGCTAAAAGAAGAAGCAGAATTGACTCTCGGATGTGCATTGATAATTAGCAATTTACTCATAGGTGGGATCTCCTTCGGATATATAGAATGGTGATTTAATTAAAGATTAATCCAATCGACGATTAACTCGATCAATAATATACCTCTGATTATGTTGTTTGTCAAACAAAAAAAACTCCAGTGAATGATGGATCGAAGGTTTGCATGATTGACAAAACTATCTATTACTTCTAATATACATTTAATTATCTTATGAACGAAAAGTAGGTGAAGTTATTATGTCATATGGCGTTGGAGTCGAATATGCATTGCACTGTCTTGTTTACTTAATTGATGTACCAGAGAAGACGAGTGTTGGAATTAAAGAGCTCTCCGAATTTCAGGGGCTTTCGGAAACGTTCCTTTCAAAAGTGTTTGGTAAATTGTCTAAGGCAGGCATCGTATGTTCAGTTCCTGGAGTCAAAGGTGGTTATAAGTTGGCAAGATCCGCTGAGGAAATTTCTTTTTGGAATGTAGTCGAAGCGGTTGAAGGGGTAAAACCAATTTTTCAATGTAAAAACATTTTACAGGGTGGTCTGCCATACAAGGATAAAGAGGAATCCATCTGTTCTTCTTGCCCTTCGGGAAATCTTTCTTGTCCCATTAATTTGACCATGCTACAAGCGGAAGAGCAAATGCGTGCTTTTCTCCGTCAGAAGACACTTGCTCAGCTTCAGGCTGAACTGGATGTTCTTTTACCGAAGGAAGTTCGTTCTTTTACGAAAGAGTATTTCACTAAGGGCAAATGATCCATTCTCGATGTCATCGACTTTATACACACGAAGACACCACACATTGACTTAATTGGATTTGTCAGTGTGTGGTTTTTGCTTTGGCATTTTTGGCATACTTTGTTGCGCATGTGATGTGCAAGATGCGATCTATCGCCAAGCTGTTATCGCCGCAGGCACCGGCTGTAGGGCTTCCAGATGAACGGTTATGCGTATTGTATCAATATGCATACAGCTGTTGCCTGAAAAACGGAACAACGGATTTATTGTGTGAGTGTATGGGAACGTGAACTTGACAGAACGTATTACCTTGATTCCAACAAAATGTCCCAAGTTGACTATAATGGAGCTTGAAGCAAAAAAACTGCCGAATGACCGGCAGTTTTTTTCAGCATTATAAATATTTTCGGTGAATCCCTTTTCCATCATAGGAAAACAGGACCTCTTTTCCTTCCATCACTGATTCCATATGCACGGAGCGTCCCCAGAGCTGATGGATATATGGCATGACTTTCTCGAGGTATTTCAGGTCCAGCTCTATACCTTCGAACCAATGCTTTAAATATAGCTCACCATTACGCATGTAGTCGCCATCATTCACGGTGATATATGGGAATCCGCCGTTCACCCTCATGCTGACGAGCTGATCGCGGACCTGTTCCCATGCCTTATCGACGATTTTATAATCTTTGCCCTGCTTTTGGAATAGATACATATCCTCCCGCATGACCAGGTCCTTCGTCAAATAATTCCGGAGAAAGGAAATATCGGATTCGATCTCCCTGACCTCGAACATCTTTTCCCGGCCAGATCCAGGCTTGACGCCCAGCCTGATCATTTCTTCGGTTGGATTATCATAGCGTTCCTCGATATCCTCAAGCACTTTCAATCCAAGGTAATAAGGGTTGATGCTGGTGCGTGATGGCTGAACGACGCCTGCATTCAATTTGGCGAACTCGATCGCTTCCCCTGAGGATAGATCCAATTCGCGGATGATGCGCTGATGCCAATAGGAGGCCCAGCCCTCGTTCATGATTTTCGTTTCGAGCTGAGGCCAGAAATACAGCATCTCTTCCCGCATCATCGTCATGATATCCCGTTGCCAATCGGCTAGATCCCTGCTGTACTGTTCAATGAAAAGCATAATATCCTTTTCAGGCCGCGGCGGGAATTTTTTTCTTTTTTTAATGCTCGATTTCTTCGGTTTATCCTTGCTATCCAGGTTCCATAAATCATCGTATTGAGTCGCTGCCGGTTTTATCTCTTCTTCCTCTTCCTCGTCTTCCATCGACCAGGCTAGCTTAGGTCTCATCAGCGAAGGGTCGATGTGCTCTTCGATGGCTAAGAGTGCATCAAGGAACGTCTCCACTTCCTTTTTGCCATGCAGGATTTCATAATCCCGAATTCTTTCTGCGGTCGCTGACATGCTTTCGACCATATCCCTCTTCGTATTATTGAAGCGAATATTATTCTTAAAGAAATCACAATGCGCCAATACGTGGGCAACAATCAATTTATTCTGTACAAGTGAATTGGAGTCCAGCAGGAAAGCGTAACAAGGATCAGAGTTAATGACAAGTTCATAGATTTTGCTTAACCCAAAATCATACTGCAGTTTCATCTTATGAAATTGTTTTCCAAAGCTCCAGTGAGAAAAACGGGTCGGCATCCCATAGGCACCAAATGTATAAATGATTTCCGAAGGACAAATCTCATAACGCATCGGGTAGAAATCCAATCCGAATCCAGTTGCTATTTCTGTTATCTCACTAATGGCATATTCCAGAGCCTTTTGCTCCGCTCCATTCATCCGATATCCCCCTTGTCTTCCGCCTTTACACTAATGTATGAAAAAAAGGAGGAAAAATGCCGTGATCATGTGTAAAGGTCACCGATAACGAAAAAAACATCTTCACTTTGATGAAGATGCCAGCCCTGCACCGCTGCAATGATATCCTTCAGACCGTATTTCACTATTTTGGGAATCCCCTAATCACCGGCTTTTTAGAAAAGGTGCCAAGGGATGATTAGTCCAGCCATAATTACAAAACCTAAAAATCCTGTAATTGGATAAACCGTTCCTACAAGACTAGCGATGATCACAGAGATATAAAACGGGGTGCCCAATCCGATATTTCCCAAAACACCTCCAATACCGGCTTCTTTCCTATCCTGAAGGTCGCTCCCTTTACGGCCAGCATGGCCATTCCAGCCATAATATGATATGTAGCATATAGCCATGAACCTTTAGCCAATTTCTGGTTACAGTCTTTCCTTTACTCGAAGAAGATAAGATTTCAATAAATATGGAATTATCCGTAAAAAATGATAACATGAATGAATTAACATGATGATGAACAATAGCGGTGTGACGGCACTAATGATGGATAACATTGTTACAATCGTAAGGACGGTCATGACGAAAAACTCAGGCTATACCTGGAAAGCCGGGTTGTCTTCGAAAATCGCACCGGAGCCAGGGAGCATGAAACAAGAAAATGTCATCATCTTATCGATGACCCGGCCCACTACAAATCCGCCATTTTAACCGCGGTAAGGGTTTGATGCGAAGGAATGCAAATCCATGCCCGATACAAGGACTTCAACCATCTGCATCTCCTCATGATCTGCTATTGATGATTGGGATTTAAAGATTAAATCACCTGACATTCAAAGCTCAGGCTTCCCATACTTCTCAAAAGTAAGAATGATGGCTTTCGTCAGGATTTCAATTCCAGAAAGCAAAGCATTTTTGTTGAAGGTCATATAAGGATGATGGAGCCCAGGTGCCAAATCACACCCCAACCCAAGCATTGTCGCTTTGATTTCTGGCTTTTTAAGCGTGTAAAAATGGAAATCCTCCCCTCCGGTCGTTACGACTGGTGCCACCAGATTTTCTTTCCCGAGTGTATCAGCTATAGCTTCAGCCATTATTTCCTGTGCTTGTTCGTTCACGATTGCCGCAGCTACATTAGATACCGGCTGAAGTTTTATGTCAACATCGTTAGCAATCGCCAGAGACTCTGCAACTTTCCCCACTTTTTTGGTGAGAAGCTTCATCATTTCATTATCTTGAGCCCGTAAATCCAATGAGAAACTGGCTTTTCCAGGAATGATATTGGAGCTTTCACCGCCAGCAGCGAACTGCGTCATTTTCACTGAATATGGAATGGATGGGTTGAGGTGGATGCCGTTTAACAATGTGACGAATGATGCTCCAATTTCAATCGCATTTTGGCCTTGGTGCGGTCTTGCCCCATGAGCATCCGTCCCGATTATTTCGCCTTTCATGAACTGGGCGGCACCATGAACAATGGCTGGCGACGCCTGCCCGTCCTTCACTTCCTCCACCGGCCTTAAATGCACCCCATAAAGGAAATCGACATCATCCAATACATTCTCTTCAATCATCTTCAAGGCACCTGTCCCTTTTTCCTCAGCGGGCTGAAAAATCAATCTCAGTTTACCTGCCGGCCTATAGTTCATCTCGTTCAACACGAGGAACACCCCTAGCAGCAAGGTCATATGCCCATCATGCCCACAAGAATGATTAGCCTGAAATGCTCCACCCACCTCCTGCCAAAGTGCATCGATATCCGAGCGCAACCCAACCGTGAAAGCACCGGCACCGATTTCCCCGACCACTCCTGTACAGCTTTCGAAGGTTTGTACCGTACAGTGGTTTTCTCTTAAAATATGGGAAATGAAGGCTGTCGTATTCACTTCATTCCAACTCGTTTCAGGATGGGCATGCAGATGGTCGAATATCCCGAAGATGCGCGGCCTTAATGTTTCTATCGTTTGTTTAATATCCATATCATTCTCTCCCTCATCGGTTTGGAACTTTAAAAGAAATTGTCATCTTGGTTGAACGCATCATAACTGTTGCTCAGCTTTAATCGATACACCAGCTGCCAAACTATTCAATACAGAAAAATGAACCAGTCGCCGAATCGTTGGTGAGGTCGGCAATCGTTGGAACGAAAGAGCTCCGTATCAGGTCCATACAAATGGAAATCCTCCCGAACAAGCCTGCGCATAAAAGTTAACCAATATGCTGCCGATATGATGAACAATGTGCAGAAATCAAATGATTATCAGCTATGGCAAACTTATCGACCCCTTTGGAGAAATCATCATCGAATAGTTTCTGTATTGTCTATTCCATGCCGCGTATATCCCGCCCCATCTCTTGAGCCATGAAGTTGGGCTGATTGGCGGCTTCAAGTTTGCTGTTCTTATATAATAACTAATTATGGATAAGGTTTTAAAGTTCCGCAACTCCAATTAACCCTATTGAATAACAAAAGCGGACGCCGATTTCCGTCAAAAGCTTTTAGGCTGAAGTGACTGCCAATATATTGAATTGCACTAACCACTATTCTGCTACTGTTTTGCGACAGACCCCACCTTTTGCTGTAAAACATCCCTTTCAAACCATGATATGAATCTTACACTTTTAATACGATAAATTTGAAGTCATGCCTTCATTCAACGATCGAGATTATTTTAACATGGCATCTTCAGGAAAGGCTGTTTTCGCACATTTGCTATTCACCAAGTAATGGGTTTGGTGGTTTACCCTCCAATGCTCAGCTTTACTGAGGGCGGTCGTGAGGGGGAACGCCTGTGGGGTTTCCCGGTGCTCCCGCAGGAGTCTAGCAACTGCTCCATTAAACCTTAAGAGCCTGATGACATACCAATATCCAGGATTAACAATATAACGATCCGCTCTCTAAAAAGACCCACGAAGCCGGCTCCATGGGTTACTTTGCTTTATTTTTTATGACGCTTCGCATAGCCGCACCGTTTGCACAGTTCTTCAACGGCGCATCTTCTGGAAAAGCCATCATACATATTTCTAGCACGTTCACCATTCAGGATGTCTTCAAGTGACGTTTCAAAAATATTGCCAAGGGGGATTTTCCCTTCACTATCCAAGCAACAAGGTACAACCGTGCCATCCACCAAGATTCCCAATTGATCTCTTAACGCATAGCAGAATATATTCTCGTCAATTATGTCACGATCCAATTCCGGCCATTCAAATTTTTCGGCCATATTTATATAAACCCGATCCTTCAACTTGATATTATTCTTTTGCTGAAGTGCTTCGCTCAGACGTATATCCAACGAGAGCTTCTCCTCCAACATGCTAAGTATATCGTCGTTCAGGCCATTACTCGCTTTTAGCTCATCGGTATCCATATTCCATAAACGGATGGCACAAATCACTTCACTTGTCGCATTGGCTTCATTAATGAAGTCGGCAATATTACTGACATATGTGTCAAGGCTATTTGTTGTATCATTCGCTTCAAAGCTATGAAGTGAAATATTGATTTGACGAAGGGCTTTTTTCGAAAGCAGCTTTTCCTTGACCTTCTGAATCAAAGTGCCATTCGTTGTAATGTTCACCTTCAAATCATTTTCAGCACTGATATCGAGGAATGTACCCAAATTTTTATTTAAAAATGGCTCCCCCATTAAATGGAAGTAAATATGATCGGTGTGTGGTTTGATTTTCTCAATGACATGCTTAAAACCTTCTGGATCCATGAACTTCAGGGTCCTTTGCAAACTGGAGCTAGGACAAAAATTACACTTCAAGTTACATATATTAGTAATTTCCACATAAACTTTTTTAAACTTTCTCATGATATTGATACCCCTAAAATCAAGCTATATTGTTTCAATCCATACTAACTATACTGGTATGCAGCTCATAAAAGCAATCAAAAGTTCATGGAAGCGGAATATGGACGATCCTATCATCTAAAGTTTGACCATTTCCCCCATTCCTAAAAGAAGCGAAAAAAAACATCTTCTCAGACGAAGATGTTCGGCAAAGCGCTTGCCCCTTTTGTTCGTAATCTGAACTCACTTTCCTTTTTGCTCCGTGACCTTTAAACTAAGCAATTTTTTATTCCGCAAATCGTGTTGAACGGTCACGATGACATTGAACTCCATTCCATTAGATCCTACCAAAAATTTGAAATCGTCTTCGACAAAATTCTTCGCTACTGTTTTTCTGCCCTTATATTCATAATCGGTAACCTCATTTTCGGAATAATCCGCCTGGACAACGGCAATCGCTATTTTACCGTATTTTTCATAATCGGGCTTTTCGGCAGCTGCTGCTGAAATCGCCCCTGTGTGGAAAAGCAAAAAAACTCCGATAAATATCATGATGACTTTCTTCAAAATTTTTCCCTCCTCGTATCTTACTCTTACGTATTATTATGTAATATTGTTCAATTGTTATGCAGCTGGCTCGCTTCTTTTACAAGCATGATTCCAATGGAACGATTCCTTTCCCATTCCTCGGGAAATACAGTTACCGGTGGATTGGTTTCCTCCACTAAATAACTAAGCTCGATTGTCATACCGGGACGATTGAATTTTGTGATGAACCAATCGGTAAAACCGCTGCCTACCGCTTCTTTTTCGGGAAAGCTCAGTTCATACCCAGTCAATTCCGCCGTTTTTTTGGCAATCCCATAATCCCTCGCCATATTTTCGCGTTTATTGTGATAATGCCAAAAGATTTCCCTTCCTGACGTATGGTAGGACACCGAGATAAGAGGGTCCATTTCCTCAGTGAATTTCACAAGCGCCTTAACCTCGGCTGCCTGAAGGGGCTGTTCCCCTTTAAAAAATTGGTAAGCTGGTTTCGTTTCATGGCTTATGACTTCGTTCCATCCAGCCGGATACTGCCTATTCAAGTCGACTCCTTTGGCATTTGCCTTCCATCGTGACCAATTTGTACTATACCTGTTCATCTTCCAGACGGATATTTTTTCAAGAACATTCAAGCTTGATAAATCGCCTTGTTGAATGCTGACGCCATCCGGATTCAGCATCGGGATAAACCATATGCTGACTTGATTCAATAATTCGGAAGGGTACCCCTCGATGGGCTTTCCTGCACGATAGGCGGCTGCATAGTTTTCAAGCATTGCAATTAGGATTTTCGAGCTTAGCCATTCGCGGCCATGATGCGATCCAACAAGCAGAATGGATTTTTTTCCATTTCCTAACTTGACTGCCTTGATATTTTTCCCTTTTTCCGTTTGGCCGATTATTTGTACATCCAATTTATATTGGTCCTGGATTGCTTTCAGGTCCATCTCCATACGTTCAGGGGAATATACAGCTTCTGCAAGAGCCGTTTTCGGAAGAAAAAGCAGGGACACTATTCCAATCAGCATTATTTTTCTCATGGATACCTACTCACCTTTGTTTTTATTCAGGTAAAAAGCAACAACAGCGGTCCAAATACATCGCCACTTATTGTTAGGAGAAGTTAATCGGGAACTGAACAAAATACAAATAGCTCCTTAATAAGGGGGAGAACTACATGAGGATCGCGGATTATGATCAGGCATTGTTTCACACACATCGTTCTGATTGGGACAGCTTGTTAATATTGATGGTTCGAACGAAAGACCATATTCTTTCGAAAAAAATCGAACATTTTTTACACGCCTACAGATTTGAGCATGATTATCAAATCGTTCAATCTCAGCTTTATGCATTGCTTCGTTACTTGGATCATGCAGCAGAAAAAACAAATGCTTATTTAAGTGAACTTCCAGGCTAAATCACCTATAGTTTTTGCAAAACGGGAAAATATATACAAGGAAGATGGATTTTTAGGGATAAACTTTGGCTGGTGAACCCCATAAAAACAAGGAAGGGTCAGGTATACATATACCTGACCCTCATCTCATTATTTTTTTATTGTCGCATAGGCAGTTGCATACATTTTAAGTTCCTCAAGTAAGCCTTCTACCAGTACGGCTGACTCTTCAAATAAACCATCTTTTTCATAATCGAAGCAATGTGGATCAAGAACCAATTGTTTCGGGATTACATTGGCATAGAGGCTGCGCCCCACAGTTCTCACGGAATTCAAGGCGTTAATCCCGCCTTTCCCTCCACCGGAAACCGCCAGTAATGCCACTGGTTTATGTGCAAATTGCTCACTGCTTAAAAAATCCAAAGCGTTCTTCAAAGCTCCACTCATGGAACCATGATATTCAGGAGTGGTAAGGATCACTCCATCCGCTTCCTCGATGCTTTTACGAAGATCTTGAATCACTTCCAATTGATATTGCTCACCTTCACCAGAATACAAAGGGATCTCACTATTGCTTAAGTCAATAAGTTCCGCTCCGTATTTCTTGGATATGTAACGTGATGCAATTCCTGTACGTCCTTGTTTACGTGGTGAACCATTAATAATTACTAACTTCATGTTATATACCCCTCCATTTGTAACGCGCTCTCTTGTTAGATGATAATCGATTGACTCCCATCACTCGCCAATCCAGTATACCAAAAATCGGAGCTGAATTACCTTGAAATTATATGTCAGCTCCTAAATATTTTTCGGCATCTTCTCGCCTTTACTGTCAAAAAAAACGAATTCTCACCTTCAGTCTTACGCTAAGCAGTTTTTATGGCAGGCGCAAGCGGCCGAGGCGGCTCCCCGGCCTCCTCTGGATAAGGGAGTTGCCTGCTGACGAATGCAACGTTCTATGTACAAACCCTCCAACTCTGTGGACAATAGGAATGAAACGTTCATTTTCGCTCACATTGGAAAAATTACATAACCACAAAAAAACTATAGACAAAACTCCATGGTTCTTGAGTTAGTCTACAGTCTGTAAGGATAACCGAATGATTACATTGTGTTTTCTTAAACTAATGCCTCAATCTGGCTCATGAAATTCGTCATCACTGCCGATAACTTGGTTTCAGCTTCCGACATTGACTTACCTTGAACGCCAAAATAGAATTTAATTTTCGGTTCCGTGCCTGAAGGGCGAAGGCATACCCATGTGCCATCTTCGAGAAAATACTTCAGTACGTTGGATTTAGGCAGCTCGATCGCTTCTTCGGCATTTGAAGGCAATGTTACCTTCTTACTGCTCTGATAATCTTCCACTGTGTTTACTCGGCTGCCGGCAATTTGGGCAGGAGGGTTTTGGCGGAATTGATTCAATATTCCAGAAATTTGTTTCGAACCCTCGATTCCCTTCAGCGTCAATGAGCGCAGCCCCTCAAGGTAAAAGCCATATTTTTCGAACACGTTCAATAACCCTTCATAAAGAGTGAGCCCTTGTTTTTTATAATGAGCACAAACCTCTACAGCGAGTACAGACGCTTGAATGGCATCTTTATCACGGGCAAAGTCTTTAATCAGATAACCGTACGACTCTTCATATCCGAATAAAAAGCTGTGTTCCCCGCTTTCATTATATTGCTGGATTTTCTCGGCGATGAATTTAAAACCTGTAAGAACGTCAACTGTATGCAGGCCGTAGGATTTTGCAATCGCCCTGCCTATTTCCGAGGTGACGATCGTTTTCAAGATGACTCCGTTTGCTGGAAGCTCCCCTTTTTCTTTTTTCTGGGCAAGTAAATAATCAAGGAAAAGGGCACCAGTTTGATTCCCCGTAAGGACAACATATTGGCCGGATTCGTTTTTCACGGCAATTCCCAATCGGTCGGCATCCGGGTCCGTTGCAATCAATATGTCCGCCTCTACCTTGTTTCCGAGCTCGATCGCCATTTCAAATGCAGCTGGTTCCTCTGGGTTTGGGGACTTGACTGTCGAAAAATCGGGATCTGGCAGCTCCTGCTCCTTCACGATATGTAAATTTTGATAGCCTAAGCTTTGCAGAGCCCTTCTGACTGATTTATTTGCCGTTCCATGAAGCGGCGTAAAAACGATAGACACATCAATTTCCTCTGCCAGCTCAGCATTCTCGGGAACTGTCAGCAACTCCCTATTGTAGGCTGCATCCAATTCCTCACCTACGATTTCAATAAGGCCCTTCTCTTTTAGGAATTCAACTTCTTGAACTTGAATATCAAGCTCACTTTCAATTCCATTCACATAGCCGATCACTTGATCCGCAGCTTCTGGCGTCAGTTGTGCCCCATCTTGACCATAAACCTTGTATCCATTATATTCAGGCGGATTGTGGCTTGCCGTGATGACGATTCCAGCAAATGCATTCAACTCGCGTACAGCAAAGGATAATTCGGGAGTCGGGCGCAGCTCATCGAATAAATAAGCCTTCACTCCAAATGTCCCTAATGTTTTAGCTGCTTCAAGCGCAAATTCAGGGGACTTGTGCCTTGAATCATAAGCGATCACAGCCCCTCTTCCTTTTGCATCATCCCCAAACGACGTGATGAATTGAGCTAATCCAGCCGTAGCCTTCCTAACCGTATAAAGGTTCATCCTGTTTGTTCCAGCTCCGATTTCCCCGCGCATGCCGCCTGTCCCAAACTCTAAATTTTTATAAAAGGCATCTTCCAGCTTCGCTTCATCACGCTGCATTTCCTCAAGGAGGACACGTAATTCCCCATTTAAGTTCTGGTACTCTGCCCATTTGGTGTATAACGTCTTCCAGTCCATCTCCAACATCTCCTCCAAACGCTTTTTTATGTGTTATGTATCCGGCTTACACATACAAAATTATCACATTTTTTCCAATAAATGAAGTAAAGGCTCGAAATGAGAGGAAACACACGAAGCGTACCTACTCATCACGAGCTCTTTAACTGTTTATTTTTCACCTTTTTGATAGTGTAGCTTGTATATATCATGACGGCGATCTTTCAATTGCCTTACCGTCCCCGACTGTCTTTCTCGTCGTAGGATTTCCAGATCGACATCGCCGATCAGGACCATCTCCAAGTTCGGGCTCGTTTCCCCGACTATGCCATCACGGGCAAATTCGAAATCCGATGGAGCGAAAATACCCGATTGGGCATATTGGATATCCATATTTTCCGTTTGCGGCAAATTGCCGACCGTTCCGGAAATGACGGTATAAATTTGATTTTCGACAGCACGGGCCTGGGCACAATAGCGAACGCGCAAATAACCTTGCCTGTCTTCCGTACAAAATGGCGTGAAGATGATTTTGGCTCCCATGTCGGTAGCGATTCGGGCAAGCTCCGGAAACTCAATATCATAACAAATTTGTATCGCAATTTTCCCGCAATCCGTATCGAAGACACGCACGCGGTCACCTGCGTTGATCCCCCACCATTTTTTTTCATTCGGTGTGATATGAATCTTATATTGCTTTTCGATCGTTCCGTCACGACGGAATAAATAAGCTATATTATAAATGTTATCATCGTCCTCTTTCACGAAATGAGAACCGCCGATGATATTGATGTTATACCTTACAGCTAGAGTGGTGAACAACTCAATATACTGCTCCGTGAAATCGGATAGCTTCCTTACAGCCAAGCTTGGCGATCTTTCATTCAAGAATGACATGAGCTGGGTGGTGAACAATTCCGGGAATACCGCGAAATCGGCATTGGCATCCGAAGCTACGTCAGTGAAGTACTCGACTTGATTGGCGAAGTCATCAAAGGAATCGATCTTGCGCAGCATGTACTGCACCACACATATCCTTACAGGTTCGGATGTTTTATAATAACGTTTGGATTTCGGCTGGTAATCGACATTATTCCACTCCATGAGCGTGGCGTACTTATTCGATTGCAGGTCATCCGGTAGGTAATTCGGATTGATCCTCATGAGCGTGAATCCATTTAACAGCTGGAATGAAAGTACTGGGTCATATATTTTATGTAACTGTACTTCTTTCACATATTCCCTTGGTAAAAGTTCATCCGCATGTTTATGGTAATTAGGTATCCTGCCGCCGATGATGATGCTTTTCAAGTTCAGCTGCGCAACGAGTTCTTTTCTTGAATCATATAGCCTTTGGCCGATTTTCATCCTGCGGAAATTTGGATGGACCATGACCTCGATTCCATATAAATTATACCCGTCCGGATTATGATTCGTGATATAACCATTATCCGTTACATCGTCCCATGTATGTCGATCATCATATTCGTCAAAATTAATAATGAGGCTCGAGCATGACCCAATCACTTTTCCATCATATTCAGCAACAAATTGTCCTTCAGGAAAAATTTCCAAATGACTCTCTAGCTGTTCCCGCTTCCAAGGAACCATTCCTGGAAAGCAACTCGATTGCAAAACGATTATTTCATCTATGTCTTCTAGTTTCATGTTACGGATTTCCATTATTTTTTCATATTTATGCAGGTCCAAATTAGGCATTTTCCTCAAACTCCTTTAATCTCTTCCATAAGGATTATACCCCTTATCCAAAAATTAAAACAACTTTACCTATCCATGTATCTCAAATTCACCTGGCTAATCTCCCCCGAAAAAGAATATATATTTTACAGACCCCATCCATACATACTATACTTTTCTTGAGGGCAAAAAGAGATGGGGAAGAGGCACCAGGCACGAGCCAAACCGCAGTGAAAAAAACAGGTATATCGTAGCCTGAGCTGCATCCGTCTGTGTGATGTTTCAAAGCTTCCATTTTTTTTAAAAAAGTGCAACGATCTTTATGCACTTTATTGGTTCCGCGCATCGTATCCTTTTATAGGAATTTGCAATCATTAGAAAAAATCATTGGATCATGTTATTCGAATCGATGCGTGGATTTGCACGTATCATTAATTTCTGACCATACCTCTGCATGCTGAAGGAGTACCTGCAGAGGAAAATACATGAACGTGTCCGGTTTCATTACCGACCCGTTCCTAGCCTTGGCTGCATTCGTCACATATGCAGTTACATCGTCTGGACAAGATCCAAGGAGGTTGCAGCTTAATGAAGAAAATGGCTATTATTTTAGTGATAATCGTAGCTTTATTTGTCATGATGGGCGTTTTGACCACTATGAAAAAAGAAGAAAAATCAAAAGGAAATCCCTACGGCAAGGATAAACTTGACCCGGCCACTGTCGATCAGCTGAATGATCCCAATTATCAGAACTTGATACTGCCCCAGGAATTGGAGCAAGACCTCCAAGACAATAAAGACGTGACTGTTTATTACTACAGCCCTAAAAACGGTTATAGTGAAAAGACCACTCCGATCGTAGCGCCGTTGGCGGAAAAACTGGGCATCGATCTTGTTCAATATAATCTTTTGGAATTTGAGCAAGGATGGAGCGATTATGGCATCAAGGATACCCCGACCATCGTCCATTATAAAAATGGACAGGAACAAGAACGGATCGTTGGATTTAAAGAAGAGGAAACCTTCAAGAAGTGGTTCGAAGACAACGACATTAATTAATAATGAAGAAAATGAGCCGGCCCCGACGGAAAATGCTTCTCCCGTTATAGCCTGCTCATTTTTTTGGGCTTATACTAAATATTGATTCGCCACATGGGCATCCATCATTTGCAAATCATTACTCGCTTCTTGGTTCATATTTGAAAAATGGTCATAATAAAAAGGGAAAAAGATTCCGTATTCATTTAATAACGTTATGTTATGTTGGAACAATTCCGCCGAATCGGGATCATTCCATTCTTCTGCCTGCTGTTTGCCCAATATGGATAGGAGTACCTGGAGGCAGGTCATTACTTGAAAAGCATCCCTTAAGGTTCCCAAATAGGTAAACCTACTGCTGCTGCGATTGCGCTCTAAAACGCCTATCTTCCGAAAATGAAGGATTTCACTTTCGGTAAAGTATTTTGGAAATACAGTTTCGTAGAATCTCGAAACGAGACTCGCTATTTCTTGTTCTTGTTCTTCTGTTGAAGAAAAGACCGTCTTCAATAAAAAAACCACCTTTTTTCAGATCCGTTAGACCTATCTAATATATGTATATTCTAGGACGAGCGATTTCTTTCCCCATAGAATAACATAAAAATTGTAAAAAATATGTGGTAATTTCCACCACCGCAATCTTGACAATAGGTCCTTTGTTACTTTTTTTATATTTCACCTGTAATTATTATATTCATTTTTCATTTAACCTCAACCAAATAAGCCGAAAGTAGGAATCGCCATGGAAGATTTTAATACAAAAAATCCAAGTATGTTCATTAATGTTCTGGGAAATTGGAATGGGCTATCGCTGGAAAAACTCTTTAAGGAACGATGGAAGGCCCCAAAGAAGCTGGTTCATGAATGGAGAATGAGTAAAGAAGTAATGCTGAACGGCAGGACTGCCATATGGTCCACCATTCTACAGCAAGGAGATTTGCTCAGCATCCCATTAATGGATGCTGCTGAAAATGAAACCGTTCAAGCGACTAACTTAGACATTCCGATTTTATATGAGGATGAATGGTTGCTGGTAGCCAATAAACCGGCTGGCATTGATACCCACCCATCTCAGCCTGGTGATAGCCATTCTCTCATCAATGGAGTGGCCTACTATCTTCAACAAACCGGTCAGACCTGTATGATCAAGCATATACATAGGCTTGATAAAGATACGACAGGAGCAGTCCTTTTTGCCAAAAACCGCCTGATCGGGTCAATGCTTGATAGAATGTTGGAAGAAAGGGAAATCAAACGGACGTATGTAGCTTTAGTCGAGGGAACCCTTCATAAGAAGGAAGGAAAAATCAATGAGAAAATTGGCCGGGACCGACATCATGCAACGAGACGCAGAGTGTCACCGACCGGCCAGACTGCCCTCACCCATTACCGGGTTCTCAATCACGATTCCAAACGTAACTTGACACTTATCAGCTGCACCTTGGAAAGCGGGCGAACCCACCAAATCAGGGTTCATTTCAGCCATTTGAATCATCCGTTGGCAGGCGATACATTGTATGGCGGCAAAAAAACTTTTCATCGCCAAGCGCTGCATGCACGGAAAATCGAATTCACCCACCCGATTTCCGAAGAGAAAATGGCAATAGAAGCGCCATTCTTGGATAAACCTGAAATATTTGATGGAAGGAACCTTTAATGGACAAAAAAACCGTTCCACCACGAAACGGTTTTCAGCCCATTCATCTAAGCGTGCGAGCAATACCCTTACCTTAGCAAAGACTTTTCATTATAAATGGACAAAAAAATAGCTGGCCGCTTGGGCCAGCTTTATTTTTTATATTATGAAGCTTTTCTCATGCCTTTTAAGATAAGGCTTAAGATGAAGACAAATACGATTGCACCAATCAATGCTGGAATGATAGCGAAGTCCGCTACTGAAGGTCCCCAAGTTCCAAGAATTAATGAACCTAACCAAGCCCCTACAAAACCTGCAATGATGTTACCGATAATTCCAAATGGTACGTCACGTCCAACGATCATACCTGCTAACCAACCAATGATACCTCCGATAATTAATGACCATAAAAATCCCATAATATATTTCCTCCTTCAAATTAGTTGTTTTTTTCCAGCAGACTCAAGAAATCTCTTTACGTTAAGTCCTGCCCATCCAGTTCTTTACCTTTACACTCAAATGGTATGATGCCAATTTTGCACACTCTTTAATGAATGCGACTGTTTTAAATTAGTGGGTAAAGTTAGCTAGCTAAGCCCTGCGGAACTGATTGGCGCTCCTCGATGTTAGTGTGTTTTCTTTTTGTTTGCCGCTGTACTCATTATTTTCCCCGTTTCTATAATCTAAAACCTAATTTCTTTAAAATATATTTGGCAATAAAAACAAGGTTATTAGAAGGAATGAACGGGTATATATTACGCTTAATTCTGTCACATAATTAGTATAAGCAGGAACTGCCTCAAATATGTCCCTACATAAAAGAAAGAGAAGGCCCTATCTTTTGGGATATCCCTCCCTTTCCGACATAGACGTTTTGGGAGCCTTCTCCCGCCTGGCTCCTGGATATTCAAGTGCCTGCAGTGAAACGAACGTTCAAAGTCCAAGATACAAATACTGTGGGCCTTTGAAATTCCGGAGTTCCAATTCGAATGTAATGACCTGCTAAAACCTAAAAAAACTGCAGACAAACCCCATTATTCTCGAGTTTGTCTGCAGTCAGGTAAGGGAACCCACATAGTGGGACAGCCTCTGATTTCCGCCGTATTTAAAACAAAACCTCATCCGGATTGCTTCCGAATCGTTCATTTTTGTTCAAGGAATCAATTTGATTCATTTCGTTAAGGCTCAATGAAAAGTCAAACACCTGGGCATTCTCCTCGATGCGGGCCGGTGTGATCGATTTCGGTATAACGACGATATCATGTTGTAGATGCCATCTAATCAGCACTTGCGCTGGGCTTTTCCCATGCTTTTTCGCAATATGATTAATCGTCGGTTCTTCCAATAGATTCCCCCTGCCTAGCGGGCTCCATGCTTCCACCTTGATTTCATTCTTTTCACAGTAATTACGGATTTCCCCCTGAGTCAAAAGAGGATGCAACTCGATTTGATTGACGACTGGTTTCACTTCACAATTCGCCAGTAAATTTTCCAAATGGTGAACATGGAAATTACTGACGCCGATCGATTTCACTTTTCCATCCTTATAAAGCTTTTCTAAAGCCTTCCATGTATCCAAGTACTTGTCTTTGCCCGGCCAATGGATCAAATATAAATCCAAGTATTCCAAACCAAGGCGTTTCAAGCTATCATCAAATGCCTGAAGGGTAGTATCGTATCCTTGCTCCGTATTCCACACTTTAGATGTAATGAATAGCTCTTCACGGGGAACTCCACACTCAGAGATTGCCTGTCCAACCCCTTCTTCATTTTCATAAATGGCTGCCGTATCAATCGCACGATAACCCACTTCAATTGCTTTCTTGACGGAAGCAACCGTTTCATTGCCATTCTTCACCTTGAAAACACCAAAACCCAATTGCGGCATCTTAACCCCATTATGTAAAGTGATCGTTTCCCGTATATTTGAAATCATCTACATTCCCCCATACTTTTATTTACCAATTATACAACTCCCTTTCTCCTATTTCTAACCATAAGCCTCGTATTTTCGTTTCCGTTAAAATGAAAATCCACCAGATAAAAGGAAAAATCACACATTTATTCCTTCACTAAATTAAATATTTTGTAAAAAAATGACCAAACATCTATCCTTATAGATAAGAAATTCGTTACAATTGAATAGTTGTTTAAAAACAAGTTAAAGAAGGTGCGATTTTTAAAGAATAATCAAACGTAAAACCCCCATTCTAACTAATGAGGAGTTGCAGAACAAACCTTTCAGTGTTTACAATCCAAATTCAATTTTTACATATTTGAATATTAAGGGAGTCTTCCATGTATGAGTAGCATTTTCATCTTAACCGCGTTAATTATCGTTTTTGCTTTGGTCTTTGACTTTATCAATGGATTTCATGATACGGCGAACGCCATCGCTACAGCCGTGTCAACCAAGGCGCTTAAGCCGCGCCACGCCATCATCATGGCTGCAGCCATGAATTTATTAGGGGCACTGACCTTTACAGGTGTGGCACATACGATTACGAAGGATATTGTGGATCCATTCACATTGAACAACGGTTCTTATGTCATTTTGGCTGCGCTTCTTTCAGCAATAACTTGGAACTTGGTTACCTGGTATTTTGGCATTCCAAGCAGCTCTTCTCATGCGATAATCGGTTCAATAGCCGGGGCGGCCATTGTCGCCAGTGGGTTCGATGCGATTAAATGGAGCGGATTCACCAAGATTGTCCAAGCCTTGATTCTTTCACCCATCCTTGCTTTTACACTTGGATTCATTGTATACAGCATCTTTAAGGTGATTTTCAAAAACAACAATTTAGGAAAGACCAACAAGCGATTCAGGAGAATACAAATTCTCACGGCGGCCGTTCAATCCTATACACACGGAACGAATGATGCACAAAAATCCATGGGTATCATCACCATGGCTTTAATTGCTAACGGGTATTCCACTAATTCCGAAGTCCCTTTCTGGGTCCAATTATCCTGTGCAATAGCCATGGCGCTTGGAACATCAATCGGAGGCTGGAAAATCATTAAAACCGTCGGTGGGAAAATCATGAAAATTCGACCGGTAAACGGGGTCGCTGCCGATATGACAGGAGCGGCGATCATTTTCGGTGCTACCTTCCTGCACATGCCTGTCAGCACGACACATGTCATTTCTTCATCCATCCTTGGGGTCGGTTCTGCACACAGAATCAAGGGGGTAAAATGGGGAACGGCTAAAAGCATGTTAATCACATGGTTCATAACATTGCCCATCTCCGCTTCATTAGCCGGTATGATTTATTATATTATTGCCTTGTTTTTATAACATCGTCAGCCTTTCCTTCCGGAGAGGCTTTTTTTACATCGGATTCCGCTTAATAAGTGTAATTGGTTCCCATTTTTTACTTATCCTTGTTTTAATTTGTAAAGTTTTATTAAGATTTTGTAAATTTTCGTCGAAAAACCTTCCCTGAATGTATATGAATTCGTTACAATCAACTTGTTAATACTAAGCGTACGACTAAGGTGCGTAAATTGCATGAATAATTGGGAGGCTTCAACATGGCTTTTAAATCAAAAAAAGACAAATTCGCAGTAATGCTTTTCAACATCGCTCAAAACCTTAAAGAAGGTGCTGACTATTTCGCGGATTATAAGCTGAAAAACATCTCCGATCTAAAAGTATTTTCAGATAAGATGAAAGATTATGAGCATAAAGGCGATTCAATGGTCCATAACGTGATCAAAGAGTTGAACAACGCTTTCATCACTCCTATCGAACGGGAGGATATCCTTGAATTAACCATGAGAATGGATGATGTCATTGATGGTTTGGAGCACTGTTCCGCATTATTCGAAATGTACTCGATCGTCAATGCAGACGAGTATATGCTGAAGTTTGTTGATGCAATCAAGGAATGTACGTATGAAATCGAAACAGCTGTAGATACTCTCTCGACAAAAAAATTACCAATGATTCGTGAGAATGCAATTAAAATAAAAGATCTTGAATCTGTTTGTGACGGAATACAACGTCAATCGATCAAAAACCTGTTTACAGTTGAAAAAGATCCAATCAGAATCATTCAATATAAAGAAATTTACGAAAGCCTGGAAGAAATCGCCGATCACTGTCAAGCGGTGGCCAATACACTTGAAACAATCATAATGAAAAACGCCTAAGGAGTACCCCAAATAAATGGATACTTTATTAATTCTGACAATATTAATCGTTTTCTTTGCTTTAGCATTTGACTTCATCAATGGATTTCATGATACAGCCAACGCTATAGCGACTGCCGTTTCAACAAAGGCCATGAAGCCCCGCCATGCCATCATCATGGCCGCCATCATGAACTTCGTCGGAGCCATGACATTTACTGGCGTGGCGAAGACCATTACAAAGGATATCGTGGATCCATTCACGCTTCCTAATGGTTCTTATGTGATCCTGGCCGCTTTGCTGGCTGCGATTTTTTGGAACCTACTCACTTGGTACTACGGAATACCAAGCAGTTCCTCCCACGCACTGATCGGCTCGATTGCAGGGGCCGCCATTGCTGCAGCTGGTTTTGCCGGCATAAGATGGGAAGGATTCCTAAAAATTCTTCAAGCTTTGATTTTCTCCCCGCTAATTGCTTTTGCAATCGGGTTTATCGTATACAGCATCTTTAAAGTTGTCTTCAAAAACAATAATTTGACGAAAACAAACCAAAAATTCCGTACTATACAGATTGCCACTGCAGCACTTCAATCGTATACTCACGGGACGAATGATGCTCAAAAAGCGATGGGGATCATCACGATGGCCCTTATTGCGAATGGTTATGCTTCAAGTTCGGATATCCCCTTCTGGGTCCAATTCTCCTGTGCGCTAGCGATGGGGCTTGGAACTTCCGTAGGTGGATGGAAAATCATCAAAACCGTCGGCGGCAAGATCATGAAGATCCGCCCAGTAAATGGTGTAGCGGCGGATTTAACCGGTGCCTTCATCATTTTCGGCGCGACCGTGATACACATGCCCGTCAGTACTACCCATGTTATTTCCTCTTCCATTCTTGGAGTAGGATCGGCTCATCGGGTTAAAGGCGTAAAATGGGGAACGGCAAAAAGAATGATCATCACTTGGTTCATCACGATTCCCATTTCAGCAACATTGGCAGGTTTGATTTATTACCTAATCAATTTCCTATTTTAAAAAATCAGAAAATCCCTTCCGGTTTCCATCGGAAGGGATTTTCTGTTATATGTACACCCCCCCCATGCATTTAATCCATGCGTATTCAATAAAAATCGTATAAAATTCAAGGAGAAGGAATTTTTTTAGCGAGGGGCAAAAATAAATATGAAGGAATTCGAAAAAAATAGAGATATTTTTAAAGACCTTTATGGAGATATGATGGAGTTTGCCGATAGAATCAGTTCGGTTTTAGGTTGCCCTATTACAATCGAAGACGGTAACCACCGTTTACTTGCATATAGCACACATGATGATACTACCGATCAGGCACGCATAATGACCATCATCGGAAGACGGGTACCTGAAAAGGTCATCAACAGTTTATGGAAAGATGGCATCATCCCTGCTTTATTGAAAAAGGATGCCCCCATCAAAATCGGGGCCATCAATGATGTTGGCCTCGGTAATAGGGCTGCGGTTTCCATTCGAAAAAATAATGAAGTCCTTGGTTTCATCTGGGCCCTGGAGGTCAATGCGCCTTTCTCCGATGAAGATATGGACTTTCTCCAATTTGCAGCCAAGGAGGCTAAAAATCAGTTACAGCAATTGCAGCTGAAAAAGAAACGGAAAGAGGCGGGCCATCAGGAATTCCTATGGCGCCTGTTGACAGGACACTATCAAGAAGAAGCAGAAATAATTGAAAACTTCACGAAATTTTCGCTTCATGTACCTGTTGTTTTTTCGATCATGGTATTCGAATTTCCTGAAGAGATCAATCGTGAAGTGGAACGATACATTTCATACATGCTAACGACTACTCAAAAGATAAATAGTTCCCTCTTTGCCATTGACCAAAACAAGCTCATTCTTTTCGCAGGCGCCACAGAGGAAAACAGTCCTTTTTTCACTACATCCATATATGATTTCATTCCATATTTCATCCTGGAAATGAAACAGCGCTTCGGTGTAGAGCATATCCTTGGTACAGCTGGCAATACGTATAAAAACTTTCTGGATGTTAAATCAAGCTACGAGGAGTCACAATACACGTTAAGGATGAAGAATATTTTCCCTGATGATATGAACCTCATCGTACACTTTGAAGAGCTTGGCATGTTCCAAATGATTGAAGCGCTTGCAGGCAATAAACAGCGTCATGCCCATCCAGCCATTTTAAAATTAACAGCATATGATAGGAAGAACCAAACCGAATTGCTGCAAACACTTACCGTTTATTTGGAAAAAGACTGTAACCCAAACGAGGCATCGAGAAAGCTTCATATTCATGTGAATACATTGAATTACCGTTTAAAGCGAATATCCGAAGTGGGGGCCATCCGTCTAAAAGACCCGATTCAAAAAATGTCTCTTTTTCTTAATATTAAACTGGATCAATATGATGATTATTTCAAGAAAAATTCATGAAATCGTGCCCGGTATGGAGATACTAGAAGCATGGAAAGGTTGGTCTTATGAAACTGGAAACAAAAGAAGAGCTTGAGAAAGAATTACGAAACATCGAAAAATGGGAGAAGGATCAAAAGGGACTATGGTTTTGGGAACGAATCGGACGACTCCCCTTCAAGCTATTGGATAAGTTGACCCCAGACTTCATTCAGGATAAATTGGGGATCATGCTCGATGAAATCGGCAGTTACATTCAGACTGGCGGAAAGTATTTAACGAAAGAGACCCACATTCTGGCTAAGCTTCAAGCCAAAAGTCCCGAAACGAACATTAAGGGTCTGGATGATGTTTCAAGCTTGCCGCTCCATGTCATGGATGGCGTGAGCCAGGAAATTAAAAACTCCGGCAGCAAATTGGCAACGGTTCAAGGAGCCACTACCGGTATAGGCGGAATCTTCACCTTAGCCATCGATATTCCCCTTCTTCTCGGCATGTCGATCAAGACACTTCAGGATATCGCCATCTCGTATGGCTTCAATCCCCGTGACCGTCAAGAACGGATTTTCATCGTCAAATGCCTGCAATTCACAACATCGGATGTTGTTGGAAAAAAGGCCATATTAGAGGAATTGTCTAAAATGAATTTGCCTGAGTCTGAATCAAAGAGAAAAATCGCCTCCGAGATGCAAGGATGGCGCGAAGTCGTATATACATATCGTGATCAGTTTGGCTGGAAGAAGCTTTTGCAAATCGTTCCGATTGCCGGGATGATCTTTGGCGCCATCACCAATCGCTCCATGATTGCCGATATGGCTGATACAGGTATCATGCTGTATAGGAAAAGACGGATTTTAGAGCGCATTCAAGAATCGACACTTAAAAGTTAAGCCCCTTTGTCATATTATGTCACATTATTGATATGAATGAAGGGCTCACAACGAGCAAGTCCATGTTTATTGAATCTGCGTTTGTGGAATTTCACAAATACACCTTTTTCATTTTTCTGATTTCCACATACTAACTGTTACTTTTTCCAACTATACTTGTGTTACAAATAGTAAAACATATTATTGGAGGGATTAAGATGAGAATAGGAATTCCGAAAGAGATTAAAAACAATGAAAACCGTGTAGCTATCACTCCAGCAGGCGTTGTAGCATTAGTGAATGCGGGACATGAAGTATTAATCGAAATGAACGCTGGTCTAGGAAGCAGTTTTACAAATGAATCATACCAAGAAGCTGGTGCAGTAATAGTCGAGGACGCTGCTAGCGTTTGGTCAAGTACAGACATGATCATGAAAGTAAAAGAACCTATCTCATCTGAATATAAATATTTCCGTAAAGATTTAATTCTCTTCACATATCTACATCTTGCAGCCGAACCGGCCCTTGCACAGGCCCTAAAAGAAAGCGGTGTCTTGGCCATTGCTTATGAGACGGTTGCAGTAAACCGCACACTTCCGTTATTGACGCCAATGAGTGAAGTGGCAGGACGGATGGCTGCACAAATCGGTGCTCAATTCCTTGAAAAGAATAATGGCGGCAAAGGAATCCTATTAAGCGGAGTTCCTGGAGTGAAACGCGGTAAAGTCGCAGTTGTCGGCGGAGGAATGGTTGGGACGAACGCAGCTAAGATTGCAATTGGTTTAGGCGCAGATGTAACCATTCTTGACTTAAGCCCCGACCGTCTTCGTCAATTGGATGATATTTTCGGAAATGAGCTGACTACGCTTATCTCCAATCCTTATAACATTGCTGAAGCAGTCAAGGATGCTGATTTGGTGATTGGCGCTGTACTGATTCCAGGTGCCAAAGCTCCAAAGCTCGTAACGGAAGAAATGGTTAAGTCGATGTCTCCAGGTTCAGTGATCGTCGATGTTGCAATCGACCAAGGCGGAATCTTTGAAACGGTTGACCACATAACAACACATGATAACCCTACTTATGTAAAACATGGAGTTGTCCATTACGCAGTGGCGAACATGCCAGGAGCAGTGCCTCAAACATCCACTGTCGCTTTAACGAACGTAACGGTTCCATTCGCCCTTCAAATCGCAAACAAAGGAGCTCTTAAAGCGATCCTTGAAAATGATGCCCTTGCTAAAGGAGTCAATGTGGCGAACGGTGAAATCACGTTCGAAGCAGTTGCAAACGACTTAGGCTACAACTATGTGAGTGTTGAAAATGCCTTAAACCCAAATAACATTAACGCTTAATATAAAAAAAGAAGCCTCCAGACACGGTTCGTGTCTGGAGTTTTTTTATCGGAAATCTCAGGAATTTTTTGCTGTAGGCCGGTTTATCCCCGATGCGGGGCGAAATACTAACTCGTTCGGACGGATTATTCCGATGTTGGTCGGATTTTCTGCTCGGACGGGCAGATTATTTTACACGTCAGGCATTTTTTCCGAATGTGCTTGATATAGATCGAAAATTTCGGACACTCATGTAGTTCAATTACGTGTAATCGGCGTTGACTTGCCGTTCTTATAGGAACCGCAAGTCTGCCCTTTCACTAATTTCTTTATTGGAAGATACTGCTCATCTAGCACCCTGTACTCTTCTAATCTGCGAAAATTTTACCTGGATTCATAATTCCTTTCGGGTCCAGTGCATATTTGATCGTTTTCATCACTTGGTAAGCTGCTCCGTGCTCCCTTGACTGATACTTCAATTTCCCAATCCCGACACCATGTTCACCCGTACAAGTGCCACCTTTTGATAGAGCATATTCGACAATTTCTTCATTTAATCGCTTCGCCTCTCTCACTTCCTCATCGTTCTGTAGATCAATCATGAACAAAACATGATAATTGCCATCACCTACATGTCCTACGATCGCTCCCTCCACTTTGGAAAGTTCGACCTTCTTCCTCGTTTCCAAGATGGCATTCGATAATTCATGCAGCGGTACGCTTACGTCGGTCACCATCAGTTTCTTGCCCGGAGCACTATGAATGAAGGCATACGCGAGATTGTGCCGGGCCTCCCACAAAGCATTCCGTGCTTTTGAATCCATTTCGAACTGGATATCGCCACACCCAAAATCACTTACTATTTCCTTGGCGAATTGGACATCCTGTTCCAAACCGGCAAAATTCCCGTGAAATTCCAGAAATAAGGTAGGTCTGACGTCATAGGCTTTGTCCATGAATTGATTAACTTTTTTTATTGATTCTGCATCAACCAATTCGATTCGTGCAATCGGGATTCCTGCAAGCATGATCCCATTGACCGCAGATACAGCCTGTTCGACGGTCGGGAACGTCGCTCTTCCTGCCATGGTGACTTCAGGGATTCCATATACCTTTAATGTCAGCTCAGTAAAAACACCTAATGTACCTTCCGATCCTACAAACAGGCCATTCAAATGAATGCCTGATGAAGATTTTGTCGCTAAGCTGCCCGTGTGGATCACTTCACCGTTTGCCAGTACGACTTCCAGATCCCTGACTTGATCACGCATTATCCCATATTTAACCGAGGTCGTCCCACTTGCATTCGTGGCGGCCATTCCGCCCAGCGTCGCATCGGCGCCGGGGTCGACGGAAAAGAACAGTCCATACTTTTTCAACTCTTTATTGAGGTGTGTCCTTGTCACGCCCGGCTGCACCTTAACGAGAAAATCATTTTCCCTGATCTCCAAAACTTGATTCATTAAGGTCATATCAAGGGAAATCCCTCCTTTAACCGGAACGACATGCCCCTCCAAGCTTGATCCTAACCCGAACGGAATCACAGGAATATCGTGGTCATTCGCATACCTCATGACTGCACGTACTTCTGCCGTATCCTTTGGATAGATAACCGCATCAGGTAAATGCGGTGTATGGTACGATTCATCATGACTATGCTGTTCCAATAACGTTTCATTCACCGTTACTTGCTCATCCGTCAATATATTCCTTAAGTCCTCTATGTACTGATTCATCCTGCACCCTCCTTTTTTGACAAAACATTCTGAAAACGATAACCAAAAGGAGATTGCCCATTGGGGGCAATCGTCACTCTCTTATTTGCCAATCCCTTTCGCTTTATCCGTACATGCCTTCATTGCTTGTAAAATGCCCGATCTAAGCTGTGCCTCTTCCAAAGCAGCCACTGCTGCTATCGTTGAACCACCTGGAGTGCAAACATCATCCTTTAAAGCGGCTGGATGCCTTTCCGTTTCAAGAACCATTTTAGCAGCCCCCATTACAGCTTGTGCTGCCATACGGTATGCTTGTTTTCGCGGAATGCCATCTCGAACCCCGCCATCAGCCAGCGCTTCGATGAACATGTATACATATGCTGGAGACGATCCACTTATGGCCGGTACTGCATCCATCAAATTCTCATGAAGGATCTCCGTTTTTCCAAAGCTATTGAGCAGTGCCGTTACATTTGCGATATCATCATCCGTGATTTCATCGTTAATGCTTATGGCTGTCAAGCCCTCACCCACAAGGGAAGGAGTGTTTGGCATCGTCCTTACGACCTTCACTTTCCCTTCAAAGCTGTTTTCTATTAGAGAAATATTGATTCCTGCCGCCATCGTAATGATCACGGTGCTTCCTTTTACATGACCCTTCACCTGTTCAAGCACTTGCTTATGCATGGCAGGTTGAATCCCAAGAAAGAGAATGTCGGCAAACGCGGCAACTTCTTCATTATCGATGGTGCCTTTAACCTTATGTTTCGTGGTGATCTTCGTCATGGATTCCAAGCTTGCAGTACTTACCATGATTCGATCGGGCGAAACCACCTCAGCAAGCAACATGCCCTCCAGCATGGCCTCCCCCATTTTACCGCAGCCGATAAAACCGATTTTTTCATTCATATCTTACACTTCCTATCCAGATCCATCTATATTCCTTCTTATTATATCGGATTTGCTATATGGAAACACGCCGGAATATCCACTAGGAAGAATTTAGCGATTTCCAACCGAATTACTAAGGGGATATGGAGAAAATCTTGATTTTTTTAGCGAAAAAAAACCATTGACTAATTGGTCATTTCACCTATATAATTTTGACCTATCAGTCACAATGAATACAGTTTGAGGAATGGGGAAATGGTATGCAAATGGAGAAAAAAGCAGTCAATACCAGGCTTGTCTTAACAGGGTTGATCATTGGAATGTTTTTCAGTTCATTGGAACAGACGATAGTCGGGACGGCCATGCCGACGATTATCGGGCAATTGAATGGTTTTACCATATTCGCTTGGGTAACGACTGCCTATTTAATAGCTTCAACGACTGTTGTACCGATTGTTGGAAAGCTTTCTGATCTATATGGCAGGCGATCGCTCTACCTGCT
This sequence comes from Peribacillus sp. FSL E2-0218, assembly GCF_037992945.1. Classification (NCBI taxonomy): domain Bacteria; kingdom Bacillati; phylum Bacillota; class Bacilli; order Caryophanales; family Bacillaceae; genus Peribacillus; species Peribacillus sp. FSL E2-0218. The sequence goes on along the minus strand of NZ_CP150304.1, from coordinate 1,073,997 downwards.
TGGTACGATCATTTTCACGATTGGTTCATTTTTATGTGCCACTGCCACCTCCATGGAGCAATTGATCATTTACAGGGGGCTGCAAGGCATAGGCGGCGGAATGATCATGCCCTTATCCCAGACGATCATCGGCGATATCTTCTCGGCGGAACAAAGAGCCAAATGGCAAGGAGTATTCGGTGGCCTCTTCGGGTTAAGTTCTGTCATTGGACCTTTTCTTGGCGGAGTGATCGTAGACCATATCAGTTGGCATTGGATCTTCCTCATCAATGTGCCGACAGGGTTATTATCCGCCATCCTGATTTATGTCGGGTTGAAACATGAGTCGATCAGTAAAACGGAGAAAGTGAATATTGATTATCTTGGCATCTTCACCTTGATACCTGGTATTGTCCTATTATTATTGGGCTTGACATTCGGTGGTGATAAGTTCGATTGGGCATCCCTTGAATCTCTCTTGATTTTCGGCTTTACCATCATCTTCATTTCTCTATTCATCATTTTTGAAAGAAAAGCAGTTGAACCGATCCTTGATTTAGCCCTTTTTAAAAATCGTGTTTTTGCGACCACCAATATTCTCGGATTCCTGCTTGGCCTCGGCATGTTCGGGGCGATCATGTTCGTTCCCCTGTTCATGCAAGGAGTGCTTGGCGTTTCACCTACAAAAGCGGGATCGACCATGACTCCCATGATGGTCGGTTTAATTCTTTCCAGTATCGTAGGCGGTAGGTTGTTATTAACCTTCCGTTTTCGCACAGTGCTTACCTTTGGAATGGCCATCGCGACTTTAGGCTTCTTCCTAATGAGTACGATGGATGGCAGTACGACGATTTACACTGCCTATTCCTTCATGGCCGTTCTTGGAATCGGGATGGGGCTTGTCATGCCGACATTGATGATTGCCGTTCAAAATGAATTTCCTAAGTCACAGCTTGGATCGGTCACGGCGGCCTCTACCTTCTTCCGATCAATAGGCGGGACGATGGGCATCACGATTTTAAACGCAGTCATGAATCATAACCTACAGAAAAATATGGATGATGCAGCACTAAGCGAAAAGAATCCGATATTGCACGAGGCACTGACTGCACTAGCGGATAAAACGGATAAGTTATTCAACATCATGCTTTATCCCGAGAATCTTAAAGTACCTGCTGAAGTTGGCAGCGTCCTGATAAAAACGATCGAAAACGCTTGGATAGATGCCTTTTCCAGTGTTTTCGTCACTGGTATCTTTTTTGTTGCAGCGGGCATATTAGTGGCACTTTCCGTGGGATCCGGCAGAATCAAAAAAGATCAAGAAACGGAAAAAGAATTAAGTTGAACAAAAACAAGGCCGGCTGAGTGGTTCAGCCGGCCTTGTTAATCCCTTCAAATCGATGTTTCTTCTTCTTTGATTAGGGAAACTTACCTGTAAGCAATAAAATGGAGTGATCATATGACCGAAATAACGAACCATTCAATCTTATCAGGCGATTTTTATGAACAACCCACGCTCGAGCTGGCAAAATCCCTCCTCGGGTGCCTGCTTGTAAAAGAAACACCGACTGGAACCGCTTCTGGATTCATCGTGGAGACCGAAGCCTATATGGGTCCTCTTGACAGGGCTGCACATAGTTTTGGAAATAGAAGGACAAAACGGACGGAAGTGATGTTCGGCAAGTCTGGATTGATTTATACATACGTCATGCACACCCATACTCTGGTCAACGTCGTAAGCGGCGGGGCCGGGAACCCGGAAGCCATTTTAATCCGGGCGGTTGAACCTTATTCAGGCCTTGAGACCATGCAGGAAAGGCGCGGCATTGCCGACATGCGCAAATGGACGAATGGTCCTGGAAAGCTGACAAAAGCACTGGGCATCACCATGGAGGATTATGGCCGATCCTATACGGCTCCCCCTCTTTATCTCGCTGTCGGGAAGCAGCCTGAACACATTTCCTGCGGCCCCCGCATCGGGATCGATAACTCTGGGGAAGCCAAGGATTATCCGTGGCGTTTTTGGGTGACAGGAAGCCCCTATATATCCCGCACCCGCACCATTAATAAAGGATGAGCCCACTCCCCTCCATGATCAAGTGATATTGATACACTTGATCATGGAGGGGATGAAGCTCGTCCCATCTGTAACGCAGTCCATGCCTTAAATGACTTTAGTTTGACTGCTCATATACGGAAGGTCGCTGGCTTCTTCGAGATTAATGATCAACTTCATCACTTCAACCATCCCCTCAGGCTTATCAAGTTCAATTTCCTTATGATAGGACTCGATCGAAGTGGTCCATTTCTCCATTAATTCCTGGTTCAACAACGTTTCCTTCATTTGTTGTTCAAATGGCCTTTTCTGATTAAGCTCGAATACAAGCTTTTGTTCATTTAAATACTTTAAATTAATTTCCTCCTGGCCGGGAAGCATGGAATGGACGAAAATCGGCAGCCTTTTTCGTAATGCTTCGCTTATGGTGACACCGCCCGGCTTCGTAACGATGGCATCAACCTCTTCATAAAGCTTATTCATTTCAACTCTTGATGAGATGTAGGATAAAGGCTTGATATGAGCCAAATTCCAAGATTGGATTTCATCATACAGTTTGTTGTTATTGCCACAAAGTACGAAGTAGTCGAACTCGGTCGACGTCTTTAATTGGGCAGCTATATTCAAGATCCCGCCCAGGCCGCTATTCCCCCCCGATATCAAAATTTTAGGGCGATCCGATGTTTTTGGTTCACTGGCGATTTTAGTGATGTCCTCATGGACGGGGATGCCGGTGACCATCATCTTTTGTTTTGGTATTTCACGCATGCTCATTAACTTTTCTTTTGCTTCTTGGCTAGGGAGAAAATGGGCATCTATCCCTTGTGTCCCCCACACATTATTAATGAAGTAGTCCGTGTATACATTAATGATGGGGATATTGCATTTCCCTTTTATCTTTAACTGGCTCAAAAGATAGGAAGGAAAACCATGTGTACATACGATTAAATCGGGTTTTTCCTCAGCTATCAATTGTTCCATCTTTCTTAAGAATATAGTTTGATACCATTTGAATGCCCATTCCTTCGATGTTGGAACATAGAAAAGGTTTTTATAGGCGAGGTTATAAGTTTCTGGTGCATACCTGATCCATTTTAGGTAACCAGTTGTCACCATTTTTTCTAAAGAATTATTTGTATAGCTTATCAAATCCACTTTTTTAAAAGCGATACCGTTTGAATGCTTCTTCAACATATCCATTAATGCCTCAGCAACTTGATGATGTCCTGACTGCATTCGAAAGAGAGGTAAAAACAAAATCTTTTTCATACGTGTCATCTCCTAAGAAATCATACTTTGAATACCATATTTCATATAGACAAATACTAGCAGGCTCGGAACGGAGATCCTGCTACAATAAATTATCATCTTTGCTGTACACGTTCTTGTTGTCGAGAATTCCAATGATAGTTCAAAGTATAATAAGTCTCCATTGATAAACTTATTTTCCAATAGGAAATCAGTGCTAACGCTTCATGGAAAAGAAGTGACTCTCAATTACTGGACTTTTGTTTCTTTCTTTTAATATATTTGAAAGTGCCATATAATACAAAAATAAATAAGAAAAAGACACCTAAATACGGAACATATTCAGGGTTTATATTGAATGCATTCCCCATATAATATCCAGCCACTATAAAGGGGACAGTCCAGAGGAAAGTGCCCAATAAGGAAAGAAAGAAAAATTTACGGAAAGGGATATTGGATATCCCAGCAAAATAAGGGCTAATTTGCCGCATCCCAGGTATATAAAATCCAAATACGATCGTCTTTTGGATATTTTCCATATAATTTATTTTTGCCTTTTCCCAACGCTCATTGGTAATCCCAACGTACTTACCATATTTATTTATAAATGGGTACCCCACATATTTCCCACAAACGTAAGCTACGAGCATCCCTATAAAAGCACCCAGAAAAGCAGATAATACCGATAGCCCAAAGGCGAGTTTATCTTGGACGATCAACACTCCAATTAAAAAAAGGAGCGATTCTTCAGGAGCGGGAATTCCAACGATACCGAGGAACAAAAAAAGAAAAATGATCAGGTATCCATATATATTAATGAAGTGTAAAATCGTATCGATATTCATGGTACCCCCAGAATTTATATGTCTCTTAACGTAACAAACTTCGTTCCCTTTTCTTTACTTTCGCGTAAATAAATTTCCAAGTTTTCAATCATATGCAGTGGTGCCTCCTTATCCGCTCCCAATGTTTCACCACAGTCATGCAGTAGTAAAATTTCGCCTTCATTGGAAGTTGTCCGTAATCTCTCAAGCAGGTTATTTCTGCAATTATCCACTTTCCAATCACCAAAGATGGCCGACCACATGATCACCCTATAGTTCTTGCTAAGAATAGGTGTGAAAATATTGAAATGTCCCCATGGAGGCCTATAAAAACCGACCTTTTCCTTCGTACATTCAGTTATTGCCTTTTCGGTCATACCCAATTGCTTCTTTAATTGAAATGGTGAAAGGACCCAACTTGAAACATGGTCAAAATGATGGATTCCAATCACATGCCCATCCTCATGCATTCGTTTAATGATTTCAGGATTCTTCTTCACCTTACTGCCAACCACAAAGAACGAAGCTTTTACTTCATACTTATTTAAAAGATCGAGCAATCTTATTGTATATTCAGGGTTGGGCCCATCATCAAAAGTTAATGCTACCCCGCCATTTTTCTTTATATTTTTGGTTATTCCCAATCCGAATCCACGGATAAGCACCGTAGGAACTAACGTATATAGTAGAAATAGAGCCAATAAAATAGTAAAACCGACCATCCATATAACCATCACGTAAAAAACCGATCCTCTCCATTTTCATATCCTTGCTTGAATTCACCTAATAAACTGCCACCTTTTCAATATAAAGGGATTGTAATGTAAATTCAATTAAACAATGAAACGATTTACATTTTCGTAAGGGCTCTGCCCACAGATCCATACTACTATCCTTTCCCCATCTTATTGTATTATTAACTTACTTCTATATTCGGGGAGATTGACGGCTCGTTTATCGAATATTGATACAAGAGGCTACCATTCCCTTTGATTAAAACATTATACCAGCCTTGTGCCTTAGTTTTAGCCGGCTTTTAGCCCCATTATTTATAACGGAGGTGGCCGGGCTTACATCCAGTCATGGATTAAGAGGCTCTATATGGGAAAATGATTACTATTAGGGATGACTGAAATGGAACATCTTAGCTGTAGGTAACTGGCACGATTGATAAATGCCGATTTTTTTCTGGAAAATTTAGTTCTGGGGACTGTGTTTAGGATATGCAGCTTTATGAGTAGAGGATAGGATTGTTGATCAGGTGAACTTAATTTGAAGTTTTCTATAAAAATCTGCTTCATTTGTCACAAAATTCTACATTTAATGTACCAATATCCCAAAAAGAAATTGAAGCGTTCCATTTTTGAAACAGGACAACAGCTTAACCATTTCAAGTTCAGCAGAAATGCTAACTTTGTATATTCCAGATAGTTAGTTACATGGATTTACTTACCTATTTTTTCCAATACAGCATATGGAATGACACATCTTTGACTCCCCCCTAATCGTTATCCGGTTTCGCTGCCTTGGATGGGGTGAGCACTATATACGTTTCGACGAATCTATTGATGTTTCATGTGCACAGGAAAGAAGTTGCTGGAAATTTGCTGATGAAAAAGAAAATGAAACCTTATAACAAGATTTCATTAATTCTCACAAAATCATATTAATAGGGAGTTAGTTTTCCTGGAATATATTACGTTTTATTTTCTTCTTCCAGTAAGCTCTTCATCACTTTTGCTGGATTACCTGCCACAACTGAGAATGGCGGCATACTTTTAGTGACGACGGCTCCAGCTCCAACTACGCAGCTCTCCCCAATTTCCACTCCAGGTAAAATGATGACCCTCGCTCCAATCCAACAATTATCCCTGATAATTACCGGTTGGATTGGACTGTAATCGTAAAATCTTCCCACGTCCTTGTGGAATTGCTTGTTTCTTGTATAAACTATGCAATCAGGAGCCAATTTAGAATTTTTGCCTATAACTGCATCTGCACCTACTAGGCAGTTAATTCCAACAGTGCATCCATCCTTCAATATAACCCCTTCCTGAAGATTAGCCCCTCTTTCGACGCTAATTCCTTTACCGAATTCCACAACAATCTGTCTCGCTACAAAGTTCCTGAAGTTCCTTCCTAGTATTTTACCGAAAGGATGATCCGATTGAGGCAATAAACCGCCTATATTTCTTAAAACCATTTTATTAAGTTTAATCCAATATTTTTTATAAAAACCATATTCCATGTACCCTTTTTCATTTCTATTCATGTTTTAAACTCCGTTTTCCAAATGAATTTTACCCCATATATCATATAAGCACAGTAAAGGGCATGGGCCATACCGTATTAGCTTCAAGATTCTATTAATATAAGTTAATAGAATCTGATATTTCACTCCTTTTTCTGTAAATGTTTAACGCCTTGCACGCTCATTAACCTTAGCAGTACCACGATTACATAGACTGCTTCAAACCCTAATTTATGGATAATCGCAGCAAGAATAATCACACTAGAAAAAACTATTTATAAGACCAATACTTCCTTTTCCTCATACCTCACGCAATAAACTTTGCATTTCCATAATCACATAATTGAGTTGGCTCATGATACAGGGACCTTCCAGTCTTGATGATTCCTTTCGTTGGGCTATATCACCCATTTTTCCGATAATAGACCATTGTTTGTTTTAATAAAAAGCTTTCTTTAAATCATTTTTTATCATCTGCCTGCTGTGGTGGATGTCTTTCCTGCTTGTGAAAAGCTGATTATTGTTGAGATTTTCTTCGTTCACTCCATTAATTGCCCCAATGATAAATTTCATGCCCTTTTACCTGCAGGAATAGGCAAACTCCAAAAGAATAGTTATATCTGTTTGCCACTTCTTGCATGATAGTTTTATAATACTGTTATTTTCAGAATTCGCGGTTCCAATTTTGAAATGACATTGACCAAAATTGATATGATCCTCTGGTTACTTCTACTTCTTAACTTGCCATTCTTGTTTATGATTCGTCCGTGCAGAGTTCACTGACGCAATTACATCATCTATCCAAAAAAAAAGGCCTTCATCAGAAGGCCTTTCAGTTTGTAGACAAAAGGGGTTCGGAATTAAAAAATTCCGAACCCCTTTTGAAATTCCTTTGAAATTTTAACCAAAGGTTACGAGATTTGGGCTCTTCGAGCCGCTATGTTAAGCCGTTTTAGGACCTTGCCATGTCCAAGTGGCCATCTTCTTTACATTCATGGCAGCGAAAGTAAGCATCGCCTGCATCGACAATTTTTTAAGTCCCCTTAAAGTAGTCCAACGCATACCATGCTTTTCTTTTGCATCTGCGAATACACGCTCAATCGTTTCTTTGCGTTTCGCATATATAGGTTTTACCTCTTGATGATGACGCAGATGATCTGCTTCTTCCACATATGCTTGCCAGATATGCCGTGTCACTACTTTTTGATGGTCTTTGCTTTCCGTACACCGTGATAAAAATGAGCATGTTGCACAAATTTGTTTGGGCGATTTGTACTCGCGATAGCCCTCTTTATTTGTTGTTGAGTACTTTAAAGTTTCTCCCGAAGGGCAAAGGTAACAATCAAAGTGTTCATCGTAAACATAGTCATGTTTGCGAAAGAATCCTTCTTTTGTACGAGGACGTGTATAGGGTAAAGCAGGTGTGATTTCTTTGTTAAATAGGTAGCTTGTAATCGCTGGTGTTTTATAAGCTGCATCTGCGGCAACTGCTTCTGGTTTTCCAACTTTCTCAATCACTTGCTCAACAAGTGGCTCCAAAATATGACTGTCATGTGTATTACCAGGTGTTACAATCGTTCCCAATACAAAACCGTTGCCGTCTGCGGCCGCATGGAATGAATAGGCAAACTGTTTTGTTCGTTCATCTTTCACATAGTAGCCACTCTCAGGATCCGTAGTACTTTCTTTAATTGCTTTGGTTTCTTCCTTATCAAATTTATCTGGTGGAAAAGGCTTCTTTCCATGGTTTTCACGATCTTGATTGATTTCTTCTTGAAGACGTCCTTGATACGCTCGTGTTTCTTTACGAACGATTTTCTTTTCAAATTTCCGTTTATTCGCACTGGCTTTCACATGTGTGGAATCCACGAAAACGTGTTCTACACTTATTACCTTTTTATTAGCAGCTGTCATTAAAATGCGACAGAAAATCTGTTCAAACAGGTCTGTATCTTTAAAGCGTCGCTCATAATTTTTTCCGAACGTAGAGAAATGAGGTACTTTATCATGGAAACCATAGCCTAAGAACCAACGGTAAGCCATATTGGTTTCAACTTCTTCAATCGTTTTACGCATGGAACGAATACCGAAGGTATATTGAATGAAAGTCAGTTTAACTAAAATAACTGGATCAATACTTGGGCGTCCTACCTCTGAGTACATATCTTTCACCAAGTCATAAATGAAAGTGAAGTCAATGGCAGCCTCCATTTTACGAACCAAATGGTTCGGTGGCACCAGTTGATCTAAAGTAATCATTTCAAGTTGATCTCGCTGAATAGAATCATGTTTAGAAAGCATCCTCATCACCTCAAGTTTTAATACTTCAATTTTAAAACAAAAATGACTCCAGTCAAAAGTGTTCTATCTAAAAGGTAAGACAAAATTGATTGGAACGGAAGGTACGAGACTCCTGCGGGAAAAGCGCGTCTAGGGGAGACCCCGCAGGCAAAGCCGAGGAGGCTCCCCGACCGCCCGCGGAAAGCGAGTGCCTGGAGTGGAAATCAACGTCTAAATTGTACAGGCCATAAAAATAGACAAACTCGATTTTCATCGAGTTTGTCTACAGTCTGAAAGGCCTTCATCAGAAGGCCTTTTTTGTTGGTTTCATAATTCCGCACCCTTTCCGTGAATGGCTGCCTAGCCTCCCGCCGCAATAATCTAGCGGGGTCCCTCAGTTTCTTGAATAATGCAGGAAAAATCATCTTCAGGGGTGGGATGGTATTACTTTAGTTCTCTTGCTTTTCTAGGTACTGCCTCATTTTTTGCATATACTCCGGTCCATCCATGGGGTCTTTCACGATCAGTTCGATCAAGCACAGTTTTTCACCGTTGAGATCCTGAGCATTTGAGATGGCATCATCCAATTCCCTGTTCGTCTCGACCCTGGCAGTGAAGGCTTCCTGGCCAAATGCTTCAGGCAATTTTGTATAATTCCACGCTGGTATCTCATTGTATTTCTGTTTTTCGATATCAACCTTGACGTTCAAGAATTTTTCGATCGTATAGCCGTCATTGTTGAGGATGAAAATGATAGGTTTACAGCCATTTTCCAGCATCGAACTTATTTCCTGTGCAGTAAGCTGTATCGAGCCGTCACCGGTAAACAATAGAACACGGCGGTTTTTATCCGCAATACAAGCGCCGAAAGCAGCAGGTGTGGCATACCCGATGCTTTGCCATCCTCCTTGCGCTATATAGGTCACACCCTTTGGCAGCCTAACCTGTGACATGCCATAAGAGAATGTTCCCGTTTCCGTGACCACAATGTCATCTTCCTTTAACATTTGCTGAATCCGGGGATAATAAGAAGCCGCATTCAGTGGTGCGGATGAGTCACCAGCCATTGTGTCATATGGGAACGCGATGGCTGTAACCGATTCCTCCTGCCTGAAGCCGATGTCCTTGAGTGCATCCAGGATATCCTCCGCCTTGACGTTCATATAACTGGCTGCACCCACTTTCAAGGAATCAGGTTGGATTTCGACCATTTTCAGCCGATCAAGCTTTGCTGTCTCTTTTGAGGTATTCGTGTCAGACCAAACCGGCCCAACGGCAATGATACAATCCGCTTCTTCAACGGTCTTGGTCACTTCCTGACTGCCGAACGCCCCGCCGTAAACACCGATATACTGAGGATGGCTCTCATCGAAACCGCTTTTCCCCTGCATTAGCGAAGCGACCGGTACATTAAACCGTTCAGCAAGCTCCTGCACAGATTCTCCAAGGTTATACCGCAGTGTTTTCATATCGACAAGCAGTGCAGCTTTCTTTACCGGCTCTAGCATTTTTTGTATCTGCTCGACTGCTGCCTGCAGCGCGACCTGGTTCGTTTTGGCCTCGTTTTCCAATGGCTCACTGTGAGAAAGCAACGGTTTTGTAACAAGATCGATAGCCACTACCATATAAACCGGCTTTTTCTTTGACTTCGCGATCCTGATGGCTGCCGGTATCTCCCTAGCAGCATTCTCGGGTGTAAGAACCACTGTATAGCCCGTGATATGCTCATATACTTTACGAAAAACATCAAAATCTCCATCCATTAACGTATGATGGGCAATCGCCTTCTTTTTTTGCATCATGGACTTTGGCGACCCCACGATATGAATGAGCGGCACATCCTCACTGTAGGCACCCGCCACTGCATTACATGCGCTCATTTCCCCAACACCAAAAGTGGTGATCAATGCCGAAATGCCCTTCACCCTGGCATAGGCGTCCGCTGCGTATCCAACATTGAGTTCATTTCTTCCATTAATGAATTCAATCCCCTCATATTCCTCCAGGGTATCTAGCAGTGAGAAGTTATAGTCTCCGGGCACACCAAAAATTTCCGTAATTCCTTCTCCTTTTAAACAATCGTATAAATACTGTCCCAAGGTTCTGTTTTCCATCAAATCAACACTCCTCCGAATTATTCATCTCTACTATATTTATACCCAAACATTAGTAGGTTAACCGTATAAGTGTCCAGGTAATGAAGACAAGCCTTGCTACTCTATTACTCTCTGGAAACTTGTAAGCAAACCTTACGGGGCAGAGACTATAGTAGGAAATGATTCATTTCCAAATCAAAATAACTGAAAATTCTTGATTTACCTCGCTTTTTTAATTTATATTTGAATTAATGGAAAGAAGGACTAGGAGGAACATGATGAATGATCATAACGTAAAAAGAATTTTGGAAAGCATCATCAGCACTTCCAATAACAATATCACCGTGACAGATGAAAAGGGATTCATTTTATTTACTAATCCAAACCATTGGTGGATCTATGGAATTGAACCTGACCATTATCTTGGAAAATCCGTTTATCAGCTTGAAACGGAGGGGATCCTCTCACCTTCAATTTCCGCAATGGTCTTGAAAGAAAAAACACCTGTCCAAATCATGCAGCATACAAAAACGGGAAAAATCGTCATGTCGACAGCTTACCCCATCTTTGATGATGATGGTGAACTGATTCGAGTCGTCAGTTATACCCAAGATCAAACGGAAATCAGGAAGCTCCAGGATCAATACGGCCAATTGGAGAAAAAGGTCCAAGAATATCAATCCGAGGTAGAAGAGCTTAGGGAACAGGAAGAGCTGATTTACCGAAGCAAAGAGATGCGGCAAATCGCCAAAACGATCCTGCGTGTTTCCAAAACGGATGCCACTGTCATGCTACTTGGCGAATCGGGGGTGGGAAAGAGCGTTTTTGCCCGAAGGCTCCATGATCAAAGTTATCGCAGGAAAGAGCCCTTCATCGAAGTCAATTGCAGTACCATACCAGAAAGCCTCTTTGAATCGGAAATGTTTGGGTATGAAGCAGGGTCCTTCACAGGGGCGCAAAAGCACGGGAAGGAAGGCTTGATTGAACAAGCTGATAACGGAACGCTTTTTTTGGATGAAATCGGCGAGCTGCCTCTGGATATGCAAGTGAAATTATTAAATGTACTGCAAGAGAAGACGTTTAAAAGAGTCGGCGGAAAAAAAGAGCATAAGATTGATTTCCGGCTTGTAACGGCAACCAATCAAAACCTTGAGGAAATGGTCGAAAAGGGTGCTTTCAGGCTCGATCTGTATTACCGCTTAAATGTGATTCCCGTCCAAATACCGCCTTTACGAGAAAGAAAAGAAGATATTGCTATCCTAATCAATCATAATCTCGAGATCATCAACAAGAAATACAACACAAATAAGAAATTGCATCCTTCCACATATGAAATCCTGATTCACCATAAATGGTCCGGGAACGTGCGAGAATTGGAAAACCTTATTGAACGGCTCATTTTGACCTCGGAAGACTCCATCATTTTCCCAGGCTTCCTCCCCGCTCAATTGCATGGACAGGATTCTTTTGGGAATCAAGATGATACCTTGATGCTCGATCAAATGCTGGTGGACGACAGTGACCTTAAGACTGCTCTTGAACAAGTGGAAAAGTGGATGTTGATGAAAGCGAGCAAACAATGTAACTCCACATATGAAATGGCAAAATCCTTAGGCATCAGTCAGCCGTCGGTCGTAAGGAAAATGAAGAAATATAAAGGTCAAGTGACGTGATACCAACAAACCATGTACATATTAATATGGGACTTTCATAAGAACTTCCCTTTCCTCTCGCCTGTCTGTCACAATATGTTGCCTTTTTTCTTCCACGTTGCTGCCATAAAAATCGGGTAAGCCCGATCTGCCCAGCCGCACAGGGAAAAGAGCTATCCCTTAACTGTCATTAGGATAACTCCGGTAATTACAGGATGTGAACCCCAACTTGGATCTTCCGGCTTATGCTTGATTCAAGTTGAGTTTCTCATCGATTGAATTTCTTTGACAAAGCGCTCGGTAAACCCCGACTGAATGCGCTTTAAAGCCTATCGGCGGTGTTGACATTCCCTTCGGGGATGACTGGTAGATGAAAATCTCCACGGCATTAGCACGAATCCCAACGGGCCCGCCTCTTTTTGCGGCATCTGCCATTCGTTTCATATTATCAGATCCACATAATGGTTACCCTTCTATAGCCTGACAAGATACAACTAACCCTTTTTTGATTGTTGTTAACATGTCCCTCCCCCTCTCCTATCAATTTGTAAGACCATTCCACATTCAAACATTCGATTCCAAGGTGCGAATGTGGTGATTTTTTCAAGTTTGATTCCTTTAAAACTATGTAAAATCATTTCATGGTAACGCCTTATTAATCGATTATCTCTCTCTCTATTTACAACTCCCGCTTCATTGTTCAGATTAAAGTACGTGAGATTATAATTGGGGAGAAAATCGGCTACCATGTCCATTCGAACTTCCGTTTGGTAAAAATAGTCATCTAGTAAATGATACATGATATTTTCCTCGATGATGTCCGCCTTGCCATTTAGAGCGACAACACCTTGACAAATGGTTGAACCAAGTGTGTTACAATTCGTATTCCATCCTTTATAGGACAACAATTTATCCAGTATTCGTTCTTCATCCAAAAGTGTGATCAACTCCCGATCTCCCCCGTTCGCATAGGCAGCATCGGCAACCACCACTTTTTTTCCGGATTCTATAAACGTCCTGATAGAATCAACAAAGGTTAACATATTTCGAAAACTTGTGTATGTAATATCTTTTTTATGTTGATCCCATGCCTCTTGCATAATACGGCCTGGCGTATTATAAGCAAGTATTAAATCCGCATCTTCAGCGCTCGTTACTAATTGACAGCCTGCCGCTAGTACATGTGATTTTAAACTTTCAGCGTAAGGGCGATCCTCATACATGGGAATCAATTGGGGCCCAAGCGAACTACTCCAAATCGGATAAATCTTTGGCCTTTTCCCCATCCATTCATTATATACACGCGCCAATAAAGTCGCTCCCACCTCGTCCGCTCCAGGATACATATGCACTTGCTTATACAAGCGTAATTGTTCTATCTTCTCAGCAACCTTTTGTTGGTCCATTGCCGTGTATCCATATTCTGCGCTATCATCTTGAGGAATTGATAAGAATGTAATTACACCTTCCTTGACAAGCTCTAACATACTCGTGTTTATCATGGAATTGAATGCTCGTCTCGATTCATAGTCTTGTATGTATGACTTGGGCAACAAGGATACAATCTCTTGTAGCTGTCTCTGTTCTTCTTCAGACAACTTCTCGCGAATTTTTTTATCTGATAAGTAGGCACGCATGAAAATTTCACGGCCCCACTTTTCATAATAGTCGGGTTCTTCATCACTTGAGCTGTATTTTGGCGTACGCATAATTAAATTGGAGGCATAAATGGGCACGTGTGGATATGCTTTATGTAGGGTTCGCATTCGTTCCATCCACATAGTCACAGTATCTATTGATAAATCATGCAAACGGGAAGGCAGTAAACCTCCATACACCAACATATCGATGCTTAAAATCATAGCATCTGCGTTACTCGCAGCTTTAGTCAACCAATTCCATAACTGGCTCGTATTAGCTGCAACTTTTTTGGCCCCGAGTAATTCTTCACTTGGGAGGATTACTTCCATATTTGATGAAGAACGGGCAATGTTTTTTATGTAATCAACATTACATGGTCGCTCATCGATGGGTACGTAGACAATTTTCATGCGATTACTCCTTTTTAAACTTCTTTCTTGAAGCGATGAATTGAAGTTTCCTTTCTACGTGTATAGCTGGTAGCTCATGTCCAAATTCTGGATATACTTGGATGTGCATCTCACCGCCTAAATGATGATATAAGGCAAATCCGCTGGAAGGCGGGCACACCCTATCTTCCAATCCTACTCCGATTAATGAAGGGCACGAAACAAAACTCGCTAGATTCATACAATCGACATAGCTCAAAGCGTCAAAAACTGCTGAACGGTTTTTCTGTAAGGGATCATGCAGTTTAAAATAATGATTAACTTCCCGATAAGGACCTTCTGTTGATAGTTGAATGGATCGTTTAAAATGAGTAAGAAAAGGAACATCAGCTAGTAAGTACGAGATGCCTTCTTGCAAGGCAGCTGTCGCAACTGCTAGAGCGCCCCCCTGACTTCCTCCCTCTACAAAAACATCCGTCTTTCCTGATAATTCCCTTATAACATCAACGCTTCTATAACAATCCATATACACATAACTGAAGTAATAGTTATCCGGATCTGTAATTCCAAGTGTCATCCAACCAGAGGAACCTCCATTCTTGTATGGATTGTGATCGGGTGAACGAACATTTTGCCCTCTGACATCGACTAACATCACGGGAATACCTTGAATTAAATATTTGAATGCGTAGTGCGGCTGAAGAGTGTTCCAATTATATCCGTGAAAGATTACAGCTGCAGGCGATTTTGGATGAACATCTTTCTCAGGTTTTAAATAGGACGCATGTATACGTGAATTTCTGAACCCATTGAAGGTCACATCATACAGTTCTACGCCTGGAACATAATAGGAAACTGGTTCTATAACAATATTTAAACCTTGCAGGGCACTTTCATTCTTCCGATTATTCCAAAACTCTTCAAAATCTTTTTTCTTTGTTTGTTCAGGTCGATACATCTGCAGTTGCTCAAGTGATAAATCAATGAGATTCAACGTGATTCCTCCATAAGCAGGTGACCAGTATTTCAGTAGGTGTTGTGGAATGGTACGGCATTCGGCTTCATCACTTCTTTTACATAATATTTTTTTGGCTGATCACTTCACCATTATTTTGCATTTCCTTTAACAGGACATCCAGTAAGTAAAATGCACACACTTCACTAGCTGAATGACTATATCCTTGTATATCATCAGTGGCAGGAACGAGCAGGTGAATATCAGAAACAAGCGCGACAGGAGAGTCTTGTTGACTCGTAATTCCAATGGTCGTTGAGCCCATATTCTTAGCGCTTTCCATCATGTTCACTATATGGGCATCATAGCCTGATGTACTTAGACCGATTACAACCGTTTCTCGATCTAGTACGTGCGTAGATATCTCCATTTGGTAGAGATCTGAGAATGCGTCTGCTTCCATACCAAGTTTCATTAGCTTATATTTTAATTGCTTGGCAACAAGGGTCATTTCGCCTGCACCGTATAGAAAAACTTTTTTTGCTGACACTAATCGATCTTTAAATTGCTTAATATCTTCTAACTCATTGAGCGTATCGAATTTGTTGAACATTCTCGTATAAGCTTGTTTCACTGAACTCAAGCTCGTGTTTTCTGTTTGTTCGTATAATCGAGTGCTCACAATGGCTTCTTTCGCCATTAATCGCAGTTTATTGTAAGACCCGATTTCTAGCTTCTTGCAAAATCTTGTAATCGTCGCCTCTGACAAATTTAATTGACGTGACATCTCGGATATCGTTTTGTTTGGCATGCTTTCTAAATTTAAAATGATGAATTTGGCGATATTTTGCTCGTGTTTCGTTAATTTATGTGTATTGGATTCGATAATCGTCGTGATGCTTTTTAACGGTTTTAAAGACTCTTGGAGCAAAAAGTGACGAAGCGCTCCGATCATGCCTGCATCATTAAGATTCCGGGCGATTTCAATTTGCACTTTATCTAACACGGCAGGCATGATATCTTTTTCCAACTGTGCCATGATAAGGGGATATAAATACTCTTTTTGTGCTGTAATCCCCCCGCCAATTATGATCATTTCTGGATTCATCATATAAGCGATGGTTGTGATTCCTTTGGCCAAATAGTAAACGAGACGATTGATTTCCTGGATGCAAATCTCATCATCCAACTGTGCAAGAGCAAAAATTTCTTTCCCATCAATCTCACTTTCAGGTATTCCCTTACGCTTGGCAACATTTCTCACTAATATTCTTGTTGAAGCTAAATCTTGAAATTGACTTCCTTCTATTGGGATGTAACCGATCTCGCCAGCACTAAAGCTGTGTCCAGCCTGCAATTTATTGTCAATGATATAACTGCCGCCGATACCGGTCCCTATCGTTAGACAAAACAAACTTTTCGCATCCCTGCCAGTACCAATCCACGACTCCGCTAACCCTGCGCAGTTCACGTCATTTTCAACTTCAACTGGTAATTGAAAAAATGTTTCTAGTTCTTTTTTCAATGGGGTACCTGTATAATCCGGAATGAAGGAAGAGGCATATAAAATCTCCCCTTTATTCGAATCCACTTGGCCGGCCGTGCTAATGCAAATACCGCTAATCGTATGCTGATTAATGAGGGTCTCCCCTAATCGTTTTACCTTATCAAGAATCGCCGGGCCACCCAAATATGCTTCAGTTAGGCATTCATATTTCTCTACAAATGTCCCTTCTTCAGTTAGCACACCGTATTTGAGTATGGTTCCCCCGATATCAAATGCTAAAAATCTCCTCAAAATTCTCACCTTCATTTCTAAGAAAAGAGCAATCGTTGGTCGTTAATTCCCTTTCCTTTTCACGCGAATCGTTTTTATTTGTTTAGGATTAAATGCTATCGTTATTTGTGCTGATGTTTCATATTTTTCAGCTAATATTCCTGTAAAATCCACTTCATAAATGGAGCTTGGTTCAAACCCAAGATTTAATCGTGTCAATTGCCGTTCATTAGTTGGATTAAACATGCGAATATCAAATGTATTCTCTTCTTTTTGTATGAAAGAAGAGAATGCAATGGTAGAGGAAGATTGATTGAACAACTTCCCTCCCTCTTTCAATACATATGATTGTTGGGTCAAGATTTGCTGACGCATTACTTTTGCAGTATTCAATGACTGATGACTTGTCCCTAAAACCAAGCCATATTCAAATTCATACGTCCCTAAACACTGAGCACCTGGCGTTTCGAATCCAGGTGCTGCACCATTTCCACGGGTACGCAAATCTCGTCTTGATAACCAACCAACACTTCTTACCATCGTTAGGAATATGAAATCATTTCCTTGAAAATGATCCACTTCATACTCTTGCAAACCCCTATGCACAAGTTGATGCTCCATTGCCAATACAGTTGAAAGGGTTGGATATTGGTTCATGACCGCTTCTTTATTTTTAGGCATATCCCATACCTTTTCCCTAATCGTTTGCCGTTTTACTAAATCAAAAGCTGTATCCCCATAGCTTTCATCTGCTTTTGATGTTGCAAAGCCAATTCGAAGCTTTTGGTCTTTTGCCTGATTATGAATTACTGTTTTGAATGATATAAATCGTCGACCTTGATGAAGTGTGATTGTCGTCGTCATTTTATTCACAACATATTCTTCGCTTGGACCTGTTCGATTTTCATTCAAGGAAGCTGGTAACTTCATTTCATAATGAAGCGTCATGGATTGATATGATTTCCCTTTTACAATATCGCTAACACCCTTTACAATCGCCAGACTGTATGGATCATTGACAGGCGGCGAATAGTTATACGCATCCCCCGCATCTAACGAGGAAAGAAACTGATGCTGATTTTCATAAACTTTATTTGTTTCTAAATCTGTTATGATTATTCCATTATTGCTGCATTGAATATGATAAAATTCATTGTCAATTTCACTTTCATCCACGATTTTGATTCCCTCAGCTTCCATGCAAACCCGCTCGATCCGAATTCTTTTGGTCTCCACTCCATCAAAGGGTAAGACGAAAGAAACATCATATATTACGTATTCAGCATAATGAGGCTCAGCTAAAATATGGCGTAAAAACACTTCCCGTTTTTCTTTTTTTATAAGATCAATCGCTATTTCTTCATCCTCGTAAATGAGGGTGATTCCGCCTAGATCGAGAGCCGCTGGAATGAGAATCTGGGTTTTCACAGGATAGATGCCTGCAACAGGTGTGTTATTCATTACATAAAGATAGTCATTTTCTATCTTGTCATTCAAGTATTCAAAAGGATATTCATTATTCAATGTGTCTTTAGAAAATTGACGAATCGCACTTAATACTTTTTGTGTCCTCGTTTCCATCTCAGTATGAACTTCATCTACACTACAACCACAAATACTATCATGTGGCTGGTTTTGTAAAATGAGTTTCCACACGTATTCGATGAATTGGGATGAATTCGTATTCCCGTTTGTCCACACATTCAACGCTTCCAATGTACCGATGGCTTGATCCTCACACATTTGATTTTGGTTTTTCAGATAAGAACGTGTTGAATATACACCAGGTAAAATAAATATTTTTGAAGGGTCCCGTTGCTCACCAACGATTGTTTCTACCGGTTCTTTTCCTGAGAATGATTGCACATAATGGGACATTAATGATTGCTTAAATTCAATTTCCTTATAGCAGGCATTTAATTCATTGATCCGTTCATTTATATCTGGACATGTATAGGTATGATCCGCTCCGTTCATGACTAATGCACGTCCATACGTCAAATATGGGGAATTGCTTTCTAAATAGGTTTTTGTCTTTTCAACATAGTCATCATGCTTCAAGAAGGTCTGATAATATCCTTCAAAAAGAGGCAGCACAAATGTAAAGACCTTACTTCCATCTGCACCTTCCCACGTATTTTCGAATGCACTTGAAATGGCCCCTCGCCATACGATGGCCGTATCAATGTTGTATCCCTTGAAAATTTGGGGCATTTGGCTGTTATGGCCAAACGTATCTGGCAAATATCCAATATTATAGGCAGATTGATAGGCCTTTGATTTTTTGATGCCAATTTCCAAGTTCTTTAAGATCGATTCACCGGAAACGAGAAACTCATCAGCTAACAAGTACCACGGTCCGACTTCAATCTTCCCTTCTTTAATGAATGTTACAAGACGCTCATATTCATCTTGGCTTACAATTTCTTGATAGTCCTCTAAAACGATGGTTTGTCCATCCAGAAAAAAATTATCAAGATTTCCAGAATCCAATAACCCTTGGACATAACACAGCCCATTTCGTAATTTATAACGGAATTCTTCAAACGTTTCGTACCATTCACGATCCCAATGTGTATGATTTAACACATGTACCTCTTTAATGTTTTTCATATTTCACTCCCCCATCTCAACAAGCTGTTGCTTAAGGAATGCGCCATCGATTTTATTGAGATCTACATTATGTGTAATGGAGTATGCGCACGCTAGCCCCGCTGCTTGTGCCATATCCCGAATGGTCGGTTGGATACGCAGCGACGCCTGCATGAGAAATGTGCTTGAAACATGGCGGCCGACAATGATCAAGTTATTCACTTCATGGGTAATCAATGATCTGTATGGTATTTCGTAATACTCACCACGAGAGAACCGAGCCTTTTCCACCTTTTCTTCACTGACGCTATGCACGTCAATATACCAATCGCCCCTTGCGATACCGTCATTAAATCGGGCGCGGTTCACATAGTCCGTTTCCGATAAAACGTATTGGCCGATAATTCGGTACGATTCGCGAATGCCCAGTTGAGTTGCTTCCTTCAATAAGTAAGCATGCTTAAATCCAGGGATATAATTCGTTAAGAAGTTTGATAATCTGCGAATCATCATGCGCCCTTTCGAAACTGCTTCCGAACGAAGAACAGGATCTGTCGTTTGATAAATATCCGGGATATGAGGGCAATTAAAAGACATGACTGTAGGTTTTCCAGGTTGGGTGAATGCTTGGAAATAGCGTAAATCTTCTTCCTCTAAATCGCCATTAAGCAAGCCCTTTTGAAAAAACGATTCCAACACATGACCGTTTCCTGGAACCATTACGATTTCGAAGAACATGGGGTTTTTAATTTGGCAAAACTTTTCGTTTCGAGATAAGATGAATTCCCGTAAAGCGGCTATATCAATGCCACCCATTTCGAACCGGAACGATATTTGCTGGTTTTGTCCGTCTTGGTTACCCGATTCAACTGGGACTGCAGCTGTTCTCGATAGAACCGCATCTGCTGTTGCATCGACAAATGTCTTTCCCTTGATCGCCACTAATCCGTTGCATGTGTTTACGATGATATGGGTAATTTGTTTGCCTTCTTTTAGACAATCTACATAATTGGCATCATATAATAGATGCCCACCACGCTCAATAATCAACTGCTCCAATACATAGCTTAACGTTTCAACGTTAAACCAACTACAGGCAGTGGTCCCATCAAACGTATCGATTTGCTCTTTATGTAACCGCTCGATGATTAATTGATTCACACGCTGTCCTTTTACAAAAGTCGGCATCATCGGAGAAACTAACGCATTCGTTTGAGTACCTCCTAAAGAAATCGTTTTCTCTATGACAAGTGTCTGTATGCCTTCGTCTAAAGCGGCGATCGCTGTTGCCGCCCCGCCTGTTCCTCCTCCAACCACAACGCAATCAATATCCCAAATAATCGGCAATTCCCGACCAAAAAATGAGATTGTTCCCACCTTCACTCACCTCTTCCATTTAGAATTCGTGTCGTTTTTTTTAGACAGTTCAGCATCAATTTACCTATTAAATCATTACAATTATCCCTTTACCGCACCGTCCGTTGCCCCGGAAATAAAGTATTTTTGCAGCCAGATAAAAATTAATAAAGTAGGAATTGTCGTTAATATCGAAGCCGCACTTATTAACTTTAGATTTGAGCCATCGAAATTTTGTGAAAGCTGAGCTAAACCAATCGACAGGGTATACATGCTGCTTTCCGTGGAATTAAGCAACGGCCATAAATAATCCCCCCACGTACCCATGAAGGTGAAGATGGCCAGTGTAACCAAAGTAGGTTTCACTAGTGGTAAGGCAACTAAATACCACACTTTAAATTTATTCGCACCGTCCAGATAGGCTGACTCTTCAAGCTCTTTTGGGATTCTTAAAAAGGCTTGGCGCATCAAGAATATACCAAAGGCCGTTGATACTTGCATGACGACCAAGCCAATATGTGTATTTTGTAAGCCAAGGCTACCGGCAAGTTGGAATAAAGGCGCCATATACAGTTGAAAAGGCACCATCATCGTGGAAATGATTATTGCCAACACAACACTTCTCCCCCTAAAGTCCATACGTGCTAGCGGGTAGGCAGCCAAACTGCAAAATAACAAATTTAGTGGAATCGCTATTACCGTTACCACCAGGGTGTTTAAAAAGTACCTACCGAAATTGGCTTTATCAAAAGCGGTTACGAAGTTTTCTAGAGTAGGGGAAGCTGGAAGTATACTGCTGTAAATCCCTTCATTTGCTGCTTTTAATGACATGAACAAGGTAATCAAAAAAGGACCTACAGTGAGAATCGTGATAAAGATCATTAGAGTATAGAGCCACATTCTTTGATTGAATCGCTTCGATTTCATCATGTTCTCTCCTATCTATTTACGCTCTTAAATCATCTTCGCGGCTACTAGTTAATTTCATTTGAAGTAAGGATGCCCCAATAGCGAGAACTAATAAGACTATTCCTGCTGCCGAAGCGATGCTGACATCTAAATTCATGAATTTTTTGTATATATACATAACAAGAGTGGTCGTCGCACCAGAAGGCCCGCCACCTGTGGTTAAGGCAATTTCTTCAAACACCTTCATACCGGCGATGATTGTCATGACAGATACCAATGTAACAGACGGTGCAAGCATGGGAATGGTAATGTTCCTAAATTGTTGGAAAACGGAAGCACCATCGATACTGGCAGATTCATACACATCCTTTGGGATGGATTGCAGACCTGCTAAATAGATGATCATATAATATCCAAGCCCTTTCCAAACCGTGATCATCGATACTGCGAATAACGCTGTGGAAGATTGAATGAGTAGGTTTGTTGGAGAATCAAAGAGACCT
This sequence comes from Peribacillus sp. FSL E2-0218, assembly GCF_037992945.1. NCBI lineage: Bacteria > Bacillati > Bacillota > Bacilli > Caryophanales > Bacillaceae > Peribacillus > Peribacillus sp. FSL E2-0218. The sequence goes on along the minus strand of NZ_CP150304.1, from coordinate 1,051,489 downwards.
AGCTTAACTAAAATCCCTGAAATGATTCCACTTTGTGAGTACAGCATTTTCCACATCAATGCCGCTACAACCATTGGTGTTACAACGGGCAAATAGTAGAGAATGCGGAACGTGGAAACGCCCCTGATCTTTTGGTTCACCAACACCGCCAAAATCATCGGTAAAAAGACATTCAGTGGCAGCACGATGATTAAGAAAATGAACGTGTTCAATAACGCCATCCAAAAATTAGCATCCGTAAAAATCTCTTTAAAGTTACTTAATCCAACGAATTCACCCGTACCCGCAATGATTTTATAGTCCAATAAACTCCATTGAAAGGCTTCTAAGATGGGTATGATGAGGAATGTTCCCAAAATTAAAAGTGATGGTATTAAAAAGAACCACGGTGCCACATGTCGCATACTTAGTCTACTTTTCTTTTGCGTGCCGACTTTCACTTTAGCATTTGGAAGTACAACAGGTCCCCTGCTCATGTTTCTCTCTCCTTTTAAAAAAGAAGATAGCTTTTTTTACAAAGCTATCCGCTTTTCCCTTCATTAAAATGTCACTTTTTCATCTGACTTTTCAAATGCTTTATTCCATTCTGATGATAGTTGTTTGACAGCTTCTTCAGGTGTTAGCTTGCCTTGTAAGTTTTTAACAAAAATATTCTTAGTCGATTCACGTAATTCAGCGCTACTTTCCGTTGGTGGAATTAGTACCTTTGCACGCTCTAAAGACTCCGATGCCTGCAGCATACCAAGTGCCTTCGGTGATTCCCCAGGATTTTTAAAGTAATCATCCTCTAAAGAATCTTTCGTAGCAGGTAATACTGTTCCTGCCGTTTTCGAAAATTCCAATTGGTTCTCTGCATTGGTAACAAATTCAGCCAGTGCAACAGCCGCTTCTTTGTTTTTTGTTTTTGCCGGTACTGCGAAGTTCATGACCGCAACGTTCACTGGTGCACTTTCAGACTCTAACGGTTGACCGGCTTTGGATGCTTTATATACGTCTGGCGCACCAGATTCTATTGGTCCTAAAAACGTTACGCCACCTTCCAGGAATGATGTATTACCCGCCATGAACAGCTCTTGGCCCGTTTTTAACGATCCTTCCGCTGTTTCTTGAGGAATTAATCCTTCCTTATACATCTTTTGTGTATAGGTGAAATAGTCGATAATGTCTTTGTTAGTTTCAAACACTGCTTTTCCATCTTTCACCATCGATTTTCCGTTTGAAAGGGAAACCATTTTTTCCATAATCGTATTTCCGTCATTGATTACTGGATAATAAGAAGGTTTTCCTGTTTTGTCCGTTATAGCCTTTGCCGTATCATAGATGCCTTTTATCGTTGTCGGCAAATCTTCAATTCCTGCTTGGTCGAAATGATCTCCGTTATACCAAGAAATTGTTGTCGTTAAATACCATGGCAATGCGTACAACTTATCTTCATATATACCTGATTTGTATGGGCCTTCTACGAACGAATTTTTCGTTTTATCGCTTACCATATCCGTTAAGTCCAATAAACCGCCTTGAGCTGCAATATTAGACATATAGTGTGGATTTAAGTTGACCACATCCGGAACATCTTTACCCGTAAGCGATGTTAGTACTTTTTGTTCCATTTCATTTTGGGGAATGTCCTCTATCGTGACATCCAAATCAGGATGAAGCTTTTCAAATTTTTTCTCAAGCTCATCAAAATATGTATCAAATGGCTCCCCTGCCAATGATGCCGTCCATAATGTTACCTCACCGCTCAACTCTCCAGATTTCGATGTGCTCGTCTTCTCGGCCCCTTCCTTATTACACCCTGCCAATAAACTCATTGAAAGTGCAGCCGCCAAAGTACCAGTAACGACCTTATTAATCTGTTTTCCCATTTCCAGTCCCCCTTTTAATCTACTTGAAAACGTTTTCTTATCAATAATAATAAAAGAGAATTAATTCCATTTCAACGGTTTTCGAAAATTAATTTTTAAAATTTATAAATATTGAAAATAATTTTCATTTTGATCTTTCTTATTGAATCCCTCGTTTAATTCGGTCCAAGCCTTTTGTATCGAAGACCATCTCAAAACTATACTTACACTTCGCAGAGTCCGCATCAAACTGGCCTGTTATTTAAAGGCTGTTATTCACCAAGTAATGCAATGTGGATGATTGCCCCTCCCTTGAACGTTTTTTCATTAATGAAAATTAATTTCATAAAAATGAATAAAAGAAAAATTATTTAAAAATCCAGTTGTTAAATATGTAAACTTTGTTTATAGTTTCCTTGAAAGCGTTTTCTTATAATTCCGCCTATGATACCCACTTTGCCTTTCATCCGTTTGTCCACCTAGAACTAACTACAGCAGGGTAACCAATAAAACGAAAAGGAGCACATATTATGAGTAGAAAATTGAGAGTGATCAATAGCTCTATTTTTGCTTCAAGCCTAGTTTTATCATCTTTCGGATCGGGGAGCAGCGTTACAGCCCAACATCCAAGCACTTCTGTCGATATATTGACCATCAAGGATCATTCTGGGGATCACATGATCATTGGCGGGACGAACCAACTTGCCAACGAAAACAAATTGATCGTTTTTAATGACACCTTCAGCTATTACACGGAAACAAAGAAAGGCAGTAAAGAAGTCATCCTTGAAAAGAAGGGATTAAATACATATCGGGTGAAAGCTAAGACCGATGGTGATAGCCCGATTCCCCGGAATGGCCTTGTTCTTTCAACCGGTGCTAAGACAACTGCCGAGATAGATTCCTTCCTATCACAATTAGAAAGCGGAGAAACAGTTACCTTATTGGAACCTGTCGTGAAGAAGGAAGAAAAAGTCGCTAATGCAATCGACCCTACAGCGGCATCCAATCCAGCCGGAGCACCATTCGATGGATTTAGAGGCCCTGATCAATTGATTGTATATCACCCATCTTTTGGAGAAACAACTAAAACCAATGCATATGGTTACGAGATTACCGTTGAAAATGGGTTCGTTACGAAATTAGGAGGCGGAGGTTCCCGGATTCCGGCAAACGGATATGTTGTGAGCGGACATGGGATAGCAGCGAAATGGCTTACATCCCATTCGATTATAGGCTCTAAAGTCACTGTAGATGAAAATGGCTCTGTAAAAATCATTCAAGATGTTGATAGTTATGCATATCAAAGTAAGCAAGCCATTAAACAAGCTAAAGCATCTATGGAAAAATCCAAAACTATTTATTTGGATGTTGCTATGAATAAAGCGAAGAAGTCGATCTCCAATTCTGAAAAACTATTAATTGAAGCAGAGACTATAAAAGAAAGAGACCCCGTTAAAGCACTTGACCTCACACGGCAAGCGACCCAGTCTGTTTATGACGCCTACTATTATTCTTTGCCATCGAATGTAGCGGAACAACGCGCCATTTGGTATCGTCCGGAGGAAACGACACTTGAGGGAGTCAAACAAGTACTTGACCGTATGGAAGAGGCGGGTTTCAATTCAGTCTATCTTGAAACTACATTCCATGGCTATACGATTTATCCGAGTAAAGTGATGGAGCAGTATGGTATGCCAGGACAGCACCCAAGGTTTCAGAATGGCGAATACGGTCGTTATGGTAACGATTTGTTAGCTGCCTATGTGAAAGAAGGAAGAAAGCGAGGGCTTACGGTTCAAGCATGGACAGATGGCTTTATGGTCGGTGAAAGCAGCTTAGGAACTCCCCCAGCATTTAAAAACCACCCTGAATGGGCAGCCGTCCAACGACAAAACAATACAGGAGAACCACTCCCTGATACATCAAGCAAATACTATTGGTTGGATATCGCACAACCAGAAGTACAGAAATTCATGCTAGCCATATACAAGGAAATGCAGCTAAACTACGATATAAAAGGTTTGAATATAGATTATATGCGCTATCCGCATCATGATTTCGAGAAAAGCTACGGCTTTAGCACAAAAGTTCGTGCTTTGTATAAGGAACGGACTGGTAGTGATCCATTCACCCTCAACCCAGCGACAAACCCAGAACAATGGGAAGATTGGACAACTTGGTTGCGTACAAAAGAAAATGAATTCGTTGAGAAGTTGCATGATCAATCTAAAGATATTAACCAGAAATTCATGATGACAGCAACACCTGAACCAGGGCCAGAAGCGGTATTGATCAGCGATTGGAAAGATGATATAGATGGTGTCATCCCACAGGCGTATGGGCATGACTTCAATAGTATTCAAAAAACCGTTCAAGACAGCAAAGAGCTAATGCCTGATGGGACGATGTACTATACGGGAATATATTCTTTCTACCATCACCTTGATGAAATGATGAATGTGGATGATGTCCTATCTGCAAAACATGGTACGTCTGGAGCGAATATGTTCGCTTTCGGACAAGCCAGTGCCCCTTCAGTTGATGCATTAGGGAAAGGACCGTGGCGTGAAAAGGCTCTAAACCCTGGCGAAGAACCGATTTTGGCTGCTCAAACCGTATTAACAGAAATCGAAAGACAAATAAGTGACGTATATTTGGAGCAAGGAGCTCTCGATAAAAAAGAAGGTAAGGCTTTAAAACAATCTCTCAATCGATTAAATAAAGCCATTGATAAAAATCCAGAACACATGGATAAAGAGTTCAATTCAGTCATGGAACTAATCGATAAGTTAATGGACAAAAATAAGCTTAAACCAGTTGTAGGAGATAGGATAAAAAAACAACTCGGAGAAGCAAAAGAATGGATGGACTACTCATTGAACCATCAAAATCCTTCAAATTGAAGCGTATAAGCATCTTTTTTCCCTTTCATTGGAAATCCACTTATAATGAGTAAGAGGAACATATTAACATGGGTATCCATGACAAATTAACACGTGGAGGTAATGCAGATGAAAGTTGTCGCAATAGTGGGAAGTATTCGTAAAGAGTCTTATAACCTAAAGCTTGCCAAATATATTCAAACAAGATATCAAGATCGGTTCGATCTCGAAATCTTAAACATTCGTGATTTGCCTTTTTATGATCAAGATATTGAAAACGATCCTCCTGCCGTCGTGAAAGAGTTCAAAGGCAAAGTGGCCGATGCAGACGCAGTTCTTTGGGTAACACCTGAATACAATGGGACGATTCCCGGCGTATTGGGCAATGCCATCGATTGGTTATCACGTGTGGATAAAGTCTTGATTGGCAAACCATCATGGATCATGGGTGCGTCAATGGGGCAGCTAGGAACGGTTAAAGCCCAACTGCATTTACGTGATATCTTATTCGCACTAGGTATCTCCTCACCACTCCTACCAGGAAATGAAGTGTATGTAGGAGCCGTGCATGATAAGATCGACAGTGACGGAAGCCTTACACACGAATCGACTGTCCAATTCATCGATACCGTCGTAGATAACTTCATAGACTGGTATAATCATCATACTCGTTGAGGAATTTCAAATAAGATAACCGTTTATTTTGAGAATTAGAAAAAACACCTAAACTTACCTGCCTCCCATATATTGGGGACAGGTAGTTTACCTTTGCCTGAATGCTTATATCGATACATGGAGTGAGTTGGAATTTGCACTACTTTAGAATTGAAGTCTAGGTAAGGTATGAGATAAATATTGCTGTAAAATAAGCCAAAAAAACACCCCGTAAACGTTAGGTAAAAGTCTAACATTTACGGGCCAGTTCAAGTTTGCCTACATTAAATTTTCCAGTATTAATTTTGTCTGAAGAGTTCTATGTTTTTAGTATTTTTGGTAACTTATTGCACGGTTGTTGTGACAGAACCATGAGTATATTGGCCGGATTCACTAATATCTTTGGCTAAAACTGTGACAATATCCCCTTTATTTAAATTTGGAACTTGTACTGAATATACATCCGGGGAGTATTTATTTTTTTTGACGGTAGTAACCCACTTCCCATTTACATATATGTCATAAGTCGAGGCTATCTCCATTGTTTCACCTTCAATGGTGACGCTGTTTCCAGCTTTAAGGTTATTAACAGTTACTTTATCTTCAGGTCTACTCATATCACTTACACTGAATTCTTTTCCTTTAGTTACTTGGCCGGACGAATCTTTTGTATCCACTCGCAAAATATCGCCTGGCTTTAATCCTTCGCCTGGATAAGTGAAACTTGCTCTATTACCCCAAGCTTTATAATAGAAATAATAGATATTAGCTGATCCTTCATATTTGTCATTACGGTAAAAGTTGAGAGTTAGATCTTCCGCTGGATGTTCAACTTTTATTGTATTTTCTCCTGCATATGCTTCTAGAATAGTAATTTTACTATGGACTGAAGGACTAGATTCAGGAGTGGGATTTGAGTCTGGATCATCTGGCAGATGGCCTATTGCACTTCCGTTATTGTTCTCAGCCACTTCCTCCTGTTTTGGTTTCTCTTCCGGTTTAATTCCTGAAGTGGGATTTGAATCTGGATCATTTGGCAGGTATCCTACTGCACTCCTTGCATCTGCGGTGCTGTAAGCAAACCCCGATACTAACATGGTCACTACTGGTAAAGCTACGAATATTTTTTTCATTTTAATTCCCCCTTATTCATATTCAATATTTAGTTTATATGGTAATCATTAATAATCTTGTCATTTATCATGAACTTTATTTAACAAGTTAAAAGAGTTCCGGAAAGTTGAAAGCTTGCAATGATACTTTCCTTTGAGCGTTGACTCCTTCCGAAGGCTTTAGAGAGGAAGACGAATGAAAGGATTCGATGCCCTGCTTCTTGAGCTAAGTTCTAATAAAGCATACGAAATATAAACTGATCCTTGATCACTGTGAAGCATCAATCCTTCTGGTTTACCCAGCTCAATAGCTTCTTTCTACTACCTTTACAACCACCTTCGGCTCCAACTCCTTTGGATCTCCCGGTACTTTTTTGGATTCCAATTAAGCTTTTATCAAAATAGTACTTGGTTCCTATCTTTTTTCATTCTTAATTGCCTCCCACTTTATTTCTTCTTTATGCGTAATGCAAAACTCTTGCCCAAAGAAAAACATCACTAGATGAGGTTCCATGTTTTTGGGTGTTTTAGTAACTTATTGCACTATAGTTGTAACAGAACCATGGACGTACCGGCTAGTTGCATCCATATAACTGGCATAAACTGTTACAATATCTCCTTTATTTAAATTTGAAACTTTTGTTGAATATACTTTAGGGTTAACTTTATCTTTTACAGTAAATATAACCGGCTTTTCATTTACATATATTTCATAATAGGGGGCCATCTCCATTGTATTACCTTCAATTGTGACGTTATTTCCAGCTTTAAGGTTATTAACAGTTACTTTATCTTCAGCTACTTCTTCCTGTTTTGGTTCCTCTTCCGGTTTAACTTCTGAAGTGGTATTTGATTCTGGATTACTTGGCAGATGGCCTACTGCACTCCCATTATTGTTTTTAACTACTTCTTCCTGTTTTGGTTCCTCTTCCGGTTTTACTTCTGAAGTGAGATTGGATTCTGGATTATCTGTTAGATGGCCTACTGCACTCCTTGCATCTGTGGTGCTGTAAGTAAACCCCGATACTAACATGGTCATGACTGGTAAAGCTACGAATATTTTTTTCATTTTTATTTCCTCCCTATCTATATTCAATATTTAGTTTATATGGTAATCATTAACATTCTATTAATAGAAGATTAATAAATTTGTAATTTAATATTAACTTTATTTAACAAGTAAAAAGAGTTCTGGAAAGCTAAAGGCTTGCACGGATACTCTCCTTTGAGCATTGAAGCTCACGTACCTTTTATAAATTAGAAATTCCAACGTATGCAAGGCGCTTTCAAGAATATTGAAGGATAAAAAGGTTCCGGAATAGGTATCATTCCGAAACCATCTGTTGAGTATTTGCTGTTGGCGCTTGTTTTATCCTCTTCCAGCTTGGAACGAAGGATATTTTGTCATCCCGCCATCGGCGAACAACGTGATGCCCGTTACATAACTGGATTCGGAGGAAGCCAGCCATACAGCAACAGCGGCAATTTCCTCTGGCTTTCCGATGTACCCCATCGGAATCATGCTTTCGAGGTCTTTTTTCTTTTCGGGATCTTCCAGTTTTTCTGCATTTATTGGCGTGGCGATGGCACCTGGACCTATGCTGTTGACCCGAATTCCTTTTGGCGCATATTCAAGGGCCAAGGTTTCCGTAAGCAATTTTACGCCTCCCTTGCTTGCTGCATAGTGAACGAATAGAGGCCATGGAATCATTTCATGTACACTGGACATGTTTATCACATTGCCTTTTACATCATTCTCGACATAATATTTGATTGCTTCACGGCAGCCGAGGAAGTTGCCGGTCAAATTGGTGTTTATCACCCTATTCCAATCGCTTAACGGCATCTCATGAGATGGAACGGGATTTTCTATTCCTGCATTATTGATGAATACATCAAGCTTTCCGAACTTCTTTACTGCTGATTCAACAAGATTAATTACATCACCTTCAACGGTGACATCCCCTTTCACTGCTATCGCTTCCCCGCCGTCTGCTTTTATTTCTTCCAATACACTATCCGCTTCCTCCGGTTTCGAGCGATAATTAACCACGACCTTTGCCTTTTCCTGAGCAAAGCGAATGGCCATCGCTTTCCCCAAACCAGTTGACGAGCCTGTTATCACAACGACCTTGCCTTCTAAATCCTTATACATTCCATCACCCTCCAATTAACTTTTTGCCAATCCAAGCATGACCCCTGCTATGATGATCAATATTATTCCGATAACGATTCCAATTAGTTGGTGTTTCGTTTTCTTCTCGCGCAATATGATGATTCCGCCTAGCGTCGAGATGACAATGCCCATTTGTGACAGCGAAAAACTTGTAGCGACTCCCACTCGAGGCTGGGAAATGAATAAAAACATGTTTCCAGCAGCCCATATCAATCCGGGAATGATATTTCGAATGGCATATTTGTTAAACGGTTTATGTTTAAACGTCAATAATAGTCCACCTATCACCATCCCTATCGCTTGAGGGAATAGTGCTGACCAGCCATCTACATCAAAGAGCCGGGCCACGACCACATAAACCAAGTAACCGAAGGTGGAGATGAGGAGAATCATGATTCCTTTTTTCAAGTTTCCCGATTTCCCCTCTTTTGATTCTTTATCTTCCAAAGAGGTCAGGACAATTCCGATAATGATGAAAACTAGTGCCAAAACGCCTAAAATGACCGCCTTCATCGTCGACCACTCATGGAAAACGATGACCCCGAATAACGTGGTCGAAATGAGCTGCAACCCAGTTGATATCGGCATCGTTTTGGAGACCCCCATTAAATCGATGCTCTTTAGCTGATTGGCTTGTCCAACCGCCCAAAACAGACCAGACACGACGCCGACGCCAAATACCAAAAGGGAAAGCTTGATATCGGCAAAAATATAAACGCCGATTGAGAATATCAAGGCCCCGATCGTTGTTCCCAGTGTCTGACTATAAGGTCCGCCTCCCAGCTTCACATTAAATAAAACGATGCTTCCCCAAAACACTGCCGGCAAGAGCGCTAATACTATATCCATCTTCAACCCCCATATATGTATGTCCAAACTAAAGCAGGAAAATTTCACTTAGTCTTTTTCTTAATATGTTCTCACTCCGTGAATTGAGCCTTGGTAATTTTTAGTTTGGTCATTAATCGATAGGGATCGATATCTTTTTCGGAGATATAAGTGCAGTTTTCATTGATATATCTCTATTTTCGGAGATATAAATGCAGTTTTCATTGATATATCTCTGTTTTTCGGAGAAATAACTGTTTATAAGGGCAGTTTTTATTTTTTTGAATGAAGTGCAAAAAAAAACTGCAGACAAAAAGTAAGAAGCAACCCTGAGTTGGGTTGCTTCTATCATGATATGACAATTATTTCTTCAAATGATACGGAACGGTCGTAACCACTACATTCCTTCTATAAAGTAAATACGCACGAATCAGTAAACTAGATTGGTTATGGAGAATGTTGTGCCAGCCCTTCTTCGGAATGAATTGGGGGATGATCACGGTTACTTGATAATTGGATTCACTGGCCTTATGCTCAACCGTATCCACAAATTTAGTCAAGGGCTGAATGATGCTCCGGTAGTAGGAATGAAGCGTGACAAGCCTGATATCAGGCTGCCATTTCTTCCATTTTTCTTCGAATTTCTTTTCATCTTCCCTTTCAAAGGAGATGTATACGGCAATGATTTGATCTGCCGAAAGGGACTTGGCATAATTCAAGGAATTCTCAACTACATGAGTGATACCGGCAACAGGAACGATGATAACATTTCCTTGGATGGGCAGGGTCTGCTCACAGGTAGTGATGCGCAATTGATCGCCTACCGCATCATAATGTCTCCTTATGCGATGGAACATGAAAATGATGATCGGCAGGAAGATCAAAACAGGCCATACATGAACGAATTTTGTTAAAAAGAAAATGATCGTGACAATAAAGCTAATCATTGCCCCAATGGAATTAATCGTTAACTTCACGATCCAGCCTTTTGGCTTTTCCCGGATCCATTTAACCATCATCCCCGACTGCGACAAGGTGAATGGAATGAAAACACCTACTGCATAAAGGGGAATGAGATTCTCGGTATGCCCTCCAAAAGCGACGATCAGGATAATCGATGCAAGTCCAAGGATGATGATTCCATTGGAATAACCTAGGCGGTCTCCCCTTATCGTAAACATCCTTGGAATGAACTTATCCTTGGCTAAATTGACCGCTAGCAACGGGAAAGCGGAATACCCCGTATTGGCAGCAAGAATCAGGATCAATGCCGTCGTGCCTTGAATGAAGAAATACATGAAATTCCGTCCAAATATTTCTTCGGCGATTTGGGATACCACCGTTACTTCTGCGCTTGGAACAATGCTTAAATAATAGGCCAAAAATACAATCCCCGTAAATAAGACAGCTAGTAACGAGCCCATCGCTATTAAGGTTTTGGCTGCATTATTCGGTGCTGGATCTTTAAAGTTGGGGATTGCATTGGAAATCGCTTCGACGCCGGTCAAGGCGGAGCTGCCTGATGCAAATGCCCTCAGCAGGATGAATAAACTGATGCCCGCGACTGGGGTTCCGATCGAAGCATGCAATTCAGGTGAGACATCCCCAGTCAGGATTTTGTATAGTCCCACCCCAATCAGGATGAATAATGCTAAAACGAACAGATAGACAGGATAGGCCAATACAGAAGCCGACTCTGTCACCCCTCTTAAGTTAAGGATGGTAAGCAGGATCACAAAAATGATGGCAATGCCGACATTATAAGCATGCAGGCTGGGAAAAGCGGACGTGATGGCATCCGTGCCTGCAGAAACGCTCACGGCCACCGTCAATATATAATCCACCAATAAGGATCCGCCAGCGATCAGCCCTGGATTTATGCCCAAATTGTTTTTTGAAACGACATAGGCGCCTCCGCCATGCGGGTAAGCAAAAATGATTTGCCTATAGGACAAGATAAGCGCCGTTAACAGGATCAAGACCCCGATGGCAATCGGTATGGAATACCAAAATGCCGCAGCACCAACCGTGATCAAGACGATCAATATTTGTTCCGGACCATATGCGACTGAGGACAGAGCATCAGAAGATAGAATGGCCAACGCTTTTGTTTTGTTAAGCTTTTGATCACCCAGTGCATTTGATTTTAAGGGTCTTCCTATCAAGAACCTCTTTATTGATGATAACATCAAAAATTCACCCGCCATGTTTTTTAGTAATAAGTTTAGGTTACCCTGCTAAAGCAAAAAAACAGAAAAAAATAAAAATGCCTGCAAGTCATAACTAAATAGACCTGCAGACATCAATTTTTTTGTCTAACAAGCTCCACCTTCCTTCTCATATAACGCTTACGAGGTTAGCTGTCGGATTCGGACCTAAGAGTAGCCCTACCTTGGAAGGATTCACCCCTTGGATTATACAATAATCCCTATAACGGGTCCCCCGCACCAAATGGTTTAAGCGATTTAGAAATATGAAACTGTTGATTATCATACTCCCGTGAACTGGAAAAGTAAATGAAAATTTTCCTTGTAAAAAGAATATTTTTTTGCAACTAAGGTTATGTTGATAATCTATGCTTCCTACGAGATCCAAGCCCAGCAAATTCAGAAAGGATGACCGTGATTCGTATGGCTAAAAATACAATGAAACCGATCCTATCGGATGAATTTTTAGATGAAGTGGTTAAAGAAATCAATGAACAATTTGGCGGGCCCCTAAATGAAAATAAGCATCACCTCCAGCATCCGGACGATGAAGAAAGAAGCTGAATTTCCCCTATCCTACTGGATGTTTCGTACTTATCCATAGCGCTATAAAAAAACTCCGGTTAATTCAACCGGAGTTTCAGACTGTAGACAAACTCGATGAAAATCGAGTTTGTCTATTTTTATGGCCTGTACAATTTAGACGTTGATTTCCACTCCAGGCACTCGCTTTCCGCGGGCGGTCGGGGAGCCTCCTCGGCTTTGCCTGCGGGGTCTCCCCTAGACGCGCTTTTCCCGCAGGAGTCTCGTACCTTCCGTTCCAATCAACTTTGTCTTACCTTTTAGATAGAACACTTTTGACTGGAGTCATTTTTGTTTTAAAATTGAAGGATTAAAACTTGAGGTGATGAGGATGCTTTCTAAACATGATTCTATTCAGCGAGATCAACTTGAAATGATTACTTTAGATCAACTGGTGCCACCGAACCATTTGGTTCGTAAAATGGAGGCTGCCATTGACTTCACTTTCATTTATGACTTGGTGAAAGATATGTACTCAGAGGTAGGACGCCCAAGTATTGATCCAGTTATTTTAGTTAAACTGACTTTCATTCAATATACCTTCGGTATTCGTTCCATGCGTAAAACGATTGAAGAAGTTGAAACCAATATGGCTTACCGTTGGTTCTTAGGCTATGGTTTCCATGATAAAGTACCTCATTTCTCTACGTTCGGAAAAAATTATGAGCGACGCTTTAAAGATACAGACCTGTTTGAACAGATTTTCTGTCGCATTTTAATGACAGCTGCTAATAAAAAGTTAATAAGTGTAGAACACGTTTTCGTGAATTCCACACATGTGAAAGCCAGTGCGAATAAACGGAAATTTGAAAAGAAAATCGTTCGTAAAGAAACACGAGCGTATCAAGGACGTCTTCAAGAAGAAATCAATCAAGATCGTGAAAACCATGGAAAGAAGCCTTTTCCACCAGATAAATTTGATAAGGAAGAAACCAAAGCAATTAAAGAAAGTACTACGGATCCTGAGAGTGGCTACTATGTGAAAGATGAACGAACAAAACAGTTTGCCTATTCATTCCATGCGGCCGCAGACGGCAACGGTTTTGTATTGGGAACGATTGTAACACCTGGTAATACACATGACAGTCATATTTTGGAGCCACTTGTTGAGCAAGTGATTGAGAAAGTTGGAAAACCAGAAGCAGTTGCCGCAGATGCAGCTTATAAAACACCAGCGATTACAAGCTACCTATTTAACAAAGAAATCACACCTGCTTTACCCTATACACGTCCTCGTACAAAAGAAGGATTCTTTCGCAAACATGACTATGTTTACGATGAACACTTTGATTGTTACCTTTGCCCTTCGGGAGAAACTTTAAAGTACTCAACAACAAATAAAGAGGGCTATCGCGAGTACAAATCGCCCAAACAAATTTGTGCAACATGCTCATTTTTATCACGGTGTACGGAAAGCAAAGACCATCAAAAAGTAGTGACACGGCATATCTGGCAAGCATATGTGGAAGAAGCAGATCATCTGCGTCATCATCAAGAGGTAAAACCTATATATGCGAAACGCAAAGAAACGATTGAGCGTGTATTCGCAGATGCAAAAGAAAAGCATGGTATGCGTTGGACTACTTTAAGGGGACTTAAAAAATTGTCGATGCAGGCGATGCTTACTTTCGCTGCCATGAATGTAAAGAAGATGGCCACTTGGACATGGCAAGGTCCTAAAACGGCTTAACATAGTGGCTCGAAGAGCCCAAATCTCGTAACCTTTGGTCAAAATTTCAAAGGAATTTCAAAAGGGGTTCGGAATTTTTTAATTCCGAACCCCTTTTGTCTACAAACTGAAACTCCGGTTAATTCAACCGGAGTTTTTTTGGCTGCCCTGCCTTTCTTTGACGACTCGTCCAAACCGTTTTAGCTTATCCTCATAGAATGATAAAGTAGTCATCACCAAAAGCAGCAAGAAACTAACCTTAAACAGCAATGATGATACTACTTGATTTAAGTCTTGAATAAGGTAAGCATGTTTTTTCCACTTCATGGGCTTATAGGTGCGTTAGCCTTAGATGACAAGCCAGCGTATCCATATTCCCCCCGCCAATTTCCCACCAGGTCCATACCGTAGTCCACTTTTTCACTCCTTCCGTCCCTGGGGCTTAATGTTTGGGTTGATGAAACCCAATGGGAAGACTTATTGACGTCCTTACTTTTAGGGTTATCTTAATTTCAAAAGGAGGGATGAAAAATGTATATGCATCATTCACCCAGAATGGGTATCATTCACACAGAATTGCCATATCTAGGGATGGCCGCGCAAGTATACACCGGATTTTTAGAATTTCAAAAGGATGTTGAGACTGTGCAAGAAACTGAAAACAGACAGTCGCTTTCCGCTCCTATAGATAAGTTTGAATGATCTCATGGCATTAACTGCCCCCATCATTCTTCATAGATACGATCTGAACCGACCTATTAAAGGCCGGTTTTTATTATTCAGCATACACACGCGTCCCATCAAAAGATGTTTAATTACAGATAAGAATTCCACATAATAAAGTTGCCTGAGTGGAATAAATTTACTTTTTTACGAATCATGATATATTAATATAGTTTTTTAGCACTTAAAGCGTTCAATTAAAAAAGATTGGTTTGTATACATAACCATGGAAGGGCCTTTATCAAATGGAAAAGACGCATCATTTGCCAAGGCATGTCCAGTTTATGGCCTTGGTCGGACTGATTGGAACAGGGATCTTCAAGGGAAGTTCCGATTCATTGAATATGGCCGGTCCAAGTGTCGTGATAGCCTATTTAGAAGCCCCGAATGAAATTCAGGGCTTCTAAATATTATCCACTTATCCCCAAAAATTGAAATTCCCGAAGATTTTATCCTGATAATCCTGCCTTTTTATTATATTTTCACCATACATATGTTAAAATATCCAATGAACCAATCATCCTACAAATTTGAGGTGTATTTGTTGTCCATATCCAAAGCAAATCGTTTATCACTTGTCGAACAGGTCGTTTCCCAAATCGAGACATTAATCGAATCCGGCGAATGGGAGATTGGAAGTCAGATTCCGCCTGAAATGGATTTGATCAAACAATTCGATGTAAGCAGAAATACATTAAGAGAAGCGATACGATCTCTTGTTTATGCAGGACTTTTAATTACGCAACAAGGAAAAGGAACATTCGTCAAATCAGCAAGTGCCTTGGGCGCCGCATTTCAAAGAAGGATCCAACGATCAAGTTTATTTGAAACGTTAGAGGTGCGTCATGCCCTTGAAAGGCAAGGAGCCCAATTGGCCGCTGCTAGACGCGATCAAGAAGATATCGAAAAATTACGGCTGCACCTAACAGCCTGCAGCAAAGCGGCAGAAGCCAAAGACCTCAAGGCATATGAGGAAGCGGATATACAGTTGCATAAAACGATCATGGCTTCCTCACATAATGGCTTATTGATTGACTTGTACGAACATATGGAGGATTCCTTGCATGATTCGATCCATCAAATCGCTGGGATGAGTCCTGATGCGAATTTACACTTAAGCATCCATTGCAATCTAGTTGAAGCCATCATCGACCAGGATGTGGAGCGGGCAATCGATTCGGTGAATGGATACATTGCACATTTCAAAAAATTCATAGACTAAGTACGGAGGAATATTATGGCCATGCAACAAGCGGTAAATCAGCTAGAACAAAACAAACTGAATAGTAATACCAAACTTGGACTGCTCATCATCGGAATTATCCTACTCGCAGCCAATCTAAGGGCTCCCCTTACATCAGTCGGTCCCCTTGTAACATCGATCCGCGATGCATTGGGAATCACCAATGCACTATCTGGTTCTTTAACGACTTTGCCTTTGCTCTCTTTCGCTTTATTATCTCCATTTGCACCTAGGATAGCCCGGCGTTTCGGGATGGAGCTCACCTTATTTGCATCTTTGATATTATTAACGGTCGGAATTGCAATACGCTCACTTGGCGGTGTCCCGACATTGTTCATCGGAACGATTTTAATCGGGCTTGCCATCGCAATTGGCAATGTTTTGTTACCTAGCCTGATCAAGCATAACTTTGCAAGAAATATCGGTTTGATGACCGGAGTTTATGCCGTTTCCATGAATTTATGCGGGGCCATGGCATCCGGCATCAGTATCCCCATTGCATCTTCATCGAGCATGGGTTGGGCTGGTGCCCTCGGATGCTGGGGCATCCTATCGCTCATCACCATTTTCTTCTGGATGCCGCAATTAAGACGGCCATTTAAAGGGGAAAGAAACGTACAAACCGTTAACAAACAAAAAAACACGAATCTGTGGCGTTCAGGGTTAGCATGGCAAATTACGTTTTTCATGGGCTTACAATCCTTCATCTTCTATACAGTCATAACCTGGATGCCTGAAATCCTCGAGCAAAAAGGGCTTAACGCCGATGAAGCCGGCTGGATGCTATCCATCATGCAGCTTGCCGTCATTCCCATCACCTTCATTGTGCCGATTTTAGCCGGGCGTCTCCAGAGCCAGCGTATATTGGTGGTCCCGCCTGCCGTCTTCCTTGTTGCGGGGATTTTCGGCATCCTATATGGAAGCGAGCTATTGATCCCGGTATGCATGATGCTGATTGGGATTGGAGTCGGAACCATATTCAGCTTATCGATGATGTTTTTTAGTCTGCGCACACGAAGTACCCATGAAGCGACGGAATTGTCAGGTATGGCCCAATCATTCGGGTACCTCCTAGCTGCCGTTGGACCCGTGTTATTCGGCTGGCTGCATGACATGACACATAGCTGGACCATTCCATTATTAATGCTAGTGATCATATCTGCCCTAATTTTCATCGTTGGGATGCGTGCAGGGAAAAATGAATATGTAACAGCTCATTAACTACATAAAAAAATGATCCCAGTATAATATTGGGATCATTTTCTTTAGTTAGGTATTCACTGTGGCAAGATGCTTTCCACCAAAACTAAACTGAAGGATGGCCGTGTTCCTGTAGGGGCACACCTCTAGCTCGATCATTCATTTTTTCAGCTACCAAAGTAGTATCCTGAAAGAGTACCAGAAAGTCAGCAATTTTCGTTTGTGATTTTGATTTTGTGTTTTGTGTTAGGAAGTAGCTACAGGCATCCTCTAAATGGCCATGAATTTATGGTGGATTGTATTCGCCTTAAAACTTCTGTCAGCAAAGCAAGATGACTCATTAACCATCTTGAGTGAACAAAGTAATGATCTGAATGAACTGACGAGGTAGTCTATTCGTAGCATACTGTAATTTATAAACTTTTCATATTTAGAGGCAGAAAGTAGAAGATCTTGGCTCATTGCGTTAACGAGGTAAGGCATCATGCTTGATTTTTTTGAATCACGTTTGGGAACGGACCGATTCAAACATGAAAAAATTTCACTAGGTCAAACAATGTCATCTTCAAAAGGGTATAAGATATTGGGGTTTAAACCATACCTATCAATAAAATTCTTTCTGGTAAATATCTTGATTTCTTTTAATTCGGAAGGTGTTGGAAATGATGACACTTTGTATATTGGAATGTGCTCTATATTAATCAATTGCCCTAAGTCAGTAGTTATTAATATATCGAATCCATTTTTTCTAAAGAGTGAATCTATATCAGAAAAGTCCATTACATAGATATTCAGCCGGTTTCCAAAATGATGTTTTAAGACTTCACGAATATAATCTTTCTCGACATATGAACGGCAAACTAAAGCCGCTTCGATAACCATCTGATTTTTTTTCCTTAATATAGAAGCTTGGACCAACATGAATATTTCCAAAATTTCGATATCTTCAAAATATATAGAGAACTTTCTCGAAATATCTTCTGCTATTTTTCCAATCATCCCAAATAGAGGGTTTTTTTCGAAATACGGAACGAATTGCAAGATATTATTTATTCTCGTATCTGTCTTTAATATCAAATCAAAAGTGATTCCGCGAAGTGTTTGCGCAAATTGGTACATGAAGATGTCGTCCTGGGAAACATCCAAGCCAATTTCTTTTGATAAATTATCAAGAAAATGATTTAAAGGCCTGCCACTGTCCGAATTAAGCTTGGAACGTATGTACCGGAGTTCCTGTGTACGATTTAAAGACATTTCTTCACTCATTAAATATAAAGAAAAAAAGAATATTTCTTGAATTTGTGTCTCCCTATTCGGGATTTTTTCCATGAAGTTGAATAATTTCTTTGATATTTCAAACACTCTCGATCCTTCGTTTTCATCGATAACCGCTTGCGGGATGGTTACAAAGCAACTATGGGCTATGCGAATGTTAGAGATATGAAGGATTATCGCCAATCTTTGGATTGCCCCCATATGTAAGGAGGTCCTATGCTCCTTCAAAAGCTTCAATACTTGTTCTTGAAACTCTTTAAGATCGAAGGATGTAATGAATTCATTTAAGTTCCCTGACATATACTCAACATACTGCATAATGAAGCGCCTGATCTTTTTTTCATCACCAACGATTTTATACGGACTATAAGTTAATTGAACTCCGGCACTTTTCACTACTTCTTCTATCTTCTCAAGCTGCCTGTACACTGTGGAACGGCTGATATGAACATGTTGTGTAATGTAATTTATGGTCACTCCATTATTAAGAAGAATTAATTCCAAGGTTTGAAAATAGGTATTTTCACTTTTAAGATGAAACCAAAGCTCTTCTATGGTACCGTTTTTCGGTTTAATTAGTCTTACACCTTGAACTTCATTTTTTTCAATTTTCCATTCTGGCGGAAGTGTTGAACCAGTATGTAATAAATCCCTCCATAATGTACTTTTTGAATAACCTGTTTTTTTTGAGAGCTCGTTTAAACTGCACCAGGTATCTTCATAAAATAAATGATACATAAGTTCTGAATAACGATCATTAAATCGATTCATACTATCACCTTTAACTTTACTAATTTTCATATCTACTAAACAAGCTTTCGACACAGGTACTTAAGTACCAAAACTCCCTTCATCATAAAAAAAATTAACATACTCACTACTTACAACCCAAATTTATCACATTTTCTACCTGATGTCGTTTCATATGCAACACATGAAATTCAAATATTGAAACTTGACAAGTCTTTACCCGTTCATTAAAATTTCAAAAAAAACACTTAAGTTTACATTATCCTATTGGATTGTTCCCGCTTCATAGGACAAAGATCTCCTTGTTACATCAATAATGGCCTAGTATAAGCAAAGTAAAGGAGCAGGTAATCAAGAAGATAGTTATCTTATCTTTCAAAAAATGAAATACACAACAAACAAGCATTAGTATTCCAAAATTGAAACAATGTATTTCATTTTAGACACAAGCCTATTACTTTAGCATCACTATTTTGAGGTCTCCACTTATTTACACAGTTACGGTCTTCACAAAATAAAAACACCGGTTTGCAGAAATGATAAAAGAAAACGCAGATGGAGTTTCCCTAAAAAACACTACTCCATCTGCAACTTCCTGGATATGCCACATTTATGATCGTTGGAAAGACCGCTTTATCATGACACTTTCCTGATGCGTGATCAGTTCTCGAATTTCCGGAAAGAAAAAGACTGCGGAGGGTTATCTCCCATACAGTCTGGTCATAGCGGCGTTTCACCTCCATGGCTTTCTTACTGGAAAATACAACGCCCATCAATATTCGTAATGGACCAATCTCTTAGGGAGAATCTTTACAGACTGCAGATCGACCTTTTGCAAATGAGATATAGGGGCTAATTCAAACTTTCCATGCTTACCGTCAAGTGAAAGAAGCTCGGCTGTTAAATCATTTCCATAGATGTAAATAATTTTATATTGTCTTGATTTATAGATCACCTTATCACCAATCTTCATAAGCGCCCTCGTTTCTATTGCAGAATAAAACAGCCTTCCAAAAATGAAATGAGGCTCAATTCCATTTTTGGAAGGGGAAGATTAAAAATATTCATGCGGAATCTTCATTATTTACTACAATGGAATGAAGTTCTATCGCTTTTATATTTTCCACTAACCTTTTTCTTGTACTTTCTATCTCTCTTCCATATAAACCCTTTTGTTTACTTGAAAGATACACCAATTTGTCAATATCTCGATAAATCTTTTTAAACGTCATTCTCATATCCGGCATGCCTCCTTTTATTTGGTAAGGAAGGTTCTTTCCTGATTGTTCCGGGACTTTTATATCTTGATATATGGCTTAGTCCGAAATCTCATTGGGTCATTTTGGATGGTGCTGCAATTTCCTTTACAATCGCCGCTATACGATCCTGGTCTTCTTTTGTCATGGCGGAGCCGGATGGCAGGCAAAGACCTTGTTCAAATAACCTGCTTGAAACACCGATATCGTCCGCGGCGGTGAAAAATGCTGAACCTTTAAAGATAGGCTGTAAGTGCAAGGGTTTCCACAACGGTCTTGATTCTATATTTTCCGCTTCCAGTGCATGGATGATATCAATCGGCCGTGTACCGGTAACTTTTTCATCTATGATTACTGCCGTAAGCCAGCGGTTCCCCCTCGTATCCTTCAACTCAGGCATGAATGCGATTCCTGGTATAGCTCCCAATGACTTTTGATACCGATCAAAAACTCCTCTTCGTGCGCTGACACGATCGTCCAACACTTCCAATTGGGCCCGGCCGACTCCAGCTAATATGTTACTCAGGCGATAATTATAGCCTACCGAGCTATGTTCATAGTGAATGGCCGGATCACGCGCCTGAGTGGATAGAAAAAGTGCTTTATCCAAATAATCTTCATTATCAGAAACGAGCATCCCACCTCCAGATGCTGTAATGATCTTATTTCCGTTTAACGAATAAATTCCCATATCACCGAACGA
The DNA here is from genome assembly GCF_037992945.1 of Peribacillus sp. FSL E2-0218. Lineage (NCBI taxonomy): Bacteria > Bacillati > Bacillota > Bacilli > Caryophanales > Bacillaceae > Peribacillus > Peribacillus sp. FSL E2-0218. Next base: position 1,030,379 of record NZ_CP150304.1, on the reverse strand, counting down.
TCCCGTTTGTTTTCCCTTAAAAGTGCTTCCAAGCGATTCAGCTGCGTCCTCGATCAAGGCAACCTTATATTTCCTGCAAATGCTCTGAATTTCCTCCACCTTTGCACTTTGACCAAACAGATGGACTAAAATGACCGCTTTAGGAATCCTGCGTTTCTTCTTGGCTGTATCCAATGCTATTTCCAATGCTTGAGGAGACATATTCCATGTATCGAATTCAGAATCAATGAAGACTGGTTCCGCTCCTTGGTAAACAATTGGATTCGCACTTGCTATGAAAGTAAAGGAAGAACAAAATACGGTATCTCCCCTGCTTACTCCCAATACTTTCAGGGCCAAATGGATTGCGGAGGTACCGGAGCTTACCGCCAATGCCCCATTAGTGCCGGCATATTGCGCAAAGCCTTCTTCCAAAGCCTTTACGTTCGGCCCTAGAGGTGCAATCCAATTCGTCTCGAAGGCTTGTTCAACATAATATTGCTCATTCCCACTCATATGAGGCGGTGAAAGAAAAACTCTTTTTTGCACCATTCCATCCCCTCCTTAGTTAGTGATCCTTGCTGGTGAACCCACGGCAGTTAATTCATCTTGCATGTCTTCAATAACAGTCGAACCGGCACCAACCGTACACCATTCACCGATCTTGATGCTTGGTATCACCGCGGCTCCCGCACCTAACAAGGTTCCAGTTCCTATCCTTACAGCCCCCGTAACCGTTGCATTTGGCGCTATATGAACAAAATCCTTTAGATGTGCATCATGTTCTATGACTGAGGAGGTGTTAAGGATAACCTGGTTCCCGACTTTTGCCCCTGCATTCAAAACGACATTGGGCATGATGACCGTTCCACTGCCAATCATGACATCTTGACCTATGACAGCTGTCGGGTGAATGACCGTCTCGTAATCCATTGGATCCAAATTCAGTTCGTTCACGAGTTTCATTCTTATATCGTTCTTGCCTATTGCAATAATTAACTTACATTCAAAATGGATGAACAAGTCCTTGAAGCTTGAGATCGGACCGAAATACAGTTCCCCCTTTTTTTTCAACACTTTAAATTCATCATCCAATATGGCCATGAGCCGATGTCCATCCAGAGCTCGGATGATGTCTTGGACTACTTTTGAATGTCCTCCTGCTCCGATAATAACGATTTTCTTCAATTCATATCACTTCTCATATCTTTAAAGTTTAGCGGTTCCTTAAGCGGAAAAACATTTAGGAACCCCGTGGTTGGTTTTTAGCATGAACCTTTCACCCAACGAACTTGCGGGTCGTGACATGACCCTCTTGCGTAATGGCCTCTTGTTTACATACCTTGATCAAAGTAAGATATATGATTTTCATATCCAACAAGAAGGATTGATTTTCGACGTACCAAACATCAAGCTCAAATTTTTTCTCCCATGATATCGCATTGCGGCCATTTACTTGGGCCCACCCTGTCATTCCTGGACGGACATCATGCCTCTTTGCTTGTTCTGGGGTATATAACGGGATATATTCCATCAATAGCGGCCTAGGCCCTACAAAACTGATATCTCCCTTGATGATATTTATTAATTGCGGTAGTTCGTCCAAACTTAGTCTCCTAAGAAATCTGCCAAAATTAGTCAACCTCTTTTCGTCGGAAATTAAATTCCCATCCTCGTCCTTTTCATCTGTCATCGTCCTGAATTTATATAGATCAAATGGAATGCCATTAAGACCTGGACGCTGCTGCTTAAATATTACGGGTGAGCCCAATTTTAAGCGGATAAGGATGAAGATGAGCAGCATGGGCAGCGAACACGAAAGGATCGCCAGACTAGATATCAATAACTCGAAAGACCTTTTCATTTTTTCCTCCCTATTTCTTCATGCCTAGCTAGGATATTGTTTAATAGGATACATAATGGTTACTTGCTGTAAGCCTACTTCTATTTATAGAAAGTCCATTCTCGGGTTCATGCATTCATTACGATACGTGAATTTCATTGCCTACCCTATTATTTGCCAAACACAGCATTCTTTCTTTTAACGTTTCTTCGCTCATGACATCATAAGTGCTGATAATATCCTGAATGGCATGCCAATTTACATCCCTTGGTTTCCCAATATGGATTTTCGGATAGACCTGCTCTTCATAGACTTCATCTGCTCCAAGCAGTTCTTCAAATAATTTTTCCCCAGGCCGGATTCCTGTAAAGGTTAGCCCAATGTCTTCAACCTTGTAACCGGAAAGTTGGATGAGTTTCTTAGCGAAATCGACGATTTTGACCGGTTCGCCCATATCCAGCACAAATACCTCTCCTCCTTTTGCCAAAACCCCTGCCTGAATGACCAATCTCGAAGCTTCTGGAATGGTCATGAAATAACGTACCATTTCTGGGTGTGTGACGGTCAGAGGTCCGCCCTTTTTTATTTGCTTTTTAAAAAGGGGAATGACACTGCCATTGCTGCCAAGAACATTTCCAAATCGAACCGTTACGAATTTTGTATGACTTGATGAACTTTTGTATGAAATCATCATCTCGGCTATACATTTTGAAGCGCCCATGATGCTTGTCGGATTCACGGCCTTATCGGACGAAACCATGACAAAAGTGTTCACGCCACTCCCTTCCGCTGCATCCGCTACATTCCTCGTACCTAGGATGTTATTTTTCAACGCTTCTTTAGGATTGGACTCCATAAGCGGGACATGTTTATGGGCAGCTGCATGATATACGATCTTGGGTCGATGGTGGTCCATTACTTCAAACATCCTCCTTCGGTCCTGGATATCAGCAATTTCCGTGACAATCTCTATCTTGTCTTCATAAATCTCCAGCAATTCCATCTCAATCGCATAAATGCTGTTTTCACCATGTCCAAGCAAAACGATTTTAGCTGGGTTATATTTCATGATCTGCCGACATATTTCCGATCCAATCGAACCTCCTGCCCCTGTTACCAGTATCGTACTTTCAACGATCGTTTCTAATATCCCTTTATCGTCCAATTGAACGGGAGAACGCCCCAATAAATCCTCCATTTGTATATCTTGCAATTCATTTATCGGAACGTTCCCATGTACGATTTCTTCAAGACTTGGGACGATTTGGGTCTTTACGGTTGTCTTCGTGCATTCGGACAAAATGGTATTCATATCTTCTCTTTTCAAGGAAGGAATCGCAATGACGATATGCTCAATCTTATATTCCTCCACCACTTGTGAAATATCGTTTGTTGTTGCCACTACTGGTATATTGAAAATCTCCAAGCCCAGCTTCGTTTTATCATCATCAACAAATGCAACTGGCACTAATTTTATATGATTGGATTTCAACAATCTGCTCGTTATCATCGTCCCTGCTGATCCAGCGCCGACAATCAAGGTTCGTTTGTTATCGGATGGCCGCTTGATTTTAGGATTAAAGTATACCCGCCATGCCAGGCGGGAGTATCCGATCATGACCATATAGAGGATCCCTGTAATAAAAAGCTCCCTCAAATAAAGATAATGGGTAAAGTACAGCTGGCAGATGGATGTACTGATCAGGGCAAATGCCATCGCCCTGAACAAATGGAACATTTCACTGGCAGTGACGTATTCCCAAGCCTTTTTATACTGTTTCAAAAAAGCCGTATAGAAATAATGAAACAAAAGCAAAACTAGCCCACCAATAAGTGCGAATGCTGGTATTTCATCAAGTGGATTCAATAACCAATAACTTAAAAAGACAGCTGTCACAACAATCATCGCGTCAAATAAGACTAATGTGATAAGCCGGTTATAATATGTCAAATCTACTTCTCCTCATTAAATATTTTTAATCAAAGAAACGATTCCTTGACTTTCATCCCATACAAAACATTTTCCGCATTTACATGAAAGGCATTCACCACTGCTTGTCCCATGTTCTTTTCAACCAACTTATATGCTTCCCTGATTTGAAAACCTCTGTTTCCTACATTGTGGGCATCCGATGCAATGAAATGAGTAAGACCCGAGTGAATTAAATATTTGGAAAATCTTCTTGTTCTCCATCCGAATTTACCTGTGATGCTCCCAGCAGTTAATTGTGAATACGCCCCCTTCCAGATCAGTTCTTCTAAAAGGTGTGGATTTCTTATTATTTCTAAATTCCGCTCTGGGTGAGCAATGATTGGCGTGATTCTTTTCATTTGCAGATCATAGATCAATCGCTCCGTATATCTTGGCACATGGTTTGAAGGAAGTTCGAGAAGCATGTATTGCGAACCATTCAAGGCCATGACACTATTATTATCGTAATCTTCCAGAAGCTCATCCGATATCCTAATTTCCTGCCCCGGCCATACTTTAAGCGGGATGTCGAGTTCATCTAGCACTCGATTTAATTGCCATGTCTTGCGCTCGACCTTTTCTTTATCGTTATCATATTTCCCCTTATAGTAATGGGGAGTTGCAATGATGTCGGTAATTCCTTGTTCAACCGCTTTTCTCGCCATTTCGACACTTTCCTTAATATTTCCAGCGCCATCATCCAACTCTGGTAATATGTGACTATGAATATCAATCATTGTTAGTTTCCTTCCTTAAACCCAACAAAAAGATGAATTTCTTATTTACCATAGTAATAATATTCGTCTGAGTACTTTTGTTTTTTCTTATTCAGGATTGCTCCTAAAAGCTTGGCGTCGGCTTTCTGAAGCAACTCCTTCGCTTTTTTTGCTTGCTGTATTTCCGTACTTCCGCTGCTAACCACCAAAACAACTCCATCTGTCATATTCGCCAGGATTTGAGCATCTGTAACGGCATTGACCGGAGGCGTATCCAGAATAACCAAATCATAATTCATTTTTGCTTCTTCCAATAAATTCTCCATTCCATTCGACCCAAGCAATTCCGATGGGTTCGGAGGAATAGGGCCACTTGTCAACACATCCAAATTTGGGTAAATGGAAGATTGTATAGCTTCCTGCAATTGATTTTGCTTTGTTATGATATTCGTTAATCCCAAGAAGTTCTCCATGTTAAAGTTCGTATGGACACTGGGTTTCCTCAAATCTGCATCGATGATGAGGATGCGTTTTCCCTGCTGTGCAAAAACAGCTGCAACATTTATAGAAGTGGTTGATTTCCCTTCACCAGGGTTTGCCGAAGTGAAAATCATCGACCTTATGTCTTTTTCCACTGCAGAAAATTGAAGATTCGTCCGGATTGTCCTATATTGCTCCACAACCGGAGATTTCGATTTCAACATGGAAATACTGCTTCTTTTTTTAGCATCTGTCATTTTATGCCGTTCGTTGCGTGTCAAGCTATTCACCTCTTGAGGTTGTGATTGCAATACAAATCCATCATTTCCATTTCTTTTTGTTTTCCATTAAATTAACGATGCCAAGCATCGGCATCTCTAGATGTTCTTCAATATCAGACTCAACCTTGATGGTATTGTCTAAAAATTCGATTAGGAATGTAACTACTAAACTGATAACCACACCTGCAAAAAATGCTTGAATCATGTTGATGATCGGATTCGGTTTTATAGGTGCGGTATTATCTCCAACATTTCCTTTCGATAAGACATTGACATTGTCCACATTCATAAGCGTTTTTATTTCCTCTTGGAATATGACCGGTATTGTATTGACGATATCTACAGCAAGTTTGGGATCGCTGGCTTCAACTTTTATCGTAAACAATTGTGAATTACCCTTACTGACGATTTCGATTTGTTCCGATAACGCAGAATTTGAAATGTTAAGATTCAGTCGGTCTTTAACCTTTTCAAGCATCATTGGACTTTTTATGATTTCGCTGTACGTTTCAATCAATTGAATATTAGTTTGAATCTCACCTACCTTGTAAAGGTCTGTATTATCTTTGGATTGATTGACCAGGATTTGTGCAGATGCCTGGTATACAGGTGAAAGGATAAAAAGGCTAACGGCTCCTGTTATCACAGTTATTAGGGTTGTGATGATAAAAATGAGTGCTATGCGTTTTTTTACCATTTGAAAAAGATCTTTTATACTTAGTTTCTCCCTCATTCAATCAACTCCAATCCTTCTAAAAATCTTTCCGTTTGTCTCATTCATGTTCTTGATATCTATAACTTTGAAATCTTTTCTGATATCAAGCCATTTTCCTCCATCACATTTTTGGAATCGAAAATCAATGGAGCATGTTCATGGATGCTTTTCCAGTCAAAACAGCTGTGCGGTGTTCCGATGACCACAATATCGGCGCTTCGAAGAATGGCAGCATCGTATTCCGCTACCGGTTGGATTTGTCCATTGATCATGATTTCTTTGGCATAAGGTTCAATGACGGTAAGGTTCCGGACCTTGTCTTGTAACCGTTCAAGCAAGTGAACGACCGGACTTTCCCTTAAATCACCGATGTCACTTTTATAAGCAACACCTAAAACCACAATATGTGAGTATTTCATGAGCTTGTCTTTGGCTGCAAGCAGTTCAAGGATGCGGGTGTATGAATAGTGGAGCATTCCGTCGTTAATTTCCCCAGCCAGTTCAATCATTTTTGCTCGATGACCATGTTCTTTTGCTTTATATAGCAAGTAGTATGGATCGACCGGTATACAATGTCCTCCCACGCCAATTCCAGGGGTGAATTTCATGAACCCGTATGGCTTTGAGGAAGCGGCATTAATCGTTTCCCATACGTCAATTTCCAACTCTTTGCATAGAACGGTCATTTCATTGACCAAAGCCATGTTGATCCACCGGAATGTGTTCTCAAAGATCTTGCTTAATTCGGCTACACGGATGCCATTGACCCGATGAGCGGTTTTTCCGATAAACAGGCACGCTAAATCCGTACAGCTTTCCGTTATCCCACCGACAACCTTTGGCGTGTTACTTAAATTAAAGTTTTTATTTCCTGGATCGATTCTTTCCGGAGAATAAGCTGCAAAGACGTTTTCCCCAATTACATATCCTTTTTCAATTAATGGGGCACAAATATATTCTTCTGTTGTTCCTGGATATGTTGTACTTTCTAAAATGACCATTGTACCTTTCTTCACATGTTCAGCAATGACTTGCCCTACATCCTTGACAAATGAAATATCAGGTTCTTTCGTTTTATTGATAGGAGTCGGGACACAAATCAAAATAACATCCATCTCTCCCAGGAGGTCCATATTCGTTGTTGCTGAAAATCTTTTCTTTTTGATCAATCCTGTTAACTCCGCACTATCTACATCATTGATATAGTTAATTCCGTCATTTAGGTTCCCCACTTTTGTCTTGGAAACGTCGAAGCCAGTCACATTATAGCCTTTGGACGCGTAATGGCAGGCCGTCGGAAGGCCGACATACCCCAATCCAATCACTCCAACTTTAGCCGTTTTATCCACTATTTTTCTCCGCAGAACCTCATTTAATGAATAATGGACATTATCCATATGCCCGTCTACTTCTTGGATTACCTCTGTTATCATGGTTCCCTCTCCTCCATTTTTTCCTTTTTAATTTAAAACTGTAACGCCTGAGGAATCAGGACATTACACTCGAATGAATCATGCAGGAAAACTCACACTTTAGACCCACAACAAAGGAATGTACGTGTACCCTATAAAAAATCAGGTTGTTATACTCACCAGTGACTCGATTGAGCATCCACTTTGTATGTTTTTCGGTAAACATTTTTCGTTCGCAGTAATAAGGTAACATAATTATTTTCAATGGCAGTTTCAGTTTTCGAATGCGCCGTTCTATTTTTGATACGCCTTCAAGTCGAAACGGTTATTTTCATTTCCGTCCTGCCCCACATTGATGATTGGCAGCAATTTATTAAAGCTTTGGTGTAAGTTTTCTACTTGATATAATTAAATCCGCTGCTGCAAGAACCAGTTAATTATGATGAAATTTTTTTAAGGATAGGAAATCCCCCGATTGTTTGGCCTTGGTCACAAGTGCCTGTTTTTTCGGGGGATTTCTCCATTGTGCCTAGTTATTAACGTAAAGGACTATTTCTTTTCAGAAGCTTTCGCAGTCATATCTGTCCATTTATCAATCAGCCATTCCTGCTTTTCTTTAGTGTCCGTATTTTCATACTCCACCCTGAAAGGTCCCTTCCCTTCCAATACATAATATCCATTTCCTTTTACACTTTTTCCAGGTGCAAGTTTTGTCCCCAAATTATCCCCTGGATAGATCTTCAGCTTTTTATTGTCTTGATTCCATACCGACATTTCAAAAGCATCCACATGCCGTTCTTCTGCCGTTTTATTTGTTGCCTTCAGCTGTATCTGTAAAACCTGCTTGTCTTTCTTATCTGGATGTTTAAGCTTCAAAGCCTTTTCTATCTCTATGCTTACGCCAGATACGGTTTTCTCTTGCCCTGTTTCTTTTTTATCCGTTTCGTCGTTAGTGGAAGCATTCGTTTGCTTATGCATTTCTTTCTGTTCATCCCGGGCTTCCTTTTCTCCTGAAATGCAGCCTGTCAAAAATATGGTTAAAGTCAATATACAAATCCAAATGCTTGGGAAGCTTCTCTTCAATCCCATCAATTCACCCCTTTTAAAAAACGAAGAAATACCTGACCCATTAAGAAGGCTTTCAAGTATGTAAGAAGGACCCAGCTCCTATAGGAGAGTCCTTCTTATTCCTTTGATTATTCAACTATTGTTTTTGCGACTTCTCGTCCAACTACGAGAGGACCATTATCAACTTCAATGACATCTCCGGCTTGCAGCCTCCGAGTCACCCCATTTTCATCCTCAATAAATCGGCTGTAAATACGGTAACTTCCATCCGGATTGATGACTCCTGCTCCAGTTTGAGTAAGAGAAACTGTTCTCAGTGGCTTTCCGTTAACTATCAAACGGAGATTCTGGGTCCCTTCCGGTGCTATGCCCGTAACATAATCTGCATTAGGGGCCACAGGATTCACCTGCAGTTTAACTGCTTCCTTGACTACCGTAATATTGGCTTGCAAGTTCGACGGAGTCCGTAGACCGTAATCAACCGTAACGATATCGCCTGCTTGTAAGGTTATATTATTTCCATTCTCGTCCACCCCAACATATCTGCTGTAAATACTGAATGTTCCATCTTGATTGACAGGTGCCGTACGCAATGGTACACCATTTATCAGTAAGCGTACGACCGTTGCTCCTTCCGGCGCAGTTCCAGTTATCGTTTGGGCATCTGGATACACAGGATCAATCTTTACAGGTTCACTAGGCATGAACTGCACGACTCTAACAGATGAGCTCTTGCTGACATTCCCTGCCGCGTCTGTCAGGGTGACTGATATGATCGTATTGACAGGCTGATTGGGAATCGCAACCTTGAATTTTCCGTCTGGACCCACTACCCCCGTATAATTATTGGAATTAATGGTGACCGTGACATTTGCTTCGGGTTCACCGCTTCCTGTCACTTCTTTACTGTTTGTTGTCACTTCATCCAGTCTCGGTGCATTCGGAGCCGTTATATCCTTATCCAATAAATCTTTTGCTTTGTTCAGTAAATCTTGCAGGCGGTCTTTTTCGGCACCTCCCGGAAGCTTATTGACCGCTTCTTGGGCTGTGTCAATCGCCCCTTGATTCGTTGTCTCTTTCAATGTGTTGAACTTATCATCCGTGAACAGATCTTCGACTTTGTTCTTCGCATCGTTCAAGTCTTTTTCGACTTGTTCGTTCTTGTTCAATAAATCTTGGGCGTTATTCAGGAGCTCTTCCAAACGCTCTTTTTCCGGGCCGGCTGGCAATTTATCGACTGCTTCTTTCGCTTCGTCTATCGCTCCTTGATCCGTACTTCCTTTCAATGTGTCGAACTTATCATCCGTGAACAAATCTTCGACTTTGTTCTTCGCATCGTTCAAGTCTTTTTCGGCTTGTTCGTTCTTGTTCAATAAATCTTGGGCGTTATTCAGGAGCTCTTCCAGTCGCTCTTTTTCCGGGCCGGCTGGCAATTTATCGACTGCTTCTTTCGCTTCGTCTATCGCTCCTTGATTCGTACTTCCTTTCAATGTGTCGAACTTATCATCCGTGAACAGATCTTCGACTTTGTTCTTCGCATCGTTCAACTCTTTTTCGGCTTGTTCGTTCTTGTTCAATAAATCTTTCGCTTTGTTCACTAAATCTTGTAATCGATTTTTTTCCGAACCGGCTGGTAATTTATTGACTGCATTTTGGGCTTCGTCAATCGCCGCTTGATTCGTCGAACCTTTCAATGTGTCGAACTTACCGTCGGTAAAGAGATTTTCCACTTTATTCTTCGCTTCAGCTAGTTCTCTATTTGCTTGACCTTCAACATCCCTTCCCAGTTCAATAGACTTTGTTTTTCCAAGTTCAATATTGAAGACGGGGTTTAAGTTTTGTGAACTTACAATACTACCTGGGGTGGCTACGTCATAGCGATAATTAGCATTCCAAGTGAAATCCTTGCCATCCGTACTCACATAACTGTTAGACGTATTCGCCAATAGCTTGACCATGCCCGTATCGATATTCATCGTCAGGGAGGTAGACAAATTATCTATGGCTTGACCATTAATCGATGATAAAATGACTTTCTCCGGCTTCTTAAAATTCATTTTCCCTACATTTACCACTTGTATAGCATGTCCATTTTCCGTACTCACTTGAAGCTCTGAGTTTTCATTGATCTCAGTTGCTCCATAAGCTAAAATCATTGGCGCTGTCTCTGTACCCGTTCTATTCATCTCGACTTCTGCACCTGATTCAATAATAAATGATTTCAGAATCCCTTTGCCTGTAACTCCCTTTAGTCCATCAAAGTTCACCTTTGCATTTTTTCCAATCGTGAAATCCCCATTACCCTCTGTTGGATAAAAGATCCCATACCCACTTTTGCCTGTTTTGATTTCTACATTAGCGTCAGGTGCAATCTTGAATTGAGGAGTTTTTGAAATTGACCAAATGAGGGCATAGCCATTATTATGAAAAATTTTAGTATCACCTTCAATATCAATACTTCCAACTTCCGCCATCTCTTGGGCAGGTGATGACCCTGGCATTATGTCATTAGTAATACTAATCACATTAGTTCCTTTAAAAATTGCTTTCCCGTAACGGTTCCAAATCATTTGTGGTCCTAAATACGATACATTTTCGAATACTTGTTCGACATTTTTTGATGCATCGTCTATTGTAATGAATCCATAATAATTTTTTCCTTTAATTTTAAGGTCCTTTACAGTGACATTCCGCAATATATTACCCTTTCCATAGTAGAGCCCTCCTGTTTATCCATTCGCTCCTGTTTCCGATAATGTAAAGTTATTTCCTTCAATCAATATGTTTGATTTTTTCGCTTGAATGTTAATGGGACCGCTTATATCGATGTTTTGTCCAAGTATGATTGTCGTAATTCCATTATCAGCTTCCAGCGCAGCCTTTAATTGTGCGAAGTTGGTAACGACGGCTTCATTGGCCGCCCTAGCTGTTGCCGCTTTACTATCTGATTGGGGTTCCTTTGTTTGTGTACGCGATTCCTGACCTTTGGCCTCAGACTCTTGTTCATTCATAACTTCCTTATTTGGTGTAGATGATTCCTCCGCAAATCCTACTGTTGGCATTACTAGTGAACTTGCTAACAAAAATGATGTGGTCATGACGTTAATAGGTTTTAACACTTTACTTTTTTTCATATGGATTTTCCCTCCTAAAATGGTAATTTTGGTAGATGACAAATTTATAATACTATTTTTAGGCAAACACATTGTTCCAATAATGGTGAATAAAAATTCATTTTTGAAACTGCATGTATGCGTAAAAACTTATATATAGTGATTTTGTTTTATATAAAGGTGAAAGATGAAAAATAGAAGGTCGAGGTTCCACTACTTCTGCAAAAAAAAGCACAGCTACATATTAAGTAGCTTGTGCTCATCATTGGCATGAATTGTGTTCTATTACCTAAACACATTTGTATCTTAAGTTTGAAAAAAACATTGGCATATTGGATATTGAATGCATGTGTGAGCGAATCGAACCTTACGTTTTCGCTATTTCCATTCCTTTATTTTTCCCTCCTCACCCATACCCTTTATTTCCTGTGGGCACTTATAAGGAAGCAGAGTGAAGTAACGATAATGAGAGTAATTTTCAACGCATTAATTTCTTGTTTATTCAATAGTAGGTACATTAAAAATAGGACTAAAAAGGCTTGGATGAAATACATCCGATTTTTTATAAGGAATGCCCCTGCTTGTGACATCCATAATAATAAAAAGGCAAATGGCTTCGACATAATCTTGCTCCTTTTATTTGATGGCAACCATATACATACACGCATGAGTTGAATTTTGAATACTAACGAAACTTTACAACACTGATTGGCTGAAACTCACATGCTACATAGGAAAAACTTAAACGGCCTGTCCCCAATAAATCAAGGAACAGGCCGTTTAAGTGTGTTGATCCAAGCCTCAAGGCCTTGAATCCATCCAGCACGAGGGTAATGCATCTTCTTTTAACAATGGGATTAGGGGAAGTGTTTCCGCACTTCTATTATAGTCTAATATATTTTGCCAAACCCATCGTTCCAAAAATGAAACGGTTTGATTTACATTTCAAATTCTGCTTATTTTTCTGCGCTGCTTTACTGGTGGATATCGACGTATCGTGTCACTTTAAATAAATAGAGTGAAATAGGAATGTATTTCCAGGTATGAAATGGCAAAAAAAAAAAGATCGTAGAGAAAAACCCCTACAATCGTAGAGGAAGGCGGAACGGCCTTCCCCTGTAACCTTATGCGAATTTCTTCTGTTCTTCGTCCTTAAAAAAGCTCTTCATCGCGTGGAAAACATCCGCCTTTTGCTTTAAGATGAAATATCTGAACTTTTCATTATCGATATTCTTATAGGCTGTCATTAATGTAGAATGGCGATTGTATTGATTGACTTCGCCATACCCGAACATATTGGAAAGCTTCATGAGTTCCTCCACAAGCTTGACGCATCTAACATTGTCTGATGTGAGATTGTCACCATCGGAAAAGTGAAATGGATAGATATTGAATTTCGCAGGGTCATACTTATGATCAATAAGTTCTAATGCTTTTCGATATACGGACGAACAAATCGTACCGCCGCTTTCCCCTTTTGAAAAGAAATCCTCTTCCGGAACGACTTTCGCTTCCGTATGATGGGCAATGAATTCGATTTCAACCGTTTCATATTTCGTTCTCAGGAATCGGTTCATCCAAAAGAAAAAGCTCCGCGCCATATACTTTTCCCATAGCCCCATACTTCCGGAAGTATCCATCATTGCCAGCACAACAGCTTTGGAATCCGGCTTTTCGATTTCATTCCACGTCTTGAATTTAAAATCTTCCTTATAAATCGGATGAAAGCCCGGGTCGCCGCTTAACGCATTCCGTTTAAAAGCGGATATCATCGTTTTCTTCTTATCGATATTCCCCATTAAGCCTGTCTTGCGGATGTCGTTGAATTCGATTTGTTCAAGCGTATGCTCCGCCTGCTCTTTTTTCTGGAGATTAGGCAGTTCCAGCTGACTGAACAGTGCTTCCTCCAATTCCATCATCGAGACCTCTGCTTCATAATAATCCTCGCCCGCCTTGTCACCTGCTCCTTGCCCTTTACCTGCTCCTGAGTCGGATGGGGAGCCGTCCCTTGCGACCACGTCTCCCACCTTACTATCTCCATCCCCTTGACCTACATGTTTGTTCTTATCATAATTGTAACGGATCTTGTATTCATCCAAGGAGCGAATGGGAATCTTGATGACATCCCGGCCGTTTGACATGACGATACTTTCTTCGGAAATTAAATCAGGTAAATTATTCTTGATCGCTTCCTGCACCTTTTCCTGATGACGCTGTTGATCATCATAGCCTTTTCGATGGAGGGACCAGTTTTCCTGTGAGATAACATATTGTTGATTATTCTCTTCCGACATTCTCTTCCCCCCTTAAAAATGTTTGCACGCTTTTCATCATTCCTTCATATACTAAATTAGTGTGAGAAAACCCAAAGCATCCCGGTTTTAATTTACAGAAAATAACAGTCGATAAAAACATACTAAAAGAAAAGAAATGTATTACTCTATCATATGCAGGGTTGCCGGATAATTTACAACAAAATTCAATAATGGATGTTTGCCTACAATCTGGACAAGTCACGTCCTGCTTAATTAGGCGCTTTAAGCGTAAATTTGTGATTCAAGAGACTTCAGTTGGTTTATTTCATCGCTGAGGATATACGAAAGAGGAAAACGGAAGCAGCTTTACATATAAGGATAGAGCCTCCGAATCATTTAAGCAGCTAAAAGGCTCCACAACAAAAGGATGCTCCATTAACATCCTGGACCATCCTTTACCTTGGAAAAATTACGATCGTAGTGCTATGCGTCAATCTTTATCTACCTCCACCTCATGCTGAACCGTGCCAGGGCGTTTATCCCACTCTTTCAATTCTTCATTGGTCCTTTGATTTTCCATCTGCTTTCCAAGTTCTTTCATTTCTTCATAATCCTTGGCCATTGAGCTGTTTTCCGGAACATGCTCTTTTTTCAGTTCTTCTTTACTCATTTTGACATCACCTCTACTTTATTGATACCCAATATTTCCAAAATCAAAACGTAACATATCTAACATGAAGATGGGGTATAGATAAGACAGAATAGCAAATCCAAGGAGGTGCAAGTATATGCAAACAACTACACTTTATGTAAAAGAAGCGACATCCGAAGGCCCCATTTTGAATTTGGAATCGATCCTTTTGAAAACGGAAGGTGTGGAGCGTGCGATCATCGATGTCGATGATGGCGAAATAAAAGTCGATCACAGTGAAGACACACTTTCATCAGACCAACTCGTCACTCTTATCGAACAATACGGCTTGAATGTAACTAAATGAATAGTTCTATGGACTATGTCTTGAACATACTGGGCTAATCAATATGGGCCCAGTATTTTTTTGCAAGTTCTTCGCAAGAAAATGATTAACCCCTACCCAATATTGAGGGTAGGGGCAGGATTGATTACCGATTTAACAGGCTGCCGACATAACGCAGTAAATCATTGGCTGAAGTGGAATTATACCCATGCTCATCGATAAGTCTGGTAATGACTTCGTTCACCTTCTTCAATTGCCTTTCATCCGGTGTCTTCGTTGAAGTCGTGATTTTTACGACATCCTTTAGATCTGCGAATAGCTTTTTCTGAATGGCTTCTCGTAAGCGATCATGTGAATTATAATCGAATCGTTTTCCTTTCCGCGCATAGGCAGAAATACGGATCAATATTTCTTCTCGGAATGCTTTTTTGGCATTCTCGGAGATACCGATTTGTTCTTCAATCGAGCGCATCAATTTTTCATCCGGGTTAATTTCTTCCCCCGTCAACGGATCGCGCAGCCTTGATTTATTGCAGTATGCCTCGACATTGTCCAAGTAGTTATCCATCAGGATCTTAGCCGACTCTTCATAGGAATAGACAAATGCTTTTTGCACTTCGTTTTTGGCAATTGCATCATATTCTTTCCGGGCGAGTGAAATGAAATTCAAATAACGCTCCCGAAGTTCATTCGATATGGACGGATGCTGGTCAAGGCCTGCTTTCAATGACATAAGTACATCCAAGGCGTTAATGGACGGATTTTCCTTCCGGATGATCGTAGACGATATCCGGTTGATCACGTACCGAGGATCGATTCCGCTCATGCCCTCGTCCTGATATTCTTTTTTCAGCTCATTGATGTCAGCGGAATTGAAGCCCTCCACATTTTCCCCATCATACAGCCTCATTTTTTTCACTAAATCGATATCACCCTTTTTCGGATCCTTCAGGCGGGTCATGATGCTGAAGATCGCCGCCACCCTGAGTGTATGGGGGGCAATGTGAACATTGGAAACATCGCTCTCATGAATCATTTTTTCGTAAATCTTTTCTTCCTCGGTAACCTTCAGATTATATGGAATCGGCATGACGATGATCCTGGAGTGCAGGGCTTCATTTTTCTTGTTGGAAATGAACGCCTTATACTCCGTTTCATTCGTATGGGCCACAATGAGCTCATCCGCACTGATGAGTGCAAATCGTCCAGCCTTGAAATTCCCTTCCTGGGTCAATGAAAGCAAATGCCATAAAAACTTTTCATCACATTTCAGCATCTCCTGAAACTCCATCATCCCTCTGTTCGCTTTGTTTAACTCGCCATCAAAACGATAAGCCCTCGGATCGGATTCAGATCCATATTCGGCAATGGTTGAAAAGTCGATCGAGCCCGTCAAATCAGCAATATCCTGTGACTTGGGATCGGATGGACTGAAAGTCCCAATCCCTACACGCTTATCCTCTGAAAGGAAGATACGTTCGACGATCACATCTTCAATCCGGTTTCCATACTCCGTTTCAAGCCTCATTACATTCAGCGGCGATAGGTTTCCTTCAATCCTAATGCCATATTCCTCATAAAAATCATTCCGTAAATATTGTGGGATGAGATGCAGCGGGTCTTCATGCATCGGGCATCCTTTTATTGCGTATATCGCACCTGTTTCTTTTAATGAATAATTTTCAAGCCCGCGCTTCAGCAAAGAAACGAGCGTGGACTTCCCTCCTGAAACGGGGCCCATGAGCAGCAAGATCCGTTTTCGCACATCCAGCCGCTTTGCTGCCGGATGAAAATATTCCTCGATGAGCCTTTCGAGTGAATCTTCGAGGCCAAACAACTGACCGCTGAAAAAATTGTATTTCTTTGAACCATTTACTTCCTCTATCCCTGCATCTCTGATCATGTTGTATACACGTGAATGAGCAGATTGAGCAACTAATGGCGTTTCTTTCAATATGTCTAAGTACTCTGCGAAGGTGCCTTCCCACTTGAGCTTCTGTTCATCTTCTCTAAATTTTTCAATTTTCTTTAATATATCCATTTAAGGAACCTCCCCCTGTCACTTTCAGAGAATACTTAAATCTATGCTCCAAGTCTGACAAACATGTCAGACTTTAAAAAGTCACAGGGCATGTTTCCGATGTCCCCTCACATTTTAATTAAAGGAAAAGGCTTGATCCTTGAACAATCGATGACAAATCCGCCCGCAAGAAAAATTGTGTGCACTCCTGCTAAAAATTAGGGTATACTAAGCCTATACTAAAGTGGGACAATTTGGGTAAAGGGAGGTCACAGCATGGGCACAGTTATTATCGTTGCAGTAGCTCTTACATTTTTAGCCGCTATCTTCACTGCTGGGTATGACGATAAACCAGGTGTGAAGTAAAGGAATAACACCCTATTTTTTAATATTCCCAGCAAAGGGGCCTGATCATTGGTTGATCAGGCCCCTTTGTTTATTAGAGGATTTACGGCTATCTTTAAACAGACAAATTGTGGCAAAGCAAAAAATCCCTTGAAAAAACCAAGGGATTTTAAACTGCAATTATTTTTTCAGCAATAAATACATGAAATAAGGGGCACCGATCAAGGCAACCATGATGCCTGCAGGAATTCCCTCTGGTTCGACTATATTACGTCCTATTGTGTCGGCAAGGAGCAATAGCCATCCGCCGATCAATACGGCAATCGGAATGAACAATTGATTTCGAGGTCCGACCAAGGATTTCGCTATATGAGGTGCCATAAGTCCGATGAAGGCTATTCCGCCCGTAACGGAAACGGCAGCAGCAGCAAGTGCGACAGCTGTTATGAGCAAGACGACCCGTTCCTTTTCAATCGATACTCCCACTCCGATAGCGACCGGTTCGCTTAAACCAAGCAGATTCAACCGATTCGCTTTGTATAAAGTGAATGGAATGAGGACGATCAACCAAGGAAGGACTGCCCAAATGAACGGCCAATCCGCTCCCCAAATATTTCCGGCCAGCCACTTCACTATGAAATCGACCTTGGCCCGTTCCGCTGAAGATATGAGAACGATCATCAAGCCAGAAAGCGCCATGGAAAAACCAACCCCGATCAATACGAGCCGAACCGGTTCAAGGCCAACCCTTCGCCTATATGAAAGAAGATAAATGATACAGGCTGTCAGCATCGCACCGATAAACCCGACTATTGGAACCATATAAACAAATGAACCTGCATCTATAGGGTAAAACAGAAAGAAAACGGCAATGGCTACACCTGCTCCGGAGTTAATCCCGATAATTCCTGGGTCGGCTAGATCATTACGGGTAATTCCCTGTAAAATCGCTCCTGATAGTGCGAGAGCCATTCCTGCCAATAGGGTGATGATGATCCGTGGCAACCGGACGGAAAATAAAATGAATTCCTCTTTAAAGGTCCCTTGTCCAAGAAGCGTCGGAATCAGCCGCCCTATGGAAAGATTCGAATAGCCTAAACACGTACCGATGATGATGGTAATGATGATGAGTGCGGTTAAGGCACCGATTAGCCAACGCTGTTTTTTGATTAAAGCTGAAGAGATCATGAAAATGCTTTCCCTCCTTTTCGTACGATTAGGAGGAAGAAGGGCAAACCTATCAACGCAACAATCGCGACCACTGGTGTTTCATACGGAGAATTGATTGTACGGCCGATCGTATCGGCCAAAAGCATGAAAGCAGCTCCTAAAACGGCGGACATCGGGAGGATGAATCGATAATCCGTACCTACGATGGCCCGGACCATGTGTGGAATCATCAACCCGATGAAAACCATATTTCCGACTAACGCAACCGCAGCACCTGCAAGCAGAATGACGACGACGAAAAGAACCGCTTTGATTTGTGCCGTCTTTTGACCTAACCCCACCGCCACTTCTTCACTGAGACTAAGGATGGTGAGCTGTCTGGAAAAAATGAAGGAGACCAGGATGCCTATTATGATAAACGGAACGATTACCTGAAGCTGCCCCCAAGATGTTCCAATATTCCCGCCGGCAGTCCACATCGATACATCTTTTGATATTTTGAAATAAATGCCGACCCCTTCCGCTACGGCAAATAGGAAGGCTGAGACCGCTGCACCGGCCAATACGATTCGTAATGGGGAGAAACCGCCCTTCTTCATCGCAGCAATACCAAAAACCATGAGTGTCCCGACAGCGGCACCAATAAAGCATGCACCCATGATACCTAAGTTATTAGCTGATGGAACGAGTGCCAGCGTTATCGCCAGGGCTGCATTTGCCCCTGCCGTCAATCCAAGCAGTCCGGGATCAGCAAGCGGATTCCTCGTAATTCCTTGCATGATGGCGCCTGAAACGGCAAGTGCCGAGCCGACGAAGATTGCCCCCACCTCACGAGGAAGGCGGATTTCCCGAATGATGGAAATCTTCTCACCGGTAGCATTCGATGTCAGGGCTTGCCATACATCCTTGATGGTCGCATCCGCTGCACCAAATACCATCGCTATGATGAACATGCCGATAAAAGCAACGATCGCTATGATCAGTTTATATGTAAATGGGATGAAACGTTGATTATCATTAGTCATCTGTCTCTCTCATCTCTTTTTTTATAGAATAAAAGGAGAGGGTTCAGACTCCCTCTCCCTCGCTGTATCATTTACCAAGAAAGCTTTTTGAAAAGAAGTCCAATTGGTAATCTAATGTTATTGGATCATTGAAGTAGAATTTTTTTGCATCAGCTTCAAATAGTTTATTGTTTTTAACCGCAGGTATGTTTTTGAACGTATCAGTTTGTTGAAATGAATTATCTTGATCTTTGTTATTGCTCAAAATGACATAATCACCGGCATAGTCTTTCAGGACTTCCAATGACAAGGCAAAATACCCATCCTTCAATGCCGTTTCTTTTACCTTTTCAGGCATGCCCAATTTCATTTCCTGATAAAGGATTTCCGTTCCACGGCCCCAATTATCGCCGTATACATAGAACTGCTTGTCAAACTTTTCAAAGACGGAAACGGTGGCATCTTCACCAATTTTAGCCTTGATTTCATCGCCAGTGGTTTTTGCCCGTTTTTTGAAATCATCCACCCATGCTTGAGCTTCTTTTTCTTTATTCAATAGCTTGCCAATTTCGACATGCTGTGTTAAATAGTCCACTTTCCCGTATGTATAAGTTACGGTCGGAGCAATTTCTTTTAATTTATCGACATTTTTAATCGTGGATAGA
This sequence comes from Peribacillus sp. FSL E2-0218, assembly GCF_037992945.1. Taxonomy (NCBI): domain Bacteria; kingdom Bacillati; phylum Bacillota; class Bacilli; order Caryophanales; family Bacillaceae; genus Peribacillus; species Peribacillus sp. FSL E2-0218. Next base: position 1,010,364 of record NZ_CP150304.1, on the reverse strand, counting down.
CCAATGATCAGATCCGGATTCAAATCGATGATTTTCTCCAGATTATCGTCCGTTACTTCCTCGACGTCATCCAGCTTGAAATTCGGGTTCATTTTGGACCATGAGTCAACCCCGACAAGGTTAACATCCAAAGCCAATACGCTGCCTGCGAATGAAGATAGCACGACTACACGCTTAGGATTCGCAGGCACTTCGATGGGACCATTTTCAGATTGATAGGTGATGGTGCCCGATTTTTCCTTTTTCGTATCCGAGATTTTCTCTTTTTCCGTTGACTCATTATTACCACAAGCACTAATAATTAACACTAACAGCAGGATAAACGGGATCAGAATCTTTTTCATTTGGTGTTGAATCTCCTTTTAATAAATTGTAGGTGCTGCACATTGGTTTGTTCGTTCGTTGATCTCGTCCGATTACCGCATCAATATGGAATACATCCTTAAGCACTTCATGCGTGATGACCTCTTCACAATCTCCTGCTTTCACGACTTCCCCGTCTTTTAAGGCAATGATATAGTCGGCAAAGCGGGCCGCTTGGTTTAAATCATGAAGGACCATGACGATCGTACGTCCCTGTTCTACATTCAGCTTCTGTAAAAGCTCCAAAACTTCTAGTTGATGTGCCATGTCCAAATATGTGGTCGGCTCATCAAGAAAGATGATTTCCGTTTCCTGAGCCAATGCCATCGCAATCCAAACACGCTGCCGTTGACCTCCCGAGAGAGCATCCACCGGACGGAACTTGAATTCCTTCGTACTAGTGACTTCAAGAGCCCAATCAATCACATCGTAATCTTTTTGGGTCAGCCGCCCGAATCCTTTTTGATAAGGGAAGCGGCCGTATGAGACAAGCTCTCCGACTGTCAATCCGCTTGCACTTTCGGGCGTTTGCGGAAGGATGGCCATTTTTCTTGCAAGGATCTTTGTGCTTTCTTTGGAGATATTCACACCATCCAATACAACCGTCCCTGCTTGATTGGGGATGATACGGGTGATCGCTTTCAAAAGTGTGGATTTTCCGCACCCATTTGAACCGATGATCGTTGTGATTTTTTTATCTGGAATTTCCACACTGAGATCTTTTACAATTAAACGTTCACCATACCCAATGTTTAATTCCTCTGTATATAGGCGAACCATTATTTCAACCTCCAATTACTGAAAAATAGGTAAGTAAAAACACGAGTGAAAATGATTATCATTATCCATTACTTAATTACTATAATTCTATCCAAATATATTGTCAATAGCATTTCATGGGTATTTAAGAAGAAAGTTAAAGAGGATGAATAAACTGAAATTCCTTTTACCAATTAACCGAAAAAAAACAGAAAGATCCAGGAAAATTCCGGGATCTTTCTTGATTGAGTCACGCCATTTTCATTTAGCTAGATTACTAACTTATTGAAAAGGCAAAAAATACGCATTAGGTCTTAACGATCACTTAATGTTTTTTGAATCCTTGCTTCTCCACGTAATCTTTCATATATAGTCGGCTTTTCTTTTCAAGCATACCGGCCATTTGTCCTGTCCAGGTATCTTTACGTTTCCCATTGGTCCTTTGCTCGTAATAATCGGAAATCGTTGCGTTGTAGCCGCCAAGCTGATTGATGAATTCCTGCTTATCCTCTTGATAGCCATTTTCATGATAAATATTGGACTGCGGCAATCGCGGCTTTTTATCAGACCAGTTCTTAGGATATCCGACAACAAGTGCAAATAAAGGAATGACACGATGCGGTATATTCAATATATCGGATACTTCTTGAAGATGATTCCGGATGCCTCCGATATAGCAAATGCCAAGATCCATCGATTCAGCCGCCAATGCTGCATTTTGAGCTGCCAGGGCAGCATCGATACAAGCGACCATGAATTTTTCGGTACTTTCAAGTGATTCGGTCACGTCCGTGCCTTCCATCTCTGAAACGATATCCTGCCGATATAAATCGGCGCAAAAAACGAAAAGATGACCATTCTCTTCCACATAAGATTGCGGCCCGGCCAGTTCAGCAAGCTTGGCCTTCTTTTCCGCATCGGTTACACCGATGATGGAATACGCTTGTATGTAACTGGACGTGGATGCAGCCTGGGCGCACTCCACAATCGTATGAATTTGTTCCTCCGACAAGGGCCTATCCTCAAAAGAACGAATGGAACGGTGATCTAGAATCTTCTCAATAATCGTATTCATTATTCCCACCCCTTATAAATATGTAAACAAACATCCACCAGCGGAGCTGATATCCCCGATGATGGATGACGGTGACATTCAGTCTTTTGTTTTCAGATCCAATTCACGGTAGTTCTGCTGCCTCAATGCTTCATATACCAAGATCGCCGCTGTATTCGATAAATTCAGGGACCGTACTTTATCGGTCATTGGAATCCGCAGGCAACGATCCATATTCTCCTGGATCAGGTCTTTTGGAAGCCCTGTCGTTTCACGGCCAAAAATGAAGAAAATTTCACTGTCCTGATCACTGTAATCAAAGCTTGAGTGCGGCTGTTCCCCGAATTTCGTCAAGTAATAAAATTCACCGCCGGCATTCTTTTCGAAAAACTCTTCTAATGAATCATAATAATGGATCTTCACATTCTCCCAATAATCCAGTCCTGCCCTTTTGAGCTGCTTGTCATCGGTCGAAAAACCGAGCGGACGAATGAGGTGCAAGGACGTATCAGTCCCTGCACATGTTCTTGCGATATTGCCTGTATTTGCTGGAATCTGTGGTTGATATAAAACTACATGTATGGCCACTTCATTTTCACCTCTAGTTTAAACTTCACCTTAATTATACCATTAAACAAAAAAGACTAAAAATCAATCAGCCTCCATCCAAAATCACAAAAAATTTATAAACGATGTTCGGTGTATATCTGGTCGAGTCCTCATACGTCCAATACCGATGACGGCTGTTCATCGTATGGGCGTTAACGAGCGGCATCCCATCCTGATCCTTCGCCGTCACGATCAGGTTATGGTCGAACCGTCCGTCCCCTTCGAAATCAATACAAAGGATATCACCTAAATTCAATTCCCGTGCCGACTCCACTTGCTTCGTCCTGATGACATTTCCCGCTTTTAGCAGATGATATAAAGCATTTGCCGTCGTCCATGTGTAACTCCAGCTTTTCCCCCTGATCCACCACCCCTTATTTTTGTTTGGGGCCCCCCACATCGGAATACCCCCCGCATGTAAGCATTGTGAAATGAAATTCGTACAGTCATCGGTGAATTTGTAATAATCGGGATTGAATTCATTCCACCAACGCTCGGCATATTGAACTGCCCTCATCCGCTCATACTTATAGGCAAGACGCTCGGCTCCCGCATCCCATTTTGGCTGTCCCCCTTCCGTTTCGAAAATCGGGACCAATTCACGTTCATCGACCAGATACCCATTTCGAAACCTGGCTTCCCTTTCTTCCATTTCTTCTTCGATATAAAATGAATCCTCCTGTTTCAATAAATATTGCAGATGCACTTGATAAGTCAGGACTGTATCACTGTCTTCCTTTTTCTTCGAATGAACTTTGCCTGCAGCGTTCACCCTGACAATTTCCGCCTCACGGCTCCTCATCAATTCCTTTTTCAAATGGTATTTCCGTTCACTGCGTTCCTGATTATCGGAAGTATAAAACTCGATCCTTTCCTGTAGAAGCCGTTGCAATTGTTTCCTCAAGTTCATGCCCTCCTTCTTACCTTCTATGCTAATGTGTATGTATGAAGGCATGGACAAAAACACAACTTCGTAATTGTTAAGAACCCATTTTGTCAGCACCATCGAAAAAAAAGCCGCCCCCATAATGGAGCGGCTTCTTCATATATCATTGCGTTTCCAAAGTAAACTGCAGTCCCTTCTCGATTTCGTCCAGAACCTCTGCATCCATTTCCTTCATTCTCGCCTCTTCCAGTACGGAAACAGCCTCTTCGCGGCCAATTTTCCCCACTGCCCAAGCTGCCGTTCCCCGTATGACCGGACGCGGATCTTCCTTCAGGACCTTGATCAATAAGGGCAAAGCCGTTACATCCTTGAAGTGTGCCAAAGCTAATATCGCATTTCGTTGAATGGGTTTTTTACCGCGCCAAGAACCGGATACATGTCCATACGTCTCTTTGAAATCCCGATTAGAAATCGTCAGCAGCGGTTTCAACAGCGGCTTGGCCAATTCCGGGTCAGGTTCCATTTCTTCATGTAAATGAAAATCGATTCCTTTATTCTTTGGACAGACAGTCTGGCATGTGTCGCATCCATACAAACGATTGCCTATTTTCGTCCTGAATTCGTCCGGAAGGAACCCTTTTGTCTGGGTTAAAAAGGCAATGCAGCGCTTGGCATTCAGTTGCCCTCCCTGAACGAGCGCACCTGTCGGACAAACATCAACACATTTATTGCATGTCCCGCATTGATCTTCCATCGGCTGATCAGGCTCAAAGGGCAGATTGGTAATCAAGTCCCCCAAATATACATAAGACCCGAATTCCGGTGTAATGATCATGCTATTTTTCGCACTCCAGCCAACCCCGGCGCGCTCCGCCACCGCCCGATCGGATAATTCACCCGTATCAACCATCGATTTCGAGACTGCTCCGGGCGCTTTATCAGTAATGAAATCCTCCAGTAACTGTAATTTTTTTCTCAGCACGGCATGATAATCCGTTCCCCAGGAAGCCCGGCAGAAAATCCCCCGCCGTTCACCTTTTTTACTTTGAGGAGCATTCTTCAATTTCGAAGGATAGGCCAGTGCAATCGAAATGATGGATTGCGGTTTATCGAATATCAATTCCGGCCTGACTCTTTTTTCGATATCCGGTTCCTCAAACCCGGATTGATACCCCAACTCTTGTTGACGAATGAGCCGACTTTTCAACTCGGTAAAGGTGGTAGCCGATGCAAAACCGATTTTATCGATACCGATCTCTTTACTATATAAAATCACTTCTTGCTTGAAAGTATTCATATCCATGATTATCACCTACGTTCATTAAGTATTCCCGTCGAATCTTGCATTCATTTCAAACCATTGCTATCTATGATAAACTAATTGCAATCATTTTTGGAGGTGAAACGCTTGGAAATTAACATATCCGCTGATCTGAGCAATAAAATCCCTGGATTCAAAGTAGGGATCATCACATATGACAATATCGAAGTAGGCCCCTCGCCACAAATGGTGAAAGGGAGACTGCAATTATTTCAGGAGGCTCTCTTCTTCGACCTTGAAGAAAAGGAATTGAGCGATTTTTCCGGCATTAAAGAGTGGCGAGCGATTTTCAAGGCGACAGGAACAAACCCATCACGTTATCGCCCTTCCGTGGAAGCCCTATATCGCCGCGTCAAAAAACAGAATTACTTGGCGCCCATCCATTCGGCTATCGATTTAAATACCTTTTTCTCCCTTTTATATGAGGTGCCGATCGGTATTTATGATGCGGATAAATTGGCGGGAAAAATCTCGATTAAAATCGGCGAGAGTGCCGATGGCTATGTCGATTTGAACGGCCGCTTGAATTCACTGGATAATATGATCGCTTCAGCCGATCATGAAGGTCCATTCGGCAGTCCTTACGTTGATTCAGAGCGAACGAAAGTCACCGAGGAAACGAAAAGAGCCCTCCAAATCATTTATTTACAACCTAAGACACCAATCGAGGAAGCCCGTCAACTAACGAAATCGCTGATGGACATGTTCCTTGAAATACATGGCGGTGAAGGAACTTACTCGATTATAGAAGGATAGCCAACATTCAACAGACATAACCCCTGCCGATATCGGAAGGGGTCTTTTTGAGTCATTCAGAAAAGACTTTTAGACAGAAACCATAAAAAAATCCCACTGTAAACAGTAGAATTCTCATGATAATATTTAAACGCAAAGCTTCGTTCTCCAGGTAACGAAACCCTACGTTATGAGTATGTATTGGAGCGGGTGAAGGGAATCGAACCCTCATCATCAGCTTGGAAGGCTGAGGTTTTACCACTAAACTACACCCGCATGTGTTTGTAGAACTTTGTCGAATCACCAACAAAATCAATTATATAGTGTAATGCGAATAAATGCAATAGTTCTTTTTAAAATTATTAATATTTATGACAGGTACCGATCCTATATTCTTTGATTCTAGTAAAGATGATAAAAAGTCCCCTGAATCAGTGAACTTTTTCTATCATCCCCATTGAGAGCTTAAGACCAAATCACTTCCATTAGCCGCGGGTAAACCTGCTGCGCCGTTTCCAATAGCATGATTAACTTCCTGAACGCAAGATCCGGGATGAACTCACCTTCGATCGAGTATGAATAACGGATGGAAATGGTCCCGTTTTCTTCATACAGCTTTGAATACCTGAAGTTCGCATTATATTCATTTAACAAAGTATGTACAGCCTGCTTCTTATCGGGATTTTTCAACTCGGCGACATTAAAGCAAAATAAGTCGGCCACATTTTCATCTTGATTGAAGGCAAATACTAGCAGGACCTTCCAGCCATCCTTTAACTTTTGCTCCGCTCTAAAAAAGGTCGTGCCATCTTCATTCAGTTCATTCATATAGATTTTCTCACTAGTTAAAAAATCACGAAATTCAGCAACGTTTGACATGGTTCATCACCTTTCTGTATGTATGTACATTTTATACTGAAAATTGGCATTTTTACAGTCTTTTCTAAAAATCTAATCTAAAGGCTCATGCATGTTAAGCAAAACGGGCCTCTTTCGATTCGATACCGAAAAAGGCCCGTTTTCCTCAAGCTTAATCTGAAAACCGATAAAATTTTTATAGCTTAGCGAACATGGGCTCCGCGACTTTTACAAGCTGCTTACCGAGGTTCGTTCCTTTAAATAAGCCTAAAAATGCATCAGGCGTATTTTCAAATCCTTCAATAATCGTTTCCTCATACTTCAGTTTTCCTTCTTGAACCCATTTCCCTAATTCCGTCGCACCTTCTTTGAAGCGGGAAGCATAATTTCCGACGGTGAACCCTTTCATGGTGGCACTTGTTTTGATCATGGCCGATTGCAGACGAGGCCCTACATCTTTCCCTTCTGCATTATATGAAGAAATCGCCCCGCATAGCGGGATTCTGGCATTTGTATTCAATAGAGTGAACACGGCATCTGTGACTTCTCCGCCCACATTATCGAAATACACATCGACTCCATCAGGAACAGCTCGTTTTAAATCATCCACAAAACTATCTTTTTTATAATTAACGGCTCCATCGAAGCCTAGCTCATTCGTCAAGTACTCTAGTTTTTCATCCGATCCGGCGATGCCGACGACCTTCGCGCCTTTAATCTTGGCTATTTGTCCAACAGCCGAACCAACGGCACCTGCCGCTCCGGAAACCACGACCGTTTCACCTTCTTTTGGATTACCGATATCAAGCAAACCGAAGTAAGCTGTCAACCCTGTCATTCCAAGAATCCCCAAATAGGTTGTGACTGGAGCAACTTTTGGATCGATTACGCGGATTTCCTTTTCCGTGACGATTGTATATTCCGCCCAGTCGATATTGCCAACAACCACATCTCCCTTTTTGAAGGAGTCCGATTTAGACTCCACCACTTCGGCCACGACGCCGCCAGTAATGGGCTTATTCAATTCAAATGGTGCAATATATGATTTGGTATCTTGCATTCTTCCTCTCATATAGGGATCTACCGATAAATAAAGCGTCCGTACTAAAATCTCTTGGCCTTTTGGTGTGGGAACATCACTCTCCACAAATTTAAAATCTTCTTTCGTGGGCATACCTTTTGGACGATTTGCCAGGGTGATTTTTTGTTGTTTGGATTGTGTCATCATTCGTTCCTCCTTGATTTATAAATACGTATTATCAAAAAAAGCGTATCACCGATAAAGTTCCTTAGTCAAAGGATATGACTTCCTAATGCTTCCATTCCACTTCACGTAAGCTCTTCCTGTTTTTTTGGTCTTACGTCCCTTTGGGGAAGAATATCGATACATCATCCGCAGCCCGTACCTTATTCGCTTTTGGTATCTCTCACATGTCCCTTACTATTTCCTTTTGCTGTGCCAGTCATTCGTACTAGTGATTCTGTATAGAAAATAGGCATCCACATTAGTTCATTTTCAACTATTTCACATAAAATATCATGACTTAATTTAAATGGAGGTTTAGAAATGAAAAATAATAACTCATGGCAACAGCCAAACTGGGGTCAATGTCCACCACAACATTGCCCGCCGCAATATTGTCCGCCCAACGTTAGTCCTACTCAATATGACCCGCCGCAGGTTTCACCAACAAAGCAATACGTTAATACAAACGTCTCGAACACGGTAATACCTGTAATCCATCCATCTCATACCAAAACGGTGAACAAACATATCAACACGTATAAACATTATTTCCCGCATACTCAATCTGTAGTGAATGAGTGCTGCACGCAAAACCTCATTTGTGAAATGCCGCATAATCCTTGCCCTCCGCATCCTTGTCCGCCAAACTCTTGGCACTCCCCAATGCCCTATCGGTTCTGACCATTAAAAAGCCCCTATAAGGGGTTTTTCTAATCCCTTCTTTTCCCTTACGACATCGAACTTCTGAAATACTGAACCGAAAAGATCAAGGGGAATGGTAGATGACTGTATAGTATCTTGTATAATCCTGACAATCGATATTTGTGGTGACATTTCCTTTTTCAAATATTATTGCATCCGTTATTTCGTTACTTTCAACCACTTACTGACTTCTTGCTTTCATACTGAATTCGTCGAACCAGGGGAGGTTTAGCATTAAACGATCGTCAATATACATATTTTCCTACAGCTGAAACATGAAAAAGGTCTCGGAAAGAAAACCATTCCGAAACCTTTTTGTTATCCCAATTTAACAACTTCCCTTACATGTTTGTTTGAGATTCTCCTTCTTTTTTAGGTCCCGGTTTTAGGGCAGAAGCCCATAAAACCGTAAGTCCGCCTATGCCAATGCCTACTAAAACAGCAGTAGGATGATTCCAGCTTAGCCCCTTGTCAAAGAAAAATAACTCACGCAATCCATCAACCATGAAGCGCATCGGCAGCCAGGAATAGATCCAGTTAGTATAAAAAGAAGACATCAGCTCTGGGGCCATCGACAGTAGCGGGGCTCCAAAGAAGAGGATAATGACGAATAACGGCAATCCCTTCATCCCCAGCCAAGAAAGGGCAGCCGAAATCATTAAGAAGAAGCTGAAATAAGCAATGGATAGGAACCAAGCAATGCTAGTGAAATGGGGAATATGCATCCCCACTGCATCAGCCATCCACGTCAAACCAAAGCCTACCAAAATGGCGAGCACAGCACCTATGAGCACCTGTACCAATTGATTCGCCAATTTTTCTCTCCGGTTTGCAAACGGAAGTTTATTCAGCATGATAGTAAGGAAAGCGGCACCAGCTATGCACGCCATCCAAAGCGGCTGGAATAGCGACACGGGCGCATTCCCATTGGCGCTATGTGTTCCTGTTTCATTTACATTGGTTACATTCTTTGTAATCGGTGTTGCTAACGCAGCAGCTTGCTTTGTCGTTAGTGTACCTTCTTGTTTTTCGAATCCGGTTAGAATCTGGCTGCGGATATTGGTATTCATATTGTCCACGATTCCATTTAGCATTTGTCCCGCAAGAGTGGATGCCATCGTGTTCATTCCTTGGTTCACCAAAATTTGAATTTCAGGTGATGAAGGCTTTGGAGTCTGAAGAGATGCCTGCTTTTGACTGAAGTCTTTTGGAATGACCAATGCCGCGTAATATTCCCGCTTGTCTAAACCTTGCTTAACTTCTTTATAGTTTTTTACGGTAACCCAATCCACAACGGGTTCTTCATCTGATTTAGGTTCAGCTGAAGTTTTAATCATGTCAGCCATTTTCTCACCCATATTTACCTTTGTTTGATCGGGAAGTGTCACTCCTTGATCTTCATTAACAAAAGCAATGGGCAGGTTTTTTGGTGTTGGATTCACCGACGGAATCAACGTCAGGCTAAATATAAGAACAACTGCCAATGCAATTATGGGTGCTAAAAACACCATTTTATTTTTTACCATTTTCATAAATTTATCTCCTTTTTCCTTTTCTTTAACCATCCAGCACTCCTTGTTCCAAAGTAATGCACACAGTGTTGTTTTATTATCACTATGTAAATTATAATTAAATAAGGGATTTACGCAATAAACAATATCGAAGCTTACGTCCATTACTTAACACAAAGTCATATATTGTTCATTATTATTGAAAAAAAGAATGAAAGTTGGTAGTTTGCCCATGTCTGATCAAAAAACGGATAGACGCATAATCCGGACAAAAAGAATGATACGAGACGCCCTCACACATTTAATGGAAGAAAAGGGATTTGAACGAATTACGGTCAGAGATCTAACGGAAAAGGCCGATATTAATCGCGGGACTTTTTATTTACACTACCAGGATAAATACGATCTATTGAAAAAGAGCGAAGACGAAATCATTCAAGAAATGAAAGAATTTTTCAAAGAATTAAAACCAAAAATGCTCGTTGATTCCCAATTACTGAACGATCCGATACCTTTAGTGAAGTTATTTGAGTATATAAAAGAAAATGCCCAATTCATGAAATTAATTTTAGGTCCAAAAGGAGATCCTGCCTTTCAAGTGAGAATAAAACAATTTATGAGAACCAACTTTCTTGAAAAAGCGATGAAAAACCTGAATCATGAGTCACTCTTAGTTCCCATTGAGCACCTGATGGCGTATGTCACTTCTGCCCATCTTGGTGTCATTCAATACTGGTTGGAAAACGGCATGCAGCAGCCCCCTCAAGAAATGGCCTCAACACTAATAAAGATATCGTACTATGGTCCGGTATATGTGGCTGGTCTTAAGGAGGAATTAAAACCTCAGATTGACGGCGGCAGTGGCGAAGCAACTTAACCAGATTAATCGCCTATATTCAATCAAACAAAAGAGCGTGTTTTAAAACCCACTAAAACACGCTTTCAATACAATTGAATAAGAATGCTTTTCCCCCGTACAAGCTTATATATGAGACTACCTGACCATATTTCCTCCCTTTTTGTCTATACCTTCATGTTCATTCAACTTTTAGTCGATTTCTCCAGTAATAAAAAATTGACTTCCTTTCATCACGAACCTAATATGGGTAAGTCAGCTTTATGGAAGGTGGTTAATGATGAACGTTCAGGCCCTTTTGCAAATGAATACGATATTTATTAGCATCCTAATTGAATCCCTTCCCTTCATTCTATTGGGGGTCCTTATCTCTGGAATCATTCAAATCTTTGTGTCGGAAGAGATGATTGCAAAGATCATACCGAAGAATCCGATTTTATCTGTTTTATCCGCAATAGGAGCAGGGATTTTCTTTCTTGCATGCGAGTGTGGGATCGTCCCGATTACCCGCCGCTTGATTGCTAAAGGCGTTCCTCTTTCAGCAGCGATCGCCTTTATGCTTTCTGCACCTATATTGAATCCGATTGTTCTGTTTTCAACCTATATCGCATTTGGAAATGATTGGAGCATGGTTTTCTATCGTGGCGGCACTGCACTATTGGTTGTGCTACTCATTGCTTTCATCATTTCTTTCCAATTCAAGACCAATCAGCTAAAAACTGAACACATCGTGCATACACATCAGCATTCCCTTACTGTCAAAGGCAAGATTACAGGAATGTTCAAGCATTCGATCGAAGAGTTCTTCTCTGTAGGAAAGTATTTAATCATCGGTGCACTCTTGGCCGCTGCCATACAGACCTTTCTGAAAACATCCGTATTGCTTGATATCGGTCATGGAAATCTATCCGGGAATGTGGTCATGATGGCTTTGTCTTATGTGATGTCCCTCTGTTCTCAAGCAGACGCTTTTGTGGCAAGTTCTTTTAGAAGTACCTTCTCCCCTTCTTCTCTTGTTGCTTTTCTTGTGTTCGGGGCCATGTTCGATATTAAAAATACCATCATGCTTTTAGGTACCTTCAAAACAAAGTTCGTTTTATGTTTGTTGGCTTATATTTTCATCGGGGTACTAGGTTTAACCTTATTGTTTATTTCTTAAAGAGGGTGTTTTTATATGGGAAGATTATTCATATTACTTGGACTGACTTTTTTATTCATGCACTTACACGCCTCAGGGAATATATCGAAATACATTAATATGGAGTATTCTTATGTTTCACAGATCGCGATCTATATACTGGCCCTTTTCACGATAATGGGGGCCTACTTATTTTTCAAAGAAGAGGATCAGGATCATTGTGATGATTGCCAGTGCGGCCATGATCACAACCAGGATAACAAGAAATGGAAAAAGGCCGTGACATATACCCTCTTTTCACTTCCCATCTTCACTGGACTCTTTTTGCCCGTTGCCACAATGGATTCCAATATCGTGGAAAAAAAGGGGTTCCACTTCCCTGTGTATGATGACTCGGATGAATATAGCCAGCATCAATTCCTGCAGCCAGACACCAGCCTTTATTACGGCAAGGATGACTATTTAACCTTAATGGATCAATCGCTCAAAAGCTTAGGCAAGCATGATAGCCTTCGGCTGACCGATCAAAACTACCTTACCGACTTGGAAGCGATCTATTACTCTCCGGGCAAGTTCACCGGTAAGAAAATTACGTTGACAGGATTTTCGTATCATTCAGATGATCTAGCCAAGAACCAGGTATTCCTGTTTCGCTTTGGGGTCATTCATTGTGTCGCTGACTCTGGGGTATTCGGCATGCTGATCGAATTTCCTGAAGGGATGGATCCTAAAAATGATGAGTGGTATTCTGTGACAGGTGAGGTGGAGACCATGTATTATCAACCTTTCAAGAAGACCATCCCCGTTCTTAAAGTATCATCACACAGCAAAGTGGCTGAACCCGATGACCCCTATGTATACAGACAATATTAAGACAAATTCAAAAAGGGAAGGAGCATGCCCCTTCCCCCAAACTGGAGGCAAAACTCAACGGAAATCGAGTTTGCCTCCAGTTTTTTTAGTTTTATAAAATCAAATAATTCCCTCCCGATGCATGCGCTTAGCTTTACAGGGGCGTTCAGGGTGCCATCTGCGCTCGATGTCTTGTCTGGACACGCATTTGTTAGGCGGGAACACGGACACTCGTTCATTTCTAGCCAAGGTCACGTCTCTTGATCAAGCTCACACTAATTCTTTTCAAGCTCATCCAGCCATTGCTTTGTCGCCGTGGCCATTTCCCTTTGCTGTTCAATAGCGGAAATCTTTGCTTCCTTATCTCCTTTTTGTTTTCCGTACATTCCAAACTGGGCGTGGTTCCCCCCCTTTATTTTATGCATGGTCGTTTCTTTTGAAAGCAAGTGTTCATTTTCTTTAATTTTTTCGACCGTTGACAGCCCGTCGTATTCAGCGTACAAGGAAAGGATCGGCATGTCGATGTCGGTAAAGTCACTTGACTTACTAGGATAGGATCCGAGGAAGATAATCCCTTCCACCTCATCCTGATGCTTATAAGCGTAGGAAGCGGCTGCCACTCCTCCTAGAGAATGTCCCCCGATATACCATTGTTTCATTTGCGGGAATAACTTTTTGGCATCCGCTGCCTTATTCACGTCCAATAGGGCAAAATGGAAGGCAACGTCCGCAATCAGAACCGTGTACCCTTTTGCTGCCAATTGTTTCGAATAATAGGCATAGGCTTCAGGCTCTACTTTAGCTCCTGGATATAGGACAATCCCAGTCCCATTGCTCTTCTTAGGTTCAATCACGACAAACCCGTCTTGAACCTTCCATTCCTTCTCGTTGACTAAAGCATGCAACTGCTTGGTTGGTTTATATGTTTGTTCAGACCAAATATAGAACCCCCCAAAAGCAATCAATAAGACAGCAATCAGACTTATAAGACCATATTTTATTATTTTCTTCATCATTACCTCACCTTAACCATTCATTTTAACTACAATTCTAATCATACCCATCAGCGATTATAAATCAAGGAACATCCTCATTTCACAAAATGGATTATAGGCACCATGAAAAATGCCTAGGGCGGATTGTGACCGATGGGAATATTCAAAAGGGAATTGGTTATATTAACCTAAAAAGAATATAAGGGGAAACACCATGAAGAGCGTAGAGAATTTATCGGATTCCCTAAAAATTAATATAGCTTCCATACAGAAATCCTTCCATTCGAATAAGGAATTGATCGTTCGAACGATTTCCCCACCTCTACTAGAAGTGAGGAAGGAAATTTGTATGGTTTATTTAGATACCATCGTGGATAAGGCTGCCATACAGGAGCATATTTTGCGCCCATTGTTGCATATGAACGTAATTTCTGCTGCTCATCCACTCAATGACATTACCAATACCATCGAAATATCCAATATCCATGTGATTAATACGAAGACTGAACTCATCAGTCACCTGACGAACGGAAAGACGATTGTCCTGATTGACGGGATCGATCGATGCATATCCGCTGATACAGAAGACTGGAAGGACAGGGCATTTACTTTTCCACAGTCCCAGCGGGTCTTGAAAGGGCCACAAATCGGGTTTACGGAACTTGCTAAAAATAATATCTCCTTAATAAAAAGAGGACTGAAAAATGAAGACCTCGTGATAGAGGAACAAACAATTGGAGAGGAAACGAATACAAGCATCTCCCTTATGTATCTTGCGGATAAGGTCGATCAGGAAATATTGGAAACGCTCAGGAAAAGGGTACAATCGATCGAGCTTTCATCCATCTTGGATTCTTCCTATATAGAAGAAAGCATCAGCGGCGATCAGATAACATCTTTTCCCTTGGTATTCACCACGGAGCGTCCGGATGTTACCTCTGGTCATTTATTGGAGGGGAAGATTGCGATAATTTGTGACGGATCTCCAAACGTCCTCATCGTTCCTGCTCTATTTATTCAATTCTTGCAATCACCTGAAGACTATTATGAAAAATCATTGTTCGAAATGACCCGATTGATAAGGATCTTTTCTTTCATCGTATCCATTTATTTAATCCCGTTATACATTGCCCTTACCTTGTTCCACCAGGAGCTGATCCCAAGTGAACTATTAATCAATTTGGCGGCCCAGCGCCAAATCGTTCCTTTGCCTGTCGTGCTGGAAGTGATTGTGTTCATGTTATTATTTCAAGTGGTTTTAGAGAGTTCGATACGCTTGCCCACGGGAATCACGTTGGCCTTTTCCATCATCGGAACATTGATATTAGGGCAATCTGCCGCTGATGCAGGATTGGTCCAGCTTGCTTCATTGGTCGTCGTTTCAGCTACATATGTATTGAATTTCGCTGTACCGATCCACCCCTTTGCCAATAGCGTTAAAATGATCCGGTTTATTTTCGTGTTTTTAGCAAGTATATTCGGCATATATGGAATCATGCTCGGCACATTTGTCCTGGTAAATCATTTATGCAGTTTAAACAGTTTTGGGGTGCCTTACTTATCCCCCATCGCTCCAGTGAAAACTGTCGATTTAAAAGACACATTTGTCCGGCTTCCATTAAAAAAAATCATCAACACGACAAAAAAATACAGCAAAGATGACCTGATCAAAAATCATAAAAAATGAGGGAAATGAATGAAATACCTCTATTTAATTTTTATCATTTTATCCGTTGCATCCATTTTCTTCTCTCAAGAGGACAAGCATGAATTGAATCAATCGTCTTTCTCATTTGCACTTGGGATTGACTATGAAAAAGAAGGCTATGTCGTGTCTTTACAACTCATCAATCCAGGAGAGATTTCCGGTGAAAAACTATTGAATAACTCTCCTTACATCGTGTATAAGGCAAAAGGGAAAACGATAGATACCGCATTGGAAAAGATATCGATGAATACATCCAGGTATGTGGACTTAAAACAAGAGCAGATCATCGTGTTGGGGGAAGAATTGGCACGTAAAGGCAGAACGAAGGAAATAGTTGAATATATCCTCCATTCCCCTGATATACCGGCCAATGCACTGATCATTACCACTAAAGGCAACAAGGCCAGTGAACTACTGGAGATTTTTTCACCTGTCGAAGGCTATTCAGCACTTGAAATTACGAATACACTGAATAAATTAGGAAAACATGTCCTGCAAAATGCGAGCGAAATAAAAGTGGATTTATTAGAAGAGGGAAAAGATAGTTCATTGCCTTATATCGTATTAAAGGGCGATCTCCAAAAAGGAATGAGCCGCGATAATCTCGATACGACAAACCCTGCCCACATTGTATTTGGCGGGTTTGGATTATTTAAAGATGAGTATCTGAAAAAGTACCTGGATTACAGGGATTCTTTATTTCTCCAATTGCTTAACGGAAAATCATCAGGATTCATAATAGAATCAACTTGTCCGGAAGGTCCAGAAAAGTTCGCCTTCAAATTATTTAATGGTCATGTCAAGAACAGGGAATATAAGAGGGTCGAAAATAATTACCTTTTTCAATACACCCTTAATCTATCAGGAGACATACGTCAGTACAACTGCCATGGGAATCTGAATGATCCCGACACGATCGAACAGCTCGAAAAGCAAATAAATAAAACGATACAGAAAAAAGAAAACAAGATCCTTTCCATTGCCCAAGGCTATGAAATAGATCCATTTGGCTTAGGTCATTTCATTAAAAATAAGAATCCCAAGTTATGGAACACCCTTGAAGAAGAGTGGTCAACAAGCATCAAGACTGCCCAAATAGAGATCCATTCTAATATCACCATACAGAATGTCGGAAATTACAAGTCAAGAGGTGACTAATATGAGCGGAAAACCCATAGTTGGAATGATAGAAATGCAGTTCGTCATGCTGCTATTTCTCCTTGGAAGCGCCATTATTTTAGGACTGGGGCTTGATGCAGGTGAATATTCATGGCTGGCGAATGTACTGGCAGGCATTACCGGCCTGCTTTTATTCAATCTGTATGTTTATATCTGGAATGAAAATCACCATCAGGGTCTTAATCCTATACTTACTGCTCAATTCGGCAAGCATCTTGGATTTATCATATCCGCTGTCTATGCGGTCTATTTTGCCTACATAGCATCAAGGGTGTTAAATGATATCGTCCATTTCATCAATAGTACATTGTTGCACAATATGCACCCCTTCTTCATTAAATTCACCATATTCTTACTCATTATTTATACGTATTCAAAAGGACTCGAGCCATTTGTACGGTCGGCTGTGATTTTCGGGTCGGTCACCCTTTTATTTCTCTTACTCATTCCTTTTTTCATTGTATTAAGCAGCAATTTTCACATTGATTATATCATGCCCTTCCATTCATTAGACGTTACGAAGATTGTTAAGACCGTCTTCCCTACACTAATTACCTTCCCTTATGGTGAATTGGTTGTTTCTTTAGCGTTGCTTCCTTTCTTGAAGGAAAAAAAATCATTGTCAAAAGGCGGCAGCATCGTCATTGTCATTTCAACCTTTTTACTATCCATTTTTTCTTTTCTAACGATCGGCGTATTACACCCTGATTTAGCTAAGTCTTATTCTTATCCGCTTGTTACGACCATAGAACATATTGGGTTGATCGGTTTTTTCCAGCGCTTGGATATATTGGCTGTCATCATTTTCATGATTGGCTGTTATTTTAAAATAACCGTATTCACATTTGCATCGATATTCGTTGCTAAAGATTGTATGAATAAATGGAAAGTGAATAATAATAGCCTTGTTTCCACGGTCTTCCTTGCCATTATCGCCTTCTCATATTTATATTCCGACAATAACTCCCTCCATGTAAAAATCGGCCTTGAACTTGTACCATTCCTTTTGCATGTACCTCTTCAAATCGTTGTGCCTCTATTGATTCTCATGATCACTTTTGTAAGAGGAAAATTCGCCAAGCTCCCCAGCAAATAAATAAACTGAATGATTGCAATAGTATGAAATAATATTTTATTCGGATTACCATGGTTTTTCCTTCCTATACCTTTATAATTATAAATGCTACATATTTATTTACCACATCAGGAGGAACTTTCCTAAATGAACAATTCGAAAAACTCTATCATTCTTGCGGGAACCATTGTCGGGACCTTATTCGCGAGCAGTTCAGCTTATGCCAGTACTTATCAAGTTAAATCAGGGGATACCCTTGATAAAATTTCCAAAGCCAATCAGACAACCGTCCTGAAACTTAAAGCCGCCAACCACTTGACGGGAAGCCTCATTTATCCCGGGCAGGTCTTGAAGATCGATGGCCTTAACAAGACAACGAAGAAAAGTAGTGATACAACGAAGAAATACGTAGTTAAACTTGGGGATACTCTATCTACGATCGCCAAAAGACATAACCTTTCCCTTAATGCCTTGCTTAAATTAAACCCCGCGATTTCCAATTCAGATCGCATTTATATTGGCCAAGCAATCCGTGTTTCCGGACAAGCCATTTCGACTGGCACGAATGCCAGCAAAAGCAATTCAAGCGACACTTATACAGTCAAACCTGGGGATACTCTTGGCCAAATTGCCAAAGCAAAAAATATGACACTCCAGCAATTAAAATCGGTAAATCGCTTGAGTGGATCACTGATATTCCCAGGACAAGTCTTGAAGATCACGACCACTGCCATTAACAATGGCAACAATGTAAATAAGCAGGCTGTCGAAAAACATGTGGTCAAGCTGGGGGATAGTTTATCTTCCATTGCCAAAAAATATAACCTATCGCTAAATGCCTTACTTAAGTTAAACCCTGCGATCACCAATTCGAATCGCATTAAAATCGGCCAAACCATCAATGTTTCCGGAAAGACTGCATCCTCGGCAGCTAACAAACCTTCCATATCAACGACGAAATCCGCCAAGGCTAATCAAGTTTTGACTACTGGTGCAAAATATATGGGGGCTAAATATGTGTACGGCGCGAGCACATCACGCACTGATGTTTTTGATTGTTCTTCATTCACATTAAAAGCATTTCAGGCTGCAGGCATCTCCTTGCCCCGCACTTCATTGGCCCAATCACGGGCAGGTGCATCCGTATCTTCGAACAACCTTCAAAAAGGCGATTTAGTGTTTTTTGATACAAATGGTGATGGCGTAATCAACCATGTTGGCATTTATGCCGGTAACGGACAAATGCTCAATGCTTCCACATCCAACGGCGTTTCTTATGCAAACATCAATAGTTCCTACTGGGGACCCCGTTTCATAAAAGCGGTACGTGTATTAAACTAACCTATCAAGATACAACTCTATGAACCTAAAAAGGAAAGCGTTCTCGATTTTGGTCCGGGACGCTTTTCCTGTTTCGCTTGATTTCTAATGTTAGCCCTTAAGTTAATTGTCGCTCAGACCTGCTTCCGAACTCAAGTTAAGGGCAGGCACAACTACTGATTGATAATATAGCGAAAATTCTCCATGGATTGATCCTTCACCCTCCCCACACGTCTTCCATGATCATAAAAACTAAAAGGAAATTTAAAGATATGTCCAAAATCCCAACGATTCCTGCTATGGTCTTTTGTCCAATACCCGCACTCCGTTGGCAGCCATTCCGATCGCACCGCCTTTTGCAGCGGCAAATGATCAACGGGTGAGAATATCTTTATCGCATCCCCTATTTTGACATCCCGGCTGCCCCGAAGAGCTTTAACCAGTTTGAGCAAAGGCTGCAGACCTCTATTGAACAAGGAAACATGGCCAGCATCAAATAAAATGTTCAATGCATGAGAAAAAGTGATCATATGTCCTATTAAGTCATGGTGTGATTCCGCTCGATATATGATTGGAAATTGCGCCAATTCTTCCAGCACGAAATGGGAAAGGTCATTTGCGTTCTCAATCTTTGGCAGGCCATCTTCTTTTGTCATTTCGATTCTTTTGACTTCAGAAGCCGAAAAACCGATCCATGAGCGTCCTGGAATCGAGTTTTCGAATGAGAGAATGAGATCTGCTATCCCAGAAAGGCCGACGCCAGAAACGGCCCCGCTTTCTTTCAAGTCACGAAGTGCCAATAAACTAATGGCGCCATAAATGACGTTATGTCCAACCCAGTGGAGTCGATCGATCGTTTTATCAAGTGATTGAAGAATATTGTGTTCAGCCTTTTCCATATCCCATTCACCTATAGGATCAAATTGTTTCCTATCCGTACACTGGCTCTCGATCATTGATTTCACCTGCGAAATTACAAGTTGAGCCAGATTTCCAGTCAGTTCATTATCCTTCACGAAAAAGTGACCAGCAATGGCCGCCGCACCAAAATGCGCTTGCCAAATGTCGCCCGTTTCCTGTTTACATTGGGAAATGATCGATAGCCCTTCCTTCAACATTCCATTATTCATTTTCATTTATCTTCCCTTCCATCCTTCCTATATAGTATGATGCAAAGAACCGTTTTCCAAGTAAAATGGTTTTGACGGACCATGGGAAAAAGCCGTCCATAGACAGCTTGTTGTTTTCAGAAAGGCATACTCATTTCCCCATACAATTCATGATTGCGTGCAATTGCACGTATTGTAATTGCCGAGCATTACTCTCGGTAGTGATGATCAATGGCATGTATCTTACCCGTTTAGAACTTGGTTAAAGAATTTATCCACCGTATCCCCCGTTACCTCTGAAACATGTTTGTATTCATACTTCGGCGAATGGTCTCGATCGATGAGGATGGATCGCACACCTTCATAGAAGTCTCCATGCCGCAAAAAGTTCTTGGCTAGCAAAAGATCGGTTTCGAAGCATTGTTTCAATGTTTTATTTTTGCCGTCGGTCAATTGCTTTAACGTGATCTTCAATGAAAATGCGGATTTGGCAAGAAGCTGCTCTTTCGTTTTCGTGCAAAAATCGCTGCCCTCCCTGTCGAGCGACTCAAGGATCGCTTCAACTGTTACAAACCCAAAGTGTCGATCGATTTCTTTTTGAAAAGAAGCAAGCCTGCTCACTTGAGATGGCTGTGTTCGATATTCATCGATCAGCTGATCAAGCTTTTCATCAATTTTCCCCTCGGACCAATCCGTATGCTCCACTTTTTCATTAAAAAGCTGCATGGTGTCACTTTCCATAAATATGTCTGCACCGTTCATATAGAGTACATCGGGTGCTTGTATAACAGACGCAGTTAAAGCGAGATAACGCCCTAAGTGTCCAGGAGCTTTGTTTAAAAAATAAGCTCCTCCCACATCAGGAAAAAAGCCAATATTCATTTCTGGCATGGCCCACTTCGTCCGCTCCGTTACAATCCGGTGACTCGCACCGTATGTCAGCCCGACGCCTCCCCCCATCACGATTCCATCTAAAAAAGCGATGATCGGCTTTGGAAATTGGTAGATGGACAGATCCGTCTCGTATTCCACCTCGAAAAAACCCTCCGCTTTTCGCATCGCTGACTCAGATGATCGTGCTTCATAGAGTGTCTTGATATCACCGCCCGCACAAAACCCTTTTGTGCCTGCGCCCTTTATGATAACGATCGATACGTTACGGTCTGTCTTCCATTTCATTAATTTTTCACCGATGGCGCGCACCATCTCATGAGATAATGAATTGAGCGCTTTCGGGCGGTTTAAAATAATCATTGCCACGCCATTTTGCTTAATGGAAAACACCACTTCGGCAGACATCCCATCCACTCCTTTTTAGAAATGTTTAAAGTCTGGTTGTCGTTTCTCGACGAATGCGTGAATTCCCTCTTTGGCATCAGCTGTCAGAAACAGTTCGGCAAACCGTTTTCGTTCCCGTTCCAACCCTTGCTCCATGCTGTCGTTGCCTCCTTGAACGATACATTCCACAGCTCGCATCACACTGGTCATGCTTTTTCCTTCTACAAACGACGTTGCCATTGCTCTAGCCGTTTTTAACAATTCAGCTTCTTTTACAGCTACCTGGGCAATCCCACGTTCAACGGCTTCACCTGCAAAAAGGGAACGTCCCGTAAGGATAAGTTCCAATGCCGTTGCCGTATCCGTTATCTTGCGGAGCCGCTGTGTGCCGCCAAAAGTAGGGATAAGTCCAAGCTTTAATTCCGGCAGACCTAGCGTCGCTTGATCGGATAAGATCCTGAAGTGACAGCTCATCGCCAGCTCCAGCCCTCCGCCAAGTGCCGGCCCATTTATTGCAGCAATGACTGGCTTCTTAAGAGCTTCGATTTCATTACAAAGCGCCTGGCCCCCTTCAGCAAGCGCCAACCCTTGTTCCTGATCGCCCAATTTTGAGACGAATTCTTTTATGTCCGCCCCCGCCACAAAGAACCGGCCCGCTCCTGTCATGATGATGACTCTTGTTTCTTCATCGCGCCCAAGCTCCTGCATTAAGGTTCGCAATTCAGCGATACAGGAAGAAGATAGTGCATTTGCGGGTGGATTGTTCAATGTGACCAACGTAATGAAATTTTCTTTTTCGATCTTTGCATATTTGTAGTTCAAAGTTTACCCCTCCCATGATCGCTGTTAAATAGGAAAGACCCCTCCATTGGTTTCTTTATGCCGCAAACAGGTCTTTTGTTGGTTAGTCAGAGTTAAAACCAGCGTTCGGTTACCACTTTTTTTCGTGTGTAAAATTGGACCCCATCTTTTCCGTTCGTTCCAAGATCTCCATAAAAGGAGGCTTTGTTCCCAGCGAAGGAGAAGAACGCCATCGGAGCTGGAACGTTGACATTCACACCGATCATTCCGGCATCAATCTTGTCGCGAAACTGCTGGACGCTTTTGCCGCTCGCCGTATAGATGACAGCGCCGTTGGCAAATCTCGACTGATTGGTGAGTTTGATTCCTTCATCAAGGTCTTTGACTCGTACAACACTCAATACCGGAGCGAAAATTTCATCCTGCCATATTTTCATGTCCGGTTTCACATGATCGAAAATGGTAGCTCCGACATAATATCCTTCCTCAACTTCCGGATTTCTCCCGTCAACCAGTAATGCAGCCCCTTCCTTTACTCCGCTATCAATATAATGGACCACTCGATTTTTGTGGACTTCACGGATCAGCGGACCAACAAAGTTATCTTCCGATTTGCCTTCTCCTGTTTTCAGTTTACGAGTTTCAGAAACGAGCAACTCCATGAATTCATCGGCGATCTCATCGACCACCGCTACGACCGAGCAGGCCATGCAGCGTTCTCCACTGCTGCCGAACGCCGCTCCGATAATGCCTTGAACCGACTTTTCAAGATGGCAATCCGCTAGGACAACGGCATGGTTTTTGGCACCAGCAAGTGCTTGAACACGTTTGCCGTTAGCTGTACCCGTTTGGTATACATGCTTGGCCACAGGCTCGGAACCGACGAATGATATCGCTTTGATGTCATCGCTTTCCAGTAAGCCGTTCACGACATCTTTTGCACCATGCACAAGGTTGAGGACACCCTTCGGGAAACCAGATTCATAGAAAAGCTCCACTAGTTTCTCGGCGAGGATTGGTGTTCTTTCTGAAGCTTTTAGGACAAACGTGTTGCCGCAGGCGATTGCGAGCGGAAACATCCAAAGCGGTACCATCATCGGGAAGTTGAAAGGGGTAATGCCCGCAACCACTCCCAATGGATAGCGCCAGATCGATCCATCGATCCCCTCAGCAATGCCAGGCAGGGATTCACCCATCATTAGTGTCGGAGCTGCAGTCGCAATCTCCACAACTTCAATTCCCCGCTGTACCTCACCGCGGGCATCTTTTAACGTTTTCCCATTTTCCATCGTTATGATTTCGGCCAATTGTTCTTTCTGCTCTTGAAGCAGATGAAGGTAATTGTATAGAAGTCTTGCCCGGTTCGGCACAGGTACCAATGACCAAGTTTGATACGTATGTTGAGCGGCCTGTACGGCTTGATCGACATCCCTTTTCACCGATAGAGGTACATAGGCAATTATTTTTCCGTTGGCTGGATTAATTACTTCTTCGACATCCGTACCGTTGGAATCCACCCATTCTCCGTTGATGTTGTTCTTCATTCTTTTTATATTCGTTGTAATCATCTGCTCCCTCACCTCTCCTTAAAGAATCTTCGTCGCCTGCTCACTTATTTTTTTATAGAGGATGGACATGTCTTTATCACCATACCCGTTCTCCACTGCTTCTTCATACAGATCAAAAAGGATTTTGCTTATTGGCAGTTCCAGATCATTCTTTGCTGCAAGCCCAAGTGCGAAGCCGAGATCTTTTCTTAGCAGCTCTAAAGCAAAACCGGGTTCGTAATTATCGTTTGCGATGAAGCTTTTGTAGTTTCGCTCGTAGATTCGACTCTGACCATAGCTTACGTTCAGCATCTCGAACAACCTTTCAAGATCAAGATTGCTATTCTTTGCAAGGTGAAGAGCTTCACTTACCCCTGCCGTATAAAATCCGATCAAGAGATTGTTGATCAGCTTTGTATTCGTACCGCTGTCGATTTGATCATTCACATGAAAAATATTCTCGCCCATTGCGTCAAACAAAGGCCTGGCCTTATCGAAGACATTCTTTGAACCGCCTACCATGAAGGTGAGCGTTCGGTTTACCGCCCCTATCACGCCGCCACTGACGGGTGCCGCGAGAAAATCAACACCCTTTTTCTTGGCAGCCTCTTCGATGCGGATATTCAATTCAGGGGCTACCGTACTCGTATCGATCAGCATAACAGCGGAATCGACGAGATAAACGAGTCCTTTTTCTCCTAGAAAAACTTCTTCCACTGCCTGAGAGGATGGAAGACTTGTAAGGATCACATCACATTGTTTCACCATAGTTTCAATCGATACGCCAATCGTTCCTCCTGATTGATGAAAGGACATTTCAGCTTCTTTGTTCAAATCCATTCCATACACTGTAAAATTGGAAAGTAGTAAACTTTGCGACATAGGCAGACCCATATTGCCCAACCCGATAAACCCGATTTTTTTCATTAGGCTTCACTCCGTTCACACCTTATATTTTTCTTGATCAGCCATTCTTTCTGCAATTTCACGTTTTTGTATAAACAGATTCCTAAAGAGTGGAACAGCAAGGCTGCGAACTTCTTCCAATAATACTTTTCTGCTTGCTTCACCCGATTCCGTTCCCGTTAAAATCAACACGGCCATCTCTTCAACTCTGCGATACCCCTCTTCACAGATAACGTTCGTCATATTCTCTTTCAGCCGCTCTTTTTCCATCCCGTTCTTTTGTATCGCTTTTTCCGTGCGAATGACCGATGATTCCATCACATGAATTTCCTTCACCATGTCTGCAAGCAAACGGGAATATTCTTGTTCCTGTTGAATGTTGATATTGGCATGTATCAATGCTTTCAAAGATTTGTGAAGAAGCATGTTAGAAAACTGGATGTATTGCCGGTTTCGGTTCACCTCCTCATCAAATAAAGGGTTCAACCATGTGCCGCCGTTTTGAAACCCCTTTTTCATCAATAATTTGGCAATGGTCAGACGGTTTATTTCATTCGTTCCTTCAAAAATCCGGCTAATCCGGGCATCCCGATATAATCGTTCCACTTCGTACTCTTGCATGTAGCCATAACCCCCATGAATTTGTAAAGCCTCATCCACGATTCGATCAAGGATCTCGGAGCAATGAACTTTATTGATCGCACATTCGGCTGCATAGTTTGCCAGTTTTCCCAATTGTTCATCGAGAGGTTCGTCCGTTTCGAATACGTTGTCCAAGCTATCAGCCGTTCTGTAGGCCGCACTTTCCGCTCCATAAATCGCAATCGCCATATTCGCAATCTTTTCTTGTATCATCGAAAAACCGATGATCGTCCGGTTAAATTGTTTACGCTGTTTCGCGTAGTTAACGGCAAGCTCCAATGCTTGCTTGGATGCTCCGATGTTAGAAAAGGAGAGCTTCAATCGCGCCATGTTTAGAATATTCAATGCTACATGATGGCCTTGCCCGACTTTTCCCAGAACATTCTGCGCCGGTACACTGACATCTTCCAAAATTAAAGTGGCTGTCGAAGACCCTTTTATCCCCATTTTCTTCTCTTCGGGACCGACGGAAACCCCTTTGAACATTCTGTCTACAATGAATGCAGTCATGCTGTCATTTGTTTTGGCAAAGACAACATATACATCGGCTACTTGTGCGTTCGTGATCCACTGTTTTTCACCATTTAATAGCCAGGCTGTCCCCTGCTCATTTAAGACCGCCGTCGTTTTGGCGTTAAGCGCGTCTGATCCCGCGTTATTTTCCGTTAAGGCATAAGCACCAATCCATTCTCCTGATGCAAGTTTTGGCAAGTATTTTTGCTTTTGCTCTTCTGTCCCGTAATAAACGTACGGGAGGGTCCCTACACCTGCATGTATATTAAAGGAGACGCTGAAAGAACCGCCAAATCCCATCTTCTCGGCCACAAGCCCTGAAAGCTTTTTATTCAGGGACAATCCGCCATACGACTCTGGAACCTCTACGCTGAGTAAGCCGAGCTCTCCCGCTTCTTGAAACAATTTTTTCACCTTGCCGTGATCATGCCGATCGATCGAATCCAGCAGGGGCATTATTTCGTTTTTGACAAAGAGCTCTGTAGTCTTTGATATGAGATGATCTTCCTCATTAAAATCCTCTGGTGTAAATCCTGCCGTGTCCAGTTTATGAGGAAATAAAGGTTCGTTACATTGAAGTTCACCCATTTCTTTCCTCCTCATTTCAACTCATCGCCCTCTTCTCTCGGGCAGGCTTCCCAGTTTATTGTAAGCCCTTTCAACATTGCTCACATACACTACTTTTTCTGCACAGCTCCTGATGATGATCTTAAAATAAAAAAACAACTTCCAATAAAGAAGTTGTTAAGTTCGAATTGATACGTAAATAAACATGTTTTCCCATGATAAAATAAAAACATGCAGATCAATCGCTCGCACTTAACACCCCCTATCCTCGTAGGTATAGATGTGTGCTGAAACAGGCAGGTCTCCTGGCTTATGATCATCACTCCCCGAACCTTCCCATCTTCATGTTTCTGAAGACAGTGGTTTATCCGGATCGCTCCCAAATACAGTTGCGGGACAGCGTCGGGCTCTAACCGACTTCCCTATTATGTAGATGAAAAAATATCAATCTACACCCGTTTCTACACGTATGAAGTTTTCCAATCAAACATATCAAATATTTAGTAAATTTACAAATATTTGATATGTTTGATTTAATCTATCATTTATAACGGCTTAAGATTCATCCGAATGCACTTAATCTTAATGCCTCGTCCCTCATCAGCCTTCACTGAACGAAAAAGGCTCCATTCTTTCTTCACCAGAGAACATATCTTTAATTTTAATTTGATTATTTTTCACCTCGTTCTCTCCTATGATGATGACATTACGAAATTTCTCTTTATTTGCTTTATCTAAGGCTTTACCGAGCCTTTTCTTTCCCATTTCATATTCCACCTTATATCCTTTATCCCTTAGGTGCCTTGCGACTACTAATGCTTGCTTTTCAGTATTTATCGGGATCACATAAAAATCCACATCATGATTTTCCACGATATTTTCCTTCGAAGATAGTAAGGCCGTATAAATAACATCCAGACCCAATGAAATCCCCACCGTTGAAAAGCTTTCATTCGTCCCGATCAGTCCACCAATGGCATTGTCATACCTTCCGCCACTGCCAATACTTGATTTAATGCTTTTATCAGATAAAAATATCTCATAAATCGTTCCAGTATATATCTCCAGCCCTCTTGCTAAAAATGGATTGAATGTACATTGCTTATCGACACCAAGGAATTCGAGATAAGATTCCAGCTCTTTTAATTCTGCTACTCCCTGCTTAATTTGTTGATTCCGTTCACTGAGAGGCTCGAAATAGCCCGAACTGGCATTATCCTCGGCGGTTATAAAGCGATTAATCGAATTGATGGTTGAAGGCAGCAGCCCTTGTTCCCTTAGCTCCACCGTAACAGCCTCCGATCCGACTTTTTCAAGTTTATCAAGTATCAATATCACTTTATTGATCTTTTCATCTGTTGTTCCAAAAGCCTCAAGCATTCCAGCTAATAATTTTCGATTATTATATTGGATGCTTACCTTTAAACCAAGCTTCCGGAATGCATCCAATGCCATCGTCATTAATTCCGCTTCAGCAACTTGAGATTCTATACCCACTATATCGACGTCACATTGTGTAAATTCACGAAGCCTTCCCGTTTTTATCGGTCCATCCCTGAAAACTTTACCTATCTCATATCTTTTAAAAGGTCTCCTTATGCTTGGATTCATTGCAACTACTTTTGCAAAGGGAATAGTGAGGTCGTATCGCAGCGCCAAATCTCTTTCTCCCCTGTCTGTTAAGGTATACATTTCCTCTAATATTTCGGCACCCCCGCCATACTTGGAAGCTAGCAATTCCGTGTAATTTAATATCGGTGTTTCCAATGGCTTACATCCGTATTGGATAAAAACGTCTTCTATTGTCCTTCTGATGCCTCTTCGTATCACTTCTGTATCCGGTAAATAATCTTGAGTGCCCTTTACGTTTTGGTAATCCATTTTTCTCATCATTCATTCCTCCAATTTTTATTAAAATAAAAAAACCGCACGAGATTTAAGTTTTATAACTTAATCCATGCGGTTTAATGATAAATAGCCTTCCTATATGCCGATTTTTAAAAATCGAATAGCAAGACTACTTTATAGGATGATGTAATTGTGACAGGGAAATGCTCTTCTTAACGGACTGCATATGGGTTCACCTCAAATTTCCATTTAATGTATCATACTGGAAGGGATATATCAATTCTTTTTTATTTCGTTAGTATCGTTGCCGCTGTCGGATGTCATTATTGCAAGTCCTATATCAAAAGACTCGTCACATCAAGCCATAACCCAACATCCAAATGGAGCAGCTGGATGCTTATCTGGATTACAGGTGCACATTGAATATGCCGAAACTCGTAACGAATAGCAAAAATTCGAAGTTATATGGACTGTTTTAGGTTGTGCTATATACAAAATAGCCCCATCAAGGTTTTGATGAGGCTATCTGGATAGAAGTTTGTGCACTAGAAACATATGACTTTAAGACGTTCTTTTTAGTTTTGGACGGCTTTCGTAGAATAATATTCTTCAAGGGTAATTTCGTGGCCCATGATGGTTTGGGCAATTGGTTTGCCTACATAACGAAGGTGCCATGGTTCATATTTATAACCAGTAACCGATTCCTTGCCTTTAGGGTATCGGATTATGAAGCCATGATCCGCGGCATGTGCCTGCAGCCATTTTGCTTCTTTAGTACCTCCAAAGCAATCCTCCGCCGCGCATTTACCATTTCCTCCTGTCACATCAATGGCAAGGCCCGTTTCATGCTCACTTGTTCCAGGTAATGCACTGTACGTAATTGCTTTGGCATACCCATCCCTTTTTACATAATAATCAAACAGGGCAACTTGTGTAGCATGTGATCTGTAAGCAGATACACCGAGAAGACTTATCCCCTGCCTCTTGGATTCCGCAAATAATTCACTAATGGCAACTGCTGCTTCACTGCGCATTTTTCTCTTTTCTGTCTTTTCTATGAAAGTGAACGGTATCGTCGTATACACTAAGTCTTTAGGAACATAGTTTTCTGGTAACTTATTTTTTTTATTGACTAGCACTGGTATGCTTTCAGGCTTTGCAACAACCTGAATGGCGTCAGATGAAGGATTTGATACCTTCACATATTTGCTGTTAACATAACCTGTTTGACCTTTTATGCTAACCTTTAGCCATCCGTTTGCCTCTTTCCCGATAACTTTTAGCTTTGTGCCCTGACTAACGGTGGTTATGATTTTATTGGCAGTAGATGGACCTGTGCGGACATTCAGGTTTGCACTTGCTGTATATATTTTAGTTGCTGAAGAGTTTGATATTTTCACATATTGGCTGCTGACATAGCCTGTTTGACCTTTTAAGCTTACTTTTAGCCATCCGTTTGCCTCTTTTCCCATTACCGTTAGCTTTGTGCCTTGTTTTACGGTCGTTATGATTTTATTGGCAGTGGAAGGACCTGTGCGGACGTTCAGGTTTGCACTTGCTGTATAGGTTACAGTGGCTGCTTTGGCTACACTTGGGGCTAACTCCTTAATGGTTGCCTGGTTAAAGCCAATTAAACCGACAAATAAAACAATGAAAGTAAGACATATTACTTTATTTCGTTTTGTCATATAGAACACCTCAACATCAGGTTATATTTTTAAGCGAAAAATGTCACTGGTATATTGTACTATTTAATTATGTTGGTTAATAAATACAATTTCCCGCATTATCGTCTGCCAACTAGAACATCAACCCTAAATATCATTCTATATAATCGCTCTATTCTGCCCATCATTTCTGCCTGGCTGTTAACACCCATATGGTCCATCCGTTACTTTGATATTCTTCGAGATCTCATGAAAAGTCATGGGATGGGATGCAGCTTGTATGGTATGGAGTTCTGTCTAAATCGTTACCTTACCCATTCTTTGTTACAAGCCGCTTTCTATATGGTAGCCCAAATGTGAGTCCACTCAGTTATATGCCAATGTGGTTATCCTTGTTCCTTAACCTTTCCCTTTATACCATAAGAAAAGGAGCTGATGATCAGCTCCCGAGATTGATATGGATCACTCTTTAGTTGAGAAGGTTATCCTTCAATTAGTCATTACCTTCTAATTTTGCCCACGCGATCTTAGCTTCCATTTGGATGTAATTGATATTGGTCCAATCCTGTTTCTAGGTAGCTTACTTCGCAATGAGCTAATGAATGAAATGATCATTTCATTCATTAGCTCTATATAAACTTTATACTATACTCAGACTGGAAAGTTTCTCCAACTCCAAGCCTATTCACGCCAAACTTCTCCTTCAAATTCCCCGATGTATTATGCGTGTCCGCAATGCCATACCACGGCTCAATGCAAACAAACGGTGCCATAGTACCATCTGAATCGACATGTTTTGACCAAATCCCTACAAAAGGAAAGTCATTGTGACTTACTTGGACGCCATGACCCGATTTATTGGATGTGAGTGTCGTGAGATCCATATTGCTGTATACAAGCGCATCATTTGCAAATAAGGACCTTGTGAGCGGTATCGTTTCAGTATTGTTAACAGCAGCTTTTTCGTGGATAAGAGAATCTTTTAACTCGTATTCAAGCGGATTCTTGTTCTTAGCTGAGGTCAACTTAAGACTGTAGTCATGAATCGTTTCATTCTCTAAGAGCGGAATCTTAAATGCCGGATGCGCTCCAATGGAAAAATACATTTCTTCCTTGCTTTTATTCTCTATCTTCCAACGAACGCTGAGTGAATCCTCTTTAAGTGAATAATGAATAGTGGATTTAAATTCGTATGGATAAACATCGATGAAACGTCCAGCAGACTCAAACACAAAAGACGCGCTATCTGTTGTCAGCTTTTCAACCATGAACTTAACGTCTCGCAGAAAGCCATGCTGTGACATCTTGTAGGTCAGACCATCAAGGTGATACTGATCTTCCTTTAAACGCCCTACTATCGGAAATAGAACCGGAGACACGCGTCCCCAGTATGTGCTATCCCCTGTCCACATGTAGTTTAGTTCATTTTTCTTATGCTTCACTTCACGTACCTCTGCACCGTTGCTTACTATTCCTACCTCTAACCAATCATTTTCAATTACAATCATGTCTAATCCCTCTCATCTTTCTGG
This sequence comes from Peribacillus sp. FSL E2-0218, assembly GCF_037992945.1. Taxonomy (NCBI): domain Bacteria; kingdom Bacillati; phylum Bacillota; class Bacilli; order Caryophanales; family Bacillaceae; genus Peribacillus; species Peribacillus sp. FSL E2-0218. The sequence goes on along the minus strand of NZ_CP150304.1, from coordinate 978,787 downwards.
ATTTCGTTCTATGTAATCCAAAGTGACTGGAAAACGCCATCCAAATGATGACGGCGTTTCCTCTAATTATGGTGCATACATTCATAGAAAATGATGCACTTTTTAAATCCGCTGCTGTCGAAAGTTGGAGAAGTACTTCATTATCTACTATTGTATAAATTTATTCTTCCATATACAATTCTTCCCCCCTTATTTTAGGCTTTAGCTGTATAACGGGGGCATTAGAGAATTTCAGCAGCTTCTTCATCAAGTAATAAAAAAGAATTTTCGTGTTTTTTTAAAATGGTTCCAGGTAATGCTGTTGTAACTGACTTTTCAATTAGCTTTTTTACTATCTCTCTTTTTCTACTGCCATTTACTTGGAGCATCACTAATTTAGCATCTAAAAATTGCCGGCAGCCTAATGTAATCCCTTTTGAGAGTTCTTTAGCTTCAGTGAAATACTTCTGACCTACTGCCTTCGTAGTATTATCAAGGTCTACAACATGGCTAGACAATTCGAATGATATGCCTGGCTCGTTCAAGGCAAGGTGACCGTTCATGCCTAAGCCTAAAATACATACATTGATCGGACCATGCTCTTCTATATATTTATCTGTTTTTTTGCATTCTCCTTCTAAGTCTTCTGCTTTAGCATCGAAAAAATGAATATTTTCCTGATTAATATTCAAAACATCGAAAAATTCTGAATATAGATAATGCTGGCAACTTCCTTCGTCATGGCGATCCATACCTACCCATTCATCGAGCCCGACAAATTTGCAATTAGAAAAATCAACTCTTTTATGTTTTGCTTCCTGAACTAAATAGCGCAATGTTCCAGTTGGCGTACTTCCAGCGGCAATACACAATAATGCATCCGGTTTTTCGTTCACTGCTTTAATGATCATCTCTGCAGATTGCTTGGACATTTCACTATAATCTTTAAATACACAAACTTCCATTATTAATTTCCTCCTAAAGAATAATCATAGTTTCTGAACGGTCATATGCTCACTTACGCTTTAGTTATTGATTCCCTTTGAAAGAATTGGGGAAGGAATTGTTTATGTGCTTCCAACATCTCATCCAATATTTGTTTGGCAACTGTGTCGGATGGCACGAGTGGATTGATCGTCATTGCCAGAAGAGCTGTTTGATAGTTTCCGGTAATGGCCGCTTCACACGCTATTCTTTCGAATGATTTAATTTGTTGAACAAGTCCTCTTACTTGTATTGGTAGGTCACCTACTGTTAGTGGAACAGGGCCATGCTTCGTAATAACACAGTTTATCTCAACAGCAGACTCATCGGGAATGCTCGATAAGGCACCATTATTTCGGACATTTACCGTTTGGATATCACGCTTATCCGTGTGAATGGAGTGAATCAGCTGGACAGCTGCCTCACTATAGTATGCACCTCCACGGCCCTCCAATTGTTTCGGTTTAACAGCTAAGCTCTCATCTTTATATAACTCGAAAAGCTCGCTTTCAAGTTTTCGGACCACTTCTGCGCGTGTCCCCTCATGTTTAGCATCGTCCAGAAGTTGTCGAAGCATTTTATCCGTTTGATAATAATATCGATGGTATCCACTTGGGACGACACCAAGTCTTTCAATGAAATCAGGTTCCCAAGAAAGCGCAGCTATATTTTTCGGGGTTATCCCATCCTTTTCCCTTCCCCCCAGCATACTCATCACTTCTTTGGTTACTTCTTCACCATCGACATAAGCATGAAGACCAAATACCATATGGTTCAGGCCTGCATATTCGACATAGACTCTTTCAGAATCAACCTCTAACATTTTGGCAAGACCTTTAGTTGTACCGATCGGTCCGTTACAAAGTCCGACTACCTTCTTGATGTTGCTGTATCGAAGAACGGCCTCCGTTACCATACCTGCAGGATTCGTGAAATTAATTAACCAGGCATCCGGACATAAACACTCCATTTCCTTACATATTTCTAAAATTACTGGAATTGTACGCATTCCTTTGAATAAGCCGCCAGGACCATTTGTTTCTTGCCCGATCACACCATACTTTAATGGAATAGCCTCATCTTTCATGCGTGCGTCCAGCATCCCTACTCGCATTTGTGTCGTAACGAAATCGGCATCCTTTAACGCTTCTTTTCGATCTAATGTCAAATGGATTTCAATGGCTACACCCGCCTTTTCAACCATCCGTTTTGCTAAATTTCCGACAATTTCAAGCTTGGCTTTGCCTTCTTCTATATCTGCAAGCCAGATTTCGGTTACAGGCAATTCGTTATGTCGCTTAATAAATCCTTCAATTAATTCGGGCGTGTAGCTAGAACCTCCACCGATTGTTGCAATTTTGATTCCTTGTTTCATAAAGTCATCTCCACATCACGATTGATTTTTTCGTTCATATCGCTTTCTTCTCTATATTTTTGCTTATCCCAAATCCTAAAAAAAGGATAATATATGACTAAAGCTATTAAAATATTCACAATCTGCATAACGGCTCCTGAAATTTTACCACCTGTAGCTAAGTACCCGCTGATGATAGGAGGAGTGGTCCAAGGTAACGCAATGCCTACAGGTCGTGCAACCAACCCTGTCTTCATGGCAAAATACGTAACAATAACCAATATGATCGGTGTCATGAAAAATGGAATGAATAGATACGGGTTCAACACGATTGGTACACCGAAAATTACAGGCTCGCTTATATTGAATACACTTGCTGGTGCGGCAACCCTGCCCAATTCCTTCATTTGTTGACTTTTGCTTCTCCAAAGCATCAGCATGACAATGGAAAACAGTGCGCCGGTACCTCCTATACAAATAAATAACTCATAAAATTGCTGAGTGAAAATATTCGGAATTTCTTTACCTACCTGAAATGCAGCTCGGTTCTCATCCATATTCTTAAGCCATATCGGAGTAGTGAAAGCACTTAAAATGGCATCGCCATGCAGTCCAACAGACCATAAAACACCAATTACCGATACGATTACAATCATCCCAAGCAAAGTTCCCCCGACATACTGCATAGGGATGCCTATTATGATAGAAACGATATTATTCATGCTTTCAAAAGGCGTAACTTCAATTAATAATCTAAGTCCCCAGATGACTAAGATCGTTATCGTTCCAGGAATTAGTGCCGAAAATGACTTCCATACAGCAGGAGGAACACTATCAGGCATCTTGATAACAAAATCTTTTTCATAGAAGAAACGATAAATTTCTGTGGAAAGAATACTAATAACTATGGCAACAAATAATCCTTGGCTGCCCAACTGAGCTGTAGGAAGAACTCCTCCAACTTCCAAAGCCTTTTGTGACCCTTCTGGCGTAAACATAACATGCTGCGGTACAGTTAACGCGAAGCAGACCATCGAAAAGACTCCGGTCATTACTGCATCGATGGTTCCGTACTTTTCAGCCAAACGGTATGCTATGCCAAACGAGACCAATAATGCCATAATGTCGTAGGTAACGCTTACAGGATAGGTTAATTTTGTCTGCCAGTTGCCTCCAAACATGTTCTCCATAAATTCTGGATAACCCGAAATAGGCAAGTAGGCGAGAATCAAGAAAAAAGATCCAATGATTAATAGTGGCATGGCCATAATCAGACCGTCTCTTACTGAAGAAAGATGACGTTGATTGGATATTTTGGAAGCGACAGGAGTGATTTTTTCATCCATGAAATTGTAAACATTCCTCATATATAGAACTCCCCTCATTCTTTTTTTATTAGGTTACTACTAACCTTTCAGCTTGTTTCAACACTTCTTCTCCGTTACACATGGCGTAATGCATTTGATTAATCAACTCTACTGGAATACCAACTTTTTCTCCTTTGGCTTTGAATTTGGTTAACATATAGCGGATTTGGGGACCCACTAAAACAACATCATATTTCTCGAATTCCTTCTCCGCCTTTTCTATATCCAAGGCTATGATTTCATAGTCCTTTCCCTGAGCTGCAGCAGCATCTTGCATTTTTTTTACGATGATACTGGTTGACATTCCAGCCGCACAAGATAATAAAATGTTCATTTCAAGTCACTCCCAATTTTAATTTTTATCTTTCTTTCATTTCTTTCAATTCTTTGTAAAGATAAATAAATTCTTCCGCTAAGTCTTTTACTGTGATAGCATTCATTAAATGATCTTGAGCATGAATCAGAATTAGAGAAATTTCAGTATTATTCCCCCCTGCTTCGTTTTGTATGAGATTTGTTTGTATTCGATGAGCAAGTGTTAACTCTTCTTTCGCTTTTTGAAGACTCTTTTTTGCTTGTTCGATCTCACCCGACTTTGCAAATTGAAGCGCTTCCATCGAATGACTCCGTGAATTGCCACCATGCAGGATCATTTGAAAACTAATCGGTAAACTTGCTTCCACATTGACTCAACCTTTCTCTTTAACGGAACATTTCTTGTTCCAAACTTGTTCTTCCATGTATCTACCCTACCAAGAAAACGTTTTCATCCATACACAAAAAACTTCCGTTATAATACGGAAGTTTCAGTTTGTAGACAAAAGGGGTTCGGAATTAAAAAATTCCGAACCCCTTTTGAAATTCCTTTGAAATTTTGACCAAAGGTTACGAGATTTGGGCTCTTCGAGCCACTATGTTAAGCCATTTTAGGACCTTGCCATGTCCAAGTGGCCATCTTCTTTACATTCATGGCAGCGAAAGTAAGCATCGCCTGCATCGACAATTTTTTAAGTCCCCTTAAAGTAGTCCAACGCATACCATGCTTTTCTTTTGCATCTGCGAATACACGCTCAATCGTTTCTTTGCGTTTCGCATATATAGGTTTTACCTCTTGATGATGACGCAGATGATCTGCTTCTTCCACATATGCTTGCCAGATATGCCGTGTCACTACTTTTTGATGGTCTTTGCTTTCCGTACACCGTGATAAAAATGAGCATGTTGCACAAATTTGTTTGGGCGATTTGTATTCGCGATAGCCCTCTTTATTTGTTGTTGAGTACTTTAAAGTTTCTCCCGAAGGGCAAAGGTAACAATCAAAGTGTTCATCGTAAACATAGTCATGTTTGCGAAAGAATCCTTCTTTTGTACGAGGACGTGTATAGGGTAAAGCAGGTGTGATTTCTTTGTTAAATAGGTAGCTTGTAATCGCTGGTGTTTTATAAGCTGCATCTGCGGCAACTGCTTCTGGTTTTCCAACTTTCTCAATCACTTGCTCAACAAGTGGCTCCAAAATATGACTGTCATGTGTATTACCAGGTGTTACAATCGTTCCCAATACAAAACCGTTGCCGTCTGCGGCCGCATGGAATGAATAGGCAAACTGTTTTGTTCGTTCATCTTTCACATAGTAGCCACTCTCAGGATCCGTAGTACTTTCTTTAATTGCTTTGGTTTCTTCCTTATCAAATTTATCTGGTGGAAAAGGCTTCTTTCCGTGGTTTTCACGATCTTGATTGATTTCTTCTTGAAGACGTCCTTGATACGCTCGTGTTTCTTTACGAACGATTTTCTTTTCAAATTTCCGTTTATTCGCACTGGCTTTCACATGTGTGGAATCCACGAAAACGTGTTCTACACTTATTAACTTTTTATTAGCAGCTGTCATTAAAATGCGACAGAAAATCTGTTCAAACAGGTCTGTATCTTTAAAGCGTCGCTCATAATTTTTTCCGAACGTAGAGAAATGAGGCACTTTATCATGGAAACCATAGCCTAAGAACCAACGATAAGCCATATTGGTTTCAACTTCTTCAATCGTTTTACGCATGGAACGAATACCGAAGGTATATTGAATGAAAGTCAGTTTAACTAAAATAACTGGATCAATACTTGGGCGTCCTACCTCTGAGTACATATCTTTCACCAAGTCATAAATGAAAGTGAAGTCAATGGCAGCCTCCATTTTACGAACCAAATGGTTCGGTGGCACCAGTTGATCTAAAGTAATCATTTCAAGTTGATCTCGCTGAATAGAATCATGTTTAGAAAGCATCCTCATCACCTCAAGTTTTAATCCTTCAATTTTAAAACAAAAATGACTCCAGTCAAAAGTGTTCTATCTAAAAGGTAAGACAAAGTTGATTGGAACGGAAGGTACGAGACTCCTGCGGGAAAAGCGCGTCTAGGGGAGACCCCGCAGGCAAAGCCGAGGAGGCTCCCCGACCGCCCGCGGAAAGCGAGTGCCTGGAGTGGAAATCAACGTCTAAATTGTACAGGCCATAAAAATAGACAAACTCGATTTTCATCGAGTTTGTCTACAGTCTGAAACTTCCGTTATAATACGGAAGTTTCAGTTTGTAGACAAAAGGGGGACGCCTGAATTTAAGAGATTAGAACTTTACGAGCCCACTATGTTGTACCGTGTTTTGGACCTTGCCCTGTCCAATAGTCCATCTTCTTTACAATCAAGGCAACGAATATTTTATTTCCAAGCGGTCCAACGCATACCATGCTTTACTTTTGAACCTTCCGAACACACGCTCAATCGTTTCGTTGCATAGACAAATTTCACCTCTTCCAGCTTCCCGTATATTATTTTATGATATGAATCTTGTTACTTTTGTCCTGACTGTATAAAAGTGCCGAAAATTCAGGCACAGTCCGGCAATTTGTTAATTTTTCAACAATATTTTTATCATTGATCATGGTATAGAGAAACTCATATAAGACTTGTAAATCCATTTCATTATTTTTCTTTATATTAAAAAAACAGATTAACTGAACCATTTCATTTCCCCATTTGATCGGTTTTTTTAGTGTACAAAAAGCTAAAAAGGTTTCATAACTAATATGTTTTAATGGGTGGGGGATCGCAATTAAATTACCATACGAAGTTGGTGAAGCCATCTCCCTTTCGATAACTAATTTCGTAATATCCGGGGAAGCGAGTTGTTTAGTAATAATTGTTTGACATATGGACTCAATTACTTCTTCTGGGCTGCTGAGCTCCATCTGTAGAAAAATTAAATCTTCTTTAATAAACTGTGCTATTTCACAATGATTTTTCGTATGGATTGCTTTCAATTTATTTTTAATGGCAATTATATCTTGTTCAGATAATATTGGACTTACCTTTATAAATGGGATCGGAAGCGCAGCATCAATTTGGATGGTGCTAACTATTAAATCGATCGTTTTCAAATCCATTTGTGATAGGGCATAATAACTTTGAACGCCTATAATCGTTAATCGGTCTCCTAAATGTTTATTTAGTCCATACTTCAACAACTGGGCGCTTCCAGTACCTGTAGAGCAAACCACTAAACATCGTATACGTGTGACATTGGCGTCCATACGCTGTAAGGCACCCTCTAAATGAATAGCCAGAAACCCTATTTCTTCGTCATTTATTTCAATTTTTAAACTATTATCAAGAGATTGGGCTGCTATTAGTGCCATCTCAAAGGAGAAAGGGTATTTTTCTTTAATCTCTTTCAGTATCGGGTTTCGTATATTCAATCCATACTCTAAGCGGTTTAACATCACTTTTATATGATTAAATAAACTAGTCCTTAATTCTGGATCTTCCCGAAAATCAATATTCATTTCCAAAAAAATTGCACAAAGCATATCGTCTATCACTTTGTTCATTTCCCTAATAGAGGACGTATCATTTTTTAACTCATTAGGAATGATCTTCTTTCCTAGTAAAAGAAGACATAGATATATACGTTCCGGCTCAGGTATTGTCACATTGAAAATCGATTCTATTTCTTTTAATAAATCAATCACGACGGAACTTGCAAGGGCCAGGGGAATTTCCCTGCTCTTCAGTTCATCTTTTCTAATATAAAGACCCTCGTTAATCCGCTTAATAGCAACAAGAAAATGAATCAGTACATCTTCAAAATCTCTGTCTGAAATATGTATGTTTCTATTAGGAGCGGCATTTAACACTAGATTTTTTAAGTCCCTAATTTGTTTCTCCGTAAAAGATTCTTTAAGTAATGTCTGCTTTGCCATGAAAGAATGGTTTATGTCTCTAATGAAACAATATTCAGAAATACAGGAACGATAATTAAACTCATCTCCCTCAATCTTAAGTCCAAAACTTGACTTGCTTGGTAGGGTCAACTTGTACACAGCCAGCTTTTCCCTTACATCCTTCATTAGTTTTTGAATGGTTGATTTACTGACATACATTTCCTCAGCTAAATCATCCTGCTTTACATAACCTTCAGCAAGAAGTAATCTCCTTAATAAAAAAAGAACTCTTTCTTCGGTATCACCTGGGACTTCCGTTTCCACTCCTTGCCTCTTTTGCTCTTCTTTGATAAACAGGTAGAACGTTTCAGGATCATTAATCTCCAACTTGTAACCAACGCTCCGAATAGAATGGATACATGCTCCATACTGTTTCACTATATCATTGAGCATCTTTATATCTTTCTGAATCGTTCTTGCCGAGACATTTGTTAATTTGGCAAGATGGTGACCAATGATTACATCGTCGTCCCGTTGCATCATGGATCTCAATATTTTGTATGACCTTGAATGCAAGTACATTACCTCCCTATCAATAAATTCCTGACTAAATTCTATTATAGTGATAAATAATTTTATATGACCTTAGAGGCCTAGTTTAACTTTTATATCTATATTGCGTAAAATAGCAAATAAAGGAATCTTCTGCTGGACAATCCAAAAAACCTAATCCGTAATTGGATTAGGTTTTTTACAAGTTGTTTGCTTCTTCTCTAGCTTAATTGGGGAACCAGCCAATCGGTTTTACATCGAGATTAATGTTGATTTGTTTAATTTCTTGGTATTCGTCTAAGCCGTATTTTCCTAAACTGCGTCCAATCCCGCTCTGTTTGTAACCGCCCCATGGGGCCTCGACAAATGTTGGATGATAATCATTTACCCATGTAATGCCCGCTCGTATTTTCTTGATTACACGCAGTGCTTTTGCCCCGTCGTTAGAGAAGACGCCTCCTGCTAGCCCGTAGTCTGTATCATTTGCCAGTTTAATAGCCTCTTCTTCATCTTTAAACTTTTGGATGACAACAACTGGACCAAAGATTTCCTCTTGAACGATGCGCATGTCAGTTGTTACATTGGTGAAGACAGTCGGTGCAAGGAAGAATCCTTTGTCAAGACCGTCATCAACGAGCCGGTAACCTCCTGTTGCAAGTGTCGCACCTTCCTGTTTGCCTATTTCAATATAATTTAAAATACTCTTCATTTGTGCTTCGCTTACTATCGCTCCCATATGGCTTCCTTGTGCAAGACCAGGTCCAACTTTAATTTTACTTGCGCGTTCCACAAAGCATTTTACATATTCAGCATACATGCTTTCTTCAACAAGAATGCGGCTACCTGACGAACATACTTGTCCTGCACCGAAGAAGATACCGAACAATCCGTAATCGACCGCTGTTTCTAAATCCGCATCCGCAAAAACGATGTTAGGTGATTTACCGCCAAGCTCAAGGGAAATTTTCTTTAAATTGCCTGCTGCCGCTTTCATGATCGAGCGGCCAACGTCTGTACTTCCTGTAAATGAAACCATGTCAACATCCTTGCTTTCGGCAATTGTTTGGCCTACGACAGTCCCGCGGCCCATCACCATATTGGCGACTCCTTTTGGGATGCCCGCTTCCTCTAAGATTTCAAACAGCTTCGTTGCTGTAACAGGTGTCACTTCTGCCGGTTTATACACTATCGTATTACCTGCCGCAAGGGCAGGTGCGATTTTCCATACACTCATTAGAAGAGGGAAGTTCCAAGGTACAATCAAACCAGCTACACCTACAGGCTCGCGAACGACCATAGCTTGTACGGGAGCGGGAACTTGGTATGTTTCCCCTTCTGGATGTTGAACCAAGCCGGCGTAGTAACGAAAACACGAAGCTGCATCGGCAATATCGAAAGCCGCCTCTGCTTTAAGTTTCCCGTTATCCATTGTTTCAAGAATCGTTAACTCTTCCGCACGTTCATCAATTTTATCTGCGATTTTATATAAATAGGAAGCACGCTCTTGTGCTGTAAGTCCTGACCAGACTCCGCTTTTGAATGTGTCTTTCGCAGCTGAGATGGCTAGTTCCGTTTCTTCCTTGGTCGCTCGCGGTGCCCTAGCGATGATTTCCTGTGTCGCAGGATTAATGACCGGAATTACTTCATTTGAAGATGAAGACTGCCACTCACCATTAATGTAATTTTTCAGTTCTAAAACTGCCGTTTCTATAATTGTCATGTTTTAGCCTCCGATTCATTTTTTTACCTTGTATTGAAGTATTAAAGTTTTAAAGCAAGTCTGTCTCCCTTCGCCCGTGAGCAGCATGTCAGGATTGAGTTGCGTGATTGGCGGTTTTCTTCGCTAAGGAAGAAATCACGGTGGTCCACTTCCCCATCATCGACAGCTACCTCACAGCTTCCGCACCCGCCGACTTTACATGAATACGGTGCATCAATTCCTTCCCTTAAAAGGGCTTCAAGCAGTGTTTCTCCTTCATGAACCGAGATGGACCGATCGCTATCTGTAAGGTCAACAAAGAAAGGATCTTTGGGCCCATCATTTTTTGCGGCGAATAATTCGAGGTGAATCGCATGTTCGGGATACCCATATGAACTGGCTGCCTCACGATACTGTTGCACCATCTCGAGCGGTCCGCAAAAATAAACATGTGTGCCAATACGATGATCCATCATCGTCGCAGGTGTCATTCTGCTTTTCGCTTCTGCCTGCGAAAAATAAAAAGTGCATTGATCCGGATATTTAGCTTTCAACAGATCATAAAAAGCACATAATTCCGGTGTGCGTGCTGCATAATGGAGTTCAAAGGTTTGGCCTTCAGCAGCCATGTCTTCCATCATCGCCAAAAATGGAGTGATGCCTATTCCAGCTGCATAAAACGCATGATGCTTCGCTCGAAAGCTGAGAGGGAAGTTGTTTTTAGGAAAGCTGACTTCCAGCCTAGTATCTTCCTTTACATAATCATGCCAGTATGCAGAGCCTCCGCGAGACGCCTCGTCACGACGGATTGAAATGGCATATTTCTTACGGTCTCTCGGATGGCTGATAATGGAGTATTCCCTCTCGAAAATCGTTTCTCCGGCCGGCATGAATGTAGTTACATGCGAACCTCCAGTAAAAGCAGGCAATGGGTTTCCATCAACCGGAATCAACTCGAACTGTCTCACGAGTGGAGTTTCTTGAATGATCCTATTTACTTTCATTTGAATATTTCCCACTAATCGCATGATGATCAACTCCCTGCTACTTTTTCTTTGTCGACTGGGATGAATGGGTAACCAATATAACCTTCCCGTACGATTGAATAAAAAGGACCGATTTCAAGACTGGCTCTACAATGGTCACATTCTGCAATCGCTGCTTCTACTGAGACTTCCGAAACTTCGAAGCATTTCATGCAATAAACGTAGCGGCGTTTGGGCCCGATAATCATTGTCTGGATCTCATCTTCAGATAGACCCGCCTCTACCCCAAGCGAGAAGACCATAACAGCATTGTTCCACTCAGCCGCAATATAACATTGCGTCCCCATCTTCTGTGACAAGAAGAATCTCTTAACCTTCTCTTTATCTTCCACACTGTTAATAGTAAGGCACTCGAAAGGCACTGTACCTAATATTTCAGAAGTGAAATTCTTCGCCTTTTCGTACCCGGCTTGATCCGTTATGACGACAAATTTTCTCCGTTCTTTCCGAGGAGTGAATTGATTTACGATTGTAACAGATTTATCAAATAATACTGGACTATTGTACAAGGCACTATCCTCCTTATTTTCTTTGTTCGCTTTACCGTTTTTCATCAATGCGTCTCAAATATTCGACCGATTGTGGAAGAAATGGAGCTATCCCTTTGTATTCAGCCATAGGTTCCGGAATATCCTGGAGCACGCTATATGTCAGATCAAACCACTCCTGGCGCAATGTCAAATCTTCAAGTGGCAGGAACTGGGTGTTCAATACGAATAGAATCGCGTTGCTTCGTGGCATGCGATAAAATTTTTGTTCTTCAACTCGTAAACGAACTAGCTTTCCTGCACTTTCGGGCGTTATCTCAGAACGCTGCGGTTCCCACACATCCATCGTTTCATAATTGACATCCCAACGGTCTGCCATCAGGTTCCAGTTAATCCGAGTCCATGGCTTTCCTGGCTCAATGGATAATAAAAACTTACGAACGCGCTCTGCTAGCTCATCGCCTTTTCGCGATACAAATGGGACAGGTGCATGAATCTCATCGAAAGACATCCCTTTATTCCAGTTGGCTGAAAAAAGGGCTGCATAGGAGACCTGCCCCACTTCCAAATAGAAGTTACTATCGCGATGAACCATTAAGACAAAGTCATTGTGGAAATGACGGCCAATATAATCAAGCGGCTCATTTGGTAGCGTACTGGCATCACCAAACACGAATGATTCTGACTCTCCTAAGATGTGGTTCTTGAACGTCCAGCTGCCTTCATCTTTAATGACCTCGAAATGCTCCGGGTAGCGATCAGTTGCCATGTCGATAAGCATTTCAAGTACTTCCCATTGCATCTCTAATGTGTGTGGAAACGATTGAAACCTTATATGCGGCTGCTCTTGAAGAAGACGCCGCTTCGCTTCCACTTGGAGTCTGTATTCTGGTGTAACTTCAATACAGTTAATGTTTGAGAGTGTTTTCAAATCGTTTGAATAGCGATAGTTACCAGAAGTGAATGGAAACGGAAATGTATCTAAATCAGTGGTCTTGAAATCCAATCTTTGTGTGAACATTGAACAATCTCCTCTCGTTATCAAAATTCTTTATAGTACGTTTTTTTCTATTTGGTTTCCTTTTAATTCAACAGATGAGCGAACTCTATCAACTTCATAACGGAAAATGTATTTAGCTGAAACATAGTAAGTGCCTAACGCGACAAAGTATGTTGGAATGCCTGCTGCTGTATAAAGGAAAAAGTTACTTGATTCAAAAGTCAATGGATTATAAAGTGCCCAGTAAACAATCGTCCCAATAACCACCGTAAAAACGGAAGAGGGGTTAATTCCTTTCCAATAGGTGTAACAGCCTTGTGTGTCATACAGATCTCTTAAAGAAAGGCGTTGGCGCTTAACGAAGAAGTAATCTGAAACGACAATGCCGCCAAGAACAGCCATAATAAAGGAAATGACAGCAATGAATGAACCAAATGCATCGTAAAACGTAGAGCTTAAAAGCAAGAAAATAGCTGGTACCGTTGTTCCCATAGCAATCATCCATGACTTTTTTGGGAATACCGTTTTAAAGCTGACCGCTTGTGAGTACATAAGGAAAATGGCTGCACCAACATTCCCTACCGAAAGCAGAATCAAGCCAATGAAACCTCCCCAGCTACCTGCAATTGAAAACATCCAGTCGGAAGGATTAAGCGACCCGGCAACTAATGCAGCGAGTGCCCCAACTAAAGCAGCGATACAGACGATAATTCCATAGCTATAGAAGCCCGCTTTGAATGCCCCCCCTTCCGTTTTGGATAAACGGCTGTATTGGCCAAGGTATGGAAGCCATGAGAAGCCGAGTCCGATGTTTAATTCCAGGGCGGTCGCGAACGAACGTGAAGTCGTTTCAAACGGTTCGGAAGGAAGTATAGTAGCAACATTCGTGAATCCCTGTCCGAACAAGACTATTGAGAGAAGGCCAAACATGAGAACCAAAAAAGCAGGAACGGCTACTGTCGTATATTTCTGAATAGCTATCGGTCCCCTCACCGTTACCAGAAATGCACAGATAAAGAGTACTATCGCGAAAAACGGCGCTCCCGTTGTTTGGCTTGAGAAAAAGCCAGGCATCCTTATCCAATTAGCAGCCTCTGCCAAAGCCTGGCCAGACATAAAAAGCGCAATCGAAATATAGCCGAGAGTTAAAATAAGAAAAACAAAGAAAAAAATATTGGATCCTAGATAGCCTAGTGAACTTCGAAACCCGACAAAGGTGTCTATGCCGTAGCGCGCAAAATACAAGGTAATGGGAACGATCAACAACATCGGGAAGGCATTACCGAATAAAATCGCTGCCAGTGAGTGCTTTAAATCAAGCATTGTACCTGTATATCCCCCAGTTAACAGCCCAAAAGATGAGAGACCAATAACAACCTGAACTAAAATTAAATCCCTAAGGTTAAAAATCCGGTCACTTTTACTTGCCGGTAAAAACCCAAAGGCCACATCCTTCGAAATGGAGGAATTCTCTTTACTCACACGCTTCTCTCCCAACTATAGATATATTGATTGAATGGAATGGAATTACGGCTGTTCATGTAATAGACAATGTAAAAGTACACTACCTTAAACAAGTACATAGACTAAATAGACAATGATTAAAAGCATGAAAAAAATAGAACCGGTCGCATCCCTCCATTTCATTTTGTCGACTTTCACAGCATCTTCCTGCTCATACGCATCGATCCGTTCATTCAAATCTGAATATAGACTTTTGATGAAGGGATTTTCTGAATGGATATTCTGTTGAAACAGATTCACTTTATTCAAAATGGCTTCTCCCCCCTTTGCCTTCTCTTGTTTAGTCCCTCACTTTTCTTAAATGCAATAACCATGCCAACTAGAAAGGGCCATTATTAAAGCGTTTTCAATAGGAATAATATTCATTTTCGAAACTATTGAACAGTTGTGAAATTTCTGTCATATTGAATCTAGGAGTTTAATGAAAGGCAGGTAGACATTAATGGATTACTTCACCTCTGCACTCTTGTCTATTTATGATCAGCTTATCGTGACAGATAAAAAAGGCATCATATTGAAATCGAACGGAACGAGAAATTCCTTATTCCATACAATTAAATCTGCTAGTGCAGGCGGTTCTATCAAGGATGTCGAACAAGATCTATTTTCTACGAGCCTGGCAGAAGAGGTTATGGCCAAACATGAAAAAAAAACGTTCATGCAATCCTCATGGCAAGGGCTTGAGATGCTGGTGACGGCATACCCGATTGAATCAGGAGAATGGGTTTGGGCCTACAAAGAAATTAACGACTCTTATCCAGATAATTCAGGAAATCAATCCGGGCCAGTCGCAGAATCGAAAAAACCATCTTTTCCATTTGTGATCCGAAGTAATTCCATGCTTGAAGTTCTTCATAAAATGCAAATGGTTTGTGATGTTAGCGCAACAGTCCTTTTATTAGGCGAATCCGGTGTAGGAAAGGAAATGGCTGCCAGGGCCATACATAACATGGGTAAAAGAAGCGAAGGACCGTTCATACCAGTCAATTGCGGCGCTATCCCGGAAAACTTGATTGAAAGCGAACTGTTTGGCTACGTAGAAGGGGCTTTTACCAGTGCAAGAAAAGGCGGAGCCATGGGAAAATTCACACTTGCTCATAAGGGGATCTTATTCTTGGATGAAGTGGGAGAATTACCGCTTAACGTACAGGTCAAACTGCTTCGGGTTCTTCAAGAACGCATTGTCACACCAATTGGCAGTTCCACCTCCCACCCTGTTGACATTCAAGTGATTGCAGCGACCAATAAATCACTTGAAAAAATGGTGAAGAAAGGGGAATTCAGAGAAGACTTATATTATCGCCTTCATGTCGTGCCGATCCACCTTCCGCCGCTTAGAGATCGTGTAGATGAGATCCCCTATCTGGTTCAATTTTTCTTACAAAAGTACAATACACTGTACAATCGAATGATAGCTTTCACCCCGGATGCGATCGACATGCTATGTATCCATCAATGGCCAGGTAACGTACGTGAACTTGAAAATATCGTGGAAAGGCTTACAATTACGAGCAGAACACCTGAAGTGGATGTTACGATGATTAAAGAGGTCCTTCCTATTAAAGAGCCCAAACGGACTTCAACACCTGTTATCGATTTTCTAATGCCATTGCAAGAAGCAGTAGACCTTGTGGAGGAACAACTGATTAACATGGCAATGGAACAATACAAGTCATTGAAATTAGCGGCGAAGGTATTGGAAGTTAGCCAGCCCACTATGAGTAGAAAATATAAAAAAATCCGTGATAAAATCGAAGAGGCACGACTATCACCAGTAAATAAACGGACCATCTTAGAAGAGCAAATAAATAAACGGCTCCGCTCCATTGCCGTTGTGACTGCAGCAATCATTCCCGCTGAGGAGGTTATTCGCCTACAACAAAACACCAACCTCTCAAATTCCTACTCTCAAAAATTGAAACAAAAGCTTACCTTGATCCAAGAAAAAGAAGGCGTAATTGAATGGGTTTTTATATTTAGCATGACGGATGATGGACGTCTGATTCACCTCGTTGCAGACAAAGGCTTTGTAATTGAGCCGATGGAAGAATATATCGGTCCGCCAGAAATGATGAACATTGCTTACCAAGCGTTTAATGGTAAAGCAGGTGTTACCCCCATATACGAAGACAAGTACGGTGAGTGGAAAACAAGCCTAGCACCCATTATTGATGATGATGGCAATATCGTTGCCATTGTCGGATGTGATTATAGCAAATCTTATATTAATTCGGAAATGCAACGTCTCAGTAAGCAACTCAAAATCCTAATTTAAGTTTACATTGCAGGAACTGACCGGGATTGTTCAAACTGGCTGATTGCTATCTGAATTAAATGAAAAAAGCTATTACAGGAGCGCCTTAAGAATAAGCTTTTGTAATTAGCTTTTTTATTAATCGCACATATACGTTATGCCTACAATAAAAAAAGAAAAAACAATATCGCGTTATACATTCCTTATCTAAATTCCATGAGCAAAGCACCGATTCACTAGTAAATAAAACGCGAATTTCACGAGTATAAGCACGAAACTCACGTAGTCATGCACCTTTTTGGGCTGTAGTATTCATAACACAGCCTAGTTTTTTAACTAGATGATACTGTCACTTCTTGCCACTAAAAAATTCAAATCATCCTTAATATCAAGCATATTCTTAGTCTCAAAAGATATCCCATATCCATTATTTTCAGGAAAGCCGTATAAAAAGAGACTACTTTTCCATCTTTCAGAAATACAATTTGATTCATGCATTCATTTACAGTTTCGTTGATGTTCTCCCATTTATAAACGACCGTTTCATTTATCTCTTCTTTCGGGGTATATGGGGTGAAGTCATATACGGTATCCCATTCGAACGGTGTAACATCCGGCAAATGTATTGTTTCAACGGCATGTCCAATTGCTAACACTTCTTCTCTTAGCAACTTTTTGTTTACTTCCTACATTCTTATTAATTTTCATATTTATACCTCACCTTGATCAGCAACATTCCATATATCTGAATTGGCAATTTAGCAGCCTTCTATTGCCAAAGTAACCGCTATCATATATAATAAAATTCTCAGAGGATTGTTACTGTTCGGCAGGCAAAACCTGGATCAATTCAAGTTATGGCAGGGAAATCTGTCTGTAATTTGTTTTGATCCAGGTTTTTTCATTTCAAAATTATTGAAGGATATGTGATAATTTATGAAAATTAAAAAAATATTTAATAATAATGTCGCTTTAACAGAAGATTCAAATCAAACTGAGATGGTCGTCATGGGGAGAGGTCTCGCCTTCCAGAAAAAAAATGGCGATGAAATCGATCCAGTAAATATCGAGAAAACCTTTATTACCCCTTCTAAAGCCTTCGCTGACAAATTATCTGATTTGCTCGATGAAATTCCATATGAAATGATGGAGCTCTCAAAAGATATTATCGAGATGGCAAATGGGGACCTGCAGACAGAGTTGAATGACTCACTTTATTTAACTTTATCCGATCATATTCACTTTGCTGTCACAAGAACAAAGAACGGGGTTCCTATAAAGAATGCGCTTATGTGGGAAGTGCAAAAGTTCTATAAAGCCGAGTACCGTGCTGCCTTTAAAGCATTGAATATGATAAAAGCGGAAACAGGAGTAAGCATGCCTGAGGATGAAGCAGCATCCATTGCCTTGCATCTTTTCAATGCACGGCAAGATGGCTCTGGTATGGAAGAGACAATGGCGATGACGAATATCGTCAATGATGTGACCAATATCGTTAAATATCATTATGGTTTTGATTTTAATGAAGAATCGATGAATTACAGCCGGTTCATCACCCATCTCCGTTATTTCGCATATAGGATTCTGCGCGGTGAGTTAAATGACGACAATAATGATGGTTTATATCAGCAAGTGAAGCTGCAATACCCTCAAGCCGACCAATGTACGAAGAAAGTGCAGGCTTATTTGAAAAAGCAATATGAAATGGAAATGACCACCGATGAGTTAGCCTATTTTATCATTCATATCCAGCGGGTTTCGAATCGGGAAAAAAAATAATGCATTCCTATAGGATTGTTACTGCTCGGCAGGCAAAACCTGGGAAGAATACGAAGTAGATCTTAATCTATTTGTATTCTTTCAGGTTTTTTATTTTATCAAAGGAGAGGGAACCATGGATAATAAACAGTTAGGCAATCGAATCGTCCAATTGGTGGGCGGCGAAGAAAATATCAATTCCCTCGTACATTGTGCCACACGATTAAGGTTCAAGCTGAATGATCGCCAAAAAGCTGACAAAGAAGCATTGAGCACAATCCCTGATGTTCTAACCGTTGTCGAAAAAGGCGGTCAATTCCAGGTGGTTATTGGCAATAAAGTAGGGAAAGTGTATACAGAGATCATGAATAACCATCCTATTCATCATCAAGATCCTTCCAATGAAAATGAAAGCAATGAAAAAGTGGGCATCATCTCAAAAATCTTTGAATATATTTCCGGGACATTTTCTCCATTGGTGCCCGCACTGGCAGGAGCGGGCATGATCAAAGCGCTGCTTGCAATCCTTAATATTTTGAATCTAATTGATATAAATGGAACAACCTATTCCGTATTGAATGCTGCATCAAGCGGTCTCTTTTATTTCTTGCCAATCTTCGTAGCCATTTCCGCCGCTAAGAAATTGAAAGCAAACCCGTTCGTTGGCGGCGCCATCGGGGCAGGCTTACTCGATCCCAATTTCACGGCCATGCTAAAAGCCGACGGGCAAGTAAGTTTCATGAATATTCCGCTGATCGTGACGGATTATTCATCAACCGTTTTTCCCTTGTTAATTGCGATGGCTGTTTTTGCTCCTTTAGAACGCTTCGTAAAAAAACGCACACCGGATACGATTCAATTGTTCTTTGTTCCAATGGTGGGTATTTTGGTCATGGTTCCATTAACGGCCTTAGTGTTCGGACCGTTTGCACAATACATTAGTTTAGCGATCGGGGCTGCCGTTACTTACTTGGTAGCTAAATCAGCAATCTTGACCGGTATCATCATTGCCTGCATTTGGCCAATACTGGTCATCCTAGGTGTGCATTGGGGCGTCGTACCGATCATGATCGATAATTTCTCACGTGGCGGAGATATAATTGGACCCATTACAGCTGCCTCTACATTTGCGCAGATGGGGATCGCCTTTGGTATCTTTTTACGCGCCAGGAAAAATAAAGAATTACGTTCCCTTTCATTTGCGGGTACGTTATCTGGATTGTTCGCAGGGATAACGGAACCGATTCTTTACGGGATAGTATTAAGATATAAAAAGTTAATACCATTATTATTGATAGCCGGTTCGATTGGCGGCGCCATCGTCGCAACATTCAATGTAAGGTTATTTGGATTTGCTTTCAATAGTCTTCTGACCATCCCGGCCTATTCACCTACAATCGGCTATATTAGTGGAATCGGCGCCGCATTCCTATCTGCAGCCGTTCTAGCGTTCCTTTTTGGTACAGAAGGAAAGAAAAAGACTGGTGACGTTAATGCTGGAAAAGCGCCAAAAGACACTGCCTCTCAATCAGAAGCTGGCTCGAACAAAACCTATGAATTATCTGCACCATTAAAAGGTGAGATGATACCTTTGGAAAACGTGGATGATGCCGTATTTTCAAGCGGGGCAATGGGTAAGGGGGTGGCAATCGAACCAGCTGAGGGGATGGTTTCAGCCCCATTCGATGGAAAGGTAGTGACGCTATTCCCAACAAAACATGCAATTGGCTTAATCAGTGATGATGGGATTGAAGTATTGATCCATATCGGACTTGATACAGTTCAATTGGGCGGCAAACACTTTGACGCACATGTTGAAGCTGGTTCAGTCGTTAATAAAGGAGACAAACTGGTAACCTTCGATATGAAAGGTATTAAAGAGGCTGGCTATCAAGCTACAACACCCGTGATCATCACTAACACGGCAGAGTATTTAGATGTTGTACCAACAAAATCAAGACCCGTTACTTTAGAAGATACAATATTAACTATTGTAAAATAATCAAACTAAAAGGAGAGTTCACTATGACACAATTCGAAGCAAAATTCCCGAAAAATTTTTATTGGGGAGGCGCAACTGCCGCCAACCAAATTGAAGGCGGATTTGATGAAGGTGGTAAAGGATTATCCGCGGCTGACTTTGTTGAGTATATTCCTAAAGATCAAAGAACGAAAGATAACGCAATGGAAATCACCTCTGAACAAATTCGAAAAGCACTAAGTGGTGAATCGACGGCACGTTATCCTAAACGTGAGGGCATTGATTTCTATCACCGCTATAAAGAAGATATCGCTTTACTTGCTGAGATGGGCTTTACGGCATTCCGGCTTTCCATTCATTGGGCAAGGATTTTCCCTAATGGCTACGATGAAGTGCCAAATGAAGCAGGCTTACAATTTTATGACAACGTATTTGCGGAATTAAAGAAATATAATATTGAGCCAATCGTTACATTATCACATTATGAAACACCTTATGGCTTGACGGATAAATATAATGGCTGGGTCGGTCGTGAGGTAATCAATCATTTTGTACATTATGCAGAAACGGTTTTTACACGTTATAAAAATATGGTGAAATATTGGATTTCATTTAACGAAATCAATATGATCACCATCAGCCCTTTTACCGGCGGAGGCGTCATATCAGATAAGGAAGCAAACTCCATGCAGGCAAGATATCAAGGTTTGCACCATCAATTTGTCGCAAGTGCACTGGCCACAAAAAAATTACATGAAATCATCCCTGATGGAAAAATGGGGTGCATGCTGGCAAGGATGAGCCA
Source organism: Peribacillus sp. FSL E2-0218 (assembly GCF_037992945.1). NCBI lineage: Bacteria > Bacillati > Bacillota > Bacilli > Caryophanales > Bacillaceae > Peribacillus > Peribacillus sp. FSL E2-0218. Next base: position 957,790 of record NZ_CP150304.1, on the reverse strand, counting down.
TTATCCAAACACACCCAATCCTGCAGATGTCATAAAGGCGCAAAAGGATAATCAGGAAAATCTCTTCTTTACAGATGTGCATGTTCGTGGTGAGTATCCTAAATATATGGATCGTTTCTTCATTGAAAATAATATTGAGATCATCAAAGGAACTGGGGATGACGAGATCCTTAAGCAGCATCCAGTGGATTACATCACCATTAGTTATTACATGTCCATGTTATCCTCCGCTTCCCCAGAAGGAGAGCGAACAGAAGGAAACTTGATGAATTCATTAAAAAACCCTTATTTAGAAGCGTCTGAATGGGGATGGCAAATTGATCCGATCGGGCTGCGTGTCGTATTGAATGAGATGTATGATCGCTATCAAGTGCCCATCTTCATGGTTGAAAATGGATTGGGTGCCTATGATCAGGTCGAAGAAGACGGTTCGATCCATGATCACTATCGGATTGATTACTTAAGGAAACATATCGAGCAAATGAAAGAAGCTGTCGGTGATGGAGTTGAATTGATGGGGTACCTGGCCTGGGGACCTATCGACTTAGTTTCCATGTCAACAAGTGAGATGTCGAAACGGTACGGCTTCATTTATGTCGATAAAGATGACGAAGGCAATGGAAGTTTGGAAAGAAGCCGTAAAGATTCTTTCTACTGGTATAAAAAAACGATAGAAAGTAATGGTGAAGCACTATAAATTGAATGTCGATCGTGTACCGCTCCCCTTCCCTACCGATCCCTAAGCGGGAGCTCGCTGCCCGAGGTAAACATTAAAGGAAAATAGGCCAAGGTGTTAAACGCTTGAGGAAAAACAAGCGTTTAACGCCTTTTTTCTTTTGATCACATGATGTACAGTGATACAACTTACCTGCTTCTTTAATATTGTTGCCAACGAGCTTGGCATGTCTCAAAGTCATGGCTTCTAGACATTCAAGAACAGCTCGCTATCAACGATTAAGTTGGAAATACCTTGCTTGTTTTAGTCTGGTTGTACCTTTGATATTGAATCTTCTTTTGACTTCACTATTTATTCGAAATGCCGGTGTTTGTTATACGGATCTTCATATGAAATTTAATCGGAACCGTCGGGTATCGTTGGTCCCAGGCTTTTTTATCGAAGTTCCGAAAATGGCTCCGCGCCTTTTCTGTGATACCAAGCGGATCAACCTCCAGCTCTTGAAATTTATTCATCATCTTGGTTGCCCTTACCGTCGCTCCTTTACTCCATGCCTGCTCCATTTCCTTCAATGTGCCCTTCCCTACCGATATGCTTGGCGCATCTTTAACCTCTCCTAAAAACGAGACATGAACGTCGACCCGCGGATCATCTTGACTGCCGGACACCTTATATTTCACTTTCGAGCGGATATTTTGAATGGCTATGTATTTTTTGTTCTTCAGGCTGAATTGATCTGTACCTGTTTTGGTCTTTTCGTAAAGAAGTTTAAATAAATAACTTTCCTTATTGGACAACTCCCCTACGTAGTGATCATTTTTAAAAAGAGCAAGGCCCTTATATCGAATATGGTCATGCTTTTTTTCAATAATGGGCAGAAAGGGATCTTGTACAAAGCCGTTATACTGATCCAGGAAGACATGAACCGTCGGTTTCGGGATCATGTCTTTCAAATTTCTCTCCATGAAATCGGAAAGATATTCTGCAGATGTCGGTGCATTAGGATACTTAAAGGTCAACAGGTCCTCTACACTCCCGTCGACTACCGCCATGTACACATCTCTGCCTATATCAGTTGATCGCCCGAGCGGATCGGTAAGCTCAGCTACTCCGTGTTTTGCCAGTTCTTTACTAATTAAAAAATTTTGCAAACGCCCCGTGACGAGCTTTCGTTGGGACTCCAGCTGCTGCTTTTGCAAGATGTCCAGAAAGGTATGGCCAACCGCCGTAAAAAAAGCATCGAGCGGCTGAACATCTATGCCGGCAGGATAGAATGGAGCGGCGGCCGTTCCCTTCATCCGGTGCTCGTCCACATAGTCATAACCAATGGCAGACACATGCTGGATATCTTCAAGTATCTTCGTTTCAATTGAATTATAGAGCAGCAGGATAAGCATAAAAATGCACCAAAAAAGGTATTTTTTCATGACGTTCTCCTCGATTTCCCTTTAATCATTTGATAAAAAAAGATAAACGGAATATACGCATACATGACGTAAAGACTCACCAACCCCATTACAGAATTTAGCTGATCGATTTGCTCGCGGGTTTTCAAAAAAGTAGCCGCCACAGCTGTCATGAAGAGAATGACGATAAGACTATGTTTTTGCTTCAAGCTAAACAGCTGCTTCAAACCTCTAGTGCCTGCCCAAATATACAAACAAACACTATTCACGACGCTAAACAGCCAGAAAGAAAGCCCTAGGAACTCAAACCTTTCAAGGAAAGGAAAATCGGCGATTTGCCAAATGGTTAATGTAGGCCAAATCGACTCAAGTAATTGATTCTTGGAAAAGTACATAAGGGAAACAATCATTATGACTAAATAGCTGATTGTACTATAAGCCGTTCCATAATGCCCCCATTTTTGCGATCGTGGTGCATCTTTTATAAAAGGATAAAAGAAAAAAATCGTTTCAAATCCGGTCAAGCTATATGTCATTGTTTTGGAGGCGGATAACAACTCTGCCGCGGAATGATCGAAAATAGGAAAAAGATGAGATATTTGCATATGCCGTAAAGGGAAACCTAACATGATAAAAAAAATAGGCGTAGTAAATATGAAACTAAGGAAACAAATTCCAACGATGATTCGAAAGCCCCCTATGACATAGACATACACGAGCACTGAGAGAATCAAGGCCATATACCATGTTTCCAATTGCGGGAAAATCCAAACTTGAATCAATTCGGTATAACTGCGAACGACGGAGATGGCCAAAGTCAACAAATAAACGATCAAAGCCAAACTAAGCATCCCGCCAAGCCATTTTCCAAATAATTCCTTGTGGATGACAGTAATATCGTTCGTTCCTTTATTTAAGATTTGATATATCATCCACAAGACAACGTGTATCGAGATACCGGCGATAAAAACAGCGATCCATGCATCATTTCCCACAACTTTAACAATTTCCCGTTGAAAACTGAAAACCCCCAGACCGAATTGCGCAGCGACGATAAGATAAAAAACAAAGAAAGGAGAGACTTTCCGGTTCTCGGATGGTAAGGGCAGCATACAGCACCTCCAAAGGTAAATTAGTCGTCAATATCCCAATCTTTTTTTTGTGAAGCCTCCTGCTGAAATCTCTGACGATCTTGCGCCCTTATTTGCAGAGGACGGAGTGCTTGCTTGCTGAATGGCAGCCGGATGATCGAGTCCTTGAAGTCCTCCACGCGCAATGGATAGATGGGCTCAAGGAATGGGCGGCCGAGAGAAGTTAGCTTTAATAAATGAGAAATAAGCAAAGCAAAGCAGACGGCGACTCCGACAAGGCCCAGCAGATGAGCAAACAAGATAAATGGAAAGCGAATGAGGCGGATCACGCTACTGACCTGGTAGATAGGTGTAGTGAAGGAAGCAAGCGCACCCGTAGCCACGACAATAAGCAGTACATTGCTCGTCAAGCCTGCTTGAACAGCCGCTGTTCCGAGCACTATACCGCCGACAATACCAATTGTTTGGCCAATCTTTGTCGGCAGCCGCGCACCAGCTTCCCGCAAAAGCTCAATCGCCAATTCAAGAAGGATCGCTTCCAAAAAAGGCGGAAAAGGAATGGTTCCCCGTGATGTTATCAGCAAGCTCAGTACATCACGGGGGATCATTTCATAATGATAAGTTAATATGGCTACATAAGATGATGTGGCTAAAATGGAGAACAGAACCGCAAAAATCCTAAGCAGCCGGAAAGCGGAAGCGACATTCCAAATGGAGAGGTAATCCTCAAATGCCGTGAAATAAGTTATTAGTGAAACGGGACCCGATATCGCAGTGGGCGACCCATCCGAAAAAATGCCAACCTTCCCTTCTGCGAGTACGGCCGCAAGCCGATCTGGCCTCTCTGTATCAATTAACTGCGGGAATGGCGAGTTTTTATTATCAGCAATCATTTGGCTAAGAAACGAAGTATCGGCGATTTCATCATAGTCGATTCCATTAATCCGCTGGATGACCGTTTTCACATTTTCAGGGTCGGCGATACCTTTCACATAGACGACTGCGACCCGGGTTTTCGATAGCTTTCCGACCACCAGTTCCTTTACCTGCAGTTCGGGAATAGGCAAGCGTTTACGAACAAGATTTAAATTCGTATCAAGTGATTCCACAAAAGCTTCCTTCGGTCCGGCAACCGTATATTCCGTTTCCGGGGTTGTTACTTGCCGCTTTTCAACGGAAGGCACCGGAACCACCAGGCAGTCCGGTTTCCCTTCTTTTATGTAAAAAATCAAGCTTCCGGTCATTAATTTATTTTGTATATCGGTAATATTGTCCGTTATAGAAACATCATCGATTGGCAATATTGCTTTTATTTCCTCCAAAGCAGAAGGATTCTTTGCTTTAAAGCAAGCAAGGACATCATGATGAATGATCTCAGGTTTCACCAACGTTTTAAAATAGGCAATGAAAAAGGGCGAGTCATGAAGCCTAAAAGTAAGAAAGTCTGCCGACTCTTCACACGCTTGTAAAAGCTTGGCAAGCTCGCTTTTTTGAAAAGCTGAATCAGTTTTCAGCATTCGAAATTCAACCTCTCTTTGTTATTGCCACATTAGGGGAACGGTTAATTCAATAATTTTAATATGGGTATAGCAGACACGCCTTATACACTATTGCCTATTTTTTTCATTAGGCTTGTGACAACGAAATATCTTTAAACGAAAAAAAACTGGAGACTCTCCTCCAGTTTTCAGTTTGTAGACAAAAGGGGTTCGGAATTAAAAAATTCCGAACCCCTTTTGAAATTCCTTTGAAATTTTGACCAAAGGTTACGAGATTTGGGCTCTTCGAGCCGCTATGTTAAGCCGTTTTAGGACCTTGCCATGTCCAAGTGGCCATCTTCTTTAAATTCATGGCAGCGAAAGTAAGCATCGCCTGCATCGACAATTTTTTAAGTCCCCTTAAAGTAGTCCAACGCATACCATGCTTTTCTTTTGCATCTGCGAATACACGCTCAATCGTTTCTTTGCGTTTCGCATATATAGGTTTTACCTCTTGATGATGACGCAGATGATCTGCTTCTTCCACATATGCTTGCCAGATATGCCGTGTCACTACTTTTTGATGGTCTTTGCTTTCCGTACACCGTGATAAAAATGAGCATGTTGCACAAATTTGTTTGGGCGATTTGTACTCGCGATAGCCCTCTTTATTTGTTGTTGAGTACTTTAAAGTTTCTCCCGAAGGGCAAAGGTAACAATCAAAGTGTTCATCGTAAACATAGTCATGTTTGCGAAAGAATCCTTCTTTTGTACGAGGACGTGTATAGGGTAAAGCAGGTGTGATTTCTTTGTTAAATAGGTAGCTTGTAATCGCTGGTGTTTTATAAGCTGCATCTGCGGCAACTGCTTCTGGTTTTCCAACTTTCTCAATCACTTGCTCAACAAGTGGCTCCAAAATATGACTGTCATGTGTATTACCAGGTGTTACAATCGTTCCCAATACAAAACCGTTGCCGTCTGCGGCCGCATGGAATGAATAGGCAAACTGTTTTGTTCGTTCATCTTTCACATAGTAGCCACTCTCAGGATCCGTAGTACTTTCTTTAATTGCTTTGGTTTCTTCCTTATCAAATTTATCTGGTGGAAAAGGCTTCTTTCCGTGGTTTTCACGATCTTGATTGATTTCTTCTTGAAGACGTCCTTGATACGCTCGTGTTTCTTTACGAACGATTTTCTTTTCAAATTTCCGTTTATTCGCACTGGCTTTCACATGTGTGGAATCCACGAAAACGTGTTCTACACTTATTAACTTTTTATTAGCAGCTGTCATTAAAATGCGACAGAAAATCTGTTCAAACAGGTCTGTATCTTTAAAGCGTCGCTCATAATTTTTTCCGAACGTAGAGAAATGAGGCACTTTATCATGGAAACCATAGCCTAAGAACCAACGATAAGCCATATTGGTTTCAACTTCTTCAATCGTTTTACGCATGGAACGAATACCGAAGGTATATTGAATGAAAGTCAGTTTAACTAAAATAACTGGATCAATACTTGGGCGTCCTACCTCTGAGTACATATCTTTCACCAAGTCATAAATGAAAGTGAAGTCAATGGCAGCCTCCATTTTACGAACCAAATGGTTCGGTGGCACCAGTTGATCTAAAGTAATCATTTCAAGTTGATCTCGCTGAATAGAATCATGTTTAGAAAGCATCCTCATCACCTCAAGTTTTAATCCTTCAATTTTAAAACAAAAATGACTCCAGTCAAAAGTGTTCTATCTAAAAGGTAAGACAAAGTTGATTGGAACGGAAGGTACGAGACTCCTGCGGGAAAAGCGCGTCTAGGGGAGACCCCGCAGGCAAAGCCGAGGAGGCTCCCCGACCGCCCGCGGAAAGCGAGTGCCTGGAGTGGAAATCAACGTCTAAATTGTACAGGCCATAAAAATAGACAAACTCGATTTTCATCGAGTTTGTCTACAGTCTGAAAACTGGAGACTCTCCTCCAGTTTTTTTTTCATTTTAATCACTCTTATGATTTTCCATGGTATAAAAGCATCACTGCCCATTTCTTTTGAATGGTGCCAGGTCCAAGCTTGCCCTCCCTTTATTGTTATTCTTTATAGCAGACTTCAATAAAAAATGCTTACGTGAATAATCGTTGCAGCTGATTCATGATGATTCGTTAGCTCGACATGTACAAATAGGCATACAAGTACACTTTATATATGGCCTTGCCATCATATTCCATGGAAGTTCCCACCTATATAAACCGATAATCATACCATGATTGCCTAATGTGGACATTTCAGAAAAACGGTGAACGAATTACAATCACACAGTATAATACAGAATAGGAACAAGAAAGAAAAATAAAGAGGTGTAAACATGTTATTAAACGACTTTATGAGTCAAAATTTCCCGAACTTAGAACTGAGACCTCCCTTGTTTTATAATTGGAAAGTCGGTATCCGTTTTGAATTGGGTGTGGACTATGATAGTGATGATGCTCATGAAAATAGCCCCTATATACAAGGCGTATATAACAGGGCCATCACTTTATTTAAGTCTTTGCATAATCTTGACGATGATATTTTTATCGTTGCTGACGCAGACGATTTTGCAGATGGTTATAAACATAGAACAAGAGTTTTTTCTCGTTATCTGAAAGATAAATCGTTCTTATATCGATTGAACCTTACAACAATTCCATATCATTTTCCTGAAGATGATGATGAAGAAATATATAAAACATATCGATTCACCTTAAAATGCAAAACGTCTGACTTCAGGTACATTTCGATGATAAAAGCCATCTGCAATCAGGATATGGGTATAAAACCCAGTATTTTCAATAGGATCTATTTTATAAATATTAGCAGGAAAACTATATTTTACATATATGATGATAGAGGTTGTGATTTATTGGCGACCACGCCCGAAACTGTAAAAGAAGTTTATCAAAAATACAACGATTGGTTATTGGATTACGACAGAATTGCTATAGACGAGATATTCAAGTAAGGGATTACCTTTACATCACGAAGTCTCGGAAGGAATAATTTTATGTACTTGTACTTACATCGTCCCATTCTTCTTCCATATAATTTACTAACCAATTAAGAGTGTAATGTCTTTCATAGACTACACCTGCCTCTAGCGATGATGGGGTTACCCAATCATTTAATTGTGCCTCTCTGACAGCCCAATGTGCCCTGTAGGTAAAATCAAGAATATCCAATATTTCACCGACGGGCTTTATAGCGGATTTTTCCAGCAGCTCTTGTTTCGAACTAAGTAGAACGGTTTCAAAAACAAAGTCAGCATCACACGTACCCGCTGGTGCATCCAGGTCGGAAATTAGATTTACGGACCAAAGTAGAAGCCATATGCATTCGAGTTTCCAAGAGTACTGAATCCGCTCATTCTCGATGATAGGGTTTGTTGATAAAAACTTTTGCTCCTCTTTCGTGAATAATCCATTGGCATGATACTTCTCAATGAAATCTTCAATTTTTTCTGGCGGAGCCTCCATAGCTTTCGCTGCAGCTATCGATAATGGAATGATTCGGTTTATTATCTCTTCTTTCGTTCTAAGAGAAACTGCTGCTTCATCTACAATTATGGGTAAATGTTTATTTATCGGCACCCTTAGGGATTTTAAAATTTTTTCAGAAGCTTTTTTCCTTTTTTTCGAGCTCTTCATTCCGCACCTCACAAATTGAAAATCTATCCATTCACTATATCAAAAGAGCTACTTTCTCTCAACTGCTCGGCCCGTTTATGCCCCCCATCCCCTCAGTCCCTTCCTCTTTTCCCCAAAAAAAAGCTGCCTTAAAGGCAGCTCTGACTTCGACACATAGGAATAGCTATCTTCATGCAAATCAAGACACTGCCCACTATATTGTTTATATAGATTGGCCCATCTATGGAATAAGGAAGAATGCTAGGCTAGTATTACCTATTGAACATTATTACTCAACTGACCGATATTCTCGACTTCCACAACGATTTCATCCCCAGATTGGACTGGGCAGCTGCCGGATGGTGAGCCTGTTGCCAAAATGTCACCGGGCTCCAGTGTCATTACCTGTGAAAGCCAGCTGATTAGATACGGAATGCTCAGAGACATTTCATTCGTATTGCCGTCTTGGACAACACGGCCGTTTAGAGTGGTCACGATCCGTAAGTTTGTCGGATCTACACCCGTTACGATGCACGGCCCTAGAGGCCCGAACGTATCAAATCCTTTACCCCGCGTAAACTGTGGATCTTTTTTTGTTAGATCTCTTGCTGTGACATCATTGAAAATCGTGCAGCCAAACACATAATCAAGCGCATCTTCTTCTTTTATGTTTTTTCCGCGCTTCCCAATGATCAAGGCCACTTCGCCTTCAAGTTCCACTTGGTTGGTTAATTCGGCTGGAGGAAGCACAATCGTTTCCTTGTCTGCAATAAGTGAAGATAATGGCTTTAAGAATAAAAATGGTTCAACAAGGTTTGCCTCTCCCCCTGTTTCCTTTGCATGCCCTGCATATGTCCACCCGAAATTGACCACTTTGGAAGGTTTTACAGGTTCCAGAATTTTAACATCGCTATATTTCACCTTAACCCCGTCATACTTAATTTCCTTGTTGACTAGTTCGGCGAAACTGCTCGATAATTGTAATATTGAATCATCCTCAACAATTCCGTAATGTATATTGCCTTCTTGATTTTGATAGCGTACTATTTTTTGTGTTTTTTGTAAGACTTGCATTATGAATGAACTCCTTTGATGATAAGATGTACTTACTTCCGTTAATAAAAAATCCGGCTATGCTATACTATATTAACATACCTGTTCTTTCAGGTGAAAAAAGAAATGTCATCGCAACTCCATCTTCAAATAAAGTGGGAAATCAATTTTTGGTCATGATTCCCGACTGTATTTAAGTGGAATCAGCTCACTGATTTTCGTTTTCTGTAACTCTCCTTCCATTTCCAAAACAATAAAACAATCTGGTGAATAATCGGAAATTAATTCCCGGCACATTCCGCACGGACTTACTACTTTTAACCTTCTATTCTTTTCATCAGAATAGGGATGTCTTACTGCAACAATCGTATCAAAGTATTTTTCTCCGTTCGAAATTGCCTTTCCAATCGCGATAGCTTCAGCACATACTGAAACCCGCCCGATATATGCTTCCATATGTACCGCTGAAACAATATCCCCCGACTTTGTTTTTAATGCTGCTCCCACATGATGTCTATCATCTTCATAGAGGGTTGTAATTACTTTTTTAGCTTCATCTATTAATGCAAAATCACTTTCTGTTAAAGGATACGTTTTCATTTCTGTTCCTTCACTCTCCTTTTATGTTTATCGCGTCATAGTGGTCGTATAGACTCTTTTTCCGTGAAAACATGAAACTATTTACCACTTCTCAATGGCCACTGGACAAAACATGGAAAGATTGCCGGTTATTTTTTCACCTACACGAAGGAACAAGCCACTAGCTTCTCCTCCAATTAAGAAAGAACCTACAAGCATTTTGCCGCTATATTCTCCGTCCCAAGTATTCACCGTTTTATTGGGCATCTCTACATATTGTTGATAAACCTTTTGCCATTCTGCGTAATAATCTTCTTCATCTTTTTCGACTAACTTGGAAAAGCTGTCAAAAATCTCTACACTTCCGCCTTCGCGCCCGTAAATTGGCTTTGCTACATACGCTTCATTCTCAAAAGGAAAATCACCTTTTAAATAAGTGGGCAAAAAATGATTACGGATGCTTTCTCTTTCTTCAAAGCTGAAAATCCCGCTATCATCCCGCAGAGACCATATCAATGCTAAAACCGCTTTAGACTGCATAAGGAAGGCGCCGGGCGGATTTATTAATATCACCCTACCATCAGCAATATGTTGTAAAAAAGAGAGACCAATTTCCCTTCCGGCAGAATCTTTATCATCAACTAAGTATTCAAGCGGATACAGTCGATACAAGAAGTTAATCCTATCCCCTTCTTGGTCGAACAGCCCCTCATCCGAAACGATGATATCTTCAATAGCTATGAATTTAGTGTTATGTAATCCGCTATTATTTAAATTGAATAGCACAGTTTCACGGTCTTCATCATGCCAGCCGTAGGAGGTAAAATGAACGGTATCATCATTTGATAGATTATATTGTTTGCTGATGATTGCCCACGTTCTTTTGATATTTTCCTCAAGTTTATTCGGAGATACAAATCCATATTCTTCACATATGATTTGATTAACGATGGATGATTCTATGTATCCTGTCGGTGTATCACAATTCACTTCAACCAGCTTGATTTCATCTTCATTAACAATGAAATCCATTCTTGTAAAGTAGCTAAAAAAATCACTGGGAACATTGGCAGCATCCCAGGTATGGACAGGCAAACCCAGTTGGGACTTCCAGACGTTACTTTCTTGAGAGCCGTCCAGCAGTTTGTGATACATTTTATTGTATACATTCCCTATTTTATTGGTAACACGATTAATCCTGTCTATTTCCCGTTGAGAATATGTATGTATATCATATGACATATATTGGTGCCAATCTTCATCTTCTTCTACACTGCCCCAGGTAAAGCCCTTTTTGACCAGTTTATCGTTAAGTTCAATCCACTTTAACAGATAGTGTGCTTCATCCTTTTTTTCCATATCGTTCTCTCCTTAGATGCATTTTGAAATGGCGATTTAACTGCTTGCCCCACCTTTTCCGCTTCCAATACCGGTGGAACCTTTACTCGATCCACTGACGGCATCATTTTTCGTTGTCTTGGAACCAGTTACCGGAGGAACCACTGTATGATTGCTTGAATTTGTATTGGTATGGGAGCTAGATCCCGAGCCCGAACCTGAACCTGAGCTTGATTCATCTTGTTCTTCGTCTTCCTTGTATTTTTCAGCATTTTTATTAACAGAAGGAGCAGATCCGCAACCTGCTAAAACAGAGCTGGTTAACCCTAAAGTCGCTATCAATGAGGCTAATTTTTGCTTATTCATTTTCATTTAACATTCACCATTTTTCAGTTGTATTTTTTCGAGTATCAGCGATGCATAAGTTAGCTATCCAAAGGTTCTCTATATTCTACGGTTGAAAAGCCCCAATAGTTTCATAATATTTCCTTATTGAAACAACTCTGTCCCTTTCGTTCCAAAAGAAAAAACTGCCTAGAAGGCAGCTCAAGTACTACTCCGGTTTCTTATGTAAAAAAATGGAGTCCCACAGCCAAAGGACAACAGCAGTAGAAAGGCTTAATTTATAGTACTGTTTCATTTTTACTATATCATGGCAGCGTTAATGAGAAAATAGTGTACAACAATAAGTAAAGCAAGTTAAATTTCCTTGGATACTTATTGAGAATAACCTGTTAGGACACTTCAAATGGCGCCACGTATAAATCTTGATCAAAAACTCATCTCGTCTCTTTATGACATGATCTATCTTCAGGAAGTAAAACCTTTCTTTTGGAAACGTAAAGAAACAAGATGGCATGTGTTTGTTAGGCAAAAACAAAAGCACGGTAAGCGTTGGACTACTTTAAAGGCCCTTGGCCAGTTCTTGTAAGAGTGAACCAAAATGTGCAGCCTGCCTTGTCGTTCCGTTCGACTCCTATTTCACCATCATGCAGTTCGATAATGGACTTGGCTATTGCCAGCCCTAGCCCGGATCCACCTGTTTCTCTATTTCTGGATTTCTCCACACGATATAAGCGTTCGAAAACATAAGGCATATCTTCTTCTGGTATCCCCTCGCCTTCATCGGTTATGGATATTTTTATATATCCGTTCTTGTATCTTCTTCCTGTGATTTTCATGGTACCATTCATTGGGGAGTATCGAATTGCATTTTCCAATAAATTGATGACAGCTTGTTTCATTTTTGATGGGGATATTAAAACCGGTTCCGATTGTTCTGGTAAGTCCACTTCTATATTGAGCTTCTTTTCTTCAATTTGAAACAACTGATTTTGGAGTGTCTCAAGGATCAGCTGATCTATATGGTATGGTTGTTTCTCAAGAGTGATCCCATCTGCATCAAGCTGAGACAGTTGAAAGAGTTCGTCTATTAATTCGCTAAGCCGTTGGGTTTCAAGACCTAGTGTCCTTAAATATTGCTTGAAGGTTTCTTTGTCTTCTACGACACCATCTTCAAGCGCTTCGGAAAAGGCCTTGATGGAAGCGATCGGTGTTCGTAGATCGTGTGATATATTTGCAACCAATTGCTTTCTTGAGGCTTCGGATTTAGACAGATTTTCAAAACTTTTTAGTAATTGCTCATTCATATCATTAAAATTCGAGGCCATTGTGTTTAACTCAATAATATTACTTCCGTTTATCCTGCAATTAAAGTCCCCTTCCCGAATTTTCTCGACACCGGCTGATATATCCTGAATGGATTTTAAAATGGGCTTAGTCAGGTACAAATGTACCAGGATGGATATTACTGTAGCAATTAACGTAATGATGACTAACAAATTAAAAATCGTCGGGGGCAGTACCATTTCAACATAACTGAAGATCAAGAAAATCACAATTACCCCAATGCTTGCGATGTTAGCCAAAAGGAGCTGGGTTCTTATTTTCATTCTTCATCCCCGCTTTCAAACTTGTAACCCACTCCCCAAACCGTCTTAAGCATTTGAGGGTTGGATGGATCACGCTCCAGTTTCTCACGCAATCGCCTCATATGGACAGTCACCGTTGTTGTATCTCCCTCAAACTCCATATTCCAAACTTTATCCAATAGTTGGGAGCGGGAGAAAACTTGCTTTGGATGGTTAATCAAGAGCCAGAGGATGTCAAACTCCTTCATGGTCAATTCAACTGGATTTTGACTGAGATAAACCGTTCTTGTTACTTCATTAACCTCTAGCTCCCCGTATTGGACCAGTTTAACTTTGTCTTCCCTATTTTCCGTGTGTAACGGATTTCTTCCCAGCAGGCGGAAGATCGATTTAACCCGCAATATGAGTTCCCTCGGGCTAAACGGTTTGGTAACATAGTCTTCTGCTCCATTTGTCAGTCCCATCAGCCTATCCTGCTCTTCCCCTCTTGCCGTTAACATGATGATCGGTACATCATCCACCTCACGTATTTCCTGGCACACTTCCCATCCAGTTTTATAAGGCATCATTAAATCCAGAATAACCAAATCTGGCTTTTGTTTTTTCCATTTGGCAATGGCCTCCTCGCCATCACTCGCTTCAATGGTGAGGTAGCCCTCCCTTTGTAAATACCTTTTACAAACATCTCTTATGCTGCTTTCATCATCTACAATCAATATCTTTTTTGTCATGATTTCACCTCTCCCTATTAAAAATAATCCTCATGCAATATTGCGCAAGGGGAATATATTGAACGTTCAACAAAAGTGTTTGCAGCGAGTGTTGCGAAACCCTCAAAAAACTATAGACAAACTCGATTCAGATCGAGCATGTCTATAGTTCGAGGGATACCTTATGTATCTTCTCCCATACAACTTGTAAACTAGCTTAGCTTCCGTGATATGTGCTGTAGCCTCCAGGTGCGGCTACAATTGGTACATGGTAATGTTGTTTAGAATCAGTCACTTTAAAACGAAGTGGAACTTCGTCCAGGAATTCATCTGCACCCTTTGAGCCTTGTTTATCAAAGTAGTCGCCTATAAAGAAGTGGATTTCATACGTACCTTGTTTCATTTCCTTTGGTGTAAGCAGTGAACCAACGCGCCCCTCTTTATCCGTTTTTGCCGTGTGTAAGTATTTCATCTTGCCCTCTTCATTCACGCGATATACTTTAACTTTTACATTTGGTGCAGGTTTTCCTTTTACTTCGTCAAGTACGTGTGTTGAAAGCCCCCCCATTGGTTTTGCTGGAGTCGTCGTTTCCTTCGTATCTTTAACCGGACTTTCGTTACTTGCTGCATGTGCTACCTGATCATTCCCTTGATTCTGTTGTACCTGCTCTAATTGACCAAATCCCAGAAATCCTGCACATGATAGGACAGCGGCACCCGCTATACTTGCTACGTATTTTTTCATTCATAACTCCTCCTTATTCTGTCAATATGTATACAATACCTCCCATATGTTATGAAACTCTAACGAAACTATTAATTTTTCCTTAACTGCCCACTTATTTTGCGACCACCTTCAGAAATATTTCTTTGAAAATGAGAAAAAGGCTGCCGCAGCAACCTCCCTTATAAAAATTCTTATATTTTCGTAAAAGTATGGTTGCCCTAAAATAAGTCCCGCGTTAGCTTTTTCGATATATAGTCGAGCTGATTTACCATATGGTTATCGTCAACTTGCACTGCATGATCAGCGTTAAAGAGCTGAAGCTTCTTCAGCCTATAGTAATCCAATAATAATTGATGAAGTGTCAGACCGTTCAGCATTAGGAATTTAGCATCTATCATGGACCGGACCAATACATCATCTTGTAGAAAAATAAGCTTTTCATTAACTGTATTGAATATGCCTTTTTCTTTTCCCTCTTCATAAAAAACCGTCATTTTTTCTTCTCTTCTTTGCATCGCATCCCGCAGTTGATCGTGTAAATATGGATACATGATTTGAAGCTCATTCAAAAATACATCCGAGATATAGGCGGCAAGTAAAATCGATTGTTCGAATGACTGTTGAAAACCCTTTGTAAACGATTCGACCGTATTATTCGATTCGACAACAAGTTCATTTAAATAGTCAACGAAACTATTGACAGACCCTTGGATAACATCTTCTTTGGAAGTGAAATATTTGTACATGGTCGCTTTACTTACATCCATGTATTTCGCCATATCATCCATTCGAATGGATTGGAAGCCATTCTTCCTTATAATGGGGATGATTTTAGTAAGTAATCTTGTTCTCATGTCATTTTGAGAACTTTGATTTTGTTCGTTGTTCGCAGTCAAGTCGTTCTCCTCCTTCACTTTCTTCATTATTACATAAAAAAATAGGGAAATAAACACAGTGAACAAAGTAAACTATTTTAACTATTTTAGTTTACTTAGTTCGTTGTTGGTGTTATTCTATTTTTGATATAACAAACGAAGGGAGCTGCTAATGATATGAGAACACGAAAATTAGGAAATAGTGACTTACAAGTGTCAGCTATGGGCCTTGGGTTGATGGGGATGTCTGGAACATATGGTGCAACTGATGACAAAGAATCCACTCGGACCATCCACCGTGCGCTGGAGTTAGGTGTGACATTGTTAGATACAGCCGATATTTATGGAAATGGACATAATGAAGTGCTTCTTGGAAAAGCATTAAAAGGACGGCGGGAACAAGCCATTATTGCTTCCAAGTTTGGTTTCTTACCTGACTACAGCGTGAGTGGGCACCCGGATTATGTAAAAAAATCAATAGAAGAAAGTCTTCGTCGATTGGATGTAGACTACATTGACCTTTATTATCAGCATCGCGTAGACCCTAATGTCCCGATTGAAGAAACAGTAGGAGCGATATCCGATTTAATAACGGCCGGTAAAGTTCGTTATCTTGGTTTATCGGAAGCCGGTGCTGAAACGATTAAACGCGCTCATGCCATTCACCCAATTTCCGCTTTACAAACCGAATACTCCCTTTGGAGCCGGGATATTGAAGATGAAATCTTGCCGGTTGTGAAAGAATTAGGTATTACCCATGTGGCATACAGTCCACTAAGCCGCGGGATGATCTCTGGGGAATTACGTAAGTTTGAAGATCTTGCTGAAGACGATATTCGCAGATGGTTACCACGTTACCAAGGAGACAACTTCCAAAAGAATCTGGATGTTCTGGAAGAAATAAAAAAAATCGCAGAGGAGAAAAATGTTACACCCTCTCAATTAGCTCTAGCATGGACAATGGCAAACGATGCCTTGCCGATTCCTGGTACAAAGCGCATCAGCTATTTAGAAGAAAATGCAGCTGCCGTTCAAATTCCCTTAACAGCTGAAGATTTGGAGCGTATCGAAGCAGTGAGTCCAAAGGATTTGGTACATGGAGAGCGGATGCAAAGCGAGCAAATGAAACAGACTAATTTATAAAACGGAAATGATTTATCCACGAATATAATATAAAAAATCATGAGGTGTCAGGGAGGATAAGCAGAATGAGACAAGAACGATCTTTAGAAGAAAGAATTCAATATCTTGAGGATATTGAAAGCATCAAGAAGCTACAAGCCACATATGGACATTATGTAGATAAAGGCTGGAATGGCAAGGAAGTGGATTTTGAAAGCCTTCCTGCTCTTTTTACTGAAGACGCCACTTGGAAATGTGCAGCTATGGGTGTCGATTCGAAAGGAGTCAATAATATTATCGATATGTTGAAAGAAGCGACTGCCGACGGTGAACTTGGCATGCATAGCTTCACTAACCCGATCATTAACATTAAAGGAGATCAAGCGACCGGAAAATACTTGTTATGGGTTGGTGTAAAAGGTAACGGTGTAACAAACCTCGTTTATCAAAGTGAGGATGTTGAATACCTACGCACAGATGAAGGATGGAAAATTACCTCTATCAATCTTCATTTTGCTCAATTATTGAATTCTTAACCACAATAAGCCCTCCTGCAGATTGAATGGAATGCAGGAGGGCTTGTTCATTTACGTGAACCGCCATGTTTTGTCACTGCTTGGTTAGCCAGACAACGTAAAACCATACCCAGATATAAACTGTTCCAAGGAAGGTCTAATTTCACTTTCTCACAGTTGACCTCTAGCTCCCGTTACCTGCACCATGAAGAAACCCACCAATCAACTCATCGTCTTCCATATCATATAGAGAACAAGCCATGCAAAAAGAAGAAGCATTATTTACATTTACGTATAAAACCGGATAATGTTTGCACCCACTTTTCAGAGGAATACTATACACTAAAAATAATACCTTAAATGAACCAACCAGACCTCGAGCTGTATCTGACAAAGCGCTCATTTTTATGATTTCAATATGCCCATGATAATAGCTAATAAGAACATACTGTAGAAAACGGCGGCCATATCTCCTCGATTCAATTTTTTTGACAGCATTAAGCGATTTCTAAAAATCACAAAAAACCTTGATATATCAGGGTTTACCCTGGTGTAACCCATAGGTTGCACGGCAATGCGCCCAATACTCGCTTTACTTTAAAGGTGCCAGCTCACCATACTAGGAAACAAGAAAGGAAAGGAATTATTCATGATACTTAGCGAACGATTGAAACAAGAACGGGAAAAGCGGAATTGGTCACAGAATGATCTTGCAGAGAAGATTCATGTGAGTCGGCAATCTGTGTCAAAATGGGAAACAGGAAAAAATTATCCGAGCATCGAAGTAATCATTCATTTGAGTGACTTATTTCATATTACGATTGATGAATTATTAAGGAGTGACGAGGAATTGAAAGAAAAAATAATACGGGATAGTAAGCAATTGGCATTTCCAAATAGAAAGGTATTCTTTGATAGTGTGTTTTTACTTGGATCATTTTTATTAATATCCAAACTCATCATTTTGGGCCTTAACAAATTTGCTGGCACAGACATTACGTTTTTAGAAGGTATGCCAGCTGTGTCGAATTTCCTGCCATTGGCGCTGATGCTTATCGGTGGTATCGGCTCGGATCATTTGAAAGATAAATATGCCCCTTGAATGGAGCGCTGTCTCAATGTCGGGCGGATACATGAATTGATTTTCCCCTTCGGAAACGGGCGCCTGAGGACCTTGAAGGTACCCTAGTCGCCTTACTCGAAGACTCGGAAATGCAATCCGAACGGCCTTACTCCATATTAACTTCGACCTCGAAATTCACCTTCAGTTCGGGAAAATATTCATCCCTCCAGTTTTTTAGTTCATTATAAGAAATAAACTGTTGAAATTCTTGGCCAAAGCCAAATATATCGGCATGGCTTTCCTGCATTCTCTTAAGTACTTGAAAAAACCGCTTTTCAATAACTCTTTCAAGTTCTTCAATGATTTTTTTATTTGTGACTCCATCATTTCTCTCTAAAACGTTTATTTTTATATTCAAGTTGCTAGACAATGACGGTTTATTATTTTTCAACGATGGTGTCAGTCGAATTGAACTGTTTGAAACCATAATACTGGCAAAACCTAAACTCTCTATTTTCCCTTTTTCATTTTTGTTTTGCAGCACACGAATTAATTGGATTTCTTCCGGTCTGAATCTATCCATTAATTCGCCTTTTTTCAAGATATCCGAGCCTTCGAAGATTAATACTGTATTCTTTCCTGAACGGATGACAGGAACGGCGATATCTTTAGTGGAAGAAAACAGGCTCCGATACACTTCCCAAACAGGGGTACTAAAGATCTCTGGAGCCCAGTCAGCCCCTTTATTAAAAAAGTCATAGATGGAAGAAGCATGGACACCCAATTTATCGTTAATGCTTGATAATACATCCTCGACATTTTCATCTGTAATGGCTATTAACGACCTGGACGGAATCTCTTCTGAGCCCATTAAAAATTTTACAATGGCCGATAATTCCTTTTGATTATGCGCCAAGTTGTTTTGAACGACAATTAATCTTATTTGTGTGTAATCAACAGCATTTTCCGAGTTTGTCCTGATTTTCCCAAGTGCACTTGTAATCGATTCGCCTTTCCCTGTTACGACCTTCGATACTTGGCTTTCATTTTTGAGTACAGGTATTTGTAATGTCACTTTATACTGTCCTCCCTGTTCCTTGGAAATGCCCAAGACTAACGGAATGGTGCGCTTATTAATATCTTTGATATCCCAACATCCGCTGAGAAGGATGATCGTCATACATACGATAGAAAGTTTAAATAGTCTATTTTTCTTCATGCCCCCTAACACCTCTATTCGACCAGGATCCATAGATAAATATGGTTATTGGAATGATAATCATGAAAAAAGCTTGAGCACCTGAGCTCCACAAAAAATATTTTTCCAGCAAATATTTGTTTGGAACAACTAACGCGAAAATAAATGCGATGAAAGCACAAGCAATAATCCAATACGAAGAATGCCATTTGAATATTTTTTGCATGATTGTTCCTATCATCCAAAATAAAACTGAATTCGTCAGTATCACTAATCCGACCAGCAACACACCGAAGAATATGGCTTGTCGATTGAATGAAAACCAGCTAATGTCTATTGAGTCCATTGCTTCCAGGAAAGGATTTTTCAGCGTAACGACCGTATCTTGTCCGAAAATGAATAAGGGGATATACACGACTGATAGGAATAATAGCGTTACAATCACCCATGCTCCAAAAAGTTGGCGAAATATCAATTTTGTTTTGGAAGTCATGAACCCCAAAAACAAAAATGAGGAAAATCCTAATAGGTAAAAAAATTTAATATCCACCAAGAACTTGGGTGGAAGATTCAAACCAGGCGTCACATTATGTATATTAAAATTTATTACGGAAGAGAAAATATTCAAAACCACCAAAGGAATAACAAACAGGAAAATGAAAATGGCGGAACGCAAAATTGTTCCTAAACCTTTTAAAGCTGTATATATCGAAATGAAAAATAGCAGCATCAATATTGCCCAATAAGGGGTTCGAGGCAAAAAAATCGAAATGATGACTTCCGTGTGGATGCGAATGTTGAGGGAAGCTAGCGCAATCAAGTTGATCACAAACGGAGTAAGGAAAACAATTGCCGCCCACCTTCCCATTTTCAAATATATATCAATGACATTATGTGTCGGAAAGTAATGTAATCCTTTAATGTAGACCCAAATCAACATTAATTGCAGAAGAGCTTGGCAGATGATGACTTCCCAATGAGCTGTTTTCGTTAACATATATATGAGGTTAGGATATACAACATAGCCAAAGCTTAAATGTATGATAATGAAAACTGCTTCGATTTGTATCCGTTGCGTCACTTTGTTGCTCCTTCTTTTTTAATACGGAACGTCATATAAGGAATGTCGACCGATGTTAAACTTGCCAAGTATATTATGGTGAAAATAAAACCCGTACATACCCCTAAAATACCGAAAAGTGATGCCAATATTAAAATCGGATATTTCAGCAAGCGAATGTACAAAGAATTCTGCATGCCGATGACCGACGAACTTGCAATCACGACAGCCGTGATCACAATCACCAACAAGTTACTGACTAATTTGGCCTCCACCATCGCCTGTCCCAATATGATTCCTCCAACCATTGTAATGGCCGGTCCGACGCTTTTGGGAAGTCTTACAATCGCTTCTAGTATCAAATCAACCAACACGACCATGGCGATCGTTTCCAGAAAGGCCGTTAACGGAATGCCCTCCCTGCTCTTGGCGACAAACAACGCAAGATCCAACTTAAATACCTCCGGATTCACCGACACCAAAGCAACATATAACGCAGGGAGGATCAGCGTGGCCACAAGCCCTATCACTCTAAAAAACCGAAGCATAAATGAAAGGATCGAAGGGAAATTGCGGTCATTTATACTAACTAACATGTCCCAAAGGAGGTTAGGAAAAACAAGCGCAAACGGACAATTATCCAAAAAAAGCACGATTTTGTTCTCTTTTAATGAATGTATGGCCGAAATCGGCAGTTCGGTGGCGAAAAGATGACTGACAGGACTCAACCTGCGTTTACCAAATTGCAAATTGAGGTCATCAATTGTATCAATATCTGATTTAATCCCTTTTAACTGCTGGTCGACCTTGTCAATAAGGGCATTTGGGGTCCTGCCTTTAATATAGAGCATGGATAACTTTCGCTTTTCCAGGTCTCCGACTTCATAGGAACAATGGCATAGACTTGCAGTGGTAAGCCTTTTTCTGATCATCCCGACGTTCGTATTGATATCATCTCCAAAGGCATCCGTAGATGATTGAATCGGACTTTCATTTTTAGGCTCGGAAACGCTGCTCCTCAAACTTTGAACGATGGGATTAACGATGGCATTTTGTTTGCCGTCTTCTGAAACGATCACTAAATTGCCTTCTAAAATCCCTTTAATCAGCTGTTTTGCATCAACGTTCACCCGGTCATTAAGATTTATGAACAAAGCTTTTACTGACGTGTTCGAATCTGCCATTTGCTGAACATATAATTTCGACTTCGTTAAATCGACCAGCGTTTTGAACCCTATTAGAAAGATTTTTGTTTGATCTACTAGTTCTTCTTCAATGAAAAAATCGCCTTGATTGGAAAACGTGGCCTCAATTTCTTTTACTATTTTATTCCTCATTAAATTGCCCCTTAACAACTGGTAATAGATAGATTATTTGCATTAAAGACCGTTTTTATTCGATAAATGCCGACGGACTCAAAGACAGTCATCCTCTGTTTTTTTCAAAAATCTCATGCATCTAAACTGTTTTAGTTCGATAAAAATAGCTGCCTTCTTGGCAGCTCAGTTTGTCTATTTTTATATGTTTTACAATGTTGTGCCTGGAGCGCCTCACGAAGACGCGCATTTCCCGATATCGCCTTGCATAAAAAAACCGTCTTAAAGGCTGCTCCGCGCTTCAGCCTACTTACTGTTAGTTGATTACATCGAATTCAACTATCGTTTAAAGTGAGGAAATCAGCCTCTAAGGTCCAGTTTTCTTAAATCCCCTCGACATTGCTTCCCGGTCGGATGACAACAAAAAAGCCGCCCATTAGCAGCCCTGAACTTTACCACTAATCGTATGCCTGCTTAACAAAAACAAGCAAAGCATCATTTGGTCACCTACTATGCAAAAAGGCGGACGCCGAAGCGATCCCTGTTAGTCATTCTTTCTTATCCTTTTCAAGTAATTCAATTATTCTATCAAGTTTTTGTTCCATATTGCCGGACTTGCTTGGTTGTTTAGCGGCACGTGCTCGAACAACGTAATAAACAGCGTAAAATATTCCTACTAGGACAATCATGATAAAAAACTGATAAATCATGTCGCCAGAATTGATAAACAAGAAATCACTCCTTTACATAATCAAATGATTATACCACAATTTTCAATTTTTTAACTCCGCAGGAAAAGGCGATCCTTCCAAATGGAAGGATCGCCTCAGACTGTAGACAAACTCGATGAAAATCGAGTTTGTCTATTTTTATGGCCTGTACAATTTAGACGTTGATTTCCACTCCAGGCACTCGCTTTCCGCGGGCGGTCGGGGAGCCTCCTCGGCTTTGCCTGCGGGGTCTCCCCTAGACGCGCTTTTCCCGCAGGAGTCTCGTACCTTCCGTTCCAATCAACTTTGTCTTACCTTTTAGATAGAACACTTTTGACTGGAGTCATTTTTGTTTTAAAATTGAAGGATTAAAACTTGAGGTGATGAGGATGCTTTCTAAACATGATTCTATTCAGCGAGATCAACTTGAAATGATTACTTTAGATCAACTGGTGCCACCGAACCATTTGGTTCGTAAAATGGAGGCTGCCATTGACTTCACTTTCATTTATGACTTGGTGAAAGATATGTACTCAGAGGTAGGACGCCCAAGTATTGATCCAGTTATTTTAGTTAAACTGACTTTCATTCAATATACCTTCGGTATTCGTTCCATGCGTAAAACGATTGAAGAAGTTGAAACCAATATGGCTTATCGTTGGTTCTTAGGCTATGGTTTCCATGATAAAGTGCCTCATTTCTCTACGTTCGGAAAAAATTATGAGCGACGCTTTAAAGATACAGACCTGTTTGAACAGATTTTCTGTCGCATTTTAATGACAGCTGCTAATAAAAAGGTAATAAGTGTAGAACACGTTTTCGTGGATTCCACACATGTGAAAGCCAGTGCGAATAAACGGAAATTTGAAAAGAAAATCGTTCGTAAAGAAACACGAGCGTATCAAGGACGTCTTCAAGAAGAAATCAATCAAGATCGTGAAAACCACGGAAAGAAGCCTTTTCCACCAGATAAATTTGATAAGGAAGAAACCAAAGCAATTAAAGAAAGTACTACGGATCCTGAGAGTGGCTACTATGTGAAAGATGAACGAACAAAACAGTTTGCCTATTCATTCCATGCGGCCGCAGACGGCAACGGTTTTGTATTGGGAACGATTGTAACACCTGGTAATACACATGACAGTCATATTTTGGAGCCACTTGTTGAGCAAGTGATTGAGAAAGTTGGAAAACCAGAAGCAGTTGCCGCAGATGCAGCTTATAAAACACCAGCGATTACAAGCTACCTATTTAACAAAGAAATCACACCTGCTTTACCCTATACACGTCCTCGTACAAAAGAAGGATTCTTTCGCAAACATGACTATGTTTACGATGAACACTTTGATTGTTACCTTTGCCCTTCGGGAGAAACTTTAAAGTACTCAACAACAAATAAAGAGGGCTATCGCGAATACAAATCGCCAAAACAAATTTGTGCAACATGCTCATTTTTATCACGGTGTACGGAAAGCAAAGACCATCAAAAAGTAGTGACACGGCATATCTGGCAAGCATATGTGGAAGAAGCAGATCATCTGCGTCATCATCAAGAGGTAAAACCTATATATGCGAAACGCAAAGAAACGATTGAGCGTGTATTCGCAGATGCAAAAGAAAAGCATGGTATGCGTTGGACTACTTTAAGGGGACTTAAAAAATTGTCGATGCAGGCGATGCTTACTTTCGCTGCCATGAATGTAAAGAAGATGGCCACTTGGACATGGCAAGGTCCTAAAACGGCTTAACATAGTGGCTCGAAGAGCCCAAATCTCGTAACCTTTGGTCAAAATTTCAAAGGAATTTCAAAAGGGGTTCGGAATTTTTTAATTCCGAACCCCTTTTGTCTACAAACAGAGGCGATTCTTCCAAATGGAAGGATCGCCTCTGTTTTTATTGGTTTTTCTCATGTCAATTCTTAGAATTTCTTCAACGCTTCAATCATAAAACTCCAAAAGCCTTCGACGTCCAGTTCCAATCCATACTTGGCATTTACTTTTCTTCCCGTAACCCCATGCAAATCAATTAAAGTCGTACCTGCCGTAAACTCTCCTTTCGTTTCCACTGTTATATTCACTTCTTTCATTTTGAACAATTCTGGTGCAACACAGTAGGCGACAGTTAAGACATCGTGTACCGGTGCCCCTGCAAAGTTGAACATTTCTTTGTATGTCGAGGCGAAGAATACTAATAATTCTCCTACTATTTTGGCCACATGATTATCAATTTTTTGCACTTGATCGATGACTTCTTTTGTAGCCAGAGCTTGATGAGTGATATCCAGTCCCATGACCGCTATTGGAATGCCGCTATCAAATACTTTTTTCGCCGCTTCCGGATCTGCCCAAATATTAAATTCTGCAGTTGGCGTCCAGTTTCCAAACGTTCCGCCGCCCATAAGGACAATCTCTTCTATATTGTCCTTGATCGCTGGGGCTTTTAATAAAGCCAAAGCAATATTTGTCAAAGGTCCTGTCGGAAGAATCGTAACAGGTACTTTTGACTCTTTTACAAGGCGTATGATCGTATCGCAGCCATGTTCATCACTCCAGCTTCGAGAAGGTTCAGGCAGCTCCGGACCATCAAGACCTGTATCACCATGAATACCTGGTGCCGTTTCTCGTAAGCGAATCAACGGTTCACTTGCCCCTTTTGACACCGCAACACCGGATAAAGATACTAAATCACAGATTTTCAACGCATTTATCGTCGTTTTTTCAATTTCCGCATTCCCGGAAACCGTCGTAATTGCCAAAATCTCCAGCGATGGTTGTGAAGCGGCCAAAATAATTGAAATCGCGTCATCATGCCCTGGATCACAATCCAAAATGATCTTTTTCGTTTGCATCATACCCTCTCCTTTATAGGAATTACATGACAATCCCCATGATCGTTCCGGAAATTACGGAAGCTAATGTAGCACCCAGCAAAAGTTTCAAAGCGAATTTGGAAACATGATTGCCCTGTTTTTCACTAATGGACTTGATTGAACCTGAAACAATGCCTACCGTTCCAAAATTCGCGAAGCTAACCAAATAAACCGATACAATGGCAATCGTTTTAT
The DNA here is from genome assembly GCF_037992945.1 of Peribacillus sp. FSL E2-0218. Classification (NCBI taxonomy): domain Bacteria; kingdom Bacillati; phylum Bacillota; class Bacilli; order Caryophanales; family Bacillaceae; genus Peribacillus; species Peribacillus sp. FSL E2-0218. The sequence goes on along the minus strand of NZ_CP150304.1, from coordinate 932,230 downwards.
CAGAAAGGTTTTTTGATATTTCACCAAAATTCAGCATCGCAACGAATTCGTTGGTAACAAGCTTTGTAGCCATTATTCCGCCTGCCTTTACAGCTTCTGGCCACGGAATCCCCATTAAAAAAGCGATTGGTGCAAACAGATACCCGATAACCGATTGGAAGGAAAAATGAAAAACACTGAGAAAGATTACATTGATCAATTCCATCAAGGCAATGAATCCCAATAACATCGCCGCAACCGTGATAACGATTTTAAAGCCATCCATTACACTATCCCCAACCATCTGGAAGAAAGGAACTCTTTGATTCTCTTCCAATTGAATCAAATCCTCATGGTCGTCCAAGTCATATGGATTGATGATATTAGCAATGATAAGAGCACTGAAAATATTCAAGACAACAGCGGTAACAACATACTTCGGTTCCAGCATCGTCATATATGCCCCAACCATCGCCATACTTACCGCACTCATTGCCGAGGTACAGATCGTATATAGCCTTTTTGAAGATAAATGTGGAATTTGTTTAATAATTGTAAGAAATACCTCTGGCTGACCAAGGACAGCTGTAGATACCGCAAAATAACTTTCCAGCTTCCCCATTCCCGTTATTTTACTTAATATCAAACCTAAATATTTGATTAGGAATGGCAATATTTTTATATAATTCAATATTCCAATTAACACCGACATGAACACCAAGGGTAATAGAGCTACAAAGAAAAACGTTGTTGCCCCTTTATTTACCATCCCGCCAAATACAAATTGAATTCCGGAATCTGCGACCGCCATTAGTTTTTCAAAAAATTGGCCTACGCTGGTAATCGCAATCAGGCCAATGCTAGTATTCATCATCGTGTACACTAAAAGGATTTGCACGGCCAACATGATCAGAATTCGTTTATATTTTATTTTCTTCCGGTTATTACTGAATAAAAAAGCGATGATAAAAACAAACAGGATCCCTGTTAGCAAGAATATAAAGTCCATTCGACCATCCCCCTAGAGTGTTAACGCTTTCAACCTTATATAAAAAAACAACTTCTATAAGTCTAGTTGTCTAGTATAACAACAGGGTGAGCTTATAGAAGTGGTGTTGGTGATGCTTACACTCTCAGTTTATTATCACTTAGCTTCTCATTGAAACTTACTGCTATTTGGGTTCCCACTTTAGCATTATGCTTTACTAATTCGATATTGGCTTCAAGGCTTTTACCGCCTGTTAATTCTTTGATTTTCCCAAGTAAGAATGGCGTACTATCTTTACCGATGATATGGTTTTCTTCTGCTTCCCGTATTGCTTGAGTGATGATTCCATTGATGTAATCTTGATCCATCGCATATTGTTCCGGTATTGGATTAGTAATGACAGCCCCGCCCTTTAGGCTTAATTCCCATTTGGTTTTTAATGTTTCAGCAATGACATCTATTGAATCCGTAAAGAAGTTTAATTTATGCTCACTTTCCCTAGTGTAAAACGCTGGAAGGCATTCCGTTTCATACCCTATTACGGGAACCCCTTTTGTTTCAAGGTATTCAAGAGTAAGGGCCAAGTCCAGGATCGATTTAGCTCCTGCACATATTACAGCTACATCGGTTTGAGCCAATTCCTCGAGGTCGGCTGATATATCCATAGTCGTTTCCGCTCCTTTATGAACACCGCCAATACCGCCTGTTACAAAAACTTTGATGTCGGCTAACTCTGCGCAGATCATCGTTGTCGCAACAGTTGTTGCCCCTAGTTGTTTGGTAGCGATAATTTGCGCCAAATCACGTCTCGATACCTTGGCCACATATGGGCTTTTCCCAAAAATCTCTAGTTCTTCATCTGTTAATCCGATTTTGATTTTCCCGTCAATGATGGCGATTGTTGCAGGAACCGCACCGTTATCACGAACAATTTGTTCAACTTCACGAGCCATTTTGACGTTTTGAGGATAAGGCATACCATGAGAAATGATGGTGGATTCTAAAGCAACTACCGCTTTGCCTGACGCTTTTGCTTCTTGCACTTCTGAAGACAGTTCAATATATTTTTTCATTTGTAAATTCCTCCATATCCAATTTAAATTGAGTTTGTGACAATTCTTGCCTAACTGTATATTTTGACATGATCGTTTTATGAGAATTGACCAAGCCCGATTTGATGACAGATTCAAAATCCTTCTTTTGTAACCAAGAATAAATGACACCTGAACAAAATGAATCTCCTGCACCTGTGACATCCGCCACTATGGGCGTTTCAACAGATGGGAAATGCTGTATATAACCGTTGGCACCTCCAGTCATGACCCCTTTTGATCCGTTGGTGACAATAACATTTCTTACTCCTAGCTTCAGCCACTCTTTCACCGAATTTTCCCAATCTTCCCTATCGTTGATTTTGACATTCAAATAAGTTTCCGTTTCATCTTTATTGACAATCAGCCAACTCACTGCGTGCATCTTTTTAGGAAGCCCACTCATTTTTTGAGATGAAACAGGGATAATGACTAAAGGAATATGATGTTTAGCAGTGAACAATCCTAGATATTCTATTGTTTCACTTGGACAATTCAAGTCCACTACAATACATTTGGCGATAAGGAGAAGATCGATATTTTTCAAAAGCAATGCGGGTGTAATATAATCAAACACCTTCATATCGGCCAGGGCTAAAGATAAATCGCCGTTTTTGTCAATAACGGCCGTATAGGAGCCCGTTGATATGCCGTCAATTTTAATGACATGATCCAAATTCATAAAAGGCGAAGAAGATTGATAAATATCAAACCAATCCGCATCATTTCCTCGTGCTGAAAGCAAGATAACTTCTTCCCCTAAACGTCCTAAGTTTTCAGCAATATTTCTCGCAACCCCCCCAACCGTTCTAGAAGATCCTATGACAGGATTGGAGGTTTTTTTAACAATTTCATTTTTGGTATATAATTTTTTATCAATATTCGCTCCCCCTATACAAATAATGGGGGACTTTTGTTTTCCCGCATTAAAAGCAATAGCCAAAATCAACACCCCCTTTTTAAACATTTGTTCCTTTGTTAAACATATGTTTAGTATACGCTTACATTTTAACTTGTCAATAAATTTTAAAAATTTAATTAAATGCTTTTTCCTTATTTTTATTTCCCAGCATACGCTTTCCACTTAACGTCGATATAAAAATCCCCAAAATTATGATTACTACTCCCAACATTTGCAACAAAGTCACCATTTCATTTAACAAAATTACCGAGACCATCATTGCGACTGGCAACTCAACTGCACTCAATATTGACGATTTACTTAATCCTATTTTCGGAATGGATATGCTGAACAGATAAACGGGAAGAATCATTCCAAATAAACCCAATGCCAGACCATATATCCAGAGACCATCACTAAATAGAGTGCCGTCCCAGACTATTTGTGGAGTTTGGAAGACAGCTGTCGTTATGAAAGCAAAGAAAGAAACCATGACTAATCGATTGGATGTTGTCATGGTTGGATTTGCTTTGCCATTAAAAAATAAAAATAGAGAATAGCAAACGGCTGCTCCCAGCCCCCATAGCCACCCTTGAAGAGGTACCTTCGTTAAGTCGACATCCATTAGGCCAGCTGCTGGAATGGTTCCGACAAATAATAATAGTATGGAGATGTATTCAGCTCGCCCAGGAAATTGCCGTTTTGCAATACAAGAAATCAGCATGCCGATCCATGTAAACTGAAATAAAAGAACAACAGCTAAAGATGCAGGCAAATAATTCAAGGAAAGACCATACGAAATATTGGTCATCCCTGTCAAGATTCCCACAGGAATCATATTTTTGATTCCACTGATTTTCAATTTTTTTCTTTGAACGGCAAATATACAAACTGCTAGCATAAAGCCCATGACAAATTGGCTTGTAACTGCTTCCGAGGCTGAAAAACCATCAAGCATAGATAGTTTTATGATTGTTGAAACTACGCCGTAGCTGCATGCCCCAATAACCACAAACAAAGGATAAAAGTACAGTTTACTCATTGGATCTTTCTCCTTTCATATCTCACTACCGAATATATAGGCAATAATGAGTTTTAAAACAAAAGTTTATCACGAAGACAAATGTTTAGTAAATACAGAAAAAGTTAAATTTCACACAAAAAAACCGTAAATTTTCTTGAAACAAGAAATTTTACGGTTTTTTTATAATTTGTTCTAAAATTACACGTAAATCGCTCTGCTTATTGGTTTCATGGAACTGAAGTCAACGTTATCCTTGCCATCAATCCGTATCATCCTTGTAGCCTTCTTCAGCAAGTTCATAAAGAAGCTCATCTGTAATATCTGCATTGGTGTTCCAAGTTTGCAAGGTGATGGAGGAAGCTGCCATGCCAAATCGTAAAGATCGTTCGAAGGATTCATTTTGATTCATGCCGAATAAAATGCCTCCTATCAATGCTTCATCGACTCCATTGTTACACTGAAAATTGTCTTGTAGAGGAAGCAAATGCTCTTGCCTTCCATCATTAGCTGCCCAAAAAATCCCCTGCCTGTCCAAGGTGATGATAACCTGACTGACTCCTCTTTGAATGATTTGCTCGGCTGCTTTCTTACAATCTTCAATCGTAACGACTTCCAGATTGGACATTATCGATATTTCACCACGATTGGCAATCAACAAATCTATGCCCTGTAAATTAGTTGGCATTCTCGATGCCTTAGGCGCCGAAACGGGATTAATCCATAAGGTCAATTTTTCTTTTTCACATCTTTTAATAAGATAAGTCAAGGTTTCTTCCGGAAGGTTGGAATCTGCAAATATTATATTGGAAGAGGCAAGATGCGACCAACGTGCTTCAATCAACTCAATGTTAAACTGGTCATAGATTTGCATATCAGCCACCGCTAAAATCATTTCACCTGAATCATCAAGAATGGATGTATATGTACCTGTCTTTTCCATATTCAATGCCAAGCATTGACTAACATCCACTCCGTATCTTTTTGTTTCTTCCATTAACCATTTTCCTTCTTGGTCATCCCCGATCAAAGTAATCAATGATACTTGGCAGCCTAACCTTCCGAGGTTCTCTGATACATTTCGGGAAATACCGCCACAGGACTGTCTAACCGCTGCCGGGTTGGACGTACCATACTGAATGGGCTTCAAGGTTTGTGACATACGATCAATATTGGCGCCACCAATGCAAGTAATTCGTGACTCTTCCCGCACGATATAGGCTCGCCCTAATATTTCTCCCTTTTTCGTCAGAGTTGAAATATAACCAGCCACTGCTGATCTTGATAGTCCAAGTTTTACTGATAATTCTTGTTGAGATATAAAAGGATTCTCTCTGATTAATGCCAAAATATACTGATCCTTCACCTTATTTCCCTTCCTTCTCTAACATCTGTTGTATGAGTATTTGTGAGTTTATGTATATATAATGCTTGACCCATCCTTCAATACTTATATTTTATAAAATATTTGTGTTAATGTGAAATTGAATCAGTCCTTCTCCTGATTTTATATACTCAATCACATGAATAGAATCCGTTGACTTGCTTCATTCCGATCTTATTTATCCGGTCTTCAAAATAAGCATCACTGTATCGATTTCACCAAAGTCTTCATGATGCGCATCATTGCCCTTCAAAAATTTCGCTCACGCACATTGTTATATAAGAATAGGAACAACAAGTTTGCTTCCTTCCTCCTATTAAAAAAAGTGCCAATTTCTTTTCGATAGAAACCGGCACTCCGTATATCCGCTACATGTTACCGAGCCGCTTTAGGCGGTTGGCATACGTCACATTTACGTTGGTTATTATTTTTGAATTTCTTGAATGTTTTTTCAAAGTTGCTGCCGCAGGTACATTTAAATAGTAACTTTTGCGAAAAACCGTGATATTCCGTCGTTAGCAACTTACTTTCCGAATTGCCCTCAACGAATTCTTTAATTTTGCCAATGGTCCATTGTTTGTTCACTCTCTTACACCTCCAGTTTTTGTATCGCTAAGCGGAGGCTTTTTCTTGGCATCCGTTCAATTATAATCATCCTAAGTTAACCATTATAACATGAATTGATAGGCATTTAATAGCTTGAACTATGTTATGAACTGTACTCGAACCCGCCTCCAAAGATTGTTTTTCTTCGTGGTCATTAAATCATGCCGGCTACCCACTTCAGGCAATCGCCCTAAGGAGCCTCGCACACCCGCTCCCTGAAATATATTGACCAAGCGGGGACTGTGAAACAATTAGTTCGTAAAATGGAGGATTCCATGGACCTCGCCTTCATTCATGAAAGAAAATAACATCCTCTTTTTATTGGAACTAAAAAAGGAATCGGAATTTTTCAATTCCCATCCCGTTTTTTCTACAAACTGAGCGATTAGCAATCGCTTATTGAGGGTGGATTTCACTTTCGATCCAATCAAGCTCTGTTGTTTTTTTCAAACATATCTTTGCATTTGGACTCCAAAAGTTCATTAACGTTTCATGGACATGTTCAATAATGCGGGGAGCTGATAGGTGATTTGCATCATTCGTTGTGTGGGCATCACCGATAAGGGTGACATCATAGCCTAAATCAAAGGCTCCCCTACATGTGGAATCAACACAGTATTCCGTCTGTGCTCCACAAATGTAGAGCTGCGTGACACCTAGCTTGTCAAGTGTTTGTTGTAATGGGGTGTGGCTAAACGAATTCGGCACGCTTTTAAAGAGGGTCACCTCTTGAAGGAGTGGTTTCTCAAGCCTTGGGTGAAACTGCCACCCAGGTTCGCCTTTTTTCAATGGACCTTCTGGCGACTCGTGCTGAATATAGATAATCGGTATTTGCAGTCCTCTTGCAGATTGAATTAAATGGTTGATGTTGTCAATTACCTTATCGCGTTTATAGCCTTCTTCCACGACGGCCGTTTGCATATCAATGATCATTAATGCTTTCTTTTCCACCCGTAAGCACCTCCGTTTTTCACTCGTTTCAATCATAACAAAACTCTGACTTTTTATACACATGAACAAAAAAATATTGATTTTCATGTATATCCAGCAAAGGCGTAAAATTTTAGTTCGAAAGCAATCCTTGAACGTATTGTTTCCCTCCTCATTATTTATAATTTTATTGGTGTGGCTTCACTTTTTCGTGTTGAGGAGCGGAACTTAGGAAGACGAAGATGGTAAGAGGACAAGAAACACAAAAAGATGAGCCAGGAAATGTATCTACTGGCTCATCTTTTTTATGTTTTCCTGGCACATCTCGACAAAACTTGTACCTGAATATTGAAAGTTGCTCTCTCGTTTATTACTTTAATTTGAATGTATGATAAGTGTTAAAAGGCCGCCAATTGGCTGCTTTATCAAGGCGTTAACGACTCGTTAGTTAAAGTTGGAATTTGTTTAATTATTTTCATCTGGATAACCATGTTTGCTGTTAACTAATTTTTCCAATTTTCCCCGATATAGAGAGTCTTTTATTTCTTTCACCCTAAAAGGAATGAGCGGAGAAAGGTATGGGACTCCAACGGATTTTAAACTGATCATATGCATTAATATAAGAGTAGCACCGATAATGATACCAAGATAACCGAAGTAGTAAGCCAAGATAATGATGATAAATCTTAAGGTACTAAATGCTGCTGTGAGTCCTGAATTGCCAAACAGGGTTCCCGTAATGAACGTTAACCCGACGATGATAAGACCTACGGGATGGATCAAGTTTGCTGTAATGGCTGTTTCACCAATTAAGATAGGTCCAATCAGTGCTATCAAGATCACCAGGTTCTTAGGTATCCTGTTACAAGCATCTATAACGACACGAAATAAAATAATGAGTATGATGACTTCCCAAATTGTGGGTAATAGTTCGTTTTTTGTGACTAAGGATTCATAAACCTTTTTGGATAGACGGTCACCTCCGTACTTATCGAGTGCAACATAAATTCCTGAAAGGAATATTGTTGTTAAAAAGGCAAAAAGACGTATGATTCTGATGGAAAACCTTCCATAATTGGTCGTATAATCATCCGGTGCTTGTAAAAAATCCGTGAACATCGACGGGAAGATCATTACTTGTGGATTACCATCTACCATCAATATTACACGTCCTTCCAAAATGCCGGAAGCTATTACATCAGGTCGTTCTGAATTCAAGGTTAAAGGAAAGAGTGTTTGTTTCCCATCCACTATTTCTTGGACCACTCTTCCTTGCATGATATATTTAACATCGACTTTTTCCAATCGTTTTCTCACTTCTTTTAATATACCATTGTCAACAGTATCATGGAGGAACAGGAGATATACATCCGTTTTAGCTACAGACCCGAAATTCATCTTTTGTACGTAAAATTGTTCTGATTTAACCATTCCCCTTAACACGTTTATATTGGTTTGAGCATTTTCCGAAAAGCCAAAAACCATACCATTTGGAGTTCTTTCTCCAGAAGACTCTTCCAGTGCCCTCTCTTTCCATTTGGCAGTATCTGCAATGATGACTTCTAAAAACCCATCAAATACCAAAACGGTTTTACCTTGAATTATTGCATCAAGTACATCTTGATATGAATTGGTGATTTTAATACTTGCTGCGGAAAGTATACTATTGGCTACGTTATTTATAAACTCCTTATTGATTAAAGGTTTATCTATGTTTAAGGTATCCATGATTCGAAGTATCACTGAATTCTGAAGGTAGTCCGTATCAACCAAACCACCTAAAAAAACAACATTCAACTTCATTTTTTTATTGATCCCAAATTTGATTTCTCTAATACTTAAATCAAAAGTATTGTTAAAGTCCATTTTTATATTGTTAATATTATTCTCTAAATCCTCCTGCAAAGTATAGGACATTGTTCAACCTACCACCTAAAATATTTTATGCTTTTAGTATGTTCATAAAAGCAAGAATGTATTTTCAGTTATTGTGATCGACTAAAGATTGTTCAACTAACATGCCACGTTCGTTGCATAAAGAAAAAACGTGCCTAAGCGGTCACGTTTTTCGTATGAAGGAAATACCTTTACTTCTATATTATTTTAATTGGCATACAAGCGGTATTGATCGCTTAAAGTATCTCCATTACCATAAATATAGGCTTTAGATCCGGATGTGTAGGAGGAATCATCGTACTGCCATTTGATTCTGAGCCCCATATTTCCACCTGCTCCAAAGGTGTTCTTGCCGCTTTTCTTAATATATTGCGAAAAACTGTCCCACGTCCTGGGACCAACCACACCATCCACTTTCAGGTTGTTTTCTTTTTGATATTTCCTTACACCCGCTTCCGTTTTCGGTCCGAATATCCCATCGACGTCAACAACCGCTGAATCGGTATAAAATCCCATTACATTCAGGATATACTGCATATTTCTGACTTCCACCCCAAGGGTGTCCTTACGCAAAATAGAATTTTTATCCCAGCTATCAGGATGGTGAAATCCTCCGGCGGATGCGAAAGCGGTGGAAAAAGTTATCCCTAGGCCCATTGTCAATACTACCAAGCTGGTGAGTAATCTCTTCAAAAAACCATCTCCCTCTTTTTTATGCATCTTAACCACCTTGACTATTTCCCCTCAACCCTTATATTCCCCTTCCGACCAATGTCCTGTTTTGAGAGAATTCCAAATATCCCCTGAAGGGACGATGGGTTCATATATCATATTTCCTAAAGCTTCTTTCCTCCCCTTTACACGGTTCCTCGATAATTACGAATAGTACTGCAATCATGATGGTCATAATAAAAGCAATCTAGACGCATACCCAAATGGTATCAATGAAAGGAGGAAAAAAATATTCCTAGAGTTAATAAAGGATCGATTGTGTTTGGTACGATCATCATTCAAATAGGTTTGGGCACGATTTACACGTGGAGCTTATTCAATCAGCCCTTGGCAGACAAATTCGGCTGGAAACTGAGTTCCGTCGCCATCACCTTTTCCATAACGAGCTTCGCTTTGGCAGTTGCGACGCTCTTTGCCGGAAGATTGCAGGAAAAATGGGGCCTCCGTCGGCTGATCGCTTTAGCCGGGATCGTTCTTGGAGCTGGATTGATCGCAAGTTCATTCGTTTCAAAATTATTGGTTTTATACATCACCGCAGGGGTGGTTGTCGGATTCGCGGATGGCCTGGCCTACATTACCACTTTGTCCAATCTTATAAAATGGTTTCCGGACCGCAAGGGGCTGATTTCAGGAATTTCCGTTTCCGCTTACGGGATGGGGAGCCTGCTATTCAAATTCATCAACACATGGTTAATAAATAATGTCGGTCCTTCACAAACATTTATGTATTGGGGAATCATTGTAATGGCCATGGTGCTTATTGGATCGCGTTTTATACGGGAGGCACCGGAAGCGGCTGGTGATGCATCCGCTCTTACAGACTCGAACAATTATACAGTCAAGGAAATGATGAGGACGAAAGAGGTATATCTATTGTTCGTCATGTTTTTTACCGCTTGCATGAGCGGGCTTTACTTAATCAGCATCGCCAAGGATGCAGGTGTCCAATTGGCTGGATTGGATGCGGTCACTGCCGCGAATGCCGTAGCCATGATTGCCATCTTCAACACGATCGGACGTCTGATCCTGGGAGCCCTTTCGGATAAAATCAGCCGGATGAAGGTGATTGCCTTCAGCTTCCTCGTCACCGCTGCAGCAGTTCTTGTTTTGACCCTGGGGAATATTAGCTTCGGTCTCTTTTTTGCGTGTGTGGCGGGCATCGCCTTTTGCTTTGGAGGTAATATTACCGTCTTTCCCGCAATCGTTGGTGATTTTTTCGGTTTAAAAAACCACAGCAAAAATTATAGTATCGTCTATCAAGGCTTCGGCCTTGGTGCCCTTTCCGGATCGTTCATTGCTGCCATCATCAATGGATTCAGGCCGACCTTCATGATCATAGCCGTATTATGCGTCGTGTCCTTCATCATTGCTCTAAGAGTGAAGCCCCCAAAAGCTCGCAGGGGAAATCCTTTATGACCATTGCATCTCCCAATTAGGAAGCATCTATTATCATCATGAAGATCAAGGAGGAAAAGAATGAAGCAAACAATCGCAGACCTATTAATTGACTCATTATTGCAAGCAGGTGTGAAAAGGATTTATGGAATTGTTGGAGACTCCTTGAATGCTGTCCTCGATTCCATCAGACGCTCTGGCAAGATCGAGTGGATCGGGGTCCGTCACGAAGAAGTCGCAGCATTTGCCGCAGGCTCGGATTCCCTGTTGAGCGGCAGCATCGCCGTTTGCGCAGGCAGCAGCGGCCCTGGGAACCTTCATCTTATCAATGGCTTGTATGATTGCCATCGCAGCCGGATTCCCGTCTTGGCTATCGCGGCCCATATTCCAAGCAATGAAATTGGCGGCGAGTATTTCCAACAGACCCACCCTGAACAGCTTTTCAAGGAATGCAGCCACTTCAGTGAACTGGTGTCGAAACCTGAGCATATGCCTCGTATGGTCACAATCGCCATGCAGCATGCGGTTTCAAGAAAAGGCGTCGCCGTTTTGGTTCTTCCGGGTGATGTAGCTGCAATGCCTGACAGTGAAGCCGTCCCTGAGAAGGTCGTCCATGTGACGGAACCCGTTGTCCGCCCATCCGATGCCGAATTGCAAAGGCTGGCGGAATATTTAAATGATGGCAAGCGAATTACATTATTATGCGGTGCAGGCTGTGAAGGCGCCCATCCCCAGCTGATGGAACTCTGTGACCGGTTGAAGTCACCGATGGTCATCGCCCTACGTGGGAAGGAGCATCTTGAATATGATAATCCATACTCTGTAGGTCTTACAGGTCTGATTGGCTACTCTTCAGGATATCACGCCATGATGGATTGTGATGTATTGCTGATGCTCGGAACCGACTTCCCATACCGACAATTCTTCCCCAAGAAAGCCCAAATCCTTCAGGTTGACCTCAGGGCTGAGCACCTTGGGCGACGGGCAAATTTAACATTGGGCCTATGCGGTGATGTCAAGAATACGATTGAAGCATTGCTTCCTTATCTAACAGAAAAGCATGGCCAGCGACACTTGAATAAATTTGTCGATCATTATAAAAATGTCCGCGAAGGGCTTGATGAACTAGCAGTAGGCAAACCAGGCCATACACCCATCCACCCTCAATACTTAACGAAAATGGTCAGTGACCTTGCCAGCGAGGATGCGATCTTCACCTGTGACGTAGGGACACCTACCTTGTGGGCAGCCAGGTACCTTGAAATGAATGGAAAAAGGAGATTATTGGGATCCTTCAATCACGGTTCGATGGCAAATGCCTTGCCGCAAGCAATCGGGGCGCAGTGCATCGATTCAGGCAGGCAGGTCATTGCCCTTTCAGGCGATGGGGGCCTTTCCATGTTAATGGGAGATATGCTGACCCTGCGACAGCATAATCTGCCCGTAAAGATCATCGTATTCAACAACAGTGCGCTTAGCTTTGTCGAATTGGAGATGAAGGCAGCAGGCTATTTGGAAACCGGTACAGAGCTTAAAAACCCGAACCTGGCAGCCGTTGCCGAAGCAATGGGAATTATGGGGATACGTGTAGAAGATCCAGCAGACCTCCAGGATTCACTGAAGCGGGCTTTTGAACATGATGGACCCGTATTATTGGATGTACTCGTGAATCGCCAGGAAATATCCCTTCCGCCAAGAATAGAATTTGACCAAGCACATGGTTTTACATTATGGATGGTCAAGGCAGTGCTCAATGGTGATGGCAATAAATTAATCGAACTTGCCAAAACAAATCTCCTGCGCTAGTCAGGTGAATTAAAAAGGGATCCCCTTTGGATCCCTTTTCATTTTATGGCTTCCTAACAGAGTGAGCCCTCCCCTGATCGAGGCTTATTGGATATAAAATCAACGCAAAAGCGAAAAGTAAGATTAACATATCCAGTTGTCCAGGTATCAGCCAAGCCGCTCTCCAAATGGACTGCAAAGTATGTCTTGCCGTGACAAACTTCGTATAGTCTTCATATCGGACTTCCCTGTTCATTGATTCCAAATCGGCCAACAGCCTTTGAATTTTCGCTTCCATTACTCCCCACTCAATCGGGACCCATTCATGATGGAGACAATTATAGGTTCCTGTCCAATAAAAGTCCCAATTGTTCTGCGACGACTTGAGGCGGATCAGGTATATCTTTCCTGAAATATGATTCGACTACGCCTACTACAGCGGATCCGAAGAACCTAAGAACGACTTCTTTACTTAATCCTTGATTTCCCCCTTCGTTTATATTCACATCAACGCTTAATTCCTCCATGACAAATTCCAGGAACTGACTCCGAAAAGCGGAAGCCCCCTTGCTCTTTAACATCGTCGAAAAGAATAAGAAATTTCTTTCAAAGTATTCGAACCAAATCAGATTCGCATCTATGAAATCCATTTCCGATGCTGATCGGCACAGTTTTCTTAGTTCGTTAATATGTTCTTCAATGAGCTTATCCAGTAAATCAAACTTATCGAGATAATGATGATATATTGTCCTTCTGCCTACATTTGCCCTGTCGGATATATCTTGTATCGTAATCTGGTCGAAATTTTTTTCAGACATCAGTTCGATGAAAGCTTTTTTAATCGCTTGTTGGGATTTGAGTATTCTTCTATCCACCGTGGACATTGAAGTCACCAAACTTTCTTTAAATTAGGTTCTTTTGTTGGTTTTAAAACGAAGCAATTCCAGGTTGATTGAAGGAGATTGCGAAACTCCTGCGGGAGCAGCTGGACAAGTGAAACTGACCAGGCGTTCATGCCGAGGAAGCAACCGCCCGCCCTCTGTAAAGCTTTCCATTGGAGGCGAAATCAACCACATCGCATTACTTGTTGAATCGCAACAAAGTAGCCAAAAACAACCTTATATTCTGCCACAATTTCAATGAACTCATGCTTCACCACTTCAAATTATACACAAACGCGCAATATCGCATCAATATGTATTTATTTATGAACAAAGCACCATCAAGCAGAGAATGTAGGAATTAGGTGATTTTTTTCGTAGTAAATTGTAAAATGGAATATATTAGTCGGAAGGGAGAGGGATTCATGAGCAAAAAAGAAGAGGAAAAAAACAGCCTAAAAAGACCTTCAATGGATAGAACAGGTCTTAGATCCTTTAGTGGAAATCCCGAAGAATTTGAATTATCTTTTTATGGAATATTCATGGCTTGCATCCCCATCTTCATTTTAGGAGGAATCGTTTGGTACAACTGGTAACGTTCATTTACAATGGCTTTTTAATTGTGTTTTGGCTTCTTCCACGATCGTTGTAATTAATGCACCCTTAGTTAAACTTTCAATATTATCACCCTATTGAAGGACATGAATTTTTTCACTAATATCATACCAGACTGATAAACTTTCATTAGGGAAATGTTCACGGACGACGGTATATATCTCATCAGCGATTTCAAGAACATCTCCTTCACCATTTGAAATTTTCGTTAATAATATCTCCATATAATCATTTGTACATTCTTCGGGTAAAGGTTCCTGCAAACCTAATTCTCTTATAGATCTTTGAAAAATAATCTTCAACTTCAAAAATACTATCTTGTTCACAAAAAGAAGCTACAATCATTCATGACTGTGATGCACAATCATTCTCCAGTATGTGTACAGCCCATTTGACGTAGTCGATCGATTGTACATTTCCTTCAAATTTTATAAATTCCTTGAAAAAAATGCTTCCCTATGGTCAGTACCTTCTGCCATTTAAGTCACCAACCAAGCTGATCGTTCCTTATCTTCGGCGGTGCCGAAAAAATACAGCCCACTTAAAACCGATCCACACAGTACCCATCCTATACCTGAAGCTGTACCGAAACGTTTTTCAGAGGGTGTATGAATCGATAGATAACGGGAATGATCAGCTGATTATCGTGCATAAATCCATGTTTGGTTAACGGTCATAAAATTTGGCGTAGCGAAATTGGAGAAGCTAGTGATGACACTAGCGGGTACGGATTGGTTAGAACCTGCGAGCATAACAGATCGATGGACACTCGATGCGTCGTCTTAGCAAATGTGTTTTGGGTTTATTGAGTTAACGATTCATGCCAATTGGTGAATAAGTTCGTAATTTCTTTTCGTGTACACGTATCCTTCTAAGATGATCCTCGCTGTGCGGACAACTTTAATGGCGCGGATATGTCCTGCAAGGAAGTCAACCTTTGTTTCCATTATACCTGCGGGGTGGGCCAATCGGAGAATCTCGTTTCTAATTTTCACCATTTCAGATAAGATCGTTTCCTGTAAGTACGCTCCGGCAGTTGTGCAGATAGCCCCTGTAATGGCAAGCGCTTGATGAGGCTTTTGCATGGACATCATCCTGATCACCAAATCCATGTCGTCCGCTTTCCTTTCCGTTCCTGTTACATCTATATAATTCATAGGAGGGGCAATGATGGTCATTTTGGGCACAGCAGGAGATTTAATCGTTGCAGTTTTCCTATCGGAAAATTGACACATTTCCGCTGCAATGGCGCGGATTTCTTCCAGTTCATTTAGTTTTTCCTGTGAAAAGTCCGCAGGCAATTCACTTCCGACCAAGCCGATATCATGAGCTCTTACAAAAACAAGGGGATTTGCGACGTCAATAATCGAAACTGGGATCAACCGGTCTTTAGTTTTGATCATGTCAATTGGGTTTCCTGTAGGGAAAATCTTCCCGGTTACAGCCCCTTCTGCACGATTAAAAGACAGGTATACAGGTGACCCAGTCCCAGGAACGCCTGGAATGGAGCAGGCTCCCTCTGTTTTCACTTGTCCATTTTCAACTTCCACTTCTGCTGTAATCAATTTTTGTGTATTTTTATTAAAAATCCTTACCGTTGTAACAGGTTCGATGGCCGGAACTAATCCTTGCTCAATGGCGTATGGTCCTACCCCGGATGATATATTCCCACAATTCCCTTTAAAATCCACCATCTGATTATCTATGCTTATCTGGGCGAATGTGTACTCCACATCATAATCCAATGAATCAGACTTCTTGATGATCGCTGCTTTACTAGTCAATGAATTAGCTCCACCAAGACCATCAATCTGTCTATGATCGGGACTACCCATTACATCCAGTAAAAACGCTTCCCACTGTAACGGATCGGAAGGCATATGTTCATAATTGAAAAAGACCCCTTTACTTGTACCGCCACGCATCAATACTACTGGTATTTTCATTACATTAACCACCTTTAAAATAGTATTCCAGCACTACCAGTTCCTTTGAAAGTATAGTATGATAAATTGAATTATAAGTAAAATACATATTTTTTTTAAAAAAACAAAAAAAAATCTTATAATCAGTAAAGAGGTGTTTAGTATGGACGAAAAAGATTGGACAGCGATAAGGGTGCTTTATGAAGAAAAAAGCATCACTCGTGCCGCAGAGCGTTTATATATTTCTCAGCCTGCATTAACCTACCGACTTAAAAACTTGGAGAAAGAGTTTGGAACAAGTATTTTCTTTAAAATCAAGGGTGGTATCGAATTCACTTCCGAAGGGATACATTTAGCTGGTTATGCAGAGGAAATGGTCAAAAAACTGCAGCAAACCAAAGATTATATGTTGAATATGCAAAATGAGGTAAGAGGCACGTTACGGCTGGGGGTTTCCAGTAATTTCGCCCAATATAAGCTTCCAAAATTATTGAAAAGTTTTTCTACCCAATTTCCTCATGTCCAATTTAATGTCAATACAGGATGGAGTACGGAAATTATGCACCTTCTTGATTCTTCGAGTGTCCAATTGGGCATTTTACGGGGGAATTATGAATGGTATGGGATTAAAACGTTGCTGCATAAAGAAAGACTTTGCTTAATTTCTAAAAAACAGGTCGATTTGGATAATCTTCCGGAACTTCCGTTCATCAATTACAAAACTGATAGTTCGCTAAAAAACTTAATTAACGGCTGGTGGCACGACAGATTCTCGGAACCTCCGCTCGTTACCATGGAGACGGATCGGCAGGAAACGTGCAAAGAGATGGTTAAAAACGATCTTGGCGTTTCCATATTGCCGGAAATATGCATGCAGCCAGCCGATAACTTGCATACGTACGGATTATCCTATAAAAATGGAGAACCTGTATTAAGAAATACATGGTTAATGTATAACCAAGAAGCATTAAAGCTATCTTCCGTTAAAAACTTCATTGATTTTTTAAATAAAAACGCCACTCTCTGAACATATGGCACAATGAAAATGGTTCCCCATTTTCATTGTGCTTTTTATTTTTTGATTTTGGATTATAAGTTTTTTTTTATAAAAACAATAAAAATCATGTATTTTACTTATTTAAAATTTTGTAATATTCTAAAAAAAGAATGAGAGTTGGAAACTATAAGACTGGTTTACCTTTTGTAGCTGATTCATTTTGTAAGCGATTTCTTTATAGGAGGGGAATATCATACTTACTTTTCTTGGTGTTTCAATGGTCGTCATCTTCACTTACTTAATTATGTCCAAACGTTTGTCTCCGGTTACAGCCTTGACGATTGTCCCTATCATTTTTGCCCTCATTGGCGGTTTTGGTTCCAAACTTGGGGATATGATGCTTGAAGGGTTAAAAGTTGTTGCTCCTTCAGCTGCCTTACTATTGTTCGCCATCTTGTTTTTCGGAATCCTTATTGATGCAGGCCTATTCGATCCGCTTATCAAATCGATGTTGAAAATCGTGAAGGGAGATCCAGTGAAGATAGCAATAGGAACTGCCGTGATAGCCATGACCGTGGCTTTGGACGGTGATGGAACCACGACGCATATGATTACGGTTTCTGCCATGCTGCCGCTTTACTTGAGGCTTGGCATGAATCCCCTCATTCTTGCTACGATATCCATGCTTTCCGTAAGTATCATGAGTGGAATGACGCCTTGGGGAGGCCCTGCCACAAGAGCGATCGCCTCTTTAGGTTTACATGCAAATGAGTTCTTCATTCCGATCATCCCAACCATGCTGGCCGGTATGGCTGCCATTCTTTTTACTGCCTATGTACTTGGAAAACAGGAGCGTAAGAAGCTTGGCATCGTTCAAATCCATTACGCTCCAGGAATGAAAGTAGCTCTTGATGAGGCAGCGGTCACTTCCGTCATGCCTGATGATGTAAAGCGGCCAAAATTAATTTGGATCAACCTTATCTTAACGCTTGCGGTCATGGTCGTCCTGGTAATGGGATTAATACCGGTACCTGTTTTATTCCTGATTGGTTTTGTTCTTGCTTCAATCATCAATTATCCTAATTTGGAGCAGCAAAGGGAACGGGTCATGGCCCATGCTGGCAACGCCATAACGGTAGTAACATTGGTCTTTGCGGCTGGGATTTTCACGGGGATATTTTCAGGCACTAAAATGGTTAATGCGATCGCAAATTCACTAGTCGCCATCATTCCAGATTCTTTAGGCTCATTTTTCCCTTTGGTCGTTGCCTTGACCAGCATGCCCTTTACATTCGTCTTATCCAATGATGCTTATTACTTTGGGGTTCTCCCCATCCTTGCTGAAGCAGGTGCTGCATATGGAGTGAATCCATTGGAAGTTGCCCGGGCTTCCGTACTGGGCCAGCCGATACATTTTTTAAGTCCGCTCGTTGCTTCGACGCTTCTAATAGTAGGTATGGTAAAAACGGATATCGGTGAACTGCAGCGGTTTGCATTTAAATGGGCCCTTATTTGTTCATTAATTCTCATCATTGTTGCTATTTTGACGGGAGCTATCACATAATCATCCAACTTTCTAGGAAAACGGGACTGCCGCATAAAACCCATTTGAAAAGATTCATGCGACAGCCCCGTCTACATTATAGGATCCTAATTAGATGCTTCAATGATTATGTTCACGATTCTTTTCGCCAAATTCATGACCGTGTATAGACGGGTATCATTTAAAAATTGCATCGTTGGCAACGGATCGATATAATTGACCATCCCCACGATATGAAAATCGCCCACTTCCGGCAAAATCTTTTTCAAGGCTTTTCCAGGTACAAGCGGTCCCTCTTTCAGGAAAACATCCCCCACTTGGTTTTGCTCGCCTAAACAGGCATCCACACTAAAAATAAGTGGCTTTTTGAATTTTTTATTGATTTCTTTTAATGTTTCCTCCAAATTAAATGCATGTACAGGTTTTTCCAAAGTGCCATAAACACGATACGGCACTTGATGTTCTTTAAGCATCGTTCCTACTAATGGGCCTAAAGAATCTCCTATGGAACGGTCGGAACCTATGCAGAGAAAGATGATATTCTCGTATGGATAACCGGAATTCCGAATTATCTCTTTCATATTTAATGCCAATCTATCTAATTTTCCATTGTGAAGTTCCACAGACCTCTGCTCCTTTTTATCGTGATTCTCTACAATTATACGGATAAATGAAAGCAAATGTATGCAGAATTAAGCAGATGTTTGGGAGTATATATTTTTTGCCTGACCCCAATGATTCAATAGCCGGAAGAATGGCGGCAATATAATGCAGACGATTATAATTCGGAGTACTTGCACCGCGATGATGAATGTAGAATCTGCACCCATCAGGATCGATGTGGTTGTCATTTCAGCAATGCCGCCAGGAGCGAATGCAAGAACAGTGGTAATAAGAGCGATTCCCGTTACTTTTGAAACGATAAAAGCACACATGATCATCGAAAAAATAAGACCTATCGTACTTAATAAAGCCACGATTATCGTCCGCTTCAACCCTATGAACATGTCTCTTTGGAATCGTCCGCCAATACTGGATGCAATGAACACTTGTGATACGATCATCACTGCATGCGGCCACCATGAAACGATATCATGCCCCATATAAAATGACGCCGATGATTGAAAGATGGCTACTCCGACCATGCTCCCGATTAACCAGGGGGCAGGAAATTTAAGATACTTGGCCAATTGATGCCCGCTGCATGCAACCACTATTAATAGCATTGTCCAAAGCAGCTTTCCCATTTCAAAAGGTGCGGCAGTCTGGGTGGGATAGACGACCTGATCGGCATGACTGCCGGGCCATGAAGAGACAATGAGCGGAATAATGAGGATAACCAAGAAAACACGCATGGTTTGAATGATGCTGACGACGGCAGTATTTGCCCCTACTTCTTCCGCAATGCCTGGCATGGCGGACAATCCGCCTGGAGCCGTTCCAAAAAAACTAGTCAGCATATCCGTTTTGCTATATTTCCATAGGATAAAACCAGAAAGTAAAGAAAAAATGATAGATATAAGAAGCATGAGGATAATGGTCATCCAATGCTCCCTGAAAATATGTAAAAACGACAAATTTATTTTCTGGCCAAGTTCAATTCCTAAAATGCACTGCCCTATTAACAGCCAGTATTTAGGAACTCCCCTTTTCTTTTCAGCATGATTCAATAATGATGGCCTTAAAAATGATAATAAGGCTGCCGCCAGAAACGTACCAATCATCCAGCCAATGGAGAGGCCTGTCAACGAGAGCAAAAATCCCCCCATGCTACTTAAGGCTATAAACCAAGCATTTAAAACAAAAGTATTCCATTTCATATAAACAGCCTTCTTTCATCCCTAATAAAGATTACACCGCTAAATCCAATTCACATTACAAATATAGTATAATCGTAGAAATAAATATAATATTGAATTATTATATTTAACCATAACCAAAAGTTATTTCTAATTCATTGGGGGAGAATTTTATGGATGAAAGGGACTGGATCGTTCTCCAAACTCTTTATAATGAGAAAAATATAACAAACGCAGCTAGAGTATTATATCTTTCACAGCCTGCTTTAACGAATCGATTGAAAGCGATGGAAAAGCATTTTGGAGTTCGGATCGTCAACAGAGGCCGCCGCGGCATTCAATTTACGCCGCAGGGAGAGTATTTGGTAAAAAGCGCTCAGGAGATGTTATGGCATATCCAAAGGATAAAAGAAACGGTTTTGAATATGGAGGATCAGGTTTCGGGAGTATTGAGATTAGGCGTTTCGACTTTCTTTACGGATTATAAACTTCCAGGGCTATTAAAGCTTTTTAAAGCTCAGTATCCTGATATCGAATTCAAGGTAACAACGGGATTGAGCAGCCGAATTACCCACTTGATGCATAATCAAGAGGTTCATATCGCCTTTGTAAAAGGAGATCACAGATGGAATGACCAAAAGAAATTGCTCTTTGAAGAAAGTATTTGCATCGCTTCTAAAGAAGCAATTGATATCCGCCTCCTTCCCACCTTGCCAAGAATCGATTACCAGACTGATCCATTGCTTAAGAATGATGTGGATAATTGGTGGGCAGAAAACTATTCCCAACCTCCGCTAGTCAGCATCAACGTCGACAAAGCTGATACATGCAAAAAAATGGTTGCGAATGGGCTAGGATACGCAATCATGCCTACCATGATATTGAATGATCTGGATGATATCCACAAAATTGACATCAAAACAAAAACTGGGGAAAAGATCATCCGAAAGACCTGGATGTATTACCATGAACAATCTTTGGAGTTGAATATTGTAAAAGCGTTCGTTGAATTCATAGACGGGATTGACTTGCAAACCATTTCATAATCCATGCTGCAAAATATCGATATAAACGGGAAAGATGGCAAGACAAACTGCACTGCCTCATCGCTTTCCTTACATCCCTTAATCGTTCTATGTAGGGCCGATAGCCAAGATCTTTGATGGAGCAGACATCACTTGGTTCATTGGCTTAGCTGCTATATCCAATTTCTCATTTTGAAGAAATTGAATGCAGCTTTACTTGACCGTACAAAAGATCGGCATCATGAATTCCTTAAAAGAAAACAAAATAAAAAAATGCCAAGTAATCTATAAAGGATTTTTTAAAAAAATAGAGAATGAACAAATGATCAAACGAGTAACAAGGAATACTTTATTACACTATGCCTTTTTAATGAAGACACACTCTTCATAAATTAAAAACTGCCCCAGCAAGTCCATCATTGAAGAAAGCAGCACCTGTTAGTAACTTTCATTTTTTCGTAAGATGGACTTTCTGAAGGTACACTCCTTTCTAGGTTAATAGCTAATCCAAGCAATAACCTGCCCTTCATGAAGCTACGGATGAACCTGCTTAAGAGCCCTTACTTCAAATAGTTTAGCAATCTAATAATTGTTATTGACAATGATTATCATTCCTATTAATATTTGAAGTAGTCTTTGAAAATGACTATCATTATTTTTCACAATTATTTGTAAGTTTTTACCTATACTAAAACCAGCAAGGAGAAAATCAATATGAAAAAGCTTTTCATCCCATTCTTACTGTTGTTCGTACTTATTCTCAGCGCTTGTGGGAACAACGAGAAAGCGAACGAAAATAAAGAAGACAAGTCTAAATCGAAAACGGTTACATATCAATCAGAGACAGGCCCTGTCAAGATTCCTGCTAATCCAAAAAGAATAATCGCTCTTTCCAATGGCCCTAATGTTCTGGCTTTAGATGGAAATATCGTCGGGATTGATCAATGGACGAATATGAACCCCCTTTTTAAAGATAAGCTAAAGGGAGTCGAAGTCGTATCAGAGGATAACCTGGAGAAGATCATTGAACTTGAACCAGACCTTATCATAGCTGGATCGGAAATGAAAAACATCAAAAAACTTAATGAAATTGCCCCTACTGTCGTATTCACGTGGGGAAAATTGGATTATTTATCACAGCAAGTCGAAATCGGAAAACTCTTAAACAAAGAAAAGGAAGCCAAAGATTGGGTTAATGATTTCAAAGAGCGTGCAAATTCTGCCGGAGAAAAGATCCGCGCAAAAATCGGTGAAGATGCAACCGTATCTGTCATTGAAAACGATGCTAAGGAATTCTATGTGTTTGGAAATAATTTTGCACGCGGAACGGAAATATTGTATCAAGCAATGAATTTGAAAATGCCTGAAAAAGTAAAAGAAAAAGCACTTAAACCAGGCGTTTATACCCTGTCATCCGAGGTGCTTCCTGAGTATACCGGAGATTATATCATTTTCAGTAAAAACCCTGATGTTGAAAATTCATTTGTGGGCACCGAAACATGGAAAAACATACCTGCAGTCAAAAACGGTCATATCTTTGAAATCAATAGTAAAGCGTCGACCTACAGTGATCCAATCACTTTAGATCACCTGCTAGAGTTTTTCGAAAAATCTTTTCTTAACAGCTAATATATAAAGAAGGAATTCTTATTAAAAGAATTCCTTCTTTCAGTTTGTAGACAAAAGGGGTTCGGAATTAAAAAATTCCGAACCCCTTTTGAAATTCCTTTGAAATTTTGACCAAAGGTTACGAGATTTGGGCTCTTCGAGCCACTATGTTAAGCCATTTTAGGACCTTGCCATGTCCAAGTGGCCATCTTCTTTACATTCATGGCAGCGAAAGTAAGCATCGCCTGCATCGACAATTTTTTAAGTCCCCTTAAAGTAGTCCAACGCATACCATGCTTTTCTTTTGCATCTGCGAATACACGCTCAATCGTTTCTTTGCGTTTCGCATATATAGGTTTTACCTCTTGATGATGACGCAGATGATCTGCTTCTTCCACATATGCTTGCCAGATATGCCGTGTCACTACTTTTTGATGGTCTTTGCTTTCCGTACACCGTGATAAAAATGAGCATGTTGCACAAATTTGTTTGGGCGATTTGTACTCGCGATAGCCCTCTTTATTTGTTGTTGAGTACTTTAAAGTTTCTCCCGAAGGGCAAAGGTAACAATCAAAGTGTTCATCGTAAACATAGTCATGTTTGCGAAAGAATCCTTCTTTTGTACGAGGACGTGTATAGGGTAAAGCAGGTGTGATTTCTTTGTTAAATAGGTAGCTTGTAATCGCTGGTGTTTTATAAGCTGCATCTGCGGCAACTGCTTCTGGTTTTCCAACTTTCTCAATCACTTGCTCAACAAGTGGCTCCAAAATATGACTGTCATGTGTATTACCAGGTGTTACAATCGTTCCCAATACAAAACCGTTGCCGTCTGCGGCCGCATGGAATGAATAGGCAAACTGTTTTGTTCGTTCATCTTTCACATAGTAGCCACTCTCAGGATCCGTAGTACTTTCTTTAATTGCTTTGGTTTCTTCCTTATCAAATTTATCTGGTGGAAAAGGCTTCTTTCCATGGTTTTCACGATCTTGATTGATTTCTTCTTGAAGACGTCCTTGATACGCTCGTGTTTCTTTACGAACGATTTTCTTTTCAAATTTCCGTTTATTCGCACTGGCTTTCACATGGGTGGAATCCACGAAAACGTGTTCTACACTTATTAACTTTTTATTAGCAGCTGTCATTAAAATGCGACAGAAAATCTGTTCAAACAGGTCTGTATCTTTAAAGCGTCGCTCATAATTTTTTCCGAACGTAGAGAAATGAGGTACTTTATCATGGAAACCATAGCCTAAGAACCAACGGTAAGCCATATTGGTTTCAACTTCTTCAATCGTTTTACGCATGGAACGAATACCGAAGGTATATTGAATGAAAGTCAGTTTAACTAAAATAACTGGATCAATACTTGGGCGTCCTACCTCTGAGTACATATCTTTCACCAAGTCATAAATGAAAGTGAAGTCAATGGCAGCCTCCATTTTACGAACCAAATGGTTCGGTGGCACCAGTTGATCTAAAGTAATCATTTCAAGTTGATCTCGCTGAATAGAATCATGTTTAGAAAGCATCCTCATCACCTCAAGTTTTAATACTTCAATTTTAAAACAAAAATGACTCCAGTCAAAAGTGTTCTATCTAAAAGGTAAGACAAAGTTGATTGGAACGGAAGGTACGAGACTCCTGCGGGAAAAGCGCGTCTAGGGGAGACCCCGCAGGCAAAGCCGAGGAGGCTCCCCGACCGCCCGCGGAAAGCGAGTGCCTGGAGTGGAAATCAACGTCTAAATTGTACAGGCCATAAAAATAGACAAACTCGATTTTCATCGAGTTTGTCTACAGTCTGAAAGAAGGAATTCTTATTAAAAGAATTCCTTCTTTATTTTTGTTTTCGTTACGATAGCTCTTTTATTTGTTTCGTAAGCTCTTTGAACCGGAGGTCAAGTTCGGCATAGTCTTTATTGTTTGGTGTCATGAAACTTAGCTTCCCTAAAACTTCCTGCCTTTCCGTTTCAAGCTGCAGGCGCATTTCTTCCTTATTATCTTGTTGCGGCGCCACTTCATTCAATTGTTTGTGCATTTCATTATTTTCAATGATGATTTTTGAAGTTGTGGTTTTTTCCAGGAAATAGCGATCATGCGATACGACCAATAGCGTACCATTGTATTGTGCTAACGTTTCTTCAAGCTGTTCACGTGAAGCTAAGTCAAGATGATTCGTTGGTTCATCCAAGATAAGGACATCCTTCTCTTCCAGAATATATTTCATTAGCTTACACTTCACACGTTCCCCCATGCTCATATTCATAATGGGCTCTGTCCATTGAGAAGCCATGAATCCTAAATGCTTCATTAAATTTTGAACGTGTCCCCTCTCTTCAAATGTTTCTTTATGAAATAATTGTTCAGGTGTTTGAGCAAGCGGCAAGTCGAAAACCTCTTGTGTTAAATAACCAATGTTTGCTGATGGTGAAATCCATATGTCCCCTGCTGCCTTTTCCTGCCCAACGATCAATTTCAAAAAAGTCGTTTTCCCGCTGCCATTCGCGCCAGAAATCGAAACCTTATCTCCATGCTGGATCGTAAAGTTGGAGGCTTTAAAAAGAGTTCGCCCATCAAATGATTTCGTTAAACTTTTCACTTCCAAAAAGCGTTTTCCCACTTTTTTATTTGCAGTCATTGAGAAGCGAACGGTATATTCTGATTCAAGGGGTTCGATTTTAATCTTTTCAAGTTCTTTTTCAAGCCTTTTTTGTTTCGACTTTACTTGTGCATCCATCCGCTTGGCCTTTACACGATAGAATTCTTTGGGGAATTCCTTTTTTGTCGATTGTGCGTGCGCTTTTTTAGACCAATTTGTGAGCTCATTCATTTGACCTTCAATGCGCTCAACCATTTTTTGCTGTTTGTCATATTCTCGTTGCTGTGTTTGCCTTTTCTGTTCACGGAATTTCATATAACTGGAATAATTCCCTTTGTGACTGATGAGCGTTTTATTTTCGATGGACCAGATTTTTGTTGCAACAGCATCCAAAAAATAACGATCATGTGATACAAGAATAACCGTACCTTTTAAAGCTTTTAACTGTTTTGTGAGGAGATCTAAGCTCTGTTCATCAAGATGATTTGTCGGTTCATCCAATAATAATAGGTCTGCATCTTGTGCGAATCCTCTTGCAAGTCGCGCTTTCAATTTTTCTCCGCCGCTTAACGTTTTGAAGTCAACATTTGGAACATGCCACTTTTCCAATAATTCCCCTTCCTTAGGAATGACGGCGTCAAAGGAATGCGACTCGGTTTCTTGTTCAACCATGGTGACTTTAAGATCGTTCACGATTTGTTTAATTTGGCCTTCAGTCGGTGAATCGTCATTGTTCAGCAACCGCAGCAAGGTGGTTTTTCCAGCACCGTTTTTTCCGATGATGCCAATGATATCACCTTGCTGCACCGTCACATTCACCTTTTCAAAAATCGTATGATCCTTTATTTCAAAACATATATTTTGTAATTGCATTAATTCTTTCATTCGAATCCACCCTTTTTGTAGGGAGAATAAAAAAATCCTCCCAATTATTTTGGAAGGATTAGTCTCATTTACCGCACTGAAATAAGCTATCTCGCTTTACAGCTCTAAATAGCTCAAGAGATGATGGAAAAATGGGCAGACTAATCCTATATTATTATCATTCGAAATATTACATTTCAAAATCTAAAAATAAGATTAGTTATCCATCGTCCACCCATCATCCCTTTCCATTTATAGTTAATTAAATTTTAACACTTATGAACAAATATCGCAATGAACCAATGACAGGGAATTCGCCTTTTTTATGAATCGGCGGGACTCCCAAACTGATTGCACCATAAAAAAACGTTTTAAGCCTGGAATCGTTCTTCGCGAATTTCTTTTTGAACGCTGATTCTTCTCACGATAAAGATGAGGACAAAAGCTCCCAATAAGCAGGTTGCCCCTCCTGCTCCCATCAAGACAAAAGAAACTCCGAGCCACTTGGCGAGAAGTGATCCCAAAGCAGGGGCAATAAGCATGGAGAAGGTTTGTACTGAGGTGGACGCAGCTGAGACTCTTCCCATCATTTGCTTAGGTGTCTCCGATTGTAAAATAAATCCATAGGGGACAGACTCACCTGAACCCATGAAACCAAGGAAGAATGCGCCAATCACCCAGGCTAAAACGGGAAGCTGTACAATTTCCATACCACCAAGGCCCATTATGATGATTAATGATCCGCTAAAAAGAAATGCAATTGACATCAAATGAATCGGTTTTCTTTTCCAATGAGTCCAGCTGCCCATTAATAAAGAGCCTGCCACACTTCCTAAACCTACAGCACTGATCAGCAATCCAAAATTCCCTTTCGTGAAACCTAGATTTTGCGCAATAAATACAAACAGTCCGTCGTACAGGAAAATGATAAAAAATGCTACAGAGGAGAGGATAACTGAGCTTTTTAATATTGGGGTATGTGAAATGTGCTTAATGCCCTCCAATAGTTCTTTCCAATAATGTCCGTCATCCCTTTTTTTATTTTCAGCAAGATGTTCTTTTTCATCCATGTTGGGAAGAGTTAATAAAAACAAAATGGCGATGAAAAAACCTGCAGCTTCAAATAAAAATGGACTTTTTGTTCCAAACAAAAATATGAGGCCTCCCCCTAATGCAGGACCAATGATTTTCATCGAATTAACGGAAAGCTGGCTAAGTGTTACCGCCTCAGGAAGAAAGTCGTCAGGTACCGTAAACCTAATCACACTTTGTCTCGCAGGATCGTAAATGGCCGAGACCGTTCCTTTCAAGAATACAAATATTAAAAGCATAGAAAGGTTAGGGGCAAGAAACATCCCTCCGACAAACGTGATTCTTAAAAACAAACAAATGATCATCATTTGCTTTTTGGGTAGGCGATCGACAAATACACTTGCAAAGGGACCTATTATGACCCAAGGAAGCCCCAATGTAATGATCACTGCGGCGATGGCTGTTTCATCCAGCCCCCAATGATAAGCAACAATGACTTGTAAAGCAATAAAATCAAGCCAGTTACCCAGATCCGAAAATAGCTGAGCTCCGAATAATGATCGAAATGGACGAAATTTCAAAGGCTCAAATACCCCAGCTTTCATATGTTACTTCCCCTTTACGCTTTGGCCTCTTCGTCTTGCTAGCAGTTTTTCAGTGTTTCCATTTGGATCCTGACCTTTTGGAAGGTGATTATTTTCCAATGCATGTATGGATTCTTCTATCCACTTTAACTCAGCCTCAAGCCGTAATTCAGAATAGCGAATGGACAACATGCCAACATCACTGATGTAAGAAATACCATTAGTGGGCCAATCTTTTACAAATCCAAGCAAATCTTCGGTCTTCTCTTTTCTTTTTAGGAGATGACTGATTAATATTGAGCTTTCCATATCTTCATGCCAAGTGGACATCTTCATTAACAATTCATCTCTTATAATGGGATAGGCAGGCGGGAGCTGCAGCCAGTTTTCAAACTCCTGCCACCCTTTTGCGGTAAGTTCATAAAGTTTCTTTTTTCGTCCCCCTTCTTCTTGTTCAATGGGATGAACAAGCCCTTCTTCTTCTAACTTCTTTAATTTCGGATAAATACTCCCATAACTCATTCCCCAGTATAGGCCGGCAGCTTTATGCTCAAATTCTGCTTTAATATTGTATCCTGTGCTGGGCCAAAAGCTTAATACAGCAAGAATCGATTGCTCAATTGACAACTCAACCCACCCTTTCCTCATATAACCATGATATATCAATATGATATGTCTATTTAGAGAGATAATCAACCGTATAATAAAATATTTCAACCAATTCGCTTGTATATCCCTGCCTTGTTTACTCAAGTCACTTCATCAT
This sequence comes from Peribacillus sp. FSL E2-0218, assembly GCF_037992945.1. Lineage (NCBI taxonomy): Bacteria > Bacillati > Bacillota > Bacilli > Caryophanales > Bacillaceae > Peribacillus > Peribacillus sp. FSL E2-0218. Next base: position 903,287 of record NZ_CP150304.1, on the reverse strand, counting down.
CCATGTAAGGCTTTTACTAATAATCAACTATTTCTGGAAATGACGTTAATGCAAAAAAAGAACCTTCAATCCACTTACGATTGAAGGTTCCGGTATTTATTTCCAAAAATTAACTATAAGCTAATTCTTTTTTTTTGCTTAGTCCAAGCGCCTCGGCTGTTGAAGAATGAACCTCATTCAGAAGCTCTGGATTATCCATAAGTGACATTCCATAAGAAGGAATCATTTCTTTTAGTTTTGGCTCCCACTCTTCGATATGTTGCGGGAAGCATTTTTTGAATACCTCAAGCATGACGTGCACGGCAGTGGAAGCACCTGGAGAAGCTCCCAATAATGCTGCAATCGATCCATCAGCGGCACTAACGACCTCCGTACCGAATTGAAGCGTCCCTTTGCCGCCTTCAGCAGTGTCTTTGATGACCTGCACACGTTGTCCAGCGACCACTAAATCCCAATCCTCGCTTTTGGCATTCGGAATGAATTCTTTTAACTCTTCCATGCGCTGTTCTTTCGATAACATGACTTGCTGGATCAGGTATTTTGTCAATGACATTTCTTTTGCGCCTGCTGCCAGCATGGTTAAAAGATTATTTGGTTTAACCGATGTGACTAAATCGAGCATGGAACCTGTTTTTAGGAACTTCGGAGAGAAGCCGGCAAATGGTCCAAATAGCAACGATTTTTTATTGTCGATAAAGCGTGTATCCAGATGCGGAACAGACATTGGCGGAGCACCGACCTTAGCTTTTCCGTAAACTTTTGCATTATGCTGTGCAACAACTTCTGGATTATTGCAAACCATGAAAATGCCGCTTACCGGGAATCCGCCGATGTGTTTTCCTTCAGGAATGCCGGATTTTTGCAGTAAATGCAGGCTTCCGCCCCCGCCGCCGATAAAGACGAACTTGGCCGTATGGTGTTCGACGTTGCCGTTATCGACATTACGCACTTTTAATTCCCATGAGCCATCGTCAGTCCGTTTCATATTATCCACACTATGTTTATATTTGATATCGACGTTTTTCGTCTTTAAGTGATCGAACAGCATATTCGTCAAAGCGCCAAAGTTGACATCCGTTCCAGTGTCGATCTTCGTTGCCGCTATCGCTTCTTTCGATTGACGATCTTGCATGATAAGCGGAATCCATTCCATCAGCTTTGCTGGGTCTTCGGAAAATTCCATTCCTTTGAACAATGGATTGTTTGATAATGCTTCAAAACGTTTCTTTAAGAACGTTATATCTTTATCTCCTTGTACCATACTCATATGTGGCAATGGCATGATAAAGTCCTCTGGATTTTTTATCAGCTTCCGGTTAACAAGATACGACCAAAACTGGGTTGAAAGCTGAAATTGTTCATTGATTTTAATGGCTTTGCTAATATCTATAGATCCGTCCGGTCTTTCAGTTGTGTAGTTTAGCTCACACAGGGCTGCGTGCCCCGTTCCCGCATTGTTCCACTCGTTAGAGCTTTCCTCTCCCGCGCTTTCAAGCTTCTCAAACACTTTGATATCCCATGCCGGTACTAATTCTTTCAGAAGTGTCCCCAAAGTGGCACTCATGATTCCGGCGCCAATTAAGATGACGTCTGTTTTAGTTTCTCTGTTGCTCATTTTAACCTTCCTCACTCCCTATTTTTGCAGAAAGGATGTAGGCGCTCCTGCATAGGCGTCACACCAAGTCAAGGCGTGACTTAGTCACACACCTTTTCTGTCTCAATTATACCCCTATAATAGTGTAATACAATTGTTAATAGAATAAAATAACTACTATTACTATATTGCTAAAATTTAGTTTGATGAGGTAATGAATTTAAGCAAGAAAAAACTGCCTTACACATTGCCGCACTCCCTAAAACTCAAGCGCCGCCAGTCCGTGAAAGATCTTATTGAAATGCATTTTCTTTCAATCGGTTTCCTTACCTTAATATATATTACCATTATGCACCAATTTTAAACTTTCTCGATGGAACCGATCTAGCCAAATCCTGATACATTTCAGTTGCTCCTCGAGTTTCCTTCGCTTGATTTGTACCCGTTACGCGAGCTTTCTTTGTATCAACATACGTGTTCGATTCATAAATCCATGAATCTGATTACTATTATAACATTTTTATTTAAGAAAACGGATACAATCGCACATTCAAAAGGCCACCATCTGGCGGCCCTTTATTAATACTAACACAGCAAACCAATTTCCAATCCTTTTGTGACATCCTATCCAATGTGCTATGAAATTGAGGTTGTCCGTGTGATATATCCAGGGATACACCGTCGTTCCATATTCCACCAAAAGGCTAAATTTCACCTCTTGTAAACGGAACATATTGGAGCCTTTTTTTATAAGCTCTGCCGGTTCTTCATCATCAACTGCGCTCAAGTATAGTAGCCACTTTTCTGCGGCCTCACCTTGTCAATCATGATTCTACTATCATTTTCAGGGGATTTACGTCAGAAGGTATAATTAACAAGATTTTTCCAGTTCAAGTTCGAACGTTCGAACAATGCTGTTTTGAAAGGCCCGCGACATATCGATCCTCTAAACCCCTTTTCTGCATAGTAAAAAGTATTTCTTCCTTCTCCGCCGCTATATTTGGTTTCGTTGCTGCCACTCCCGACACGTTTCCCCATTAATCCTTCACTTCCCAATTACGCCAAAATGATTCCTTTCTTAAAAACAAATACAATGCGGTTTAATCAAAGTAGATGGGTCGATCTGGTTTCCTTACACTCTTAAAAGCCATATCGATTTGTGCTTGTGTATTCCGCTCTATGGATAACACCGGTAGTGCATTTTCAGCAAAAAAACCGACTGCGCTTGTTTCCACACCCTCCCGTGGCTGACCGCCAATCACTTCACATTGAATGAATATTTTATAAACGTGATAAGGAGAGGGCGGATGCGGATGGCACTTCTTATCAAGGACCCCCAGCAGCCTAACGGCTTTTACATCAAATCCTGATTCTTCTTTCACTTCCTTAACTGCGACTTCACCCGGAGTATACCCGATATCAGCCCAACCACCCGGTAATGCCCAACGATCATCGGTTTTTTCCCTTACCATTAATATTTTATTATCCTTGAAGACCGCAGCCCTGATGTCCACTTTTGGAGTTGCATAACCCGTTTCGTTTGCGAACAGATCCTTTATTACGGCCATATCCAATTCCGTTTGCTGCGACAATATTTCAATGCTTATATTTCTTAATGCTTCGAATCTCTCCAAATCATAAACATCTTTTGAATACGCTAATCCCGCCTGGGCAATCGATTGAAGCTGTTTCGCCCATTCAAGCCATTTCGGTTCCATCCGTCATCACCGCCAATTATTAATCAATCACTAAAGGTACCCCCATGCATCTCAACTGGCGGTTCCATTAATCCAGATGACTGGTACTGTTTATAAACCTTATAAGCTTATATGGATGTTCCGTATATTCAAGAAGATGTATGCCTGTATTATTGGAAACGAACCATATATCATTCATTTCGTGTGGTACTTGCAGAAACCTTGCAATCAAGTTTGTTATCATTCCTCCGTGGGAAATGACAGCAATCCTTTTATAGTTTGCACGGTTCTCTTTAATAACGGATAAGACACGTTGAGCCCGCATTGTGAAATCAACTTCACTCTCCGCCTCTTGCCTTTCTCTTAAATCGTCCAGAAATGACACCGGACATTTAATGGTATCGGATAACATTTCTGCAGTCTCACTAGCACGAAGCAAGGTACTTGACCATACGAAATCGGGTGGAAACTCAACAGATACGCGTCTGCACATTTTTTTCACTTGTTCAATTCCATTGGAGGTTAAGGGTAAATCTGTCGTTCCTTGATGATCTTCTTCAAGGAAATCGTCTTCTGACTCACCATGTCTAATTAATAATAGCTGCAAGCTTACACCTCATTTTTTGTTTAATCCATCCCTTTTAATCATTCGATTTACCATCAATAAAACCTGCATAAAAATAAAATTGCAATTCACTAAAACATCAGGAATGCAGGTGAATAGGACAAACTCTCTTTGTCATACCTTTTAGAAAAAGAGTAGGATGTGACATTGCTGGATATGGGGAAGGATAGTCAAATCGTCTTTTATGTAATAACTGGCTCAACAATAAAAAGGTTTTTCCTACTGGACCTGATTGTTGGGACCGGAATTTATTTCACAGTCAAGTTCATTTCATCCAGCGTATTGATCGCGAGCATTGGCAGTTTCATCGGAACGGAAGGAATCAAGAAGGCGCCGAAATATCTTAAAAAAATGCAATGGAATTGATATTTTTTTGATCCCATAAAAAAAAGGTGTGCATAGGATCATCATCCTCTTTGGATGATGATCCTATGCACAACTCCTGCTTCTCTATATACACTCCACGTTCTCTTTCTATGGCATATCTTTAACTAGCAATGGATTTAGAATCTTGTCCTTTTTTATAGGTAGGTAATTTAGAGTCCAATGACATCAATCGGCTTCCATTCAAGACTAAGTGAAGGGCAATCACCATGAGGACAAGGTCCATTTCGAATCCCGCCCCTTCCTCATTCCCCATAAAACCTGCCGGAAGTTTCACATAAATAATTGCACCCGCCATGATGAAAACAAGGAGAACAGAGATTACTCTTGTGCCAAGCCCTGCAATTAAAGCTAACCCCCCAGCCAATTCAATTGTAGCAACTACATAAGCCATAAATCCCGGAATGCCGATACTTTGAAACCATCCTGAGATGTTATCCAATCCACCTTGGAATTTTGACAGACCATGCATAAAAAAAGTAGCACCCAGCATTACTCTTAATAAAAACGTACCGATTTCTTGTTTATTCATGTGACATCTCCTTTATCTCAATTTACACTACGAAGTGTAGTGTAATAATCCAAAAAAATCAAGTGAAAGTCATCAGACAATCACTATCGTCATACCCAACAGTATAAGCAAAACATATATAGATACAAAAATCGTAGTGAAATCAGCCCTCAATGGAATGGTTTCATGCGGATCGACTAGTTGCATGAGCCGATAATTGACTGCTTCATTGGAAAAGTGAACACGGACAGGAGCGGTATTATCAGCGCAGCAATATTTGATTAACTTCAACAATGCTGCACTTATGCTTAATTCTGTCCCCATTTTATTTATCGCATGTTCATCAGCTAATAATTCACTCATTATTTTGTAATTCTTATAACACCATTTTGTCAGTGGGACGAACCATAATGCTTGAGAAATCAACTGCAGGATAAAGATTACTAATGGGTGATAATATTTTTGGTGAAAGGATTCGTGTTCCACCACCGCTTCTAGCTCGTCAACGTCCAATAATGCCAATAAACCGGTACTGAAAACAATGAACGGATGTCTGAATCCAACCGTAAAGGCAAGAGGTTCATCTGTGTTCACCACTAAGATTTTGTTGTTGACGTGTTTGAATTTCTCATTCATCGACGTTGTCTTTTCATCGTTTTTGGCGACGGATAGCTTTTGTATAAGCTTCCTCGATAGGAGAAACTGCTCTGCAATTTTGAATATCGTGTTCAAAACACTGTGGGCAATTACAATATTGAGCAAGGTGATGACAGCAAAATAGTATACTGTCCCTTCCTTGAATAGACTAAAGCAAAATTTAAAGAAATTTGCTTTAATATTCACCCCAAAAAGGATATGCACCAAAAACGCGCCCATTTGGCTCCAAACTGCACAGGCGATTAAAAGGCTCAGGCTTACGACGAAGTAAGACTTTTTCTTCCACATCATAATTTACCCTTTTTTAAAGATTGAATCTTCCGTTCCAATTTTTCAATTAGACTTGGATCGGCGTCTTCCATGGCATCAAGCATATGGCTTATGACCGCCCCTCCAAATTCATCAAGTAAATTTTCGGTCAGCTTCTTTGACTGCTCTTCTAAAAACTCTTCCTTTGACTGCACAGGATGAAATAATGAAAGCCTTCCTTCAGACCTCTTTTCAAGAACCCCTTTTTCAACCAGCCGGTTCATGACTGTCATCACAGTATTGAAATTGAGGGGCTTGTCTTTCTCCAAGCACTGCTGGACCGCTTTAATACTAAGCTCATTCTTCTGCCATAAACATTCCATTATACTCGCTTCCAATGGTCCGAAAAAACGATTCAGGCCAACTTCGTCATATTTAAAATTTTTAATATCCATCTTTTACCCTCCACTACAAATTGTAGTGGAAAAATTTGATGGAATCAAGTTTCACTTGTAAGATTTTTTGGAACGGCTTCCAAACCATATTCCGAATGAGCTATCCAACTTGAACGAATATATAAAGATCGAACGATAAATCAGCAAAAAAAGGCTGCGGCGGCAGCCCCCGTTATTGAAGTGAAAACTTATTCATGGCTCATTCGAATACAGGGCGCATGAAGCTTCTCTCATAGCTAATGATGCACTTCGTTTCCTCTGCGTATTTAAATGCCGCTTGACACTCTGCATCCAAGCCCATTTTTACCCGGTATTCTTCATAGGCCGCTAGACTCGGAAAAGTGAATAATGCATAAGCAATATTATTGGCACCCTCATGCGGAAGGAAATAACCTTGATGTGAACCGCCTAGTTTATTCACCAAGCGGATCCACATCTTACCGTACTCTTCGAACTCAGTTGCTTTGTATGCGTCGATCACGTATTTCAGATAGCATGTAACCAATGTCCATTCCTCCTTTCTATACCTATTTCCCTATCATGTTTGCTCATTCCTTCCATTTAAAAAATATCCTTCAATTTTTTGCTTGCTGTCCAAGATGACGATGACCTTGTCAGGCTCATTCCTTCGAATCTCAGCAAATCTGTTTTTCATGCTTTTCTTGCGAGAATGGTAGGTTGTAATGATGAATTTAAGGAACGGCCAGTCCAGTTTTTCTTCACACCCTTCACACATATCAGGTCTTGTTTTTCCACTATTGATCAAGCGGCGCTTTAAAACACGATACAGGCACACGTGTAGGGGGAGTTCTAAATAAAAAATCGTGTCGGCATGCTTCAAGCGTAAATCGATGGAATGACTATAGTTGCCTTCCATGATCCACTGATCTTGAGTCAATACTTCCTGCTGGGCAGCTAAGAAATCCTCTAGCGGAGCCTCGACCCAATCAGGTCTCCAGTAAAATGTATCCAAATGATGGACATCCATATCCAACATGTCCCCAAGCCTTCTTGCAAAAGTGGATTTACCGACACCCGCGGATACACCCATTATCATGATCCGTTCCATTTCCTGCCTCCCTTGCATGTTGAAATCATTAGCGGGATAAGCAATATTGCTTACCCTTCAGTCACATCAGAAAAGGCGATTCCCCTGAAATGGAGAATCGCAAATGGAAAGGGGCACTTATGAAACGCCTGCTCCGTTCCTATTTTTCTATTAGACCAATTGAGCTAAATGTTGCTTTGCTTCGTACTCAACAAGTTCTTCATCCTGCTTGATCTTTGTCAGGTAATCAGGGTTGGCGATGAGCGGACGGCCTATTGCCGCAACATCGATGATTCCTCTTTCCAAAGCGGCTTCCGCTGTTTTAGGATCAAATCCACCGACACCCACTATCACTCCATCCCAGTGTCTGCGCACCAATTCATGCAAAGTCGCTCCTTTGGCAATCGGTTTGGTGAATTCCATCGTGGACGGATGAATCATTTTGACTCCCGTTTCTTTAAATGCTTTAATAAATATTTTTATTGCTTCCTCTGGATCTTCCCACATATATGTTGGCTGATCTATTTTAAAAGCGGAAAAACGGATAAGGGTCCGGTCCGCTCCTACTTCATCGATGATTGCATTCAGCACTTCCTTCATGAAAGTCAGGCGCTCTTTTAAATCACCGCCATACCGGTCGGTTCTTTTATTGGACGTGTCGGAATTAAACTGGTCGATTAAATAGCCATGCGCACCATGGATCTCAACGCCGTCAAAGCCAGCTTCGATTGCATTTCTTGCCGCTTGTTTGTATTGGTTCACTACTTGTGCAATATCATTTTCAGTCATTTCCTCAGGTACATCGAATGGCTTTCCGAATCGTGAAACTTTTCCTTCGGCAGCGATGGGCGATGGGGCCTGCGGAGGAAGCCCTCCAGCAATTTCATGGTGGCTTGCACGGCCGACATGCCAAATTTGCGCAATGATCGTTCCGCCTTCAGCGTGCACAGCTTCCGTCACCTTTTTCCATCCATCGATTTGCTCTTGCGTATACAGCCCAGGAACACCAGGATTTCCCTTTGCCCTTGGTGATATCACTACACCTTCTGTAATGATGAGCCCGATGCCATCTTGGGCGCGCTTTCTGTAATATTCTACGATTAGGTCATTCACAACACCCGTTTCGTTTTCGGCAAACGACCGTGTCATGGGAGCCATCGCTGTTCTTGTTCTTAAACTCCAAGCACCAATCGTTACAGGCTCAAAAATTTTGGTCAGTAATTGATTCATTTGAATTCCTCCTGTTAAGCGCTTTGTTTTTAATAATAGCTGCTACAAGTACCTTTCATTGTGTAAGATTATCCGAAAAGGGCTTAATATTCAAATAATTCACTCTAGTTTCCGCACATTTGATAAAATATGGGAGTAAGGATCAATGAAATACATTTATTCCGGCATAAGCAAGAGATGTTTGTCATCGTTGATATTGTCCAAATCATGAAATTTGAAAGTTCATAAGGAGGGTATTAAATGTGGAAGCGTCGAATGATTGAAACGGCACGCGGTAAGTTCGAGGTATTTGTTCAAGGCGAAGGTGAACCAGTTTGCATCACTCATTTATATAGCGAATTCAATGATCTTGGTTACTATTTTGCTGATGCATTTGTAGATGATTTCGAAGTGTATCTTGTGAATTTGAAGGGGGCAGGAAGCTCTACCAAACCGGCGATGGAAACAGAAATGAGCATGAAAGAATCTGTAAGGGATTTAGAAGGAATTAGGGAAGCATTGGATTTGGAGCAATGGGGTTTTGCTGGGCATTCAACTGGGGGCATGCTCGGTTTGGTCTATGCAACCAGCTTTCCTGATTCCCTCTCCAAGGTAATGGTTGGAGGAGCGACCGCTACAAACAAATATTTGGAGCATGAAGGAAGTATCTACAGCCCAAGCAGTCCGCTTAATGAGAGGTGGAAAGAGATATTCTCTATTTTGGCATCTTCCGCACAAACGATCGATAAAAAAAGAGCCGCCAGAAGAGAATGGACGGATCTGTCACTATACAATAAAGGGAACCGAGAACAATATTTCCAAAAACCTTCCAGCGGAAAGATAGTTCAAAAGAGGTTAGATTACTTTTCCTTTAATGACTTGCCTCATTTTGATATACAAGACGAACTAACTGAGGTTGGTATTCCTGCTATCGTTTATTGTGGCCGGCATGATGCACAATGCCCTCCCATTTTCTCTGAAGACATCGATGCCCGATTGAAGAATTCGAAACTTTATATTTTTGAAGAAAGCAACCACTTTCCTTATCTCGAAGAAAATGATAGGTTTATCGCCATGATATCGGACTTTAGGAGAATGAAATGATTCAAAGTCCCAGATTATTTTGAGTCCATAAAGCGGGAGCTCACTTATCAGGGATCTCCCCTGGACCTTGTTTCCGCGGAAGACCCACATTGCAGAAAGGGCAGCTCATTTACCATGGCTAAGGCCATATAACAAAAAAAGATGCCGCCTGCAAAATACAGACAGCATCTCCTTCAAGTTGCCTAGCTTTCCTATGAAACATCCTTAGATTCGTGCTTGTTCTTCTTCTTCGCGTGCCGTTTTGATAAAGAACGAAAGTATCAAACCGGCAATGGCAAGGGCAAGACCGAAAATGAAGGCATCCTGAACTCCTGCCGTCAAAGAACCGCTAATGGCTGAAGGATCCAATGGATCTTTCACATTGGCGATATAGTTTTTTTGGGAGGCTGACATAATGGTAATGGCAACCGTCGTACCAATGGCGCCCGATACTTGCTGCAACGTATTCATGAGCGCCGTGCCGTCGGGATATAGATTTTTCGGCAGTTGATTCAGCCCGTTAGTCTGGGCAGGCATCATGACCATCGAAACACCAATCATGAGGAAGGTATGCATGGCGACTACCCAGATGATGGACGTTTCAGTCGTTACGTTCGTCAAGGCCCATAACATGGCGATCATGATAATGAAGCCTGGAATCACTAAGCCTCTTGGGCCGAACTTATCAAAAATCCGGCCTGTTATCGGTGACATGATACCATTAAGCACACCGCCCGGTAAAAGTACAAGCCCGGCGGCAAATGCGGCTAACGCCAGCCCGGTTTGCAGATATAGCGGTAAAAGGATCATCGAAGACATGATGATCATGAATGTAATGAAAACGGTCAATACCCCTAATGTGAACATGGGATACTTAAACACGCGCAAGTCGATCATCGGTTTATCCATGTTGAATTGTCTTACGGCAAACAAAAATAAGGATATAAGACCTGCAATGAGCGAGGAAAGGACGATAACATCCCTCCAGCCTTGATCTCCTACAATACTAAAACCATAAACGATCCCCCCAAAACCGATTGTCGATAAAATTATCGAAGGAACATCGATTTTCGGCTTGGTGATGGTGGAAACGTTTTGCATATACTTGAGACCAAAGAGCAATGCTATTACAAAAAACGGTAAAGATACCCAGAATATATAGTTCCATTTCAAATTTTCGATGATCAAGCCTGAAACCGTCGGACCGATGGCTGGTGCAAACATGATCACTAGCCCCATCAATCCCATCGTTGCTCCCCGTTTATGAATTGGGAATATCACCAAAATGGTATTGAACATGAGCGGCAATAAAAGGCCGGTCCCGATCGCTTGAATGACACGTGCGAGCATCAGGATGCCGAAGCCAGGTGCTAACGCTGCAATGAACGTCCCGATGATGGAGAACACCATGGCTGCAATGAATAACTGCCGTGTACTGAACCATTGAATCAAGAGCCCGGAAACCGGAACCAATATCCCCAAGGTCAATAAGTAACCCGTTGTCAGCCATTGCACGGTGGAAGGGCTGATGGTGAACTCCTGTATTAAGTCCCCGAGCGCCATATTCAAGGCGGTCTCACTGAATAACCCGATGAATCCTGCAATTAAAAAGGATATTAAAATGGGGGTCGTCCTTATGGCGGGACGCTGCTGCTGTGTTGCATTTGTGGACATAAAATGAATTCCTCCGATTGTTGACAGTATTACCTAAGCTGATTATTTTTCTTATGACTTATTTAGTTACCAACAATAATGGGATTTGTTCGGCTATCGCTTTTAGCGGTTCCCCATTTTTCGCCGTTAAAGAAAGAAGGATGCCACCTTCAATTAAGGCATTAATGACGATACTCAATTCCTTTGATCGTTTCTCACTGTAGTTCGCCTCAAGTAATTTCTGCACATAAATGGCTTGCCAATCCTCCATCGCCTCTTGGCAGGCTGTTCTTATCGGCTCGCTTGTCGTAAATGTTTCCGCCGCTATCGTCCCGATCGGCAGTCCCAATAGATTTTCCGTTTCGCCAAAAAGACCGGATAAATGAATGATATGAGCCTGGATCGCTTCAATCGGGTCTTTAAACTCCCCAAATCCACGTTCAATTTCATCTATGACAATTTCTTTTGTATGATTGACCGCTTCAATCGCCAATTGCTCCTTGCCTTTCGGGAAATAATGATAAAGAGAACCTTTAGGAATCCCACTTTCCTCTATGATGTCTTTAAGTCCAACACCATAATATCCGCGTATTCGAAAAAGTCGTGAAGCAACCTCAATAAGAATGTCTTTTGAGTTTTTTTTGCCTTCCATAGCTGGATCACTCCTAAAAAAATTATATCAACCGGTCTATAGGACTATACGGATATATCACCGTTTTGTCAAAGCTGAAAGCTTGAGAAACGCTTGGAATGGCGACAAAAAAAGAACACCTCATATTGGTGTCCTCTTTACATGTAAGTGAATGAACGTTTTTCAATGACGTCAAGGATTCTTGTCATGATTTTTAAAATCAAGAATAGCAATTACAAACATGCCAAAGCTAAGCATCAGGGAAATAACTTCGAAAGTACCCATTCATACATCGCCTCCTTACATCAAGCTTTTCCTGATCGGAGATTGTCCTATACAAGAAAAACATGAAGCGGCGGCGATTACACAAAATAAATTTTTTTAATAAACGCTGCACCTATCCAAGTTATTACAAGGGTTAGGCGTTTTACCGATATGAGATGGATATAGTTTTGTATCTTCCATGTTGATTAATGGATTAAGCTTTAAAAGCGAAGGAGCGGCATTCTTCTTATGAAACCTCCCCAGAATCCTTTTTGCCATTGATTATCTATTAATCATCCATCCCAACTGGATCATTCCAATAAGTCCGGCTGCTCATTTCTGATTTTATCCCAAAGGGGCTGAAAACTAAGCCACCCCTCGTATTCCGTCCCCGTTTGTTCTGCTGTCAATCTTGCGTACTCCTCTTCAATGAAAATGGGCTTTCCTGCCGTTTCGGCCATGATTTGAGCTTGACATGATCGTTCCATCGTTATGAACCACCAAGCGGCTGAATCTACAGATTGACCAACCGTTAACAGCCCATGGTTGCGAAGGATGACCGCTTTATATTGTCCTAGCGCCTGAGCGATCCGTTTTCCTTCTTCAGTTGCATAGACTACACCGGTAAAATCATCGAATAACGCATGATCTCTATAAAATTGGCAGGAATCCTGGGTGATCGGGTCGAGCAATCTCCCTAGTGATGACCAAGTCTTTCCATAGATGGAATGAGCATGTGCCGCTGCAATCGCGTCCGGCCTCGCTTTATGAATTTCCGAATGAATTGCGAAAGCTGCGCCATTCACAGTATGTTCCCCCTCCACAATATCCCCTTTGTGATTCACCAAGATAAGATCTGAAACGGAAATTTGGCTAAAGTGCATCCCAAACGGATTGACCCAAAAATGGTCAGTATATTTCGGATCGCGTACCGTGATATGTCCTGCTATCCCTTCATCGAAGCCAAACTTTGAAAAAAGGCGGAAGGAAGCTGCCAGCCGTTCCTTCCGGTGATGGCGCTCTTCCTCCAGTGTGTTGAATGAAGCCGGTTGCAGGGTAATCGTCTTTGTCATTTTCCTTCCTCCCCATCATTTTTTTAAGGCCGTCCATCAATTGGCAATATCTATGTCTTTCCCCTTTATATCACCTTTAGGTAAGGTTTCATTTTTGGGACTTAGCAACGTAAGGGCAGTGATGACGACCAAACTGGTAGCAAGTCCATATAAGATCGGTCCAGTCGAGGACGGCCCGGTTATGACCAATCCGACGATGATGACGATCATGCTGGCCAAAATGGAGTAGAATGCAGCATTAGCCGTGACCCTCTTCCAAAAGAAGCCAAGAATGATCGGAAAGAACACGGCACCCGATAAGATTGCGTAGGCTACATCCAATGCCACTAAAATATCTTGAATCCAAATTGAAACGATGATGGCCATAACACCAATCGTTAACGTGGTGATTCGAGATGTTTTTAAAAATTGACGTTCGCTCATTCCTGGACCGATATATTTTTTTATGAGGTCATTGACGACCAAAGTCGATGAAGCGAGCAATGTTCCCGATGCCGTGGACATCAGGGCGGAAACCACACTCGCAATGACCACTCCCAATAGCCCGGCAGGCAATGTTTCCATCGCAATGCTTGTAAACGCAGTTTGAGGGTCGCCTAAATCAGGAAGGATAATAAAAGCGCACATTCCAATGATACTTATTGCAATGGCATAAAAAATGCTGTATATCCCAGCCCCGACCGTTCCGCTGCGGGAGATGGCCTTCGTTCGAGCCGTAAAAAGACGCTGCCAAATATCTTGTCCCACGACCACCCCTAACGTAAATAATAAAAAATATTGAAAGATCGTCGCGCCGCCGATGTTTCCTAATTCAAAATGTGCTGCCGGGAGATTCTCTTGTAGTGAGCCCCACCCTCCTGCCTTGGAAATGCTCATCGGAAGCATGATAAGGAAGATACCGATTGTCATGATGACGAATTGGATCACATCCGTCATGGTTACCGACCACATTCCGCCTAATATTGTATAAAATAGAACGATCCCTCCTCCGACAATCATGGAAACCGTCAAATTCCAGCCCGCCAAAACATGTAATATCGTTCCCATCCCGATCACTTGGGTGACGGTCAGCATGAAGGTATAGATGACCGAGACCAAGGCGCTGAGCAAGCGTGTTTGAGAATTGTAACGCTTTTCAAGCATTTCACTGATTGTCAGCACTTTTAAATCAAAGATCTTATTCGTTAAAAACAGACCGATGGCAATAATGCCGAGCCCGATCATCACGACCAGCCAAATGCCGGATATCCCAAACTGATATCCTAATTTTGCCGTTCCTAAAGTAGAAGCTCCTCCTAATATCACAGCCGCTAAACAGGATAAATACATGAAATGACCTAGATTACGCCCTGCTACAATGAATTCATCCGCGGTTTTTGCTCGTTTGGATCCGATTACCCCTACAATGATTAAAACAGAAAAATATAGAATCATGATTGAAATATCCAAAATATCCATGTATACATCTCCTTTTGGGGTGGGTTTGTTTTAGATCGCTTGGTTCTTCCCGTTTTAATTAGTTGTTCAGCTGCTTCTCCAAATCTTGGATCATCCCCATTTTATCTCTTTTTCCTTTTTTCGCGAGTGCGATAAGCGTGATGAATTCATAGACAATGTTGGCCGCTGCGGCTGCGGTGACTTGTCCGTGATCGTACGAGGGTAAAACCTCGACAAGATCGAAGCCTACGAATTCTATATCCGTCAAGCCCCTGACAAACGCCAATGCATCATCAATGCTTGCCCCTGAAACCTCTGGCGTCCCTGTGCCAGGTGCATATACCGGATCTAAAAAATCAATATCGAATGATAAAAAGACCGGACCATCCGCTACACGCTCATGGATGATCTCCAGCATCTTTTCGACGCCGTTCCGTTTATAATCGTTTGTTGTATATACGGCCAAGCCCAAGTCCCGGGCATCCTGCAAATCCTCCGGACCGTACAAACCTCCCCTCATGCCAATTTGAAGGGAGCGGGATACATCGATGAGACCTTCTTCTATAGCGCGGCGAAAAACGGTTCCGTGATTATACTTTTGTTCGAAATAACTATCCCACGTATCGGAGTGAGCATCGAATTGCAGCAAGGCAACGGGTCCATGTTTTTTTACGATTGCACGCAGCTCCCCTAGCGTAATGGAATGGTCGCCTCCCAGTGATATCGGAACGATTCCTTTTTCAATGACTGGCGTAAGCTCATCTTCTATTTTTTTATATGTTTCAGATATATAGCCAGGAACAACGGGAATGTCCCCATAATCGATTCCTGATATATAATCAAAAATATTAATAGCCTGTTCTGGATTATACGGACGTAATAGAATGGAAAAATCACGAATGGCTCCTGGCCCGAATCTCGCCCCCGTCCTAAATGATTGGCCGGAATCAAATGGAATTCCCATAATGACAAAGTCCATATGTTCATCCACCTGCTCAACGAATGGAAGCCGCATAAACGTACGCACTCCACAAAAACGGGGTGATTGGAAAGAGTCTTTCGGTTGATATTTCATCATGTAACATCCTCCTAAGTTTTCTGCTATTTTTTTCATCTTACCTTTACTTAAGCAAGATTCGCGCCAACTTTTCAGGAGCCTTTCATGGGCGTTTTTACACTTCCTTTTAGATCTGTTGATTAAAAGATTAATCAAAACCGCCTTTTTTGATTTAAGTTTTGATTATTCAGACTTTTTGATTTATATTTTAATTAATCAAGATTCGGATACGAAAGGGAGTCGATATCATGAATGACGAAATGCTGGAGGAAGAATTACAAAAGATCATTGAAACCTCGAATAATAATATCCTCATCACCGATCAAGATGGAATCATTTTATATTCCAACCCAAAGCTGTGGGAGATTTACGGCATGAAAAGTGACTCTTATATCGGAACTTCCGTTCATCAATTAGAAAAAGAGGGCCTGCTCACACCTTCCATCAACGCGCTTGTATTAAAGGAAAAGAAGGCGAAACGGATCATGCAGCAAACAAAAACGGGTCATGTCGTCATGTCGACAGGCTATCCTATATTCAATAAGGAAGGCAGCCTCGCAAGGGTGATCAGCTATGGTCAAGATCAAACCGAGATCCTTCAATTGCAGGATCAATTTGAGCACTTGCAACGTAAAGTCAAAGGCTATCAGACGGAAGTCGAGGATTTAAGGGAAAAGGAACTCGATCACCATGATATGATCGCGAGGAGTAACGAAACGAAGCATATAGTAAAAACGCTTCATAATGTTGCGAAGACCGATGCCACGATTCTCTTATTGGGACCTTCAGGAGTAGGGAAAAGTACTTTCGCCCGTGCAATTCATGAGCAAAGTAACCGTAAGCAAGAGCCTTTCATTGAAGTCAATTGCAGCACGATACCTGATAGTTTGTTTGAATCGGAGATATTCGGCTATGAACCGGGAGCTTTTACAGGGGCAAGCAAGCAGGGGAGCCAGGGCCTGATTGAACAAGCTGACAGCGGAACCCTTTTCTTGGATGAAATCGGTGAACTTCCGCTTGCCATGCAAGCTAAATTACTGAAAGTGTTACAGGAAAAAAAGTTAAAGCGTCTTGGAGGGAAAAAGGAAAATCATATTAACTTCCGCCTTGTTGCCGCGACGAATCAAGATTTAAAGAAGATGGTAAGTGAAGGCAGGTTCAGGCTCGATTTGTTTTATCGATTGAATGTGATTCCCATCCAGATACCGGCATTGCATGAACGTAAAGAGGATATCCCTCTGTTAATACAGCATTACTTACGGAAAACCAATGCTAAATACCACAAATCCAAAAAAATACATCCATCAACCTATGAAGTGCTGACTCATTACGATTGGCCCGGAAATATACGTGAACTGGAAAATCTAATCGAACGACTGATCCTGACCATTGAGGAAACCAATATCTTTCCGGAACACTTGCCTCAATCCATCACAGGTCAAATCGAACAGCCTGAAGATTCCTCATTGCTGGAAATGAATCAGAAATGGGAAGAGAAATTCGATTTAAAGAAGACATTGGAAAAGATTGAAATCCAACTGCTAGCTAAAGCATTGAAGCAATGTAAAACCACTTATGAACTGGCAGATCACTTGGGCATCAGTCAGCCAACAGTCATCTATAAATTAAAGAAATACAAAAAATATTTTTCATGCTAAGAACCCACCAAGGTTTCCAGCATCAAGGCGAAGTCATATACCGCTAATGAACTTCATTTTTCATTTCATTATCTCCATTAAAGTCTGATCTGAATGACCAAAAAAGGGCACCCATAAATGGGAGCCTGAATTTTAGTGAAGGTAGTGCTATTGTATGTAAAAGGCGGCCATTCCGCTTCCAATAGTTTAAAAACACTTTTACATTCCGTTCTTTGGCTAATTAGATGGCATTCACATTAAAAGGGCAGGTAAAGAAATCATTTCACTGCCTTTTTAACTGCTTTCACTTCGTATAATGCCCCTTCTGAACTGACGATATATTCAGGTTTAGGCTTTCCAAGATTGGCCTTGTGGCCCGCGATATGGACTTCACTCTTTTCCCACTGCTTCCAGTGCTCTTCCGATTCCCAATTGATCATGATGATGACCTCTTCATCGCCTCGTCTTACCTTTTTCACCAATACGCTTAAATCAATGAACCCCTCCTGCTTTTCTATGACCCCTTCCGCACCGAATCGTTTTACCACTTGGTCGGAATTACCTTCTTTAACCACTGTTTTTCTCATTTGAACGAACACTATGAACAACTCCAATCGATATACGTATATGGTTTCATTTTAGTCGATAACGATTCTCATTGTCAATTATCGTGAAACAAAACAAAAATGAATCAGAAAGCCATACAGCACTCTCTGATTCATTTCATGGCTTATTTTTTATCTTTAAGACTTTTGGGAACATAGTCATTCAGTTTGTTAAATAAAGAAGTAATGTAGGAGTTGAGTTCAAACCGATCCTCCTGAACAAATTCAGCCAACGACACTCCATTCTTTTTCATTTCTTCTCCCCCTTTTAGGTTTCAACCTTTTTCATGAATTAGTATGACAAGCATACAAGAAAGCGCTTACAATGTAAAATGTGATAATTCTATAGATTGCTATTTCCTTAGACTGATTTAATCTAATTAAGTTTCGCTTTCATTATGCATATATTAACAAGCTTCACTGACTTCCATGCACGGTAGCTTTTCTATCATATTATAACTACTTGTCTTTTTCCCAGTGTGCGAAATTTCATGAAATGCTCTTCAGTAGTTCAGTTAAACGGATGAACTCATCTTTATCCCGATTCTTCAATGAGTCATCGATCGCTTTATCGATTTGCGCTTTCCTATAATCGCTTAAAGCCTTTTTTAATACCATTTCTGCCATCTCTTCAGGCTCCAGTGATGTTCCAGGCAATTGCTTCTCCATTCGAAACCAACTCCTTAACCTTTTTTCTATTATACTAAGTAACTTGGAGATTATTAATATTTATTTCAATGTTATCCTTTCTTCTTTTTTTATTTCCTTATCCACCATGATTCCCACATGGCCACTCTTCTATACATTAAGAATACTAAAAGATTTTAATGCCGTTGCTTTGCGACACGCAATTGTCCAGGTGATCTTTGATTTCGTATTTTATCCATACTTTTTTAATCAATGATATTCAATAGCAGGGTAAAAGGTTAAGTAAAACATGATGTCTTTTTGAAAAACCAGAAATATTTCAACGAATTTGTATAGCCCCTTCAAACCATTTGAATCATTCATTTTTTTACTTATATTCATTTACTGACGATTTTGTTCATGAATGTGCTTACATTTATCGATGATAAATTTTTTTCCATGTTCTCCTTCAAACCAGCATGATTCGTGAACAAGAAAAGTGGAAAACCCCTATCCAGTCCATATTGTTACAGACAGGATAGGGGTTTTTCATTATATGAACAAATTGATGATGAGTACACCGGCAAGTCCCACCAGTGAAATGATGGTGACCATCACGGACCATGTCTTAATGGTCTTTCCTATTGATAGATTAAAATATTCCTTGTAAATCCAAAAACCTGCATCATTTACATGGGAGAATGTTATGCTTCCTGCACCTGCAGCCAAAACCATAAGTTCTGGACTTACCCCTGTGGCCGCAACAAGAGGTGCCGCAATTCCGGCTGCCGTCATGCCGGCCACTGTAGCAGACCCTATGGCCACCCTTAGGATAGCCGCTATCAGCCAAGTAAGGATCAATGGTGAAAGCGTTGATTCGGCCATGATGCCAGCAATATATTGATCGATATGACTGTCTATCAATACTTGTTTGAACGCCCCGCCACCAGCTATGATTAATAGAATCATTGCAATTCCGCTGACGGACTCGGAAAAGGATTTCATGATTTCATTCATTTTCTTCCCTCGATTAAGACCAAAGGTGAAAATGGCAATAATGACAGAAATCAAAAGCGCCACAGCCGGATTGCCGATGAAATCAACAACCGGCATGATCGATGATTCAGGCATGAAAATTTCTACAGCTACTTTGACCGTTATCAATATTACTGGCATGAGGGAAGTAAGAAGACTTGTTGCAAACCGTGGCATTTCTTCCTCTTTAAACTCCTTAGGATTAAATAACTCTTTTGGAATGTCCGCTTCCAAGTCTTCTTTCTTAAACAACTTCGTGAATAATGGCCCGCCAATGATTATGGCTGGGATCGCGATGATGACCCCATATATTAAGGTCTTGCCCAAATTTGCATCAAACACACTGGCAACTGCCGTTGGCCCTGGATGTGGAGGAACAAATCCATGCATCGTGATAAGGGCGGCTATGACGGGCATGCCGATATACAATACTGGTACTCCTGCTGCCATAGCAATCGTAAATACCAATGGAATCAAAACGACGACTCCCGTTTCAAAGAAAAGGGCGATCCCTACGACGGAAGCCGTTAGAACAGCGGCTAGTTGTACTCGCTTTTTGCCAAATGCTTTGATTAGTGTCATTGCAATTCGTTGGGCCCCGCCTGAATCAGTCATCAACTTACCGAGTATGGCCCCAAACACGATGATTATCGTGAGATTTCCAAGCGTTCCACCCAAACCAGTTTGGATGGATTCAATTGCAGCAATTGGTGTCATTCCTTCCAAGATCCCTACTACCAAGGAAACGATAAGCAAGGATATGAAAGCGTTTAATTTCAAAGCAATCATTAATATTAGCAATAGGGCAACCCCTATACATATAGAAAGTATCGGCATTTTCATCCACCTTTTCTTTTAATGTGGGCTTGGCTTGAAATCTCAGTCCACTAACTTTTCTGACCCATCCAATTGTATTCGCTTACACCTGGACCCGAAGCGGCAAAATGCCGCTCCGATCATTGATGCATCAGTTCTGCCACTTCTTTTAAGGTTGCTTTTGATCCAACATTCCCAGGGAAAATCACATAAGCCATTCCCGGAAACTTGCTTTCGCCTCCTGTCAACCATACTGGAATTCCAGGCTTTACCTGACCAGCTACCGTCGCCCGCTTTACGCCAAGACCATTCGTCCCTATATCACTTGACGTGATGCCGCCTTTGGCAATAATAAAGCTTGGACGTACTTCAAGCTGCTTGACTATGCTTGTCACTGCATCGGATATCTTCACGGATAGTTTCAATTCTTCTTCTTTTTTGTTCTCCCCAAGGTCGAGGCGCTCCCGCTTCGTATATACGGTGACCGTTTTTCCTTTACGTATGAGTTGCTCGCTCGCTTCAATGACCCGTTGAATTTCCGCCTCAAACTTATTTGGATGCAGGACGAGGTGGACATCGAATTCAATGAACTCGATGAAATCACAGGTTTGAAGAGCTTCAAACTGTTCCGTTGTTTTTTTCACATGTGAGCCAATCATGATAAGACCGCCGTGACCGGAATCTTCTTTCATTAGCTCTTCTTTCGTTAGCAGGGGTTTATCATCTATCCCCCCGATGATTTTTGTTAACGCCGCTGCACTCCGGAACAAGAACTGTTTGCCTGCCTTTATAGCTCGGATCAATGCAATCACAACCACTTTTGCATCCACATATTCAACCGCATTAACAATGATTTTATTGAAATCTTCAACTGCCATTAACTGACTGACCAATTTATCAAAATCAAGATCACGGATACTTTCTAGAGACAGGTATACAGCATCATCCGCTTTAAATGTCCCGTTCGACTTTTCTTCTGCCCAGTCACCAAGATGTGATGCTTTGAAACCGAATGTCCGATCCTTCGCGAATTCGGTTTCACCAGCCGGCACTAACGCATCTTCATCCTGCACGTAATGAATGTTATTGATCGTGAAACGGCCGCCTTCTTTGAAAAAGGGCATGATGACTTCTCCATTAAACTTCATGTCTGAATGTGCTTCAAGCGTATTTTTCAATACTTCCGTTTCAAGAGGATAATGACCACGAAGTGTAGAATCCCCGCGACTGATGATGATGAATTCTTTGTTCTGCTTCTCCGCTGTTTCCTGGATGACCTTCGCTATTTCCTTATGTGCCCGTTCGGTTTCCGCTGCTGTAAACCCCCTTGAATTGGTCAAAACGAAAAACATCGAATTCCTCTCGGCGAATCCCGATTCAATACTTTCAGCTGACCAATCCGTATAAACGGATATACCGTGAACCGTTTGAACACCTGTTGGATCATCATCCAGGACGATGATTTTTTTATTGAAATCCAGCAATTCGTCAGCGAGCAGTTCATTAACAGCCCGTTCATCGGGAACTGCCGGCAGGCTGGCAAATGTAGCTTTTGCGGTTAGATTGCTTGAATGATTGATAGTCAATTTACACCCTCCTAACTTCGACGTT
Source organism: Peribacillus sp. FSL E2-0218 (assembly GCF_037992945.1). NCBI lineage: Bacteria > Bacillati > Bacillota > Bacilli > Caryophanales > Bacillaceae > Peribacillus > Peribacillus sp. FSL E2-0218. The sequence continues at coordinate 881,329 of NZ_CP150304.1, read as the reverse complement.
TGCCAGTTTTTCATAATACTGCACGATGCCTCCGTGATCATCCCCGGCTTTTCCATCCACTTTAAGTGCATGGAAGATTTCCAGCAGCTGGCTAGACAGCGGAAGGGGAACCCCGATTTCATGTGCTGTTTCCATTACATTCGTGATGTCCTTTAAATTAATATCGATCTTTCCTCCAGCTACGAAGTTTCTGTCCAAGATTAGAGGCACTTTTGCATCGAGTACAGCGCTTCCAGCGAGACCGCCGCGAATGGCCTGATACATTTTTTCCACATCAATTCCAGCTTTTGCTGCAAGAACAAGTGCTTCGGACATCGCCGCAATGTTTAAGTTGACAATAACTTGATTTGCCAGCTTCGCCGTGACACCGCTGCCATTCTTGCCAACCAACGTAACATCCGTACCTACGGAATGGAGAATATCAATAACTGATTCGAATACGCTTTCTTTTCCTCCGACCATAATGGCCAATGTCCCATCAATCGCTTTCGGCTCACCGCCGCTAACCGGAGCATCCATCATGTCAACACCCTGTTTAGCCGCTTCATTTGCAATTTCGACCGATATGACCGGTGAGATGGAGCTCATATCTATGATTACCGTCCCTTTTGCAGCCGTTTTCAAAATTCCATGCTCGCCAAGCACGACTTGTTTCACATGCTGTGACGCAGGCAGCATCGTGATGATGACGTCACATGTTTCACCCATTTCCATTGGTGTTCCTGCTTTCGCACCTGCCTCAACAAGTTCTTCTACTGTTTGTATATTAAGATCATTAACCGTTACTTCATAACCTGCTTTTAATAAGTTGGATGACATTGGTTTTCCCATGATGCCCAATCCAATAAATCCAATTTTTTTACCCAATTTCATTTCCTCCTTATTCACTTTCGTTTAGCTGGTATTGTTACCGTGCCCAAATTAACCTGTACTGCTATGAAAGGACCTTTTTCGAGTGCATGTCCTAATTTTGATTTATAAAGCGTTTTCACAACTTCACTTTAGATTGTACACATTTTTTAATATTTTGTATACAATTTTTAATTTAATGTATACAAAAATTACACTTTTAAATAATCATGCTTATACTTATACTTTAAGATAAGAATAAATCATGATTCGGGAGACGATTGAATTGGTAAAAAAGGAAAACGGTCATGCCTATGTACAAGCTTATGAATATATAAGAGACCGGATTTTGAACGGAGAATTGGAACGCGGTACGAAGCTCGTCGAAGAAAGACTGGCAGAAGAAATTGGAATTAGCCGGACGCCGGTGCGTGAATCCATTCGTAAGCTGGAACAGGAAGGGCTCATTAAGCAAAAACGTGTCGTGAACCCCAGTGATATGGACCTTCGTCACATATTTCAAGTGCGTATATTACTGGAAGGATTCGCAGCGCGCCATTGTGCCAGTTACATGACCGAAGAAGCTCTTGTGAAATTGAAAGAGTGTGTGGATATTGGCAGCACCGGGACTCCGGAAGAAGTCATGTCAGCGAACAATCAATTTCATGAGATTATTATAGGAGCTACTAACAATCCGATGATGATCGATATAATTGACAGGATGAGGTCCATTATCTATTTGTTCCGGAAAACGGTTGTCTACCACAAACGCCCGTTTTTGATTGAGGAACACCAAGAAATCTACCAGGCCATCCTTCATCATAACGGAGACGCAGCAGAGCAGTTAATGAAAGAGCATTTGCAGAATGATTTGGAATTTTGTTTAAATCGCATGGAGCAGAAGCAATAAAGTTCACTGATGCGCAACGGATAGTCAATCTATCTAAAAAACGCTTGCGTACGGATACGCAGGCGTTTCAAAATGTAGACACACTCGATTTTCATCGAGTGTGTCTACATTTTTTTGCTTGTACAATTTGTCCATCGATTGTAACGAAAGGCACGCCTGCGGGGGACTCATATACGCTCCGTTCAGCTTTGTTTTACCTTATAGATACAACCTTTTTACCCTGGCGAATTAGCCGGTACTGGTTAATATTCACTTTCATGTAGGACCTCCATCGTTTCAAGGATCCATTCCTGAAAGTTAGCTTGAATTGCTTTTCTTACTTTTTTTATTTTTGTTGCCGATGATAGCTATCAGCAATAATAGCAGCGGTATGAGCGTTTGAATCAAAGCTCCATAAAATGGGAACGCATTGACATTATAACGCTCCAGGTCCATTGAGTTGGATATGGACCAGAAGCCCGTAATCACAATGAGTATCCCCAATGGCCAGACAATGGGGCGATAATCGGAAAGGTTCAGCCACTGAGCGGTACCTAGGGCCGTAGCATAAAAAAATACGGATATTTTCACGAATGCACCGACAACCCAAATGGCCATGATGAACGACTCCATATGCTCGAAAAAATCAGCGAAGCTAATGTACCTAGCCACGTTCATCAATGGGTATACCTTGGACGGTGTGGTTGCTCCAAGAACGAAAAGGACAATAAGGTTTACGATCACTAATGTGGCCATTACTGCAAAAACGGTCATCATGCCATATCTCATCCCTTTTTTCTTATCCACCAAAAAGGGCAGGAGAAAGGAGATAAGGAAAAATTCAGTATACCAGCCGCCTGGGACAATCGAACCTTTGAGAGGCGGCATCACCCCTTTTGCCAGCACAGGGAAAATATTTTCAAACTCAAGATCTGGAAACACCAAAATGAACAAGATCATTTGAGGTATTAAGAATACAGGGATAAATAATAGAGCGGCCCTCCCCAAACCTTCTAAACCGCCATGCACGACAAAGGCACAAAGCAGGACCATCGAGGCCATGACCACAATGATCGGTGTATTGATCAGAAAGGAGTCCACGACAAATTCTGCGTACTCCCTGACGATAAGTCCCGTAACTTGTATATAGAATGACAGAAATAAAAAGCCGACGATTTTCCCGATCCACCGTCCAATGATTTGCTCGCTGTATTGGATAATCGTTTGTCCAGGATAAAGCATGTGGAGCTTTACGGCAAGATATACAGTCAAATATCCTATGAATGATGCAAATATCGGAGAAATCCAAAAATCGGTATTCGCAAATTTCGCTGTTACGCTCGGGATACCTAGAATGGCCGTTGCAACAATGGTTGGATACAACATGAAAGCCATTTGAAGAGAAGATATTTTACCTTTTTCCATGGGTCTCTCCTTTCCGTTCAGGAAATCAAATCCATCATCCCAGCCCTTACCTTTCCATGAACTCTCCAAGCGGCCTGAACAAAGCTTCAATCCAAGAAGTCGGCCCAGCCATCTCCTGAAGGTTGAACATGGATAGGAGCAAGCCGATAAGCAGCAGTGAAATTAATGCAAGCTTATCTTTAACAGGTTTTTGTTTCATTCTGGGCCATTCATATAAAGTGATCAGTATAATAATGAAAGCTGTACTTAAAAAAGCCGCCCATTTCACCTATCCTCCACCTCACTCTCTGCCAATCCAGCCGGTTTGTTAATATAACCCTGTCTGCGGATATGGGCAGTAACATCGACTTCCACTTCCATTTCTTTAAAAATTTCTTTCCAGTTACTTTCAGCTTCACTAAATTGCTTTGGGTATTTCCGATAAAATTCTTTCGCTAACCCTATGACGTCATCCCCATTACCCTGGAGGTGCAGAAAAGCTACCCTGATCCGCTTTTCAATATCTTTCTGATAAGCGCTTTCAACGATATTCAGTGATTCTGGAACGGAAAGGTTTAGTTTTGTCCCATTTTGTATGACCGTTCCTTCTGTATCGATCTTCACGGATGCCTTCCAATTGCCGTTTACTATTTGTGGAATGACGCTTACCTGGGTAGATATCGGATTAATGGATATCAGCCCTTTTATGCCTTCAGGGCTTAAAGTCACTGTATATGATTCCATTTCATCCTTTAACCACAATAAGCCCATTGTGTCCTTATCGGTCATCGTCCCAGTCATTTTATCTTTTTTAAACAAAGCTGTACCAAAGATATATGGAATGCCCTGTAATTTCGCTTCCCCTTTCGCTGGCGGTAAAATTTTTATGAAAGGGAGGGCAACCGCTTGAGATTTGCTTGTTAACATCTCATCCAGCTTATGCAGTGTGACACGCAAGCCCAAATGTAAATCCGATAATTCCTTGATCACTTCTCCCGAATAGTTTTCCAAAGGCGGCATCGATTCCAAGATGGACTTCCCTCTCCCTTTGCTGACAAACACATTCGCTCGTTCACGCGGCTGAGGATGGCGCAGTAAAAAATCCAGTTGCTCCTGAATTCCTTCCTTCGCCAACCGTTCCCCGAATACAAAAACTTTACAATGTCCCCAGAATACCTTTCTGGGTATCTTACCTTGAAGCTTGGACAAGGCTTCCGACAGATTGGATCCTACATCAGATTTCACCAAGGTAGTTGTCCCGCCACCGCCTTGACTTGGTCCGCCTTCTCCTCCTCCGCTACTTATGGATTTAGGGATGAAAACCTGGATTGACAGCTCAATGGAATCATCATCCTTTTTGTCGATGGAGGCGGCAGTGACAATCGCCAAATCATTGATTTCGACTCGATCCCAACAGCCGGTCATCAAAGGGATCGCCATCAGGAAGAGAAGAATGATACTTATGGATTTACTTCTTTTCGCTTTCTCTCTTACCGTAATTCGTCCCCTCTCCTTTTTCACTTTTCTTCACTTCCCCTGTTTGGTTTTGGTCCCTGTTCAGGAGACTGGCGGTAAGAATTGGCTTCGCCCGTTAGTCGCGGTCGTGAATCCATCATCCACCAAGGAGCCCTCCACAGCACATCTTTCAGCTCCCGGCTTTTCATCGGGGCTAACGGGGATAAGTAAGGAACCCCGAAAGAACGGAGATTGCATAAATGAATGGCAATGGCAATGACGCCCATCATGATGCCAAGCAGCCCTAACGTTCCTGCAAGCAGCATCATTGGAAACCGCAGCATCCTGATGGCGATTCCGGCAATATAGCGCGGCATCATGAAAGAAGAGATTCCCGTAATGGCCACGACAATGACCATTGGTGCTGATACCAACCCCGCTTGAACGGAAGCTTGTCCGATGACAAGAGCTCCAACGATACTTACAGCTGACCCTATCTGCTTGGGCAAACGGACACCTGCCTCCCTTAATGCCTCAAACGTTATTTCCATAATGAGCGCTTCCACTATGGCAGGAAACGGAACCGCTTCCCTTGATGCTGCCATGCTTAGCAATAATGCTGTCGGCACCGCTTCTGCATGGAAAGTCAGGATAGCGACGTACAGGGAAGGCAGTAACAGAGATAAAACCATGAACACATAGCGCAGCCATCTGATGACGGTTCCCACCATGAATCGTTGATAATAATCCTCCTGGGATTGAATCAATGAAAAGAAGGATACCGGGGCAATCAGCGTGAACGGAGTCCCATCGACAAGAATGAGGGCACGGCCCTCCAACAGGGATGAACTGGCGACATCCGGACGTTCTGTCGACATGATTTGCGGAAAAGGGGAAAATGGATTGTCCTCAATCATTTCCTCGATGTACCCGCTCTCTAAGATGCCATCCATCTTGATTCGTTCCAAACGAGCTGTAATTTCAGTGATCAAGGATTGATCCACCAATCCATCGACATAAGCAATCGCGACCGTCGTTTTGGTGTAATCGCCTATTTTCATGGACTGTATTTTAAGTGCAGGGCTTTTTATGATCCTTCTTAGCTGTGACGTATTGATGCCGAGCGATTCATTGAACCCCTCCCGCGAACCCCTGATTCCTCCTTCCGCGACGGGTTCCTCAATTGCCCTCTTTTCCCATTTGGACAATCCTATCGAAAATCCGTAACCTTCGCCATCATATAAAAGGAGTGGATTTCCAGTCGAAATCGATTCAATGCAATCCGCTAGCGTATTCACTCTTTTCAATTTGGAAACGGGCATTTTATGTTCAAGGAATTCATGTAATGGCTGTGAAGGAACCGTGGTTTCCTGCATGAGCGGGGAAAGTACATTTTCTTCAATTCCCCCAATATCCGAAAGTCCCTCAATGTAGATAAGCATGGCCTGTGTCTTACCGAAAAGTAGGAACTGGCGGAACATGACATCCGAACAATTATCATAAATGGAGCGGAACGTCTCCACGTTTCGGCTGAAATTCGCATCTAACTGATCCGCTGGCTTCGAACCTTGGTCAGGTTGTCGTATATCCGGTTTTTGTTTTCTTTTATCCAATAATTTGCCCACATTACGAATCAAGCTGGTTACCCCCATTTTTTGCAGGTCGCTCAAACTCCTTTTTTCTATGTTTCTTCACAAAAGGGTATTTTATACAAAATATCCTGGAACTCACAAACATAAATAGAACTATGGTAAACATCTGAAGGTCACCACTGAGGAAATGATTATCTTTAAGCGAATGAATGAGGATTATCGGATGGAAAGAAAGAAAAGGTCAAAAAACCTGGGAGTGGTACGTACGCATAATAAAGAGGTAAAGCCCTGGTCGCTTTACCTCTTGTCGTTCTTGTTATATCTTTCAAATTGTCATACTGCCAAATCCACCGTCCACTCGAATAAGTGTCCCAGTGACAAAGCTCGAAGCTTTTTCAGAGGCGAGCCACACGGCAGCACCTTGCAATTCCTCCGGAGTGCCAAAACGGTTCAATGGCGTATGCTCCATGATCGACACAATCCTTTCAGCGCTCAAGATTTTTCTATTTTGTTCTGCAGGAAAGAAACCAGGGATGATTGCATTGACACGGATGCCGTTCGGGGCGAATTCCCGCGCCAAAAACTGAGTCACGCTGTTAAGCCCTGCCTTTGAAACGGAATATGTAAATACCTTTGATAAGGGCGTCGTGGAAGAAACGGAAGAAATATTGATGATACTGCCTCGTCTTTCCTGATCGATCATTTTCTTCGCAAAGATCTGGCAGGTTAACACGATACCCTTCAAATTGACATCCATAATATCGTCCCATTCATCCATTTCCAGTTCAAAGAACGGTGTTGAACTATTTTTACCAGGCGCATTCAGAAGGATATCCCAGCCGCCGGACCACCGTTGAATTTGATCTGCCGCTTCCAATAAAGATTCACGGGAGCATACATCAGCCTGAAAAGCCTTTGCGCTTCCGCCGCCGTTTTCAATTTCCTTAACAACTTCTTTTGCTTTGTCAAGATTTCGTCCGACTATCGCTACCTTAGCACCCTGTGCAGCAAGTCCTTGAGAAATGGCAGAACCCAATACGCTATTTCCGCCAATCGCAACGGCGGTTTTTCCAGTTAAATCGAATAAATTTGTCATTCCGCTTCTCCTATCCTGCAAGGAAATCATTGGGGAGCAAATCAACTCTCGATATCTTGGTAAATTTACCCGTTACCCTTGATTCCATTGATAATCTATGGTCAGTGCCAATCGCTTTTCCTTATCGGATCAAAACCAGTCAGAATAACCTAGGCTCCTTAAGTGATCTGCAGAGGTTTTGAGGCAATCGAATGGATCTCGGCCGTATAAGTCATCTTGCTCAATGAGGAAGTACTGTGAACCGCTGTTCAAGCCTGCTTCGATGATCGCTTTGAGATCAAGACTTCCTTCACCAAGCTCTGCGAATTGAATTACGTTGTTGAAGGCTTGAAAAAACTTGTCTTGGTCAAAATCGTTTTTAAAACTGCTCATATCCAATTGCCCGATGCGATAGTCCTTTAAATGAATTAAAGCGATTCTTCCCTCGAATTTATTGATTACCGCAACCGGATCCAGTCCGCCCCTTTGAATCCAGTGGACGTCCAATTCAAAGCCTATCCTGCGCGTATTATCCTTGATGATATCCAATAAATATTCACCATCGTATTTTTGGAATTCTATATGGTGATTATGATAATACAACTCTATCTTATGCTCGGCCAATCTTTCCGCTGCTTCGTCCGCTTTTTTTACGAAACTAAGGATTTTATCTTTATCGCCTATAGTCGTAAAAGGAAGCATGCCAATTCGTAAAAAACTGCAATCCAATGTTTGGCAATCGTTTACGATTTTCTCGAAATCATCCGTTAGTGTTTCCCCTGCCATTCCTGGCAGCATCGGCTCTAACGCGGCTGATAGAGCGGCGATTTCTATATCAAAATCTTGGCTGGCCCTTTTTAACTCGGCAACATTTTCAGCAGTCATCGGAATTTGTGAAACTTCAACAGCATGAAAATCGAGCTCCTTGATTTTTCTCATCGTTTCATAGACGCCCAATTCCTCGACCTTCCCTTTAAGCATCATCATTTGCACACCAATTTTAGCTTTTCCCATTATATTGTCCCTCCATGAATATCGCTTTTTTCATTTGCGATGATTTTCGAATCGCTTCAATCATTTTGAGCGATGGAACGGCTTCCCAGGCATGAACGTAAGCTTGCGTGTCAGATAAAATGCTTTCATAGAAGGCATCGATTAATTTGGCATGGCTGGCACCATAATAGAACTTCGATCCGGTAAGCTTCGCGTCTTCCGCCAATCTTTCCTTATTTCCCGCTTCATCCACGCTAAAGAGAATACTGTCTTTAATGGTGAGTTTTCCCTTCTCCAAAAGCACCTGTAACTCCACACTATCATTATCCACATTGGCGATTGTAGCGAAAAACAGCCCCCGCGCCCCGCTGTCGAACGTAATATTTGCTATGGCTGTATCTTCCACTTCAATCTCATAATCCAGCAGTCTGGAAACCTCCCCTTTTATTGAAACCATTTTCCCACCAATCAGCTGCATCAAATCCAGTGTATGAAGGGCTTGATTGATCATGACCCCTCCTCCGGCTTGGTCCATTTTCCCGCGCCATGGCTTCACCTCATAATAGGATGGCGGCCTGCTCCAGGTTACTATTCCCTTCACGCCAAGCACCTTGCCGTGGATGCCGCTGTCCAGCAATTTTTGAAGCTTTTCAAAAGATTCATTGAAGCGGTTCTGTAAACATACACACAACCTTACATTCTTATGTTTTTCCTCTAGCTTCACAAGTGTTAGTCCTTCTTCGGTGTTCAAGCCCAAAGGTTTTTCCAGAAATACATGCACCCCTTGTTCCATACAATATTTCGCCACAGGATAATGAAGATGGTGAGGCAGACAAAGGTGGACACAATCGATTGCCTCCGTTTCAATCATCTCTTGGTAATATTCATAAAATTTAGCACCAGGTACAGAATCCTTTAAGGCTTCATCGATATCACAAACAGCGCACAGCTCAACCATCGGGTTTGCTTGTATGGCAAGAATGTGTATGGGAGAAATATCTCCGAGCCCGATAACTGCCGTTTTCAACATACTCCAATCTCCCCCCTCTAATGGATTTCTTTAACAGATAGTATTTCTGGGATTAATTACTTTACGATGTGACAGGCGCATTCTTTTCTTCCTCAATTCGCTTTTTCAATTGCAGCAAAAATAGTTCTTCATCGAATGGGATTTCGATTTCTTTATCCAACCAGCTTGATAGATGAATCGCATTCGCTAAGGTAACTCCATGAATACCGTCACTGCCAGGAGCAAGTATCGGGGACCCTTCCAATATCGCTGCAGCGAAGTTTTCCAATACGGCTATATGCTGTGCCCCCCATACACTTTCGAATTCCAGCACTTCCTCACTGTAAATATCAGATTGATTGCCGCCCATGAATATTTTCATGACATCCTGCATGCTCATGCTGTCACTCAATTCCGATTCTGGCTTCGAAAGTCTTTTGATCGTCAGTTTCTTGCTGTCATCGACAACGATTTTTCCTTTATCTCCTACTATTTCAAACCGATCTGTGCCAATCACATCATGGGTGCAGGTAATGAACACACCCGTGGCCCCATTCCCGTAATCAAGAAGAGCCGTGACTTCATCCTCGACTGCAATATTCCGCTGATATCCATATTTCACATTGGAGTATACCTTTTTGGGCATTCCGCATATCCATTGAAGCAAGTCAAGCTGATGTGGTGCCTGATTCACGAGAACCCCGCCGCCCTCTTCACCCCACGTTGCCCTCCATGCACTTGAATCGTAGTATCCCTGTGGCCTCCACCAGGTCGTGATCATCCAATTTGTTCGGCGTATTTGGCCAATCTCCCCATTATCGATGATTTCCTTCACCTTTTGATACAGTGGATTCATCCGTTGATTGAACACGATACCGAATGTTAAATGCGGTTTTTGGGCTGCATAATCATTGAGTTCCCTTACCTGCTTTGTATATACGCCAGCGGGCTTTTCGACCAAAGCATGAATCTCCCTCTTCAATGCTTCCACACCTATTTCCGGATGCAGATAATGTGGCACACAAGTAACGACCGCATCCACATCTCCGCTATCGAGCATATCCCTGTAATTCTCATAAAAAGGGACGTCTGGATATTTTTCTGCAGCCAATTCCTTCTTAGCAGGGTCAATATCACAAATCGCCCCGATCACCATGTTTTCCACTTTTCCATCAGCCAGAAATCCTGCATATAGCCCGCCTTGCGCACCTAGCCCAACTATCCCCAATCTCACTTTTTCCATGCCAATCTCTCCTCATTATCAATTTTCTCTAGAATCTTTAAGAGTGCCTCGTATTGAAGCTTATAGCCGCTTTTTCCATCAAGCCCTTTATTCTCGATAAACCACATAGCGTCTTCCAGCTCCAGATCCTTTAATGAATCAAACCGAGCAAGATGCGGCTCAAGGGTCAAGAAACCTTTGTAGCCTTCATCTATCAATCGAGAAAGGATTTCCGGTATTCTGCCATCTCCCGTTCCGCACAAAACATTTTGATTCCTTTTTGTGACGGCATCCTTGATATGGATATACATCACATCATCCTTCAGCAAGTTGTAGCAATCCTGGGTGTTTTCACCACACTGGACAAAGTTGGCAAAATCAAAAATCGCCTTAAAATTCTCCGAATCTACCTTTTCCAATATTTCCGCGCATCTTCGGCCGATATCTCCGTAGATATCCTTCTCATTTTCATGCAATAAAATAACATCGTATTTTTCGGCTATGGCCGTGAATTCTTTCAATTTCCTTACCACATCTTCTCCAAATCGGTCAGGCTCCTCCCCGTTTGGAATATAAAAACTGAAAACGCGGATATATTTGCAGTCAAGCAGGATGCTTATTTGACAAATAACCTCCAGCATCCGCCTTTGTTCCAAAAAACCTGCTTCATCATTTATAAAGATCTTTCCGATTGGCGATCCGATGGAAGATACACCTATGCCTGCTTTTTGGAGTCTAGGAAGTACCGTCCTTCTTATGTCTTCGATTGAAAAATCCCCTATGTTTCTCCCGTCAATGCCACGTAAAGAAATATACTTTATTCCAAGCTTTGCAACCGTTTCAAGCTGTATATCAAAATCCGATGAAATTTCATCGGAAAATCCTGATATCAATAGATTTGGATTCATTTAGATTTCCCCCTCCCCCTCAAGATATCCCAATGTTCAGTCTATTTTTACGATATTGTGATGGCGTCACGCCAGATTTTTCTTTAAAAAACCTGCTGAAGTGAGCAATACTTTCAAAACCCGTTGCCCGGGAGATCTCCCCAAGCGTTTGGTCAGGTTCCATTTCCAGCAAATACTTCACCTGGTTAAACCGGCAGCCCATCACATATTCCATGACGGTAAACCCAGTTACTTCCTTGAAAACGTGGGATGCGTAATACTTACTAAGATTCATTTCATTGGCCAGTCGATCCAAACTTACTTTTTCGGTATAGTGATCATTGATCCAAGAGGCAATTCCCTCAGCATGATGCTCCTTTTCGGTCCTTTTGTTGGAATGCTGAGCTAATTCTTTATGGCTCATTTTATAGATTTTCACCAGTAATTGAACAAGCTCCAGTTTTATTTCCGCTTCACTCGTGTTACTTTTTTTACCTTTTTGCTGCAGTTCTGCCTCTTGATTAGCAATAAGGCCGCTGATCCTTTTTAATCCTTCGTCCACACAAATCCCGGCTTCATCATAACCTGTCCGCAGCAAGCAATTGTTAAGCTTCTGAAAGGGATCAAGCAAATTTGGGGTGCCAAGGATAACTAACAACTCTTGCAGCCAAATTGGTGAAAAGTGAATCATGCTTCTTATGTAAGTACTTCCTGGCTGCGGATTAGGTTTATGCAAGGTCATGCCATCCAAAAGAATGATATCCCCCGGCTGTAAATCATAGATCCGGTTGTTGATTAAATACCGGCAATCCCCTGAATGAAAAAAGTAAATCTCATACTCATGATGTGAGTGAAAGTTGAATGGGTGCGCCTCCACCCCATGCACTCGGTAAAAGGAATTGATCCAATCCCCCATAGGCTGGCCTGGATAAAAAGATGGTAGATGATCATTCATTACACTAAACACCTCGCAAAGTAAGCGCTATCAATTCATTACTTTCCCTCCGTTTATTTTATCGGAGCCCTATTAAAAAAGCATTCTCCTAAAAAGCTGAATAATTCTTTATTTTTGACTGATATTGCTTTTTGCAAAATATTATCAGGCAAATGCTATCATTCTTGCACAAAAGCACCAGGGAATATCCTGATGCTTTCGAATTCACTTTTAAAGCCTGCTTCAACACTTGTTTCGCCCTTATTTCCCAGACAACTCCGGAAGTGCACCCACCTTATTTCTTATAGTGGAAATCAGGAATTTCCGTCCAGCGCCTGCGTAACTCATGAGCAGCATGCTTCGGTTTTCGCTCTCGGGTAAAGACTCCTTTTTTATTGCCTTGGACACGCATGATCCCTTGACTCGTTGCGAAGTCCGCGAAGTTCCAAACTTGTTCGCCGATAAAATTATTGAATTCATCAAAAACTTCATGATTGGCTTTTAAATATTCCACTTGGTATTCTTCGGTGAACATGACCGGATCTACATCATGGAAACCGGCCACTGTATCCGCTCCATACTCCGTCATCATAATTGGCTTTTCGGGACATCTTTCATTCCAGCCTTCAAATTCCTCACGCAGCTTCGCTTTTGCCGAATCAAGGTCCCCGCCGTCAATATACCAGCCGTAATAGCGATTCAATGCAAGGACATCAATCAAGTCAGCAACTTTGTCGGTTTTTGGCGTTGCACCTAGATGAGTAACGATTGTAACTGGCCTTCTTTGCGGGTCCAACTCCTTCGTTAAGTCGACTAACGGTTTAAAATATTCATATGCCCCCTCTTCCTCTGAAGCAGGTTCATTCGCGATACTCCACATCACGACTGAAGGATGATTCTTATCGCGTTCTATCAGCTCTCTCATAACGTCTTGATGATGCTCAAACGTTTTGATTGCTTGCCATGTGCTCTTCTTATTTGTTTGTCCGTTCAGTACTGCCATAAAGTTCAAATGGACACCAACGGCCGTCGATTCATCAATGACAACGATGCCTTCACGGTCGGCAAGACGCATCAATTCTTCAGAATAAGGATAATGGGAGGTCCGGAATGAATTGGCGCCCATCCATTTCATTAGCTTGAAATCCATTACATTTCCTGCTTCATTGAACCCCCTGCCATGGATCGGTGTATCTTCATGCTTACCAAAGCCTTTAAAATAAAAGGGCTTGTCGTTGATGAGGAATTTCCCATTTTGCACCTCAACTGTCCTGATCCCAAAGGGCTGTTCATATTGATCTACCATTTCTCCATCTTCGGATAGTTCTATATTCAACGTATATAAATAGGCATTCAACGGCTCCCAAAGCTTCGCATCCTTGACCATGATTGCATTTGAGGCACCAGCTGCCGTGCCAACAACTTCACCTGACTCATCCATCACGCTGACATTAATCTCCGATTTCCCTGCTGTCTTTACTGTATAGCTTATTTCTCCACTCAATTCTGTCACTATCGTTACATCTTTAATGTACGTGCGAGGTGTTGTATAGATCTTTACCGGACGTTGCAGCCCAGCGTAGTTGAAAAAGTCGAAATTAGGCATATTGCGGATTACTTTTCCAATGCCAGCAACTTCTTTTTCCGAATAAGTTCCGACCGGCAATGTGGTATGGTCGACAACATTGTTTACGGCGACCGTCAGCCGGTTTTTCCCAGGGGTTAAAAAGGGATTGATTTCTGCTTCAAACGGGAGGAATCCGCCTTTATGTTCAATTGCCAGCTCTCCATTTACATATACCTTTGCAACATGTGTTGCCGAACCGAATCTTACTATAATACGCTCCGACGCAAGGGAGACCGGTAAGGTAAATTCACGTTCATACCAGACCCAGCCAACGTGATTACGGATTTCACTTGTAACTCCTACATCATTGAAGGAAGCAGGGACGGCCATCGTCATTGTACCCAATAATTTTTCGTCTTTCCAATCCTCATGGAAGCCCGGATCCAATTTAAAGTTCCAAACACCATTAAGGTCGATGAGGTTTCTCGTCTCGGTTACGATTGGGTATAACATTTCCAACACTCCTTTATCATAAAAAACAGTATTCTTAAACTCCCGCGATCAATTAAATAAACCAACAAAGAGGAAAAACATCGCTATGTTTTTACCGTTTCGTAAAATATTTTTCGGCATTGTAATAACCGATATTCCTGACCATTTGTTCACGCAGCTCTTTATCATCCGGCATCAGTCCTTGCTCCGTCCAATCTCCTAGGATGTTGCAAAGAATCCTACGGAAATAATCATGGCGGGCATAAGAAAGGAAGCTTCGGGAATCAGTCAGCATACCAATAAAATGGCTCAGGAGTCCGACATTCGCCAGTTCCTTCATTTGTTTCTCCATTCCATCTATGTGGTCATTAAACCACCAGCCTGACCCAAATTGTACCTTTCCGGCAATCCCTTCTTCACAGAAGTTCCCGACCATTCCTGCAAGAATCGGATTATCTTTTGGGTTTAAGTTGAATAATACGGTTCTTGGCAGTGCCTCCTCTTGATCAAGTGCATCAAGAAAACGGGATAATCCTTCCGCCAAATTGGCCTCGCCGATCGAGTCGAACCCGCTGTCGGTGCCAACCCGTTCTTTCATCTTCGTGTTGTTATTCCTCATCGCCCCCATATGCAGCTGCATGACCCACTGCTTTTGGGCATACATTTTCCCGAGCTCCTTCATTAAGAAGGATCGGTAAGCATCCAGCTCTTCCGTTGATAGCTGCTGGCCATTCAACCGCTTCTTCAGGATGATATCCGCTTCTTCTTTAGTGGAATCTACATATACCATTTTCTGAATATCATGATCCGATCCCCTCCCACCGTTTTCATGAAAATAGTTGACCCGATGCTTAAGCGCATTTATTAGCTTTTCTATTGAATTCACTTCAATGCTCGTTACTTTTTCCAGTTTTTTAATCCAGCTATTAAAATCAGGACGTTCCACGAATAGCGCTCCATCAGGACGGAAAGTTGGAGCAATGGTTATATGAAAGGAATCATCCTCATTCAACGACTGATGAAATTCAAGCTCCGAGACAGGATCATCCGTCGTCCCGATAAATGTAACGTTCGATTTTTCGATAAATGATCTGGGCCTGAACTCTTGCCTGGAAAGCTTGTCATTACACTCATCATAAATTTCACGTGCAGTTTTTGGACTCAGGATTTTTTCGATGCCAAAAAACATTCTCAACTCCATATGCGCCCAATGATACAGAGGATTGCCTATTAAGTGAGGCATCGTTTCCGCCCATGCGGCAAACTTCTCCCAATCGCTGCAATCACCAGTAATATATCGCTCGCCAATGCCTTGCATGCGCATCGCCCGCCATTTATAATGGTCGCCACCCAGCCACAATTGCGTAATGCTTTCATACGGTTTATTTTCCCACACCTCTTGTGGGGACAGGTGACAGTGAAAATCAAAAATTGGCAAATCCACACCGGCATTTTTGTACAATTCAATGGCAGTGTCCGTATTTAACAAGAAATGTTCATCCAAAAAGGCTTTCATATATTTCCCTCCTGATCCATTCATAAAAGTTTAAGTACCATTCAATCTGTAAGCCCTTTCATTTAGCAACTCAGGAACTTCACGCAACTTATTTAATTCGTTTACTAAACTAATTAAATATATGAATAATTTATCATTTTTTCACTTTTCCGTCAATTAACTCTTTCTGTGTGCAAAAATCAAATCCTAAATGACGATCCCGAAACTGTTATAATGGTCATATATCCAAAAAGTTGTTGCCAAAATGGGAGGATTTTTATGATAACCGGTGATGCAGCATATATCAAAAAGATCAATCGCGCATTGATTATTAAGGAAATAATAAAGGAAGGCATGATATCGAGGGCCGATTTGTCCAAGGCTACGGATTTAACAAGGGCCACCATCTCAGCACAGGTTGCAGACTTATTGGAAGAAGACTTAATCGTGGAAACACAACTGGAATATACCGGCGTCGGCCGAAAACCCATCATGCTCTCCTTAAACGGCCAAGCAGGATATGCTCTCGGGATCGACATTGATTATGGGCGGATTTCCTTCACTTTAAGCGATCTGCTGGGGAATTGTATCACCTCCTCCATCCAAGAATTATCGACGACGGACTATTCGGAGGTTCTCCAAGTGGTAATTGAAACGATTAAGCAGCTCAAAGCGACCTATGCTGACAGTCGCTATGGCATCGTCGGGGTCGTCATTGCCATTCACGGCCTTGTAGGAAAAGATGAAATCATTCACTATGTCCCGCGCTTCAAATGGCATGATATCGATTTGAAAAGTGCGATTGAAACGGAATGTCAAATGGATGTCCATCTAGAAAACAATGCTAATTTAAGTGCTTTTGCCGAGCGGATATTCGTGCATCATGAAGCGAACAATCTGCTCAGCACAACATTTCATTCCGGAATTGGCCTTGGAATGATGATGAAGGATGATTTTTTTCGCGGACATGATGGATTCGCTGGGGAAATCGGCCATATGATCGTTGTTCCGGACGGCAAACCGTGCAATTGCGGCAATAAAGGCTGCTGGGAGAAGTATGCTTCGGAATCGAGTATATTTGAATATTTATCTGAAGAAAAAAAAATACCCAACCTAACATATGAGCATATTCAAAGGATGATTGATGAAGGCGATGCAGCGGTACATAAGGTTATGGACCGTTTCATTTACTATATATCGATTGGCATTAACAACCTCATCAATATGTATAATCCCGATGTCCTCGTATTGGACAGCGAGCTGCTGCGAATATATCCTGATTCCATAACCAAAATCAGCAATAATCTTACCTCCTCCATTAGCCATTACCGTGAAATCACTTTATCGGCAATGGGTAAAAAATCCTGTGTCATGGGTGCATGTGCCTTGGCGATTAAAAAATTCCTTGATGTTCCGATCCTGAATCTATCTTACGAAATCAGCCAGCAGAATAAGTCCTGAAAAAAAACTCCCCTTTCGATGTTGCCAGAAAGGGGAGTTTTTCATTATTCCATACCGCTTCTTCTCTCAGCCAAGTCTTCAGCCAATTGAAGGGTCCTTTTTTTGTTCAATGGATAAAGGAAGGCCAATATCAAGAAAACGACGATATAAATCACCGAGGGAGCCAATGTTGCCAATGCATGGATTCCATCAAGTGCTTGCTGTGTTTGTGCTTCGCGTGTTGCATCGTAACCGACCATTGCTATTGCAAAACCGCCAATTCCTCCTGCAATTGCCTGCCCTACTTTACGAGCGAAAGAATAGATCGAATAGACCGTTCCATCTTCGCGAAGCCCCGTCAAATATTCATGATAGTCGATTACATCCGTTACAAATGCCCACACCACGATATTAAAGAATCCAAAGCCAAACATCCCTATCGCAGATATGATGATGAATTGCATAGCGGATAGGTTCGGCAAGAAGTACAAAAGACCATATACTACTCCCGCAAGCAGCATTCCCATGGACGCCGTTTCTTTTTTACCGAACTTTGCCACGCATGGTTTTGCTATCGGCATGGCCAGGAATACGGCAGCGGTTTGAACGAAGCCGATAATGCTCAGGGCCCAAGCATTGCTGAAATAATCTTTAAATAAGTAAACGTTAATCGCTCCTATCAGCATCGTACAGATCATGAAAATCAAAGATGCACAAAGGATGGACAATAAAGGACCGTTTTTGACTATTCCTTTTACGGACTTCTTTAAAGAAGTTTTTTGCACTTGATTAATGGGGGCACTGAACCGTTCAGTCGATAATTTATAACAGGCCATATAACAAGTGATGGAAAGAATGCCAAAAATGATGGCTCCAAGCAGAAAACGGTTGGGTTCTGCCTTATTATCCACGAAAAGAATCAATGGTCCCGCTACGTTTATGATTAAACTGGCGAGCATCGCGCCCATTGTCCTGAAAGTGGATAATGATGTTCGCTCGACAGGGTCGCTTGTAATGACCGAAGCCATTGAGCCATATGGAATGTTAACCGTGCTATACAAAGTTCCCCACACAATGTAGGTGACAAAGGCCCAAGCCATATAAAAACCATCTGACATGCCTGGGATTTTCACGAACATCAATACTCCGGATACGACTAAAGGGAAGGACATCCGGAAAATCCAAGGTTTGAATTTCCCATGCCTGCTTGGCTTTCTTGTATCAATGAAACGGCCCCAGGTAACATCAGCAACCGCATCCCATAGCCGCGCTATCAAAAAAAGGATTCCTACCGTTGCAGCACTGATATGAAAAATATCAGTATAATAAACCATTAAAAAGGAGCTTACCAAGATAAAGAAAAAATCATTTCCAAAATCCCCGAATAAATAGCCGACCTTATCACGCATTCCGAATTTTCTGACTTCCCCGATCGCAGCATCTTTGCCAACGGACTCCAACCTTTCTAATTGACCCATCTCCATCCCCCCATACCAATAGAAATTACTGATTCATCAGGTTTTTTTTCTTGGAAGAAATAATCATGTATGGTGTAACCTAATAAAGCACCTTGCCATCCCCTTCTTTGAAAGCCCTTACAATCAAACGCAACCTTTTTTTAATTAGTTTAGTAAACTAACCAAATATTTCTATAATTAGAATATCACCTGACTTTTCATCCGTCAATACGTTTTGTAAGCGTTGACATTAAATATTTAGAATATTACGATTTATCACTGACTATGGAACGAAAAGGTACCGTGAAACATTTCAAACCAAGGTGAGCCGCTGAAAAAGTGGCTCACCTTGGTTTATCTAAATTTTGGTCTCTCCTTCATTTCCCTCTCTCATCCAATCCATCATTCAGCATTTTCACTTGATGGCGGAAATAAAGATAAAAAATAATCCAGATGATCCCATAGAAAGGCAGGAAAATCGCTATTCCAGTCATTAATCCTTTAAAAGAGAAGGGAATCCATCCGACAAAAAAGGAGAGCAGGAAATAAAGTACGGTGACAGTGAAGAAGTGCAGGATGGTCTGAAATAATAAGCTCCATTTTTCGACCTCGAAAATGATGGTTGCCGTGCTGAAAAACCAGCCACATAATAGACAGCCTATCGCATTTTTCACAAAGAGGTCACTGTCCAAAGCATCGACCCCTCCAAAGCCGATGACGCCAAAACATATCAGCACCATCACAAGCGCTCCAAAGCAAATCCCAACAAAGCTCCGGATCAATAGTGTTTTCATCATAATCCCTTCCTTTTCCATTGAAATGCTTTCTTGATTCCTTGAACGTAGTGCCGTGAAACATATTCCTTCTCCCCTGACCGAAAATATACACATAATGTTCCATTGAAGGACGCCTCGAATCTGCTTAACTCATCTAAGTTGGCAATCACTGACTTGGACAACCTCACAAACTGGTTACTTGGAAGTTCCCTTTCAAGCTCGTATAATCTCTCTCTCATTTCGAAAGTCCCTTGTTTTGTCCGTACCATAATCGAATCCTGTTCCGTGAACAAGCAGATGATTTCCTCCGTCCGGAATACATGCTGCATGTCTTCCTTCCTCCCAACAAAATACGGCCTTTTCCTTTCTTTTAAACGCTCCATCAATTGCTCCACTTCCTCATTCCAAGCATTGTTGCGGATAAGCACTTCTATCGCCTTGACCTCCTCATCTATCTCTACCTTTATCTTCATATGCGGTGCCTCCCTTTAGCTTATAGTTAAAGTATATTGAGAAATCCAAAAGTTAGTTTCCATTTTCCGGTAAGAGGTAACATTTGAACCTTAACCGGCTTGAAATGAGCACTTACATACACTAAATAACCGTCCAAAAAGTTGGACGGTCCCCTATCCTTCCATATAAAAGCCTTCATGCGTGAATCGTAAGGCTTCCCCTTGCGCTACCCTTTAGTTGTAAAAGTGCTTGGCATTACGACTGCCACAACCTCTCCGCGAGCGCAAATTGTATCATGTGCAAATACTTCGGTTTCGATTCTCCACTTCTTCGGGTGTATCTCATGAATGGTGCCAACGGCCATTAATCGGACATCGTTCGGGGTTGGCCTTACGAACTCCACATTCAGTGAAGCTGTCACAAACCTTGGAGGCTCGGTCCCGTCTCCTATATCATGGCCGTTTTTTCGATGCAGTGCCAAAGCAGCCGAACCAGTTCCATGACAGTCAATTAGCGAGGCAATCACGCCACCGTATACAAACCCGGGAATGGCCATATGCTCCGGAAGCGGCCGATATATCGTCCTGGTATGCTCGCCATGCCAGCCTGTCCGAAAATGATGGCCTTTTTCATTTAATCGGCCACATCCATAACACCAGGCAAAGTCGTCGGGATATTCATCTTGAATCGCTTTTTGCACAGTCTCCTCCATCATTTCTTCCCCCTTAATATTAGGTGAACCAGTAAAGCCATACTTCCTGTAGAATGGCAATGAACTTAACTGGGACGCACGCCATAAAGCTTCCATTCATGTGCAATTCCCTGTTGTTTTTATCCGTTTTATATAGCATCTTCTAAAAGTCTCCGTTTAGGGCCCATCCACAACCAGCGCTTTTTTGATCCGCATCATTCAACTCTACATATATTCTATTTCTTCAGAGAATTATCCTGCCGCTGATTGGAACGGAATCGATATTCAGGGAAATAAAAGGAAAATCCTCTTAAATGAACAGATTTTATAAATCAGCAGCAACATCCACTATTATCCTACTAGCTAGTCCAAACCATAACGAAAAAAAATCATACTATATGAAAAAGGAATCATCCCATCAAGGAGGGGCAACCTTACATGATACCCATAGACGATTGTAAATTGTTGATTTCATGCTGCAATCATAAAGGCGGTCTTTATTTAGTCGATATAAAACATCAACAATATGAAATGAAAAAGGTGTTAGACGTTGGATGCACAGGTATTACAAAATACGGCAGCTCTTTTGTCGTAATCTCAAATTTGCATGGAATCTTTATTTTGGATGAAAACTTAAAGGTAATAAAAAATAAACCTTTATCTACAGACTTAGATTTACATGGCATCGCCATAGACAACGACAAAGCTTATATTGTTGAAACTAAAACTAACTCAATTGGTATTTATAGTTTAAAAAATGACTTGGAAAGAATCGATGAAATTAGATTTTCACCGGAAAATGACGATGTTTCCCACGTCAACGATTTGTATATAGTGAATGAAACGTTATATGTATCCATGTTCTCGAATCCTCCAAAGAAAAAATTGACCTCCTTCGCAAGCTATTTCCCTCATAAAACAATCCCCAGAGGTGTGATTCTGGAATACTCTTTAGAGGAAAGAAAAGTGGTTAAAATATGTCATGATAAATTATTTCAACCTCACAGTGTTTTACATCATGATCATAATCTGTATTATTGTGTTTCAGGTGAATTCCTGGTAAAGAGGAATGAAGAAGAAATTTTTAAATGTCTTGGGTATACTCGCGGTTTAGCAGTTAATAATCAAATGATGGTTATCGGCCAAAGTGAAAGTAGACATATACCGATTTTATTAACAAAACATACGAACGTATTACTGGACTGCGGGATTTATGTTCATGATATCTCTTCGAAGCTTTCCTCGTTTATCCATATACCGTCTGAAGAAATCTATGGGATTTTGGTGATTTGAATATAATACTGACTGTGGACAAACCTTCGCTAGAAATCTGGTTAGTCCACAGTTCTTTTGATGGATTGTAAGGATTCGAACAGGAAAGATACTCAGGACAATCCTCTATATATTACGGAAAGGAACGAAAGCTGCTTTATTCAAGAACATAATGGAAAACCCATTCCTCGCCGGCTTCCCCGGTAAATCTGTTGCCCTTATCAACGAAACCGGCTTTCACGTATAAGTTTATTGCTGGAACATTCGTATGGTGCACCGTGAGAATGATCTCATTTTTATCCGGATGCTCTCGTTTTATTAACTCCGGCAATTTTTTCAAAGCAACAAATGCCAGCCCCTTTTTCTGGTGGCGTGAATCCAAGGAGAATGATTTAAGGAGAATGGCGTTCTCATTTCTTGTATATTGATTTCCCGCCTTATTTGTATATAGGGCAAAACACCCTACCAAATCATCATTCAACCAGATCATCTTCGGAAGATTATACGTATCCCTCCTGAAGTCTTCAATGACTTTCAAGGGCAGCGATGTATAGATTGCTTGTTCCAAAGGCAAACAATAATCGTTCAGCGCTGCAAGATCTTTTTCCCTGAAAGGCCTTATCTCTAGCCCCGTTCCCATAAAATCACCACCACATCCACCTTTAATATTTGACCATTTCATATTACCAGATATTAACGGGAACGCCGCAATCAATTTCCTTAGAACCTATTCACAAACAAAAGAATGGAATTGAAGGCGCAGGTCTTCCAAAGCCATTGCTTAGAGTCGAAAGCAACGGACATTACGAGAATGGGCAAACTCCTGGGAGTTTACTTACAGTCAAAAAAAGGAATGGCTTAAAGCCACTCCTCTCAGTTTGTAGACAAAAGGTTACGAGATTTAGGCTCTTCGAGCCACTATGTTAAGCCATTTTAGGACCTTGCCATGTCCAAGTGGCCATCTTCTTTACATTCATGGCAGCGAAAGTAAGCATCGCCTGCTTTTTAAGTCCCCTTAAAGTAGTCCAACGCATACCATGCTTTTCTTTTGCATCTGCGAATACACGCTCAATCGTTTCTTTGCGTTTCGCATATATAGGTTTTACCTCTTGATGATGACGCAGATGATCTGCTTCTTCCACATATGCTTGCCAGATATGCCGTGTCACTACTTTTTGATGGTCTTTGCTTTCCGTACACCGTGATAAAAATGAGCATGTTGCACAAATTTGTTTGGGCGATTTGTACTCGCGATAGCCCTCTTTATTTGTTGTTGAGTACTTTAAAGTTTCTCCCGAAGGGCAAAGGTAACAATCAAAGTGTTCATCGTAAACATAGTCATGTTTGCGAAAGAATCCTTCTTTTGTACGAGGACGTGTATAGGGTAAAGCAGGTGTGATTTCTTTGTTAAATAGGTAGCTTGTAATCGCTGGTGTTTTATAAGCGGCATCTGCGGCAGCATGGAATGAATAGGCAAACTGTTTTGTTCGTTCATCTTTCACATAGTAGCCACTCTCAGGATCCGTAGTACTTTCTTTAATTGCTTTGGTTTCTTCCTTATCAAATTTATCTGGTGGAAAAGGCTTCTTTCCATGGTTTTCACGATCTTGATTGATTTCTTCTTGAAGACGTCCTTGATACGCTCGTGTTTCTTTACGAACGATTTTCTTTTCAAATTTCCGTTTATTCGCACTGGCTTTCACATGTGTGGAATCCACGAAAACGTGTTCTACACTTATTACCTTTTTATTAGCAGCTGTCATTAAAATGCGACAGAAAATCTGTTCAAACAGGTCTGTATCTTTAAAGCGTCGCTCATAATTTTTTCCGAACGTAGAGAAATGAGGTACTTTATCATGGAAACCATAGCCTAAGAACCAACGGTAAGCCATATTGGTTTCAACTTCTTCAATCGTTTTACGCATGGAACGAATACCGAAGGTATATTGAATGAAAGTCAGTTTAACTAAAATAACTGGATCAATACTTGGGCGTCCTACCTCTGAGTACATATCTTTCACCAAGTCATAAATGAAAGTGAAGTCAATGGCAGCCTCCATTTTACGAACCAAATGGTTCGGTGGCACCAGTTGATCTAAAGTAATCATTTCAAGTTGATCTCGCTGAATAGAATCATGTTTAGAAAGCATCCTCATCACCTCAAGTTTTAATCCTTCAATTTTAAAACAAAAATGACTCCAGTCAAAAGTGTTCTATCTAAAAGGTAAGACAAAGTTGATTGGAGCGGGTGTTCGAGACTCCTGCGGGAAAAGCGCGTCTAGGGGAGACCCCGCAGGCAAAGCCGAGGAGGCTCCCCGACCGCCCGCGGAAAGCGAGTGCCTGGAGTGGAAATCAACGTCTAAATTGTACAGGCCATAAAAATAGACAAACTCGATTTTCATCGAGTTTGTCTACAGTCTGAGAGGAATGGCTTAAAGCCACTCCTCTTCTATATGAGCCGATGTATATCACTCAGCAGCCGATAACTCACTTTCCGTTACCCACTGATGGTTCTTCACTGTCTCTCCTCCCGAAGTCGGTGTGAAATCAACCATGTACACTGTCGTATTTTCTGCCGTTTCGATATGAGCGACCGCGCCATCCATCCCTTTCATATGAGAAGCCTTGATTATAACCTCCGCTCCCGGTTCATACGTTTCCTCGCCTGCACCTTCAATCTCTTCTTGAATGATCCATTTATGATTTTTGACCTTTTCCCCACCGGTTGTAGGTGTATACGATACAGCGTAAGCCGTCGTATCATAAGCGCCCACTATCGTTGCTTTTGCACCCTTCATGCTTTCCATATGACCGGTTTTGATAATCACTTGACTGCCAACTTCAAAAGTAGGATTTTCTTCAGCTTTTAATCCTTCAGGAACATCCCCTGATCCAGAATGGTCCATGTCCATTTCGCTATGGTCCACCTCTTCTTTATGTTCCGTTCCTTTATTTTCACTGTTATTGGAACAAGCACCAAGGACTAAGAGCAGAGCTGCCAATAACGATAAAACGATCGGCATTTTTGTTTTTACATTCAGCATGATAAAACCTCCTTAAGTATTTACATGACATCGTACCAATTAAATATGCAGAAATTATGGAGCGCACGCGTGATGAGAAAATGAAGCCAAACATCTTGTTATACTTCCTAGTTTTCCCCTTATATGAATTTGTCCAGACATATTTCTCATGAAATCCAGATAAATGAAGACGAATTTCCCTTTTTCACAATGGAAAAAATCGTCTCGCTGTTTAAACGTCAATCTTGCTGATTTTTGCTAACATTGTAATAGAATTCTCTCTTTCTCTTCAGCCACGCTATTATTCACTCAGAACAGGAGGACAGGGATCATATTAAG
The DNA here is from genome assembly GCF_037992945.1 of Peribacillus sp. FSL E2-0218. NCBI lineage: Bacteria > Bacillati > Bacillota > Bacilli > Caryophanales > Bacillaceae > Peribacillus > Peribacillus sp. FSL E2-0218. The sequence continues at coordinate 856,015 of NZ_CP150304.1, read as the reverse complement.
ACCTTGTGTGAGTGGATTATGCAAACGCAATTTGATAAGGCTATGGGCTCTAAAATATCATTTTGCGCTTGCTCTAGACGTATGCAACTTATGATAATCTAAGATTATCCAGATTAACTAATTAAACCAGTACCTAATATTAAGAAAGTAGGAGGAATATGAGTAAAAAACGCATTGCTTTAAGTATCAGCATTTTATTGATAGGAGGTTTAGTTTTTACTTATTTTTCAGCATATTCAGAGAAATTGACAACATCTACAAACCTTTCCAACGAGTCCATTGGAGGTGTGAAAATCCACGAAAATATAAATAATAGTCGTTTTATGACACAGTATGACAAACGATTAAGTAAAGAAGATAATGACTTATATGATTATTATCATTGGAAAGGCGGATTAGAAACTGCTTCTATTAATTCTGGTAAAGATAAAGGTTCAATAATGCGGTTAATCATAACTGGTACGGATAAAAAAACATTTGATAATCCTCTCCACACCGCAAAAGGAATTAAATTAGGTGATACAAAAGAAAAAGTTCTTTCTTTATATGGAAACAAATATTACAAAAGTAATGAGCAAGGAGCCGATATTATCGGATATATTGACCACAAACAAGAGATAACTTTAGAGTTTTGGTGTATCAATAGTGGTAAAGTTGCTGAAATTCGGTTAGATGATTCAAGTGTTAACTAAAAGCAATGCCATTGCTGCATGTAAAGATTGTTAAGATACAAGATACAGGGGATTCTGTCTCATTTTGATTTTCTACCTAAATTTGGTACTTACTGTCATACTTATTAACGGGAAAATAAACAACACTAATCTTTAACAGAGCCCAAATATTAGAAACAATGTTCGAATCCAAATCCGGGGATCCCCATTCTTCCGGATAGAATGGGTGCAAGAAAAAAAGGACTGAACTCAGTCCTTCCAGTGTGTAGACAAAAGGGGTTCGGAATTATTAATTCCGAACCCCTTTTGAAATTCTCTTCGAATGTTCGCCTGAATTTTAAGATACGTGCCCCCTGTATGCGGCCGCGCGGAATGAATAGGGTAACTGTTTTGTTCGTTCATCTTTCACATAGTAGCCACTCTCACAATCTGTCGTACTTTCTTTTATTTCTTTGATTTCGTTCTTATCCAATATATCCGGTGGAAAAGGCTTCTATCTATGAATTAAAACAAAGTTGATTGGAGCGAGTGTTCGAGACTCGTGCGGGAAAAGCGTGTCTAGGGGAAACACCGTAGGCACAAAGCGCCGAAGAGGCTTCCCGACCGCCCGGGAAAGCGAGTGCCTGGAATAGAAATCAACGGCCACATTGTACAACTCATAAAAATAAACAAACTCGATTTTCATCGAGTTTGTCTAAAGTCTGAAAGGACTAAACTCAGTCCTTCTTGCTTGACAGTGGTCGTGATGGTTCCTTTCGTCAGGTCCATATAATTTTTTCCGGGTTCACTATTCCGAGGCTTGCGATTGCTCGATCTTTTTTGTGATATGCGCAAGATTCATGGACGAACGCTGTTTATAATCCCTGCCGATCGACTTGAATAACCCCTTCGCTATGCCCACCAATAAAATACTGATATGCTCGTTTGCTATCACCGATTTATATGGTAGCCTTGAATCAGCTTGGGCCCCTCCAATTTTATCTGCCATTTCTTTAATGAAGTCGATGACGGTCACTTCATGAAGTTTTCCTTCCATGCTCGTTTTAAAGATGACTTGATTTCTCCAGGATACTAGGTCGATTCTCTGTTTCGAATAGTCGAAGAGTTCTTCAGGAACTTCTGCAAGACCCGTTTTGCTGATTTGAATGCCGCCCTTCACAGGATACAATTTAGGATGAGGATTGATTTTCTTTATTAAGGATTGATCTATCGTGACTTTTTCCCTTTTTATTCGCGTATGCCTCGTTTCACCTAGCATTAGTTTTAGCTGGACGGCGATTACATGAGTGAATTCTTCCAATTCAAAGAGTTCAACCAGCATTACGCTATATTCCAATATCGAGATTGCTTCATCGAATTTTCGTTTCATGCCTGCATTCGATCTGGAGAATACCAACCTATTGTTTCTTTCCATGAACGCTCCCCCTATCTTTCGTACCATCTATCTCTATAACGCTTTCATTGCCGCTAGCTCTTCTGTTTCTTCATTCACCTAGTAGATGGGACAAAGCTGAGGTTCCTCTAATTTAATTCTCACCTAATTTTTACGATTGGATATTCATCCACTAAAGGACCGGCAAGTATCCTCGACAGTCTTTTAGTCAGCGTGGATCGGGACTCCATTGCTGCTATCTATCAAAGTGTTGTTTCAGCAGCTCTTTGAATCGTTTGCCATCTATGTCTTCTCTCGTCACTTTTCCATCAGCCCATTGTGTAAAGGATGTATCCGTTAAAGTGATGTTCCCGCTGTTTGTCAGACAGGTAATCAATGGATGCTTGTTAAAAGGTGATTGGGGATCTTCCTTGATGATCGTTTGAACCTCATTGAGTTCGGCTACATTTTCTACCGGCTTGGAGGAATCGAAAGCATACCCTATTTTCCAATCAGGATCTTTATATTTCAGCTTCAGCTCAAGAATATGATTTCCATGTTCGGTTTTTTCCTGTTTCACCCTAAATTCGCCGTTTTGGGAAATGACGGTTTCCCCAGTCAATGGAACTGGTTTTAGCGGCAGATTGCCTCCAAATCCCGTATCGACTAAATACGTTTGGCCGTCATGCTTCAAAAGTATGGCGACATGAGTCCTTCCGATTGTCATCCATCCTTGATTGTAGATGACGCCCCGGACCAAGGATACTTCGAAGCCATTTTCCATCAAGAAGAAATAAAGGGCTGCATTCAGTTCATAGCAAACTCCCCCTTCGTTTCTTACAAGGACTTTATTAATGATATTCTCTTTGTTGATGTCATGAAGATTGGAGGTGATGATAGATAAGTTTTCGAAAGGAATCGTTTTTCCTGTCTTTTCAAGAATATCATCCAATCCTTCAAACGCCAGTTTCTTCTCTCCCTTGATGCCTATTCGTTTCCTGAATAATGCATTCAGATCACTCATGCCGATTCCTCCCTTAAGTCAGCAACGCTCAAGCGTTTATGCTTCATAAATATTTATTAGCTTCGCCATCATTTCATTCAAGGAAACTTCCTTCATATATCAGTGATTATATCAGATTCCCATGAGTGAAGGCCTCCGCCATCCTTGCAGGAATCATTCATTTATCTTCAATATGATTTTACCTACGTTCTTATTCGCCTCCATATGTTCATGGGCCCTTTGAATATCTGCAAAAGGGAAGACGCGATCCACGATTGGCCTGATTTCATGGTTGAGGAAAAACGGCATCACACTTGAAACGAACTCCTCCGTCAACTCTTTTTTATACGCATCACTTCGGGGAGTCAATAAAGTTCCTTTTATTTGCACCCTTTTTAAAAGAAGTTCCATAAGGTTCACTTTTTCCACAACAGTTCCGCCAAGGATGCCGATCAATACCCAGCGTCCATCGGTATTGATGCTCTTAAGATTTTTCTCCCAGTAAGAAGCACCGATGAAATCGAGAATAACATCCGCTCCTAGATTATTGGTGGCCCTCAGCACTTCCTCATCGAAAGCTTGTTCTTTATAATTAATGCATATGTCTGCTCCCAGTGAGCGGCAGAAATCCAATTTTTCCTTTGACCCTGCAGTGGTGATGATTGTTGCTTTTGTCAATTTCTTAGCCAGTTGGATGGCTGCCGTGCCGACACCGCTTCCGCCTGCATGAATCAATACGGTATCTGCATCGGTTAATCCGCCTAACCAAAATAAAGTTTGGTAAGCGGTCAAGAATACTTCGGGAATAGCTGCCGCCTCTTCAAATGACAGGTTATCCGGTATTTTCATTGCCCTGTCTGCCGGCATCACAGCATATTCTGCATAACCGCCGCCATTCACAAGCCCCATTACCCTCGTCCCTAACTCTATGTTTGCCCCCGCACCTTTTTCCACTACTTCTCCAGATACCTCAATCCCTAATATTGGGTTGGCCATGTATCCCGATTTACCTTCCCGTGAAACGATATCGGTCCTATTGATTGCAGATGCTTTCACCTTTATTAAAATTTCTCCGTTTTCGACCTTAGGCTTTGAAAAATCTTGAAACTGCAACTGCTCTGGGCCACCCGGTTTTTTTACCACTACAGCTTTCATGCATCCCACTCCCTTATGATTAAATGGCTTTTCTTCTTTAAAATGGTTTGTCTTGAAGATGGAAACTATGCTACTCCAAAATATATCCACACGCAAATGATTCGGTCCGATCCTGCCAGAATCAAGCCATGAAGATGCCGTTCTATACGTCTCCATAAATAATGAAGCATAAAAGGTCCCTTTACCCTGTCTATTCCTTACAAAACAGGGTAAAGTAAAAGAACCATATTAAGGAAATCGATACACAATAAAGAAATTTAATTAACAGAGGAGGATAACCATATGGAATTCAAACCGAGGAATCAAAAGGATCATTCCATTGCCGAAATACGCTATGCTTACTCGGCCCGCAATTTATGGTCCGGCATTCTTTTTGGCATCGGGCTGATTGCCTTCATCGATGAGGCCATCTTCCATCAACTATTACATTGGCATCACTTCTATGACAAATCCACGTCCAGTATTGGGTTGGTCTCGGACGGCTTGTTTCATGCCCTCAGTTGGTTCGCAACAGTAGGGTCTTTGTTCATGTTTGCCGATCTTCGTCGCCGAAAAGGTTTATGGCTGAAAAGGTGGGCCGGGGGCGTATTGCTTGGGGCAGGCTTCTTTCAATTGTATGACGGCATCGTCCAGCACAAGCTCATGCGTCTCCATCAGATTCGTTACAATGTCGATATTCGCCCTTATGACTTGATTTGGAACATCGCAGCGTCTGCAATGATTTTGTTCGGCCTTGTCTTGATCATCCGGACACGGCGCAGCTTACTTAATGTGAAAGCGGACAACCATCATGCACAGTGACGGACATCTTCATGATGGCGGCGCTTGGTTTGAACCGATGCTGTTGGGATCATTCGCACTAGTTATCTTGATATATATAGGAGCTGCCTTATATTCAGGACGCCGATATAAAAAATGGCCATTATCGCGCACGTTGTTTTGGATTCTTGGCGTCATGAGTGCAGCCTCTGCAATAGTCGGCCCCATAGCCGCTCGGGCACATATGGACTTTACGGCACACATGGTCGGCCATTTATTGCTTGGAATGCTTGCACCCATTCTCTTGGTACTCGCCGCCCCCATTACACTTGCTCTTAGAACGTTGGATGTGCAATCGGCCCGCCGCCTATCTAGATTGTTGAAAAGCTGGCCATTGCGGATTATAAGCCACCCCATCTCTGCGTCCATTCTCAATATTGGCGGGCTATGGATCCTCTATACGACTGGCCTGTATGGGGCGATGCAGCACAATATCACGCTGCACGCATTGGTGCATTTCCATGTATTCGCAGCGGGCTATTTATTCACTGCCTCCATGATTTACATCGATCCGGCACCGCACCCGCTCACCTTCAAGTTCCGGATGATCGTGTTTGCCCTTTCATTGGCCGGACATGATATCCTTTCTAAATACATATATGCCCATCCACCTAGCGGAGTCATGAAGGAACAGGCAGAGAGTGGCGGAATGTTAATGTACTATGCAGGTGATGCCGTTGACCTTGTGCTTATCTGCATCCTTTGCTGCCAATGGTTCAAAGCTGCCCGTCCGAAGGAATCAATTGCCATTTAGCGACAAAAAGATCAATAATAAACTCCGATGTTTCTTGATTAATCAGGCTCCATTTGGCTCATACTAATTTTTGATGAATTAAACTTAGGATGGAGCTGAATGGAAAATGGAATTTGAAGCAAAGAATTCTACTGAAAATGCTCTTCATGATTATAAGGCTGGAATTGGTGCCTTTACGGAGAAAATGCCCGACCTTGCCGAGAAATTCAATTCCTTTACGGAAGAGTGCTTTAAAGAAGGTCAATTGACCAAAAAGGAAAAACAGCTTATCGCATTGGGAATCAGTTTGTACTCACAAGATGAATACTGCATCATCTATCATACTAAAGGGTGCCTGGATCAAGGCTGTTCGGAACAGGAAATCCTTGAAGCCGTTGGTGTTACAGCGGCATTCGGCGGAGGTGCGACCATGAGTCAGGCAGTGACCCTCGTCCAGGAGTGCATCCAGGAAATCAATCAGATGAAACAATAATAAAGATAGGGATAGGACTGGTCCTATCCCTTTTCCTTTCCCAATGAATAATCTCTACCAATGCAGACTTTCGATTAAGTGACATTTTATGCATTTTTGTATATAGTCTTTTTTTTCAAATTCATGCGTGCAATTTTCCCGAAGCATGTTCAGCTCTTTCTTCAGTTGCTCCAATTTTGCTTCCAGTACTTTCATTTCACCTTTTATTTGGATGACCCGATTCAGCGAATTCTGCCTCTCACCAATCATTGATAGATGGTTCCATCCGTTTTCCTGAACTCATTCGCTTTTTCTTTTAGTCCTTCGCCAATTACGGTTTCAAAACCGAGCCCCTTTTCTTTCGCTAAATCACGTATGTCCTGAGAAATTCTCATACTGCAGAATTTAGGTCCGCACATGGAGCAGAAGTGTGCCGTTTTGGCACCTTCAGCCGGCAGAGTTTCATCATGGTATTCGACAGCTCTTTCGGGATCGAGGGAAAGGTTGAATTGATCTCTCCACCGAAATTCGAACCTAGCCTTGGAGAGGGCATCGTCACGTTTTCGTGCATGCGGATGGCCCTTTGCAAGGTCAGCTGCGTGGGCGGCAATTTTGTAAGTAATGACACCGACTCGAACATCTTCCTTGTTCGGAAGGCCCAGATGCTCTTTAGGTGTTACGTAACAGAGCATGGCCGTTCCAAACCAGCCAATCATTGCAGCACCAATCGCCGATGTAATGTGATCGTAGCCAGGAGCTATGTCTGTTGTCAAAGGCCCTAAAGTATAGAACGGGGCTTCTTGACACACTTCCAGCTGCTTATCCATGTTTTCCTTGATCAAATGCATCGGCACATGTCCAGGACCTTCCACCATGACTTGAACATCATGCTTCCAAGCGATCTTCGTCAATTCCCCCAATGTTTCCAATTCTGCAAATTGTGCTTCATCGTTCGCATCTGCAATCGATCCGGGACGAAGCCCGTCTCCCAATGAGAATGAGATATCATATGCCTTCATGATTTTACAAATCTCTTCAAAATGAGTATAGAGAAAGCTTTCTTTGTGATGGGCCAGGCACCATCGAGCCATGATCGACCCGCCTCTGGATACGATCCCCGTTACCCGCTTTGCCGTTAGGGGGATATACCGCAAAAGCACACCAGCATGTATGGTGAAGTAATCGACTCCCTGCTCAGCCTGCTCGATTAACGTGTCCCGAAAGACCTCCCAATTTAAGTCTTCTGCAATTCCATTCACTTTTTCCAACGCTTGATAGATCGGGACCGTTCCAACTGGCACCGGCGAATTCCTGATGATCCATTCCCGTGTCGTATGGATATTCTTCCCTGTGGAAAGGTCCATGATGTTGTCTGCTCCCCACCTGGTCGCCCAAGTCATTTTCTCCACCTCGGCTTCAATCGATGAGCTGACGGCCGAGTTTCCAATATTGGCATTTATTTTCACGTGAAAATTACGTCCGATGATCATCGGCTCGCTTTCAGGGTGGTTAATATTTGCAGGAATGATCGCCCTTCCGCTCGCTACCTCTTCTCTCACGAACTCGGGGTCGACATTTTCCCTAATCGCGATGAACTCCATTTCAGGTGTAATGAGGCCTTTGCGTGCATAATGGAGCTGGGTAATATTTTTCCCCACCTTCGCCCGTAACGGATTCCGTTTCAATCCTGGAAAGATATCGGCATTGGATTGTGACCCTGTTTTTTTGTATCCATTATCCTCGGGTTTTATTTCCCGTCCATCATAGGCCTCGACGTCTTCACGCTCCAGGACCCAGCTGCGTCTGATCGGGTCGAGGCCTTTATGAATATCCACCGGATATGCCGTATCCGTATAGGGACCGCTCGTGTCATACACCCGTAAAGGCGGATTTCCCTCCTCACCGAAGGTCCCGGTAGTCGGACTTAGCGTAATTTCACGCATTGGTACTTTAATATCCGGTCTGGATCCCTCTACATACACTTTTTTACTTCCTGCAAAACTGGACATAATCGAAACGTTCAAGTCGTTTACTGAATTACCCATCATGATTTCATTTCTCCTTTTTAATTGATTTAAAAAGGACAAAATCCAATTCATTTTCGCACGAAAAAGCCAGATCTCCGATTCAAGACCTGGCTGACGTTAGTATGACTACAGAAATGACCCCATGTATCGTCATTGCTTAGTAGATTCTAACTTCCCCACGCTGGTATGAACCAGATCAGGTCCTGAGGGTTAAGAAGCTTTACGCGCTTCTCTCTCAGCCCAACGTTTATTGGACACCCCTAGTCTGAACAATATAATCGAACACAGGGTAACTATATCTCACCCGTTTCATTCTGTAAATCATTTTAAAGTCCTAATATTTCTATCATCCGCTCCCTGAATCATTAAGCAATCGAGATCAATGACTTAATCTTCCAGGCTCTCAAGAATAGGGAAGATCTCCTTCAAATGCTTGATTTCATAGGTTGGAACCACCTCAGTCCGTTCCTTATCCTCGCGATTTATCCAGACCGACTTTATACCCACTCTCGATGCCCCGAGGATGTCCGTCATCAAATTATCGCCGACCATCAATACTTCATCTTTATCCAGCTCCATGATTTTCAAAGCATGCTCAAAAATGGACGCATCCGGTTTACCGCGGCCAAACGCTCCTGAGATGACGATTCGATCAAAATAAGGGACCAGTTCCGGTGTGATTTCAAGTTTGGTATTCTGCAGTTCTGGTGAACCATTCGTCAGCAAAAGTAATTTGTACTTCCCCTTCAATTCATCCAGAACTTGGAAGGACTCTTCGTAGATAAACGGTTTTTTACGCCTTTCCGCTGGAAAACGTTCTGCCAGTTCAAGGCCGAATTCAGGGTCATCGATACCTAATGACTTCAAGCCCCTCGTCCAAGCTTCACTGCGATAAGCCGGTACAATCTCCGCCATCTTCCGGAATTGCTCATGATCATCGTTAAAATTTCCCCACAGTCCTTCAAAAGGGTTGATTCCGATCATTTGTGTAAATGCATATGTATCGTAAGAAGAGTAAAGCTCACGCGCTTCCTTTCGCACCGCGTCTTCAAGCTCGCCGACATTTAAATCATATTTCTCCCTAGCCGCTTCGCATGTGGCAACAAAAGCCTCTTTCACGCTTTTCTGATCCCATAGTAATGTATCATCCAAATCAAAAAAAACTGCCTTAATCAAAATATCCGACCTCTTTCCCCATTATGGAATTCGCTAAAATTACATTAGTACAATCATAAACTACAATCATGGGGAAATGAATAATTATTCGGAAAATGACAGTAACTTTCTGCTTTCCTGGTTGAGAAGCTTAAATGCTCATTCATCACCTTTCGAAAACATACAGCCTTCCATTGCTGGCAAGCTTGAATTGGGGACCGCCGAACCCCCGTCTTATCAACTCTTTCCTTAAAAAGACCATAAGTGCGGCATGACTCACGATCAAGACATCCCTTTCCCCCTTCGCAAAGATCTCGTCCAATGCTTTATTGATCCTCCGCTTTGCACGCTTTATTTCCGCTCTCGTTTGCTTGTTCATGACAGAGCAGCAGCGAATCCAAATGGCCCAAAGGATGAACGGCAGCTTCAACTCCCCTTTTAGGGGTGGGGAAGGGATTTCCCGCAGTTCTTCCATAAAATGAATCGTGCCAGGGAAAATATGTTCCGCTGTCTTGACCGCTCTCGGCATATCGCTGCAATAGCATTCCTCCCACTCCGCCTGACCTAATGAAGTCGATCCATAAATGATATCCGCAGCATCATAGTCGATGAACCACTGCTTCATGTCATCCGCCGACACGGATCTCCCGGTCGGGAATTCATGTGCCACCTTAAAATGCCTTACCAACCCAATTTTCATATGTACTCCTCTTCATCATGCAAATTCTTTTATTGATTGATTCAGTATGTATTTTATATAACCAAGACAAATGCATTGCCTCTATATTCCCTGTAAAGTGTCCCGCTATCATTTCTCGACCAAGCAAGACTTGATGATATTGCCGTGGACTTCTCTGCTTTACTACCCTTTCCGTCACTTTATCTAACAAAGGAGAAAATTTATCAAGAGAAGGAAAAAAGAGAAAGCATTTGCCTTCTCCATTGATCTATCAATCTATGAATTGAAGCTCGGTGATCGTACATCTTTTCCTGAATTTATATTTTCCGCTTAAATCACTGAATTGATAATCATTTAGGGCTTTTCCGAGCTGTTCCTTAAGCTTATTCTCTGTGATTGAGGCATCCACTATCTCATTCCAATTTTCCTTGCCGATTATCTCATCGAATGGAATGACGGCCAGCACTTCATCATAGATCTCGATGCTTTGATCAATGCCAAAGCTGCCATAGATGCTTCCATTTTCATCAGCAAAGATATGCTCCGATTCCAATTCTTCCACCAGCACTTCAAGATACCCCTGTGACTTAACGGGCTTGATGGAAATCTCTGCCTCCGCCTTTACAGGTCCCAATCTCTTATCGACTATTTCCATCGTCAATTGAACGTGAATGGAAGGATACACTTGTTCAATCCCCTCACAAAGTTCCGCTGCCGAATTATATACCATCTAAAACACCCTCCTATTGTCACTAACATTATATAATACTTCTTTTCCTTACCAAAAACATTTATTTAAGCTCATTTGAAACCCTTTGTGCAACCTACCAAAAGCACATTTTTTACGCCAGCATTCACTACACACGGATATGCGGTCGGCGGTCGGCAGTATGTCGGACATGAGCTGGAGCGCCTCATCTTCTGGTTCATGAAACTATGGGATGACAAACGGCATGAAGTTCCGAATATGCTCTAAGTAAATAAAAAAAGTCCAAATTCCCAGGACTTAAATGGAGGAATTGGACTTTTATCGTTACTATGGATTTTTTTCCCGAATTAATAACCTACAGTCTCCAAAGACTACGATCGCTGCTTCCAAAGCTTCATTGGATTGTTTTGCCCTTCAGTTAATGGCATTTGTATCATCGAAAGTGAGCGTTCTGCTTTAGTCTTTTGCAAATCCTCATATATACTCTTAGATTTCCCTAAACCCACTTCTTCTGCATCCTCGACTGAAGCACAATAAAAAACCTTCTTGATTCCGGCAAAGTACATTGCCGTTAGACACATCGGACAAGGCTCCCCACTTGCATACATGGTATAACCGGATAGATCATTCGTTTGAAATTCCTCTTGGGCGCGCCGGATGGCAAGTAATTCCGCATGCCCGCTAATATCATAAGTTTTATGCAGCTCATTGACGCCTTCAGCTACAAGCTGGTTATGATTCACAAGTACTGCACCAAAAGGTTGACCACCCTCACGAACATTTCCTATCGCTAGTTCTACTGCTCGTTCCATGAATTTATCCATTTCAAAACCTCCATCAATGTTTTAATTAAGGCTGTTTCCGCAGCTATTCACCCATGCGAAAACAGCCTTGATCAAAAGATCGTTAAAGTAATTATAGGGCATTGTCCATGACATTGCTTAATTTGAATATGGTTCACTTTCCTTTTTTCTTGCATGAAAACAAAAAGGGAACGGAGAAACCATTCCCTTTTTGACTAGCTGCTAGTCTTACTTCATTTAGTGAATTTTGGTTTAAGATCACCTTTATAAGGTTCATGTTCAACGAATATAGTTATGTCCTTGCCATCGTTGTCTTTACCCATTCTTTTATACGTGAATTTATTTTCATTCAATTCGGTAAGCTCAAGAGCGGCACCATATTTATTATTTCCAATTGAAACATGAGCTCTTATTTTATTTTCGTGTACAATAGCGAAGTAGCCATAATCACCGCGGCTTTCGCCTGTTTCACCATTGAAAAACTCATATTTATTATTCTTGTCATTAAACTTTGCCAAGCTTATAAAATTCGAATTGGCCTTGGTTACATCATTACCGTCTTCATCTACTACCTTTGTTCCGTGCCAAAGGGTACTACCTAAGATCTTATCTCCATCAACGTCTTTAACAATATCCCCTGTAGTAGCGTCCAACTTCTTGTCCGGATCAGTGAAAGAGAGCTCTTTTTCTTTATATGGAATATGTTCAACGAATACCTCTACATCGTTGCCATTAGCATCTTTTCCCATTCTTTTATAAGTAAAAACATCTTTATCTATTTTTTCCATGTCAACCACTGCTTGATAATTCATTGATTCTGAAATTAATATTCTCTTCTTCCCATCATTAGTGATGAAGAATGTTCCTTTATCGCCACGACTTTCTCCTGTCTTTGCATCGAAAAATTCATATCTCCCTGACTTCGCATCATATTTAGCAAGGCCAATGAAATTAGCATTTTCTTTTGTTAAATCATTATTATCTTTGTCATACACTTTTGTACCCTGCCAATTTGTGCTACTAAGCGTGTTAGCCATTTCCTGGCCTTTAGTTAACTTATCTTCCTTGTCAGTTTTCTTATCGGCTTGTTCTTGCTTCTGTTCATTATCATTTTCTTTGGTGTTAGTGTTGCAGCCCGTTAAGAATAATGTGAATCCAAGCGCTAATGATGTTATTGCTTTTGCTTTTTTGTTCATTTTCATTTCTCCTCATTTCTTGATTGTGGTGTATGTTAGAATGTCCTACTATCTAAACAGTAATTCATTACTGGGAAGCTTATAAAATCTGACTATCTTGCTCCGTTGCCAACAACATCCTCCTTGTGTTCTGCCGCTTGAATTGATTGGGAATTGAAACGCACAAGATGCATTCAAAGAACCTTGTTACCACTACTATCATGATAGTCCCCAGTTATAAACTGCCTCTAAATAAATTCTTAAAAAAAGATAAACTTATTCTTAAAAATTCTTTGTATGTCACAATCGGAACTTCTTAAAGATAAACTTTGCTTCCTGTTCCAGCGATTTCGCTCATCATTTTATTTATCTCTCTTTCATTTACGCCCCTATTGAAATTGTGGCGCCAACTAAAAAAATCCAATGCATTAGCTGCATTGGATTTTTATCATCTATCATTATGGCTTTAACACCACTTTAATGCATTCGTCTTCATGATCGTTAAAGATTTGATAAGCTTCTCCCGCTTTTTCGAGAGGGACTCGATGGGATATGATTTCAGTAGGATCAAATTCCCCAGTTGTTATTTTGTCAAAAAGCATGGGCATATAATGAATGACCGGTGCTTGTCCCATTTTAATGTTGATGTTCCGTTCAAATAAATCGCCTAATGGGAACATATTATATTTGGATCCGTACACCCCAGTCAGCTGGAGCGTGCCGAATTTGCGAACAGCTTTAATCGCAATCTCTATTGCACTTAGCGTCCCGCCCTGAAGCTTCAGCTTTTGCTCGATAGCCTCAATCGCCGATTTCTTGCCATCCATTCCGACACAATCTATCACGACATCCGCCCCGCCTGAAGTGATTTCCTTAATATAGCCGCCCATATCGTTATATTCGTCGAAATTATATATCTCAACCTTATTCATCTGCTTCGCCCTATTGAGCCTATAAGGAAGATTGTCGATGGCAATGACTCGCTTTGCGCCTTTCATCCAGGCGAATTTCTGTGCCATCAAGCCAATCGGGCCACAGCCAAGTATCGCTACCGTATCCCCTTTTTTCACGCCGGCATTCTCTACACTCCAATAGGCGGTCGGCAGCACATCGGACATGAACAGAAGCGCCTCATCTTCAAGCTCACAAGACTCCGGGATGACAAAAGGCATGAAATTCCCGAATGGGACCCTTAAATATTCCGCCTGCCCGCCGGGATAGTTTCCATAACGTTCTGTAAAACCAAAGTATCCCCCTGTATCCACCGCTTCGTTTGGATTGGAATTATCACATTGACTCTCCATATCATGCTCACAATAATAACAATGCCCGCATGAAATATTGAAAGGCAGGACAACTCTGTCCCCTTTTTTCACCTTCGTTACTTCGGGTCCGACTTCTTCAACGATGCCCATCGGCTCATGACCTATGACATAATCTTTATGCGTCGGCAAAGCCCCCTGATAGATATGGAGATCGGATCCGCAGATTGCCGTTGAAGTAACTCGTACGATGATATCTTCCTTCTGCTGAAGCTTCGGATCCTCAACTTGCTTCACCTGAATATCTTTTGCCCCTTGAAAAGTAACTGCCTTCATGATCAGCCTCCTAAAAATTCTTAATAATCCTGCTATACCCGCTTACAAAGATTGGCAAGCCTTGTTATCCTAATTTTCCCCAATAATCAGACAGGATAATCGTGACTCACCAATGAAATCCTTCATTGTGGCTTATTATTTCTCCTTGTTAAGTCTATGATTATGTTTATACTCTCTTAAGACCTCGTTAAACACATCCGGATAATTCGTAAATACCCCCGTTGCCCCCCAGTCCAGTGCTTTTTTCATATCAGTCCTTTCATTGACTGTATAGGGATGAAATTGGAGGCCATGATTTCTGACCATTTTCACATATGTTCCGTCCACCATATTGAAGTTTGGGCCGACTCCCATTGCATATCGCTTAATGGATTGCAATTCCTTTTCAGAAATGGCTGCTTGAGTCTTATAAGAAAAAAGTTGCACTAGAGGTAACTTTGGATTCAGATCATGAACTTTCAAAAGGCTTTCCTTGCTGAACGATTGGATCAGAACATTTTTGGTATGCCCCCTTGAATCCACCATTTTATAATCCTTCAAAACCTTCAGCAGTTCTTCTTCCATTCCTGGATATACTTCAGGGGACTTTGTTTCTATATAGTAATTGGCCTCCCTGCCGAATTTCTTAAAGACTTCTTCCAAGGTGGGAACGACTAACCCTTCATATTTCTTTTTTGCCAATTGTGGATTTTTGTCATTGAACCACGTACCGGCATCCAGTTTTTTGATTTCGGTCAGCGTTAAATCTTTCACAAGGCCAGTGCCATCCGTCGTGCGATCGACACTTTCATCATGCATCGCTATCAATCTTCCATCCTTTGTCATCTGGAGATCGATTTCTATGTAATCACCCTTCATCCTTTCTCCTAATTGATAGGCGGGAATCGTATGTTCAGGTGCGTAACCGGATGCCCCGCGATGTGCAATATTCACGATTTTGTCCTCATAAATAGGTGAATTCGAATGATTTTCATGTGCTGCCGATGCACTCATAGAAACAGCCTGCAATATAAAGGCCGCACCTATCATGCTTACCCCTGCTTTCTTTATGCTCTTTTTCACTTTCCCTCTCTCCCCTCCATCTTTACCATCAGTTTAAAAGGGAAATGTGAAGCTGCAGCAGTTATCGTGTAAAGAAACCCTATAATAGGTAAAATGAATATAATGACCTACTGGGCATGAGGAGGGCGCAAATCAACATTTTATGGAAACTTTCAACATTAAGCGATTTACAAAAAACACGTATCAGCTTACTATTGAACAAACAGAACATTAATCTTAAGGGGAATTATGTTAAAAAAACCATCAATATTACCAAAACAAACAACGATTGATCATGAGGGCATTTATGGGCATGATATCCTTTTTACTATTGGTAGGCATATCCGTATCACCCATCAGTTGGAAGGAAAATCCTTACGAAATGACTTTTCAGGTCATCCTCATATCTGGAATGATCATATCTTTGCTATTTTTCATTAAAACAGAAGGCAACTTTTATAAAAGATTATTCATTTCCTTAATCACTGTTTATTTATATAGTAAATTCTGGGTATTTCCTGATACCGCAATCATGCTGGCATTATTTGCATTAGCGCCCTTGATTCCAATCTTTCTCTTCGATAAAATCGGTTTTTATATTGTCGCGACGTTAAATATCATATTAGGTCCTGCTTTCATCCTTATCATTTCGCATACAGATCTTCAAAACACTTATGAATATGTCTCCTTGGATAGCTTTGGAAACATATTGAATTTCATTGCCATCCAAATCATATTGGTATTTGTATTCATTGGAACCCATAATCGGATGGAATCGACAAATGCCTTCCAGAAGGAAATTCAGCAAGCCAAGCAATTGAGTTCGGTTGGTCAGCTTGCTGCGACCATTGCGCATGAGATCCGGAATCCCATTACAGTCGTGAAAGGGTTTGCCCAACTATTAGATCAAGAGAAAGAACTGAATGAAACGGAAAAATTTTATGTACAAACCATGCTTACTGAACTTGAATATACACAGGTAATCATCAATGACTATTTATCCTTGGCAAAGCCGCATACGGGTGATAAACAGGTCATTGGCTTAAATGATGAAATCCAGAAGGTTTCCGATTTATTGACCAGCTTTGCCAATAATCGCAATATAGGCTTCCGCCTTGATTTCCGCTGTAACCTACAATTGAATATGAATCCAATCGAGCTTAAACAAATACTCGTCAATATCATGAAAAACGGAATTGAATCAATGAACGATGCTGGTTTCATCAATGTCGAAACCGAGCAGGAGCGCCATATGGCCAAAATACGAATAACGGATACTGGCATCGGCCTTTCCAAAGATCAGCTCGAAGCTCTAGGAACTCCGTTTTATTCGCTGAAAGATAGGGGAACAGGCATCGGGTTGACCGTTTGTTATTCCATCGTTCAAAAATACAAAGGGAAAATCGTCGTCCACAGCGAATTGAACAAAGGGACATCCTTCACGATTCATTTGCCTTTTTATAAAGAAACCAAATAAACATAAAATAAGGATGACCCCCATTGCCGGTGGTCATCCTTTTCCTTTATGCTTTGAAGCTGTCTTGCCATTTGAGCAAATGATTTTCCAAAAAGCGAACAAATGAGTCTGAGATTTTACCAGCCAAGGCAAAAATGATGATGCCGACGAATACGATGTCCGTTTGCATGAATGAACGGGCATCCTGGATCATGAAGCCCACTCCCCTATCCGCTCCCAGCAATTCAGCGACCACCAAGCACATCCATGCGGAACTTAATGCTAAGCGAATCCCAAGCAATATATTGGGCAAGGCTGCCGGGATCATGAGCTTCGTTATTTGTTCCAAAGGGCTATACTCCAGGATTCGTGCCACATCATATAGCTTTTTATCCACATTCCGCAAACCCAAAAATGTTTGTAAATATAATGGGAAAAAAGCCCCTAATGCAATAAGCAGCACTTTGGATAGTTCACCAAATCCGAACCACATGATGAATAAAGGTGTTATCGCAAGTAAAGGAACCGTTCGTAACATTTGGATGCTTGGGTTTAAATATTCCTCGGATTTTTTTTGCATGCCTACGATGACACCGATCAACATCCCTAAAAAACCGCCTAATGCAAAGCCAAGAAGCGCCCGGGTTAAACTGATTTGCAAATGGCCGGCCATTTCCCCTGATCGGACGAGATCCATGAAAGCCGTGACGATCAAGGATGGTGATGAGAATAATTGGGCCGGCAGGATTCCGGCTGAACCCAATGCCTGCCAGGCAATCAATACTATTAAGGGCAGGAAAAAACCACGCAATGCAGATTTGGCGATTTTTGATTGTTTTTTCCTTTCCCTCATGATAAGCTGCTTGTTTTGAGCAATGGTTTGTGAAGACATTTTCATCATCCTTTCCTTCATTTTTCAAAAATCAATCAAATGCTCCAATCTTCCCTATCCTGAGGCTGATGGTCCAGCAGGTTTAGGATATGGGACCTCAATTCCTGAAAAGACTTGCTTGTCCTCGTTCTTGGATATGGTAAATCAATGGGAACGATTGCCTTGATCCTTCCGGGCTTGGCATCCATGACGACCACTTTATTCGATAAAAAAAGTGATTCATCAATATCGTGGGTGACGAGCACCATCGTTGTCTTGTTCCTTTCCCATATTTCAAGTAATGCTTCCTGAAGATGTGTTCGGGTGAATGCATCCAATGCACCGAAGGGCTCATCCAGCAACAAAACTTCAGGATTACGCAACAGTGCCCTGGCAATGGCCACACGCTGCGACATCCCGCCGGACAATTGACGCGGATATACCCTTTCAAATCCTTTAAGCTTAACAAGCGATATCAAATCGTCCACCCCTTTGCGAATATCCGGATTTTTCAATGAAAGATTACCTGATATATTCTTCTCCACGTTAAGCCACGGAAATAAGCGATGCTCCTGAAAAATGAAACCGCGGGCCTTGGACGGGCCACTAACCGGATGATCGCCCACAATTATCTTGCCATCAAAGTCCAAATCAAGGCCTGCAATCAATTTTAATAATGTGCTTTTCCCGCAGCCGCTAGGTCCGATGATGGTAACGAATTCACCATCATTGACAGTCAGATACAAATCTTTCAGAACGAGAATGCTTTCCTGATCATTCTTAAAGGTCTTGCTTACATGATTGATTTCTAACGTGGATACCAAATTACTCACCCCTTCTCGAATAAAAAAACTAGAGTTCCAGCAATGGGCATATCATGGCCCTTTGCTAAAATCTCTAGTTAACTAGTCGATTGCTTCAATATTTCATTTTATATTAACTTATCAATTATCGAGAATCAACAGTTAATGCCGATTTATTTTATCGGATTAATTACAAAAACAATTGACAGATTATTCTAACAGCTGATAAGATGCACTCATACACAAAACCATATTCTTAAAAGGTCATCTGAATCCACTGGACTACTGGAGATTCAATGAAGAGTATCTCCATTCACTCTTCGTTGAATCTCTTTTTCGTCCTAATTCTGACTATTCTGATGAGGTAGGTGTAATGAACCTTAAGGGAGGGAATTCATGAGGAAATATCGTAACCATTTAACCGGATTGCTGCTTACGATCATCCTCAGTACTGCTGCATTGACAGGCTGTAATTCAGATGCCGGCAAAGCTTCCGGGGAGAGCGAGCCAGTTAAAGTCAGTATTGCCTTGAATGGCAAGATGGGGCCGCTGGTCATTGCAAAGGAAAAGGGATTGTTCGATGATGAATTTTCGAAACTGGGCGCAAAAATCTCGTGGAGTGAATTCCAGAGTGGGCCGCCACTTTTGGAATCGCTGGCCTCCAACCGGGTTGATTTGTCTTTTTTAGGAGATGGTGCACTAATAGCCGGTATTGATAAGAAGCTTCCATTCGAAGTGATTGCCCAAACCGGACAAGGCGGATCTTCTGTCCGAATCATCACTCAGACCGGCGGTAACATTAAGCAGGTTGAAGATTTAAAGGGGAAAACGGTCGGGGTTGCCTCCGGAACAACAGGTCATGTGTATTTAATCAAGGCCTTGAAGGCCCATGGATTAACGACGGATGATATCAAACTCATCAATTTACAGCCTGATGATGCCCAGTCTGCCTTCGAAACGAAACAGCTGGACGCATGGGCGACTTGGAACCCTTATTATCTTAATAATATTGAAAAAGGGAATGCTGTCGCATTGAATGTAAAAGGCAAAATACTGGCTCCTGGTGCAATCATCGCCCGTACTGGATTTGCCAAAGAGCATCCTGAAATTGTCGAGGCGTATTTAAGGATTTATAAAAAGGCGGCGGATTGGCAAATTGAACATCCAGATGAAGCATCTGAAATTTATGCCAAAGAAACTAAAATGCCTGCTGCCACAGTCAAGAAAATAATAACGGCCGAAGAGCCAAATATCTTCTTTACCAAAGATGCCATCAAGGCCCAGCAAGAATCGATCGATACGTTGGCCAGCGTGGGCTACATCAAGAAATCGTTTGATTTCCAGAAAGAGATCCACAATGAATACATTGAGGAAGCGTTTAACAAATAAAAAACAAATACGGGAGGAAATCGATTATGACGGAAACTAAAACACAACAAATAAAAGTGGTGCCTGTAGCAGGTCGGATTGGTGCGGAAATTCATGGAGTGCAATTAAGTGGTGACTTGGATTTAAATATATTCAGCGAAATCAAGCAAGCGCTGAACGATCATAAAGTCGTTTTCTTCAAAAGACAAAATCATTTGGATGATGCCTCCCAAGAGGCATTTGCCAAGCTCCTCGGTGAGCCCTATGCCCATCCTACGATACCGGTCAAAAACGATACGAACTATATATTCGAACTTGATTCCGCACAGGGTGCCAAAGCGAACCAGTGGCATACCGATGTCACTTTCGTCCCAGAAGTTCCCAAATACTCGATTTTAAGAGGTGTAACCATCCCGAAAGTTGGCGGAGATACAGTCTGGGCCAATACTAATAAGGCGTATGAAGACCTGCCGGATGGATTGAGACATTTAGCGGACGAACTATGGGCCATCCATACAAATGAATATGATTATGCCCAATTCAAGCAAGTCGAAAATACAACGGACGAGGTCAAAAAGAAATACCGGGAAATATTCGAATCCACCATTTATAAAACGCGGCATCCAGTCGTCCACGTGCACGCCGAAACTGGGAAAAGACATTTATTGCTAGGTGGCTTTGCCGGAAGAGTGGAAGGTTATACAACAAGTGAGTCTGAACGATTATTGAGTATCTTTGATTCATACGTAACCCGTCTGGAAAATACCGTGCGCTGGCAATGGAGTGAAGGTGACGTGGCCATTTGGGACAACCTAGCCACACAGCATTATGCCATCGCCGATTATGAAGACCAGCACCGTGTCGTCCGCCGTGTGACAGTAGGAAAAGAAATCCCGGTAAATAAGGAGAACGAATCCAGCAGACTGCTTAATAAGAAATAACGCCCCTAACTTCTGAGTACCTTACTTACTATAGAAAGCTTAACGTGCTTTTTCCTGCTTTCACACCGTTGGCACTCCCTTATCCAGAATTGTCCGGGTGAAAAAATCGTTCCGAAAGAAAGGCTCTTTAAGATTTTTGGTTTTACTGTTGATTGGCGCGAAGGTGCGAGCCACAGGTAAAGACCTCACAGAGGATAACCCCGAAGAGGCTCACACACCCTCTGAAAAGCTGAGCATCGGAGGGGAAATCGACCACACCTCCTTACTTGGTGATTAGCAACAAAGTATGCGAAAGCAAACTAAGGAAAAAGGGTTTCGGTATGAGCGCCCCGAAACCCTTTTTCCCAAATTAACGATCCTGAACGATTATTTCATCGATTATTCCGTAATCCCTCGCCTCATCAGCGCTTAAGAAGTAATCACGATCAGTATCCTTCGCCACCTTAGCGATAGGCTGACCCGTCCTTTCCGAAATGATTTGATTGATATGGTCCTTTAGCTTCAAGATCCTCCGGGCCGAAATTTCAATTTCCGTGGCTTGCCCCCTTGCCCCTCCAAGCGGCTGATGAAGCATGATTTCGCTATTCGGCAATGCACACCGCTTTCCCTTCGTACCTGCCAGCAAAAGCATGGCGCCGAATGAGGCAGCCATTCCCGTACATACAGTCCGGATATCAGGCTTTATATACTGCATCGTATCATATATGGCAAAAC
Organism: Peribacillus sp. FSL E2-0218; assembly: GCF_037992945.1. Classification (NCBI taxonomy): domain Bacteria; kingdom Bacillati; phylum Bacillota; class Bacilli; order Caryophanales; family Bacillaceae; genus Peribacillus; species Peribacillus sp. FSL E2-0218. Next base: position 834,450 of record NZ_CP150304.1, on the reverse strand, counting down.
CGGCACTAGTCGATCCCCCCGGACTATTGATGAAAATGGTGATTTCTTTATCAGGTGCGTCAGCCGCCAAGAATAACAATTGAGCGACGACACTATTTGCTAAATGATCGGTGATTTCTTCGCCAATCATGATGATGCGATCTTTTAACAGCCGGGAATAAATATCGTACGAGCGTTCACCCTTGCCGGATTGCTCAATTACATAAGGAATGGTAGTCATATCTCTTCTTCCTCCTAACAAAATGATTAGCTATGCAGCCATTGAGAGGGTGTTTGAAGGAGTGAAGCATGGTTTGAAATGCTGCGATCGATTCATTGATCTAGGAATCATTGATTCACTGTTCAGCGATTTGAAAGATGGGATGCTTCTAATGAGGATATCAGGATTTTGCTGCTGCAATGCCTGTGTCATCAGTGATATCAGCCTTTGCTCCTCCTCATACTCCCAATCTTCCACGACGGACAGCTTACGCTCCTCAGCATCATGGTCAAAACGTTTTTTGACACGGTTCAAGATCGCCTTTACCGCCGCTTCCGTCGTGTTCAAATAATCCGCGATTTCCTTGGAGCGATAAAGAAATCCTTCCTTTAATAAAAATACGACGGCTTGCTTCGTGGTAAGGGATTTTATAATATACTCCACCGTTTCAAACGGATTTTCCCCAATTGCCCCTTGCAAATCGTTATCCTGCAAATCGCCTAAAGCTTCCTTTTTTCTTTTTCGTATCGTATCGATCCAGGAATGGCGGGCTATCGTCTTCAATAAAGCAGGTGTTAGCCCCTTCTTCTTCCCATAGACCCGCATGGCCTTCATAATCGTATCCTGTGCCAAGTCATCACCATCCCAATTATTTTGCGTCAAGAATCGGCAAAACCGAAGCAATTCAGGATATACCTCATCTAAGGCCATGTTGTTATCCTTTATTTCATGAATTTCTTCCCTCAACTTCTTTATCATTTTTCTCACTCCTTCAACACCCTCTATCCTCTAAACGTTTCAGAAAGAGAAAAAGATACGGGGGCACTAAAATTTTTCATCGGCTTAATTTCCATTAATATTCTATTCCATTCTTACCAGGAGATTTCCTTTCATACTAAAACCTTTCCCCCAAATGTTCAAATGTAACGGTAAGCCTAATGGTAAATCCTCTTTTCTGCACCGATTCCTGGTTTCCTCCCTGCATGCATTGCCTCCGGCGCTTGCACCTGCTTGGTCTCCCGTAGAGGCGCCTTTACCGCAGGAGGATCGCCGGCCAAATCCACTCTGCGTGAAAAGGAGATGCAAATTCGTTTTTTGCCCACCTCGTTTTCGAACTTTTTTTTATCGCATATGTATGCTTCTTTAATATTGGTTGCTTCCACGTTTTTGAATTAGGAGTTTAGGCGCTCGTTACACCCGGAGCATTCTTGACCGTCCTATCCTATCTACCCATTCCTTATCGCCGCTTCAATCCCGATGATAAATCAAAAAGGCTTCGGAATGAAAGCATTCCGAAACCTTTTAATCGACATTCTGATGGTTCAGAGCGAGTTACTCCAAACACTGTTTTATTGAATCCATTTTGTTGCAGTATTTGTTGTTTTTTTGTTCATTGATAAGGTGCCAAAATTTCTCTTCCACCGCACAGAATATCCATATCCTCCTGTTAATTCTCTTTTCCTTTTACCATTTTCACTTTAGCTGGCCAAAAAGCAAATCTTCCGCAAACGGTAGTAATGGCCGGTACCAGAAATGGTCGGACTATGAAGGTATCCAGAAGAATGCCTAAAGCCGTGATAATTCCGAACTGCACAAGAACTTGAATCGGTAATGTCGCTAGCACGGCAAAGGTGGCCGCCAATATAATACCGGCTGAAGTAATGACCCCGCTCGTTTCACTTACGCCCTCTTTAATGGCCTGCTTCAATGGCATATAGTTCTTTTTCTTCCAAATGCTCGAGATCATGAAGATGTTATAGTCCTCTCCAAGAGCAACCAAGAATACGAAAGCATATAAAGGAATGGCTCCCTGTATAGCATCAGCGCCCATTACATTATGGATGATAAGCCACCCTAGTCCTAATGCTGCACTGTAAGATAAGATAACCGTGCCAACTAGGTAAAGCATAGCTACAATGGAACGTAAGTAAGCCAATAACAGGATGGAGATAAAGACAATGATCAATGGAACAATGAGATCGTTGTCCTTATTACTAGTTACCATGGTGTCATATTGAGTCGCTGTTTGCCCGCCAATCCAGACCTTGGATTTCACGGAAGGAACATTAGCTTCCGCCAATGCATTCTCTGCTGCATCCCTCAATTCTGGAATAGCATCCATCGCTTTTGTACTGTAGGGATTAACATTGAATTTAACATCATATACTTTTAGATCATCATTGTCCGCACCGCTTTGGGGGTTAGACACTGTACTGACCAGGTCATGTTTCTTTAACTCTTTTTCAAGGTCTACCGATTTTCCCTCTGTATCGATTACCACTTGAGCCGGAGCTAATTCACCTGGCGAGTATGCGTCAGAAATGACCTTGAACCCTTCCCTTGATGGCATGTCTTCTGGAAAAGAAGATAATACATCATAGGTGTATTTGATTTGACTTGAATATACCGACATTGCTCCAAAGAAGATCACACACGCTATGATGATCGTCCAAGGTTTGGTTGTCACGATATTACCGACCCAAGTTCCAAAGCGGCTCTTTCCTTTTTTGGCAGGAACCGGTTTTCCTTTCTTTTCAGCCCTCTCTTTTTCCATTTCAGGAGTACGTGGAATGAAAGGATAAAACGAACCTCTTCCCATAACGGATAGTAGTGCTGGAATGAGGGTCAAGCTTGCTATGCCCATAATAAAGATGGACAAGCTAAATGGAATGGCAAAACGGTGGTAAGCCCCATATTCTGCTACAATTAAGACGAGAAGAGAAATGACCACAGTAATTCCACTCATAGCTATGGCACCGGAGGCATCTTTAAACGCATGTATAAGTGCTTTTCGTTTATCATTTACCTTCAGAAGCTCATCACGATAATGAGAAATTAAAAATAAACAATAATCTGTTCCCGCGCCAAACAATAAGACGGTCATAATGGATATGGATTGGGCATCAACGGTAATCCAACCTTTATCCGCTAAAAAACCTAGAATAGGACTAAGCAGCATATATGCAAATCCTACACCGATTAAAGGAATAATCGCCAAGATTGGGGAACGATAAATAATAAGAAGCAGTACTAAGACAAGCACAACAGTAGCTATCAGTAACGAAACATCCGCTCCTTCAAATAGACCTGTTGCATCCACTTGAATCCCTGCTGGACCTGTGACACGTGTACTCAGTTTATTATTTTCATCTATACTTACATTGAAAGGGTTATACGAAACCTGCTTTTTCACTTGTTCTTTAATGTCATCTATATTTCCCTTTAAGACTTCGGTATCAACACTTTCTTGGAAAAAAATAGGTTGCACTAGCGTTGTTCCGTCTTTTGAAACCATTTGTTGCAGTGCTGATACAGGCATTTTATGCAGGGGAGGTGTTGACGATTGATCTTCTAACGGATCCTTCTCTAAATGTTCAGCCATTTGTTGGACTGCATTCAGATCCTCTTCCGTTAATCCCGATTCATTGTGCCACGTAAGCAATGCAGGTATACCAGAGGAATTTGGAAATTGTTTCTTAACTAACTTATCTGCTTCCACAGAAGGTGAATTTTCACTCAGATTTGGGGCATTATTAACTTCTGAGTCATTTACTGCGGGCCAAGCAATGGTTAATGCTGCCGTTAGAACAACCCATATGCCAATGACAACCCAGCGACTAACCCTACCAGTCATATATGAGCTGAAGGTTGTTAGTATAGATTTTTTCATCTGAACTCCCTCGTTTCCAATTTGGTTTGTTTCTATTAGAATATACATATAGCATACGATTAATTATATATACCAGAAGGTTAATTAATCAACTAATTTCATTTGGAAATTAATTCAACCAGAAGGAGGTTTCATATGCATAATCATAATATCCAGAAGAAAAAACCGGGACGACCCAAATTGACGAATGACTCAAATATAACAAGAGATCAAATTCTACAAACTGCATCCTACCTATTCATGACCTATGGATATGAAGGCGTTTCAATGGAACAAGTTGCCGATGCCAGCAATGTTACAAAAGCAAGCGTCTATTACTATTTTAAAAATAAGGCAACTTTATTCACCATCGCAGTATCAAGCATGTTCCGCCGCATAAAAATACAGACAGACAAACTGCTGAACAGTTCCAATGGATTGAAGCACAGATTATACGAAGTAACGTTCGAGCATTTAATTAGACCACATATAGACTTTGAAACATTACTGCAGGAGGCTTCCCTTTCCCTTACAGAAGAACATATCCAAGAGATCCGCACAGCAGAAAACGAGGTTCATCAAGCACTGGAGAACATATTCAAGCAAGCAATGGAAAATGGGGAAATAGTAGTCAAAAATCCATTATTGCTCGCCCATGCCTTTTCTACAGTTACCATGATTCGAAACAAAAAAGAATTAATAATTGAATTGGGAGGACCAGAAAAAACGGCGCAAGCTCTAGTAGATCTATTTTGGGTAGGAATTGGGCCAAAATGAATCTATGAACGATGCATAGACTCCCAATGCAATGATGTCAAATCTAAAAAAATAGAGAACCGGTCCGCCAAAGGCAGCTTGATTTGGCGGGCTCCTTTTTTGCGTTTTTTTCTCGTATCTTCCTCCATCCTCGTAAAATTTCCCATCAGGAGAATGATCTCCATTAAGCAAGGCTGAGGATAGCCATTTCTGTTAGTTAGGGGCCACCCATGCCGTTTCCGTAATGAGCCTTTGCCTAGAGGAATGTTCACGCTTAATTTCTTCTGTAGTAACTACTGGCGTTCGAATTCCACCTAATAGGTTTGTACCGCCTGGAGCTTAATCGAAAAAGCGGATGCACTTTCACCAATGCTGAAGGATGATCAGGGTTTTGCTAATGAAGTCCAACGAATCAATCATGAATTCCCCGCATCTTATCACCCGTTATAAGCGTTAAATCGTTGCTCCTGTGGTGTTGCCTATGACCCAAGTAACGGATGAACTAGTTCCATTGGAATTAGTAAGTAAGACCACATAATGTGGTCTCTTTTGTTCGTACAAAATTAGCATTAATCCTTAACCAAGTAGTCAGGGCTTATGTCCACACTTCCATTCTTTTTCATTATCACAACATAGAAGGAACGTTCTCTTAGTATTGGTAGTGTAACAAAAAAGGCCTTACACAATTAAGTGTAAGACCTTTTTCCAACAGCACTCCTGGCTGTTTCATGGTACCGGTGGCCGGGGTCGAACCGGCACTCCAGAGGAACACGATTTTGAGTCCCATTATATTTCACAAAAGCTATATAATCAGTAATATCAACGTTTGTTGAACAAACTCATTTTTATTAGTAACACGATTACTGATAATTATGCCTGTACTTCTTATAATCGTCAAGAATCAATGCATTTTCTTATTTAATTTTGCTTGCCCTAATTGTTTATATTTTTGAATGAGCACAGCTTCGTGCTTCCTTGCATCCTCTACTTTTTCGTATTCACCCACTATACGATATTCAAGTTTTCCAGTTTCCATTAGATGCACATGTTCCGAGTTTCTTCTATTTTTATATCTTCTGCATCTATACCAAACACCACTTCCAACATAAACGACTTTTCCATTGTACCAATGTTCATATACAATAAATTTATTTACCTTTCTTAATTCATTTGGATTGAGTTCATTTTTCTTTATTAATTGGATGATTTTTTGAAAAGTTGTCCCATAAATTATTGCAATGTCTTGGTTCGTCATTTTATCGGATAGATGCAGTATAAGCTTCTCTCTTGTTGGTAACATAATTAATCAACCTCCGATATTTTTATATCGAAGGTTTGAAAAGTGTAAACTGATATAAAATTGATATTTTATACTTTAGAGAATGGAAAAAGTATTCCATGGCCAAAATTGTTTTTTTAAAACCAATAACATATAGTAGGATTCAACTCATCTATGAATGAATTATCTCAATTATTTTTTCTATTAAGTTACTCTGACTTTTTTTATCTACAGGTAAATCTAAAGCCCAACTCCTACCTGCATATAGGTCATTAACTGTACCTAAAGCTTCTTCAATAATTATATAATTAAACTCTTCCCTTGTAGGATAATATACAACCAGTAGAGGAATATCCTTTCCTATTGCATCTCTGAGTATAGCTAAACGATTGTATTTTCTTCTATCAACTGTTGTTTCTTTATAATACTTTTCAAATTTATGGTCCTCAATTTTATCCCACAAGGTATGTTTTTTAAACTCTATAATGGCTTTAGGCACTTTTTTATTATCCAATAAAATTAAATCAACATCGCCTGGCCAGGCTGAGTCAGTACTAGATAAATAACACTCTAGTGTAGAATAAGAGTAATTTAGCCCCTTTGAAACTCTTACTGGGCCACCAGATAATGTTTGAATTTCTTTTTTTAAAGTATCTAAACTTTCTCTACTTACTGCCCTCACTGCCCCTGAAACATCGATATCAACTGTTAAAATTGGCAGTTCTTCCTCTGTTTGTTTTGCCCAATCTGTAGATTCTCTAAAGAGTTTATATTTAAGAGAACCTTTTGCCAATTGGGCTAGATCTTTTACGAACTCCTCTGAATCGCATGAATAAATTAATTCTTGGATAAATTCTGGTTTTGTTGATTTTATCTCGTCTTCGTTAACAAGTCTTTTTACCCAAAATTCATTAGATAATGTTTCATTATTCCAATTAACAAAAAAGTCAAAGTTAACCCCTGATAACTCATATTCGTTTAATAATGCATTGGAAAACCAGTCTTCAGCTTCACCTGCAACTTTGTGTTTTTTTGAAGATTCGCTTCGATCATCACACCTCGCGTGATGTGGTTTTAATAACATTTATATTCCTCCCTATGTTTGAAACGCGCCAAAAATCCGGATTATTCAGAACTTTCTAGAGACATTTCTATTGAATTATTAAGCTAGTACAGGATACTCATTTCTTATGTACTAGCTTCTTTTTATTATGAAGCTAAAACTACTTTTTAACAATATTTAACTCAATATCCATATAAAAAAAGAAGTAACCTTTTCTAAAGGTTACTTCTTAAAAAATTAACTTTATTTATCTTCTCTAATACACTGCTTTTGTTTAAAAACCTTATTCCTCATACCGAAACAAAGGTAGATGAAAAAGGTCATTATCTATTTGCCTTTCTCCAAGCAATTTTTCTACAAAATCATCTTTAAATTCTTTCTTAAACTGAGGATTTGTAGAATAAAATTTAATTCCGTGAAGTTTCACACGTTCATTTTCTCCCAAGACAACAACATTTGGATTAGTTGAAATGTCCATTAGGAAATCTTCTTTCCACTGATCATACAAACGTAGATTGTCACCTTTAGGCTCTAAAAATACCTGATACGTGAAGTCTGCACCTTTTAAATATAGCAGGAAGTCTGGCATGAACCCTCTTGTTCCATTAAATTCAATTATCTTTACTTTTCGCTCATTCCGTATTAAATAGACTTGAGAGTACGTCTCTTTTAACCGATCAACCCAATCAATTATAAAATCAATCATATCGCTTTCAAGCCCATTTACAATTGCATTATCATATAGATACCAATCATGGTCCCGCATGTTTCGTGACTTAATAACCTGATTAACTTGAACCTTAGAACTAACTTTATTCAATTCGATAACATAATCATCAATGAGTTGAGATAATGCAACCCCTTCAAATACTTGAGTTCCGCGCTCTTTCATGTAATTTAATTGAATTTTCTTTTCAGAGTCGGATAAAAATCTTTCTATAATGTTCAATCGTTCTTTCGCCGAGAAACTATTAGTAGAGAGGCCCACAGGTAGTGAGACGTTAATTACTAAGCTTCCTAAGAATTCCTGTCCTTCGATAAAATCACGCATACTTTTGATACTAGGGACGAACTTTTTAAGATTGCTAAAACGGTAAAACTTATTACGTTGAATAGCTTTTTGCAATAAGTTTCTATCTATCTGTAATCGTTCCTCATGTTTCTGGGTTCCAGAACGAGTTTCTTGGTTAGACCCAAACTTTTTCTCTACTGCTGCATCATATTCGATTAGATAGTTGTGAGAAATACCGTAATCACTTAATGATTGATAATCGTTAGTTGTGGTTGGCAACACCTGATTAATATAAATCTTTCCATTCTTAAAAAAATCCATTTTTCGTATCTTAGGTTTAACTTTGGCTTCTAATCTTTCATATTTATCTTCGTTATATTGGATGTCTGCCGCTTCTAGTGATTTTTCAAGATTTTTAACATAGGTGCTCTCATTTATAGTGTGGTAATGCAAGGTTTCAATAACCTTTAAATCGTTACTACTTAAATCAAATCTGCGGTTATAGGAAACCTCTCCATCGTAATTAAAAGGGTAGATCCGGGCTCCACGACCAATCAATTGAGCTTCACTATCTGTAGTTGTTTTGGTACCTGTAGCTCCTTCACTGATACGCACTATGTCGAATAGATTTAACACGTCCCAACCTTCATTTAATTTTGCTACAGCAAAGATTGCTCGAATAGGATTATTTAAATCTTCTAAAGTGTTAAGAAGCAATGCATTTTTATCTGAGACTATCGACTGATCGTTTGCATTTAAAGTAGTTTCTTTAGTGAAGTCCCATTGTAAATCTCGAATTATTTTTCCCAATTCTTGTACCTCATAATATTGGTACATTTTACGCCAAATACTATTTTCATTTTGGTAAACTGCAAGACCATTCGTTATGACGCTTTCTATCTGTTCTACAGTTAAGTTCTCAACTAACGTCAAAAAGGTGTTATTGGCATTCATAGATATAGCAATTTTATTTGACTTAAACAATATAATAGGCTTTAACTCCACACCATTATCTCGAGCAATATATTTCCTATATTGACTTAATAAAAGCGCATTAAACATTTTATTAAAGTCATCTTGATTTGAACGTAAAAGCACTACATTTTTAGAGTAACCATCCGCCATAAACCGTTTTAAGTCATACTGAAAAACGATTTTGTTGCTATATTTATAATAAAGAGCATCATTTTCTAAGTCGATTGTTGCTGTAAATTCAATTAGTCTGTTTAAAGAATTAAGTCCAAGTAACTTATTAACAGTTTTCTCCCAAGTTCTTTCTTCGGTTTCTTTCGTTGAAAGTTTTCGTTTATCACTTTTAGTTAATGTGTTAATATGATGCGCTTCATCTGCTAAGAGAACAATACCCATATCTTCTAAAGAATCGAACGTTATTCTATTTTCTCCAGGATTGGTTAAGTCTGCATGAAGTTTTTGGATAGTTGTAAGTTTTAGATATATTGTATTTTCCGCGGGTAAAAAAGGAAATACATCTACCATTTGAATTTGAATGAGTTCACCATCAATCACTATTCCTGATTTATTAAATAAATATTTTGACGAGGTCATATTTGTTAAATTATCGTGTGTTTTTTTAATAATAGCATCACTGTTTACAAAGAAAATAAAATTCCGATTCCCATTTTCTTTAAATAAATACAAAATTGTTGATGCCAAAACTAAAGTCTTACCTGATCCTGTAGCCATATGAAATAGCAAATGGTTAAAAGATACATCCGCAACATTAGAACGTTGTGTGTATATAAAATGCCTTAGCGCTTGTTCCTGATAAGGACGCATTTTATGATTTAAATTTTCATTAATGTAACTTGGAACTTCAGGTGGGGATTCAAAGATATCATTAAACCGTTTTTCAATCCTAGAATGTAATATTTCGTTACTCATTACGCTTCTTCTCCATTATTATTATAGTAAGATTCGTTAAACTTTTTATCGGAGTCTAATATGTTAAATTCAGCGTCATCTATTTCTGAAAAGTTTACATACAACTGATTAGCATCAAGAGATTGAATAATAATATTTTTTTTATCTTCAAAAGGCAGATCCTTAAAGCCACTATCCCTATTCGTTAAACGCTCGATCGAAACCTTATAATCATAATAAGCGTGAATGTTAATTTTCTGAAGAATATCATATAAATCATTTTCTGTTTTCGTTTGTTGAACAATTTCAACATATTGTTGGTTTAATTCTTGTAACTCAGCATAAATAAGGCTGCCGCCACCTGTCCAATTCTCTTCTTTGGAAATGCCACCTTGCTCACCTTCAAGAACCTTTTTCAAACGAACTAGTGGTACTTCCTTAATGTAATCCATCTGTTCGATACCAATGAATTGTCTACCCATTTTCATTGCGACTGCTTGTGTAGTACCCGATCCCATGAAAAAATCTAAGACAATTTCATTTTTATTTGATCCAAGATGAATAATTCTTTTTAATAAGCGTTCCGGTTTGGGTGTTGCGAACACTTCTTCTGCGTTAAAAGCTTTGGTTTCTTCCCTTGCCTCATGATTGTGACCAACTTCATTAAATCTCCAAATAGTCTTAGATGGAGTTCCTTGATTTTTTAAATCAGTTAAAAATGTTTTTCTTGAAGGCACAGCAGTTCCATCTTTTCCAAACCAAATTTCATTATTTTCGTCCATTCTCATTAAAGTTTCTTTAGAGTATCTTGAAAATGTACCAGCGGGTGGGGTAAATACTACGCCATTTTTAAATTCATAAGAAAAGTTCGCACTGTTTGGTGAACCACTCTTTGCATGAAGAGGTGTTGCTTTCCATACACCTTTTGGATGATTATCAGGATTTTTATAAGCGCGATTCATTTCGTCTGTCCTGGGTAGTTGATTTGGACGCCAAACTTCTTTATTTTTAGCAAAAACTAATATATGGTCATGGTTATCGGATAACCATTTTGCATCATTTGCTATTGTATATTTTTTTTCCCAAACCACATTATTAATAAAATTGTCTCGTCCAAAAACTTCGTCACAAAGAACTTTTAAATAGTGGGATTCATCATCATCTATTGTTATCCAGATAGAACCGTCTGGAGCAAGCAAATCCTTAGCAATTTCAAGTCTATTTTTCATAAAAGTTAACCATGTAGAATGATTAAATTTATCATTGTACTTGAAACTGTCTCCACCTGTGTTATACGGTGGGTCTATAAAGATTAATTTAACCTTTCCAGCAAATCTCTCTTTTAGGGTATACAAAGCTATTAAATTATTTCCCTTTATAATTAAGTTATCATTTTGATTAAATTTTGTTGTAGCCTCTACACCTTTCTCAGTATGTCTTTTTACGTTAGAAAAAACCTTTGGAGCTAACAACACATCTATTTCTTCTTTTGCTAAAACCTTATGATAGTAAATTTCTTTTTTAGCTCTTTCTTCCTTTGTCATTCCCCCCTCAAGAATACAATCCTTATGAGGAAAGTCTAAAACGACATCACTATTATATTTAAGATACTTTTCATCACTAGTTAAGCCAATTTCATTACTAAATTTTGTATAGCTATCTTCCCAATAATTTTTAAACCGAAGCATCTCTATAAATTCATTTATCTTGAAAACAAATCCATTCTCAATATTTAAAGAATATGCATCTTTTATCCTCTGATTTGATAACAAACACTCAACCAGTTCTTTCTTATACTTTCTTAAGTCTTCAATTACTTTATTTTTCATCAAATTTTCATTGTCCCAATACTCCGGGAACGTTAAAAGAACTTTTTTCACTTGTGACAGTATTTCAGTTTCCATTCTTGTTTCCCCCATTTATAATAGTTAAGGCTCGCATATATCACTAATTTCATATTATGACAATTCTACCTCTATACACGTCATAACTGATATCTTTCTTTGGATAACTATATCATTGTTATATAAACATAGTATTTATCCAGCAGATTGTTTCTTCTCACATGAATCTTCAAAGGTAAGCCACATATACTTAATAAGTTTGTTTGACCATCCTTGTATATTATAATTTTACTGTATTACTAATGATTCGAACAGAGTATACTGTAATACCTTCTTAATTCGTAGGGGGTATCAGAGATTTCATGGATTCCCCCTAAATACACCCCAAATTTATATGAGAAAAAGAGATAATAAATAATGGTTTAAACGTCATACATATTTTGGGTTTCTTGTCGATATTTCGATTTTCTTAATAGACGAATGTCCTAAAATCCGCTTAAATATTTTCATTGATAGGAGACTAGAAGGAAACCCCTAACTAAAGGATATACCCTTTAGTTAGTACCCGCCTACCCTTCACAAAAAAACTATTGTGTATCGTATAATAACAAGGAGAGGTTTACACACATCCAAGATCCCAAAACGCCCTGTAGCCGTGAAAGCAATAAAAGGTACTGTAAATTTGAAATAGGATTGATTAATGTTATAGCCTTGATACAAAGCAAATAGAAAAAACGTGTTTTGAAAAAAGATATCAAAACACGCTCCTAATATATTCATTGAAATCATTCTTTATAAAAGGTTTGATTAACACAGTGATCCTTATCAATTAAAGCGCCCGATTATTGAAGAAGTAAAATGTTTATAAATTTTCACCTAAAACATTCTAAAGGGATGTCGGATTACCATCTCTTTATTAGATTATACTGGTTCAATCACTTCATCGACTCCTAACTTTTCTAGTTCTGTCAGAAGTTCAGATGTAGTTTCCCATTCAATACATCCATCTGGAGTAGATGCCGAATGGTCAACAAGTGCTTTAAGCAACTGTTTAATCCTTTCAAAAGCAACTGAGTCCTCTGACAATGTCAAAAGTGCATTGTAAGGTTTTTCTCCTTTTGCTTCCTCATTAAAGTACGCTTCTTCAAAATTTGGCACAGATGCTAAAAGTCTCACTTTATCAGGAGCTTTATGCATTCTTATAGCTTCAATTATTTTCTCATTTGATGTCCATGCTTTGTTTTTCTTTGGTTCACCGTCTTTTTTTATTTTATTTGTCAAAGGTCTGTCGCTGTCATGAAGAACCGAATAACATGAATCAAAATGATTTAAAATTTTCACCAAAGATGCAATAGTATCTTTTCCTCGAGCCCTAATAACGTGAACACCCTTAAACAAATCAGGTTCTGACTCCAAAATAAATCTGAATGCAGTATACTCAGTGTCCCCCTCCACTATAATTGAATGACCTCCAAAGAAAAATTCTGCAACATAGGGATCAAACATATTAAGCAATTTCAGTCTTTTTTTATCATCTGAGTCAAGTAATGCCCTTTTTGGTCTAAACAAAGTTGTTCCTTTTATTTCACCACTGTTACTACGCTCAACTCTCACAATGGTGGTATTATCTCTTGCTAAATCAATGAATGCAGGAGAGTGTGTGGTAACCATAACCTGCCAGTTTCTATTTTTAGGTAGGTCATAAAGACTTTTGCATGCCTCACGAATTGCACTAGGATGTAAACATAACTCTGGTTCATCTAATAGTAATACATGAGGTCTTTCGCTCTTCTTTCTCTTACTTTTTAGTTCAGTCTCATTTACAAAACGAAGTGCCGCCCACAAAAGTGTTCTTCTAGCTCCACTACCTTGCCTTGCTATTGAACTTTGATAGCCTCCCGTCGGTCCCATTAAGAGTTGAGATTTTGCTTTAAATAAGTTAATACTCTTTTCAAGATCTTCTTGAGGTCTAGCATCAAATTTAACTTCATATCCAGGAAATACATCATTAATTAAAGAGGATAAATGGGTCTCTGCATCTTCTATTTCCTCTTTTGAATCGAATAAGATTTGTTCTTGCATTTCCTGAATTTTGCTTAGTAATCTTTCATAGTCAGTCTCTTCTTCACCTTCAGCACCTTCTGACTTTTTTGTGGAGATGTTTTTTACTCGCTCTGTGATAACTGAAGATAGTATTTCTGTAATCTCATTTGCTTGTTTTTCAGGGTCTTCAAATGCTTCTACTAAATGGGGTTGGGGTCTATAAGAATTTGCTACATTGGGTGCTCCCCAAGGAACATTTTCTGACCATTCTTCTAATTCAACATCGTATCCTCTTCTTTTAGGTGCCCCCACATCTTCCCAAATCCACTGTTCACGGACATACTTTTCTTTTGTCTCTTCATCAACTCTTATCCAACGCTCTCCTGGACTATTATCATGGACAACAGTATGTAACTCCATTTCAGGATAATATCCTTTAATAACTTCTCCATTAGGGAAATCATCGATTGTCAATTTTCCTGCGTTAGAACCGTGAGACATGATAACTTCATATGCTTTTAGAATAGTACTTTTTCCAGCATTATTTGAACCAACTAAAACAACTATATCATCCAACTCAATCTCAACAGGATCGTTTCCAATACACCTAAAGTTTTTTATTATTAGTTTACTTAATCTAGGTCTAGGTACATTTGGATTCTTTGATTCCAATGTTACTTCAGGTTCAGTCACTTTTTTAGCCATATTTAATTCCCCCAATATCAGAATATTAACAATTTAAAAGTCCTTCGATCTATAACAAAAGAAGCATTAACTTTCCATTATATTCTATCACATCAAAATAATTACAACTCATAATTTTCTAATAATTCATCAAGCTTTTTAAAACATTGCTTGATAAGTTGCAACTATCGATAATAATAGATTTGAATTTGAGGAATAAACTATCAGAAAATACTTACATATCCCTTTTCAACACACTGACCCTAAAATGAATTTAAGCTCTGATCCTTGTTACAGAAAAGCTCCTGATTGTTGAAGGACATGTAGGTGAAATTGATACTAAAAAAATCCTAGTAAAAGGTTATAATTCTATTACTATTAAGTTAGATTATTAAAAAATATAATAACTAATATATGTTGAAAGGAAGTTAATATATGGATTATAGTAATATATTTAACTATTTTCGAGGTCAGACTAAGAAAGACAGCTCTTTCAAAGTGGGAGCAAAACAAGTTGAAAACAATGTTAAGAAAGCCTTTATTAATGTTTTAGAACACTCTAACAACTTACTTACATTTAATTTCATTAAAGAATTCATCTATACCGATCACCATAGTGAAAAATTTGATTACCGCTATGAAGTCGGAAAAAAACTAAACAATACAACGCCTAAAGCATTTGTAATAGGGATTGCAGAGACGAGAGATCTTATTAATACAACAACTAATATAAAAAGTACAAGACCTGATGGTGCAATTTTAACCGATACAGTTTCAATTTTAATAGAAACAAAAATAGGAACTGACCAGTTGAATATCTCTCAATTAGAAGGTCATAAAAAGACATTTGCTAATGGACAAATTATCGAAGAAATCCCAATTCTTATTTTATGGAGGGAAATTAAAGATTTTCTAAAAAATCAATACGAATACTTTGAGAAATTAAATGATAAATTAACATGTTTCCTTTTAGAGCAGTTCGGGCAATTCTGTAATAACAACTCCGTTGGCTATCCAAGAAAATCGAAAGAATACTTTTACAGCTTTTTTAAGACTCCTAAAGCAAGAAAACTAGCGAAGGAAATTAATGATTACATTTTTAACGAAAGTGAATTCAAAAAAAGTATTGAGGATTACCATGATAAATTTAAAGGCGGGATTAGAACGGATTGTATTGGTTACATAAGTAAATACGGGCAATATAAATTCGCTTCTATTACAAAAAGTAGAAATGTTTGCTTCGCACTCCACCTTGGAAGTAATCATTCACAAAGAGCAATTTATATGCAAAAAGACATAGATGATATGCTACAACAAAGATATATTGATTCTGATGGTTCAAAATTGACTTCAGGAGAAGTATATATTCGTCTAGAATGGGTGGATAATCTTAATCAAATTAAGCCATATATTAATGAAGCCTATTATTTAAGGCTAAAAAAAACACACTTCTTTTACAATGACTGACGGATTAATTATATTTTATGACAGTTATAAATATTGAGTTAAAAATTCCACATATAAAAAACTTACTAGTTATTCCACAATCCGACCAGATTGTGGAATATTTCATATATTGTTATCTACTTCATTTTGACTAGTTTGAAGGTAATTTTCCTATATTTACTTTTGCATATATAGTACTTCTTGGAACACCTGTCAACATTACAATATCATTTACACTCATTCCATTTGTTTCTCGTTGTACAAAAAGATCAAGTGCACGCTCTACGTTCTTACTTGGTTGACTCGGTCGCCCCATATGTTTGCCTTGCATTTTAGCCCGTGTTCTTCCATCTGCTGTTCTTTCGTTAATTAAGTCCCTCTCAAACTCACCAATTGCTCCTAACATTGTGAACATTAACTTCCCTGATGGAGTTGAGAAATCAATTTGCTCCTTTAAGAAAACAAGACCAATGCCTCTGTCCTCTAATTGACTAGCAACGTTATGTAGGTCTTTGACTGAGCGAGCAAGTCTATCTATTTTAGTTACTATAAGCTTATCCCCTTTTCGCAAATACTCTAATGCTTCATGAAGAGCTTTCCGATTTGATTTTGCTCCAGACTGTTTTTCCTTAAAGATTTTATTACAGCCATATCCCTGAAGTAATTCAACTTGATTTTCAAGAGATTGTCCAACTGTTGAAACTCTTGCGTACCCAATTAAAGCCATTTAAAGCACCTCTGTCTAAAAGTCTATTATGTTTTATACATTTAATTATATACTAACTTTTAGACACCTTACACAAACATTTAGATTAACATTAATAGTTAAATTCCCGTTGTACAAAAGTTAATACTTTTAGACAGTTATTTAAATAAAAGAAAAAGACAGCTAATGGCTGCCTTGGCTTTCTCCAAAATAAAATTTATTGCATTTTGATAATAAATTTATACGACTACTTCTAATATTTTAATATCGTATTCATCTTTATGTTGTGCAAGTATCCATAACACTTCATTTAAAGTTTTATATCTTGTACCCTGTAAAACATCCTGCTTTGTTATTTCTCCCTCGTAAACCCCTACTATTCTTTTCGCCTCATTTTTGTGTTTAACTAAAACTAGCCCCGAAAAATTTTTCGCTAGTTCTTCAACTTTCCACCCCCAGCCACTTGGAAGTTCTTGTCGAAAGTCAGATGTACTTCTAGGAGATAGATCGTTTAAATTTACTTTTTTTAATACAAATTCCCCTTCTGAAGAAATGGTTAAGTAATCAACTGTTTGAGTTTTTATCACTTCATAAATTCCATCTTCACTTTTTTTTCTGACATAGCAATAAACTTTAAAATCTTCATCCTTTTCTTCAATACTTTCTATCTTTTCATTTGGTTCATCTATTTTCTCAATTAACCAGTACCGTTTACCATATGTTTCTGATTTTCTTATCCCATCTTTTTTATTAACTAATTTATAACCTAAATTCTTTTCTTCTAGCCATGCTTGTATAACATTCATACCAACTCGATTTTTACTATTCCCGTTGCCTCTGACCCCATAGTTATTGACCATCTCAGAAATAAAATCTTCCTGAAACCAGTTTTTACAATTATCTATATTATAGGAGGTTGTAGAATCTGGCATCAGTTTTTCTCGTTTAAACATGCGATTTCCTTCCACTTCTTCTAAAAAGTTTAGAAGATGCTTTTCGTTCTTTTCATTTTCCACATCAACATAAGAGACATCTGGAAAATAATTCATTAAATAATTGATATAGCCTTCTTTAAGAATTTTCATAATTTCTTTATTTGACCATAGCAAATATTGCTTTCGTGGCTCAGTTATATTGGTATTTTGTAATTCTTTATTGTTTTTATTAAGCTCTGTTTGAAGCATTGGTTGAGAAGGAATAAATATATAAGCCGTGACCTTACCATTTCTTATTCGCGCAAGTTGTTGAAGAACTTGGTCAATGGTGGTTGGATTGAAAGAACAAACAGAGTTAAAACCTGGATCTGTTATATTAATACCTTCATTCCATACCGATGTTGAAATAATGAGTTTTGCTGGTATCCTTTCTTGGTTATTTTCAACCGCCCTTATTAAGTTTCTATCAGCATATTCGTAGAATTTATTATCTTTTCCACAAACAAAAGATGCATTATTTTCAACAGCTAATTTTCTTACGTATTCTGTTTTTCCCCTAATAAAAATTAAGAATTTGTTTGAGTCAGCAACATTTTCTAAAATTTCATTTAAAAGTATTTCCTTTGAACGGTAAAAACGGATTTCTATTATGTTTGTATTATGACGATCAGGAAGTCTTAATATTTCAACATCCCAAAGTTTATTATAATATTCTAATGGTTCCGGCGTTCCAGTCATTAATATTTTAGGAACGTTTATCAACTCAAGATATTTTACTGTGTAATGTGTTGATTTATTCCAGCTATCAGTCACTATATAATGTGGTTCATCGGCTACTATTAAATCATAATTAAGAAGATCCTCAAGATTATTTTCTTTAATATGTTGTTCTATACTTTGGTAGTTCATAATGGTTATTAGATTTCCTCTGAAATTTTTAAATAAAAAATCCAGTTCTTCATCTATATCATTAAGAGTCTGGTTTTTTAAACCGTTTCGATTACTCAAATACAGTATTCTCTGATTATATTTTTGTGACCAAGGGGATATAACGTTTTTCAAAGTATATGTTTTACCGGCTCCAGGTTCAGCATATAAACCATAAAATTTATTCCCTTTCATTTTATTTAGTTGCTCTTCTGTTAATAGGAGCTCTCTTTTCATTTTGGTCAATCCTCCACTTTTAAGTTTTTTTCTTAAAAGTTTTATATCTACCAAATTTAAAATGTAAACTAACTGAAACCACTTTCTACAACCACCTATATATAAAGAGTTGTAATTATTGGTTTCAAAAAATATTATAAAATGTGCATTTTATTTAATTACTTTTTAATAATTCATGATATTCTATATGTTGGAAATTACTTAGACGGGAGTGTTGAAATTGTTTAACCAAAGAAAGGTTGAAGATTTATCTTATTCAGAAACGATTGATAAAGTCGTTGATCTTAATGAGCATATTCGCAGTTTTTGGTCTAAGGCACAAGGTTGGGCACCAATTGATGCAGCAAATTTACTCAGTAAGTCAAGATTAGATTGGTTAGTATCTTTAAGTTACTCACTATACAAGTGGGAAGATGATCCCGATGAAGAAGCGAAATATGGTGATTTAATTTTAGCATGGGCCAATCTTGGATCATTAGTTGAAGGAAGTATGAAATTTTTTCTGTCTGTTTACTATAATGACTACAAAGATGACATTAATGCAATAAAGAATTGGGGACAACAAGTTGACCCTGATGGGGCCATGTTTGACGGCCTAAGAAAATTCTTTGAGAAAAGTGTATGGAATGATAGCGAACGACAAGATAAGAATAATTGGCTTAAAGAAATTCAGGGCAAGAGAAACACAATTCATGCTTATAGGGATAGGGAAATTGACGACTTTAATTCTTTCAGAAATCAGGTTAAAAAATATCTTTCATTCCTAATAGACTTATTAGAACAAGTTCCTTATCCTGACGATATTTCTGGACCAGATCTAATAATTAGATAATGATGAATAAAGACCAGGCAATCGAATGCTTGGTCTCTCTTTATCCTTGTATGCCAATCTAATATTATTTAAGAGTTTATGAATAAAAGTTATTCATTTTATACATAGAAAAATCGAGCATAAGATCTAGAACTTACCCCAGTTAAAATTTAAGTATGTACCATCTTTTAATAGTTTAAGCTGTGTACCAACAGAAACGTATTCCCCATCTTGCTTTGTTTCTGCTAATAAAATTTGAGCTCGAGCACCTAGAAAATCTTTATATATCCTTTTAAATTTCTGCTTGTTGCAAGGAATAAGAACTTTCCAGTCTAACCAAAGTTCGTCTATGCTTTCTGATGATAATGCAATAGTTGCTATTTCTGATAACTTTATTTGAATAACCTCCGTAAATTTGTTTGTTTTCATCCTACAGAGGTTATATCCAAGAAATAAAAAGTGTAAAGCATATCCTGAATATGTTTTTAATAAAAAAAGATTGAGCTTATACCCAATCAATAATCATCAGTATTATCCCTTCGTTTCAACAAAAACACTTCACGCTCTAACTTCCCAATTTTGTCTGCAAGGAATGCTATTTCCATTTCACGCTCTGTTGAAGATTGACTATTTAACCGATTGAAATACATATCAAATTTTCCAACCTTTTTACTAAGAAATTCGATATCTTTTTCAAGGTTTTTAGTAAGTTTCTCGTTATAACGAACAGCACCGCCTCCGTCATAATATTTATCATACATATTGTCGAGTAGCTTTATACGTTCTCCGTTGTCCATATTGTTTATTATCTCTATTACTTCATTAGCAGTCACTTTATTAGCCATTTAATAGTTCCTCCCCTATTTTCTTCATTATTGAACGTGATAATTAACCATAACCTTACTATCGATACAGGCATTACAGCTATAGTTAAAAATCAATAATAGAAACCATAAACACGATAATGCTTTTATTCATTTATTTGGCCTGTATGGAACTTCGAAAGAATTCTAATATTATTCTATATCAAACTCTATTAAAATCCAACGTTGGACATTTTTGGGCTAATGAGCGCTATTCTTTTTTATTTCTTTTATGACTTTTTAAAGCTATGTTTCAATTTCCCCTCAAGCTCTTCTAGTTGATATCCAATTACTTTCTTCACTTCTTTAATTGAAGACTCTAATTCTTGATCGCTAATTACTAAAGTCTGACTAATTCTCTTTTCTTGTTCCATTACCCTCTTTGTTAAAGTTCCATATTTATCATCAATTATTTTAAATTTCTCTTGTTGATCATTGATGATCTTTTGCTGTTGCCGAATGAGATTCTTTAAATTTGTAATTTCAGCCATCACATTCGAGACTAGTTGATATACATTAGAAACATCATTCTCATTTTCTTTTATCAGCTGTTCTACCGCATTATGTACCTTCATACCAGGCTCATTCTTTAATTCAATCAACTTATTAAATAAATCAATATCCTTTTCTGAAAACATGAGGCGACCTTGATTGCTTCGCTTAAACTTGTAGTTCTGCTCTTCAAACATTAAATAATACTTCTTTACTGCTGAAGGAGTGACACCTAGCACTTTTGCTACCTCATCAACTTTGTGATAAGCTTCCATCCCTATCATTCCTTTAAATTAATTAACTTTCTAGCCAATTATAGCTCTCTTCTGGAACTTTGATCTTCATGCTTCGAAACTTATTTAATTCTTCATCATGTTTATAGTCCGAGTTATTGCAAATCCTCTCTAGTGATTTATATGCGTATCCCTTTATCTTTTCTTCAGGTACATTAGTCCATCTGCCACTCGAAATAGTATCATCAACAAATTTATTGATTAAAATATTCCATGATTTCTTAGACCATCTTCCAATTGAGAGTTCAGTATAGAATTCATTTGATTCCTCAATCAGTAATTCTCTAAATTTATCAGATGTTAAAGATTCCTTGTAATTACAATTGAAATTTCCCTTATTATTATTTGTCTCAATCTTAATACTCTTATTATTATTTGTTGCTCGTATTTGACATTCATGTGTGCTCTCATTGAGCACTTCTGATTGTTCAAATTGAACACTCCTTGATTCGTCCATATTATAAAGGTCATTATTAGTATGCGATAACCTACCAAGGTAAATTCTATTTGGTTTATTTAGCCCCATTCGTTTTTCTTCAACTAAGTTAAATTTCTTTAATTCAGATTTACATCTTCTAAAAGTTGAATGTGAGAATCCAAGCATTTCTGCCCCATAATCGATGGACATGATTACAAAGTATCTACCTTCATCATCTTTCCAATCCTTTATCATGCTTAATTTTAATTTGTCCAATAGTGTAATATAAAGTAGCTTTGCTTGGGACATCATATCTTTGTACTCTATACCATATATCAATACTTTAGGTGTTTGAACATAAATCAAGTTATCGATTTGCTGTTCAGTGTAATACTTAATCATCTTTTTCCCCTTTTGACACAACAAAAGAAGACATGCTACTATTAGTTAGCAGGGGTCTTAACTCCTGTTTGTATTTTATTTAGAGATGGTAGAGCCGCCAAACTCCATTACCATCTCTTTTATTTATTTTATTATGTGACCGAACATTCGTACATTTTTTATAATTTTAATCCCTTCAATGCTCCGTATTGTTCATGCTTTCGTTCAATATCAGGTCCCCATAAGTTTACATACCTTTTTGTAATAGACATGTCTTGGTGCCCCAACAATGTCATTAGACTAAAAGCATCTATTCCAGCAAGAATCATCCTCTTGGCCATTGTATGACGAAAAGTATGAGGGCTCACTCTTTTATCGATTTTTGCTTCCTTTCCATACTTCGTGAATCTTGTTTGTATACTATGAGATTTCAATTCTTTGTTATCTTGGTTGATAAATAATTTTTGAGTTTCTAAATTACCCCTTATTAAAATATATCTTTTTACTTGCTCCTGGGTTGCTTCAGACAAATAAACAGTTCTTTCAAATAAATTTTTAGTCTTCCTTATGATTATTTTATTTTCCCTTACATCCTCTACCTCAATCCCAGCCAATTCAGACAATCGTACTCCAGTATCTAAAAATACAAGTAAAATTACTTCATCCCTAAATCCTACAAACGTTTTTTGTTTTCGTATTGTCTTTAGTAGCAACTCCAATTCTTTACTATCTAAAGTTTCTATTGTTTTCAATCTGTCTCTTAACAACTTGATGTTTTTCATCGGATTTTTATCAATTAGCTTATTTTTATAAAGATAATTGTAAAATGATCGGAGAGCACGTAACCGAGTATTTATAGTAGTTACTTTTATTAACTTTTTGCTTTCGATAATCAGATTTTCTATATCTTGTTGTTCACATTCTACCAGTTTCTTATTAATAAACTTATTCGCAGCATGAAATTCATTTTTATAATAATCAATTGTTGCTGGTCTTAGATTTCTTAAATAACAATCTTTAAAGAATTTTTCAAATGCTTCTTCATCTGTTACTTTCTTTTTAATGATTTTTAATTCATCCTTTGTCAGGTCAGAACGTCTTGCCATACTCTCCTCCTGTCTAATTCAAGGCACACGATTCGCAGCACACGATTCTTAGTTATTTTTGTCGTGTAAAAGACAAAGAAAAAAGACCTCAACATAATCGTTGAGATCTTGATTCTACTAGCTTTCATGATACCGGTGGCCGGGGTCGAACCGGCACTCCAGAGGAACACGATTTTGAGTCGTGCGCGTCTGCCTATTCCGCCACACCGGCATGATTGTTGGAGGCGGCAACCGGAATCGAACCGGTGGTAAAGGTTTTGCAGACCTCTGCCTTACCGCTTGGCTATGCCGCCAACGTTTTGGAGCGAAAGACGGGATTCGAACCCGCGACCCCAACCTTGGCAAGGTTGTATTCTACCACTGAACTACTTTCGCATATGGCTGGGCTAGAAGGGATCGAACCTTCGCATGACGGAATCAAAATCCGTTGCCTTACCGCTTGGCTATAGCCCATTAACGTTGTTTTCATTATAGTACATTTTAAAGAAAAATGGGGCGACTGATGGGAATCGAACCCACGAATGCCTGAACCACAATCAGGTGCGTTAACCACTTCGCCACAACCGCCATGATAAGATTGAAATTGGCAGGGGTAGTAGGACTCGAACCCACACTGGAGGTTTTGGAGACCTCTGTTCTACCTTTAAACTATACCCCTATAAAGATGGTGGAGGGGGGCAGATTCGAACTGCCGAACCCTAAGGAGCGGATTTACAGTCCGCCGCGTTTAGCCACTTCGCTACCCCTCCGCATATGGATGAAACATGGTGCCGGCAAGAGGACTTGAACCCCCAACCTACTGATTACAAGTCAGTTGCTCTACCAGTTGAGCTACACCGGCACTACTATGGTGGCTCAGGACGGAATCGAACCGCCGACACAAGGATTTTCAGTCCTTTGCTCTACCGACTGAGCTACTGAGCCAAACTTTAAAAATGGCGGTCCCGACGGGAATCGAACCCGCGATCTCCTGCGTGACAGGCAGGCATGTTAACCGCTACACCACGGGACCATAGATTGCGGGGACAGGATTTGAACCTGCGACCTTCGGGTTATGAGCCCGACGAGCTACCGGACTGCTCCACCCCGCGACGGTGATAATGTATCTATTCAAGAATCAAGTTTTCGTGTGAATTGTTTCTGTGGAATGATGACCATCCACTACCTGAAACAACCTGACCTTATGTAAAAATGGTGGAGGATGACGGGATCGAACCGCCGACCCTCTGCTTGTAAGGCAGATGCTCTCCCAGCTGAGCTAATCCTCCAATATGTTGCCGAAATGGTGACCCGTACGGGATTCGAACCCGTGTTACCGCCGTGAAAGGGCGGTGTCTTAACCGCTTGACCAACGGGCCAGGTATAAATGGCGGAGAGCAAGGGATTTGAACCCTTGAGACAGGGTTACCCGTCTACACGATTTCCAATCGTGCTCCTTCGGCCACTCGGACAGCTCTCCATTTATGGCTCCGCAGGTAGGACTCGAACCTACGACCGTTCGGTTAACAGCCGAATGCTCTACCACTGAGCTACTGCGGAACAATATAAGCTTGGCGACGTCCTACTCTCACAGGGGGAGACCCCCAACTACCATCGGCGCTGAAGAGCTTAACTGCCGTGTTCGGAATGGGAACGGGTGTGACCTCTTCGCTATCGTCACCAAACATTGTTTGCATTTTTTTCAAGACATATATTATTATAACGTCTTTTTGAGAAAATGCAAGAAGAAATTTTCATTCCTTCAAAACTAGATAATAAGAAGGTATTTCATTTTTTAAAGCGTTGGTTAAGTCCTCGATCTATTAGTATCAGTCAGCTCCACATGTCGCCACGCTTCCACCTCTGACCTATCAACCTGATCATCTTTCAGGGATCTTACTAGCTTGCGCCATGGGAAATCTCATCTTGAGGGGGGCTTCATGCTTAGATGCTTTCAGCACTTATCCCGTCCGCACGTAGCTACCCAGCTATGCCTTTGGCAAGACAACTGGTACACCAGCGGTGCGTCCATCCCGGTCCTCTCGTACTAAGGACAGCTCCTCTCAAATTTCCTGCGCCCGCGACGGATAGGGACCGAACTGTCTCACGACGTTCTGAACCCAGCTCGCGTACCGCTTTAATGGGCGAACAGCCCAACCCTTGGGACCGACTACAGCCCCAGGATGCGATGAGCCGACATCGAGGTGCCAAACCTCCCCGTCGATGTGGACTCTTGGGGGAGATAAGCCTGTTATCCCCGGGGTAGCTTTTATCCGTTGAGCGATGGCCCTTCCATGCGGAACCACCGGATCACTAAGCCCGACTTTCGTCCCTGCTCGACTTGTAGGTCTCGCAGTCAAGCTCCCTTGTGCCTTTACACTCTACGAATGATTTCCAACCATTCTGAGGGAACCTTTGGGCGCCTCCGTTACTCTTTAGGAGGCGACCGCCCCAGTCAAACTGCCCACCTGACACTGTCTCCCACCCCGATAAGGGGCGCGGGTTAGAATTTCAATACAGCCAGGGTAGTATCCCACCAACGCCTCCACCGAAGCTAGCGCTCCGGCTTCTCAGGCTCCTACCTATCCTGTACAAGCTGTACCAAAATTCAATATCAGGCTGCAGTAAAGCTCCACGGGGTCTTTCCGTCCTGTCGCGGGTAACCTGCATCTTCACAGGTACTATAATTTCACCGAGTCTCTCGTTGAGACAGTGCCCAGATCGTTACACCTTTCGTGCGGGTCGGAACTTACCCGACAAGGAATTTCGCTACCTTAGGACCGTTATAGTTACGGCCGCCGTTTACTGGGGCTTCGGTTCAAAGCTTCGCTTGCGCTAACCTCTCCCCTTAACCTTCCAGCACCGGGCAGGTGTCAGCCCCTATACTTCGCCTTGCGGCTTCGCAGAGACCTGTGTTTTTGCTAAACAGTCGCCTGGGCCTATTCACTGCGGCTTTTCCGGGCTATTCACCCTAAAAAGCACCCCTTCTCCCGAAGTTACGGGGTCATTTTGCCGAGTTCCTTAACGAGAGTTCTCTCGCACACCTTAGGATTCTCTCCTCGCCTACCTGTGTCGGTTTGCGGTACGGGCACCTTACATCTCACTAGAGGCTTTTCTTGGCAGCGTGGAATCAGGAACTTCGGTACTATATTTCCCTCGCCATCACAGCTCCGCCTTAATGGAAACGGGATTTGCCTCGTTTCCGGCCTAACTGCTTGGACGCGCATATCCAACAGCGCGCTTACCCTATCCTTCTGCGTCCCCCCATCGTTCAAACGATGTATAGGTGGTACAGGAATATCAACCTGTTGTCCATCGCCTACGCCTTTCGGCCTCGGCTTAGGTCCCGACTAACCCTGAGCGGACGAGCCTTCCTCAGGAAACCTTAGGCATTCGGTGGAAGGGATTCTCACCCTTCTTTCGCTACTCATACCGGCATTCTCACTTCTAAGCGCTCCACCAGTCCTTCCGGTCTGACTTCAACGCCCTTAGAACGCTCTCCTACCATCGACACCCTACGGTGTCAATCCACAGCTTCGGTGATACGTTTAGCCCCGGTACATTTTCGGCGCGGAGTCACTCGACCAGTGAGCTATTACGCACTCTTTAAATGGTGGCTGCTTCTAAGCCAACATCCTGGTTGTCTAAGCAACTCCACATCCTTTTCCACTTAACGTATACTTTGGGACCTTAGCTGGTGGTCTGGGCTGTTTCCCTTTCGACTACGGATCTTATCACTCGCAGTCTGACTCCCAAGAATAAGTATTTGGCATTCGGAGTTTGACTGAATTCGGTAACCCGTTGGGGGCCCCTAGTCCAATCAGTGCTCTACCTCCAATACTCTCATCTTGAGGCTAGCCCTAAAGCTATTTCGGAGAGAACCAGCTATCTCCAGGTTCGATTGGAATTTCTCCGCTACCCACACCTCATCCCCGCACTTTTCAACGTGCGTGGGTTCGGGCCTCCATTCAGTGTTACCTGAACTTCACCCTGGACATGGGTAGATCACCTGGTTTCGGGTCTACGACCTCATACTCATTCGCCCTATTCAGACTCGCTTTCGCTGCGGCTCCGTCTCATCAACTTAACCTCGCATGAAATCGTAACTCGCCGGTTCATTCTACAAAAGGCACGCCATTACCCATTAACGGGCTTTGACTACTTGTAGGCACACGGTTTCAGGATCTATTTCACTCCCCTTCCGGGGTGCTTTTCACCTTTCCCTCACGGTACTGGTTCACTATCGGTCACTAGGGAGTATTTAGCCTTGGGAGATGGTCCTCCCTGCTTCCGACGGGATTTCTCGTGTCCCGCCGTACTCAGGATCCACTCAGGAGGGAACGAAGTTTCAACTACAGGGTTTTTACCTTCTTTGACGGACCTTTCCAGATCGCTTCATTTACCCCGTTCCTTTGTAACTCCATGTTGAGTGTCCTACAACCCCAAGAGGCAAGCCTCTTGGTTTGGGCTAATTCCGTTTCGCTCGCCGCTACTCAGGAAATCGCGTTTGCTTTCTCTTCCTCCGGGTACTTAGATGTTTCAGTTCCCCGGGTCTGCCTTCAGTACCCTATGTATTCAGGTAAAGATACTGTTCCATTACGAACAGTGGGTTTCCCCATTCGGAAATCTCCGGATCAAAGCTTACTTACAGCTCCCCGAAGCATATCGGTGTTAGTCCCGTCCTTCATCGGCTCCTAGTGCCAAGGCATCCACCGTGCGCCCTTTCTAACTTAACCGTTAAAAAAGTCTTACAGATGCTTTGAAAAAATTAATTGCCTTCTATCTATTATCTAGTTTTCAAGGAACAAAGTGGAGAGAATCCATCACATCGTGATGCCTCTTCCTTCATTGAATGAATTACTCATTCAAAACTGAACAAAACAAAAGCGCACTCGTATTATCCTTAGAAAGGAGGTGATCCAGCCGCACCTTCCGATACGGCTACCTTGTTACGACTTCACCCCAATCATCTGTCCCACCTTAGGCGGCTGGCTCCATGAAGGTTACCTCACCGACTTCGGGTGTTACAAACTCTCGTGGTGTGACGGGCGGTGTGTACAAGGCCCGGGAACGTATTCACCGCGGCATGCTGATCCGCGATTACTAGCGATTCCGGCTTCATGCAGGCGAGTTGCAGCCTGCAATCCGAACTGAGAATGGCTTTATGGGATTCGCTTACCTTCGCAGGTTTGCAGCCCTTTGTACCATCCATTGTAGCACGTGTGTAGCCCAGGTCATAAGGGGCATGATGATTTGACGTCATCCCCACCTTCCTCCGGTTTGTCACCGGCAGTCACCTTAGAGTGCCCAACTGAATGCTGGCAACTAAGATCAAGGGTTGCGCTCGTTGCGGGACTTAACCCAACATCTCACGACACGAGCTGACGACAACCATGCACCACCTGTCACTCTGTCCCCCGAAGGGGAACGCCCTATCTCTAGGGTTGTCAGAGGATGTCAAGACCTGGTAAGGTTCTTCGCGTTGCTTCGAATTAAACCACATGCTCCACCGCTTGTGCGGGCCCCCGTCAATTCCTTTGAGTTTCAGCCTTGCGGCCGTACTCCCCAGGCGGAGTGCTTAATGCGTTAGCTGCAGCACTAAAGGGCGGAAACCCTCTAACACTTAGCACTCATCGTTTACGGCGTGGACTACCAGGGTATCTAATCCTGTTTGCTCCCCACGCTTTCGCGCCTCAGTGTCAGTTACAGACCAGAAAGTCGCCTTCGCCACTGGTGTTCCTCCAAATCTCTACGCATTTCACCGCTACACTTGGAATTCCACTTTCCTCTTCTGCACTCAAGTTCCCCAGTTTCCAATGACCCTCCACGGTTGAGCCGTGGGCTTTCACATCAGACTTAAGGAACCACCTGCGCGCGCTTTACGCCCAATAATTCCGGACAACGCTTGCCACCTACGTATTACCGCGGCTGCTGGCACGTAGTTAGCCGTGGCTTTCTGGTTAGGTACCGTCAAGGTACCAGCAGTTACTCTGGTACTTGTTCTTCCCTAACAACAGAACTTTACGACCCGAAGGCCTTCTTCGTTCACGCGGCGTTGCTCCGTCAGACTTTCGTCCATTGCGGAAGATTCCCTACTGCTGCCTCCCGTAGGAGTCTGGGCCGTGTCTCAGTCCCAGTGTGGCCGATCACCCTCTCAGGTCGGCTACGCATCGTCGCCTTGGTGAGCCATTACCTCACCAACTAGCTAATGCGCCGCGGGCCCATCTATAAGTGACAGCGTAAACCGTCTTTCCATCTTCCTTCATGCGAAGGAAGAACGTATCCGGTATTAGCTCCGGTTTCCCGAAGTTATCCCAGTCTTATAGGCAGGTTGCCCACGTGTTACTCACCCGTCCGCCGCTAATCTCAGGGAGCAAGCTCCCGTCGATTCGCTCGACTTGCATGTATTAGGCACGCCGCCAGCGTTCGTCCTGAGCCAGGATCAAACTCTCCGAAGAAATGTTTGACTTGCTCATTTGCTTTTTTGATAGTGTGTGCTCACTTAAAATTTAACGTTGGCGCTTTGTTTTGTTCAGTTTTCAAAGAGCAATTTCGCTGTCGTTTACTCCGTAAGCGACTTTTACATCTTATCATGTCTTCAACCGAGTTGTCAACATGTTTTTTTATTTTCTTTGTTTTGATGAAGCTGCGAAAGCTGATGTCCCGCAGCGACATGTATTAATATATCACCTATATTATTATTGGTCAATAATAAAAATCAATTTTTTAAAAGTTTTTTTAAACGGAATAATATCGATGATAAACCTCGTGCCCTTTCGTCTCTACTTTGATCACATCGATCACCTTTTTCTCTATCAAATATTCTATTAAAACGCCTAAATCGACTGAGTAATATTTAAGTTCCGGATGGTCCATGAGCTCCGCGATCGTCCACGCTTCCTCTTTCGTCCCCATTATTTCAACCAAATGCTGTGAACCTGCATTCGTCCTCGAATAAATAAGGAATTCACTCGCAAGGAAAAGGAGTTCCAATCTTTTTTCAAGCGTTTCTTCACTGCTGATCAATTCTTTATAGAGCTTGTATATTTCAGGTTCCATATGCTTCACTTGATTCCAGACAGTTACCTCCGGATAAAAACCTTGTTCGATTATCTCCAAGCGCGCCAAGTGATGCAGAGAGTGGACAATATGATTATATGCATCAAGGTAATGCCCTTTTTCGAAGAAACTTTTCCCGTCCATATACCTGCGTATCAGCTTCCCGAACTCCATCCCCATTTTTAACTTCCTTCCATAGAAGGGGAATTCCCTGATTTCGGTTTTCAAACGGTCCAAATATTCATTCCGGTCATAAAGGATTCTCCCATTATAGATCCAATCAACCACTTTGCGATTGGTCCCTAACAAAAGCCATTCCTGCAACTGATCTTCCTTTACGATATGCAAAGCAGCCTTTTTATCCTTGTAAGTGTAATGCTTTAAAAACACGGCCTCTTCAGCTTCATCTGCAATGACAAAAAGGATGTAGTCAAATGTATCGGTAATCGGGCTATTATCTTCTTTCTTTTCTATCAACAAGATCCCAAGTGTAGATTTTAAGCTTGCTCGCTCTTGATAAATCGGGCGAAGGATATCTTCCATCATTAAATTCCTCCAAAACCTTTTTTTTTAAACGTTCGACAAAACTCTTCAAAATCCTGCTTACATCACTGACCAGAACGCCAATCAGTTAAAAGTAATATGTATCCTTTATTTCTTTTTTGTTCCATCCTTAGTTTATGTTATAGTTAAAGTTATATTTTAGGAGGGAAATTCCATGGCTAAATATTCTAGCAAAATCAATAAAATCCGTACATTTGCTTTAAGTTTGATTTTCATCGGCTTTATCGTGATGTATCTTGGACTTTTCTTCAAAACTCATCCTATTGTCATGACGCTTTTCATGGGGCTTGGCCTTTTATTCATAATCGCAAGCACCGGGGTTTATTTTTGGATAGGGATGCTCTCCACCAAAACGATACAGGTGGTCTGCCCTAACTGCGGCAAGCCGACAAAAATATTGGGGCGGGTAGACATTTGCATGCATTGCGAAGAACCGTTGACCCTCGACAAGAAGCTTGAAGGCGAAGAATTCAACGAGAAATATAATCGCAAAAGCCTGCAAGACTGAATGGCATCCTTCCTTCATAACAAGAAAAAAAGTTCCAACCAAGTGGAGGAACTTTTTTTTAATGGCTTTCTTTTTTCGCACAATCCGAACAGTCACCGTAGATTTCCATCCGATGGTGGCTGACATTGAAACCAGTCACCTGTGCTGCGAAATGTTCGACCTCATCCAATGCGGGATAATCGAAATCCACTATCTTTCCGCAAGTTTGGCAGATTACATGATAATGATTCGTGGTTACGAAGTCAAACCTTGCTGACGAATCACCGTAAGTAAGTTCTTTAACCAAGCCGACCTCTCGGAAAACGCGGAGGTTGTTGTAAACCGTCGCCACGCTCATATTAGGAAATTTGCTTTCCAGTGCTTTATATATATCATCAGCTGTAGGGTGTGACATGGAGTTTATCAAATACTCAAGAATCGCATGGCGCTGAGGAGTTATTCTTACACCGGTATCTTTTAATGAATCCAACGCTTCTTTCAACTGAACTTCAGACAC
This sequence comes from Peribacillus sp. FSL E2-0218, assembly GCF_037992945.1. Lineage (NCBI taxonomy): Bacteria > Bacillati > Bacillota > Bacilli > Caryophanales > Bacillaceae > Peribacillus > Peribacillus sp. FSL E2-0218. Next base: position 802,819 of record NZ_CP150304.1, on the reverse strand, counting down.
CGTCATCCACCTCGTTTTCTAATTAAGTATGAATTCTTAGATTGTAATATTTATAAATAGTGTACCTTCTATCCGTTGATTTTGTCAATATTTCTATGACTTCCCGTTCTTTTTTAGTTTATTCGTCACCTCTTTGAATCTTTCCCATTTTCAAATGGTTTTAGTATCCCTTTGATAAATCGATTACGTTAATGAAGTCTTTTCCAGCTTTCGAATATTCAAGCATGTTTTGTTCGAATATCGCAAAGGTCCTTGGTAAATATTCTCCGCTTTTACTCGAAAGGTGAGGTGTTACCGTTACATTCTCCATGCTCCAAAACGGATGTCCGTTCCTTAAAGGCTCCGGATCGAATACATCCAGGATGGCATGTGCCAGTTCCCCGCTTTCGAGAGCCTTTTGCAATACATCAGCCTTAACCAAGTCGCCGCGGCCAATGTTGACGAAAACGGCCGAGTCTTTCATCGCAATAAAGTGCTCCATTTGCAAAAGATGCTTCGTCTCAGCCGTACTCGGTAACACGGACACGATATAATCCGCTCTTGATATGACCTCCAACAAACAGTCAAGGGTATACATGCGGTCGATGCATTCCACTGGTTTCCCACTCCGGTTCATGCCCAGCGTCGTCATCCTGAAGGCCTTGCCCAGACGGGCCACTTCCCCTCCAATCGCACCAGTACCGATGACGAGCATCGTTTTGCCATTCAGCTCCCCCACCTCGATTTTCCTGTCCCAGCGCTCTTCCCTTTCATTTTTCATGAGCAGCTTTAATTTCTTTTCATATTGTAAAAGCATCCCTATTGTATACTCAGCCATTGGTATTTTATGAATGCCTCTTGCGTTGGTCACCATAATCCCGCGTTTCTCAATCGCTTTAAAAGGCAGCAATTCCATTCCTGCGCTCATGACCATGATCCATTTCAGGTTTTTCGCCTTACCGATGATTTCTTCCGTTAAATCCTCGCCATATGTAATAAAGACTTCCGCTTCACTAAGCGGCCCATCCGCCCATCCTGCATGATAGACGAAGGTCGAATCCGGAAAACCTTCCTTCATCCTCGTTTGGATGCCTTCATCCGGAATGATCGTTGAAAGTATTAACATGTGTTTATCTCTCCCTTTTTATTGACATAAAAAAACACGGGCTCTGTATGTCCCGCGCAACTTTCTCTGAGGAGGTATTCCCTTAATAAAGCATATTCAGGTGTCCCCTTTTTGAGTTGGACAAAAGCCTTACCCTTGTTAAAAAAGGCGCTATTTCATTCAATTAGAATTTAAATCGAGGAGCTCCGGCAAAACGAAAAGACCATCCCTCCTGATCAGGACGTCATCAAAATAAATGTCCCCGCCGCCATATTCAGATCGCTGGATCAAAACCATATCCCAATGAATCGATGAACGGTTTCCATTATCAGCCTCATTATAGGCCGCACCCAATGCCAGGTGCAGACTGCCGCTTATTTTCTCATCGAACAAAATATCGCCCATGGGCTTCACTATGTAAGGATTGATGCCAATGCCGAACTCGCCGATGAAACGAGACCCTTCATCCATATTCAGTATCTCGTTCATTTCAATCATGTGTTTGGAAACGGCTTTAATGACTTCTCCCTTTTCCAATGTTAATTCTACATCACCGAAAGGAGTTCCTTCATAGGTGGCGGGGGCATTGAAGGCTATCGTCCCATTGACGCTTTCCCTCAGCGGAGCCGTAAACACCTCGCCGTCAGGCAGGTTCTTTTTACCAGCACAGATGATTGCCGGCATCCCTTTGATTGAAAAGGACAAATCAGTCCCTGGTGAAATGATCCTGACCTTGTCGGTTCGTTCCATCAATTGCTTTAACGGTTTAAGTGCCGCCTCCATTTTCACGTAATCGATAGTACATACGTTTAAAAGGAAATCTTCATACTCATCAAAGCTCATCCCGGCTTTTTGCGCTGATATGCTGGTCGGATAATTAAGCAAGACCCAACGTCGATTGTTGACATAAAAAAGCGTAGCAGCATGCATCATCTCCCCTTGAAGACGATGCATCTCAACGGGGACATCTGTCATTTCCATTTTATCTTCATCACCGGTCATGATGATGAGCGCATCAATATCAGTATATTTTTTCATAGCCCATTGCGCTGAGGTGGCAAGCTGTTCCTTTACATTCCCTCGTAACAGGTGACGATTTATTTCATCGTCCTCCAGTTCTATATATGGAAAGGCCCCAACTCGGTAAGCTTCAACGATCAGCTCTTTAATCAGTGGCTTCGTGCTGATATGGCCCTTTATCAGGACTCTCTCTTTTGGCTTCAATCGTATTGAATGATGAATCAACTTGGCGGCGAGCTCCCTATGTCGCTCAGCCTTATTTTTGGAGTTCACGAAGAGTTTCAAGAGCGTCTTCAACATGGCCTTTGACTTTTACTTTGCGCCATTCTTTGACGATCATGCCTTCCTTGTCAATCAGGAAGGTAGAACGCTCAATGCCCATATATTCCTTGCCAAAGTTCTTTTTCAATTGCCACACATCGAATGCTTCGGCAGCTTGATGACTTTCATCAGCCAGCAAAAGGAAAGGCAATCCATGTTTTTCAATGAACTTTTCATGACGCGCGGCTGGATCCGGGCTGATGCCAATGATGACAGCATCCAATTCCTCAAAGTGTTCATTGTGATCCCGAAAATCACAGGCCTCCGTCGTGCAACCCGGGGTCATATCTTTAGGGTAAAAATATAAAACAACATATTTGCCCTTGAACTGCGAAAGGGAAACCATTTCACCGTTGTTAGCAGGTAAATGAAAATCAGGTGCTTTTTCTCCAATTTTAACAGTCATTTAGAACCCTCCATTTTCTTCATTATGGTAAGGGTACCCAATAATCGAAAGAAACACAACTTTCATTTATCCTTCCTATCCTTCTGGTCCAGGTCGATTACCGTCCGAATCACGAATGCCGCCGGAAGCGTGTATCCGATGAATGCCTGTATTGTCGCTATCATCCGTCCCATGCCTATAGGGGCTATATCGCCATATCCTACAGAAAACATCGTCATCGCACTGAAATAAAAAGAAGTTTTCAGTTGTTCATAAAAAGTGCCATCCAATCGGTTGCCCATATCAAGAATCACTGAGTGATTCTGAAGCTCGTATAATAAATAAATCAGTGCAAAACCGACCAATATCGTCGCATATAAATTGCCGAGCCAAAGCATGTCTTCAAGAGAAAACTTTTTCCCTCCCGACTCAACAAGAAATAACGTCCGAATGCTCATCACCATGCAAAAAATGATTCCAGCAATCAAGATGTAGAAAGTCATCCCCCACGCCCCATTTCAAAACGCCCACTTCCTTATACATACTCCCTGTCCAATCAATATATTCTATTTTGGAAAGACTTCAGCCTTGCCATAAACCACTTGTCATGGGCATGTTTACGAAACTTTTGCTTGTTGACCCTTTTGGTCGGATATGTTAAGATTGTCTAAATTTTTATAATAGTTTCTATTTTATAAATTTTTAATTTATCGAATTTCATATGTGGAAACAGGTTCCTAATGTTCATTAGGATTAAAAGGGAAGTCCGGTGTAATCCCGGCACGGTCCCGCCACTGTAATGGGAATGTTAGCGCCACCCGATATGCCACTGATCCTAAGGATTGGGAAGGCTTGCCGCTAATAATATGCCCTAAGTCAGGAGACCTGCCTGTTTCAACAACACTGTTTTAACCTACGGGAGATAGGGAGGTGTTAGGAACCTTTCATGTAAGTGGCAATTCGCTTGACACTTTATTTTAAGCATTTCTAACTTTCTCTTTTTGACTGTTAGGGGTGCTTTTTTTGTTGGATATCAATCAAATTCAAAGAATGTAGGAGGATGGAAATTTTGAAAAGTAGTAATCTGGGATACCCCCGCATCGGGGAAGATCGTGAATGGAAACGCACATTAGAAGCTTACTGGTCAGGAAAAATCGAAGAAACGGAATTCACATCGCAACTGGAAGCGATCCGGTTGGGCAACCTGCGAAAGCAAAAAGAGCTAGGCGTTGATATCATTCCTGTCAATGACTTTACTTTGTATGACCAAATGCTCGATACTTCCGTGATGTTCGGTCTTGTTCCCGAACGTTATTCCTCTTATGAAGGAGGAAGTGTCCCCCTTTCCGTTTATTATTCAATGGCCCGCGGTAACAAGGACGAAGTCGCATCCGAGATGACGAAATGGTTCAATACGAATTATCACTATATCGTCCCGGAATTAAAACGCTCCCAGCTGACTTTAACAGAAAATAAGCCGCTTGCTGCATATCGGGAAGCCAAGGAGAAGCTGGGGATTGAAACGAAGCCGGTGCTTATCGGACCGTATACCTTCATCTCCCTTTCCAAAGGCTTCAATAAAGAAGATATCCCTGGCATCATCCTGAGCCTGCTCCCCCTCTATACACAAATATTGCAGGAGTTGGAGCAAGAAGGTGTGCAGTGGATTCAGTTAGATGAGCCTTCCCTTGTTTCATCGATATCCAAAGATGATATGGAAACTGTTACATACCTCTATGAAAAACTGAATGAAGCGGCACCTCACCTGAACATCATGCTCCAAACATACTTTGATGCCGTTGAACACTATGAAGCGGTCACTCAATTGAAAGTTCAGGGAATCGGGCTCGATTTTGTTCATGATAAAGGAAGAAATGTCAGCAATCTTGAAACATTCGGCTTCCCGGCAGACAAAGTGCTTGGTGCAGGCGTGATTGACGGAAAAAACATTTGGCTTTCCGATTTATCGAGCAAGCTTCAATTAATCGAGACGATCAAGAACAAAGTGGCAGAAGATAAAATCTGGCTCCAACCCTCTTGTTCCCTGCTTCATGTTCCAGTGACCGTTCGCAATGAAAACGCGCTTGCTAAAGAAGTGAAGGAGGCACTTGCCTTCGCCGATGAGAAGCTAGAAGAAATCACTACCCTTGTCAAAGGCAGCAATCTAGGTTTGGAGGCAATCGTAAAGAAAGTGGATGCGAATAAATTGGCGATCCAAACGTTAGCCAGTTCCCAGGCCCGGAATCATAAAGCAGTACAAGCCGATGTAGAAAAGGTTAAATCCAAGACCTCGGGACGTCAGCTGGCATTTAAAGAGCGTTACCAAAAACAACGTGAATTTTTCAAGTTGCCTTTTCTTCCTTCTACAACGATCGGCAGCTTCCCCCAAACATTTGAAGTGAAACAAGCACGCAGTAAATTTAAAAGAGGAGAATGGACTGCTGCCCAATATGAAACATTCATAAATGATGAGATTGCCAGGTGGATCGATATTCAAGAAGAAATCGGCCTAGATGTTCTCGTTCACGGAGAATTTGAACGGACGGATATGGTTGAATATTTCGGCCATAAGCTGGGGGGATTCGTCTTTCTGGAAAAAGGGTGGGTTCAATCCTACGGTTCTCGCTGCGTCAAGCCCCCCGTCATTTACGGCGACGTTCATTTCATCAAGCCGATGACAGTCAGGGAAAGCGTCCATGCTCAATCACTGACAAAGAAAACGGTAAAGGGAATGCTCACAGGTCCTGTAACGATTTTGAACTGGTCATTTGTCCGTGATGATATTTCAAGGGAGAATGTTTGCTATCAGCTTGCCCTTGCCTTGGATAAAGAGGTACTTGCCTTGGAAGCGGCAGGAATCAAGATGATCCAAGTGGATGAGCCTGCACTTAGAGAAGGACTTCCATTGAAGAAAAGCGACCGGGAAGAGTATTTGAACTGGGCGGTGAATTCGTTCCTGATTTCCACATCGAGCGTGGAAGATACAACGCAAATCCATACGCATATGTGCTATTGTGACTTCAACAGTTTCATGGATGTCATCTCTTCCCTCGATGCCGATGTCATTTCCATCGAAACATCCCGCAGCCACGGGGAGCTTGCCTCCGCATTCGAGGAAAAGACATACGAAAAAGGAATTGGCCTAGGGGTATATGATATTCATAGTCCTCGAGTCCCGGCTGTGAAGGAAATGGTCGACATGATTGAACGAGGCATCAAGGTATTGGATAAAGACCAGTTTTGGATCAATCCTGACTGCGGCCTGAAAACGAGGGGCGTCCCTGAAACGGTTTCTTCCCTTAAAAATATGGTCGAGGCAGCCAAAATCGTACGGGAAAAGCTATTGGCCCAAACAACCGGCAAATGATCGAAAACGACGTAGAGATAGCAGCAGGCCAACCCACACAGCAGTCAAGGACCTTTTTAACTGACCTTGTTTTCCCGCCTGACACAAATCATCACAATACCATTTTTGGCGGGAAAGTAATGGCCTATGTCGATAAAATCGCCTGCATTTCGGCTATGCGCCATTGTCGAAAGCCAGTCGTGACAGCATCAAGCGACTCTTTTGATTTTTTGGCCCCCATCAAGACAGGAGATGCGATTAACCTAGAGGCTTATGTCACATGTGCCCACCGCACTTCCATGGAGGTATTCGTGAAGGTGGAGCGAGAAAACTTATTAACAGGTGAAAAGCAGCTTACGGCACGCGCCTTTTTAACGATGCTTGCCATTGATGAAGATGGTAAGCCGACCGAAGTTCCAATGGTAATACCGGAAACGGAAATGGAAAAACAGCAGTATGCCGAAGCCCAGGCAAGATATATAGAAAGAAAGAATAAGCGTAAATAAACAAAAAGAAATCCCTTCAACCTGATGGCTGAAGGGATTTCTTTTTTAGTTTCCTGCCCCGCGGTACCGCTTCACTCCCTGATTCCAAATGACGACGGATATCATGAAAAAGACAACCCCGATTACAGGTGTGGCGAAGGCATACGCATACCACTCCTCTTTCCTAAGGAAATAGGATGCCGGATAAACACCGACAAACGCGAATGGCAGCACCCATGTAAGGACAAAGCGAATGATCTTATTATAAATATCGACAGGATAGCGTCCATAATTCCCGATATTATACATCATGGGCATGATGGAGGTTTTTGCATCCGACCAAAACCCGATGCTTGCGATCACAACGAAAATGGCCGCATAAGCAAGCGCCCCTCCTATTGCAAAGATGATGAAAAGAATCGGATCATACCAGGCAAGCTCCAGATTCAGTGATGCCCCAGAGTAAAATATTATGATCAAACCAGTCACAACACCAAATAATGATTCAAGCTCGATTCTTTCCAAAATGACTTGAAACAGGCTATGTATCGGCCTTGTTAATATCCGGTCCATCTCACCCTTGACGATATAGCGATCATTGAAATCCCAAATATTGAAAAACGCTGAAAAAAGGGCGAATGGAATAAGGAAGAACCCATAGATGAATATGATTTCTTCGCGGCTCCAGCCGCTTAAAAACTGAGTATGGCCAAAAACAACCAAGATGAAAACCAAATTCACGACCTGATTCAGCAGGTCAGATAAGATTTCCATGAAGAAATCCGCCCGATACTGCAATCTTGTTTTCATATATTGACTTACATATTGAAAAAACATCGATACATAAAACATCCGATCAACCCCCTTGAATAATCAGCTGTTTTTTTGCGACTATCCATAAAAGCTGAATCGGTATTATGAGAATGATGCACCAAATGAACTGCTGTAAAAGCGCCATGCCAATTTCCCCTGAACTGTACCCGTTCGTGAAGATCATGCTTGGTACATAGCTGATCCCTTGAAACGGCAAGTATTTCATCACTTCCTGCGCCCATATCGGATAGAAACTGATGGGCAGCAATAGACCGGAAAACAAATCGATGATGACCCGTTTAGCCCGGATCAACCCCGCGTTATTATAAAGGAAAAAGGTGGTGATCCCCGTCAATAAATTAATTTGGGTATTGATGATGAAGCTGAACAGCAAGGAAATCCCGAATATCGCCCATGTTGCCGGTTCGTTCGGCAGTTCGATCGGAAAAATCAAGGCTACCAGCAGCATGCCCGGGATCGAGAAGAAGAAGAAACGGAATATCCCTTCCCCAAGCCCCTGCATCGTCTTCATCCCTAAATAATTATAGGGTCTGATCATCTCGATGGCGACCTTCCCATCCTTGATTTCAGTGGCAATTTCGCGGTCAATGTTATTGAAATAAAAGGCCCTCGCCATCCAAGCAACCGCCACATAAGTTGTCATCTGCATACTTGAAAGACCTTCGATGGAGCTTTTTTCTCCATATATTGCATTCCATAAGAAATAATAAGCCCCGATATTAATGCTATAAATTAAAATGCCGGTATAATAATCCGTTCGATACGCAAGCATCATCAAAAAACGCATGCGAATCATCCCTAGATATTTTCCCATGGCACTCTCCCCCTCCTTGATAGACACGTTGTTTCTTAATGATAAGAGAGTCAGACAGTGCCTTCTTCATAAATATTACGCACAATCTCTTCAATGGACGTCTCGTGAATTTTGATATCCTTTATTTTAAAATGAGATACGACAGCCGAGACAAGCTGGGAAATATGGTCGCCTTCTTCTTTCAGCAAGGCGATGTAGGTTTGGTTTTTCTCATCATAAACCCAGTTTGCGTTAAATGGGAGCGGCAAGGATTGCAATTCCTGAAGGGAAACTCCCTCGATGAATTGAAAATGAATCTGTTTTTCCTCAGCCCAGTTATCCTTCAGACTCTGCAATTCCCCATCATAAATGATCCTGCCTTCATCAAGCATGATCACGCGCTCGCAAAGCGCCTCAATATCGCCTAAGTCATGGGTGGTCAAAAGGATGGTCGTATTATATTTTTCATTGATTTCTTTCAGGAATTCGCGAATCTTCAGTTTCACGAGTACATCTAGCCCAATGGTCGGTTCATCCAGGAACAGCAATGGTGGATTGTGGATCAATGCTGCCGCAAGCTCGCAGCGCATTCGCTGACCTAGCGAGAGCTTCCGCACCGGTTTGTCGAGCAAAGGACCGATATCAAGCGTCTTGATGACATGCTCCATATGATCGTTATATTGTTCATCCGTTACCTTATAAACCTTTTTTAACAGCCTGAAGGATTCTTGAACGGCAATATCCCACCAAAGCTGTGAGCGCTGTCCAAATACGACTCCGATCGTCTGGGTGAACTTTTCCCTTTCCCTATGGGGGTTCATCCCATTGACCGAGATTTCGCCTGACGTCGGCTCCAAAATACCCGTGAGCATTTTGATCGTGGTCGATTTCCCAGCGCCATTTTCACCGATATAAGCTACCATTTCACCCTTTTTTACAGTAAAATTGATATCATTGACAGCAGGGACGATCTTATAATTTCTTGTAAGTAAATCCCGGAAGGCGCCTTTTAAACCCGAACGGCTTGATGCCGACTTAAATTCCTTCCGCAATTGTTTCACTTGTATTGCATCACTCATCCTGTTACATCCTCCGTCATCTCTTGTCCTAATGCATTAGTTTATCCAACCTCAGCTTTTTAGACAATAAAAATGCCTGATGTTCCGCCCCCCTTCTTTCAGGATAATCCTGACGTTGTAAGAGATACATATATAAAGGAGACAAATATGCCATGAATATAAAAGAATTATTATTATCACAAATCGAAAAGGTCGTCATTGGCCTTCGTTATGACTTCCTTTATGAGGATGAATTTGGTCCATTATTATGCCAGGTCATTCAAAGGGATTCCGATGGATCGGTAGAAAGCACCCCCTTAAGTTTCCAAATTCATATTAATGAAGAAAAAGGCACCGGCAGCCTCATCTACTACCAAGCCGAAGGTGAAATGAACCGCCAATCCTTCGACATCGAAAATCCGGACTCCATCGTCGGCATCCTGACCTTCCTGACTGGAATTTTGGGACCGGATCCGATTTCCAGCAAAAAATAACGGACCATGGATTCAGCTGTTTCTAGGATTCATGCAGATTTTTTAAGGGCTGGCCACATTCCTTGGCCTCCACCCCCGGATTTCCGGACGAAAAAGTGCTATGATTAAGAGGAATACGTTTGTACTTTTAGGAGGTTTTAAGATTGGATTTTAGTAATTCGGAGCTTTTACATAAAGAGGCATTGGAACATATCGTCGGCGGGGTCAACAGCCCTTCGCGTTCATACAAAGCGGTAGGCGGTGGGTCACCGGTTGCCATGGATCATGCCAAAGGTGCTTATTTCTGGGATGTCGACGGCAATAAATATATCGATTATTTGGCGGCATATGGTCCGATCATCACAGGGCATGCACATCCACATATTACGGAGGCAATCGTTAAAGCAGCAGAAACAGGTATATTATATGGAACTCCAACAAAGCATGAGGTCAAGTTCGCCAAAATGCTGAAAGAGGCCATACCGTCCCTTGATAAAGTCCGCTTCACCAATTCAGGCACCGAGGCAGTCATGTCGACCATTCGCGTGGCCCGTGCTTATACAGGACGCGATAAGATCATCAAGTTTGCCGGCTGTTATCATGGTCACTCCGACCTTGTTCTTGTAGCCGCTGGCTCGGGTCCGTCCACACTTGGAACGCCGGATTCTGCCGGAGTTCCAAAAAGCATCGCCCAGGAAGTCATCACGGTGCCCTTCAATGATATCGAACCATTTAAGGAAGCATTGAATAAATGGGGCAACGAAATCGCAGGCGTACTGGTTGAACCGATCGTCGGCAACTTTGGCATTGTCGAGCCAAGCCCCGGTTTCCTCGAAGACGTCATTTCCTTATCCCACAAGGCAGGATCATTGGTTATTTTCGACGAAGTCATCACCGCTTTCCGGTTCATGTATGGAGGCGCTCAGGACTTTTTGGGAATCCAACCCGACTTGACTGCCCTTGGCAAGATCATCGGCGGCGGACTTCCGATCGGTGCCTATGGCGGCAAGAAAGAAATCATGGAAACGGTCGCTCCCCTCGGTCCTGCCTACCAAGCAGGTACAATGGCAGGAAATCCGGCTTCCATGCTTTCCGGAATAGCTTGCTTGGAGGTCCTTAAAGAGGAAGGCCTGTACGATGAGCTTGATCGATTAGGAAAAATCCTTGAAGAAGGTATCCAAATGGCAGCCGGTCAATATAATGTTCCTATCACGATCAATCGCCTTAAAGGGGCCTTGACGATCTATTTCACGACGGAAAAAATTGAAAACTATGAGCAGGCGGAAAATACGGATGGCGAAATGTTCGCCAAGTTCTTCAAACTGATGCTCAACCAAGGCATCAATTTGGCTCCTTCCAAATACGAAGCGTGGTTCCTGACCATTGCACATACGGAGGACGATATCGCTTATACCCTTAAAGCGGTTGAACATGCATTCAAGAACTTGATTCAAGAAACGATAACAGCATAATTATGCATATTTTATACACCCCAGGATGTTCTTCATCCTTGGGGTTTTCTTATCATCAGGCAAAATAATCATTCAAATTAGCCTTCCACTCCCATATTCACGAAAAACCCCTCCAATTTAACATCCAACCAATTGTATAAAAAATTGATTTCTGAATATTTAAATGATATGATATGATATGGATACATTTACTTACATTTATACCCTTTCTTTCAATCTATCAAGAACTCGGACTATCGTTCGGGTTATTAATATTTCCCCAATTGAATCAAATGCTACAGGAGGTGAAGGGCAGAAAATAAGGGGAACCTTATTCAAGCCGCATATATGACCCAACAATGGACACCCGCTACATTCAATGAGTTTCACAAGCAAGAACATGATGCCTGCGGAATCGTTGCCTGCATCGAAAAAAAGAAAATCCCTACAAACGAAAACATCTTTGCCTGCATCGATGCTCTCGTTAAAATGAACCATCGCTGCGGCTTCATCAATGGAGAGGGAGATGGCGCAGGAATCCATATCGATATTCCGCGGGCTCTTTGGAAAAAGAAGCTTGAAGAGGCTAATGTCGATCAAGGCTTAGTCGATCAAGACGACTTCATAGTCGGCCACTTATTTCTAAGCAAAAAGGCTGATGCAAACGATTTAAAAATCGAAGTCAAAGAAAAGCTCCTTCAACATGGGCTTTCCTTGATTTTCGAAACGGATAAGGCCTACCGCTCTGAAGCCTTGGGGCCAATCGCCATTCAAGAAGATCCTGTGTTTTGGCAGTTTGCCTGTTCTGCCGCCAACGTCCACAGCAAGGAGCTTTCAAATGTTCTTTTTGAGCTGTCCTCGGACATCGAAAAAAGTGATTTCATTCATGTTGCCTCCTTAAGCCAGCATCATGCGGTCTACAAAGTGATGGGAGCCGGGGATACGCTCCCTGCCTACTATCTTGATCTTGCCGATCCACTAGCAGCCTCCGCGATGACACTTGGGCATAATCGGTTTTCGACCAATACTTTATCAAGCTTCTTTCGGGTCCAGCCTTTCAGTGTGCTTGGCCATAATGGTGAAATCAATACGATCGCCAAATTACGTGATGAAGCGAAAATGATCGGCGTGCCCATCGCCAAAGACGGAAGCGACTCGCAGGATTTAAACAAGACGATTGAAACCTTCATATGCCGGCATGGCTACTCTTTGTTTGAAGCCGTCGACCTTATGTTCCCGCCAATCATTAATGAAATTAAGGAATATCCCGAACACTTGCAAGACTTATATACGTATTTACGGGAAGCATGGGGCCATTTCGCCCAAGGTCCGGCAGGGATCATTTCCCGCTTCGGCGACGAGGCTGTATTCTCCGTCGATTCTTTAGGGCTGCGTCCGTTATGGAATATCGAAACGGAATCTTCCTATATGTTCACTTCAGAACCTGGAATCATTCCTTCCAGTGAATTTACCGGAGATCCAAAACCGTTGGGTCCTGGAGAAAAGGTTGGGTTGAAATGGAACGGCGACTCCATTCAATTGTACACCTACAAGGATTTTCAAGAGAAAGTGTTCAGACTATTCAATGATCGTTTCATCCTTTCCGATGACCGCGTTCGCTTGCAGCCGCACACCTTTGAAAAAATTATCTCCATGGCAAACACGCAAGCCATTCATAATGGACAGTATAAAGCTTTTGGCTGGGAGAGGGAGCATGTTCAATTGGTGGAACAGATGGCCGAGAAAGGTGCCGAGCCCATTCGTTCCCTTGGTCATGATGCGCCACTTGCAGCACTCAATCCGCAACGTACCAATATTGCAGACTTCATTAAGGAAAGCGTAGCGGTCGTAACCAACCCCGCCATCGACAGGGACCGGGAAACAGAGCACTTCTCGACGAGGACCATCATCGGAAAACGCCCTTCCCTATTCGAAGCGAAAAAGGCCGGCAAAGTCTACGAGCTGCTGACTCCCTTATTGATTGAAGGACTGACTGGCTATGAATGCTCATCCAACCTTTCACAGCCAAGCTATGATCAATTCATTAACTATAACCAGGACCAAAAACTCGTGCACTTCCTTTCAAGCACCTTCAAGGAGAACGAAAGCATTACAAATGCCCTGACCAGGATTACGGATGATGCGGTCCATGCAGTGGATGGCGGCAAAACGCTGCTCGTTTTGGATGATGCTCTCGCCCATCAAAATGGTCACCTGCTGCTTGACCCCCATCTTGTCACTTCAGCTGTCGATCAAGCTTTGGTGCAAAAGGGCAAGCGCCGGGATTGCTCCATCCTTTTACGTTCCGCCTCATTAAGGTCATTGCATGATATCATCGTTTCTTATGGTCTTGGGGCAAATTTGATCAGTCCATATTACATGTTCCTTTCCTTATCTTCAGATGACCTAAAGAAGGTTATCAATTTATATAACTCCTTGACGAAGGGGCTTGAGAAAGTCATTTCCACCATCGGCATCCATGAGCTCCGCGGGTATGGAAGGCTTTTCTCCAGCATCGGCTTACATGAGGAAATCGCGGCCTATTTAAATGTGGCTAACTTCTTTGGTTCAGATGATTTGGATTATAATTTCGATAAGATCAAAGCTGACGCCATCCAGCGTGCGGAAGATTATAACAATGATAAGGAACGCATGGGAAAGACCTTTCATTTATTCCCGAGGATCTGGAAGTCGATTGGTGAAGTGGCCTCAAGCGGGGACTATGATGCTTATCGTGAAAAGATCACCGAGCAGGAAGAATCCAATCCTACGGCAATCCGCCATTTAACATCTTTAAAAACGTCAGATGCTCCGATTCCATCTGAAAAAGTCAATCTTTCGATCGGTGAACAGGAACTTCCTTTCGTCATAGCTTCCATGTCCTTTGGATCGCAAAATGAGATTGCTTTCCGTGCGTATGCAGAGGCTGCCGAACGGCTAGGCATGATCAGCATGAATGGCGAAGGCGGGGAAATCAAGGATATGCTTGGCAAGTACCCGAAATCGCGCGGACAGCAAATCGCTTCAGGCCGTTTCGGTGTCAATGCGGAACTCTTGAACTCTTCAAATCTTCTGGAAATAAAAATTGGGCAAGGGGCTAAGCCTGGTGAGGGGGGGCATCTTCCAGGTTCAAAGGTTACAGCGAAAATTGCGGAAGCGCGGAATGCAACGATCGGTTCGGATTTGATCTCCCCTTCCAATAACCATGATATTTATTCCATTGAAGATCTGGCCCAAATGATCCATGAATTGAAAACGGCAAACGATAAGGCGAAAGTGGCCGTCAAGGTACCTGTCGTGCCAAACATTGGCACGATCGCAGTCGGGGTCGCCAAGGCAGGCGCCGATATCATTACGCTATCCGGTTTTGATGGCGGAACAGGAGCTGCCAGGATTCATGCACTCGCACACGTCGGCCTTCCAGTCGAGATTGGTGTGAAGGCGGCCCATAATGCCCTGCTGGAGTCTGGCATTCGCCAAAGCGTAGAAATTTGGGCTGATGGCGGGTTAAAGAGCTCAATGGATATCATGAAAGTGATGCTGCTTGGGGCGAACCGTGTAGGCTTCGGTACCCTTTCAATGATTGCTGTCGGCTGTACCACATGCCGCGGATGTCACCTTGATACCTGTCATGTAGGCATTGCCACACAAATCGAATCGGAAGCACAAGCGAAGGAGCACGGACTGCGGCGTTTCGTTCCCCGAAAATTCGATTTGGCCGTTCAAGGCTTGATGAATATGTACAGTGCCTTTGCCAAGGAACTTAAACTATTGACAGGGTCGCTTGGCGTGAAAAATCTTCAGGATATCGTGGGCCGTTCCGATTTGCTCCAGCAAGTTACGGGGCAGCATTCACTTGATTTAACGTATCTATTAAAGAACCTGGATATTACGCCATTCTCCCATCAGGAAAAAGAGGCGTATTTGGATGAGAGCTCGATGCAGGTTGCAGTTGGCGCCGAATATCTTGATTCACATGTAGATGACCTGCAGCAATCACGAAGTTATAGCTCGATCACATCCAAGCAGCGTGTACTCGGCAGCCGGGTCTCCTGTCACCGCGTTAGGGGCAGGCTTGATGGATCGTACAAAAAACTTCCCCCCGTTCACCTCTCTTACCAGGATGGTTCCATACCGGGCAATGGACTTGGGGCTTACAATACGGAGGGGATTACGATCAGCGTGAACGGCGGCGCACAGGATGGAATCGGCAAAACTTCAATCGGCGGCAATATCGGCATCTTTAAATCTCCCGGCAAAGATGGGAAGTTCTACAATGGATCGGTCGGCAAGGGGTTCGGGTACGGTGCACAGCACGGTCTTCTCATTGCCCAGGGAGATGCCGATGCAAGGGCGGGAATTCGGCTTTCGGGAGCGGATATGATCATCGGGGGATTGTTGAAACAGCCGCTGCCCGAAAAGGAAACCGGTAATATTGCGGTAACTTCCAATATAAAAGGATTCGCTTTCGAATACATGACAAATGGGAGAGGTTTGGTTCTAGGAGATCCTGGCCCATGGATTTGTGCAGGCATGACCGGAGGTGTCGTCTATTTACGTCAACAGCCAGAAAGCGGTTTGACGAAAGACGTGATTAAGAAACGGGTTGCCAAAGGCGCAAAGATTTCGATAGAGCCCCTATCCGCAAAAGGCCAACAGGATGTGGAAGAACTTCTGGGAAAATACACGACACTTTTGAAAGCTCATGGCCAAACGGAAGAAGCAACCTCTTTAGAGGCCCTGCTCCAAAATCCTGGAGAGCATTTCCTTCAGGTCGTTCCAGTTAAGGAACAAGCAGATCCCGCCGTTTCCACGGAATGATTCATAAAAAAAATAACGGTCACTCAAAAACTGATGCTCTTTAATTCGAGCATCAGTCAGTTTGTAGACAAAAGGGGTTCGGAATTAAAAAATTCCGAACCCCTTTTGAAATTCCTTTGAAATTTTGACCAAAGGTTACGAGATTTGGGCTCTTCGAGCCACTATGTTAAGCCGTTTTAGGACCTTGCCATGTCCAAGTGGCCATCTTCTTTAAATTCATGGCAGCGAAAGTAAGCATCGCCTGCATCGACAATTTTTTAAGTCCCCTTAAAGTAGTCCAACGCATACCATGCTTTTCTTTTGCATCTGCGAATACACGCTCAATCGTTTCTTTGCGTTTCGCATATATAGGTTTTACCTCTTGATGATGACGCAGATGATCTGCTTCTTCCACATATGCTTGCCAGATATGCCGTGTCACTACTTTTTGATGGTCTTTGCTTTCCGTACACCGTGATAAAAATGAGCATGTTGCACAAATTT
Organism: Peribacillus sp. FSL E2-0218; assembly: GCF_037992945.1. NCBI lineage: Bacteria > Bacillati > Bacillota > Bacilli > Caryophanales > Bacillaceae > Peribacillus > Peribacillus sp. FSL E2-0218. The sequence goes on along the minus strand of NZ_CP150304.1, from coordinate 786,265 downwards.
GTTTGGGCGATTTGTACTCGCGATAGCCCTCTTTATTTGTTGTTGAGTACTTTAAAGTTTCTCCCGAAGGGCAAAGGTAACAATCAAAGTGTTCATCGTAAACATAGTCATGTTTGCGAAAGAATCCTTCTTTTGTACGAGGACGTGTATAGGGTAAAGCAGGTGTGATTTCTTTGTTAAATAGGTAGCTTGTAATCGCTGGTGTTTTATAAGCTGCATCTGCGGCAACTGCTTCTGGTTTTCCAACTTTCTCAATCACTTGCTCAACAAGTGGCTCCAAAATATGACTGTCATGTGTATTACCAGGTGTTACAATCGTTCCCAATACAAAACCGTTGCCGTCTGCGGCCGCATGGAATGAATAGGCAAACTGTTTTGTTCGTTCATCTTTCACATAGTAGCCACTCTCAGGATCCGTAGTACTTTCTTTAATTGCTTTGGTTTCTTCCTTATCAAATTTATCTGGTGGAAAAGGCTTCTTTCCGTGGTTTTCACGATCTTGATTGATTTCTTCTTGAAGACGTCCTTGATACGCTCGTGTTTCTTTACGAACGATTTTCTTTTCAAATTTCCGTTTATTCGCACTGGCTTTCACATGTGTGGAATCCACGAAAACGTGTTCTACACTTATTACCTTTTTATTAGCAGCTGTCATTAAAATGCGACAGAAAATCTGTTCAAACAGGTCTGTATCTTTAAAGCGTCGCTCATAATTTTTTCCGAACGTAGAGAAATGAGGCACTTTATCATGGAAACCATAGCCTAAGAACCAACGATAAGCCATATTGGTTTCAACTTCTTCAATCGTTTTACGCATGGAACGAATACCGAAGGTATATTGAATGAAAGTCAGTTTAACTAAAATAACTGGATCAATACTTGGGCGTCCTACCTCTGAGTACATATCTTTCACCAAGTCATAAATGAAAGTGAAGTCAATGGCAGCCTCCATTTTACGAACCAAATGGTTCGGTGGCACCAGTTGATCTAAAGTAATCATTTCAAGTTGATCTCGCTGAATAGAATCATGTTTAGAAAGCATCCTCATCACCTCAAGTTTTAATCCTTCAATTTTAAAACAAAAATGACTCCAGTCAAAAGTGTTCTATCTAAAAGGTAAGACAAAGTTGATTGGAACGGAAGGTACGAGACTCCTGCGGGAAAAGCGCGTCTAGGGGAGACCCCGCAGGCAAAGCCGAGGAGGCTCCCCGACCGCCCGCGGAAAGCGAGTGCCTGGAGTGGAAATCAACGTCTAAATTGTACAGGCCATAAAAATAGACAAACTCGATTTTCATCGAGTTTGTCTACAGTCTGACTGATGCTCTTTAATTCGAGCATCAGTCTTTTCCAGTCGAATGCCGCTTGGATTGTCCGAAAGCGACAGAAAAATAACAGTTGAAAACAATCATTAAATTGCCTATATTTTCTTTATATATTAAACTGGAATTTGCCTCTTGTAGCTGTAAAGAGTATCTAAAGATTTCTTTTTGTTTACATCGCATCATTTTAGTGTAAAGTACTAACAAATAAGTTAGAATACAACTTTAAGCAAAAGCCTATATATAAATAGTGCCCTTATAAATGACAAAGAAAGGATTAACCTATATATGAAGTTTGGTGCCCGCATTCTCAAAACAGGAATAGCAATCGTTTTAGCGCTTTATCTTTCGGAATTGCTTAACCTGCCTGCTCCTGTCCTTTCTGGGATTGCTGCAATTTTTGCCATACAGCCGACCATTTACCGTTCATACCAAACGGTGCTGGAGCAAGTACAAGGAAATATCATTGGTGCGTTGGTTGCTGTCTCCTTCGTTTTGCTGTTCGGAAATGATATTTTTATAATCGGCCTTGCCGTAATGGTTGTCATTACCATCAATTTAAAATTGAAAATGGATAAAACGATTGTCCTTTCCATCGTGACGGTAATCGCCATCATGGAAAGCCAGGACGGGGAATTCCTGAATTTTGCCTTTATACGTCTCTCCTCCGTTTTGCTTGGTATCGTTTCATCCTTTATCGTGAATCTCGTATTCCTTCCACCCAAGTATGAAGCAAAGCTGTATACACGGATTACCGATGTGTCGGAAGATATCTTGAAATGGATCAGGATCAGCACAAGGCATGCTACAGAACACACCTTATTGAAGAAAGACATCAGCCGGCTGAAAGCGGAATTGTTAGATTTGGAACATATCTATTCCATGTACAAAGAGGAACGGGAATATTTCAAGAAGAACAGTTTAGCTAAAGCCCGGAAGCTTGTCATTTACCGGCAGATGATCATTACAACGAAAAAAGCGTTTGAAACCTTGAAGCGAATCCATAAATTCGAGAATGAAATCTATCAAATGCCTGAAGATTTCCAGCGGAGTATCTTCCACCAGCTTGATTCCTTGATCCGCAAGCATGAGCAGTTGATTTTATTGCATATCGAAAAAATCAAATCGATCGGGGAGATTGAGGATTGGGACCAGGATTGCTTAAGTCGGAAAGAGCTGCTAGCCCACTTTTTTGAACAGCAAAATCATGTCGATGAAATGCATGATAATCTCGGCCACCTTTCTGCCCGTCTTGTACCATTGATTTCTTCCGTCATCGAATATGATGAGCAGTTGGAGCATCTTGAAAAGCTGATCGTCAGCTTTCAGTCCTTCCATAAGGAAGAAAACGAAATTTCTGTCCAGTATGAAGAAGATTAAAAAAAGACGGTTCTCGGGGAACCGTCTTTTTCGTCTCTATTTTGAGGATGCCTGTACTTTCAATCATCCAAAAGGTTTTGATCTGCCGCCTTTTCAATCGTTTCCAATTTAACCATAAGATCTTGCAGTTCTTCTTCCGTGAATGAATTGAAGTTCTTCCCTATCGAACGGTTATGCTCCGCAAGGACTTTTCCCAGAATCTCGATTCCCGCCTCTTTCAATTCAAGGTTTATGACCCTGCGGTCCTTTTCAGAGGGCTGCCGCTTCACATAATCCATTTCGACCAGCTTGTCTACAAATACAGTGATCGCACTTGGCTTTACGGTCAAAAAGTCAGCCAAATCTGTCGATTTAATCGATCCCTCTTTTTTTAATATCAGTAATATGAAAAACTGAGGCGACGTTAATCCATAAGGCTGAAGGTTTTTCGCTACGATGGCACGAAGCTTCTTCCTGATCCGAAAAATCTGCATTTCTATACTATTCGTTACTTCCCATTTAAATTCCAGACTTCTCACTCCTTATATAGGACAATCCTACCTCTTAAATTTAATTAAATGCCAATACATTGTCAACCTTCCTTCCCATATATCCTTAAAACTTTAAAAATTTAAAATTTTTTCCAATAATTTGTATTTATTTGCCACTTTTTTTCGGAATAAATTACATGACAAAAATTTATTAACCTGATAAACTATTTACTTATTAATGTTAATACTTATAAAAATTAATATTTATTAAAATTAATAATAAACATGTGATATAGGGGGCATGAATTAGATAAATACGTCATGTGAATGAATGAAGGTCAAGCAATATAAGTTATACGTATCAATCATCTATATTTTTGGAGGCGAAACAAGTGAATAGAGGACGTTTAGTTTTAGTCAATGTCATTGGTTTGGTTATTATATTAGCGGTTGTGGCCGGTGGGGCTTTTTACTATTATGAAAGCACGAATTTCATAAAAACGGATGAAGCGAAAGTTTCAGGAGATTTGTATACGATCGTTGCACCTGCTGCCGGTAAGCTAGCGGATTGGGATTTAGAAGAAGGTGACAGTGTCAGCAAAAATGACAAAGTGGCGAATGTAGCCACTGCAGCAGGAAAAGAAACGGTAAAAACAGCAGCACAAGGTACTGTCGTTAAAACTCAGGTACATGATGATCAACTAGTTCAAGCGGGTCAAACATTGGCTCAAACCATCGATATGAATGATTTGTCCATCACAGCTAATATCGAAGAGAATAAATTGAAAAAAATTGAAAAAGGTGACAGCGTCGATATCATCATTGATGGAGATTCCGATACCGTCTTCGAAGGTACATTGGAACAAATTGGTTATGCTACAACTTCCGTCTTTTCCGTGATGGGCAATCAAAACAGCAGCGGAAACTATACGAAAGTCACGCAAAAAGTACCAGTTAAAATTTCCATTAAAGCTCCATCCGATAAAGTTCTGCCTGGTATGAATGCAGAAGTGAAAATTTCAACCAATTAATGAGCTACACAGTTATACAGAAAGGAGGCTTCCCTTAAATGGCTTCTCAAACAATCTCAATAAACGAAAACAAGGGCATGAAGCAGTTCGCCCCGATGTTAATTATCTTAATGCTGGGTTTGTTCATGGTCATTTTGAACCAAACCCTGCTTAGTGTCGCCATGCCGAGGATGATGGCCGAATTTAATGTAGCTGCGACTACGATACAATGGTTATCAACTGGTTTCATGCTGGTAAATGGGGCCTTGATTCCACTGTCCGCTTTCCTGATAGAACGATTTGGCACGAGGATCCTGTTCTTGGCCGCGATGTTTCTATTCACGATCGGAACACTCATTTGCGGTATAGCACCCAATTTCCCAATCATCCTCACAGGCAGGCTGATTCAGGCTGCTGGCGGAGGAATCCTGCAGCCATTGGTCATGACGATCATTCTTTTTATCTTCCCTCCAGAAATGCGCGGAAAAGGTATGGGAATCTTCGGCTTGGCTATCATGTTCGCTCCTGCCATCGGACCGACTTTATCCGGTTGGGTCATTCAGGAATATAGCTGGCGGGTCATGTTCTACGCAATGGTTCCATTAGGCATAATCATCATCATACTTGCCTTATTAAGTATGCGGAATGTAGCGGAGCCCAAAAAGATCAAATTGGACCTATTGGGAGCCTCGCTATCCTTGATAGGTGTCGCCTCCCTCTTATACGGTGTCAGTGAAGCAGGTTCCAAAGGCTGGACGGATTCGATCGTTCTCGGAACGATCATCATCGGGATCATCCTGCTGACCCTATTTGTGGTGCAACAGCTAAAATCGGATACACCAATGCTCGACTTCCGTGTATTTAAATATGACATGTTCGTATTATCGAATATCATTTCGGCCATCGTTACAGTTGCCATGTTTACAGGCATTTTCTTATTGCCGATTTATTTACAGACGCTTAGAGGATTCACACCTGTTCAATCCGGACTGTTGATGTTGCCTGGTGCCCTTGTCATGATGGTGATGTCACCCATTTCAGGAGCGCTATTCGACAAAGTCGGTCCACGTCCATTAGCATTGATCGGGTTAGGAATTACTGCTGTCACGACCTTCGAATTCGCTAATTTGACTACAGATACGACGTATTCGACTTTGGTCATCATCTATGCCATCCGTGCCCTTGGAATGTCCATGCTGATGATGCCGATCATGACAGCAGGGATGAACCAGCTGCCGAAGTACTTGAATACTCATGGAACGGCGATGAGCAATACGCTGAAACAAGTGACCGGAGCAATCGGTACCAGCTTCGTCACAACCATCTATACAAATCGCGCTACTTTCCATGGAACTTCCTTGGGAATGGATATGAGTACGAGTGATCCCGGATTTGTCCAGAATTTCCAGGCTATTGTCCAATCCATCATGAGCACGATGAATCAAACGAGTGAGCAGGCACGGGAAACAGCAATGTCATTGATTTCCGCCCAAATTCAAGGAAAAGCAAATGTAATGGGTATCAATGATGCATTCTTTTGGGCAACGGGCTTCGCAGTTGTCGGAATCGTACTCTCACTGTTTTTACGTGACGTCCGTAAGGATAAAGTAGTAATCCAACAAGCTCAAGAAGAAAAATTGGATGTACCTTTACTGCCTTCACCAGTGAAAAAATCGGTTTAATCATACGGGGGGATAAGAATGAAAATCTATGTTGTATACGACAGTGAAGGCAACCATACAAAAGCGCTTGCCGAATCAATAGCCCAGGGAGCCGCTGCGGTTCCTGGTGCCGAGGTTCTCATTGACCATGTAAACGAGGCGGATGTTTATAAGCTCCAGGAAATGGATGCCATCATTTGGGGCTGCCCGGGCCATTTCGGAACAATCAGTTCGAGTTTGAAGGCATGGATTGATAAACTTGGATATTTATGGGCAGAAGGGGCGCTCATCAATAAAGTCGGTGCTGTATTCTGTACGACAGCCACCGTACACGGAGGGCTAGAGGCAACCATGCTCAATCTGATCACCCCAATGCTTCACCAAGGAATGATCATCGTCGGCTTGCCCGGCACCGTTCCTGAAAACGCCTTGTATGGATCCTACTATGGTGTCGGGATAAGCTGCCCGCCCGGTGTGGACGATAACATCTCCAAAAACGACTTGCAGCTTGGGGAAGCATTGGGAAAACGGGTAGCCCAAGTCACCCGTTCATTCACAAACGAGCTCTAGGAGGCTTGATTCAATGGGCTTAATTCTAATTATCATCATCGTTGCGATTTTAGCGATCACGGGCTTGATCACCTTCAATATCAAAGCTTTATCACCTGAAGAGAAACCGGTTATCAAGGATGATGCTCCATTATCCAAATCGGATTTATCTTCGGATGATGAGCTTGATACCGAAATCATCTTCCCTACTGACAACGATGAATTAAAAATGAAAGACCAGGATTATCGTTTGGCGCTTTCCAAGCTACAGAAGCAAACCCCAAACGATGAACCATCAGAAGAAGAAAAGAAACCGAACCTTGGCAAGATGAAGGACTCGGAATACCGCGGTAAGTTGAAGAATTTCCAGCAGAAGGACGACTGAAACCCGCAAACCCCTCAGGCATATTTGCCTAAGGGGTTTTTTTCAATGGTGATGATATATCGATTGCGATCCCCTTTTACCTCATGAACGGGAGAAGCTTTTACTTATTTTTCTGGTTGACAATTATTCACAAAGACCTTAAGCTTAGTTCATGCAACACAAACATTTCTTTAAACTCAGCTTTTGTTGAGAGACGGAATTTTAAAAGGATTTCCTTTTTTCGTTCGTCACTTGCCTTTTTGGCAGGTGGCGATTTTTATTTTTATAGGGGTGAAAAACATGCAACTTTTGAAGTATTCCATAATGGTGTTAATCGGTTCGATTTCATATGGTACACTATCGACCATGATGAAATTTGGTTTCATGGATGGCCATTCTTCCGGTGAACTGGTCGGCAGTCAATATCTCATAGGCTGGCTCATCATTTCCGTTTTATTCCTTTTCTCATTCAAATATAAAGTACCTTGGAAAAGTATCGGATTGCTGATGATTACTGGCATGATGTCCACTTTCGTCGGAAAGGCATACGCCGTTTCCGTATCAGAGCTTCCCGCTTCGATTGCCGTTGTCTTTCTCTTTCAATTCACTTGGATAGGTGTCCTCATTGAAAGCTTACTAAATAAAAGACGTCCGGATAAAAATAAACTCATTGCCATTTTCGTTCTGTTCATCGGCACCTTATTTGCAGGAGCTATATTCGGACAGCCGCTCTCAGCACTGAGCTTGAAAGGTGTATTATTCGGCCTGCTATCCGCATTGCTTTTTGCGCTTTATATGTTTTGCAACTCCAAATTCGCAGTTGGGGAATCCTCGATGAAACGGTTGTTTTTCATTGCAACGGGAGCGATGCTGACTGCTGTAATCACCACCAATCCTGTAACACTCGTTACGAACCTTGTCCAAACGAATCTATGGTACTATGGTCTATTGCTCGGCATATTAGGTGTGCTTGTTCCGTTCTTCTTCTTCGCTGTAAGTTTGCCGAAGGTGGGGGTCGGACTTGGAACGATTCTTTGTGCTGCGGAATTGCCATCGGCGATGGTCGTTTCCGTCATCTTCTTGAATGAGCATGTTACGTCACTGCAATGGTTCGGGATGTGCCTGATCATTTTCGGCATCGCCCTCCCTGAAGGAATGAAGCATCTTCCACAATTCCTTCCCGGCAGGAAAAAGGCGCTGCATGAAAATAGAATTCCTTGACCGGAATTGGATAAGCTTTTTACAACATAAGAAAGACCATTCCTAATCTGGTATGATCTCATACTGAAGGCAAGCTCGATATCGATTGAGCTTGCCTTCGGTTTTTTAGGTTATTACTAATAATGGACCGAAAAGCCCGAATTTTTGAACACACTGAAGCAAAATAAAAAGGTTTCGGAATGCGGTTCCGAAACCTTTTTGTTTACAGGCTGTGTCCCATTTAATCCTAATCCCCTTTTAGGAACCCAGTTGTTGCACTTGAAATAGGCTGAAATAATGTCCCTGCTTTTTCATGAGTTCTTCATGTGTGCCCATTTCGGTAATTTCCCCATTTTCGATATGAACGATTCGATCGGCATGGGTGATGGTTGATAAGCGGTGAGCCACGATGATGGTTGTCCGGTTATTAGCGAGGATGTCCAGCGCTTCCTGGATATAATGTTCACTTTCCAAGTCCAAGGCTGATGTTGCTTCGTCCAATACTAGGATAGGCGGGTTTTTCAAAAAGACTCTCGCGATGGCAACCCGCTGCTTTTGCCCTCCGGATAATTTCACGCCACGCTCGCCTACTTTCGTTTCGTATCCCTCTTTCAGGCCGATGATAAAGTCGTGGGCATTGGCCGCTTTAGCCGCTTCAATGACTTCCTCATCACTTGCATCGGGCCGGCCCATCAGAATATTGGCCTTAACCGATTCACTAAATAAGATATTATCCTGCAGCACCATGCCGATTTTATCTCTTAAGCTCCGCACTTGAAAGTTCCGGATATCGGTTCCATCCAATAACACCCTTCCCTCCGTCACGTCATAGAAGCGGGAAATCAAGCTGACGATCGATGATTTCCCTCCGCCGCTCATGCCGACCAGTGCAATGGTTTCTCCAGGCAAAACATCCAAATTAATATGTTTTAACACAGGTGCCTCCCTCTCATCATACGCAAACGATACATCATCGAATGTAATATGGCCATCTACATGCTTCAGCTCTTGCGCATCTGGCTCATCATCGATATCATACTTCTCATCGACGAACTCAAACACCCTGTCCATGGAAGCCAATGTCTGGGTCATGGTCGTCGAAGAATTGACTAATCGTCTGAGCGGATTGTAGAGCCGGTCTATGAAGCCGACGAACGCAACCATCGTCCCCAATGATAATTGATCTTGAATGACCTGGTATCCGGCAAATCCTATCACGAGCAACGGCGCAATATCCGTAATCGTATTGACGACAGCGAAGGATTTGGCATTCCAGCTCGTATGCTTCAAGGCCTTATCCAGGAAATTCTTATTCTGCTGAGCAAATAATTCCTGTTCGCGATCTTCAATCGCAAAGCTTTTGATGACAGACATCCCAGAAACACGTTCATGAAGGTGACTCTGTACATCGGCTAATGCCTGGGAACGGACCCTTGTATAGGTTCTGAGCTTGCCAAAGAAATGCTTGATCGAGAAGGCATAGAAAGGAAGCATGATGATCGATACAATCGTTAACTTCACGTCCATCTTGAACATGATGGCTATCACGATGACGATCGTGGCAATATCAAGCCAAAGGTTCATCAAGCCCGTGATGACAAAGTTCTTCGTTTGTTCCACATCCGTGATCATCCTCGAGATGACCTCTCCCACTCTTGTGTTCGAATAATATTTAAAGCTTAGTTTCTGTATATGTGTAAATAAATCATTTCGGATATCATATAGTATTTTCGTTCCTGTCCATTGGGCGAAATACTGCCGATAATACTCGATTGGCGGTCTTATCGCAACGAAAATGAACAACATGATGCCCATGGCCCATAAAAGCCGTTCTGATTTCATGGCCTTCGACAGGTCACTATTTCCGATGATGTCATCCACGATATACTTACTGAGCAGTGGCAGCAGCAGCGGGATCGCGAATTTTAACAGACCGATTAAAACCGTCCCGATTATCTCCCATTTATATGGCTTGACAAAATGCAAATATCTCTTGATGCTCTCCACGGAATCCCTCCATTTCTTACGGTCGATTTGCCAAGGGCTCACTCGTGCTAAAAAAGACCAGTCATGTTCTGTTATATTTTCCTTTTCGAAGCTGAACTATCAAACCGATTTCATTCAAAGTCTTCCAAATGGATGAAAATGAAAGATAGCCTTGCAGCGAAGCGGACCCTACACACCAGAAAAAGCCTGCTCAATAAGCAGCAGGCCTTTACTATCATCGATAGGTCAAGAAGCGTTCATACCAACTATCAATGAACTCTGCGGAGAATGGTCCTTTTCGCTGGCGTATCATATAAATTAAATAGTCTACGTTCTGTTTCAATATTGAATCGATGGCATCCGGGTAATTCATTTCTTTCCGATGCCTTTCATATTCATCCTCATCCAGCAAATTAAACGTCATATCTGGGAATACTTTAATGTCCAGGTCATAGTCAATGTATTTCAATGCTCCCGAATCGTATGTGAACGGCGAACTGATGTTGCAATAATAATAAACCCCGTCCTCCCTCAACATACCGATAACATTAAACCAATACTTTGAATGAAAATAGCAAATCGCCGGCTCACGTGTAATCCAGGTCCTACCATCTGATTCCGTCACCATAGTACGGTCATTCGCCGCTATCATCAGATTTTGGGTCCCTTTTAAAACGGTTGTTTCTTCCCAGATACGATGGATATGTCCATTATGTTTATAGCTATGGATTTGGATTTTTCCTCCTTCGGCAGGAACAATCCCCATTTATCTCTCCCTACTTTCTATAGACACCCATTCATCGTACTGTGCCCTATTCCGTTTGAAGTTGTTGTGTGTATTTAAAAATATATACTTTTTTCCATTTACCCTATATTCCTTTATTATAGCGATTTATTCGTAAATTTAAAACAAAAGTGGCTAATCTCTCCGTGGAAATGTGTAAAAAAGTCAAAAAAATCTGACCATCCACCCATTAACACTTAGAAATTAGCCTCTGATTTATCGTATAGCTGCCTGTTGCTGCTGAAAATAACGAATGACTTCTTCCGTTTGGCTCTCGAATCGATCATGAATACTTTTCAACTCCTGCTTCTTGAGTTGAATCTCTTCCTGGATGGTAATGGCTTCACTTTCTTCTTGCAAGGCCAGGAGCTGCTTCTCTATATCTTGGCATGTCTCGATTTCCGATTGTAAAAGTAAAAGCTTATCCATCGTCTTCAACTGGTCATTTATAAGCCGGTTAAATTCCTCCATGAATGCACCTTCCTCATCTGTTTTTTTCCATAGTATGTATATTCGATTTTAAACCGGACATCTCCTTTGACATAAAATGTAAACACAAAGAAACATTTGTCGAATCAAATGGAGCAAAAAAGAAAAGCACCCTTCAAAAGAAGGATGCCTTTCATTGTTGTAACAGCAATTAGCCTTGGCTTTTATTGCTTTGAGATTTTGCGTTTTGTTTTTTCACTTCTTGAACGTTAGTTTCAGAAGCAAACTCAGTGCCGTATTGGCCTTGGCCTTGTTGAGAAGCTTGGTTTTGTTTTTTCACTTCTTGAACGTTTGTTTCAGAAGCGAATTCAGTACCGTATTGACCTTGACCTTGTTGAGCTTGCCCGTTTTTGTTCTTTACATGTTGGATGTCAGTACCTGATTGCGTTTTGTTTTTAGCCATTGATATCACCTCCACGATAATAAGATAACCATCATGACCGTGTGTTATCCGGCTAAATTTTTCCAGTTTTCTTACACGAGCAAAGAAATGCCTCCATCAACGATGACGGTTTGTCCACGGATCATGCTCGCTCCATCGGAAATTAAAAACAGGATCGTGCTCACCATATCCTCCACCTCTACCATCCTTCCTGCAGGGGTCTGTTCTGCAGCCTCGGCCAGCATTTCATCCCGGTTCGGGAAGGACTTCAGGGCATCCGTATCAATTACACCGCCTGAAACGGCATTGACGCAAATGTTCTTCGCCGCAAGTTCGACCGCTAAATATCTTGTCAATGCTTCAAGCGCCGCTTTGGAAACACCCACAGCCGTATAATTTTTTAGGTAGCGAATCGAGCCAAGTGAACTGATGCTGACGATTTTCCCGCCTCCGTTCCTTTCCATCAATTTCGCCGCTTCCTGGGCACAGAAAAGGAGTGCCTTCGTGTTGATATCCATCGTCCAATTCCAATGTGATTCTTCAAGCTCCATCAAGGGACGCTGCACTCCGGATGCCGCATTATTGATGAAGATATCCAAGCGTCCATAATACGCTTCGATTTCCTCGAACATGCTTTTCACCTTTGCGACGTCGCCTACATTCGCCTTCACGACAAGAGCTTTCCGCCCCAACGCTTCAATTTCAGCGGCCACTTCTAATGCTTTCGACTTGCTTCGGGCATAATTAATAACGAGGTCGTAACCTTCCTCTGCAAGTTTTATTGCCGTGCTTCTACCTAAGCCTTTACTGCTGCCCGTAACGAGCGCTACTTTTTGTTCCATTTTTTATTCTTCCCTTCTGAGTAAACACCGAGTTATAAAATCTTTTTTAATAGGAGTGTGACTGTTATGTATGTTGGACGTGATATGACAGAGTTGTCGATGATGAAAAAATCGGATTGGGAAAATAGCGAGCTTGCCTATTTTCATCACTCCCTACAACAAATGGTACCTTATTTAAACCAAGAAGGACAGAGCATCCATGGCGAAATCGTCAAAGAAATTGAAAATAGGGGCGGCCTTACCAGGCAGGAAGCCGATTATACACATGGAACGAAACCGGTTTACGATTGATTTAAAGAAAAAAGAGGATATCTTTGCCGATATCCTCTCAGTTTGTAGACAAAAGGGGTTCGGAATTAAAAGATTCCGATCCCCTTTTGAAATTCCTTTGAAATTTTGACCAAAGGTTACGAGATTTGGGCTCTTCGAGCCGCTATGTTAAGCCGTTTTAGGACCTTGCCATGTCCAAGTGGCCATCTTCTTTAAATTCATGGCAGCGAAAGTAAGCATCGCCTGCATCGACAATTTTTTAAGTCCCCTTAAAGTAGTCCAACGCATACCATGCTTTTCTTTTGCATCTGCGAATACACGCTCAATCGTTTCTTTGCGTTTCGCATATATAGGTTTTACCTCTTGATGATGACGCAGATGATCTGCTTCTTCCACATATGCTTGCCAGATATGCCGTGTCACTACTTTTTGATGGTCTTTGCTTTCCGTACACCGTGATAAAAATGAGCATGTTGCACAAATTTGTTTGGGCGATTTGTACTCGCGATAGCCCTCTTTATTTGTTGTTGAGTACTTTAAAGTTTCTCCCGAAGGGCAAAGGTAACAATCAAAGTGTTCATCGTAAACATAGTCATGTTTGCGAAAGAATCCTTCTTTTGTACGAGGACGTGTATAGGGTAAAGCAGGTGTGATTTCTTTGTTAAATAGGTAGCTTGTAATCGCTGGTGTTTTATAAGCGGCATCTGCGGCAGCATGGAATGAATAGGCAAACTGTTTTGTTCGTTCATCTTTCACATAGTAGCCACTCTCAGGATCCGTAGTACTTTCTTTAACGCCCAAGTATTGATCCAGTTATTTTAGTTAAACTGACTTTCATTCAATATACCTTCGGTATTCGTTCCATGCGTAAAACGATTGAAGAAGTTGAAACCAATATGGCTTATCGTTGGTTCTTAGGCTATGGTTTCCATGATAAAGTGCCTCATTTCTCTACGTTCGGAAAAAATTATGAGCGACGCTTTAAAGATACAGACCTGTTTGAACAGATTTTCTGTCGCATTTTAATGACAGCTGCTAATAAAAAGGTAATAAGTGTAGAACACGTTTTCCCCTACCTCTGAGTACATATCTTTCACCAAGTCATAAATGAAAGTGAAGTCAATGGCAGCCTCCATTTTACGAACCAAATGGTTCGGTGGCACCAGTTGATCTAAAGTAATCATTTCAAGTTGATCTCGCTGAATAGAATCATGTTTAGAAAGCATCCTCATCACCTCAAGTTTTAATCCTTCAATTTTAAAACAAAAATGACTCCAGTCAAAAGTGTTCTATCTAAATGGTAAGACAAAGTTGATTGGAACGGAAGGTACGAGACTCCTGCGGGAAAAGCGCGTCTAGGGGAGACCCCGCAGGCAAAGCCGAGGAGGCTCCCCGACCGCCCGCGGAAAGCGAGTGCCTGGAGTGGAAATCAACGTCTAAATTGTACAGGCCATAAAAATAGACAAACTCGATTTTCATCGAGTTTGTCTACAGTCTGAGAGGATATCTTTGCCGATATCCTCTTTTTTTTACACAGGCTTTTTATAGAACATAATCACGATTGCACAAATCAAACCAGTACCTAAAAATGTTAACGCATAAACGGATGGTGACACGACCGTACCGAATGATACTTCATTTTGCAGCGCTCCATCATGATTCCAAGCATTAACGAGGTCTGGTTTATATTGGCTTGTTTTTAAGAATCCAATCAGCATCACACTGCAAATATATAAAGCATGAATGAAGAATGATGCGACGAATGCTTTAATAACAATCTTCATGATTCCACCTCCCTAACACCCTAATATTACCATACAGTAAAGAATGTTTGGTAGGATGGGAAAAACACCTTTATCCAATATGTTCTCTTTCTTTATAAGCCTTCATCATCTTTTGATGGGAGACTGGAAATGCCAACTCAGCCATCTCGGCTTCACTAACCCACTTGAGCTGGTTTTTCCGTAAGGTTCCTTCATCTATCATTTCCTTTACCTCTCCGATATACGTATCCACTTTCCAAACGAGATGTGAAAAAACATGTTCGATCCGTACAAGTGATTCCGTAATTTCCGGTTTGACTCCATACATTTCTTGAAAGCGATCCTCGTAAAACTCCCGCTTGGGCTGAAGGGGGGCATGGTTTTCGAAATTGGGATACTCCCATAGATTGGCAAGCAGACCAGAAGGTTCTCGCTTGTGTATGAGGAATTGACCTTTTTCATTTGTTAAAACAGCGGCCACAATGGGAACATCCCGCGTTTTTTTCTTTTGGATTTTCACCGGCAGTTCGGACTGGACACCGGCTTCGAATGCGAGACAATGACTTTGAACTGGACAGAGCAGACATGCCGGTTTCCCAGGCGTGCAGATTAATGCCCCTAGTTCCATCAAGGCTTGATTGAAGGCAGAAGTATGGTCATGATCGATCAGCTTTCTTACGGCCGCTTCAAATGTTTTTCTCGTCTTCGGCTTTGCAATGTCTTCATAGATCATTAATATACGGGATAATACGCGCATGACGTTCCCGTCGACTGCCGGTTCCGGTTTGCCATAGGCAATGCTCAGGATTGCACCAGCCGTATACGGGCCCACGCCCTTCAGTTTGGAGATCTCCCCTGGTTCATCCGGAACGATTCCGTTATAGGAAGCCCGTACTTCCCGAACGGCACTTTGCAGATTCCTTACACGCGAATAATATCCAAGCCCTTCCCACGCCTTCAAGATTTTCTCTTCATCGGCATCGGCAAAATCCTCAAGTGTGGGGAACCATTCCATGAATCGGTTGAAATAAGGAATGACCGTATCCACCCTCGTTTGCTGAAGCATGATTTCGGACACCCAAACACGGTATGGATCCTTATTTTTTCTCCATGGCAATTCCCGCTGTTCCTGCTGGAACCAGGAAACTAAATCTTGTTGAAAACCTTCTATATTTATTTTTTCTATTGTCGGGATCATTATTTCTTTCACATCAGTTCCTCCAAAAATGTTACACTCTAATCAAAATTGGGAATACCTATAGTAGGCATTCTTTTTTTACTATCATGTTCATATCCATTTAATTGTAAAGGCTCATAAAAATAAGTCAAAATTATATTCATTTGATGGTTATTATATAAATACGGTATGATGAAAGAAGACCATTTTTTTCAAATTGTGGCAGGGAGGTAGAATTTTTGGATACAGGTACTCACTTTGTCATGGGAATTGCTCTTGGAGGTCTTGCCACATTAGATCCTGTCATTGCGCAGGACCCAGTCACTGCAAGTGCAGTCATAGCTGGTACGATATTGGGCTCGCAGGCTCCGGATATCGACACCGTTTTAAAATTAAGGAATAACGCCGTATATATACGTAATCACCGTGGAATCACGCATTCCATTCCCGCTGTTTTACTTTGGCCTTTGATCATCAGCGGTGCGCTTTTCGCCATCATACCTGAAGCAAATTACCTTCATCTTTGGCTTTGGACCTTTTTAGCCGTATTTCTTCATGTATTCGTGGATATATTCAATGCATATGGGACACAGGCTCTAAGGCCGATTTCGTCAAAATGGGTAGCTTTAGGGGTCATCAATACATTTGATCCATTCATTTTTGGCATCCATGTTGCAGGACTGATATTGTGGGGCTTCGGATTTCCCCCGGGCTATTTATTCCTCGTGATCTACGGGATACTCGTCATTTATTATATCTCTCGATTCAGGGAACAGGCTTTTATTAAAAGGGCCGTTAAGCAGCAGATCCCTGGAGCGAGAAAAATCCTGTTATCACCGACGATGCGTTTTCACCGCTGGAAAATTGCCGTGATCACCGAAAAGAATTATTATGTGGCACGGGCAGATAATGGGTATGTGACCATCCTGGATACGTTCGATCGGGTGCCATTGCCTGAAAGTGAAATTCTTGAGGCCGCCAAAAAGGACATCAACCTTGCAGCCTTTCTGTCCTTTTCTCCAGTTTACCGTTTTGAAATCGAACAGATAAAAGAATATTATGAAGTTCGTTTCATTGACTTAAGGTACCGAAGCAATGGATATTATCCGTTTGTGGCAGTCGTCCATCTAGACAGCGATTTGAATATCTTGAATTCGTATACCGGCTGGATCTTTAGTGAAGCGAAGCTGCAGAAGAAATTGAATATCATTTTATAGCTGCGTACCATGCACAGTGAAAAAAGGCTGATCCCAGGAGTCGAACCCCTGGAATCAGCTTTTTTAATGCAGCCGATTCTGCTGATTTAATAAATGTTGATATTTAGGATTTTTTGCAATGAATTCGTGGAATTGCTCACCGTAATTATCAATCCAGGTTCTTACGACGCGTGACGTCATTTCTTCACCGGCGTATTCATGTCCAGCTTTTGCATAGGTCGCTTCGAAATCCTCCCATAATAATTCCACCCAAGTCAAAGCTTGTTCATACGTGATGTGGTCATTTTTCTCAAGCAGTATCTTGGTTAATCTTTCATGGTAATCATTCATTAGAAACACCTCATTGCCAATATTTTTACAGAATCAACTATATGGTCCATTACCCATACTAGTGATAAGCGGAAACGCTTCTTTCTTTAAACTGATGCTTGGAGGAGAACAACTTGCGAAATAAACAAAAAGGATTCCCCAACCAAAACAATAATAAATTTCAAGGCGAGCCTCGTGCACAAGCAAGATATGCTTCAAAACGTGCAGATGGAAGCATCAATACACACCCTCAGGAACGAATGAAAGCTTCCAACCAGCGATCGAATTGACAGTGTTTCAAAAGGAATCGGGATCATTCCCGGTTCCTTTATTTCAGCATCGAAATCGGCAGCGCCTCTTCCTTCCCACTGCCGCCCAGGCGGTAACCCCAGGCGAACACCCCATTCATATAGTCAATTTTGAAATAGACACCTGGATCGCCATCAATCTGATATATTTCACCTTTTTTAAAATCATCGGGATTCAGCAAATAGGCCTTCGCCATCGTCACTTTACGTTCCAATACAGAATACTCATTCACCATTCCCAATTGCTCAGCCTTTCTTGCTTTTTCAGTCAATGCTGCAATTTCCTGCTGCAGCTCATAGGCCGACAACTTGCTGTATCTTACGTCACTCATATATAGTGCTCCTTAATGAAATATTAATTTACCTCTATATTAAACAAAATTTCTTGTTTTGGCTAATGCTGTACTTAATCCAGGTCAGGACCGGAAAGGTATCGTTCAATCAATTCTATCGGAAAACCTTTTCGGTATAATGCCTGCTTCATTTTCTGATTATGTTCGAAGCTTTCAAGGTTTTTATAACGACGCTCCAATTTTTGCGCATGATGGCATAAGGAATCCCATTGTTCATCTTCATCCTTTTCCACTGTCACATCTTCAAGCGCTTCAAGGATGACTTCCCTCGGAAAACCTTTTCTTAATAAGGTTTGTTCAACCTTTTGCCTTAATGCCCGTTCCGAAATGTTTTTTTCCTTTTTAATTGATTTTCCGGCAAGTTTTCTTGCATGCTCTATTTGAAGATCAAAGGGGTATTCCTTCATGGCCTCGAGAACCAATTTTTCTGTTATTCCTTTTTCCTTTAGCTCAAGCTTTAAGGTAGTCGGGCCTTTATTGCCGCCATTCACATGTGTCCGTACATAAGCCTTTGCAAATTCAAGGTCATCCAAATAGTTAAAGCTATACAGCTTATAAATCGCTTCTTTGATAATCGGTTCTTCCGTATCCTTCTTTTTCAGATAAAGGCGAATTTCCGATTCCGATCTCATCCGGTATGATAAATAATGCAGGGCATCTGTAAATGCTTTTTGGATATCATCATGGAATTGTATTTCAGCCAGCAATAGGTCATCCAGTTCCGTACCCTTTTTCAATTGATATTTAAGTAAAACTTCTTCGTCCACGCTGAAGGCATATTTTTCATCAACGAATATGTTATATCGGTCTTTACGTTTTTTTTGGGTTGTTATTTTTGTTATATTCGGCATAAATTTCACCCCCACACCTACTTTACCCCTTTATTTGCCCCATTTCTATAAAAGCATGTCCAAAAATGAAAAAAGTACATCGGCATGGTAAAGTGAAGGAAAGACAGGGAAAGGAAGTGGTTTTCATGAAAATAGCCATTGCTGGTGGAAGCGGTTTTGTCGGCACAGCCCTTATTGACGAATTACTTAAAGAAAATCATGATTTATATATATTGACCCGTCATCCGGAAAAATACAAAAAACAGCCCAGGCTTCAATATATAGGCTGGCTGACCGAGAACGCAAAGCCCGAGGAACAGTTGGCGGGCCTTGATGGATTCATAAACCTAGCAGGTGAATCTTTAAATGACGGGCGTTGGACTCCTGAACGGAAAAGGAGAATTGTCGAAAGCAGGATTGATGCCTGCAAGGAGATGAACAGGATTCTTTCCACTCTGCCCAATAAGGTGTCTGTCATCATCAACGCCAGTGCAATAGGATATTATGGGATTTCAGACAAGGATGCCTTTATCGAATCATCTGAATCGATCGGTGATGATTTCTTGGCAAGGACTGTAAAGCTATGGGAAAAGGAAGCCGCTAAATCCCGGGCATACAGCAACAGGCTCGTCCTTACCAGATTTGGTGTGATTCTGGGCGAAAACGGAGGGGCATTGCCCATGATGGTCCTGCCTTATAAGCTTTTCGGCGGAGGAAGGCTTGGCAAGGGGAATCAGTGGCTTTCCTGGATTCATATTCAAGACGTGGTGCGGGCAATCTCCTTTTGCATCAGTGATCAGGGAACAGAGGGGCCAGTTAATTTCACGGCACCTACTCCCGTCCAAATGGATGCATTCGGTAAAACGATAGGTACAGTCATGCACCGGCCCCATTGGTTCCCTGTCCCCCCATTCATCCTGAAAACCGCACTGGGCGAAATGAGCATGATGGTGCTTGAAGGACAAAAAGTCCTTCCCGCAAAACTTAAAGAAGAAGGATTCACTTTTACCTTTCCATCCCTTAAAGAGGCTTTACAAGCTATCTTAAAAAAAGATTCTCACGTATGAAAGCTGCTTTTTAGGAAAAAATAGGGATATTAAGGTGAAATGGAGCTGATCTACATGTCCAAAAAACACGAAAAAGAAAAAAGTAACTTAACGAGCACCCAAGCCATTCTATATGCACGGGAATTTAAAAATGCAGATCGTGCCGGCGGCTTTAATGAGAAAAGATCACGCCGATAAGCTTGGTGCATTTTCCCGTACATTTTGATCGATTGTTCAACACAAAATAAGCAGGAGATGAAATTCATCTCCTGCTTATTTTTTAAATTTAGGGGGCGTAAACATGGGACGCAATAACATACATCATAATCGAGACAAAAATAAGCAAAAATTGCCGCAAGTTCCTAAAAACCTGAAAAGTGACGGACTTGACGTTGAATACTCTTCCGAACTGGCTGACCAGGAAGACATCAAAGCGCAAGCACGAGCAAAGGAAGCGGATCGTCGAGCTCATAATCGCCGCTGATCGTTTTAAAACATGGGGGCTATTTTAGCCCCTAACTTGTTCTTATCCACACCTTTTATCCACATCATTGTTAATATTGTGGATATATTCTGAAAATACTGATAAACAATAGGCATTATGACTTGCTTTACCAACAAGAAAATAATGTTATTTATGGATAACTCTGTGGATTATGTGGATAAAGGCGATATTCCTCTGTGCAGTCAGGATTTTAATTGTGGATAACTTTTCACTCCCCTTGCCCATATCGCCAAAGTTATTATTCACCGTTATCCAACTGGATTTGTTCCACACATTTAGAAATGGAGATTTCCCAACCCTTTGTCGTTAGCGATATTCTCCAGCTGTTTACGGAGCAGGAATTTTTGTATCTTGCCACTTGCATTTCGCGGCAGCTCTTCACAGAATATATATCTTCTCGGTCGTTTATAATTAGCTAGTGCATCACTTTCCTTACACCAGTTTTCTAAATCGAGTTCCGTTAACCCGGAACCTTTCGCTACGATGAACGCCGTTACCGTTTCCCCCCATTTTTCATTCGGTTGACCGAGTACCGCACAGTCAAACACTTGAGGATGCCCATGAAGTGTATCTTCCACTTCCCGCGGGTACACATTTTCACCCCCGGAAATGATCATGTCATCCACTCGGTCCTTCACCCACAAATATCCATCTTCATCCAGGTAACCAATATCACCGGAATGGTACCAGCCCTTATAAAGCGCTTTTTCCGTCTCCGCATCCTTTCGAAAATAGCCTTGCATGATACATGGACCCTTCACAAGAATTTCGCCCGTTTGCCCTGGCTCCAATACTTCCTCTGGCTCCGATGGCCCGTCATCATTGGGGCGGACAATGATGATTTCATGTTCCGGACATGGCTTGCCGGCAGAGCCCGCTTTCCTTATTTGATCATCTTCCATCAGGAAAGTGATGGCTGGCCCCATTTCAGTCATTCCATATGCTTGGATGAACTGGATTCCCAGCTTTTCCTGACAAGCATATACAAGCGATGGCGCCATTGGAGCAGCTCCATATAGCCCTAGCTTCAGGCTCTGGAATTTATACTCGGCCAGGTTTTCCTGAATGATCATGTTCCACATCGTAGGCGCAGCGAATAACTTGGTGATCCCCTCTGACTCAACTAGCTCCATCACCTTTTTCGGATTGAACTGGTGGAGGATGACATTCATCGCTCCAACCTGTACGCGAGGTAAAAAGCAACAATGCAGTTCGGCACAATGAAACATCGGTGCAGTGATCAAACCTATATCGGATCGTTCATAATGAAGGGCCTCGCTTAAAATCGCAGCATGTTTGACCATATCTTTATGTAGGTGAATGACCCCTTTCGGACGCCCCGTCGTCCCACTCGTATACATGATGGCATAAACATCATCCTCATGAACCTCCACTTCGGCCGGCTGAGATGAAACGCAGGCCAATTTTTGGCGGTAGCCTTTCGCATACCCCGGCACATCATCATCAATGTACCAGAAACCCGTTTCCGGGAATCGCTTTTCAATAGCCGCAACCACTGATTCCAATTCACGTTCGAATAAAACGACTTTTGGTGCTGCATCATTTAAAATGAAGGCCACTTCTTCCGGCATGAGGCGGAAGTTGATTGGATTGAAGATGGCGCCGATTTTTGCGCAGGCAAAGAAGGCAGTGGCAAGCTCTTCATTGTTGTAGAGGTACGTGGAGACTCTGTCGCCTTTTCGAACGCCTTCCGCCTGCAAGGCAGCCGCCAACCGATTCACCTGGTCATTCCACTGAATATACGTGTAGCGGATATTTCTTCTCACGTCGTAGATAGCCTCTTTAATGGGGAATTTCTGAACGGTCTGATCAAAGATATTTTTAATCGTTACTGACATATCATTTCCTCCTCAATTAAGCCACCCCTCAACAGAACGAGCTCTTACGTCAGTCTGGCGATAGTCGGCTGTTTCACTTTTTCAGCTTGCCTTTCGTGTAAATGCCCCATGTTCATGACCGCAGGCTTCATTTCAATCCAATCTTTCAATGATCGTGGCGTTGGCCATCCCATGTCCCTCACACATTGTTTGCAGCCCATAGCGCCCGCCTGTCCTTTCCAGCTCATGAATCATCGATACCATGATCCGCGCACCACTGCCACCAAGAGGATGTCCTAAGGCAATTGCCCCGCCATTGGGATTCAGCTTCTTCTGATCCGCCCCGGTTTCTTTAAGCCACGCAATCGGTACAGGAGCAAAAGCCTCATTCACTTCAAAAATATCGATATCATCAATGGAAAGTCCCGCTTTTTCCAATGCTTTTTGTGTGGCGGGGATCGGTCCGGTCAGCATCAGCGTGGGATCTGAGCCGACGACGACCCTCGTATGCACCTTAAATCGTGGTTTCAAGCCAAGTTCTTCGGCTTTACTGCGCTCCATCAATAATAAAGCGGCGGCACCATCACTGATTTGACTTGAGTTGCCTGCGTGAATTAACCCATTTTCTTGAAAAACGGGCTTCAGGCCTGAGAGTACTTCCAGAGTAGTTCCGCTTCTAGGACCTTGATCCTCCGTAACTTCAAGATGATTCCCTTCTTTATCGGTACCGATAACGGAAATCATTTCACGTTCGAAATGTCCTTCTTTTTGAGCACGTATCGCTTTGGCATGGCTCGTAACGGAAAATTGATCGCAATCCTCCCGTGTGATCCCCCACTTCTTTGCTATCCTTTCAGCAGATATCCCTTGGTTGATCACCTCATAGCTGTCCGAATACTTTTGACTCGTTGTTGCCCCTTGGTAATTCGAACCCATTGGGACTCGGGACATGTTTTCGACCCCGCCCGCCACTACTACATCCATATCCCCCGACAAGATGGCCTGGGAAGCAAAATGAACGGCCTGTTGACTTGAGCCGCATTGACGATCGATTGTCGTTCCCGGCACCTCAATCGGATACCCGGCAATCAATGCAGCAACCCGAGCTATATCGCCAGCCTGCTCCCCAGACTGTGAAACGCATCCTAAAATGACATCATCGACAAGGGCAGGATCAATATCCACTTTTTCCATGAGCTTCTTCAATACTTCCCCTGCCAGATCATCCGGGCGAATGTCTTTCAAGACACCGTTCCGTCTGCCTACTGGAGTCCGAATCCCTTCTACGATAACCACTTCGCGCATATGCACTCTCCCCCTCCATATCCTGTTTTCCTTTAAAGGCCAAGATTTTTAGCGATGATTTTCTTCATGATTTCATTTGTTCCCGCATAGATGCTAGCCACTGGAATGTCCCTGTACCTTCTGGCAATCTTGTACTCCTCCATATATCCATAGCCGCCGTGAAGCTGCATGCATTCAATGGATATTTTTCTGGCGGTCTCGGTCAAGCGCCATTTTGCCATCGACACCTCTGTGACGACCTGTTCCCCCGCCATATGGTTGGAGATCAATTGATCAAGGAAAGCACGGCCCATTTTAATTTCAGTTGCCATTTCGGCAATCTTAAATTGAGTATTTTGAAATTGGCTTACGGATTTTCCGAATGCTTCCCTGCTTTTTACATATTCAATCGTATCGTCAAGCATATCCTCTGATGCCGTTTGGGCACAAATGGCTACGACAAGGCGTTCCTGCTGCAATTTTTCCATTAAATATGTAAAACCCTTGCCTTCTTCACCAAGCAGATTTTCTTTCGGCACCCGGCAATCCTCAAAAATAAGTTCAGCTGTATCCTGACTGTGCAAACCAAGCTTCTTCAGTTTTCTCCCTCTTGAAAAACCTGGTGTATCCCTTTCCACCACGACCAAGCTTACGCCTTTGTGCTTCGGAACCGCATTGGGATCCGTTTTGCATGCCACGATGACGAGATCCGAATGAATGCCATTTGTGATGAATGTCTTTTGCCCGTTCAAAATGTAATGATTTCCATCCAAAATCGCCGTCGTTTTGATATTGGCCAAGTCAGAGCCTGTTCCAGGTTCCGTCATGGCAATGGCCGTAATGATTTCCCCTGTTGTACATTTTGGAAGCCAGCGCTGCTTCTGCCATTCATTCCCATAGGCAGTGATATACGGAACAGTAATGTCACTGTGAAGCCCGAAACCAATGAAACCAGAACCAACCCTTTCGAGTTCTTCATTAATTATGACCGCAAATCCCCAATCCCCCCCGGAACCCCCAAACTCTTCTCCAAGGTCGGGACATAAAAAGCCATGCTCACCCATTTTCATCCAAAATGACCGAGGAATGATTCGTTCTTCCTCCCAGCGCTCATAGTTTGGGATCGCTTCTTTTTCTAAAAACTTTCGGAATGATTTTCGAAAAATCTCATGCTCTTCATTCAAATATGGATGTTTCATCTTGTCTATCTCCTTTGTTTGCTTTATGATTTCTCCCTTTCCTTTGGAGGAAGGTTTTTTTCAAGATTAATAGGGTCCCGACACTTACCTAGGCGACATCCGGATGGCCCCATCCAGCCTAATCGTTTCTCCATTCAGCATCGGATTCGTTATGATGCTTTCCGTAAGTTTTGCATACTCATCGGGATATCCCAGCCGCGAAGGAAACGGCACGGTTTTTCCAAGGGACACCCTCGCTTCTTCAGGCAATGAGTCGAACATTGGTGTATGGAACAAGCCCGGTGCTATCGATACGACACGGATCCCCTTTGTGGCAAGCTCCCTGGCAATCGGCAAAGTCATTCCAACCACTCCTCCTTTAGAGGCACTATAGGCGGCTTGTCCTATCTGCCCTTCAAAGGCAGCTACCGAGGCAGTATTGATAATCACCCCGCGTTCGCCGTCTTGGTTCGGTTCATTTCCGACCATTTTTTGGGCAGCCAGACGGATCACATTGAATGTACCGACCAAATTGATAGCCACCACTTTTGAGAACGCTTCCAATTCATGAGCGCCTTCTCTGCCGATGACCTTCCGCGCTATCGCAACGCCTGCACAATTGATGACCGTATTAATGCTCCCGAATCTTTCCATGCCTTTTTCCAACGCTCTGCTTACACTCTCTTCACTCGTTACATCCGTCTTGACAAACAGGACTGAATTTCCCAATTCCTGCTCCATTTTTTCCCCATTTACTTCCGAGAGATCGAGGATGACCGCTTTTCCACCTTTTTTAATGATATTTCTTACAGCTGCCGCTCCGAGACCTGAAGCTCCTCCTGTCACTGCTGCAATGGTTTTTTGAATATCCAAATGCCTCACCTCATTCGTTTCGTCTAGAATATATATTCATCTTTTTCCATCATCAAAACCTAATTTCCATATTAAATTTGTGACCTGATCAGGTTTTCGTTCATTTTCAAGTCATGAAGGTTTTTATTGAATCCTTGGATCATCTGTTCAAAATCCTCTTTCAATTCATTCAACTCTTTAATGCGCTCATTTATTTCGTGTAATTTCTGTCCTGCCGTGTCAATCGTTTTTTCCAATTGCTTGATGCCTGTCCTGTCCTCATCAAACAAAAGGACAATATCCTTTATTTCCGCTAACGAGAACCCATATTTTTTTCCACGCATGATGATTTTGAGTTGGGCATACTCTTTCTTTCCATACGCCCTTTTTCTTGATTCTGTACGTTTTGGCTTTAGCATGCCTAGTTCCTCATAATACCGGAGCGTCCTTGTCGTCAATTCGAATTCTTGCGCTAACTCAGAAATGGTGTACATGTTAAAACCACACTTTACAAAGGGATTATTTACCTTTATCTTACCATTGACGTTAACGTAAACTTCAATAAATATTCACAAAATTTATACTATATGAAACGATATGGAAGATTCAACCTGATATACTAGGGGTATATTCATTATATAGAAGGGAAGGATTATCATGATTTGTTCAAAAATATTAGTAGCTTATGATGAGTCTGAATTGGCACTTAAATCTTTAGAAAAGGCGATAGAGTTAGCGAAGCTTGATCCGGCCATTGAAGTGCAGGTGCTTCACGCTGTTACACTACCGATCAAATCAAATATTTACGGCAATGCCTTTCAGGAAATAGAAGAATCGATGCGCAAATATGGCAATGAAGTGATAGGAAAAGCGGAAGCCCTATTATCGGAAATTCCGAATGCTTCCCAAACATTTGTCGTCGAGGGGTCTGCCATCACGGCCTTATTGGAACATGCAAAATCCCATAACTGTGACCTTATCATCATGGGCAGCCGCGGATTAAGCGGATTCAAGGAATTCCTCGGCAGCGTGAGCCATTACATCGTTCAGCATTCGTCTGTGCCTGTCCTATTAGTTAAATAAAAAGGGATGGGGTGACATATAGTAAGAAGCTGGGTTCCTTAGGAGTCCAGCTTTTTTTGATCCGCTTGTTTTACAAACACTTCCGCTTCCAGGTAAAATGAAGGTACTTTTAATGAGGATAACAGGTGAAGCAATGGATATTAAACATTTACAATATTTTATTGAGGTAACTAATTTTAATAATTTCACTCGGGCAGCCGATCATTTATTCATTACGCAGCCGGCCATCAGCAAAATGATTAAAAACCTTGAAATCGAGCTGGGCGTCGAGCTTTTTGATCGTTCGCGCAAGCAATTGATTCTGACCGATGCAGGCAGGGTTGTCTTGGAGCAGGCAAAGTTGATTGATAAAGCCTTTCGAAATCTGGAAACGGAAGTGGACAATTTGCTAGGCTTGAAAAAGGGACATATTCGCATCGGATTGCCCCCCATCATCGACGCTTCTTTCTTTCCCCAGATTCTTAGCCGGTTTCATGAGCAATATCCCAATATAACCTTTCAGTTAGTGGAGGATGGTTCAAAGAAAATTGAAGAGTCCGTCCAAAAGGACCAAATAGATATAGGCGTGATCGTCCTGCCGACCAACACCTCACTTTTCCACCATTTTTCTTTTTTGGAAGAAGACATTAACTTGATTGTGTACCCTTCCCATCCATTTGCCAATCGGCAAGAAATCGATTTGGCCGAGCTGGAAAACGAGTCCTTCATCTTATTCAACAAAGATTACGTCCTCCGGGATCTTATCATTTCTTCCTGTAGTGAGGCCGGCTTTTCTCCACATATCGTCACGGAAAGCTCACGCTGGGATTTCATCGAAGAAATGGTTTACTGCAAGCTTGGCGTTGCTCTTTTACCTGAAAGCTTGTGCCGGCATGATGAACGCGTGAGGTCGATAAAGGTTAAACAACCATCCATTAGCTGGAAGCTTGGCTTCATTTGGAGCAAGGACCATTACCTGTCATACGCCGCAAAAGAATGGCTGAAATATACGAAGGAAGCGCTCAACAATAAGGAGTGAAATGAAGGTGACCCAAACGGTGTAAGCACTACCATAGATGCAAGTTATGGAAACGATAACATCTAACCATTTTACATGCGTATCGCCCAGGGGTAGACTTGATAAGAGTCAAAGGCCGTTCATGCTATGGAAACGATTTTTTTAAGAAAGGAGTAAGAAATATATGATCACTTTATCTAGTGTCGATGAGTTACGGGCAACCGAAGCCGCGCTTAGGAAAATTAAATATTCATACCCCGAATTATTTAATAAATTATTCCATGTCGTTGCCTTAACACGAACACTGCAATTTAAATATCATTTTATGGGCACATTACTCATGGATGAAAATTATAACGAATACACCCCTGAATTCGTTACGCCCTCCGTTACCGATTTATATAAAGAGGAAGTTCAAAAGTTAAAGAATGATCCTGATTTCCACATCTTACTTCAGATTTTCACCAACAGTAAAAACATTGGCTACGCCAAAATCAGTATGCTGGTGCTGGGTAAAAGTCCTGAATCGCTTTTAGGCGCTTCAACAATAAAATGAAGCGCCCGTAGGTTCTTCCGAAAAAGACCATCCTTAATGGAGGTTTTTTTTCTTTGCTTAATCTTAGAGCACCTTGCTTAGAAAGGCTCTAGTTCGCTCCTGCTGCGGATGATTAAAAATCTCGCTGGGGATGTTTTCTTCAATGATATATCCTTCATCCATGAAGATCACCCGATCACCAACTTCTTTTGCGAATCCCATTTCATGGGTCACGACCACCATCGTCATCCCTTCCTTTGCCAGCTGCTTCATTACCTCAAGCACTTCACCGACCATTTCGGGATCAAGAGCCGAGGTCGGCTCGTCGAATAACATGATTTTTGGCTCCATTGCCAGCGCCCTGGCAATGGCCACACGCTGCTTTTGTCCCCCCGATAATGAATCCGGATACGCATTTGCCTTTTCGGCAAGACCCACTTTCTTAAGCAGGTCCATCCCTCTTTGCGCTGCCTGTTCTTTCGAAACCTTGCGTACCTTTAAAGGTGCGAGCATGATGTTCTCAATGACCGTCTTATGTGGAAATAAGTTGAAATGCTGAAAGACCATGCCAACTTCAGTTCGGACTTTATTGATATTGACCTTCTTGTCCGTCGTATCCAGACCTTCGATCAAAATATGTCCTGCCGTAATCGTTTCCAATTGATTGATACACCGGAGAAAAGTTGATTTACCCGATCCGGAAGGCCCGATTACCACAACCACTTCCTGTGGGGAAACGATTGCATTGACATTTTTCAATACTTCATTCTCCCCGAAGGATTTCTTAAGATTCTCGATTTTGATCATCCTGTTTTCAACCTTCTTTCGAGTCTATTTAATACGAAGCTTAAAATGAGGGTCAGGAATAAATAAATGAAGGCACACGCCAGATACGGCTCCCACACTTTAAAGTACTGGCTTCCCATCGCTTTTCCCCAATACATTAACTCTGGGGCTGCAATGACACATAATAAGGAGGAATCCTTTAATAACACGATGAACTCATTGCCGAGCGGCGGGATCATCCTTTTGAAGGCTTGGGGCAATATAACATGGACCATCGTTTGGGTATGGGTCATTCCCAAGGAACGGGATCCCTCCAATTGCCCTTTATCGATGGATTGAATGCCCGCACGGAATATTTCCGCGATATATGCCGCTGCATTTAAAGATAAAGCAATGACACCGGCGGCTACAGCATTCGTTTCCCCAGTAAATAAGGGCACGATGCCGAAATGAATCAAAAAGATTTGCACTAAAAGCGGGGTCCCACGAAAAACCGTGACATAACAGTAAAATGGGAATGCAAGCGCTTTGTTTTGCATGATTTTTCCTAGTCCGATCAATAAACCTAAAAAAGTTCCGATCAGGATGGATGAAACCGACAGCCCAATAGTAAGTAATGTACCTTTCAATAAGAAAGGAGCATATTCAAAAATAATATCCCAGCGAAAACTCATTCCATTCCCCTCCTAAAGGCCAAAAAAACTGCGTAACTTCACACGTAAAGTTACGCAATCTTTTACTATCTACTTTTTTATTGTTGTGCTTTCAATGTTTCCATATCTGGATCGGTACCAAACCATTCTTTATATATCTCTGCATATTTTCCGTTTTCATAAACGGCATTTACCGCTTTATCGAACTCCGGTTTCAATTCACTGCCTTTTGGAAACATAAGGCCGTAGAATTCCTCTTTGAAGGCTTTGCTATCTTCGACGACTTTCAGTTTCTGATCGGGGTTATTTTTCACATATTCCTCAACGACCGTATTATCAGCTACGACCGCTGCCGCTCCCCCTTGTAACAGTTCCTGGATTGCCAGGTTATTATTTTCGAATTTCTTGATATTCTTATTATTTTCCCCAATGAGCTTCTCCACTGCCGCCTGACCAGTTGTACCGGTCTGTACGGCAATGACCTTACCTTTCAGCTCACTGCCGGACTTTATATTACTTTTCTCTGGAACGAGAATCTTGTTTGTTGATAAGAAATATGGAACGGAAAAATCATACGTTTGTTTTCTTTTGTCATTTACTGTAATGGCAGAAACTGCGACATCCGCCCTTTTCTCTTCGATTTCAACGAAAATCGGATCCCAGCCTATACTTTCCACTTTAGGTTCATAACCAGCTTCTTTAGCCACGGCAGTGATGAAATCAACATCGAATCCTACAACCTTATCGCCTTCAAGGAATTCAAATGGAGCATAATTGGCGTCCGTCACGATCCTGAGTGTTTTCCCTTCTGACCCTTCTTCCTTACCCGTTGTCGAAACCTCTTTATCCTTGCCGCATCCCGCCAAGATGAGTAACAAAGATAACATGGTAAACATTAAAAAAGAAACCTTCTTCAACATAAATCCCCTTCTCTCTCGTAAACTCTCTCTTTAAAGAAAACTGATAAATCAAACTTTAGAGAACATTCAGTATTTTCATTTAAAAGTATTATACGTTTATTTGTTTTTTTATGCAATAAAAAGTCGGTAAATAACTTTCCTGAAATAAATTTTTAATCAATTAACTCGTTAAACCAAGCAAGCGAATATCCACCAAAAGGTCAACCTTTCGATTTTGCCTCGTATAAAGCATGATTAGATATTATATTAAAAACAAATAGAGCCCGCATTTTAAAATTTCAGACAAAAAAAAGCAGCGGCCGGTATGGCTGGCGCTGCTTACAAGATTTTATGGTGCTTGCTCTTTCACCTCTTCTATATCCAGCATATCCAACAGGAAGATGAAAATCGGTATCCCGATGATCAAGCCCCATATCCCAAGGAAATGCTCGGAAAACAACAAGATGATGAACGTGAAAAATGTTGGGAGATTCGTCTTTGCCGACATGAATTTCGGGTTCAAAATATAGCTTTCAATCGCATGGATCACAACGATCATGATCAGCACCGCAATCACTTTTGGCATGCCTCCGATGCTATAGGCAATCATGCTAAGAGGGACGAGGGAAATGATGACCCCTGCTACCGGAATCAAACCGAGAAAGAATATCATGATTCCTAGACCGAGCAACTGCGGAAAGCCAAGGATCCATAAGAATGTTACTGATAGCACTGCATTCGTAATGGCTATCAAGAACTGTACCTCAATTACTTTTCCGAATGAATTAACGAATTTAACGCCGAAGTGCCCCAAGTTTATGAAGAACGATTTAAATTTGGCCCGCTTGAATTTAGAAGTGAAGCGGATGATTTTATCTTTTTCCAATAAGAAAAAGAGGCTAAGCAACATGGAAATGAAAATCTGAAATGCGAGTTTACCGAAATCGGATATATAAAGATAGAGTGTATTCATCTGTTTTTGAAGATCGAGCGGCGACTCAAGCTCGTTCATTATATCTATGGCGTATTGAATGACCCTACTATCTGGTGGATGTTGAAAGAAGAAGACGATCTGCGTGACTAATTCCGTGAATTGGAGCGTGATGACCGGTAAATATTTGTAAAGAACGATGGCTAAACAGGATACGACAACGACATATAAAAAACTTATAACAACTTTAGAGTTGATATACATCACTTTATTAAGCCGAATCATGATAAATTGCTCCAGCCTCCCCATAAGAAAGGTGAAAACAAATGTAAATAAGACAATATTAACCATACTTCCGATGCTTACTAAAAAGAGGACCAACACTAATAATGTAATTAACCTAGAAAAACCTTCACTTTGTAAATACTCTTTTACCACTTACCTATCTCCTAACTACCATTCTGCCGTGATAATTCCTTCTACCTCTTATTTTACACGGAATGGAGGGATTCTACTACAATTACATACCATTGACAACAAAATTTTTTGAATGATCAGTTAGTCCTATGCCAGCTACATGGATGAACTAAAAAAACACCTGCCGTTTCGGCAAGTGCTAATCTTCATCCTTCACATCAATATCTTCTGGAATTGGTTCATTATAATAGTCAGCCAATTGCTTCTTATATTTCTCCATTTGTTCAAGATGTGTATTGAATTGCTCTTTGAAAATCAAATGCTGTTCACCGTCATGAACGGTGCGAATTTTGTTTTGAGCGACCAAGCTTTCGATATAAGATTCCGGCATCGATAAATATTCCGCAGTCTCTTTTACTGTCAAGTACATGCCTTCACCCCTTTTCCTTCTAACTATACTAGATTGCGGGCATTATTTGAAGTGCTGCCATTTTCCCCGTCCTTTCAAGGTTTTTGCCTGGGCTGTTTTTTATCCCTTTAATCAGGAAGAGGGTGTTCCCAATTTGCATTGGGAGCACCCTCAGCCGGCCCGGCCTATTTCTCGTTTATCCACGATTCCAGCAGTGCATTGGCATCTGCATTCAGGTTCTCCTTCACATCATCATCAATATGCTTATCATTTTCCTTTTTGTTCAGTTGCTTCAGGAAATTTTTCATATTCTTGACTGCTTGCTCGTCATGTCCCCTATCGTGTTCTTTTTTGGCTTGATCTAGATGCTTGCTTAATTGGCCTGCCAATCGATTATCGATTGAACCATCATCTGCATACCCATCAACAAGTTTTTCAATGGATTCGATGCTCGTTTTCACCACTATCTTCAAAGCGTTCGAGTTAACGGTATACCCATTCAAGCTAACCTTGACATAGAGGATCGCCTTTCCGGGATCATGGGCAGTGATGACTCCCTTCCTTATCGATATGATTTTCTTGTTGCTGCTCACGTACTTGATAGTGGCTTCGCTCAAATCAGCCGCTTTCCCATCGCTATATCTCCCGCTGATCTTTAAGTCTGCCATCTTGTCCCGGTACAGTTTTCCCTTATTTGCCTCCAGGGTGATTGAGTCTAACCCGACAACCTTCACCTTATACGTATCCGTTATTTGTGGGTTACCCGCCAATGTGGCTTTTACGACCACAGTCCCCTTTTCCTTGGCCGTTATAAGCCCTGTTTTGGATACACTAGCGACTTCTTTCCCTTTTTCGACCGACCATGTTACTGACTTATCCGTCGCATTATCCGGCAGAATTTTTGCTGATAATTGAAGTGTTCCTCCTTTTACGGCTATTTTTTTTGCTCCGTCCTTCCCGATGATTTCCAATGAAGTTGCAGCCGAAGGTTTTTGTACAGTTACGACGCTCGAAACTTCCTGATCATCAATGATTGCTTTAATGGTAGCTTTCCCTACTGCTTTCCCAGTTACCATCCCTATCGAATTCACCACTGCAACATCTGTATCACTGGAGTTCCATTTGATTGTACTTGTATGATTCGCTGGCTTTACCGCAGCATGGAATTGATAGGTTTCTCCTACATTCACGGTTTTCTCCGGTTCCACAGTCACACTTGTCACAGGCACCGTCGGGACGACCGGATTTGGCACATCCGCCTTATACATCGATAAATTATCCATATTCACATTGCCGATGCTGCCATTATCGATCCGGTAACTGATTACGTTTTTACCCGCCTTTAAACTTAGACGTTCCGAACCTGTAAACCATTCCTCCCAGCTGATTGCCGTTTTATCTGGTGTAATGGTTTTTACTTGGATACCATTTACATATACGTTGACTTTTGCTCTTGCAGGCAATTGCGTCCTCGGTCTATCTGTCGATTCCCCATCCACCTGTATGCCATAGGCATATCTCACGCCAACGATATAATCACCGGCTTCTTCTGCGTTTACAACAAAGCTTGCTTCAGCACCCGCTTTTTTCGGCAAGTTGATATAACCTGTTCCTTGATAATTAGCCTGGCTATTTTCTTTTTTAATATCACCATAGTGAATCCCATCCTCCGCTTGATACATAGCTCCTTGCCCTAAATCACCGGAGGGAAGCTTTTGCCACTCGAATGGCGAAACAGGTTGGCCAAAATTCGGTGTTCCATCTTCATTCCAATTGAATTTCTTAATATTCACTTGGCGCCATCCGTTAACTCC
The DNA here is from genome assembly GCF_037992945.1 of Peribacillus sp. FSL E2-0218. Lineage (NCBI taxonomy): Bacteria > Bacillati > Bacillota > Bacilli > Caryophanales > Bacillaceae > Peribacillus > Peribacillus sp. FSL E2-0218. The sequence goes on along the minus strand of NZ_CP150304.1, from coordinate 752,375 downwards.
AGTATCTTTATATACGCGTGAATGATAGATCATCCAATCTTCCAAACCATCTGCGGACTTCACGAAGGCTGCCCGGGCAGGACCCGATACATCACTGGTGGATACGAAAACATCATTCGTCCGTGTCCAGGAATCCGGGTTTAAGATATCCCCATCTGTATTCTTGAAATAAGATAAACGATAATCATTTCCGGCAAAGTTGCCTTCCGACATGGTAATAAATACTTTTCCATCCTTTTGCAATACACGAGGACCTTCGCCGCCGCCACCCGGTAAAAAGGAGCGATCTGCCGTAATCGTATACGGATTATCCATTGGCACGATGGCCGGCCCGATTGGTTCACCGGAACCCAAGGTGCCCCATACGGCATATAGCTGGCCATTATAGTCGAACACCGTTAAGTCATTTGCTTGTTTATACTTTCCATTCTCACCTAGATATAAAGCACCCTTATCGACATACTCTCCTTGTGGATCATCCGTGACCGATTCCAAAACCGTCCCCATATGCTGGTAATCATATTCTTTCAGGTCGGCACAATAATATATATACCATTTGCCATCAAAAAAGAAGATTTCAGGGGCAAAAATGCGTGTTTGTGTTCCCTGGGAATCGAAGACCATCACCTTTTCCCCTTGATCAGTCAGGGTACGTGATTTCGATACATACACTTTATTGTTAGAGTCCAAGTTACTCGATGATACAAAGTAATAAAATCCATCCTTATACGTTACGAACGGGTCCTGTCCTTGATATAATGGGTTGTTGAATTTGTCTGAAACGGAAGAGCTTGTGACGCCCATATCTTTCATGAAATCAGAACGGGCAACCGATACGGCCTTGGTTTCCTCCATCAGTAATCCTGCCTTATCCCGATCGCTGACCCCTTGATCATCTATGGTGTCAAGCAGCTCCTTTGCCTTTTTTTTAGTGTCCAGCAGACTGGTTAACCTGCTTTCGTTCACTTCGTCGGAAAAATTACCCAACAAGTAATCCACCTTTTGAATTTCTGCAGTCAGCTCACCTTTTTTCGTTGCAATGACTTTCCCTATTGGCATGAACAGTGCAGATTCTGGAATGACTTCCTTCACCTGACTTGCACTTTCCCACTTCATACGAAGCCAGGAACCGCCCCAGCCTTGTAAATACTCCACCTTGATATCATAATGTTTCCCTGCTTCCAAGGATATTGGCGTACTGACTTGTTCTTTATCCCATTCCTGCTTCCAAAAGTCGATAATCAATTTTCCGTTGACCCACAGCCTGAAACCATCATCACCTTCCATAGAGAAGGTATAGTCCTCGGTATATTGCGGTACGATGGTACCTGTAAACCGGGCAGTATTGAAATCTGGTGTTCCTGAAAACTCATTAAAAATGTCGATGAACGAATCACCATTTAAGTTTGCGACTGGCCTTTCCCCTCGTTTATCATCGAACTTGAATACACTGATATCATTTCGATCATCAGGATTTTTTTCGACTTTAAAAAATTCACCCAGCAATCCGTGACCATCAATGGTTGGATCTGCAGCACGAACATCCATAGCTATGTTATTGGTGCCTGCAAAAAGGATGACTGCCAAGAGTATTCCTAATACCCTTTTCATAATGCTCCCCCCTATTCTCCCCTTCATTTTCATCCGCCAAAATGGATGTTGGCAGCCTTGATTTCTATGAATCCGAGGCTCTCCATGTCCTTCATTTCCGTTTTTGACAAAAGTAATCCCGCAAAACAAGCACTTACCCGTCCTATTTAATCCCCCCCCCGTCTTTTTACCCGATATATCCCGTTAAGATATCTGACTTTCTCCATCATACAAATAATAAAAAAAATTGTATTTATAATAAAACATTCATTTTTGTAATTTTCAGTTTTACCTCCTTTTCTTATCGAACGTCATGAACAAACAGGAAATATACGGATATTGCCATTCATCATCGCGATAATAATTTACAGTACTATCTTACAAACCCTTCCAATACGATGTAAGATAATGTTAAAGCAATCTATCCATGGATTTTAGAGGAGTGGACAAAATGACCTTTTTTTATGTCATCCTTGCGGCAATTTTTGCTGTGCTTCTGGTCAATTTCGTAAAACGGCAAGGTCGACCAGCAAAATTGGCACGCTATCAAAAAGAGTTCCGGCAGTTCCATAAGCGAACTTTGGATGTAGACGCATCCGAAATAGTGGCCGATGCATTACAGGAAAGGCTTAACAAGGCACTGGATGTTGCCTATATGGAGCTGGTCAATACCGAATACAGACTGAAGCATCCCCGGGATCCGCAGGAAAAGGTCAACCAAGCATGGCGTGAACTGAAGCGCTTTTTGATTATGGCCGCCGTATTTGGTAAGGTTGAAATGTTTAATTCGGACATCGATAAGCTTTGGCATATCATGCTGGACCATAAACAAGAGTATGATCAGTTTTGCCAAGCTTTCATCGGCATGGGCATTTTGCATCACCCCCACTTTCAGCCCGTTTTCAAGCCAGAGGAACGGACTCTTTTTGATTTTTTCTATGTACAGCTGTTTACGGTGGATTCCATTTCGATTTCAACATGGGGCAAGTTCTTCAAACACGATAAAGGGCAGTCGTTTCTTCGCGATTTTGAAACGATGGAGCTCGAGCAACTAAAAGCGAAATATATGCGAAAACCGACAAGTAAACAAGCGGAAATGACCTTTGAACATTTCACCTCCCAATTCAAAGTGAATCGCCCCCTGACAGAAAGGAATGGGCGGAAAATCTACAATCAGACGGACTACGCCGCTCCTGCCTATTTCACGTATGCCAGTACGGATGATTTCGATCACGATTTTAAAGACATTTTCGGGAATTCGGAAACTTCCTCCGCTCACTCCGGTCACAGCCGGGACCATGGTGGCAGCCATGACAGCCATTCCGATTCATCTTCCAGCTGCTCCTCATGCAGCTCCTGCTCGTCTTAAGCTCAAAAAGGTCCATTTTTAATTAATGTGTTGCAAGCGAATTTAGATCAATGGGAAGTGGAAATTTATGATTGGCAAGAGGAAATAAACAAAATGGAAGAAGATGAGAAGCGCGTTTGGCATCTTGCTTAGAATGATAGACCAAGTGAAACACCCCACGAATGCACACGCCGAGAAGGCTCACGGACGTCCTCTGGAAAGTTTATTGCCTGCAGTGGAAAGAAACGGACAAAGTACAAAACATCCAAAATATTGTCCAAAACAAAAAGGCTTGGAATACCAAAGCCTTTTTGTTTTGCCACTTTTCTTCATTAATTCCAGCGGTTGAACCAATTCTTGATTCTTTGTTTATTTTTTTCAAGCACTTCCTTCGATGTCCGGTTGTCTTTTTGCTTTTTCCATTCGAAGAAGGAGGCTATTCCGATAAGGAGGACTCCGCCAATGATCAAATACAACCACCATGGCATCTCGCTCCACATCGAAGTAGTATTGCTATAAATATTGAATAAAATGGTGCCCGTTCCGGCAATGAAATACGATTTGTATTTCATCATGAAGCCAATCAGCATCGCTGCCAATGATACCGTTCCGATAATGAGCGCATCATATAAGGTGTTGCTCGCCATCGCATCCAGAATCAAGTCTAAAAATAAGAGTAAGACAATCGCACTCTCGATATATTGTGTGGTTTTGCCTTTAACGAAAATTTTCCTCAGCAGGATGGTACTGATGATGAAGAGCGGCAAAATATCTGCCTCTTCTTCAAGGACGGCAGGTATCGTGAATTGGTTGATGATGACCCAATACGGATAAAGGCTGGACAATATCGCTGCAGCCAAAAGAACGTTCCTTTCCATGATTCCAGTCGTCATGCTTCTTATCAGGATGAAATAAATCGGAATTAGAATGGCTGCCATGATTTCCAAAATGAACCGTTCCCGTTCCCCCGTCAAAACATCCACATTCATGGCAAGGAGGAATAACAGGCCATAGATCCGATAAAAATCCAATTGAAATCCTGCTCCGTCTTTATTCAGCAAGCTCTTGAAATACTTCCGGCTAAGTATCACCATGAAAGCCGTACAAGCAAAAAGGACGGTTATCCCAACAAAGGGCTGTAACGAACCCGCATATTGGATGATGGACCAATATGGATACAAACCAAGAATGCCCGTCAGCCAAAAATGGATGAACCTTTCTCTTTTATCCCTTGTGAACCGTCCCATCAGGATGACATAGCCTGGCAGAAGGAGGGAAACAAAGATCCCCAATTCCTCAAACCCTTGTACTCTCCTGAAAACTTCAAGATTCATGGCACATAGATATAACAAGCCATAGATCCGATAATAATCAATCCAGCCACTCTCTCCATCTTGTTCGACCAAGCCTTTGAAATGGCGGATGCTGGCAAGCACCATCACAGCCGTACATACCAGCAGGAAGATGAGCGCCATAACAAGGGACAATGTGTGTACATACATATTATAGAAGATAAAGGCCAGGCTTAGAGGAATCACAACATAATTGTGCCAATTCCCTTTCATGAGCAGATACCAGCCAAGCAAGAATTGTACAGTCAGCAGACCAACCCAGCCCGCTTCCCAGGCAGGCGGAAAATCGCGGAGTGCGGTTTCCAAAACGGATAGGCCCATTGTCAAAAGAACGAACGGAATAAGGTAATACCCGATGATTTTTTTCCAGCCTTCATTGGATGCAGCCCACAGAATCGTTATGACCGCAACGGTTATCATCATGGATATTGATGCGATGAACACTAATTGCTCCACATTCTTCAAAAATAAATGAACCTGTAGGAAAAGGACGGAAAAACCTAGATACGTATACACGTATTTTTCCAACTTCCCTTGTGCGAGCAAAGCACTCAAAAGATACACCAATAGCTGAGTAACAAAGAGGATCGGCATGCTTTCCGTTTGGGTGATGAGAAAATAGCCAACGGGAATCGCAACTAAGTTGACCAGATGGCTCACGTATACGAAGTACAGTCTCCCATTTTTCGAATATTTCCCTAACACCTCCCCTATCAGCAAAAAGATAAACGGGCCGAACAATACGAATGCAACCTTCATCGCCACAGAATTAAAATCAAACACATCGTAAAGTGATGCATATAAGCCAGCACTTGTAAGCACGACAGGCACCCAGAATATATGTTGCCGATGTATTCGGACCGACCAACTATTTATTGCAACAGCCAGGGCAATCACTCCGCTTACCTCCAATGGCTGCAGCGCATCGAAAGGAATCCACAGAAAGGCAAGGAAGGAAAGAAACTGGCCGCTATAGTAAAAAACAGGGAAGAATTCACGGAATCTCTTTTTGAACGCGTAAGCGCAAGCGATGCAAATAAGTGAGACCGTCATTAAATAGAGGCTCACCGGGATATTTGTCCGGACCCAAGCGCCACTTTCCAGCAAATATGGATAGGAAGAAACGAAAGCCAGAATGAGTGTGCTTGGAAATCCGTAAATGGCATTTTCCTTCATATGCTTGGTATCGTCTTTTATATATGTGATGAAAAAAAGTCCAGCTATCGCGGCCAAGAATAGGCTGACGGCAAGCCAATCCATTTCGCTGAATTTAATCGTAAGTGCCACTAGCATGATCATGGAAGTGATATGCACGATGCTCCCTTTGAACAGACTGTATCTTGGATGATGATTATATAAATAAAGTCCGAGATATAGCATGACCTGAAGGGCAAAAACCAGATTTAAAACGGTAGAAAAAGAGATAGGTAAGGCATAGAAAAGATATACACAAGCAAAATTGAATACCACGACAGTAGGATAGGTGAAGCGTGACTCCCTCGATCGAAGGGATACATAGGCAAGCTGTGCTGCAACGATCATGAGCGCGATGAACAGTTGCGCATAATTTTCCTGGTAGGCCATCGCGTTTAGATACAAGAAAACTATTGCACTTTCAATCAGGCTGGTGAACATGAAGGTTCTTGAAAGCTTTGTCAGCTCCCCTTTATCCAGATATTTCGCCAAAACGGTAAAAATGAGTGGTACAAGTGCCAGTGCAATCAACTTGTATTCACTTAAAAATGAGTTAAAAATAAAGTGGATATATCCGTATGTGAATAAAGCGCTAAAAGCCATTTCATGATATTTCTTTTGAAATTGGATGGCAAGTAAGAAAAACGTTGCGGAAAAGACAATCAACGCTAACGAATATGTAAGGCTGCTTGCGAATAACGTCAAAATCACGAATGCTTCCACAATGACCTTAAACTGAATGAATTGAAATATATAGGGTTTGAATAACGTTAAATATTCTTCATCATTTAATCTTCCGACATTCAATAATAGAATGAAATTAAAAATGCCAATCGCCAAAAACATCCAGTCAAGGGTGGGCGTTACAAAAGCTACACCGAAGTAGCAGGTAATCCCAAAGGTAAATAGGGAAATGAAAATGAATATTTTCGATTTAAAATAATCCGCAATCTTAACATATACCGCCAAACAGAGTAACCCGCCAAGAAACCCGAGCAATCCAGCTCCCCCGCCATGAAGGGAAAGGTACTCTCCAAAGATTCGATAATATGAAGCTGATAAAATGGTAATCGGAATGAATAGACTCGCCAGCGTCAGGAATGCAAAAGCCGTCTGTTCAATTTTCAGCTTTGAAGCAATGAAGGCCATTCCCGCAAAAATGACGGCTACCATTCCGATGAAGAAAACTTTCAGGAGCGCATTTAAATCTCCCCATGACGAAGTTGCCAATATCATTCCGCCTAAAAGAAGCAATATCACCCCTGTGAGCAGGACGATCGAAATATTCCGCTCCCTGATTTGTTCACTAGTTTTTTTCGGTTTTATCGGTTTAACAAACTCGCTTTCCAGCTTTATGTCTGGAGTATTCTCCCGTTTCAGGCCATCTTCGGAAGCGGAACTCATTTGCACCGCCTCGTGCTTCTCTTCGTGCAATAATGATTCGGACGATGCAACGGCTTCATTTAATTCCGATGAAGCCTTTTCTTCCGGCAGGCTTTCCTGAACTTCCTCGATCGGATCAGCATCCAATATCTTTTCTGTTCCTTCCAGCGATTGTTCACGCTCCTGCTTGAACTGTTTTTGTTTATAAAGTGCCAGCTGGTAATATCTGTCGTAAGCCCTGCCAATCCGGATATATTCTGATTTAGGAATGAGCCGCCTTTCCCACAAAGCATCCAGCTCTTCCTGGAAAATGCGCTTCCTTTTTTCCAATGTCATCTCTTCGCTAGAAGAATCATTCATTCCAAGATTCCCCCTCCTTCACTAAGACCTTTAATCATCCTATGTATATGCTCCTTACGATAATAACAAACTTTTTCCATTTTTTAAATATTCAGGATGATGCCGGTTAAAACGAACAGATAAAAAAAAAGGATGACTCCACTAGAAGTCATCCTTTTTTGAAAGGTGGCGACTTGGCCGCTCCTTTCCACTAAAAGCACTCGCTTATCAAGGGGCGAACCAAGAGCCCCCAGTTCTTACAGGGAGCTCAGCTTATTCTCACTTTTGATAATCAATAAATAAACGATCATGGAAATGAAAATCGAAAATGCTGCTGTAATATAGATACTCCTATATCCAAAAAGATAGCCTATTTGCCCGAACAAGATGGCGCCCATGCCCACTCCAAGGTCAAAAAAGGAAAAGTACGTGGCATTTGCCATCGCCTTCCGGTTAGGTGGCGTTTTTTCAATCGACCATGCCTGAAGCGCCGGCTGAACCGAACCGAACCCAAATCCATAAAGCACTGCCGCTAGGTAAAGGACCGCTTCACCAGGCATCCATGCCAACAGCAGCATCCCAGCCATGATGAGCACTGTCGAAGGTATGAAGATGGCTCGATGTCCCCTTCTGTCATATAAACGGCCCGAGAATAATCTTGTTACCATCAGGGCCGTTGCATACACCAAAAAGTACCACTGGATTCCATCTACGCCTTTTTCCGCTGTATAAAGCGGGAGGAAGGTGGCAATTCCACCAAAAGTGACGGATATGAAAAAAATGAGCAACGATGGATGGATGGCACTTTTTTCATAAACATCGAACCTTTTGGCCACCGCTGCCGTTGATGGATCTCTTTCCACTTTTTGATATCGAATAAGTGACGCTGTAACGATGGCAAGTAAACCGAGTACTGAACAGATCAGGAACAACTCTTGAAATGGTAAAACCGCGGCGAGGAAAAGCCCCAAGGATGGACCGAAGGCCAATGCTAAGTTTCCCGATAAACCGTAATAACCCATCGCTTCACCGCGTCGTTTCGCAGGGATTATATCAGAAGCGATCGTCCCTGAGGCCGTTGAAGAAAATCCCCACCCTACACCCTGTATAATCCGCATCATGAATAATAAACCTATGCTCCCCATGAAGCCGAAGGAACCCACCGACAAAGCAAAAATGGCTAAACCAACAAGAAAAACGATGCGCCTTCCCTTCGTTTCCAATAACCTTCCTGCGATTGGCCGAACTAGCAGGGCGGAAAAAGTAAAAATGCCAAGCACAGCCCCTACAAGGCGATCATCCCCGCCAAGCTGCTCAACAAACAGCGGCAGCGTAGGCATCGTCATTTGAAACCCCATGAAAATGCAAAGGTTTGCTAAACAGATCATGATAAAGTCCCGTGTCCAGATCTTGTCAGCACCCCGTACCCGTTCATCGACTAAAGTTTCCTTCATCCCTTCACCTTCTAAGTATAATTGTCTTTGCCAGTTTACTAAAAATGGTTGCAAGAAGCCAACGATTTATTTCGTGTACCTAAATATATATAAAGAAAACCCCAATATGACAATAAGCATCGATTTGCCCCGTCAAGTGGAGGAAATTAACGGATGATTATGCAATGGCCTTAAAACTATTTTATAATGTAAGCAAAAAACCTTTAGGGGAGAGTGCCTATGAAGCTCCTATTGAACATGATCCTGGGTTTAGGCGTAAGTGCAGGTTTATTCCTTCTCTTACTATTCGGCTTAGATGAGGATTCAGGACCGTTCATCATAATAGCCCTATTGATTGTGGGTATCACAGGAATGCAAGTCACGATCTATCATATTATGAAAAAATTAAAGTAGGGGAAGATCGGATTGTATCAGCCATTGCCCCCTTACCCTCCTCTAGTACATTCTCCCTTCCATGGTAGATTGACAAGCGGAAAAACGGCGAGCATCTCTGTCATGATCTGAATTTCCCTGTTTCTCTCTTAGTTGATTTACAGATGAGAAAGGATTGTTCCCCAGCTGGAATCGAATTCTCCGCAGGTGCCGCCCTTGCTGTTGCCTATTTTCCGGTCGCCGATGCAGTTCCCGTCATCCCCGGCACCTTGTTTCAGCAAATAGTGGCTTCCGTATTTGGTTCATCCTTAAACCTGTATTACCATAATTCAAAATCTGGAAATATAAACAGGCCCCATAGGGAAAAAGCCGACTTCTTTTGGCCGGCTTTTTCATTGATTGCTATTTCGTTATTTCGATTTTCCCATTATTCGTTTCCAATTTCACCAGGTTTTCACCCTTGCCAATGACAGTACTGCCCTCATACTTGCCAAGAATATCGATTTTACCATTGTCGACCGAGACATCGAAAGTCGTATTTGTCGGTTCATTTTCCGTTTGAATCATGATTTTACCGTTATCGCTTTCGAGATCGATCTTCCTATCCAAGTCTTTTGTAATCAGCATGATTTTGCCATTATTCGAGGATCCAACCAGTTCACCTTCAACATGATCGAGCTCCACCGCTCCATTCGAAGAATTCACTTCAACTTTTTTCGCAAGTATCTCATTTAATTCGATTCGGCCATTTTCCGATTTCACTTTCACATATTCACTTTTCATATCCGATATTTTCACTTTACCATTGTCGGATTTGATTGCTAAGGATTTATACGCTCTCTCGGGCACATAAACCTTTAGATGTAGAGATTGAATATGGAAACCAAAGCTAAAGGTAAGCTGATTTTTCAATTTCACGGTTAGCTTCTTACCATCCACATCTGCAGTGAAATCCAGTTTGGAGTTCTCCACCCCTTTTGAAACCAGCTCTACCTTGGTTTCCTGACCCTTCGTCCGGATGATCTCGACGGTGGCATTGTCAGCAGAGATGTTTATGTTCGTCACGACATCCGAAATCGTCTTTACCTCTGTCGTCGCACTCTGATTCGTCACTTGGGAAAACGTAAACGCACTCCCTATTGCTCCAATCAAAAACAAAACAAGAGCTATGACCGATAACTTTTTAACATTGATCATTTTTTCAAACCACCTTTCACAAGGGATGCGTTAAATTTCAAATAACGAATGAACCCCTTCGTCAGGGCTCTCGTAGCGACAAACATCCCCATGGCCATGAAAATCCCAAGCCCGCATAATGCCAATGAGAAGAACAAATCAAATAATTGAAAGCTGCTCACTATAAGGTTAAGCAATGCGGCGGCCGGAGCAAGAATGAATGCTATCGCCGATGCCCAGCCTGCAAGGACGACTCCAACCAGTGCTATGAAAGGACCCAATACGATGACGAGATTGAAAAAGCCCAAGCCAATGACGGCCCAAACCGCCCTCATGACATTACCGGCAGAAGTGGTTTGTTCGACTTGGCCAAGATGATAGGTGGCCAGCAGTTCCTTGGCAATCTGTTTAGGATTCCCGAGCGATGCGGAAATTTCCTGATCTGTCTTTCCTTGCTCCATCCCTATTGTGAAATATTCTTCGTAGTCCTGCAGGATATCCTGCCGCTCCTCTAATGAAAGCCTTGTTAAAGAGTCATTCAACTGTTTTAAAAACTGTTCTTTATTCATTGGCTCACACCTTCCTTGATTAATTGATTGACTCCATTGGAAAATTCATTCCATTCCGTCAGCAACTCTTGAAGGTAATCCCGGCCTTTGTCCGTAAGCTTATAATACTTACGCGGAGGGCCTTCCGTCGATTCTTGCAAATAAGTCGTGAAATATTCTTCCTTCGTCAACCGTCTTAAAAGCGGATATACGGACCCTTCCGATATCTCGATCTGATCTGAAATCTTCTGTACGAGCTCATAGCCGTAACGGTCCTGCTTATCTAATAAAACGAGAACACACAGCTCGAGGACACCCTTCTTAAATTGTACATTCATGGACCCATCACTCCTCATTTAGGAATCTTAAGGTATAGTTCAATAAACAGTACTGATCATCAAACAATACATCTTATGCAAATAATTTACCACACGGTATTGTTTATTGCAAGGTACTAAAAAAAATTAGTTATATTCCTTTCATTGAGGGTAGAAGGAAAATAACAACATCTATTCGAGGGTGGGAGAGAATACATTGTATAATAGTAAAATGTGGAAGGGGGAATTATTTTGGGTCATAAAGAAATAACGAAAAAGCAATTCGATTTTTTAAAAAATGAGTTCAATTACCTTGAAGAGGGAGGAATCATCTCCGAGCAAGAAAAAGAGAAGATGTTAGATTCCTATGCCGTGAAAGGGAATATGAGCTTCGTCACCATTCTCTTGTCCATCGGGGCATTGCTGTTAGGTTTGGGCGTTTTGACCTTCGTAGCCAGTAACTGGATCTATCTAGATAAAGTCGTGAAATTCCTGCTTATCATTGCGTGCTTGATTGGAGTGAACGTTGCTGGTGTAAAGTGGCAGCTGCGCTATCCCAAAACAGCAAGAAGCCTGCATTATGTCGGTATCTTAATATTCGGGGCTGGGATCTTCCTAATTGAACAAATGTTCAACATTGTCATCAATTTCAATAGTTCCTTCCTATTGTGGGCCATCGGAACGGTATTCATTTGCTACTACTTAAAGGATGTTTTCATCCTCCTTTTTACTTCGTTCCTGCTGTTCATTTATATCAATGGAAGTATATTCCTTGATGAAACATCTTATCCGTTAGCCATCATTGTGTTTTTACCGGCTTTATACATCCTATTGAAAAAATTCAATTACCCTAAGTATCCTGCCTTTTTCATTAATGCATTAGCCATCAATACCATCGCCCTATTTCTAATGGAATTCGTGCCGAAGCTTGATTTGGAAAACTCGAATACGATCGTCCTTTCCATCCTGTTTGTGCTCGGAATCCTGCTGGCTTTCATCCCGGTTACACCTGGATTACGAAACGTCATTCACATCCAAGGGCACATCTTACATGGCATTACGGCACTATTCCTTACCTTTGAGTTTTCGATTTGGTTCCCTTTAGCTTATTTTGTTTTCCTGCTATATCTGATTCTAAAAGGCAGTTTGACCAGCATCGTGATTATATGTGCATTGATCTTCAGATATTATCTCGATTCCTTTGACTTTTTGCCAAAATCGCTTACATTCATCATCGGCGGCATCATGCTTATCGGGTTTGGCTTTTTCTTTGAAAATCAACGAAAAAAAGGAGGCCATCTCCATGAATAATTCAGCATTCCAACCATTCATCGTTTTTTCCATACCGGTCTTGATTCTATTGATTTTGGCATTTCCTCCGTTCTTGACAACAATGACGGGAGAAGAAATCAAAATCAAAACGGCCCCCGTCGATCCGACAGACTTGTTTAGGGGCAGCTATGTAGCCCTCGAATATGACATTGAAACGGTCCAGCCTTCCCAACTTGCCGATTCGATCAAATCCGAGTTCAAAGCAAGGAATATGGGAGATTATAAAAAGGTCTATGTACGCTTGAAACAAGACGGCAGCGGACTATATGAAGTCGATTCCGTAACGAAAAAGAAACCAAGCAAAGGAATGTACCTAAAAGGGGAATTGCAAATTCCTTATGAATTGAAAAAGGCAACAAGCATCCAGATTAAATACGGCCTGGACAATTATTTCGCATCAGAGGAAAAAGCAAAGCAAATGGAGTCGCGTGCATTGACTAGTCCTTCGATGGCGGTAATAAAAGTTCGCAATGGCAATGTTGTCTTAACCGATATTATCATTGAATGAATAGAAAAAGGAGCATCGAAAATTCGAGGCTCCTTTTCCTTATGGTGCTTCAAACGTTACATAGTCACTTAATGACCCGTTTTGCGCCGATATATTTTTCCTTCCAATACTTATCTATCATTTTCACTTCCTTGACTCCTTTGGATGTGGCCCCGATAAATGTGCCATTTCCATAATAGATTCCCACAAAACTAACCTGCCCTTTCTTACCTGTGGCATAAAACACCAAATCTCCTGTTTTTAAATCTTTTTGTTGTATGACTTTGCCCGTTTTATATTGATCGACGCTAGTTCTCGGAATCTTCAATTCTGTCGCGGCATTTTTATATACATACTGGGTCAGACCACTCGCATCGAACCCTTTTGGTGTCGTCCCTCCATATTTATAAGAGCTTCCCACATGCTTCTTTGCCAACGCGGCAACTTCATCACCATAATTGATGGACGCTGAAGCATTGGCAGGACTTAATACGAATGCCCCCAATAAAGCCACAAGTAAAACGATGGCCCCGAGCCATTTTGAAACTGGTAAACGATAACTCATTCTTTTTCCTCCCCAAACTGAAAATGAACCACGATTTTAAATGTATGTTGCCTTTTTCGTTTTCATGTCAAAAACATCCACAATTCGTTTCCAGCATCTTAAAACACAAAAACCAGATAACTACCGTGTGTAACCTGAACGGTGTTATCTGGTTCCTTCTATATCTTCAATGGAGTACCATTATTTAGGTTCATCATAACTTCGAGCATTCTCGCTATCACTTAGCCCTTTAGTGGTATGATCGATCACACCGCCGACCCCAAAGAATGTAATGGCTATAAAGTTGATGATGCCCAAAGCCCCGCTCAATGCATCATCACTAATGGTAAAGCCGATTGGGTGAATGAAATTGTTTATGAACGCCGCAACCATCTGTACCAATAACAAAAGCCCAGGAAGGAGAACCGTGAATATAAACGTTGGATTCTTAAGGCGCACTTTCCAGTTGATCATTGCCATGCCCCCCTATCTATCATATTAAGCCCGTTTCATTAAGCATCCGGACTTGCTATATAGTATGCGGCTTGTCCTTTTTCCGTTCGGGAAATGCATCATATAATCTATCGCTCTAATCTCTTTCAAATTCCCTCTCTCTTAATCCCCCAAGTAGGGTTGGAAAACGCTAGAACCTTCATGAAAACAAGGAAGGAAACGCCATTTCCCACAGTTTTGCTGAATGGGACTCCGACCGTTCCAATGCACTGCACTCTATATTAATAATCGGATGCGGCCTCTTTTGTCTACAGATTCCCCCATTTCAATAAGTAAGTAACAGCTTCAAGCCCTTGATACTCTATATAAGGCATTTTATACTTTCCTAATGTAAATAAGCTTGGACATTTATGAGGCGCTCAATAACAAAATGTAAATTAAAGGAACTTCCATGGAAGTCATCCGTATGTAATAGAGGAGGTGAAACATATGAAGAAGTATCTTTTCTTTACAATTAGTTTCCTATTGTTATTCACGATATTACAAGTGATATCCGGACTGATTCTAACTGCTGCATATACTCCTGATTTTTCAGGGGCAACTCCTATCGCCGGTTCTCCCGGTATGGTTTCACAGCCGCAATTGCCTGTCATGATAATGTCTGCGCTCTCAGCTGTAATGGCCTATTTCATTTCGAATCGAGTGATGAAAAGTAAGTGACTATTAGCAACAAAAAAAGAACGTTCAATCGTTGATTGACGTTCTTTCTTTATCAATGTACTAGTGAGCGATCGCCAGCACACCGGTCGATGATACTCATAAGCTTATCCAATATGTTCCCTACAATCGATTTTTCTCCAGGAACAGTCCTATCCGTTCTGCCGCTTCTTTCAATCGCTCGGGTGGCTGGACCAAAGCCATTCGCACATAACCCTCGCCCTGTTTCCCAAAAGCATCTCCTGGGACAACGGTAACTCCTGCCTTTTCAATCAAGGCATAGGCAAAATCGCGAGACTTCCACCCTGCTGGAATCCGGGCCCAAATGAACATGGTGGCGGATGTTTTCGGCACATGCCACCCAGCTTTTGCAAGACCTGCTATCAAGGCATCCCGACGTCTTTCATATTCCCGAGCCTGATCGGATAGCAATGAAAAGTTGGAAGTAAGCGCCTTTGCGGCAGCTTTTTGGATAGGATAAAAAACTCCATAATCAATATGTGATTTCAATGTTCCCAATATGTTCAACGCATCGCTATTGCCGACTACGTATCCAATGCGGCAGCCGGCCATATTAAATGTTTTCGAAAGTGAATTGAATTCAATTCCCACTTCTCTGGCACCTGGGATCGACATGAAGCTAATTTGGGGATGATCATCAAAAATCAATTCGGAATAGGCAAAATCATGAACCACCAGTATATCGTTCTTTTTCGCAAACGCGATCACTTCTGCGAAAAAGCTTTCATCAGCCAGGGCTGTGACTGGATTTCCGGGATAACTAATGATCATCATCTTTGCTTTTTTCACTATTTCCTCAGAGATTTCGTTAAGCTGCGGCAGGAATTCATTCTCTGCTGTAAGCGGCATCGGATGTATGATTCCACCGGCAAGCTTTACACTAGCTTCGTAAATGGGATATCCCGGATCCGGCACAAGCACATAATCTCCCGGATTTATCATCGCCATTGCCAAGTGTGCCAGGCCATCCTGGGATCCCATCAGTTGAAGGACTTCCTTCTCTTCATCCAGTTCCACTCCGTAACGGGCTTGATAAAAATATCGCACAGCCTCCTGGAATTCGGGCGTTCCCGTTAACGTATATCCGTAGGAATTAATATCCTGGGCATACTTGACAAGCGTATCCATGACAAAATCAGGCGGTGGTAGATCAGGACTTCCTACACTCAAATCGATAACATCCACTCCTCGTTTCATCGCTTCCTGCTTGCGCCCGGAAAGCTCTGTGAATATTCCTGTTTTGAATTTTCGGACTTTTTCAGATGGAAGCATGCTGACCATGCGCTTCCCCTCCATTCATGATCTTTTTCCTATCATTATAGCAATCTTTTTACAGGATTTTATAATTTTATATAGCTTTAGACAGAATCTGTTCGAGCGCCTCATCCAGATGATTGAATGTAAAGGCATAACCTTCCTTTATCAATCTTTCAGGCTTGACCCAGCGGCTTTTCAAGATCAATTCCGTTTCGGTCCCCATGAAGAAGGCGCCCATAGTAAGCAATGGTTCGGGGCAAGGCATGCCCATCTTTTTATTCATCGCCTGTCTCAGCTGTGCCATCAGCTCACGATTAGTGACTGGGTTAGGCGCGGAACAATTGAACACTCCCTCAAGCCCCTCATTCTGTTTTAGAAAAAGGACAATGTTGAACAAATCTTCTATATGTATCCAACTGAATTTTTGGTTCCCTGATCCTTGGCGGCCACCCAGACCGAATTTGACTAGATTCCTATAAGGAGTCATTACGCCGCCATTACCCAAAACAATGGCTATCCGCAAAGCAATTTGTCTCGTTTCCGGTAATTGGAAACGAAAGAATGAACGCTCCCATGCCTTCGCTACATCGACGGAGAATCCTGAACCGATTTCTCCATTCCCTTCTGTCATGGGTTTATCCTCTGCATGCCTGTATATCGTCGCCGTACTGGAGTTTATCCATAATGAAGGAGGATTTCCGCATTGCTCAACTGCCAGTCCGAGCACTTCTGTCGTGTCCGTGCGGGATTCCAAAATTTCTTTTCTATTCTTCTCATTGTAGCGGCAATTGACCGTTTTACCGGCGAGATTGATCAGCATTTCCGAATTATCGATGGCTTCCCTTATTCCTTTTCTATCATCCCAGCCAATATGGGGTGTTTGCCGGGAAATGATGACGACTTCATATCCAAGGTTCCTGAAATGTTGTTCAAAGTATTGTCCGACAAAACCAGTCCCGCCTGCTAAAACCACTTTCTTCAGCATATAACCAACCCGCTTTCTTCATATGAGATAATCGTTCATCCGGTGATTGTGAATTAATTCACAAATATTATATCATCTCATTACATTAAATGGTAGAAGATTTTCGATATCACAATCTGGAACAAACGCCTTAAATCAGTGTCATGGGCTGTTGGATATTCATGTTAAAATGAGGCTTGAATTAACAAGAAAGGAAGTTTTACAGGAATGGAGGGAGATAATGAAAAGACTTTGTACTCATTGCCATGCTGATATGATAGAGGATTGCCAAGTGAATGTTCAAGGCGGCATGAATGGACTCAAGATCATTAAAAAGTTGGGACTTTTCAGGAGTGTATCTGCAAAGCCTAAAGCATCTGTATGCCCCATTTGCGGTTATGTAGCTTTATATATAGAAGATTTCAGCGAATTTAACAAGTAGTGTTGGCAAGCAGCTAAAGCATTCGGGCAAAGCTGTTGGAATGCTGACTTTTCTACGGTGCGCAGTACCTTAACTGGGCGATTAATGGCCGAAAAAATGTTTCATGACTAGGAATTGGTGGAAAAGTATCATATAGGAGGGATAAGAAATGTTATCTAAAAAACCAGCAACCAGAATGCTTAGTGCCGCTATTCTGACCGGTTCCCTTTTAGGTGCAGGTGCATCCTTTTCGACTGAACCGGTTCAAGCCGCATCCACGGTGGAGGACTCCTCCAGCTTAGCGAAGACACACGCTATCACCACTTTACATGAAATCTACAATAAGGCCTTTTCAGGCGAAATGCCTTATACTGCCACAGGCTTAAAAATTAAGGAAAATACCCAAAAAGACGTATACAATACATTCGGATCTCCCCCAGAACCTGGCAATGACGATGGGACTTTTGACTTTTATCATCCAGAAATGGGACACCCTGGATTCTCCTTCACTTATGGCGAAGATAAGACCATTTCCCAAATCAGATATTTGGGGACAAATGTAGAACGCGATCATAACTTAGGAAGCATCACCCCTAAAGTATTGGGTGAACAACTTGGCAGTGCCGATCAAATCCGTCATATTTCAAGCACGGATGAAATCAACTACATCTACAAGACAGGTGATTATGAACTACAATTCATAGTTGGTGAAGATCAAACTGTCAATCATGTCAATTTACTGGAAGCTAAATGATTTTTGATGAGTGCAAAGGAATAATCGTTGCAAGCTGCCGGAGCTCGGCAGCCTTTTTTCTTGGAAAATGAAAATTTATCCACGAAACAGAAGCTTTTATCTGTGAATTTGGCGATTTTTCTGCGAATTCGACGCATTTTTTTACGAATTTGGCGATTTTTCTGCGAAACCGACGCATTTTTCCGCGAGTTTGGCGATTTATCGATTTTTGGACAAAACAAGGATCAGGCAAGCAGGTCCGCCACAGTGTAAAAATATCGTGCAATAGTTTTAAGTTGATACGATTCTTTGGCGCACTGCGTTAGGTAAACCAGGTATTTTTTCCCTTCATAATGGAAACTAAACGGATTTTCACGCATTGAAACGAATTCGGTTCAATGCGTGAAAATCCGTATAATTCATCAAGATTCATTCACACTAATGATATAAGTTATTTTCATTGACTTTTTTCCTTTTCTTGTATAGTATCACAGAGTATCAATCCCTATCAGATTACTAGGAGGTCTACCGAAATGAAAAAAATGGTTGCACTTTTATCGCTATTGTTAGCTTTCACGGTTGTACTTAGCGCTTGTGGTTCAAATACAAAAAACGAGGCAAACAATACCGACAATAAATCTTCTTCACAAGAAAATCTATACGATAAAGTTAAAAAAGATGGCGTATTAACAGTCGGAACTGAAGGTACATATCCTCCTTTCACATTCCACGATGATTCGGACAAATTAACGGGCTTCGACGTTGAAATTGCTGAAGAAGTGGCAAAACGCCTTGGAGTGAAAGCTGAATTCAAGGAAACGCAATGGGACGGCCTGTTTGCAGGGTTGGATGCGAAACGTTTTGATATGATTGCAAACCAAGTGGGCATTAATGAAGGCCGCCAAAAGAAATATGATTTCTCGGATGCCTATATTCAATCAGGTGCCGTACTGCTTGTTCACAAGGATAATAAAGATATTAAATCGTTCCATGACTTAAAAGGTAAAACTTCGGCACAATCCTTAACGAGCAACTACAATGATCTGGCTGAATCCCATGGAGCTAAAGTTACCGGCATCGAAGGGTTCTCCCAAAGTGTTCAGCTTATTGGTTCCAAACGGGTGGATGCCACGATCAATGACAAATTGTCGTTCCTTGATTATAAAAAGCAGCACCCGGATGCGCCAATTAAAGTGGCCGATGAGGAAGAAAACGGAGCTGCAAGTGGTTTAATGTTCAGAAAAGACAGCGGCAAATTAGTGGATGAAGTAAACAAAGCATTAAAAGCGATGAAAGACGACGGCACGTACGCTAAGATTTCAGATAAATGGTTCGGTGAAGATGTTTCTCCTAAGTAATATTTTCAACGACCCTGAGCGTATGAACCAGCTTGTTTCCATCGCGCAAACCTCCCTCTATCCGATGATAGAGGGAGCTATTAAAAATACAATTCCACTAACTTTGATTACATTCGTTCTTGGTCTTATTCTCGCAGTTCTTACTGCGTTGGCTCGATTATCTTCAATTAAAATATTTCAAATAATTGCACGAGTATATGTGTCAATCATCCGTGGGACACCATTACTTGTGCAATTATTCATTATCTTTTATGGGCTGCCGAACCTAGGCGTCACCATCAGCCCTTTTATATCGGCTATCATCGGATTCTCACTAAGCGTTGGAGCATACGCTTCGGAAATTATCCGTGCATCGATTTTATCGATACCAAAAGGGCAATGGGAGGCAGGCTATTCAATTGGAATGACATATACCCAAGCTTTGAAACGTATCATCTTGCCGCAAGCGGCTCGTGTATCCATTCCCCCGCTTTCAAATACGTTCATCAGCCTTTTAAAGGATACATCGCTCGCATCACTGATCCTTGTTACGGAATTATTCCGCAAAGCACAAGAGATCGCTGCAAAAAACTATGAATTTCTATTACTCTACATCGAAGCCGCTGCCCTATATTGGATTTTGTGTACGATTTTATCTTTCATACAAGGAAGTATCGAGGACAAGCTTAATCGCTATGTAGCAAAATGAGAACCACAGCAGTCAAAGGAGATTTTAACATGATCAACATTAAGAATCTTCATAAATCGTTTGGTGACCTTGATGTATTAAGGGGCATCGATTTGGAAGTGGAGCAAGGGAAAGTCATCGTACTGATCGGACCTTCTGGTTCAGGTAAAACAACCTTTCTTCGGTGTTTGAATCTCCTTGAGGTGCCTACGGACGGGACGATTGAGATCGATCAAACGGTGATGGACTTCAATAAGCCGGTCAAGAAAAAATCGATTACCTCTTTCCGCAGTTTGACAGGGATGGTATTCCAAAGCTATAATCTCTTCCCCCACAAAACGGCCCTGGAAAATGTAATGGAAGGTCCGATCATTGTGAAGAATATAGCGAAACATCAAGCGAAAGAAACGGCGACGGCTCTGCTGACAAAGGTTGGATTAGGTGAAAAAATCGATTTTTACCCTTTTCAATTGTCCGGCGGACAGCAGCAGCGTGTCGGCATCGCAAGGGCCCTGGCCATGGAGCCGAAGGTCATGCTGTTCGACGAACCCACCTCGGCCCTGGATCCTGAATTAGTCGGAGACGTGCTGAAGGTAATGAAAGACTTGGCAAAAGAAGAAGGCATGACAATGATCGTCGTCACTCATGAAATGCGTTTCGCTCGTGAGGTCGCCGACGAGGTCATCTTCATGGATGAAGGAAAAATAATGGAACGGGGAACACCCGACCAAATTTTCACCAATCCGAAAGAAGCGCGCACACGTAAATTTCTCAATCTGATTCAAGGATGACCTGGTGCATTCTTTTCGCAAAAAATCCCCCATTCTAGAGATGGGGGATTTTTGTGCTTCAACAATTATAAGGAGCTTCGATTCGATTAGCGCGGGCTTGATAATTCTGAAAAAGAATCAATGCAAAAACGGAAAGGATCGCGCCCGATAAAAATGGCAAGCCATTTGAAATGGAAAATAACCAACCGCCTATAGGAGGACCGGCAATCCTTCCGAAGGAATCGAAGGAAGAAAGCAGTCCGGTGATACTGCCATGTCCCGTATTAGACCTTTTCGTCAGCAGTGCCGAAATCGCCGGTCTGATGAACCCATTTCCCATACCGAAAAACGTAAGGAAGATCGCCGATGTCCAGAAGCCGGAAGAAAACAGAATGAGGGCGAATCCTACTGCGGAGATGATGAGCCCCAACTGGATGACCACACCTTCCCCGTATTTCTTGCTCAGCCTGCCCACCAGGCCACCTTGGACAATCGCACTGCCAAATCCCATGATCATGAAGATGTATCCTAATTGCACAAGGCTGATATCAGCCTTTTTTGCCGCAAAATAAGCAAAAGTCGTTTCAAGTCCTGCCATCGAAAGCGTGACAATCATTTGTAGGATGAACAGGTAACTAAGAGGGCCTTTAAAGCCACTCCATCTGGACTGTTTACTTTTAAATCGAGGGGCTCTCTTTTCGACTGGAAGTGATTCCTTCAATAGGAACATCACGAGCAGCAAGGTAATCATAGAGGAAATCCCCGCTATGTAAAAGGGTACATTCAAGCTTGTTTTGGAGAATATTCCGCCAATCGCCGGTCCAAAGATGAAGCCTAGCCCAGTGGCTGCCCCGATGATTCCCATCCCCTTTCCCCTCTCTTCCGGCTTCGTGATATCAGCTACATATGCAATGGCCGTCGGCATGTTTGCCGAGGATAAAACGCCGCCAACAATCCGGGCTACGAATAATCCCCATAAAGAATCTGCTAGAGCCATGATGAAAAACGAAACGGCCAATCCAGCAATGCCGATGGCCATGACTGGCTTACGTCCCACCCTGTCGGAGATGCGCCCCCATATCGGTGCAAAAAACAGTTGCATGAACGAATACACTGCCATTAACAGCCCCAACTCCGTAGGACTGCCGCCAACCTTTTCTGCCAAAAAAGGTATGACAGGAATGATGATTCCAAATCCGACCATCACCAAAAACATCACCAAAAAAAGGACGGGTAACACTTTTTTCGTTTCCATTATTCTTTTCTCCTTTATTTTTTCCTCCAACCATACTACTTAGCATGAACCGCCCAGCCATTCTTTAAACAGCCCATCATACAAACTTTACCAAGCATTAGGAACCTTCATGCCAAATGCTGCTTCCTAAACAGCAGGCATACAATGCCTCGGAGTAAAAAACACTGCAGATACCTTTGATACAGTCTGCTTGTGCACTATACTGGAGGGTAAGAGCGATGTTAAGGAGGCAAAACGATGTCTAATGAACAATGGATTTTAATTATTGACGATGAACAAGATTTGGCACATCTCATGGAGACCGTTTTACATAAAGAAGGCATGGCTAATATTGTGACGGCAGGGACGCTTGCAGACGGATGGGCTCGATTCCAAGAGCTTGATCCCGCTCTCGTCTTACTCGATATCATGCTGCCTGATGGCGAAGGCTATGATTTATGCAGGCGTATTCGTGAAGTTTCCAATGTACCCATTTTATTTTTGTCGGCAAAGGATGAGGAAATCGACAAGCTTTTAGGGTTGGCGATTGGCGGCGATGATTACATTACCAAGCCATTCAGTCCGAAGGAGGTTGCCTACCGGGTGAAGGCGCAGCTGAGACGAGCTGGTTTTTCAGAGGAAAAACACGTCCCGAAAAATTTGCTGATTGGTCCGTTTGAGCTTAGTGCAAATGAAACCGAATTGAAGAAGGATGGCAAGCCCATTCAGCTCACCGCAAAAGAAATCGGATTGATGAGCTGTTTCATGCATCATCCGAATCAGATTTTAAGCAAGGAAACTTTGTTTGAACATGTATGGGGCGATGAATTTTTTGGCTCGGATAATACCGTGATGGTCCATATTCGCCGCTTACGCGAAAAAATCGAGGCAGATCCTTCAAAGCCAGCTTTTATCCTAACCGTAAAGGGACTTGGGTATAAATTGCAAACCAAGGGCAAACAAAGATGAAGTGGAAATTGACAGGCCGCTTTTTAGGATCCGTTGTGACGATCGTAGTGATCGTGGGGATTGTGAATACCATTTTGCTTATATGTTTACTTTTTGTTCATATAGACACGGAAGAGGAATCTGCGGAGAACTTTAGCAGGCAATTTTCACAATATGTAGACCTCAAAGATAATAAACCAAAGGTAAATGAAGAAGGACGAGAAAGTCTGAGGAATAATAACGCATGGATACAATTTTTGAATGATAAGGGGCAGCAAGTTGCAGCCTATTACACCCCTCAGCAATTGAAAACCGTATATACTCCTGCTGAAATCGTCCAAATGTATAAGTACAAGGAAGTTGATTCTGAGACGACTGTTTTTGTCGGTGAAGCCCACAATTTCAGCTATTTTATCGGAGTTAAAGATCGAGGAATAGGCCGGTATGTATTGTCCTATAATTATGATAGCCTTTTAAAGTACATCAACATCATCCTTTTACTATTTCTATCCGTCGATATCATGATTGCATTAGTCATTGGTTTCTTATTTGGAAAAAAGTTAACGAGTCCGCTCCACATTTTAATAGAAGGAATACAGCAGCTTCGGGATAGGCGCTTTAAAAAGATGAGCATACCAAAGGGCGTTTATGAAGATGTATTTCGCAATATGAATGAACTATCGGTAAAGTTAGATCAGTATGAAAAAGAACGCAATCAACTCGACAACATGCGTGAAGAATGGATTAGCAACATTTCACATGACATGAAGACACCACTATCTTCCATCCTTGGGTATACGGAATTGATGAGGGAAAGCGCCGTGGATTTAACGCCGCAAGAATTGGATGAGTATATAGCCATTATTAATAGACAGTCCATATATATGAAGGATTTGTTAGATGATCTCAATTTAACGATGCGTTTGCGAAATCAACGACTACCTATACAATTTGAAGAAATTGATATCGTTGGATTCATACGCGAAATGACGATCGAATTGTTAAATGATTCATCATTTGGGGATCGACAGATTGAATTCGAGGCAAATGTCGATAAAGCAATCCATCAAGTGGATAAAAAATTACTGAAACGGGCAATTTTCAATCTAATCTACAATGCGCTCGTACATAATGATGAAAATGTCGTCGTGAAAATCCAAATTGATGCCATTCATCAACAATCAGATACTCATACCCAAATTACCATTGCCGATAATGGCAGCGGCATTCCCGCCAAAGATTTGGCACAAATTTTTGAACGCTACTATCGAGGTACGAGTACCGCCAACACACACGGAACAGGCTTGGGGATGGCCATTGCAAGGGATATTATACACGCTCATAAAGGTAAGCTGGACTTGACTAGCATTGAAAATAAGGGAACGACCATTACGATACTTTTATAAATATTTTTATTACAGAGAAGGGCTGTCCACAACTTACGGACAGCCCTTCTTTCCTATTTAAGCTTTTCTTGGGCCTTCTTTGGGATTTCCTCGAATGTCACTTCATCATAGGAAGATACTTGATCTTCATCCTTCACGTATACCTTCAAATAGGCATCTTTCCGCAGATTTTTTTGTGCCGTGAATTCAAGCGTCTCCGTTTCACCATCAGCATTTGTGGCCTCCAGTTTATATGAATAAGAAGTCATCACCGAACCATCGTCAAGTTTGTGTTCATGCTGTGTTCCATCCTCCGTAATTTGCAAATAATAATTATCGGCATTCATGCGGTTAAAGTCTAGTTTAGTAAGAGCGAAGACTCCTGCCGCTCCCAGTATAAACAAAATTCCAACTATCATAAGAAATTTCTTCATCTCGATCATCCTTCCGTTTTATTATTTTGTGTGATAATACGATTGTAAGAAGCTACCGTTAAGATATAATACAGACCATAGATCACCGTATAGGCAACCATCCAGATCAGCACAGGTTTCGCCAGGTCCATCATCAATAAACTAGAAAATGCTTTTAAAGCGACAACACTGTGGCATAATCCTGCTGCCAAAGGTACGAAGAAAATGACGACCACTTGTGAAGCAATCGATTTTCGCATTTCTTTAGCGCTGACGCCCATCTTGTGAAGCATATTATATTGTGATTTATCTTCCTCTGCTTCAGTTAAAACTTTAAAGTAAATGATGCTTCCTGTCGCAGCTAAAAAGACGAGACCAAGGAAGCTCCCGATAAAGAGCAGGGATCCTACGCTTTCGAGGGCCAGTTGAAAGTCTTGCGGCGCACTGGAAAATTGCCCTTCTTCAGGTATCTCCTTTGCCATTTCCCCGGATAAATCAACGGATGCCTTGTCCATACCAATGACACGATATGTTAGCGACTCCCCATCCTTTTGCAATGCTTCAAATGTATGATTGGATACGACAACCGTGATGCCTGCTGTACCCGCATTTAAAACCGTTTGTGTCTTAACGCCTTGAAATGTGATTGCCGTATTGTTTTTTGTCGTGATCGTCTTTCCCTTATAGTCTGGAGAGAGCCTTTCGTCATATCCTATATCGAGAATGACAGCATGATCCTCCTTCAAACGCAGCACATCCTTGTTTTGTATGGCCGCTAATTTGTTATATGTTTCTTCGTCGATAACCGTGTAAATTCTCTTGCCTGAACCATCCAAGTCATTTAGCTCTTTCGCATGAAAGGTGACGGACAGTGCTTCGATCACTTCATCATACTTTGTATCCGGTAAAATGGCGCTGACTTCTTCGTCGCTTTTCGCATCCGTTTGCCGATACATGAACGTACTGGGATCAGCAGTCAAAACCTGATCGTTTGTGTTGTAATAAAGACCATAAACTGCACCGCCTGCCGTTACCGTCGTAGCACTTAACACCGCAATGACGGTCAATGTACGTGCATTGCCCCGAATGCGATAGAGCAGTTGGGAAATCGTCATCAAATGCAGACCTTTCCATAGCCATTTTTCATTTTTCTTGATCAGCTCCAACACAAAGCCTGTCACACTATGAAACAACAAAAACGTACCGACAATAACTGTTGTCAAGATGATGAGTGCCGTCATTAAAAAGCCGACTTTCTCCCACACTTTAGAAGTAAATAGATCTTGCATCGCCAACCAATAACCGATGACAATCAGCAGGATTCCAAGAATGGCTACACCCTTCGATGGCTTCGGGACCGCTTCCCCTTTTTTAGAAGCATGGAATAAATCAATCAATTTAAATTGGTAAATTAAACGATAGCCCTGAAATGATGTCACCAAGAAAATAATTAGAAATACGATCGAGGTGTTCAAAACGGCAGTTCCGGAAAAAGTAAATGGTGCAATGACATCATAGCCCATCAAATAAATCAAAATCGTCATGAGTCCCTTTGAACACAAAAAACCTAGGATAATCCCCACGACTAATGAAACCAAGCCTAGCAATAAGTTTTCAAAGAAGAGCATAAAACCAATTTGACGATTTCGTACGCCGAGCAATGCATATAATGCGACTTCCTTTTTACGTTTTTTCATAAAAAATGAATTTGAATAGGCAATGAAAATGGCAACGAAGAAAATCAGGATGACTGCCGCTCCACTCATTAATGAATCTAATTTTTGTGATGAAGCCGTTTGTTCTGCAATCGTATCGCTGTATTTCAACGTTACGAATGTAAAATAGATGATGATGCTGAAAACCATGGATGCGATATATAAAAAATATTGGGATAGGTTTCGGACAATATTCTTCCTCGCCAGGCTAAATAACGTCATCTACCTCACCTCCAATAGTTGCAAGGACATCCATAATTTCTTGGAAGAAAGCTTTACGCGTTAGGACACCACGGTGAATTTCCTTGGAAAGTGTACCATCCTTGATAAATATGATGCGATTGCAGAAGCTTGCCGCATATGCATCATGTGTTACCAGCATGATGGTCGAGTGATTATTCTCATTTAGCTCACTTAAGCTTTCCAGTAAATCGGTTGCTGATTTTGAATCGAGTGCCCCTGTTGGTTCATCAGCCAAGATCAGTGCAGGCTCAGTTACAAGCGCCCTTGCTGCGGCTGTCCGCTGTTTTTGTCCACCGGAGATTTGGTACGGATATTTAGCTAATAAATCTTCAATGCCAAATACTTTAGCTATGCGGTTCACCGAGATATCGATTTCTTTTGCTGGCATTTTTGCAATCGCCATTGGCAGCAATATATTTTCCTTCACGGTCAATGAATCGAGCAAATTGTAATCCTGAAAGATGAATCCAAGATTATCACGTCTGAAATCCGTTAAATCGGCCCCCTTCATATCGTGAATGCTTACATCTCTCATATAAATTTTGCCTTCAGTCGGTGAATCGATCGTTGCCAGCATATTAAGCAAGGTAGATTTCCCCGCTCCTGATGGCCCCATGATTCCCACGAACTCTCCTTCATGAATGTCAAAAGATATATTCTCCAGCGCCGTGTAAGCAGCACTTGACTTCCCATATATCTTTTTGATATTTTCCACTTTCAATAATGGTTCCATTTGTTTCACCTCATCATGATTGTTGATATTTATACTATATAAGCTCATTCTTACAGCACATTTATGTCAACCTTACATCAAGCTTACATCCATAAAAAAAACGCCTTCCATTGACTGGAAGGCATCTGCAGGAAATTGCACTTACTAATCATGTAAAGGGTTAACTTTGTTTCAATACCTTTCGATCGATTACAAAATTCCCAAACGGGATAAATGAAACGATGAAGATCAGTGCCATTTTTACAAAGGACCACTTTGATTGAAGGCTTACATAAAGAAGTAAAAGACCAAACACGACGAATAAAAATCCATGGATGCTGCCCAAAATGAGTGTCGCTTCACCAATATTCAATATGTACTTAATGGGCATGCCAATAGCCAACAGGAGAACATAAGAAATTCCCTCTATTATTGTAATGAACCTGAACCATCCGAAAGCTGTCGAAAACATTCGCTCATCCCCTCATTCATTGTACAAGTACGGTTGTTATCCAAAATATGTAACATTATCATATAATATTACTGGGCGAACCTCCAATAACATGTACAAAAAAATAAATGCAGGAAAAAGCCCAATCGAGTGATTGGGCCCGTTAAACACAACAACATTATTCAACACTTAACAGTGGGGCGTTTTTCATTGCTCAAGTCCGGAACCAATTCGCTCCCTCATCCATATGCACGAACGGAATATCCGTATCGATTACACCCCTGACCCGATCCAGCTCAACAGCTTCTCCCTTTAGCCACTTCGCAAAATCGATTATCGTGGGCTCCTGATTGCCCCCTAAAGCAATCCAAGCCTTCAATTCCTTCGGCAAATAAGCGGAAGTATGAATCGTGCCGGCCCAGCTGCTATATAAATCCGAAAAGACACCTTGGTTGGAATCATTGAACAGGCGATATGCCTCGTAGGCAGACGAAAGGCTCCCTTCTTGCTCTTGAATGATCCCCAACCGGCGTTTTGAATCTATCAGATGGTGACGATTTTCATTTTTCATGATTTCAAAGTGATTCGTGCAGGCACTTGCCGTGCGCACCTCCACATTTCTCGGAGATGTTTCCACAATATATGTACTGCCGCTTCGATCATAGACGACGTACGTGAAAGAATGCCGATGGGGGATTTCCTTCAACATCGCCACCGCTTCCTCTACGTTCGCACAGGCTTCCACAATCAGCCTGCCGATCATGCAACAAATGAAGCCATCTCCAGGATTCTTTCGATTCATGAAGTTATACCCAATCACCAAGCCCTTCTCATTCATCGCATCCATCCTTCCAGTCCCCCGCTGGCTTGGGCCGATGCTTGAATATCCTTGATCGGTTGGCTGGAATAACACATAACGTCCTTCATATGTCTTTGGATGGTAATCATAATTGCGAATCAGATAATCATCACCTGTCATGATCGAGCATCCAGACCGAACATAATCCAAGCGGTACCCTCCAAATTCTTGGAGCACACGCTCAATTGGCCATTTCAGCGCATCCTGCATCCCAAGCAATTCCTCCCACACTCCAGGAGCGAACTGTGTAATCGCCCGTTTGACCTCGCCTTCCTCGACCGTAAATCGCGGCTGCCTGATCTTCCACTGATCTTCACGATTCTTTACCGTTAATGAATCCTTAAACTCCTCCCCCTGCATGTATCCAAACTCATAATGTGTTCCCCTAAATTGTATGATATCACTATATATTTGCTTCACGCCTTATCCCTCATTTACAGTAGATGCTATTCAAATTAAGAATACTTGATGTATGGTTGAAAATAAAGAAGATACGCCTTTACATTTATGTAACAAAGAAGCATAAACAGCCTCTCACCCATAGTATCTATGAATGCTGGCATTCTTGAAGTCATGTTTGTAACTCTACCTGCATACTGGGAAAATTCATAATGATCACAGACCATCAGCAGTATTACATTCCTTCCTGCTCGACTCGTTAACATGGGCGTGAGAATGCAAACGAATGATTTTGTTTGCTACTAACACCTCTTTCAACTCGCTCAGCAAGAGATTCCGTTCAGTCCAAGTTATAAAGGATACATGCGTTTGGTGACCTAATACATCGAATTCCAGATACATTCACTTATTTTTTAAATATGGGAAAACTTTCATCCTCCGTCATGCGTCTATCTATTGAAACAAATTAAGAGGAGGAATTTCCATGATAAAAAGTTTAGTAGCAGGACTAGGCATTTTCACTATGGCTGGAGGAATTGCGGTAAGTGGGCTAGGAGAATTTATGCCAAATCAAACGACGCTGTTTCATAGTGAAAAAAAAGAAGAATCAAGCTACCATGGGTATCAGGACTTAAAATCTTTAGCGCTTGCTTGGTATGACAATGGATATACGAATCTCGACAACCCTAAGAACATTCCCGTAGACAAAGTCAATGGGTTGCCTATTGGTCTTTCCAGGGATGACTTTGTTAGATTTGTTGTGGAACAGTATGGCGAAGAAGCAGGAAATTCCGCTTCACAAGTTACTTTTTTAGAAAATGACCAAGAAAGCTCAAACTATTATGGATATAAAGATTTAAAATCCTTAGCGCTTGCTTGGTATGATAATGGATATACGAATCTCGACAACCCTAAGAACATTCCCGTAGACAAAGTCAATGGGTTGCCTATTGGTCTTTCCAAGGACGACTATGTTACGTTTGTAGTGGAAAAATATGGTGAAGAAGCAGGGAATTCCGCTTCACAAGTTACTTTTCTAAATAACTGATTTACTGAGTTTATTTTCTTACCTTCATCAGTTTTAGAATGAAACCCTACCAAAAAAAGCCTCCTAAAAAACCCCTTGCGTCGTATTTATCATGCAGATGACGCAAGGGGTTTTTTTATTAGAGGATTTTGCACTTTTCTATTAGGTCAAATGCCATATTTAACTTTAATACACTCATTTTCGATGATGTTCTGAAATAAAGTTCATTCAAAAATAAATAACAAACTAGCATTTTACTATAAATATCTACGAAAAATAGAATTTATCTGCGAAAATTGCAGTCTTATCTACGAATAACAGAATTTATCTGCGAAAAATACGATATATCTACGAAAAACTATTTGTTAATAAGAATGTACTCATTGGATCTTTAGTCAGAAATATTGATGCAGTAAGAGTTTCGCCGAGAGTTACATTTAATAATCATTTGCACTAATTTCAAATATTTTCTAACAAAGCACCCATATACGGGCTGACTTAGTTTTAGGTTCAGGAATACCGTCCATAATAAGAATTGCAAAAGAGCACCGTCAGGCCCAATTAGAAGCAGAACAGAAACCCCAGGGGTCCCAAGAAAAACAAACTTACTCTAATGATTTGAAAGGTGATGGATTTATTGATCAATTTGAATGGTCGAAAACGAGCAGTGGAGAACAAACACAGTAGACCAAAAATTTAACAGAATGCGTAGAAACAGGTAAGAGTGATTGTGAAAGGGAATCCAAGTGATGCACATCAATATCACGCTTTATTTACATTCAAAAGGAGCTAATTTCTTCCACAAGATAAGAAGATAGAGGATAATCAAATTTATTACAATAGAGATTGTAATAATTAATTAACATAAAACTAATAAAAAAAAAGTTAAAGGAGATTAATACGCTCCCCTTTAACTTTTAACGTCTGTTCCCTCACTTATTCTTTTTGGTTATTTTAAACATGGCCAAACTGATAACTATGGCAACTATTATTAATAAAAAGGATCCTGTCATTTCACCCACACCTTATTCTAATACAGAAGATTTACTAATTTTACCATTATGATCACTTGATACATTCACTCGTATATACTTTTCCTCAAAAACCAAACCTACTCCTTTTATGTGCAATCCCCAACTAACCATTCCTGACTGATAAGCAGTGCGCTTTTTTGAGCTTGGCTTTGTTACAGCAGATGCTTTATCATATATACTATACATTGCCCCATCAAAATGTCTTTTTATGTAATTTGTTGTTCTTTGAGCTGTAACTGTACTACCATTATATGTGAAATCAGCAGCGATTTTTGCTGTGTATAATTTAGTTCCAATATTACTGTAACATATTCTATAATGACTGGCTGATTTGGTTTTAGAAGATGCTGCATAAGCAGATGGTACTTGGAAAGTATTTCTTATACCTTTCGTTATTATAGGAAGGAAACCATATTCAAATTCATCAGTTTCTTCTAAACTCGAATCTTCTTCTAACCTTGAATCTTCTTCTATTGTCGCTTCTCTTTCTGCCCCCTCTTCAAAGGCATCTAATGTAATCCCATTAGCATCAACATTCAAGACAGTATTTTCATCAACTTTATATTTATGGCTTACTTCCTTATCGTTAATAGTAATCGCTTCAGTATCTTCAGCATTTTCCTCTTTTAATTTTTCAGCAATCTTGCTTTCATTGTCCTTAATAAATTCTTCTAAAACCTCTGGATACTCGTCTGAATCATTGTTCTTTAACTCTTCAACAAGCCTTGTCTCATACTGTTTTTGCAATTTCATTTCACTTGCACTCAATTTTAAATCAATGATTGCTGAATTTTCAT
The DNA here is from genome assembly GCF_037992945.1 of Peribacillus sp. FSL E2-0218. Classification (NCBI taxonomy): domain Bacteria; kingdom Bacillati; phylum Bacillota; class Bacilli; order Caryophanales; family Bacillaceae; genus Peribacillus; species Peribacillus sp. FSL E2-0218. Next base: position 720,361 of record NZ_CP150304.1, on the reverse strand, counting down.
TATTAATTTCTTCTGCATTAACTTTGTTAGTTGAGAACATAGTTAAGGTTGAAAAAAATAAACATAACCCTATCAATATAATTATACTTCTTTTCATTTTCATTACTTATACCTCCAAAAATAGTAAAATAGTTTTATTTACATTCATAATCATTACAATTGTTGTAAAATTTGTCAACCAGAATCTAGTTTTTTTACCAATAATTTTATAAATATCAATAATCTTTACAATTTTTTATATAAGATATGTTAAAATAAAAAAAACATAATTTAGGTAAGCTGCTATGGCTGTACACAAAATTAGTAGGTTTTATCTTTAAAACTAATAAAATTAGTTATTAGGATTTTTTAAAAAAACAGGAAAATTCCTAACGGTAAGGGGAAAAAGTCATGACAATAATTACAGTTAAGAAAACAACAGAAATTGGAGTAGGCTCACTTTCTTTAGCCCTTTGTTTAATCGGAGTTTTGTTTACTTTTCGATTTGGTGATAAATTTTGCATTGGAGATATTATTTTAAATTATTTCGGATTAAACGCTTGGTCAAATGGTGATTCAGGTATTCATTATACAATGTTCTATTCAATTATATTTTTCATCCCCGCCTTTATTATTGGTAACTTTTACTCCGATAATAAAGGCGCAAAAGCTGGGAAAATTATATCAGGTTTCCTATCAGTTCTAATAGTACTAGTACTCATAACAACTATTATCAATTTTGTATAGGATAACGTTCACTCCAATTTAATAGGATGAATAAGCTTTATTAAACTGGGATAAACGTTAAAAAATAGATTCAAAAAACAAGCCCCTCTTTAGAGAAGGGCTTTTATTTATTGAGATTTTAATCTATTCTCAAATATCTCTTTGGATTTGAGTCAATATTTTGGACACAAAAAGGTTAAGTCTTAAGCTGGATTTTTAATTTGATCCTCAATCGTTTGTGGAGTTTTATATCCTAGCTGCTGTGAATTCTTTTTCGGTTATACCAACTTTCAATAAATTGGAAAAACGCTAATTTAGCGGTCTAATAGTCTAAATATTGTACGTGGTTGACTTGTTCCTTTTTTAATTTCGCATGAAAGGATTCTATACAGGCATTATCGTACGGGCAACCTTTCTGACTAAAGGATTGCTTAATATGATGGTTTTGGATATGTTGAGTAAACACACTGCTTGTATATTGTGAGCCAAGATCAGTATGAAGAACTAAGCCCTCCGAGGGCTTTTGTGATAAGTGTGCGTTATTGAAAGCTTTTATGACCAGTTTTGTCGTCATTGAACGCGCAAATGAATATCCTACTATTTTCTTAGAATGAAGGTCCAAAATCGAAGCTAAATAACACCATCCGTCTTTTAACGTGTAGATATAGGTAATATCTGCTACCCATTTCTCATTAATGGTCTGAGTAGTGAAGTCTCGTTTTAGCAAATTATCCAATTGAATAACCTTTTCTTTAGATGGATAGGGACGGTATTTTTTCTTGGTAATTGAACGAATTCTCGCCTTGCTCATTAAACGTTGAACACGCTTTAGACTTAGGGATACCCCTTTAGTTAATAAGCTTACATAAATCTTTAGAGCCCCTATCGTCCTTTGCTTTCCAGGTAAATAAGATGAATTTCATTCGTGAGTTCTTGGTTTTCCTATTCACGATTCGATACGACTATTTGAAGGGACTGATAATAGCTGCTTATTGGAATTTCTAGTATTTCACACATCTTCTGTACGGGATATTGTTTCTTGTATTCCTCAATAAATTCGGTAAGGTCTGTCTCGGGTACTTTTTCGCGTATATGGCCATAGCCTTTTTTAAGATTTCAACTTCTTGCTTTAACCGAAAGTTTTTCTTCTGAATTGCGGCTAATTCCTTTGGAGTCATGGACTCTTCCCCTAAACCGATTGGAGTAAATTCTTTAACCCATTTATAAATGGTCACTTCCGATATTCCATATTCGCCGCTTAATTCTTTGACCGAATTACCCGAGTGATAAAGATCGACAATCGTCTTCTTGAATTCGTTATTATATTTTTTACCTAAATTCTTACGTTTCAAGACGGACACATCCTCTCAAAAATCATTGTAAGGACTTAACTAAAATGTGTCCATGAAACTATACTAACTCCATTTCCTCCACTTCATTAATGCGTGTATTCTCCCGTTTTGTACCTTCACCAGTTCAAGGAAAGCCCCCTTAAATTCGCCAAACCACTCACCACCATGATCTCCCTTCATAATCTGTAACTAGGCACATTTATGAGGGGGACGAATCATGGGACTGGAGTTGACAGCACTACACTGGATTTATGTTGTATTCATTGCATTGATCATTGGATTTATGGTAAAGCGTCGGGATACGACCCTCATTTGCATCATTGGCATTTTTCTATTGGCGTTGGTGGCTACAGGCAGTTTAGCTTCGTCGATAAGCGGGATATTCAACAGCTTCATTTTCGCCATCACGGAATTAATGTCGACGATATTGATCATCTCCATCATTGTCGCCATGAGCACGGTGTTGACCAAGTCTGGAATCAACGATGTCATGATTGCTCCTTTTGCTAAATTCATTAAAAATCCTGCACTTGCCTTTTGGATAATCGGAATCATCATGATGATCATATCGTGGTTTTTTTGGCCTTCACCGGCGGTTGCCTTACTTGGTGCGGTTCTGCTTCCCGTAGCGTTACGGGCAGGTTTGCCGGCACTCGGCGTGGCGATGGCCATGAACCTATTTGGCCACGGTATCGCGCTATCAGGGGATTTCATCATTCAAGCGGCACCCAAACTGACGGCAGACGCGGCTTCGATTCCAGTCGGTGATGTCATCGCCGCCAGCATTCCCCTTGTGATTACGATGGGGGTTGTCACCACCCTCTCCGCTTTCATCCTCTTGAAGCGGGATATGAAGCTTGGAAGAATCAAAGCAGATGATAATGCGGGCATCGTCCAGGATCAAGCAGGAAGTGAAGAACTGCTCACTCTGGCGCAAAAGAAGTTTTTTGCCATATTCATTCCGCTTGCATTTCTGCTCGATGTGGTGGCGTTGTCTATCTTGAAGCTGCAGGGCGGAGATGCGACGGCGTTGGTGGGCGGTACGGCGGTTTTCATTTTACTGATTTTATCTCTTGTGGCACATAAACAACAGGGCCTTGAAAAATCGACGGCCTATTTGATTCAAGGCTTTCAATTTGGCTTTAAGGTATTCGGACCGGTCATTCCAATCGCTGCATTCTTCTATTTAGGTGATTCCGGCTTCAATCAAATCATCGGAGATTATTTACCAAAAACGTCGCTCGGCATCGTCAATGACCTCGGTGCCGCCTTAGCGGCCTCTGTTCCTTTGACGAAGGAGATCGCTGCCGTAACATTAACAGGCATCGGTGCCATCACTGGCCTTGACGGGTCGGGATTCTCAGGCATTTCCTTGGCCGGGTCGGTTGCCAAACTATTTGGCACGGCCATCGGCAGCGGAACCGCTACCTTGACTGCACTGGGGCAAATCACTGCGATTTGGGTTGGCGGAGGCACACCTCCAACGATTAAAAACATTCCTTGTGTCTACTGGAAAACAAAAAAAAAGCACAGCGTGTATAATTAGTGTTGGACCACTATTTATACCGTCCGCCTACTTACGATAGGCAAACACTTGCTGTACCCTTAGATGTAGTTTATTACATCATGGGTTTCTTAGCAACGGTTTGCTCACCCAGGGCCGTTGCTTTTTGTTGTCTAAGGAGACTGCAAAATGAAGAAACGTATCGACGTAATATCAAATGAAGAATCATATAACAACCTATCTTCTTTCACAGTTATTGAAGAATTAAATAAAACGGTACGAGTTTACAGGGACGTCATTCGTCTGGACATTAAACGTTCAGATGTACAATCCAGACTAATTGCATTGTTGGAGCTCTTGAAGCGTCATAGCTGCAAGCAACTTGGTGTGAGCTATATGTGTAAGAATACAATTGCAGATAAGCTTGAAGTATCTTATAAAACTGTTCAACGATTAATGAAGAAACTCGAAGTCCTCGGGATGATCTGCCAAGTACCTATGAAGAGGAAAAAGGATATGATGCAAACAGCTAATGCTATTATCATTCAGCCTGTAAATGATGAAATGACCGGCAAGACCCCTGTGAAAATGACCAAGAAGTGTCCGGCCATTAAAACAACTACATCTTTCTTAAAACAAAATATTAAAAACAATAAACGTAAAGCCGTTGCTCAATTCTCTCATGTGGATAATTCTCTAGCAAAATCTTTAAACCAAGCAAATTTTGTAGCCCATTGGGTTGCGGGTGTATTTAGTAATCTAGTAGGTTCTTTCTACGAGAAAGCTGAAACTATACAAGAGTTCTGGAAGGTAATTAAGCAGTGTAATAGAGTGGTTGATTATTCTACTAACAAAAGAGCATTCACAAGGGGACAGGAAATAGAAATCGGCACTAAAGCATTTAAGCAATTTGCTATGAAGGTTAAGAGTAGAGTTAAGATGCATAAGGGGAAATTTGCTTATTTCAATGGTATTGTGAATAAGCTTATGAACAATCTTTACTTTGATGCTGAATTTATGGACGCAAAAAATCCAACTTTATGAATATAAAAACCCTGACAAGAACTAGCTAATTTCTTGTCAGGGTTAGTAAATATCTTATCTTGAGAGAGAATTTATGTTTTTCATATAATTCATTGATTTATACCATTAAACAAGTATAACCATAAGATAAATAAGAAAATTACCCAATAATAAGAATGTCTAGTTTTTTTGTCTTTTTGTTTTTTTTCTATAATTTGATATAAACAAAACACAATCATTGCACTTATAAAAACACCTTGTAAATAATTCATCATATTAGTTTATCTATCCTTTATTTTAATAGATTATAAGCCTCTTTCATATCTGCCTTAGCTGAATTGCTTGCACTATATATTTGATATGCTGCCAAGCCTGCAGTACCTGTTGCACCAATTAAACCAACAACTGTCCACCAATAAAGGGCGCCAATACCCGCAGCTATTAATTGAGCTGACGAAGTAAGAATTTGTGATCTTGCATTTGATACATTTTTAGATAGCTGTTTAAAATCAACTACTTTTGCTCCATAACTAACATTTTTCTTTGTTCTTGGTGTGCCTTTTCCACCATCTAAAAATGCATTAGTTGGTTCTTTAAATGCTTTTAAAGTGTATTTTTTAGATGATGTTTCTTTGTATGAAGTTAGATAGCTCACTCCGCCACTAGCTAGTCGAGGTGAAATTACAGATGATTCACTGTCATACACCAATTCGTTTAACTCATTTGGGTCAGCTTCTATACCATTAATGAAAACTTCACCGTCTGTTGTATAAGAAACTACTTCGGTATCATAAACCTTATCACTAACTTTACCATCTAATTCAGTATGAGTTTCTCTATTTAAAGTGATTGTTACAATGCCATCTTCAATATTTTTCTCTACTTTTCTAGAAATAGTAATTATTTCTTTACCAATAATATTACCATCATCATTTTTAATATCAATGGTTTGTGTATTACTATCTTCTAAATTTGTAGATTCTTCAAAGGCTTCATTCAAGAAATCCGCTTGATTGTCTACGGTTGTTTCAGCAAAACTTTTTGGGATAAAGGCCGTACTAAAAAACAAACTAAAAATTAATGCCAATACAATTACTCTTTTCATCTTTCCATCTCCTCTAATCATGTAGTCGTATACTAAACTACCATATTTCCCAAGAATATGTAACCTTGTATTTATTATCTATTTATTTAGAAACTTTACGCATTTTTGTAAAAATAATTCCACAATAATAGAAAAGACCTTACAATTATTAATGTGTTAATTAGCTAAATTATTAGGTGTGAAGGTCGATGATTTATATGAAGAAGATGAGGAATTATCAAATGATTAAGTAAATGGAGGGAAGGAAACGTTGAGATTTTTAGGATTACTTTGTGTGTTTGCCACAATATTTTTTATTCTTGCCGCAATCATATCAGCTTTTAGAAAAACAGGGAAAGTTAAGAAAATGTTATTGTCATCGGTCGGGTCATTCATTTTACTTTTTGTTGTTGCATTTATCGCAGTAGCCATTGAAGATGCAGAAACTTCAAATGAAACAGAACCTGTAGTTGAAAAAAATTCTATTTCAACTAATGAGACGATGAAGAGCGAAGAAAGTCAGGAAGAAGATTTGGAGGATGAATGGTTTCCCGAATCGGATTCAACAAGGGAAGAAAAAATCGAAGATACAATTAACAGCATTATAGATAAGAACTATAGCCACACGAATATTAGTGATATGGAAGTTAACGAAAACTTAGGTCTAAATGATGGGAGTAATATAGTTTTACCACATTTGAAATTTGACGCTATGAACAATGAAAAGAGGACTAAGAACTTAATTGAAATGTATAGCGAGGATTTAGCAGCTAATCTCGCCAAAGAGGAAGATATCAGTTAGCTGACGGTTTTCTGGGAAGCACTTATCTTTTAGAAGGCCAAAATATAGCGAAATTTACTTTTACAAGAAAAGGTGAGAATATGATTATTGGCGAAAGCTGGTATGATCCTTCTCTTAGGTAGGTAAGTATGAACATAAATATCAAAGTGGAAGCTTCTCTGTTATAAATTCAGACTATAAAAAGGATCCTGGCTGGACAGCAGCCATTGCCGCATATAAATGGATTGAGCAGATTAAAATGAGCTTTGCTGCGAGTGATGATTTTCGAATGACCAGGTGTTTTATAACGGAGATATTAATATTACGGAGTTAATTAAAAAGGCAAGACCTACAATATAAGAAGCCTTTTAAAACTAATAAATCAAGCCCCTCACACTCTAGAAGAGGCTTGATTTTTTGGTTTTTTTACTATTGTAATTGTACAAGTACCGTTTTTTATTTGGAAATAATTTTCTTCACTCGATTTTTTACGAAAGTATAATGCTGAGCTAACATCAAAACTGTTTGACATTAATAGCTATTCTTTTACCTTTTGTAGTGTTTCTATTGATTTAAAAATATTATTGATATAGTAATATTGTAATGCTATAATTTTACTGTCATTAACCAATTTTTAGATAGGATGGTAAATTGTGAATAAATTAAAACAACTAGGTTTAGCTTCAATGTCTGCGTTGATGCTCTCAACAGTAGCACTTCCAACGTTTGCTAATGCTCAAAACTCAGACGAATATTATTCTGAGGACCTTAACTCTAATCCAGGACTTTTGAATGTTGAAGTTGATGAAGCTATTGAACTAGAATTAAGTCAAGTAGATTACTATGATCTTTTTAACACTGTAAGTAATAATCTTAATATTGCTGACGATCAACAACTATCTGGACAAATAACTACATTTGGTTTAAAAACAATGGCTGCAAAACAAGCAGCAAAACAGATGATTAAAAAGCTTAAGAATGTTGGATCACGTGCGTGGAATGAACAAATCAAAGTATATGTTGATAAATTACCATTAACAAGTAAAGCAAAAAAATCTTTGAACTACTATTTGAGTTACCAAGTTGTAATGGAAGCTTTTGACATATTAGTAGATTTCTCTGGTACTGCTGAAGCAGGGCTATCTAAGGCTTTAAAACAAGTTGGCGTACCAAGTTATTTAGCGGATGTTACATCAAGAGCGATAGTGTTTTTCTTACTCTAAATAAATGGAAGTGATTAAAATATATTTATTTTTTTTGATATTGTTGGTTATTACTGGATTAGTCTCTGTTATTGATATTTTTATGGGATTAAAAGATCTTAATGCTGGAATAAAACTGTTTGTGAATTTGTCTAATATTTTATTTTTTGCTTCATTAATATTTTTTGTAATTAAAAGTGGAAAAACCTATAAGCAAAAATAAAAAAGATTAGCAAAACCTGTAGAGGCAATTCTACAGGTTTTTTCTATATTAATAGTTTTTATGCAGCAAATAATTCTGTGAAAAAAGCTTTTCCAGCCTTTTTATCTGCAGTAATCTTTTTAGCTTTCTGAAACTTTTCTAATGCTGTTTCAGTACCCTTTCCAAAAGTGGAATAATATTCCATATAAAGTGTGGCTTGTAAAATCCACGTAAGATTGCCTTTAGCACCCTTTTGAACAGTTACGATAGCCGCCTTAGTCTTAGGTCCCCATTTTCCGTCCACAACCAACTTTTTATTGAATTGCTTATTAAGTTCGGTTTGTAGTGCTTTGTTAAGGGCTGACTTAGTTTTAGGTCCCGGATACCATCCAAAATGAGATTAAATACATACCGGCTATTTAGTGATTTCTGAATGGAAACGATCGTGTTATCACCTTTGCCTTCGGAAGGATTCTTACTTACCTCATGAGCTACTTCTTTTTTAGGCAGCTCAGTAACAACTTCTGAACCTGACTTAAATTTCAAGGTTAGATTCGGTCTTTTGCCGGCCTACAGCTGGGTAAAGGAAAAGCAACCTGTCATTTCTAAGTGTGGGTAATCCTTAAAGCCTATCTAATCTCCTCCCCATTTAAACCCAAGTTCTTTTCCAATGGCAGCTACACGTCTCCATTTTGCATTTACCGTCCACAAGGCTGTTTTTACATCATCACTAACAAGGAAATAATCAATGGCGTATCCATAATTGTGAATAGATTGTCCAGGTTTCGCTTGCGTCACTTTTGACTTAGCTATTACCCTTGTAGCTATAAAGACGGCTTTGAGCGTATAGTGCAGCCTGTTCTTCCATTGAGCGATAACCTGAACTTATTTGGACGTAAATTCCTTCCTTATACGATCGTTTTATCATTTCCAATGCCGAGCCCTTCACAATAAAATTAATCCCTACACCCATTTTTCTAGCTGATCTATCCAGCAAAGTTTGTAAAGATACAGTCATTTTCTAACATCCCCCTTTTATACAAGATAAAAAGCCACCCGATAGGCAGCTCATTTTAATCCTTGTTTTTTCAAAACTCCTTCTTGTTTCTTCGCTTTCTCGGTTAGGAGATATTGATTCTTATACACACCGTATAGAGCAAACATAAGAGGCACTATGGCTGTAAGGAAATTAATAAATGAATTGATAGTATTTTCATTGAACCATTCCACCTGAAAGCCGAGTGATTGAAAAAATAAAAGCAGTGCACCCAGTGCACCGCCTATCATCGCTATATATTGTTTTGTTTTATCCAATTTAGACCTCTCCTTTATTTTCAATTTTATCGATGCGCTTATGCGCCTGCTTGGTATTATCATCAATTCGAACGACTTGTTCTGACAATGTGTTCCATCGTTTCTCACTCGCTTTAAAATCAATTCGAATTAAATCAACGGATTGACAAATATTTTCTAACTTGGTTTTGATAATGGCCGATTCAGTCGCATCATTTTTTACACTTATCCCGATTTCGATGAAACGTAAAAAAACCGATGACCAATCCGGCCACAGTACAAAAAAGCCCTATGCATGTAATTAGATACCCCATATCTATTTCCAAAAATGCCCCCCTCCTAACCGGCTTGTGGCTGCAATCGATCAATTAACTTGGTCCTCACCACTTCCGTTAAAGTTGGCAGAGCTTCGTTTTGTTCATACTCCTCAGCATTAAGAGGAATATACCCATTGAGAGTAATGGTACCCTCCGGATCTTGACTTTGGAACTGCACATGGACCGTAGAAACTACACTTCCATCGATTAAAAACATTTCTTGTGTCTACTGGAAAACACAAAAAAAGCACAGCGTGTATAAATAGTGTTGGACCACTACTTATACCGTCCGCCTACTCACGATAGGCAAACACTTGCTGTACCCTTAGATGTAGTTTATTACATCATGGGTTTCTTAGCAACGGTATGCTCACCCAGGGCCGCTGCTTTTTGTTGTCTAAGGAGACTGCAAAATGAAGAAACGTATTGACGTAATATCGAATGAAGAATCATATAACAGCCTATCTTCTTTCACAGCTATTGAAGAATTAAATAAAACGGTACAAGTTTACAGGGACGTCATTCGTGTGGACATTAAGCGTTCAGATGTACTATCCAGACTAATTGCAATGTTGGAGCTTTTGAAGCGTCATAGCTGCAAGCAACTTGGTGTGAGCTATATGTGTAAGAATACAATTGCAGCCAAGCTTGAAATTTCTTATAAAACTGTTCAACGTTTAATGAAGAAACTTGAAGACCTCGGGATGATCCGCCAAGTACCTATGAAGAGGAAAAAGGATATGATGCAAACAGCTAATTAATGCTATTATCATTCAGCCTGTAAATGATGAAATGACCGGCAAGACTCCTGTGAAAATGACCAAGAAGTGTCCGGCCATTAAAACAACTACATCTTTCTTAAAACAAAATATTAAAAACAATAAACGTAAAGCCGTTACTCAATTCTCTCATGTAAATAATTCTCTAGAAAACTGTTTAAACCAAGCAAATTTTGTAGCCCATTGGGTTCCAGGTGTATTTAGTAATCTAGTAAGTTCTTTTTACGAAAAAGCTGAAACTATACAAGAGTTCTGGAAGATAATTAAGCAGTGTAATAGAGTGGTTGACTATTCTGCTAACAAAAGAGCATTCACAAGGGATCAGGAAATAGAAATCGGCACCAAAGCGTTCAAGGAATTTGTTATGAAGGTGAAAAGTAGAGTGAATATGCGTAAAGGGCAATTTGCTTATTTCAACGGCATTGTGAACAAGCAAAATCACTCAAGTTTAGGAATATAAAAACCCTGACAAGAACTAGCTAATTTCTTGTCAGGGTTAGTAAATATCTTTTCTTGAGGGAGAATTTACTTTTATCTTATAGTTCATTGATTTGTTCCATTAAACAAGTATAACCATAAGATAAATAAGAAAATTACCCAGTAATAAGAATGTCTAGTTTTTTTGTCTTTTTGTTTTTTTTCTATAATTTGATATAAACAAAACACAATCATTGCACTTATAAAAACACCTTGTAAATAATTCATCATATTAGTTTATCTATCCTTTATTTTAATAGATTATAAGCCTCTTTCATATCTGCCTTAGCCGAATTACTTGCACTATATATTTGATATGCTGCCAAGCCTGCAGTACCTGTTGCGCCAATTAAACCAACAACTGTCCACCAATAAAGGGCACCAATACCCGCAGAAATCATGGCAGCTGACGATTCAAGAATAGTAGATTTTGCACTTGATACATTTTTAGATAACTGTTTAAAGTCGACTACTTTTGCTCCATAACTAACATTTTTCTTTGTTCTTGGTGTTCCCTTTCCACCATCTAAAAATGCATTAGTTGGTTCTTTAAATGCTTTTAAAGTGTATTTTTTAGATGATGTTTCCTTGTATGATGTTAGATAACTCAATCCACCACTAGCTAATCGAGATGAAATTACAGGTGATTTACTGTCTTACACCAATTCGTCTAACTCATTTGGGTCAGCTTCTATTCCATTAATGATAACTTCACCGTCTGTTGTATAAGAAACTACTTCAGTATCATAAACCTTATTACTTACTTTACCATCTAATTCAGTATGAGTTTCTCTAGTTAAAGTGATTGTTACACTCTTCTGCATAACTTTTAGGGATAAAGGCTGTACTAAAAAACTAACTATAATGCCATTACAATTACGCTTATCTTATTTCCATCTCCTCTAATCATGTAGTCGTTTAGTACACTACCATATTTTACAACAACAAGTAATCTTTGGATTAATTATTTATTTATTCAAAAAAAGTTGTTCCTTCTCTAAGGTAGATAAGTATGAACATACATATCAAAGTTTACTTACATTCAAATGATACGAAATTTTCACAAAGTGAAAGCTTTCCTGTGCCCCTTAAATTCGCCAAACCACTCACCACCATGATCTCCCTTCATAATCTGTAACTAGGCACATTTATGAGGGGGACGAATCATGGGACTGGAGTTGACAGCACTACACTGGATTTATGTTGTATTCATTGCATTGATCATTGGATTTATGGTAAAGCGTCGGGATACGACCCTCATTTGCATCATTGGAATTTTTCTATTGGCGTTGGTGGCTACAGGCAGTTTAGCTTCGTCGATAAGCGGGATATTCAACAGCTTCATTTTTGCCATCACGGAATTAATGTCGACGATATTGATCATCTCCATCATTGTCGCCATGAGCACGGTGTTGACCAATTCTGGAATCAACGATGTCATGATTGCTCCTTTTGCTAAATTCATTAAAAATCCTGCACTTGCCTTTTGGATAATCGGAATCATCATGATGATCATATCGTGGTTTTTTTGGCCTTCACCGGCGGTTGCCTTACTTGGTGCGGTTCTGCTTCCCGTAGCGTTACGGGCAGGTTTGCCGGCGCTCGGCGTGGCGATGGCCATGAACCTATTTGGCCACGGTATCGCGCTATCAGGGGATTTCATCATTCAAGCGGCACCCAAACTGACGGCAGACGCGGCTTCAATTCCAGTCGGTGATGTCATCGCCGCCAGCATTCCCCTTGTGATTACGATGGGGGTTGTCACCACCCTCTCCGCTTTCATCCTCTTGAAGCGGGATATGAAGCTTGGAAGAATCAAAGCAGATGATAATGCGGGCATCATCCAGGATCAAGCAGGAAGTGAAGAACTGCTCACTCTGGCACAAAAGAAGTTTTTTGCCATATTCATTCCGCTTGCATTTCTGCTCGATGTGGTGGCGTTGTCTATCTTGAAGCTGCAGGGCGGAGATGCGACGGCGTTGGTGGGCGGTACGGCGGTTTTCATTTTACTGATTTTATCTCTTGTGGCACATAAACAACAGGGCCTTGAAAAATCGACGGCCTATTTGATTCAAGGCTTTCAATTTGGCTTCAAGGTATTCGGACCGGTCATTCCAATCGCTGCATTCTTCTATTTAGGTGATTCCGGCTTCAATCAAATCATCGGAGATCATTTACCAAAAACGTCGCTCGGCATCGTCAATGACCTCGGTGCCGCCTTAGCCGCCTCTGTTCCTTTGACGAAGGAGATCGCTGCCGTAACATTAACAGGCATCGGTGCCATCACTGGCCTTGACGGGTCGGGATTCTCAGGCATTTCCTTGGCCGGGTCGGTTGCCAAACTATTTGGCACGGCCATCGGCAGCGGAACCGCTACCTTGACTGCACTGGGGCAAATCACTGCGATTTGGGTCGGCGGAGGCACCTTGATTCCCTGGGCACTGATTCCAGCCGCGGCAATATGTAATGTCAGCCCCTTCGAGCTGGCGCGCCGGAATTTACTGCCGGTGGCAATCGGCCTTGCAGTCACAACCATCGTCGCGATGTTTCTTATTTAATTGATGTATGCCAGATTTGTGTGAGGTTTGAAACACGGAACAACCTCTTGATTTCCATATCATATTTAAAAAAGGACTGAATAAAATAATCAGTCCTTTTTTAATTCAATCGTCAATATAATTATGGATTTCGGCGATATTTTTTCCTTCATCCCTATCTTGCTGGACTCACATTGCCGCTAACTGGACTTACATCAAGTATGATTCTACAGCCGAGGAGATTAGTGCCCTGACTATTGTTATATCCTAAAAAAAGCAGGTAAACTCGATCATTACCGAGTTTACCTGCCATCAGGGATGCGGTTTCTACTGTCGTTCAGCCGTTAACCTGCTTTAACATCCGTTTCTTCAGTTGTTTGAGTATCCACAGGGACACGCTTGCCCATTCCAAAAGCGTAAAAACTAATGACTACGATGGCTAAAAAGACCATTCCGGCAATGAGTGAAATACGCGTTTCATCATTGAACCACATGCCGACCAATACCATAATTAAGTAGGCGATGGTCAAGTAGTTTGTTACAGGTGCAAAAGGCATTTTGAATGGGTGATTGACCATTTCAGCTCTTTTGATTTTTCTGAATTTAATTTGGCTTATCAGGATGACAAACCACGGAATCATTCCAGGCAGTACACTTGCGCTGTATACATACACAAATAGGTTTTTTGGAGCAATATAACTTAATACGACTCCAATGGCCAATCCGATGATTACACCGAACGTACCGAATAAAGGAACACCGCTTTTCGATACTTTTGCAAAGGATTTAGGTGCTTGTCCATTCATTCCTAATGTATAAAGCATCCGTCCTGCACTGTAAATGCCGCTGTTGCAGCCGGACATGGCTGCTGTGATGACGACAAAATTGATGATGCCAGCTGCTGCCGTGATACCGACTTTAGCAAAGGTGGCCACGAATGGGCTTCCAATTGCAGTTAGTTGGTCCCAAGGGTAAACGGTTACAATAACGAAAATGGCACCTATATAGAAGATTAGAATACGCCAAATTGTACTTTGGATCGCTTTGGTGATCGTTTTTTGCGGATCCTTCGCTTCGCCAGCTGTAATCCCGATCAGTTCCACGCCTTGATAGGCAGCCACAACAAGTGATAGTGCAAAGAAGAAGCCTTTCCAACCGCCTGTAAACCACCCACCGTGTTCCCAAAGATTTGATAGTCCAATTGCGTCTCCGCCGTTACCTAAGCCGAAGAAGATAAGTCCAAATCCTGCAACGATCATCAAGACGATCGTTACGATTTTAACCAATGAAAACCAGAATTCGATTTCACCGAAAGATTTAACGGAAATCAAGTTCGCCGCCCCTAGGATCACCATTGCAATCAAGCCTGGTATCCATGGAGGAAGGTGAGGGAACCAATATTGCATGTACGTCCCGACTGCGATGATCTCGGCCATCCCGACAACAACCCATTGGAACCAGTTACTCCATGCAGTCATATATCCTGCCAATGGATGGATATATTTATAACCAAATGTCGCAAATGAGCCTGTACTTGGCTCTAAATATAGCATTTCCCCCATCGCACGCATGATCAAGAAGATGAATAAACCTGAGATTGCATAAGCTAACATGACAGACGGGCCTGTCCATTTGATTGCGCTGGCCGAACCCATGAATAAACCAACACCAATTGTCCCGCCCAAAGCGATCATCTGAATATGACGGCCTTTCAAGTCCCTATTCAAATCTTTGTTTGCCATTCCATTTCCCCCTACACTGCTAATCAGTCAATTTTGCTGCATACTCCCAATGAAAACATATCGTACCGAAGTGATGAGCAGGCGTCTTCACACGCTTCAAAATCATTTCACACTTCAAATTCAAGCGTTCCTGATAGTTTGAAAGATTCATACGAATTTTCACATTTATCAGCTTACAACGTGAATCACTCGGAAAGCGCTTACTTTTACATGATTCCGAAAGTGTATCATTCAACCGCTAAAAAAATCACGACCTTAATAAAATAACCTGAATAAAAGAGTCTTGCAACTCTTTTATTCAGATACGGTCCGTTATGCGGTCACTAAAAATGATTTCAATCCAAGCTTAACCAACATATCCTTCGTCATTTTCTCCAGATCGTATTCCGCTTTGAATCCCCACTCTTCCTTCGCACAAGTCGAGTCGATTCTATTCGGCCAGCTGTCGGCAATGGATTGTCTTGCGGGATCGACCTCATAGTTCATGACAAAGTCAGGAATATGCTTTTTAATCTCGGCAGCAATTTGTTCCGGGTCAAAGCTCATGGCCGATACATTGAAGGAATTCCGATGCTTCAGCTTGGATGCATCCGCCTCCATTAATGCCATGATGGCAGCCAAGGCGTCAGGCATATACATCATATCCATATACGTTCCTTTTGCGATGTAGGAAGTGTATTTCCTGTTTTTAATCGCTTCATAGTAAATTTCAACCGCATAGTCGGTGGTCCCGCCGCCAGGAGGCGTGACATACGAAATCAGCCCCGGGAAACGAAGACCTCTCGTATCAACGCCAAATTTATGATGGTAATAATCACATAGCAACTCTCCCGATACTTTGTTCACTCCATACATCGTATTTGGACGTTGTATCGTGTCTTGCGGTGTGCAATCTTTAGGTGTGGTTGGACCGAACGCTCCGATCGAGCTTGGAGTAAATAATCGGCAATTGAGCTCCCGTGCCGCTTCCAACGCATTCACCAATCCACCCATGTTCAAATTCCAGGCTAACAGCGGCTTCTTCTCAGCTGTTGCAGACAATAAAGCAGCTAAATGAATGATGGTGTCCACTTCATGCTTCTTGGCAATGTTGAACATCTCTTTTTCATCGGTAACATCCAAAATTTCAAATGGACCCGATTGGACGACGGAGCTCTCCGTCTTTCGGATATCCGTTGCCACGACATTGTCGGCTCCGTAAATCTCTCTCATTTTCAGCGTCAGTTCTGAACCAATTTGACCTAAAGCTCCTGTGACTAAGACCTTTTTCATTAAAAATCCCTCCCCAATGTATTCCCAGCAAGCAAATTAATCCGTTAGATGATTGACATCTCTTTTCCCACTTTTTCATAAATCGCTATCGCACGATCGAGCATCTCTTTTGTATGGGCAGCAGTCGGCATATTCCTTACCCTTCCTGTTCCCCTTGGTACGGTAGGGAATACGATGGACTTGGCATACACACCTTCTTCATTCAGCCGCTTGCTGAATTGCTGTGTTTTTGCTTCATCGCCAATAATGCAAGGCGTGATCGGTGTTTCGCTATCGCCGATATCAAACCCTAATTCCTTTAGACCTTTTTTCAAGTAAGCGCTATTTTCCCACAGCTTATTTTGAAGTTCCGAGCTGTTCATCAAAATATCGATCGCTTCTATGCTCGAAGCAACTGCCCCAGGTGTGACAGCCGTTGAAAACAAAAATGGCCGGCTTCTAACCTTCAACCAGTCAATCAAGTCCTTCTTCCCCGCTACATAGCCTCCAACAACGCCAATCGCTTTGGATAATGTGCCAATTTGGAAATCGACTTTGTCCGATAAGCCAAAATGTTTTACCGTCCCTGCACCATTTCCCAATACACCAGAACCATGCGCATCATCCACATACGTAATTAAGTCAAATTCTTCGGCAATCTCCACGATTTCAGGAAGCTTGGCAATATCCCCGTCCATGGAGAACACTCCATCGGTAATGACCATGACCTTGTTATACAATCCCGACTCTTTTGCTTGACGTGCCTTTGATCGTAAATCCTCCATATCCGAATGGATGAAGGGAATGATTTTTGCTTTGGACAAACGGCATCCATCAATGATTGAAGCGTGATTCAGTTCATCTGAAAGGATGGCATCATTCTTATCCATCACTCCTGAAATCGCTGCCATATTACAATTAAATCCAGATTGATAAGCAATGGCTGCTTCCGTATGCTTAAATTCCGCCAGCTTTTCTTCCAATTTCACATGGATATCCAACGTACCATTGATCGTACGAACCGCCCCGGCCCCGACACCATATTTCTTCGTCGCTTCGATGCAAGCAACAATCAATCGTTGATCCGTGGCTAAACCTAAATAGTTATTGGATGATAAATTGATCAGCTCTCTGCCAGCAATCTTGATCACCGGCCCGTTTGGACCTTCTACTGGATCAATAACGTTGTACAGACCTTTATCTTTTAAATCGTTCAAATTATCTGTTAAAAATTGATTTAATGATTCACTAGTCATTACATATACCCCCTCATTATTGGTTGGAACAAATGCGGATTTTTTTATGATTTACTCCTATTCTAAAAACAAACCTTTAAGAATATAGAATTTTACTATTTTTAAGAAAATACATGTGTCCTTCCCAAAAATACAGATTGGTTCAACATGAATCCTTTTGTATTAGTGGTTATACCCATCATAATAATAGATAATTTTATCGTTGTCCATATTGTGCGGACAAAAAAATACGAATTTAATATTTTTGCAATAAAGAAAGCCTAAAAATCTTTTGAAGTCGCAAGAATACCTGATTGATTTCAATCATGGATTTTATAGCGTTACCTATGTTAAATGACTCAACTGCCTGACATCCCCCACCCCGGACGTATGTAAACGTTGACAACACTTTTATATGCAGGTATTATTTTCTGTACAAGTTAATGATGGTGGAGATCTGGAGACCCATGCTTTAATAGGACCTGTCAATATGAAGGTACGCTATTTTGGTATGGGTTTTTTTGTTTTATCGCCGTTTCTTAACCACGTTCATAACTTAAATTCATTAAGGAGGATTGAAATGTTCAAAATGTTTAAGCCTGCCCCACCAGTTCAAAGATTACCTGAGGAAAAAATTGACTCTGAATATAAAAAACTCAGGTTACAAGTTTTCATCGGGATCTTCATTGGTTATGCAGCGTATTATTTAATTCGGAAAAACTTTTCCATGGCCATGCCCTATTTAAAGGAAGAAGGATTTACAACTGGACAGCTGGGACTAGCGTTGTCTGCCATTTCCATTTCATACGGGATAAGTAAGTTTGTAATGGGAACCGTCTCAGATCGAAGTAATGCAAGGTATTTCTTGCCAGCAGGCTTGATTCTAGCCGGAATCGTAAGTCTCCTTATGGGATTCGTCCCTTTCTTTACATCATCGGTTGCAATCATGTTCATCATGTTATTCATTAATGGATGGTTTCAAGGAATGGGATGGCCCCCATCTGGCCGAGTACTTGTTCACTGGTATAGTGTAAGTGAAAGAGGGGGAAAAACAGCAATATGGAATGTTGCCCATAACGTGGGCGGCGGCTTAATGGCACCATTGGCCATTGCAGGTGTCTCCATCTTTGCTACATCAATGGGCTCTTCCTATGCTGGCTATGAAGGAATTTTTATACTCCCTGCATTAGTAGCTATTGTAATTGCATTCATTTCATTTCTCTTAATACGTGATACACCCCAATCAGTTGGTTTACCACCTATTGAAGAATATCGCAATGATTATCCTAATAAAACGAAAAAGTTGTTTGAAACGGAATTGACAACAAAAGAGATTCTATTCAAATATGTATTGAATAACAAATGGGTCTGGGCAATCGCCATTGCAAATATCTTTGTATATTTCGTCCGTTATGGTGTACTTGATTGGGCACCGACCTATTTGAGCGAAGAAAAAGGCTTTAATATGGATAAATCGAGTATGGCTTATTTCTTGTACGAATGGGCTGGCATCCCCGGAACTTTATTATGCGGATATATATCGGATAAAGTTTTTAAAGGTCGTCGTGGACCGGCGGGGGTTGTCTTTATGCTGGGAGTATTAATCGCTGTCCTGGTTTACTGGTTTAATCCCGCAGGAAACCCAATGGTCGATATCATTTCCTTGATTGCGATTGGCTTCTTAATTTATGGACCGGTCATGTTAATAGGTCTACAAGCACTTGATCTAGTTCCTAAAAAAGCTGCCGGTACAGCCGCAGGATTGACTGGCTTGTTTGGATATTTAGGTGGGTCAGTGGCAGCGAATGCCATGATGGGATATGTAGTGGACTTTGCAGGTTGGAACGCAGGCTTTACATTAATCACAATTTCTTGTGTTCTTGCAGTAGTCGTATTTGCGATTACATGGAATGTTCGCGGACAGGAAGTAGTAAAAGGGTAAGGTAAGGTGCTGTCAGGTACGATAGCCCTATCATCCCCGTTACCATGATGGGATGACAGTAAGAACGTCATTGGAAGCACCGGCGCAAGCCAGACAAAAAGGCTTCGGAATGATTTCATTCCGAAGCCTTTTTGGATTTTTCATTACGTTTAAAGCAGGGATGATGCCTTGCGTAAAAATGGAGGTTTGTTAAAGTTTTAAGGCTAGTGGAGGGGAATTTAACGGTTGAATTTCGCAAAAAGCAGTAGACATCCTCAATGACTATCGAGTTTGCCTGCAGCCTGAAATTCCCGTTACTGCGAGAATTCAATCAATTTTCCCCAATGTCTCCTTGATGCTGCCGTAAACTTCAAACCAAAGGTTCCTATCCTCGGAAAACGCCTTTGTGATCTTTTTAAAGACTTCTTTTTGCTCGGCCTCAAATCGTTCATCATCCTTGGCTGGCAATACGGAACGCAGCTCCATGACATAGTCCTGCACTTTAGGTGCACGAGGTCCCCATACAGCTCTTTCCTCGCCATGCTTATCGATGAATATAAAGATGGGAATGGAACGCGCTGTGCCATTCGTTAAGTATTCATCCATCAGTTCAAGATTTTCATCTCGTAGAACCATGCGCGTTTCGATATTTGCAGCTTCAGCAATATTCAACAGGATCGGTATATTCATCATCGCGTCTCCGCACCAGTCTTCAGTAAGGACAATGGCCCGAAGATCTTTCGCTTTCCATTCATCAAAAAGATCCTGATCTTCCGCAGAAATGGCAAAGTTCTCAAGGATCGACTGCAAGCTTTCTTTATGGACCTTCATGGAAGAAACAAATTCTTCTGCTGGGATTCCCTTCTCAAACCATTCATTCAATGTCGTCATCTTATTGCTCCTATCTTTTTTAAGTTAAAAGTACCATAAATCACGCACAATTTCATTGTTTACACCTTGATAACCTATCCAAGTGAAAGAGGGATGATTTCAAATTGGTAAATGAATACCATGTTTTCTTTCCCGTGTAAAGGGAACGTAATATAAATCAATAGCTTGCTATCTAAGTATTTACTATTCATTTAAAAAAGGGTTTTCCAATTTAGGAGTTGAAATTCGTGGAAGGTATTCTCTTGGCACTTCTCCCCGCTTTGACATGGGGCAGTTTGGTGCTTGTTTCCGAAAAACTTGGAGGCAGTTCTTATAATCAAACACTCGGCATTACAGTCGGTTCATTACTGTTCGCCATCGTGATGTCCTTCATCAATCCCCCGGAATGGAGCAGTCTGGTGTGGATCGTCGGCATCATATCCGGAATAGGGTGGGCGTTCGGTCAGTTATTTCAGTTTAATAGTGTCAAAGAAATTGGGGTTTCTAAAACCGTTCCCATTTCGACGGGGCTGCAAATTTTAGGAAATACATTTTTCGCCGTGATCATTTTCAGGGAATGGAATGACAAACTTACAATCATCATCGGCATCATTGCCATCATCTGCTTGATTACCGGTGTCTTGCTGACAAGTTATGGTGACGGTGCTGAAAAAAAACAAGGAAGCATGAAAAAAGGGCTATTTTATCTTGCCATTTCAACGGCTGGTTATGTTACATATGTCATCGTGGTCAGGTGGAATGAAGTGGACGGATGGTCTGCGATCCTGCCGCAAGCAATCGGCATGTTCCTAGCTGCCCTGCTGCTTTCCCTCAAGCATAAACCGTTCAATAAATATGCCGGAAGAAATATCCTGACAGGACTGATGTGGGCAGTCGGTAACATCGGCCTTCTGCTGGCTAATCCAAAGGTTGGTGTCGCCATTGCCTTCTCCTTTTCCCAAATGGGAATCGTCATTTCCACTTTAGGCGGCATCTTTCTCTTAGGGGAGAAAAAATCGAAAAAGCAAATGACCTTCGTCATCATTGGATGTGTACTCGTCATTGCTGGCGGCGTCATGATCGGCTTTACAAAAGAATGATTCAAGGAGTGATATAACATGTATAAAGATTTAGAGAAAAAAGTCGTCGTCATCACCGGGGCGGCAAAAGGGCTAGGAAAAGCCATGGCCGAGAGGTTCGGTAAGGAAAAGGCACATGTAGTCTTGAACTATCACACTGAAAATGACGATCATAAGGATATCATCCAAACGATCGAAGCAGCGGGCGGCAAAGCGGCAGCGATCCAAGGCGACGTTTCGAAGGAAGCGGATGTTAAGGAACTGCTTTCATTTGCGGTCGATACGTTCGGGACAATCGACATCATGATCAACAATGCCGGTATTGAAAATGAAGTGCCAAGTGAAAAATTGACACTTGAAGATTGGCAAAAGGTCATTGATGTAAATCTAACCGGGATGTTCCTGGCAAGCAGGGAAGCGATCAGCTATATGCTGGATCATGACATTAAAGGGAGTATCATTAACATGTCCTCCGTTCATGATCGGATCCCTTGGCCTCATTTTGTCCACTATGCAGCAAGTAAAGGCGGAGTGAAGATGATGACGGAAACCCTTGCACTTGAATACGCCCCTAAAGGGATTCGCATCAATAACATATCCCCTGGCGCCATCGATACACCCATCAATGCCGAGAAGTTCAATGATCCAAAAGCTAAACAAGAGGTCATCGACTTAATTCCAATGGGATATATCGGAAAACCGGAACAGATTGCCGCTTGTGCTGCTTGGCTAGCCTCAGCTGAATCAAGCTACGTAACGGGCATGACCTTATACGCTGATGGCGGAATGACCAAATATCCCGGATTCCAAGCAGGAAAAGGGTAATCGTTTTAAAAATGATGCAGCTGCTGAAATGTCCCTTCTCATTCTAGTAAAAGTTATGTATGCCAATAAGAAGAAAGAATGTCAGAGACAGGGGTCCTCCTTGTCTCTCATTTCTTTGCCCTCACCTTATAGAATCTTCAATCCAACGTACAAAGCCTTTCCCCAAATGTGCTCGGCAAATCCTGCCTTCACCACTCTCCATGTTTACACAATAAATCCTTGGCACTTTCAGATAAAAAATAGGCGGCTTTCATTATCGCTTTTTCATCAACCGTAAAGGCTGGGTGATGCCAGTCTTCGTTTCCGTTCGTACCAAAAAAGGCAAAAGTACCGGGAATATGTTGAAGATAGTAAGCGAAATCCTCCCCAGCCATTGAAGGTTCTGGATCGATTACACCTAATGATTGCCCCAAAGCGGAACTGCGTGCCATCTCTGTAATAGCTGGATGGTTATGAAGCGCAGGTGGCCCTGGAAACCAGTCAATCACAGCCTCCTGTGAAAAAGCGGCCGCGATATTATTTACGATCGAATGAAATTTCTGCTTTACTTCCTCCCGTATTGCCGACTCAAAAGTCCGGATCGTTCCTTCAAGTGTGACCTCACCCGGAATTACATTCCATGTGCTTCCACCTGTTATCCTCGTCACGCTCACCACCGCACTTTCCAGCGGAGATACATTTCTGCTGACGATAGTTTGCAGGGCGGTAATAAGCTGGGCTCCCGCTGCTATCGGATCATTTCCACTTTGAGGGATCGCCGCATGACTGCCCTTGCCTTGAAGCACAATTTGAAAACGGTCCACTGCCGCCATTAGCGCTCCTTCTTTTATCCCTATGGTCCCGACAGGTAAATCCGGTTTATTATGCAGTCCGATTATGGCCGCGACATTGTCGATTTGGCCGTCTTTTATCACGTAAGCAGCACCGCCGCCCAACTCTTCTGCTGGTTGAAAAAGCAAGCGCACGGTTCCGCTCAGCTCCGGTTGATATTCTTTCAACAGGTAAGCAGCGCCAATGACAGCTGCGGTATGGAAGTCGTGCCCGCAGGCATGCATCACTCCTTTTACTTTTGAAGCAAATGGAAGACCGGTTTGCTCCTCGATCGGGAGCGCATCGATATCCGCCCTTATCGCTATCGTCGGTCCGGGTTTCCCACCCTTTATATCTGCGAAAACACCTGTTTTCAATCCTGTCTGCCGGATTTCTATAGCCTCTTCCCCAAGCCACTTTCGAATCGACTTTGTCGTTTCGAATTCTTCATTCGATAACTCGGGATGTTGATGTAAATGACGCCGTATCGCTATTAAACGGCTTTCCAACTCTCGCCCCATACAGACGCCTCCTTCCTTTTATAAATCCAAGCGATAGCATTTCACTAAAATATCATGATTTTGGAATTCCTTCGTTTCATCCCGTTTAAAGCCAAACCATTCATATAATTTAATGGCTTTATGCATCTTGTCGGTAGAATGCAGGTACAAACTGGACGCCCCTTGCGATTTTGCATACTGTACACTAGCTTTTAATAATTCCTGTGCGATACCGCGCCCTCTTGATTGGGGATGAACGGCCAGCAACCGAATGATTGGTGAAGAAATTCCAAGTTCAGGCTTTTCATATGCCTTTTCAGATGATTGAAAAAGCTGTAATGTACCAAGGATATCCTGTTGGCACTTTGCAACCAATACCTTATCAACAAGTGGATTATCCACGGAGGATTGAATATTCTTCAAATATCCATCCCAAGCCTCCGGGTTCGAATATTCAAATTCATACTGCTGATAACTTTCAACCAATAAGCGGCGGACCTTCTCTTTGTCTTCTTCAATTAATTCATTGACTACAATTGGATTAGTCATCTCCCCTTGGCCCCTTCCTTCAATTAGCTTTTTCTTCTAAATACGGTATAGGAATATCCCTTGATATCCTGTTTAAAAATTGTCGTGTTCGTTCTTCTTTGGGAGCATTGAAAATTTCAAGCGGAGAGCCTTCTTCCACGATGATCCCGCCGTCCATGAAGAGAACTCGATCGGATACCTCTTTGGCAAAACTCATTTCATGGGTTACAATCACCATCGTGATGCCTTCCTGGGCAATGGTTTTTATCACCGATAGAACCTCTCCGACGAGTTCAGGGTCAAGTGCCGATGTTGGCTCATCAAATAGGATGACTTCCGGATTTAAAGCAAGGGCCCTGGCAATGCCCACACGTTGCTGTTGGCCGCCTGACAATTGCGAAGGGAAATCGTTATGCTTATCTCCCAACCCTACTTTCTCCAATAAAAGCTCGCTTTCTCGTTTCGCATCCGCCTTCTTATATTTTTTTGTAACAATTAATCCTTCCATCACGTTTTCCAAAACGGTTTTATGAGCAAATAAATTATAATGCTGAAAAACCATCGCCGATTGTCTCCTCAGGGACAAGATTTCCCTTTTGGTCGCCTTCGTGGACTTCACCTGTATATTTCCCACTTGAACAATGCCCTCATCTGGTTTATCCAGAAAGTTCAAGCACCTAAGCAAGGTCGTTTTTCCAGATCCGCTAGGTCCAAGGATGGTCACTACTTCACCCTTGCCTACCTTCAAATTGATTCCTTTTAAGACGGGCTGCCGGTTAAATGATTTTTTTATATCTTTTAAATAAATCATTGTACTCCTCCTCGATTATAGGCAGTGGCTTTTTTCTCGATGAAAAACGAAAGTCCCTCCGCAATGATTGTGAGACCCCAGTAAATCAAACCAGCGGCGATGAAAGACTCCAAAAATTTCAGATTGGTGGATGCAACTATATTGGCTGCACCTGTCATTTCCTTTTGGGAGACAATGAAAGCGATCGATGACGTATGCAGGAATCCAATGAAAATATTCGTGAAATTCGGAATGGATTGGGCCATTGCCTGAGGCAAAACGATGCGTGTCATCGCTTGAAAGGTATTCATGCCTATGGAATAAGCTGCCTCCATTTGTCCAGTGGAGACACTGATGATTCCGGACCTGAATATTTCCGATAAATAAGCACCCGCACTCAACGATAGGGCGGTCAGGACGAATAAACTGATTGGGATGGAATTAGATTGAATGCCCCAATCGAATTTCGCGGAAATTAGATCGATCAATAGCGGAAAACCGAAATAAATGAGCATGATGTGCATGATGATCGGCGTTCCTCTAAAGAAAGAAACATATCCATTCGCCACTCCAGCTAAATATTTCACTTTATAAATCCTGATCAAGGCAACGGCGAGACCGATTAGAAAACCTGCAAAAAGAGGAATAATCGTCAAGAAAAGCGTAGTGGGAAGTGCCTTCAAAATCTCCTTGAAAGCAGTCCAGATAAATAGAATATCAATCGTCAAAACCTTCCCTCCTCCTTTTGTTATCCAGCAGCAGACACATGGACTGCCTGATGCCGGTTGATGCGATTTTCATACCATCTAAATATTTTCTCGAACAGTAGCACGACTGCATAATAGATGATGGATAAGGAGAGGTAGACTTCGAGACCGTGTGCCGTTGCAGCAATCAATGTCTCCCCTCTCCCCATCATATCCATCACACCGATGGTAAAGGCAAGAGAGGTATCCTTCAATGATCCGATGATGGCGTTAGCGATATTGGGAAAAGCGATCCGTATTGCCTGTGGAAGCACGATCCGAAAAAAACTTTGGCTATTATTCATCCCCACTGAATAGGCTGCTTCCGTTTGCCCATGATCGACAGCCTTTATCGCCCCTCGAAAAATCTCCGCAAAATGCGCCCCATTACTCAGTGCATACGTAATAATGACAAAATACAGAGCCTCCATTCTTGAAATATCGATGTTAACGAATAAAAGGATGGCAGGAAGCCCATAAAACACTAGAAATAATTGGATTAAAATAGGAGTTCCCCGAATGAAGGAAATATACAATATGACAAATTGATTCAATACCGGGATACGGAATACCCTCAGGATGGCAGCCGCTATCCCAAGGATCATCCCTAATGAAACCGAGGCTGCCAGGATCTGTAACGTAACCCCTAGATAATGGATTAAAGTCGGTACGAAATCGACTATTAAAGAAAGATCGAATGATTTCCCCATGCTTTAGCACCTCCGCGCTTACGACAATCTAATTAAAATCCGACTGAATAATCAGCACCCAGCCACTTTTTACTAAGTTCGCTCACTGCCCCTTCCTTTTTCAGCTCCACAAGTGCTTCATCAATTCTCTTCTGTAAAGGCGTTTCATCCTTTCTTAGCAAAAAGTATACCTTTGAATTAAGGAGAGGTTCACCTACGACCTTTTGCTGTGCATCTGCTTGTTCATTCAAGAAGTCGACTGCAAATGGTGTCGTGATGGTGGCATCGGCCCGGCCCGTTTTGATTTGATTCTTCGTATCATCGGCACCTTGGCCTGAATAAATGATGTCAATGCCGGCATTATTTTCTTTATTGTACTTTTCAAGAAATACGGCTGAATTGCTCGTTGCACTCACTATCGCTTTTTTCCCTTTTAGATCTTTAATGGAATGAATATCATTGTTGTCCTTATGAACGGTAACCTGTAAGGGAAAGACATTATATGGCTCCTTATTAAAGAGGAATTTCTCTTTTCGTTCATCATTCACTTCCATTTGATGAGCAACGAAATCGATTTTATTCGTCTCTAAACTTAATAAAAGATTAGAAAAATCCATCGTTTTAAATTCAAATTCATATTCAGGGAGCTTTTCATCGATTTGGCGGACCAACTCGACATCATATCCTGTCAGCTTCCCGTTCTTATCCAAAAAGCAAATATTCGGGAATTGCGTGCCTGTTCCTACAATGATTTTCTGAACTTTTTTATTTTCTGTATCACCTGCATTTGATTTTGCTGTACTCGTTGTTTCTTTCGAAGAGCAAGCTCCTAAAACAGTCAGCAGCAGTGCCATCACCAAAAATAATATTTTTTTCATCTCAATTTCCCCCGACATTTTTAATGACTAACCAATGGTTCTTTATTTTCAATGATGCGGTACAGCGTTTCATCAAGAATTTTACGAAGGTAGACAATCTTTTCGCCATCGTGAACTCGTTCGGCAAAAATCTCATAGCCTCTTCTTTCATAAATGGATACAAGCCAAGGGTGGCGATCGGCTGTCGCCAAATAGACAGCCGGCGCTTTCACCAGATCCCGAAGCATATTTTCTTCCACCCAAGTTAACAAAGCTGACCCGATGCCTTTTTGCTTATACAAGGGATCTACCGCAAACCACCAAATGAAGGGGTAGGGACTGAAGTGCTCAGGATCATTCCATGGATGGCGAACGGTCACGGTCGAAACAATTTGGCCATCCCGTTCTAATACGTAAGTGAGATTCCGCCGAATATTATTCGTCACTAACTGCAGATCAGCCGTCGCAGCCAAAAATTTAATATTCAAATCCCTAATCGGTTCATACGCCCTAAGCGTGACCCCCAGCACTTCAGAGGCATCCGTAACAGTAGCAAGACGGATTAGCTGTGACATGATTCATCCCCCATCTCCATAGTTTATTATCCAAACAAGAATAGTCGGAATTATATCGCGATTTATTCATTCACCTGTTCAAGACCTTTCTATCTGCTGCTGATTCAGGAATCTAGGTTAAAATGCTGGATTTTTGTGATGGTACCGGTCAAGTGCTTTTTCAAGATGGGGGATGCCGACTTCTGTAACGGCCTCATAGACGTTCCCCCGCCCGATTTCAATAATGGGCACATACCGGACGCCATATTTGATTTCTAAAATATCGCGCCGTTCATCCTGGTTGGTAACATCCACCGTTTGATACGCAATGTCCTTTTCCTTTAAGTATTGTTTAACATCCTCGCAATAGTGGCAGCCTTGTTTTGACCAAACGACGACAGATAGCTGTTCTCCCATTTCATATTCCTCCTTGATTATTGATTGATTTTTTCTTTCGCATAACGATTTTCCGGGAACGGAAGCCCCAGGTTGCCCCTTAATGTATCTGCTTCATATTCAGTACGATATATCCCCTTTTGTTGAAGGATGGGAACCACATGGAGAACAAAGTCATTCAAAGCGTTCGGGACACTTGAAGCAAAGATGAATCCGTCCGCACCCTTCTCTTCGAACCATTGCTGGATCAAATCCGCCACTTTCTCTGGAGTTCCAATAAAGGGAGTACGGGGTGTAGCTTCATTAAGGGCCACTTGTCGGAGCGTCAAATGTTTCTCCTTGGCCTCCTGCTTAATTCGATCGGTCGTACTTCGGAAACTGTTTTTTCCGATGTCCCCGAGATCCGGGAAAGGGGCATCCACATCATATTGCGTAAAATCATGATGATCAAAGTACCGTCCCAAGTAATCGAGCGCCTTATCGACGGAAACAAGATTAGCAAGTTCTTGATATTTGTTCTCTGCCGCTTCATCAGTTGCACCGATGATCGGGGCGATACCCGGAAGGATGACGATATCATCAGGGTTTCTCCCGAATGCAATGGCCCTTTTTTTAACATCTTGATAAAACTTCTGCGCCTCTTCCAAAGTTGGATGACCCGTAAAGATTGCATCCGCATCTTTGGCAGCAAGATTTTTGCCGTCTTCGGATGATCCAGCTTGGAAAATGACCGGACGCCCCTGTTTGGATCGAGCAATGTTAAGCGGTCCCTGTACAGAGAAGAATTCTCCTTTATGATTTAATTGGTGCATTTTTGAAGGCTCAAAAAACTTACCCGACTTTTTATCCCGGATAAACGCATCATCCTCCCATGAATCCCATAAGCCTTTAGTGACCTGGATATATTCTGAAGCAATCCGGTACCGTTTGGCATGATCGGGATGTTCTTCAATGGTTTTGCTATAGTTCAAGGCTGTACTCTCAAGAGGCGTAGTAACAAGGTTCCATCCCCCTCGTCCATGACTGATATGATCAAGTGAAGCGAATTGCCTTGCTACAGTAAATGGCTCACTATACGAAGTTGAAACAGTACCGACAAGCCCTATCCTTGTCGTCACAGCTGAAAGTGCGGACAAAAGAGTAAGTGGCTCAAATCGATTCAAGAAATGGGGAATCGATTTCTCGTTGATATATAAACCGTCAGCGATGAATAATAAATCAAACTTTCCCTCTTCGGCCTTCCGAGCCTGCTCCGTATAAAATTCGATACTGACACTGGCATCTGCTTGAATGTCAGGATGCCTCCAACCAGATATGCTTCCTCCAACTCCATGAATAAGCGCTCCTAATTTCAACTTTCTCCGCTCAGACATCCATACTCCCCCTTTTATTCTTTTTTGCTTTTACATCCCTGTGAGTGAAGAAATCAACTTGGGCTCGTTACGTGTTTCCCTTCAGGTAAGGCTAATTGGAGCGGACTCAATAATTGGAAAGATCGTAATCTTTCTGCTTCTTTTAAAACCGGCGTATGCAAGATGAACTCATCTGCCCCGTACTTTTCATGTAAATTTGTTAACTGTTCTTTTACGTATGTGGGAGTCCCGGCAATGATAGTGGATTCCTGTTCTTCAATTTCGTATGATTCCCCAGCCTGCTTCCCGAATATTTCCGCTTGCTCGAGTGTTTGGACCGTCACTGAACGACCGCTTCTGAGATGGACTTTCACTATCTTTTGATCACCGATTAATTGGGTTGCTTCTTGCTGTGAAGGAGCGGCAATCACGGCAACCGATACCTTAAAGCTCCCAGTCGGAAAGATGCTCCGGTAAATGCGTGCAGCATCATCGAGTACAGTCTCATTGCTATTGATAAATCGGGCAAATACATAGGCGATACCAAGGTTGGCGGCTAGCCTCGCACTGTCAGCACTGGCACCAAGCAGGAACATTTCAGGTTTTATGGACGGAAGCGGGGTCGCTTGAACGCCTGCAAGAGGGTGGGTATCATTGATCGAATTTTCAATTATTTCTTGCAAGAAAGATAACCTCTCTTCAAAATCTTTTCCATCATTCACGGTACCATGCTGCAGCGCCTTCGTGGATAATGGGAGTCCCCCGGGTGCCTTTCCGATGCCAAGGTCCACTCTGCCAGGTGAAAGATTTGATAGCACATGAAAGTTTTCCGCCACTTTATACGGACTATAATGCTGAAGCATGACACCTCCCGACCCTACTCGAATCGAATGGGTTTGGGCTAAAAGATGCGATATCAATACCTCCGGTGAGGATCCCGCCAAGGTTTCGGCATGATGATGTTCCGAAACCCAGAAACGGTTATACCCCCACTCTTCTGCATGCTTAGCCAGGTTGATGGTTTGCTGTAATGCATCAACTGCTGTAGAACCGGGAAATATCGGACTCTGATCTAAAATGCCAAGCGTATAACTCATATTTTCTCTCCTCCGCTTTAATTCCGAGTTAATTTATACGATTAATTGATTTTGTATATCCTATCACCAGAACATGCGGATGGCAATGGTTTTACCAATAGAAAAAAATATGGCATCGATAGAAAATATCTATCGATTCGATTATAACGGTGAAGGATGATGGTTTTGTTCAAATTCCTGTATGGAAAAAAGGATGTCATTCCATAATAAAGGAGCCTCCAACCCCTGATTTAAGTGAGTAAGATAGATGTGCTGCTTGATCTTGATTAAATGGGATACATCCACTTCAACCAACGTACCCTCTTCCAACTCCTTTTTAATGCATAAATACGGCAAAAACCCGATACAGCTTCCGCTAACAATCAATGATTTCGCCACTTCGAGGTGATTAACCTGAAATTCAAACCGCGGCTCCACGTTAGAGACTTCAAATATTTTATGAACCTGATTCCAGTCAAACGCACCACACTCAAAAAACACGAGCGGCTCCATTGCTAATGTCTGCACAGAAAGCTCGGTTTGAACTTGAAAAGGATGTCCCGGATATACGACTAATCGAATCGAATTATCAAGCGTCTTATGATTTTGCAGCCCACTATGTGCAACATCTTTCATGAAGGCTATATCAACCTGTTTCCGAAGCAATTTATCCATTAATTCCTCATTTGTTGCTGATATGAATTTAAAGCGTAAATCTGGGTTTTTCTCTTTCCAAAGAGGAAGCGCGAACGGAATAAAGTATTGCGATGTAATGATATTGGCCCCAATCGTTATTTCCTCCAAATCACTTCCTGCCTTCAGCTGCTTTTTCCCTTGTTGGAAGGTGCGGATGATTTGCTCCGCAAATGGAATGAAGGCTTTCCCTTTTTCGGTTAAAATGATTCCCCTCCCTTGCCTTTCGAATAGTTCTGTATCGAGTTCCCCTTCAAGCGTCTTAATTCTTGCCGATACGGTTGGTTGTGATAAAAACATCGCCTCTGCGGCTTTATGAAAGCTATTAAAGTGAACGACATACATAAAAGCTTCAATATGATCAATATTCATGCCTTCGGCTCCTTTTTTTAAAATGAACACAAATAGCCCCTGCTCGCTTATCGCGCTCAGGAGCTTTCGGTTGTCCAATCAGCCCATCTTATAATCTTGTTTATCCGATTTTAATCTTATAAATCAAATAAGTAAAGTATGAATTAATATGAAAATTTCCTATGAAGGTAAGAGGATATTCGGTCCGCCACCGCTGACAGATGAGGTTTTCATTAAAACAACATAAAATGGAAAGAGCAGAAATGCTGTTAAATTAACATTTCTGCTCTTTCCCATCTATTAAATCCATTTCAGCTTCATCCAAAATTCTTATCCGCCATTCAGTCTCGATCTCATTCATCAATGCGTTATTCAACTCTATTTTCGCTTTGTCCCCTGAATCGAGAACAAGGTATCAGATTTTGATTATGTTTGCTCAATAAAGGATCGGGATGCGAACCTGCGCTCGGTTCTGCAGGTTTCACATAAATGAAGGATCCTCATTTGTTCTTGACCATTACCGTCTTGATCTAATTCCTCTTTTGCACCGCATACTTCACATACTTTCATTGTCCATCTCTCCTTTATAACCAGATTCGATGAAGATGGCTACTCTTCTTTCATGTCGAATCCCGTATCTTTCACAGCCTGAAGAAAATCAATTGGAGAGGCTGCTTTCTCATCATAACTAAATGTAGCCAGCTTGTTTGCCAAGCTTACTTCAACATCCCTTACACCCCAGACTTCATTCAGTGCATGAAGAACTTTATTAACATCATTCTCATCTCTCATATCTTCCACTTTAAGAAATCCATTTTCCACTTTAAGAAATCCATTTTCCACTTTACCATGCTCCTTTTTAGTGTAACTCTCGCTTATCTCCTTGGAATGCCTCCCCCATTCCTTCCAAAAAGCCTAACATCGTCGACAGGGAGGTTCTTATTTCCGGATTTCTAATACTATTTCCTAGTTGCCATAAGCTCACTTTTTCATCTTTATCTATATTCTCTGCCAATTTTTCCAAGCCGTGACTCACTCCATTCAGTACCGTTTGTAACTGCTCAGGATTCAATTGGCCAAGAAAGTTAAAAGCATTCATCCCATTCTTGATTGTATTATGCATATTAGGCTGATTGAGCTGTTGAACGGCAATCACCCCTACATCAACACGTTTTTCCAGCAGCCCGTTCACGGTATTCAAAACACCCATTTCCTTATAGTTAGGTGTGTGGGTTACTGTATCATGATAAGGGCATAAGAAAACGATAAAAGGGGTAATCTTAGAAGGGATTATGTTTTGTAATTATGACGAACGAAGGGTTTGAATAGTGGAAAAAGAAATTTTATTTCAGCGGGTACATAATATGATTATTTCTTCAGCTAAAAAACCAAAATACACAGCCCTCTCTACCGTAAAGATTGCTGATCTATTTGGTGTAAAGCCTGATGTCATCGAAAACATGTTACAGGAATTAATTAATGAAGGACGGTTGCAAAAGTCTAAATTGAACGATCCGCCAAATTACGAAATATATTCATTACCTTGAGCGGAGTGGATTTCAAGGGAAGTAAAGAACAGGGGATGGATCCTTTTGGGATATTGGTAGAGGGCTGCACTCCATACAAAAACAGATTGCAGCGAGTGAAGGGAAAAACTCTCCAAATAGGTTATCCTGGCAGCATTGCCCATCATTCATGGAGCGATCCTTAACCTGGTGCACGATGTTTCGATAATGACCTTACGTCACTGGATGGAACAGGCATTTCAACTTTGCCATGCGGAAAAGAGCCAGGTTAGATCCGCACTACTGGTCTTTCACTTCAGAACTTCGCCTCATTAATAAATAGAGGAAATCCTATTTCACTTCTGTTTGATTTGTACTAGAAATAACATGATAAACGATAGGACTACCATTAAAAGAACCCATAGCCAAGCTAGCGTCATATTTCCAGTGTCAATGGCCACATATATGGCTGTCGGTACCGTTTGCGTCTTTCCCGGTATGTTCCCGGCGACCATCAAGGTAGCACCGAATTCGCCCAGTGCTCTGGCCATGCTTAAAACACTTCCGGAAATGATCGCTCTAGAAGCCAAGGGAAGTGAAATCAGGAAAAAAACTTGCCATTCATTTGCCCCAAATACTCTTGCAGCAGCTTCAATTTCATGATCTATTCCCTGAAATCCAATCTTTGCTGACTGGTACATTAAGGGAAATGCCACAACGATGGATGCGAGAACAGCGCCCCACCATGTAAATAGAATCGATTGCCTAAAAACCAATTCCAGTGCTTCCCCCACCACACTCTTCTTTCCCAACGCAATCAGCATTAAGAATCCCACAACCGAGGGAGGTAGGACCAATGGAAGCATTAAGATCGTCTCTACTATAACTTTTCCTTTAAAATTATTAAGTGACAGCAGTCTCCCCGCTAAAGTACCTAAAATAATTACAGCTGCACCAGATATCATCGTGATTTTAATTGACAACAGTACGGGTGTTAGAAACGCTTGGAACATGTATCCTCCTACTTTGACTAGTAATAATGATTTTCGTACTCTAATACCTAGTACCTCTTAAGAAGTTGATTTTTGGTTTCAAAGAAACTCCTCTCAATTTCCTTGCTATCCAACCGAAAAACGGAAGGTATCCCTAAAAACAATGCAAATAAATGTAAATACCAATCTTTATTACTTTTTCTCGTGCCTAAACACTTAAATATTTCTTGAAATTGAAATCTTTCATGGGCAGCGGCGATAGGAACTGCACCAAAATATTTCAAAACAAAATCAAATTCCAGCTGAACCGCTAACTCTAACATGTCGTTTAGAGTATCAATGTAACTTTCAATGTTTTTTTCTTTATAAAGTTTTATAAAGTCGTTATTCACTTTCGAAACAAGTGACTCAATCCCGATTTCGGTTTTCTCCGTCATCTCTATCATTTTTTTTATATCCATTGCCTCTCCGCCTTCATTCGGTAGTTGAATCATTTCCTTCTCAAAAACTATATCTGGACAACTCAAAATATCCCTTACGCACAAAAGAGATATTTTTGATGGGAATTTTTTTAGTTAACCTTGAACAGGCTTATCAAATACATAAATCGTCATCGCTGTATCTATGTCCAAATCAATATCTGTAAAGATGCTCACAATTTTTGCATTCACCAAATCCTCGATTTTTTTCAGGACCGTGGGATTTTTATAAATTTGCTTTACTAATTTTGTTCTTGCTTCATGGACCATCCTTTGTCCATCTCTTGAGCTGATCATAAAATTCTCTACATTCGTCAAATTGCCTTTCATCTCACTAATTGCCCAATTGTCTACAAAACGTGTATGAATCTCTTTTGGTCCATTTCCTACATATTCTTTACGTATCTCACGAATTAACATATTAAATTGATGTTCCATATCACGATATCTCCCTTCTGAATCTTTTAATTTTTTGTCCTTCTGGTGAAGGTAATAGTATATAGCTGATTGTGAGCATGAGAATTACGAGGGACAGCCATAAATTTTGAAATGAATTCCCATTATTCACTATAATGAACCGGATCGTCGCTGTAATTCCGATATATAAAAGGTATCTTAGCGGGAAATGGTGACTTTCTTTAAAATACGTTAAAATCATTGAAATGAATCCGAAATAAAGGAAAAAAACCAAAATCTTACTGAACGTTCCATGAACATCACCATTCTCCAGCAAGATATCACTTAAAATGTAATATAGTTCTCTAAAAAGAAAATAAGTAAGGATAAAACTAAGAATAATTAATGCGATATTCAATACTATTTGATAAAGTTTGATCAACGATTTTCCAGCTGATTCAACCATCTGTATCCCCCATCTTCGTAATACCACTCCTACATGATTTTTTCCTTTCATTCACTTTCATTTTTCTAATGTTGTCCTGCCTACTGTCGTTTCATGGATCATATGAAATAAAGAACATACCCAAAGAGTTCCAAAATAAAAAGTCCATGGGCATGTACTAGAGCAGTTTCATTTTTTTTCTGATACAGAACGTTTTTAGCTATCGAAAAGTTAGGGATGCCCGACGAGGAATAAGGATCGACCATTGTACATTCATTCTGTACTTCGTCCCCAGAAATCATACTATTTACCGGCAGGAATGCGGACCTTCCTAATAAGGCAAAAGAGAAATTGAACAAGTCCTTTGCACTCATTTAGTTATTTTTTCAGGCCTTCACCCAGCCCCTTCACTAAATCAATAGTAAACCTCATAACTCGATTCACATCGGGGTCTCTTAGCAGCTTCACTAAATCAAAAACACCGACTTTTTTGTTTGCCCGGAATCCTTCCTCTGCTCTTTGAAGCCCTTTTGATAAGCCCCCCACTAATTTTTGTGTTGTCTCAGGGTCCAATTCTGTCAATACTCCAGCGGCAGCCATCGCATTATTGAGCGCATTAGTTACAGGCGGACGCAACATTTGCCCTACTGCAATTTTAGCTACATCTTCTTTTGCCTCAACCAAATTATTGATTGCCCCAAGAATTCCACTATCATGGAGTTCCTGGAGCAGTTTGATGGTTTCTTTAATCCCATCGGAATTTCGCGATATATCCTGCAAAACGTTATCAAGCTCCTGGCTTTGCTTTTCTTTTTCAGTAAACACTGGTTCTTCTATTTTCGTAATTGGTTTTGCCATTACATGTTACCCCCTATCACTTTCTATCTGCTGTTATATTCAGGTCTGCAATCGGCTCATAATCTTCACGATCCCATTTACGTTCAACCTGCACACCGAGCTGTGGATTTCGCTTAGCATACCGAGGGTTGTATAAAGGAAGCGGTTTGCTGCCCTTGACATTAATTAATTCCATTTTCACTTTTGTCTGTTTATACGCTGGTGTTTGTGTTCGAACATCGCCAATGCTTCCAGTTAATAGATTAATCGCATTTTCATGGCTTACTGAATGCATCGGTACATATAGCTCTTTTCCTTGCACTCGATCCGTCACCACTGCCCGAAGTTTGATGGCACCATATGGTGACACAAGACGTACTAAAGAACCGTCCTTAATACCGCGTTCTTTGGAAAGTTCCGGTGAAACCTCTACGAATACTTCAGGCAATTTATACTGAAGCCCCTTGGATTTGTTAGTCATATTTCCTTCATGGAAATGTTCCAAAAGTCTCCCGTTATTCAACGTAAGATCAAATTCCTGTGCAAATTCAATAGGCGGCACATATTCGACAAGAGAAAAACGAGCTCTTCCATCCGGGAAGTTATAATGGTCCGTATAAAGAAGAGGCTCATCCGTACCATCTTTTTTCACGGGCCACATTAAACTTTTCCATCCTTCAAGCCGTTCATACGATACCCCTTCAAATAGCGGCGACAGGCTGGCAATCTCATCCATGATTTCGCTTGGATGATCATAGTTCCAATTGGCACCCATATATTTTGCCACTTGCTGAATGATCCACCAATCCGGTTTGGAGTCGCCTAATGGATCAAGCACACGGTACAGACGTTGAATGCGTCTCTCCGTATTCGTGAATGTACCATCTTTCTCCAACGAAGGAGCTGCCGGTAAAACGACATCTGCAAATTGAGCCGTTTTCGTTAAGAAGATATCTTGGACGACAAAGAATTCCAACTTGCCAAGCGTTTCATGTACATGATTGGAATTTGAATCCACCCAGGCCATATCCTCTCCCATTAGATACATCGCTTTTAATTCACCATTCTCCACTGCTTCTAACATTTCAATGTTTGTTAGCCCTGGCTTATCAGAAATACTCACTCCATATGATTGTTCAAACTTTTCTCGCGCCATGTCATCCGATAGACGTTGATTTCCTGGAAGCCACTGTGGCAGGGTACCCATGTCACATGAACCTTGCACATTATTATGGCCACGAAGAGGATAGGCCCCTGCACCATGGCGGCCAAAGTTCCCTGTTACCAATAAAAGGTTAGCGATGGCTGCTGATGTATGAGATCCCGAAACGTTTTGTGTGACGCCCATTCCCCATAAAATACACGTTCCATCCGCTTTATGAATCATTTTGGCTGTTTCAATAAGCTGTTCTTTTGGAAGGCCTGTTATTTCTTCTGCATATTCAAGTGTGTATGTTTCTAAAAGCCCAGCATACTCACTATATTGATTTACATGTTTTTCAATGAATGCTTCATCATGCCAGCCTTGATCGATGATGTACTTAGCAATGGCCGTTATCCATACATAATCCGTTCCTTGTTTTGGATGCAGAAACAAATCGGAGCGCTCGGCCATTTCGTGTTTTCGAAGGTCCGAAACGATTAATTTTTGTCCGTGTAATTTCTTGGCACGTTTTACCCGAGTAGCCAACACCGGATGACCTTCAGTCGGGTTGGCACCAATGATGATGACAAGGCCTGCACTAGCGATATCTTTGATCGTACCGGAATCGCCTCCATATCCTACTGTCGAAAGCAATCCATCCGTGGCAGGAGACTGACAGTATCTTGAACAGTTGTCAATGTTGTTTGATTCAAATACTTGACGGGCTAGCTTTTGCATAAGATAGGCGTCTTCATTTGTTGTTTTAGAGGAGCTTACAAAGCCAAGCGCATGCCCTCCGTAGGTTTGTTTAAATGCACCCATTTTTCCCGCAATCAATGTTAAGGCTTCATCCCATGTAGCAGGGACAAATGCATCGCCTTTTCGGATCAAAGGCGTTGTAAGCCGTTGTTCACTGTTTACGAAGTCCCATCCGAATTTCCCTTTCACACAGCTTGAAACGCTGTTGACAGGACTATTTTCAGTTGGTTCCACTTTTAAGATTTCCCGTCCTTTTGTCCAAACCTCGAATGAACATCCTACGCCACAAAAGGTACAAACCGTTTTTGTTTTTTTTGTACGTGTATCACGCATGGCCGCTTCCACTTCCGATAGGGCAAAAATGGTTTTATAATCCGGTTCGACCTCTTTAATTAAGTCAACCATAGGGTCTAATAAATCTTTTGGAATGGCTGTCATGAGCCCAGCTTCGCCCAACATCGATTTTTCCATCAATGCGTTACACGGACAAACGGTGGCGCACTGTCCGCAAGAAACACAAGAAGATTCATTGATCGATTTGCCGTCATCCCACACGACACGTGGAATCTCACGTTCCCAGTCAATGGATAGGGTTTCATTGACCTGCAGGTCTTGGCAAACTTCCACGCAACGACCACAAAGAATACATTGATCCGGATCGTATCGGTAAAATGGATGTGACATATCCGCCTCATATCCTTTTTCCCGATATGGGCGGGTTTGATGTTCAATTTCCAATAATTCGGCTGTGTTATGAACACGGCAATTTCCGTTGTTGTTATCACAAACCGTACAATAAAGTAAATGGTTCTCCAAAATGCGATCCATTGCTTCCATTTGTGAAGCCTTGGCCAATTCTGAAGAAGTTAATATATTCATCCCAGCCTCGATTTCCGTGGAACAGGCTCTCATGATTTTCCCGTCAATTTCGCACATACACGTATCACACGTTTGAATGGGCCCTAATACTTCTGAATAACAAATATGTGGATGCTCTATTTCCATCTCCAAAAGATAATCTAGAATTCGAGTCCCCTGTTTCACTTCATGTTGCTGTCCATTAATTTTCACTCGGACTGTTTCTGCCATTTTAAAATCTCCTATTCTAAAAAAATCAAAAAAGCCCGCCATAAAATAGAGTGTGCACGAGTCATGCACATTCTATTTTATGGCGGGCTAATAACTAAGCAGTTTTATCTACTTGTAATCCATCTCACCACAATATTAAAAGAAAAACAGGATATGACGGCAAGTTGTCGTACCTCATATCAATGATTTCCTTATACGTTTCTTCATATTTCATTATAATACTTTACATAAGTAAGCTCAATAAGAATTCCCGACTATTCACGTTTCATAAAATCCAAATTGCACCAACCCTTTCCTGGTACATGGTTTTTGATAGGTTCTCATCCACCGCTTACCGGGGGGATAAAGGCAACTGTATCTTGATCTTTTATCATTTCCTCATCTGTTACGAAGCTTTCGTTAATGGCTGTCATGAATGGCTCGAAAGATAAAAGCGGATACTTGCTTTCAAAATATTGTTTTAGTTGCAAAACGGTTATCCGATCTTTTTTTATTATTATCCGATCTAATCCGATTACTTCCCTTATTTCCGCAAAAAATAAAACTGTAATCATTTCTTATCACTCCTTACTCGGCTTTCCTTCCGGATATTCAGCGGTCTCTAATTGATTTCCAATCCACTTCGTCCCGTCTTCCCAAAATTCCTTTTTCCAAATGGGGACGATTTGTTTAATTCGTTCTATGCAATATTCATTCGCTTCGTACGCTGTTTTCCGGTGTGGGGAAGAAACAGCGATAACAACGGCTATATCCGTTATTTCCAACTTGCCTATTCTATGAGTGATGGCAACCAAGGCATCCGGCCATTTATTTTTGATTTCATCCCCGATTTGACTCAACATTTTTACAGCCATTGAATCATACGCTTGATATTCAAGGGACAACGTTTTCCTCCCTTTGGTCAATTCCCTGACGGTTCCAATGAAAACCGTAATGGCTCCTGCTTCCCTTCTGGAAACCAGGTTCGTTACCTCGTCTGCAAATATGGGGTCACGGACTATTTTAAACATCGTTCGTTCCACTTTTTTTACCACCTCATGAATGTTCTACGACCTGTATGATGGGACAATGTCATCCCAAGGCCATGCACTGCCTTGTACGTCTTCCAATAATAAAACATCGACAGCCATTCCCTTTTGATACCCTCGCGTGCCTCCTGGAAGGACGATGAATACATCCGCTCCAGCTAAAGAGGATACGGCACCAGATTTATTGAAACCCGAAGGCGAAGCCAATAGCCTGCCTTTATCATAGGCAAGCGTTCCCCTTATCAATCGGGTAAACGGGTTGGGCTTCGTAAAGTCCTCTCCTAATGATGCCGCTTCTTTTTTGAGGTGTGGCCGATCATTGAATAAGTGAATCCGGATCATAGGGCGAACGAATAATTCGAATCCAACGTAACAAGCAGACGGATTGCCCGATAATCCGAATAATAGCTTCCCATTCAATTGCGCTACCGTCGTTACACTTCCAGGCCGCATCGCCACTTTATTAAAGAGGACCGTAGCTCCCAATTTTTCGTAAATCGCCGGTAGATGATCATAGTCCCCCACCGATACACCTCCGGTAGTAATAAGCATATCAACATCGGCCAGGGCGTTTTTGACAGCCATGAAGCAACTATCGAAATCATCGCTCAATTTCCCGAGATACTTGACGTCCCCTCCGGCTCTTTCAATTTGCGAAAGCATCATATAGGCATTGCTATTCCTGATTTTTCCGGGTTTAAGCTGTTCACTTACTTCAAGCAGTTCACTTCCAGTGGCTATGACCCCTACGACAGGCTTTTGGGCAACAGGTACCCTGCTATATCCGAACGTTGCCAATAGTGCCGAAATGCCAGGATTGATGTAGGTACCTCTTTTTGCCAAGATGGTCCCTTTTGTTGTATCTTCTCCTTCAAAAGAGATGTTATCTCCTTTGTTGAGGGAACGTTTAATTTCAATGAACTTCTGATTAGATTCCGTGAATTCCTTCACTAATTCAAGCATGATTACCGCACTGCAGCCCTCGGGAATTTGAGCACCGGTCATGATCCTGACTGCTTCAAATGGTCTGACTTGTCCATCAAAAACCATACCCGCACCTATTTCGCCCACCACTTTCAATGACACGGGATGATGGGTTGTGGCAGTTCTTGTATCTTCGTATCGAATGGCAAATCCATCATATGGCGAGCGATCGAATGAGGGCACATTATGATCGGCTATCAGATCTTCTGCAAGAAACCGGCCATAGGCCTTTTCAAGCGAAATCAATTCCTTCACGCCATTCTTGGCGTATTGCGTTACTTTACGTACACATTCTCCTATAGGAATCGGGGTTCGTTTTTCTACCATACCTTTCACTCCTTCCATTAGCCCAACAGACGATAATAGAGATTTTTGGCGAGCTGGATATCATTCGTTCCATGAACAAAAACACGTCCATCACCAAATATAACCAGGCGATGATTTTGAAGCTGGCAAGACAATAAATAAGGATTTCTAGAAACCTTTCCATGAGCTTTTAATCGGTTTTCCATTTGATCGAAGCTATATTCAATACTTTTGGCAGGTCTGATTTGAACGGTATTCCGCCCGCATAATACTTCTGTTTTCGTCTGGTTTTCATACGATAAATACGGAAACGTTCTAGCCGTTCCGCAGGTTGGGCAGCCTTCTTTTTGGATTTTCCCTGATTTAATGGAGTAATGCTGGTTGCTCCAGACATCAAATGTCAAAAACGTGTTTCTAAGCGATGAATAATCACCGACAAGAATTTTTAACGCTTCGGCTATTTGATAAGCCGAAACAATTTGCACAGCCGGGCTAATGATCCCTGCTGTATCACATGTAGCACCGCCACTCGGCACCTTCTTCAGGATGCATTGCAAACATGGTGTCCTGGCAGGAATGATCGTGTACGTGGCTCCGTAGCTTCCTACACATGAACCATAAATCCATGGAATGTTTAACTTATGTGAAAGATCATTTAAAATGAACCGAATGTCAAAATTGTCAGTCCCATCTATCATGACATCAACGCCGCGTAACAAGTCTTCCAAATTTCCCGGTCTTGCATCCAATACAAGCGCTTCGATTTCCACTTCTGAATTGATTTTCTTCAGATGCTGTCCGGCAGCTACCGCTTTTGGAATTTGTCCTTTTGCATCAGTTTCATTGTATAACTGCTGGCGCTGCAAATTACTCCATTCAACATAATCTCGATCAATAATTGTCAGCTTTCCGATACCTGCTCGCACTAAGGCTTCAGCACCGGCACTGCCCAATGCCCCAGCACCAACAATCAGTACATGCTTATTTCTGATTTCTTCCTGACCCTTCGGTCCTATCTGCTTGAACAGCTGTTGCCGTGAATAACGATCAATCAACGAACTCGCCTTCTTTCCCACGAATATCCTTTATTTTATCTCTCAAAGGTCCAACCCATATCGGCAGCACCCTTTCATCAACGCCGGAGCCTGGTGATGTTGAAGTTATTTTTCAATATTAATAACTTAGTATAATGAAAAATTCGTATCGCAATCATCATTCATGAAAGAAGTCCCCGCTTTTCCCACCCGTTTTTTGGACTAAAAATGTTTCCTTAATGACCATGGTTTTATCGACGGCTTTACACATATCATAAAAGGTAAGGGCAGCAACGGATACGGCAGTTAATGCTTCCATCTCGACTCCTGTTTTCTCATTGCAAATCACCGTAGCTCGGATGATCAGATCATAGCCTTTGTCACTTTTTTGATAATGGAAGGTAAAGTTACTTCCTTGCAGCATGATTGGATGGCACATCGGTATGATATCGGCTGTTTTTTTAGCAGCCATGATTCCGGCAATCTGTGCTATTTGGAGCGGATCGCCTTTTTTTATTAATTTGTTTTCAATCGCATCGAATAGTTCATTTGATAACGCAATCGTACTTTGAGCAATAGCTGTACGTGATGTAATTTCCTTTTGGGAAACATCGACCATCTTAGGTCTTCCTTCTTCATTCCAATGTGAAAAGTTGCTCATCATTTGCCTCCTTCGTATGTTAAGAAGCTATTTAAAGCGGAAGATGCTTTTATCCGCCAATATGAGACATCTCTACCTTTGAACTTCTTTTTGTACTTTCTCCACTTGCTCGTTCGTCAGAATAACGATCACCGCGATGATGCCAAATATCCGTGATTTTATCGGTAATCACCTCATCCGAATCTTCAGAGCGGAGCAAATGACGAAGATCATAACCATTTGATGCAAACAAACATGTATATAATTTTCCTTCAGCGGAAACCCGAGCCCTTGAACAGGTGGAACAAAATGAATCGGTGACAGAAGAGATGATTCCGATTTCTTGATCACCGTCCAAATAGCGATACCTTGTTGCCACTTCCCCTACATAATTCGGCTTGATTCGTTCAAGCGGCATAACTTTTCCAATTCGATCCAAAATGTCCTTTTTGGTCATTACCTCCGCCATTCTCCAACCAT
Organism: Peribacillus sp. FSL E2-0218; assembly: GCF_037992945.1. Taxonomy (NCBI): domain Bacteria; kingdom Bacillati; phylum Bacillota; class Bacilli; order Caryophanales; family Bacillaceae; genus Peribacillus; species Peribacillus sp. FSL E2-0218. Next base: position 676,722 of record NZ_CP150304.1, on the reverse strand, counting down.
TAGAATTTCCTACATCCATATACTCGATGAAGCGAAGTGTATGTTTATTTTCTTTAAAATATCTTGCCATTGGTACGATATCTTGATCGTTTTTCCCTTTTTGGACGACCATATTCACTTTCACGTTCAACCCTGCGTCAGAAGCTGCCTGAATGCCTTCCAACACTCTCCCGACCTTGCTCCTGTTTCCATTTAACTGGGTGAAACGTTCATCATCCAAGGAATCAAGGCTGACTGTCACCCTTCTTAACCCAGCAGCAAATAAGAGGGGGGCAAATTTTTTAAGAAGAGATCCGTTCGTCGTAATGCCAATATCCTCTACTCCAGCAAGCGAATTCAGACGTTGAATCAATTCTGGAAGATCCTTGCGTAATAGTGGTTCTCCTCCTGTAATACGTATTTTCGTTACACCTAAAGAAACAAATATACGGGTCAATCGCTCCATTTCATCAAAAGACAGAATTTTATCCGAAGCTAAAAAAGGATAATCAGGCCCAAAGATTTCTTCTGGCATGCAATAGCGACAGCGAAAATTACAACGATCCGTGACAGATAGACGCAAGTCTTTCAACGGACGTTGTAATTTATCCAAGATAACTTCTTCCACAATCCTCAGCTCTCTTCCATAAGATTGAAAATCATATTATTCTTTACCTCATTTATAGAATTCGTTCTGGACATGTATATATATTAAATGATCGATTTCGAATAAAGCCTACTGTCGTAATTCCCAGGCCTTCTGCCAACTCTAGCGCCAATTCGGTTGGAGCGGATTTTGACAGAATTATTTCACAACCAATTTTTGCGACCTTCAATAAAATTTCCGAAGAAATCCTCCCGCTGAATACAATAATCTTATTTCCGATCGGGATGTCATTTTTCAAGCAGTAGCCGTATATTTTATCCAACGCATTATGCCTTCCTATATCCATTCGGCTAAGCATGAAATCTTCCACATCACATAAGGAGGCGTTATGGACCCCTCCTGTATCCTGAAAAATAGTAGCTGAATCTTGTAGGTTCCTCATCAAACGCAGGCAATCATCCGGGGAGATCTTCACCCGGATATCATCCATTTTCTTGGCGGTCAAAGCATCATTGACAAAAACGAACCCTTGCCTGCTCATCCCGCAGCAAGATGTAATGTAACGCTTGTTCTGGAAGCTTTGATAATAAGGATTCAGCTTATCAATTTTCACATGTACATACCCTTCTTTTTCTTGAAACCAAATGTCTTTAATCTCTTCATATTTTTTGATGATCCCTTCAGATGCCAAGTAGCCGATGACCATATCTTCAATGTATTCCGGTGTACAGACCATCGTAACGAATTCCTGTTCATTGATTTTTACCGTAACAGGATATTCTGTGACAATTACATCCTCGGCACGTTCAATATGCCCGTTCGCAAATTTCAGGATTTCCCTTTTCCCCACCGTTGGTTTCATATCATAAATCATCCTTAAAATTATATTCTTCTTAAAGAATTCCATACTTTTTCAGTGGCGTGATACATTGACCATTCTGCTATATTTACTGAAGCAGAATCAGTGCCTTAAGACTTGTTCTCTATGAATGAGGTCTTCAGCTAGGGACGTAAACATTTCTCCCGTAAGCGATTCTTCATCATATACATTGGAATGATTATTTTCCTCTCGCTTCGCAAAAGGTATTCTGGCAATGACTTCAGAATCAATCTGGCGGGCCAGCATATCACCGCCGCCCTTTCCGAAAAGGTAATTTCTAGAACCGTCTTGCTCTTCATAATAAGACATATTCTCCACGATACCCAGTACTTCATGTTTTGTATGTTTTGCCATGGCGCCTGCTCTGGAAGCAACATAAGAGGCGACATTATGCGGAGTCGTGACGATGATTTCCCTAGCCTGAGGAATCATCGCGGCTACATCAATCGCTACATCTCCCGTGCCCGGAGGTAAATCCAAAAGAAGATAATCCAATTCACCCCAGTGTGTATTCGCAAGGAAATTTTGAATCCATTTATTGAGCATCGGCCCTCTCCACATGACCGGATTGTTATTATCTGTAAAGAATCCCATCGACATAATTTTAACACCATTACTACTAACTGGAATGGCCGTTTTATCAAGCATGGTCGGTTTTTGTTTCACATCCATCATGGCTGGAATACTGAATCCATATATATCAGCATCTAAAATGCCTACTTTTTTACCCATACGAACCAAGGCCGTGGCAAGGTTCACGGTCACCGTCGATTTCCCCACGCCCCCTTTCCCGCTCGTCACAGCAATGAATTGAACTCCTGAATCCGGCCGCAGCATGTTGGGCATCCCCGTCTCTGTTGAAGCATTTTGTTTCAAGGTTTTCGTCAATGCAGCACGTTCTTCTGGTGTCATGGAACCAAAGGTCAATGACACTTCTGAGGCGCCTATCCCTTTAAGGGAATTTTCGACATCCTCTTTGATTCTTGCCTTTAAAGGACATCCGGAAATCGTTAATACCACTTCAAGTTCGACATTTGCACCGTTTATTTCAACATTTTTTACCATATTTAAATCCACGATACTTTTATGCAATTCGGGATCTTCGACGTGTTTCAGTGCTTTCATAACTTCTTCGTGCGTCAGCATTCCTATCACTCCATTTTTAATATTAGCGTCATTATCATTATGGCCAAACGATTTTTGGAAAAAGATTCAAACATATGAATATCAATTAAGAAAGGAGGGAAACAAAAAAGCCCATCATAAAATAAATTGTGTACAAGTTCATACACAGCCTATTTTATGACGGGCTAATGACTAAGCAGCTTTACCTACCAGTTATCCATCTCATCACGTAAAATAAATATAAAAATCAGGATATAAAGGCAACTTGCGGTTACCCAATATCAATGAATTTGTAATTTCATTATAATACTTTCGATCTATAAGCTCAATAACAAATTATGTACATTATTATCTGGATTTTCTTAATTCCATTCCTTTGGTGATTACACCTGAATTACAAACCCATGCTTCAGGCAGACATCAAACAAGCCCACTCCCTTTTAGAAGAGTGGGCTTTTATTGACTTATCCTAAATATCGTCATCCTGTAAAGGCGTTCGTTTATCCATTTTCAGCAAGTAATAGCTTGCTGCGACCAAGGCGAGGAAAATGATCCCGACAAGCAGGGAAATCCGGGTGCTCGGATTGATCCACATACCGACAAGAACCATCAGTAAAAAGGCGATCGTCGCATAGTTGCTGAAAGGGGCCAATGGCATTTTGAAGGGATGTTTCTCCATTTCAGCGGCATTTACCTTTCTGAATTTCAGCTCACTGATGAGCAGGACAAACCATGGGATCATCCCAGGTAAAACACTTGCACTGTACACATAAAGGAATACTTGAGGCGGTGCAAGGTAGTTCAGGATAACGCCGATGCCCAAACCTAATAGGACGGCAATCGTACAATAGGCCGGTACGCCACTTTTCGATACTTTTGCAAAGATTTTTGGTGCTTGTCCGTTTTGGGCTAGCGTGTAAAGCATTCTCCCTGCACTGAAAATCCCGCTGTTGCAGCCAGACATCGCTGCCGTGATCACGACAAAGTTAATGATTCCTGCCGCTGCCGTGATACCTATCTTTGCAAAGGTTGAAACGAATGGACTGCCTATCTCATCCAGTTGATTCCAAGGAAAGACCGTTACGATGACGAAAATGGCGCCGATATAAAAAATTAAAATGCGCCATATGATTGACTGAATTGCTTTTGTAACCGTCTTCGTAGGATCTTTTGCTTCACCGGCCGTGATGCCGATGAGCTCAACTCCTTGGTAGGAAGCTACGACTAGGGAAAGCGCAAAGAAAAACCCTTTCCAGCCTCCAGTGAAGAAGCCGCCGTTTGACCATAGATTTGATAACCCAATGGCATCCCCTCCATTTCCGATTCCGAAGAAAATGAGGCCGATACCAGCAATGATCATCAGTACAATCGTAATGATTTTTATGAGTGCGAACCAAAATTCGAATTCACCGAAAGATTTTACGGATATGAGGTTGGCAGCCCCCAAAATGATCATGGCAACAACACCTGGAATCCAAGCAGGGAACTCAGGGAACCAGTACTGCATATACAAGCCAACGGCAATGATCTCGGACATCCCGACGATTACCCATTGAAACCAGTTGCTCCAAGCAGTCATATAACCTGCCAATGGATGAATATAGCTGCTCGCAAAGGTTGCGAAAGAACCTGTAGTCGGCTCCATATAAAGCATTTCCCCCATGGAACGCATGATGAAAAAAATAAAAATACCTGCGATGGCATAAGCAAGCATTACGGAGGGTCCAGTCCATTTGATCGTGCTCGCCGATCCCATGAATAACCCGACCCCGATGGTTCCGCCCAAGGCTATCATTTGAATGTGACGTGCCTCCAGCCCTCTCTTCAATTCCTTGTTTGACATGATTGATTCCTCCAGGTGCTTTTTCTATGCTCACACTAACTGACACTCTATTGATCTCATTTCGTTTAAATATTGTATAACACTTCAATTTCATTTTCTTATCTTATAATAGTAAATATTCAGTAAAAATACAAATGTATTTTTGAAGAAAACAGCTGGCAAAAATATCTTTTCAATTTCCCCACCCTAAAACTATCATTTTAAAAAAATGTTAGTCGATATTTCATGATAGTGATTATCCAAAAGTGGCAGGTTTTCTTGGAGCTCGTTTCAATGTCCGGTTATAAATCATGATCTTAAAACTGCACTCAAGCTCCTGCCGATACGAAAAATAATTTGTTGACCGAGGGGGTAATAAATGTTAGAATTCGAATATTATTTTATAAGCATAATGAATGGTTTATCGTGAAGGCACCCCCTTCACCGACAAACATTTGCTGACAACCGCATACAAGCAAGCGATGAATGCTATGGATGACACTATAGCAGGAGCAGCTTCTGGAGAGACTGTACAAGATGCAGCGCCGAAGGATTCACAATCTCAGGCAAAAGGACAGAAGAGTAACGAATGATAAATTGTTATTCTGACCTTTTAAGAGATTGGTATTTTCCAATCTCTTTTTTTAATGTTCACTTTTGTGAAGGAATGTAAAAAACAAGGCGAAATTTCACGTCCCTCTCTCCAATACCGTGCCGGCTTGAAATAATTTTCCACTACTACTATGAAAAGATGGGGGCTTACGGAATGGCTAAACAGGAGTTAAAAAGAGATTTACAAAATCGTCATGTTCAATTAATCGCAATAGGAGGAACGATCGGAACCGGTTTATTTTTGGGATCTGGAAAAGCCATTCAATTGGCAGGTCCATCCATCATCTTTTCGTATCTAATCATAGGTATAGCCTTGTTTTTTGTCATGAGGGCTTTAGGTGAGCTGCTCTTATCCAACGCAGGTTATACATCATTCACCGAATTCGCTACCGAATATGTCGGCCCTTGGGCTGGATTCGTGACCGGATGGACCTATTGGTTTTGTTGGATCATGACCGCAATGGCCGATATCATTGCCGTCGGTGTCTATATGCAATACTGGTTCGATATCCCTCAATGGATTCCGGCTCTCCTATGCCTTGTCATTTTGTTAGGATTGAACCTATTGACCGTCAAGCTATTTGGCGAATTGGAATTTTGGTTTGCCATCATTAAGGTGATCACGATCATCGCCATGATCATCGCAGGAATCATTTTGTTGATCATCGGCTTCAAGACAAGCACGGGTACGGTTTCCGTAACGAATTTATGGAGCCATGGGGGCATGTTCCCCAATGGCATTTCCGGTTTCCTTTTGTCTTTACAATTGGTCGTCTTCTCCTTTGTCGGTGTCGAATTGGTTGGGGTATCTGCAGCGGAAACGGCGAACCCCAGGAAAAACATTCCGTCTGCCATCAATAAAATCCCTGTCCGGATTTTATTGTTCTATGTAGGAGCCCTATTCGTCATCCTGGTTGTGAACCCTTGGACGCAACTGGATGCAACGAGCAGCCCATTTGTTGAAGTTTTTGCGTTAATCGGCATTCCTGTCGCTGCTGGAATCATCAATTTCGTTGTGTTGACATCTGCCGCCTCCGCATGCAACAGCGGATTATTTTCAACGAGCCGCATTCTCTATACGTTAAGCAGGAATGGCGAAGCCTCTGCCAAACTGGCCCATTTAAATAAACAGGCTGTTCCAAGCAATGCCTTATTCACATCGACGATCGTTGTCTCATTGGGGGCTTTGTTAAGCAAACTGATACCGGAACAGGCCTTTACCGTCGTGACCACGATCAGTGCCATCTGTTTCATTTGGGTATGGAGCATCATCTTGATCTCCCATATCATATATACGAAAACACGGCCTGACTTAAGAGCCAAATCGACTTTCAGGGCACCCTTGACACCCTTCATCAATTACCTGATCCTAGGTTTATTCGCGTTCATCCTGCTCGTCATGCTATTCGCTGAGGCTACACGACTCTCACTGTTGATGACGCCGATCTGGTTCATCGTCTTGGCGATGCTTTACAAATATAAAAAACGATAACGAAAAGGATGAAGCCTTGGACTCATTGGAGCTCAAGGTTCAATCGTCCCTTGACAGTGCCACATAAATATATAAGCGTCCACATTAAATTTTATATCAAAATAGTGTAAGCTATATATCATCGGCCGATTGCCTAAAAAAGATGGCAGACGCTTCACTTTATATAAAACGGAGGGGTTTGTTTAATGAAGATGATCTATATCCTTACACTAGTACCTTTTATAGGCATACTAGGATTCCTGCCTTTTGTGAATAGAATAGAGCCATATGTATGGGGACTGCCCTTCAATATGTTCTGGATGTCGATGTGGGTTGTCCTTACATCGGTGATCTTGGGCATCATGTATAAGCTGGATCCAAGGAATCGCGAAGGTGACCAGGAATGAAGAGCTCCCTTTTCATTATTTTAGCATTTTTACTTTTAGCCATATTTCTAGGCATTCGCTCCTCCAAAGGAAAAGACATGAACCTCGAGCAATGGACGGTCGGCGGACGCGGGTTCGGGGCGATCTTCGTCTTTTTATTGATGGCTGGGGAAATCTATACGACCTTCTCCTTTCTTGGCGGCAGCGGCTGGGCCTACGGCAAAGGTGCCCCCGCCTTATATGTTCTCATATACATCACATTGTCTTACGTATTATCCTATTGGCTCCTTCCTGAAATATGGAAATATGCCAAAGAAAATAAACTGATGTCCCAATCCGACTTTTTTGTTAGCAAATATCAAAGTCCCGTCCTCGGCATACTGGCGGCGATTGTCGGTGTGGTTTCGATGATTCCAGTGATCGTCGTGCAGCTGAAGGGTTTGGGGATCATTGTATCCGAAGCATCTTATGGTGGCATTTCCATGTCTGCGGCGGTTTGGATGGGAGCCATCAGCCTAACCATTTATGTCATGATATCCGGCATACACGGATCTGTCTGGACTGCCGTCATTAAAGATACCTTGATGATTGCCATCATAGGCTTCTTGGGCATTTATTTGCCCATTCATTACTTTGGCGGTTTTCAACCGATGTTCGAAGCAGTCAATGCAGCCAAGCCCGGTTTTCTGAAGCTTCCTGACGAAGGGCTTAGCGTATCATGGTTCATCTCCACGGTAACCTTGCTCGTGTTCGGTTTCTATATGTGGCCGCAAGTTTTCAGTGCGGTATATTCAGCGCGCAGCGGGAAGATCTTTCGAAAGAATGCCATCATCAGCCCCATTTATACACTCATGTTACTATTCGTGTTTTTCGTGGGGTTCACAGCCATATTGAAAGTGCCCGGGCTCGTTGGTGCAGATGCCGACCTCTCCTTGCTCCGCCTTTCGATCGAGACCTTCGATCCATGGTTCATCGGCATAATCGGCGGAGCGGGGTTGCTGACCGCATTGGTTCCGGGATCGATGCTATTGATGAGTGTCGCTACGCTGCTCGCGAAAAACGTCTATAAGGAAATTGCCCCGGCGGCATCCGATAGGCACATTGTAAGATTGGCAAAATTCCTTGTGCCCGCCATAGCCCTTATCGCCGTCTACTTTACCTTGAACGGAGGCGATACGATGTCAGCACTGATTCTCATGGGATACAGTTTCATTACACAGCTCTTCCCGTCCCTTCTCTTTAGTTTGAAAAAGAATAATCCCATCAATAAATATGGTGCAATTGCCGGCATCATCAGTGGGTTGGCCATCGTCACCTGCATTACGGTCAGTCATTCGACAATTGGAACCTTGTTTCCATCCTTGCCGCAAGCGGCGAAAGATTTGAATGTCGGAATCATTGCCTTGGCGGTCAATTTCCTGGTGATGTTCCTAGTAAGCCTTGCTTTCAGTAAGAGGTCCATGCAGGCAGAACCTAATATTAACAAGATTTGAAGCAACTACTAGCAAATATGACACGAAAGGCTCAGTCACAAAGACTGGGCCTTAGACTGTACTATAAACGTTCCTTATAAAGGCTAAGTTGAACTGGATGCCCACGGCTGACCAAAAGGCTTCTATCAAAATGTTAAAACTGAGTGGATTGGAACGGCCTAAACAATATACCCCGAAGCGCAGACAGTCCTTGATCATTACCCTTACCCCACATCTTGCTTGATAACTTCAATAATCGATCAAGGCCTTCCTTCGGTCATTTAAAGCGTTGATTTTTTCGTTATATTGCTGCATCTCTCCTTCTAGTTTTTGTTTTCTATCCACTACCATCCTCGATACTTCTTTTGGGCTCGGTCCGCCCTGGATGCTCCTTATCTCGACAAAGTATTCGGGAGAGATGATTTTTTTCCATTTGTCTTCTGCTATATGAACTGAAACGAATTCATTTATCATCTTGTTAATGTCCTTGGTGTCCCAGTCATATAGCTCTTTTCCTTCGCTTAACGAACGTTTTGCGATATGACTGGCTATCGAGTGGGCTTTTCTGAAGGATATCTTGTGCTCCCTTGAGAGCGTATCCGCCAATTCAGTAACGGTTATACTGGATTTTGCCGCCATTCCCTTCGTATGTCCTTCATTTACTTTCAAAGTGGCGATGACGGCATACATAAGCTTCATGACACGGCCCGCATTCGAAAAAGCCCGGTATAAATGCGGCTGTAAATCATCTTCCGTATCGACGATATCCCCAAATGGCGTATTGTGGATCATATTCATGGCAGCTAGGGCATCCCCATACGCACTGCTTGCAATCGACCGGGAATGTTCAATGGAGACAGGATTCCTTTTTTGCGGCATGATGCTGCTTACTTGGACATAGGGATCTGCCACATGAAATGTACCAAATTCCCTTGTCACATGCTGCAGGAAATCCTGAATCCATCTTCCGGCATCAACCATGCACGTCATGATCGCCGTCGCGGTTTCCACCAAATAATCGGCACCGGCGATCGAGTCATAGGAATTTTCAATAATCGAATCGAAGCCAAGCAGTTCGGCAGTCCGATCCCGGCTGATCGGAAAGCCGGTCGTGGTCAATGCAGCGGCACCAAGGGGAGACTGATTCACCGTTTCGTATGCTGCCCATAGCCTGCCTGAATCTCTTTGAAGAACATCATGAATGGCCAGAAAGTAGTGGCCTAATGTTGTCGGTTGGGCAGGCTGAGTATGCGTGTAGCCGGTTATATAAGTTTCTACATGCTTCTCTGCCTGCACGAGGAATACTTCTCGCAATTGATCCACATGACCAATCAGTTGGAGAAGGCGGCCTCTTAATACGAGCCTGTACATCGCGACCCCCATATCATTGCGACTGCGGCCGATATGGATTTTACCCGCCAGCTCATGGCCGATTTCCTCTCCGATTTTTGCCTCCATCATGAAAAATAAGTCTTCGAATTGCGGTTGATAGTTCAGCACGCCGAGTTCTGTTTGAGCCACTTTCCGAATGCCCTCCAACATGATGGTCGCTTCACTTTCCATAATGATCTTTTGCTCTGCAAGCATGATGACATGTGCCCGATGAATATCGAACATGGCATGAAATAAGTAATCTCTTTGATCATTAAAAACAGGCATCAGAAGCTCTTCCGCATATGTTTTTCCAGGAAAAGCACTGCCTTCATTTTTGATAAATTCATCAAGCTTACCCATCTTTGAACCTCCGATTTATAAAGCTTTTTCCGCTTTGATTCCAAAAAACTTGTTCGAAATGAAAAGCACGATAACAATAAGCGTGATCTGTACCATCCCATAGGCAGCGGCCTGCCCCATATTGAACATCCGCAGCTGATTCATGATTTCAATGGATATCGGCCGATTGGAAATCGTATACAGCAGCACCGACGTTGGAAATTCCCCGACTGACTCGATGAATGCCAATAATGTCCCTGCCAACACTCCAGGCATGATGATCGGCAAAATGACCTTTCTGAAGGTATAAAACCACTTCGCTCCCAGGTTCCTGGCCGCTTCCTCGATCGAGTCATCCAGCTGCTCCAAAACGGCGTTCGTCGAACGCACAACAAGTGGGATATGCCGGATGAAATAGGCAAGCGGCAATATCCAGAAGCTCCCCACCAATATTTGACCAAAAGAAAACACGCTCGGTTCATTAAAGGCGAATATCAGGTTCATCCCGATGACCGTTGCCGGCAAGGCCCAGGGAATCATGACCAAAATATCCATAATGCTTTTCCCGACGAATTTCCGTTTAACAAGGACATAGGAAGTGATCACACCGAATACTAGATTTGCCAGTGTGGCAATAACGGCCATCAGCAAACTATTTTGGAGCGGTTTGAAGATATTGGGATCTTCGAATAATAGGCGGTAATTTTCGATATTGAATACGGATGGATACGTTTGAAATGTCCAGGTTCCATCCGGTACAAGTGAAAGCAATAAAATCGTGAAGTGGGGCAAAAGCAGGATGATCACGCCGATGATGCCCGTTATAACCAGCGCCCACTTCATAAGCGGGTTTTTCACTTCACTTCTATGTGCCCCAATCCCTTTCGAGGCGATGCGGTAGTCCTTCCTATTCTGATACCATCGCATGAACAATAGGAAGGAAATTGAAACGATGGTCAGAATGACAGATTGAGTTGCAGCCATCTCCATATCACCATTAAGCTTCGAAAAATAGATTTGCAGGCTCAGAACCCGGTACCCGCCAGCCAATAAAAACGGGGCACTGAAGGAGGCCATTGAAATCATGAAAACAAGCAAAGAAGCGGCAACGATGGCGGGCGTCAACAGTGGAAAGGTCACTTGCCAAAATACCTTGAATTTACCAGCTCCAAGGTTATGAGCGGCTTCTTCCAATGACGGATCGATTTTATGGATTGCAGCGGAGACAGTCATATAAAAATAGACATACATTGTATAGGCATGGACGATCAAGATTCCCGAGAGCCCGCCGATTTTGAAAGGCACTTGCTCGAGGCCGAACAGATCCTTGATGATATTCGGAATCAATCCCGATTCTCCATATAAAAACAGGAAGGCCATGACCCCGACCAATGATGGCAAAACGATCGGCAATATCGCTGCAGATGAAAAGAAGCTTCTGCCTGGAAAGTCATACCGATTAAAAATGAATGCGAGCGGAATGCCTATCATCGCACTGACCACTACACTCAAACCGGAGATATAAACGGAATTCCAAAGCGCCTCCAGGTTCGTCTTCGATTCCTGTACGAAGAAGTCTTGGTAATTACCGAGCGATGCTGCCCCATCTTTTTGCAGGCTTTCGATGAAAGTCCTTAATGAAGGATAAAGAACATATGCCGCGAGCACCAATACAACTGGGATAAGCAGCCAAACTGTCAATCTCGTATCGCGATTTTTAATCATGGAGCATCACCGCTTATAATCGGAATGAGCCGAAGCCGTTTCTGTGGTAGTTGAACATGCACTTCCTTCCCTTGATAAAAGTGTCTAAATTCATGAGTATTCAAGACATCCACTCTCAGGAACACGTTTTGAACAGCTACGGTGATAGTAACCACAGAACCAAAAAATTGGACGGAATCGATTTTCCCTTTAAAGCTATTCACTCCTTCTTCTGCCACATCCAAAATCCGGATGGCTTCGGGACGAATCGAAACGGCAAGGTCCTTATCCGTCCGCAAAATGGGCTCTCCCTCTCCAGCGTGATTGGGAACATCAATCGTAATCGGATGATCAACGTTTTTAAGCGTGACCACTACATTCTCTTGCTGCACACTTTTGACTTGAACGGGTAAAAGGTTACTTTCACCTATAAAACCAGCCACAAAATCATTGGCCGGCTGATTATAAATTTCTGCCGGCGTACCGACCTGATGACATACACCATAATTGAACACAGCAATCCGATCACTCATCGATAATGCTTCAGCTTGATCATGCGTGACATAAATGGTGGTGATTTTATAATCTCGCTGAAGCCTTAATATCTCCCCCCTCATTTCATCACGAAGCTTGGCGTCCAAATTACTTAATGGTTCATCCAGCAGCAATATTTCCGGTTCGATCACCAGTGCTCTCGCAAGGGCCACCCGCTGCTGCTGACCGCCGCTTAACTGGCTCACTTGGCGGTTTGGGTAGCTCTCAAGCCTGACTTTTTGGAGAGCATCCAGCACTCTCGTCTTTAACTCCGACGATGGGATTTTTCTAACACGCAGGCCAAATGCCACATTTTCAAAAACAGTCATATGGGGAAAGAGAGCATAGTTTTGAAATACCATGCCTGTATTTCTTTTTTCCGGCGGTACGCGCGTCATATCTTTGTCGCTAAAGCGGACGATGCCTTTCGTAGGATAATAAAAGCCGGCAATCATCCGAAGCGTCGTCGTTTTACCGCAGCCGCTCGGTCCAAGAAAGGTAAAAAATTCTCCTTCGTTGATTTCCAGGTTTAAATGGTCAACAGCTATCGTTTTTCCGAAGGCTTTTTGGACATTTTCCATTTTTATTGAAGCCATCCAACGACACTTCCTTATTCTTTAATTTCCTTATCCCCACTTATAATGTTTTCGTCCCAATATTTCATCCACTCATCACCTTTTTCTTGGAAAACATCCCAATCAATATCCATCGCTTTGATTTTTGTGCTCGTAATCCATTCTGGTAAATCCGGTACATCACTTCTTGTCGGGATCCGATAAAATTCTTCGGCTAGATTTTTTGCCGCTTCCTTCGAATTGACGAACTCATAAAACGCTTCGGCCGCTTTCGGATGCTTGGCACCTTCCACGATGGCAATTCCTTCGGTCAGTACCGGCGTCCCGCTTTCCGGAATGACGAACTCGAACGGATACTTTTTATTTTCTTTCAGCATGACGACATCCGGCATGGCCCATACGGAAAGGGAGCCCTCTCCTTTGGCTATCTTGTTATACATCAATTCCGGATTTGCTGAATATTCCTTTGTGTTTTGGTCGAGTTTCTTTAACCAGTCATATCCTTCTTTTGGATCCTTCGCATCTTTATACGTACGATAGATCATCGAAGAAAAGATGGTCCTCATCGTACCTGAGGCTAACGGATAGCGGATGATGATTTCGTCTTTCCACTTCGGATCGAGCAATTCATCCCAATCTTGCGGAACTTCATCCTTTGAAAGCTCGTTGCTGTTATACATGATCACTTCGGGTGTCTGGCTCGTTCCCGTCCAAAACCATTCCGGATCGTGGAATCCTTCATCAAGGCTATTTGAATAGGTTGGCTTATATGCAGCTAGCAGCCCATCAACCTTAGCTTGATTGAAATTTGTTGAAGGAGCTCCCCACCAAACGTCTGCCTGCGGGTTATTTTTCTCTGATCGAACTCGGTCGAGGATTTCCTGGGACCCCATGTCAAGCCACTCGACATCAATCCCATATTTAGCTTCGAACTGCTTTTCATATTTTGCTAAAATATCCTTTCCATGCGGCGAGTACACCACAATTTTGTCTTCCAATCCTCCCTTGGCACCGCCAGCTTCGCCATTCGTTTCCGTATCTGCTCCGTTACAACCGGAAATCAATAGGGCCGTCGATAAGGCCCATAAGGAAAGATACACTCTTTTGCTGTATTTCATATATGATCCCCCTCATCACGTAAATTCAAGACACTATCATGCTCCCTCAAAAATAGGGATACCGCTCCTAATACACCTGCGTTTTCTCCCAGTCTGGCTGGTTTGATTTCTACTGAACTTGGAAGATAGCGATCAATGATCTCCTGTATTCTAGGTAAAATATATGCAGCTGAATGCAAGACGCCACCTCCTAAAATGATCACCTCGGGATTTAACAAACTGGCCGCATTGACAACGCCGCAAGCTAAATGTTCGAGCGCTTGATGAATGACTTCGATTGCTGTCGCATCACCTTTCGCTGCGGATGAAAAAGCATCTGCCCCTGAAAGCTGTGAAGACTGGGCCTGCCCGAACAAGGAATGATGAGGATTGTTTCGTACAGCCTCGGTATAGTGATCGCCAATCGCTTTCCCCCCTGCAACGCTTTCCAAGTAGCCGTATCTTCGGAAAACCGGCTTGAACTCACGTTTCATATCCTCTTTGTCCGTTACCATATACCCGATTTCCCCAGCTGCGCTGGAAGCTCCCCTGTATAACTGATTATTCAAGATAATGCCGCTTCCAATCCCCGTACCAACTGCAATGAACAGTACATTCCGCTTATTACGTGCATTGCCGAGCCACTGTTCTCCGAGGGCCGCCGCATTCACATCATTGTCGATATGAATCGGAAAATCGAAAAAACGTTTCGCTTCCCCTATAAACGGATACTGCACCCATCCTAAACTCGGTGCCTCGATTACCAATCCACTTGCCGTTTGCGTAATCCCAGGAATCCCAACCCCCATCCCTAAAATCCTGTCTCTGACAATCTGGTTCTTGGCAATCAATCGTTCCGTTTCATGCGCCATCTGTTTAAGTAGACCCGTTTGTAGATAAGTACTTGTTAAAAAGCCAATTTCAGCCAGGATGTTGCCGGATAAATCACATAACACGATTTTCACCTTCGTCCCGCCAATATCGGCGCCAATGATATATGCCGCCTTTTCATTGAAAAAGAGCTGAATGGGCCTCCTGCCTCCCTGGGAGGATGATTCGCCTATCCCCTTCTCATATATCCATTCCTCCTGTATAAGCTCATCAACCGCCATGGAAACAGTTGGCTTACTAAGTTGAAGCTTACCGGCAATTTCTGCTCTTGAAATCGGTGAACATTCTCGGATGCATTGAATGATTCTTTTTTTATTGTTATATCTTTGTTGACGAGGTGTTCTTTTCATACTCATCACATCACGGCCTTACCTTAGTTAGTTAGTAAATATGACTAATTCATTTCGGCAATTTCTTTCGTTTAAACCGCCCGATTATAATAGTTACTTCTAATCATTTACAAATATAACCATAAATGTTATTCATTATATATCTTCTTTTTCAGGTTCGTTAGAAATGAGTACTAACCTACATTTTCTTGCTTCATTACAGCTTTTTAAAAATCGAAAGGGGTTGAAATAAAAAATGGAAAAAGCATGGATAGCTTTGCTTTCCCTTATGTTGGTGCTCGTGCCATTGCGGTTCGATGGGGTTTCAGCAAAGCCGGTGAAAACCAATGTCGCGTTATGGAATGCTGTTAAGCCGCTAGAGACAACCGTTTCATTCCTAAACAGCGGTGCCCACCCAGATGATGAACGCAGTGACTTTCTCGCTTACCTATCAAGAGGATTGGGCGTGAAGACTTCGAGCCTGATTGCAAACAGGGGTGAAGGCGGACAAAACGAAATTGGCGATGAACTGGACAATGCGCTTGGAATTATCCGTTCGAGGGAAATGATAGAGGCCGCCAAAATTACCGGAGTGAAGGCCTATCATCTAAGTGAAACGACGTCCGACCCGATCTATGATTTCGGCTTCTCGAAAACGCCTGAGGAGACATTGGAAAAATGGGGAGAGCAGCTTACGTATGAACGGCTCATCCGCTTTATCCGAACATACCAGCCCGATATCTTGATGCCATCCTTCCAAAACGATGATACCCAGCATGGACATCACCGTACGATGACCATTTTAAGTGAGCGTGCCTTTAAGGACGCGGCAGATCCGGCCATTTTTCCGCAACAATTGAAGCAGGGCCTATCGGTATGGCAAGTTAAAAAGTTGTATGTACCTGTTTCCTCAGCAGATCAAGCCGCCACTTCCATTGAAATAGGCAAATATGATCCCATCTACGGCATGACTTATCCACAGCTTGGGGAACAATCCCGATACCTCCATAAAAGCCAAGGCATGGGTTCCGATATTCCTGCAGAACCCCGCCAAATCCATCTGGATTTGAAGCAAAGCGCCGTCAATATCAAGAAAAATAAGGACCTTTTTGCGGGTGTACCTTACAATTTCACGGAATGGGCTGGAAAACTCCCGCCATCGGCTTCAAGATTGAAGGAAGAATTGACCGATATCCAACGAAAATTGGATGCTGTCATTGCAGCCTATCCAAATGAGAAACGAGTCTTTTCTAAATCCCAGACAGCCCTCACCCATCTGCGGAACATAAGGGCACAAGTTAAAAAAGCCAAGTTAAGCACTGCGCTGAAGAACGACCTGCTCCATAAGCTTTCATTAAAAGAAGAGCAATTACAAGCAGTCAGTTATGTCTCTTCAGGATTGGATGTTCAAGCTACAGCAGATTCAAGGATCCTCACTCGGGGACAAAAAACGAAGGTGACCATCACACTTAAAAATAATGGCAAGCAAACATTAAAGAAAGTGACGGCTGCAGTGAACGTGCCTAAAGGGTGGAGGGCGAAAACAACATCCAAAAGTGGCAGCCTTGCACCGAATAAAGCGGCAAAGATCACATACCAAGTTAAAGTGCCCGAAGATGCCTCCTATTACCAGGCTTATGACGGACCAACCATTACAGCCAACATTACTTATGAGTATGGCAGCACAAAAACATCCATCCTGGAAGAATTGGATGGAACGATTGCAGTCCTTCCCGACGTCGCCCTTTCCCTTTCACCAGAAGATATCGTGGTGAATACAGCTGATGTAAAGGAAGAAATCCCCGTGACCGTATCTCTGAAAAATTATTCACAAGGAAATGCATCTGCAAAAGTGGCGTTGAATATATCAAAGAACTGGAAGGTCCATCCTAAAAAAACCACTGTATCCTTTAATGAAAAATTAGAAGAAAAGCAAGTGACATTCACTCTCACGCCGCCTAAAACGATTCAAAATGGCGATTATCAGATCAAGGCCTCTGCCACCGTTCACGGTAAGACCTTCAAATCGACCATCCAGGAAATTTCCTATGATCATATCGGGACGTTTTACTACCAATATCCTGCAGCCATCGACACCGCTGCATTTGAGCTTTTAATGCCCGCATCGTTAAAAGTCGGTTACATCGACAGTGGATTTGATAAGGTGGCAGATTATTTGAGCAATGCAGGGCTTGCCATTACAAAGTTGACTCCTGCTGATTTGGCTGAAGCTGATTTGAGCCAATACGATACGATCGTCACAGGCATACGTGCCTATTTATCCAGGGAAGATTTAAAGGCCAATAACGCACGCTTGCTTCAATATGTGGAAAACGGCGGTCATCTCGTCGTTCAATACCACAAACCGGGCGATGGCTGGGATGCCATGACGACTGCTCCCTATCCACTTACTCTCGGAAATCCTTCCATTCGGTGGAGAGTGACGGATGAAAAGGCAGCGGTAAACGTACTGAAACCAGAATCACCGCTTTTCAACTATCCAAACAAAATAACAGCGGCTGACTGGGAAAACTGGGTGCAGGAAAGAGGATTGTACTTCCCAATGAAATGGGACCCCTCATTCGAAACATTCATCTCCATGGCCGATCCAAATGAAGCGCCATTCGATGGCGGAATCCTGTTGGCCAAATACGGTAAAGGCACCTACCTCTACACCAACCTTGTCCTCTACCGCCAAATTCAAGGCCAGGTTCCAGGCGGATACCGAATCATGACGAACCTGATCAGTTACGGATCCAAATAACGAAAAAGAAACCTATGCTGGTGTATAGGTTTCTTTTTCGTTATTTGGAATTATGGTAGTTCTAGAGAGCTGCATCATTCACGTAGTCATGCTTGCAGAAGCTGGCTGTATTGCAAGACCCAACTGCGACAAATGATGGTACGGACACGATCAAAAATCCTTTCGTTCCGCTCACCCACGAAGGCACAAACGGCATCCTTTTCTTGCTTTACTCGCGAATTTAGACACCTTCCATATTAATGATCTAACCCTTTGCACGCACCTGCTAAAGGCTTCTTTTCCCTAAATTAAAAAAAGTTATGCACAAAGTGAAGGGAAACGGTTGCGCGATCGAGGTTCCCTCGTGTCCCGCATTCCTTTGTCCACACTTTATGCACAACTTCCTTCATGGCCAGCTTATTTGCCCGGCCATCCGATGGTTCTTGTCCATCCTTGCGTCCTGCTTAGAGCACCTTACTCAAGAAGGATTTGGTTCTTTCATGCTGTGGGTTGCCGAATAATGCACTCGGCTCATTTTCTTCAACGATGTACCCGCCATCCATGAAAATGACGCGGTCACCGACTTCGCGGGCAAAGCCCATCTCATGCGTGACGACGACCATTGTCATCCCCTCTTTGGCAAGCTGCTTCATTACCTCTAAAACATCTCCGACCATTTCAGGATCAAGCGCAGAAGTCGGTTCGTCGAAAAGCATGATCTTTGGATTCATCGCCAGTGCCCTTGCAATGGCAACCCGCTGCTTTTGTCCGCCGGAAAGTTCTCCTGGATAGCTATTTGCCTTTTCCCTCAGGCCCACCTTATCCAATAGCTCAAGTGCTAATCTGCCAGCCTCGGCTTTATCGGTTGCGCGGATTTTAATCGGGCCCAATGTGATGTTTTCCAGTACCGTCTTGTGGGGAAATAGATTGAAATGCTGGAAGACCATCCCTACCTCTTGCCTTACTTTGTTAATATTGATTTTCCTTTTGGGATCGGTTATATTATGTCCGTTTACGATCACCTCACCGCCAGTAACCTCCTCAAGAAGGTTCAGGCAACGCAAAAACGTACTTTTCCCTGATCCAGAAGGGCCTATTACACAAATAACTTCCTTTTCCTGCACTTCTGCATTAATATCCTTTAAGACCTCTACAGCTCCAAAAGATTTTCTTAGGTTTTTTACGGTAATGATGCTCATCGCACTTGAACCCTCCTTTCAATGAAATTGGCAATTAGGGTTATCACATAAATGATGATGAAATAAATCACACCGACAACCAGCCAAATCTTGAATGCCTCAAACGTTGCCGAAGCTTGAATCTGGCCTTGCTGGGTTAAATCGGCAATCCCGATGACGGACAATAGGGAAGTATCTTTTAAGCTAATGATCGATTGGTTCGTAATCGTAGGAAGCATCCTCCTAAAGGCTTGCGGCAGCACGACATAGCGCATCGTTTGGGTTCCAGTGAACCCGATTGACCTTGCCGCTTCCGTTTGGCCTTTATCAATGGATTGTATCCCCGCTCTTATTATTTCAGCAAAATATGCTCCTGCATTGATTGCAACGGTGATTATTCCCGCTGTCGTACTGTTCAATGAGATGAGATTCAGTGAATTCACTCCGAAATATATAAAGAATAGCTGCACGATGAACGGCGTCCCTCGTATCGCATCCACATAAACCTTTGCAATCCAGTTCAAGATCTTGATAGGGGCAAGTCGCAGCAGGGCCACTACTAAACCAATCAAAAAACCTAGGATAATGGCAATCACAAAGATGTAAAGCGTCACCTGAAGTCCTTTTACTAACATAGGCAAAGCCGCAACAATTATATCCATTCCTTTCACCCCTTCGAAAAAGAAAGCGCGCCTCAGGCGCGCTTATTGAGCCTTTAATCTATTCACCAAGATACGTTTTTATGATTTCATCATATTTGCCGTCTTTTTTCAGATTGGCAAGACCCGCATCTATTTTCTTCAATAGATCCTGGTTTTCGCCTTTCAATACAGCAATTCCATACTGATCCCCATTCAAGCGCTCACCTACGGTTTTCAAGCCAAGGTCTTTTTGGGCAATGGCATACGAGATTACCGGATAATCTTCGATAAGTGCATCGGCATTGCCATTCGACACTTCCTGGAACATCGCTGGAGAGTCATTGAACTGAACCACTTTAATCTTTAATTTACCAGCATTATCCTGTGCGTATTTGGCACCAGTTGTCCCTTTTTTGACCGCTACCGTCTTCCCCTTAAGGTCAGCAACCGATTTAGTGGACTTATTATCCTTCGTAACGACGACAGTCAAACCTGCATCGAAATATGGCGTCGAGAAATCAACAACCTTTTTTCTATCTTCGGTAATGCTCATGCCTGCAATGGCCACATCAAGCTGGTTTGCTTGCATCGCTGGAATGATCCCGCCGAAATCCATCGGAGATAACTTGATTTTAAAATTCTGGTCTTTCGCAATTGCATTGATTAAATCAATATCAATGCCTTTATATTCGTTTCCTTCTTTGAATTCAAACGGCGGATATGTCGTATCCACGCCCACTTTATATACTTTTTCATTTTTCTTTTCGTCACCAGCATCTTTCCCATCATTGCTCCCACATGCCGAGATAAAGATAGTCAAAATCAAAAACAAACTAAGTAAACCAAGTTTCTTCATTGAAATCACTCCAATTCTTTGATTATGCGTGATAATAAATAATTCTCCCTATAATATAGCATAAGAATAAAGTATTATAATATGAATTTTTAGAATAAATATTATTTTCTCCAAATAATATTTTTCGTGTTTTTCTTAACTCTTCTAAAAAATAGGAATATTAAAACTAAAAAGTGGCACATATGGCAAAAACGTTATAAAAAGGAGATATTTCAATGAGCGGAATAGATAAAAGAAATAAATTATTGGAAGAACCCTTCACTTATATCCTCACAAAGAAAGCAACCATGATCATTTATTTCAATAAGAAGCAAATCATGGTCGTAAAGGATAAACAAGCCGAGCGCCTGATAAAAAAAATTAAAAACTGTGAACACAGCATATTGGAGGTTCAATTGCTTCTCGCCAAGATTACGGGTAACTTTAAACACGGGAATGAGAAGCATTCGAAATAAAACAAAATGGGGAATCGGGTTCACAAGGTATTGAAGCATTCTCCCAGGACACCTTCTATTTTTTACCAGGTTTTAAACCGTCAAGATTTCTAAATCCGAACCGATATAGTTATTATCTAAATCCTGAGACTTTGAAGAACTATCCGTATATGGGCGCTTGGATGGTTTGGAGTCAGTAGCGCAACCGGCCAATTAAACGTTATGTTTAGTTGGCTTTTTTTATCTGGATTATTAACTGATTGAGGAGTCTGACCATGAATAAATTCAAAGGGAATTATTTAATGCTGATGTTTAGTGCAGGAACGGTTTTAATGGGGATTTTCATTCACTTCTTGCACAGGTACACGGGGTTTTTACAGGACTATCTCATGATGCGGGGAATTGCTGAACTTCCTTCTTACCTGGAATTTTCGCTTGTCCTATTGTTTATGCTGCCTATCTTATTCTTCCTTATCGCAACCATCTTCTATAAGAAAAATA
Source organism: Peribacillus sp. FSL E2-0218 (assembly GCF_037992945.1). Taxonomy (NCBI): domain Bacteria; kingdom Bacillati; phylum Bacillota; class Bacilli; order Caryophanales; family Bacillaceae; genus Peribacillus; species Peribacillus sp. FSL E2-0218. The sequence goes on along the minus strand of NZ_CP150304.1, from coordinate 655,172 downwards.
GAAATCATCCGTTGCTGCCTTGGTCCATCACGCTCTGCCTCACCTTTTCCTCGATATCCATGATAGCTGGGGGAAATGGTTTGGTTGAGTATCATTTTTCAATTTTTATGGTCATCGCTTTAATCGCTTTCTTCGATTCCATCCAGCTTGTCCTGTTGAGCACGATGATTTTTGCCTTGCAACATCTGGTAGGTTACTTCTTATTTCCGGAGCTGCTTTGCGGAACATCCAATTATGCCTTTTCGCTTCTGCTGGTACACGCAGTCTTTCTAATTTTGACTAGCGGGGCAACGATCGTCCTGCTTTTGCATAAAAAATCGATGAAAAGAAACCTATGGGAGCAAAACCGCAAAATCGAGCAAAAAACAACGGAGCTGCTTACGGCATTGGATATAATGTCACAAGAAATGCTGCTTGTCTCATCGGAGATAAAAGGAACGAGTCAGGAAACCAATAGTGCCTCAGCTCAAATTAATGCCAATATCCAGGACATGTCTGTAAAAACGGAACGCAAATTGGACCTGTCGGAATCCAATATGCTGAAGCTGAAGGGCATGGAAGAACAGGTCCTCAACCTTACAAAGCGTACGCATGAGGTTGCCGAAAACTCCAATTCCACCAGCACTCATGTGGATACCGGCCAGCAGCTGATGAAGAAACTTCATATTCAGTTAAAGTTAGTCACTGAACATGTATCCGGTTTGGCAGGTACGATTCATCGATTTAAACAGCGAATACAAGAAATCGAGCAATTCACCATCATGATTAACCGTATTTCCGATCAGACTAATCTTTTAGCCCTTAATGCTTCCATAGAGGCAGCACGTGCGGGAGATGCAGGAAAAGGATTTGCAGTCGTTGCGGAAGAAGTCAGGAATCTCGCTAACCAGTCAGATCTATCTGCCCAGGAAATTGTCCGTGTGGTCAGTAAAATCCAAGACGAAACGGAATTGATCCAGAAGCAAGTAGAACATTCCATCATGGATGTAGAACAAGGAGCGAAGATTGCTCATGAATCCCAGCTGGTATTCGGATCGATTTATTCTTCCAACGAAGGTGTGAACCAGCTATTGCGTCTCTATGAATCAAGCATAAATCAACTAACAGAGACGAACAGGAACATTCATGAAGTATTTGGGTCCATCCTGCATGATTCACAGGAATCTCGTGCCGCAAACCAGCAGATTGAGACTTCTACAAGTGAACAAGCTTTCTTGATGGTATCTTTGATGAAGCAATCTCTTCATCTGGAGGGTCAGGCAAAACAAGTGGCGGAGTTGGTTGTCAATCTAAACCAAAAAGCGCCATCTTAAACGATGTAACCCGCATTTCAAAGATTGCGGGTTTTCGTCATGTTCCAGCTGAATGGAGTTGCCCGTCAACATACTCTTACACTTCCATTCTTCCATCAAAAAAATGACTCCAAAGCTGTGCCGGAGTCATTCGGATTATTAGCGATATTCTTTAACCATTGCCGTAACCTCCGGCTTTCAAGCCCTTCTTCCCCATCCATGCTTTGCCACAACTGAATGCCAAAATTCGCTTCTCCACCTTCCAACACACCCATTTTAACGAAGCGGTCGGTACCACTTGGCATAATTTCCTCTGCCAATTGGATGATGAATAGGAACCATTCCGCTGTCGCCAGCAGAATGGCTGTATGACCGTCATGCCCGGAAGCATGCGGAATGTCCTTCACCTTGGAGATATTCGGTTTATTTCCCTCCTCAGGGATGATTGGCAATGCGACGATAGTTGCACGCATGGCGATCGGTTTTCGCCCTGCGTTCCTTTCATGTAACCACGGGGAGATCGAAGTCCAAAACCTGGAGATTTAATGCTTCAAGTCGCTCACGTATGAATGTCTTTGTTTGCCACTCGCTTCCAGAGAGCTCTTGGTTTCATGTAGGTAGCGCCGATCTGCTACCGCCTGTTTCGCTATCGTTTCAAACATTGATAGAATTTCCTTTTCTTAAAATGGTCCGTAGTTGATCCACTCTGCCACAACTAATAAAATCGCACAGACAATCAATTGGATGATGAAGAACGGAATATACCATTTCACCCATTTGTTCCATGGGATTCCCGCGATCGTAAGAGATGCAATGAGCGCACCATTCGTTGGGAATATACTTGCCGCAATTCCATCCCCGAATTGGAAAGCAAGCACGGCCGTTTGCCTTGTTACACCTACAAGGTCGGCAAGAGGTGACATTAAAGGCATGGTAAGTGCCGCTTGTCCACTTCCAGAAGGAACCAAGAAATTAATGATGAGCTGTAAAATCATCATGCCCACAGCGGCAAACCCCGAAGGAATCATATTCAATAAGTCAGAAGCATAGTAAAGGATTGTATCCATCAATCCTCCAGACTCAAAAATAACAAGGACTGCTTGTGCCAAACCGATAATGATGGCACCGCCAATTAGTTCCGCGGCGCCCTTCACAAAGCTATCGGCAATGCTGGATGGCGATAGTCTCCCGAGTATTCCCATGATAATGCCGAACATCAAAAACAGACCGGCAATCTCCGTAACATACCATTCATATTTCATCACCCCGAAAATTAAGATGATGAAGTTAAGTAAAAATGCACCAAGTACCAATTTATGACGAAAAGTCATTTTCACTGCTGGTTGTTGTTTGGTATCTTGATTTAAACGCCCGAATTTGCCATAACTGCCAAGCTCCGGATTCGCCTTCACCTTCATCGCATGTCGATAAACGAACATGACGGCGATAATATAAAAGATAGCGAAAACGATCAGGCGATAGCCAATACCCGAAAAGGTCGGCAGCTCCGCTATGCCCTGTGCAACGCCAACTGTAAAGGGATTCATGAACCCAGCTGTATAACCCATCGATGCACCAACCACAACGATCGCAAAACCGGTTACCGCATCAAACCCTAAAGCGATCGTTAGCGGCACAAGCAACCCCACATAAACTGCCGTCTCATCAGACATCCCCATCGTAGCACCGCAAATCGCAAAAAACAGCATCAAGACCGGTATGATTAGCTTCTCGCGATTCGCCATCTTCCGGGCGAATGAGGTTATGAACGTATCGAGTGCCCCTGTTGCGCTGATAATACCGAATACCCCTCCGATGATTAAAACAAAGAATATCGTCCCTGCACCATTGACCATACCTGTATGAATATTACTGAACAACTCCAATAACCCCACTGGATCACTATCGATGAATCTAAATGTATCCGGATCAATCTCACTATGTCCTTTAACCTCAACCTTGTCATAATGACCGGCTGGGACAATATATGTCAAAACTGCTGCAATAACGATTAACGAGAAGATTAACACATGTGCGTTAATGCCCGTTTTCTTTTCAGTACCTTTTTTTCCCTTAAACATCTTTTGTCAAAACTCCTTATTCAAAAAGTTAACACTTATATAGTCATTCTATAAATTATTATTTTTAAATAATAATACATATTATTCTATATTAATACAATCCTAATTTATATAGTTTTTTTAGTAGGTTTTAGAAATGCTTATATATAAAGTAATATCTTCAAATAATAATATTTTTCTGAATATTGTATATACAGCAATCTGGAATAAGAGACAGGGAAACCAATGGTAACACGGGGATGATTGCCACAGGAGCACCGTCTGGACCTGTCTCCATGTTAGACGTGGTTCTGGAAAAAAACCGCTTATATCCTTCATTTGCTAATCCAGCTGCGACAGGTAAACCAGAGCTTGAAAAATTGGCGAACTTCTTGATAACGGGCTATATCGATCAAGGAAAAACGGGCAGGTGCTGGGAAGGATTCAATCCAGCCCGCCCTTCGCATTCACAGGGCTGCATGTAGAGGTTTCGCATTGTCCAGATGGCTGCCTAATGCATGCCCGAACATAGGAAAAGGCTTGAGCCTACCGCCCAAGCCTTTCACCAACGCTGTTTCGGAATGTACCTGAAAAAGCGTCTCTTCAATATCTTGATAAAGTGCAGCAGCTAAGTGGGGTAGTCCACTTCTTCGCCGCACCTTATCCCCTGTATTTATAAGCTAATCCTTTTAAGAAATTCCTGGCGTATTTATCCCCGCACTCTTTATAATTCCTATGCCCCACTTTTCTTAAGATGGCGCTTAGTTCCCCTTTATTTATCATGACCCCAGCTTCATCCAGAATATCAATCACGTCCTCACTGGTCAACGACAGGGCTATTTTCAATTTCTTCAGCAAAATATTATTCATGCTTTCCTTGATCCTTGGAGCTGGTGCCGGACTTTCGGGCTGGTTCGGTTTTGGCTCTTGCTTCCCTCTTTTAAAAATGATCAAGCCATTTAAAAAGGACTCCAACATCATGTTATTGCAGTTTATACCATCATCATCGATATCATCTTCGTATTCATCATCGAATCCATCTTTTGGTTTTGTGAGCATCTGCATGACTTCTTCCCTTGTCACGTCAATATCCCCAAGTTTGAATATCTCTACCATATCTTTATTTTTTATATCGAGCGCATACCTTAATCGGATTAATATATCATGATTATGCATTCATAAACCTCCTGTATCGTTTTCTTTTTCACAGTACCTTCATTATTTCACAAATGGCTGGGAATAAACACAGCTGAAAATCCGGGAACCATTACGGATTCCCGGATTTTCAGTTTCATCACGACAAACCTTTTGCGAGTCATCTCAGTTCACTGTCGCCGTTTTGTTTTCCAAAGTTATCAAGCAATGCACGCACTTCATCAGTTGATTTCGTATTCATTAACTGGTTTCTTAGTTCACCAGCTCCGCGGAATCCTTTGACGTAAATTTTGAAAAAGCGATGAAGCCCTGTGATGGAACGTGGCAGCACTTCCGCATATTGATCTTGAAGATCAAGCTGCAGCCTTAAAAGATCAAGGTATTCTTTACTGCTATGCTCTTTTGGTTCTTTTTCAAAAGCGAAAGGATTCTTAAAAATGCCTCGCCCGATCATAACGCCATCAATCCCATATTTTTCAGCAAGCTGGAGTCCGGTTTGACGATCCGGAATGTCTCCATTGATTGTTAGTAGTGTATTGGGTGCAATGCGGTCACGTAATTTTTTGATTTCCGGAATGAGTTCCCAATGTGCATCCACTTGGCTCATTTCCTTTCTTGTACGTAAATGAATGGAAAGGTTCGCAACATCCTGTTTCAAAATATGCGTTAGCCACTCCTCCCACTCATTCACATCCTCAAAGCCAAGTCGTGTTTTCACGCTGACAGGAAGTCCGCCCGCTTTTGCCGCTTGGATAAGATCTGCCGCAGTATCTGGACGCAGAATAAGGCCGCTGCCTTTCCCTCTCGAAGCCACATTCGGTACAGGACAACCCATATTGATATCGATTCCTTTAAACCCAAGCTCCGCCATGCCAATACTCATTTGACGGAAATAATCGGGATTATCCCCCCAAATATGTGCCACCATTGGCTGTTCATCTTCTGTAAACATCAAGCGGCCACGCACACTTTTCATCCCCTCTGGATGACAATAGCTATCCGAGTTTGTAAACTCCGTGAAAAATACATCCGGTCGACCGGCTTCACTTACTACGTGACGAAAAACAACATCAGTCACATCTTCCATTGGTGCCAGTACAAAAAATGGCCGTGGTAAATCACGCCAAAAATTATCTATCATTACAAACTCAAATCCTCTCACTATGGATAAAATTTCAAACTCTCATTTAGAAAATAAGCAGTCAAATGCTACACTTCTTTTACACGTATATCATGCTTAATAATTCATTATCAAACACAAGAACATTTACAATTCGTGAAAATCGGCAATGTTTATTTTAACGAAAATCGGTCATGAATGGTAGCCTTCCTATTCAGACAAATACAATAAGGAAAAGGCAACTCCCGTATCGGGTTAGTTGCCTTCTTTTAAGATGAGTTGCGAGACACACTCCACATGGCTCGTTTGCGGGAACATGTCCACAGGCTGTATGGATTGCACCTCATAAATGGTGCTCAATTCCTGCAGGTCCTTTGCCAGTGTGGACGGGTTGCAGGAAACGTACACAATCTTTTTCGGTTTTGCCTTCAAAATTGTTTGAAGCAGCGCTTGATCGCAGCCTGTTCTTGGCGGATCGACGACGAGTATGTCCGGCTTCCAGCCCTCTTTGATCCAGCGAGGCAGGATGTTTTCAGCTTTTCCTGTTTCGTAGTGCATGTTGCTTCGCTTATGTTTTTTTGCATTTTTCTTGGCGTCTTCAATCGATTCTTTGATGACATCCATTCCACGAACCTCTTTAGCCTCTTCAGAAAGCCATAGTCCGATCGTTCCGACTCCGCAATAGGCATCGACAACTTTTTCCGTACCGGTCAGTGCTGCTGCCTTTTTCACTTCATCATACATGCGGACCGTTTGGACAGGATTAAGCTGGAAGAAGGTACGGGCTGATAGTTCGTATGATAAGTCACCCAATGTTTCGTTGATGACTTTTCCGCCAGCAAGATGAATCGTTTTCTCACCAAATATAAGCGAGGTATTTCGGTTGTTGATGTTTTGTACGACTGATTTCACTTCAGGAAGCTGATCGCGAATTTGTTTAAGCAGCTGATCCTTTTGGGGAATTTCTTCCGCTCCCGTCACAAGGACGACCTGCACCTCGCCAGTTTCAAAGCCTACCCGTGTGATGACCGTACGGATTACGCCCTTTCTTTTTCTTTCGTTATAAATCGAGATGTTCAGGTTTTTCAGGATCTTTTTCACTGTACGTGTCACTTTATTGGTTGCCTTATGCTGTACAAGGCAGTTCGGGATGTCGATCAATGTATGGGAATTCAAACCGTATAGGCCCGCAATCAATTTTCCATCTTTTTGACCGACCTGGTACTGACTTTTATTCCGGTAATTCCAAGGGTTTTCCATGCCGATCGTTTCTTTTATATTTAATGAAGAAACCGGAAGTTTCGTATGACGCTCCATCGCTTGAATGACGATATCGCGTTTTTCAACAAGCTGCTGGTCATAGCTTAAATGCTGTAATTGACAGCCGCCGCATTCTGCGTAAACCGGGCAGGGCGCGGTGATTCGGTGCGGTGATTCTTTCCGGATGGTTTTAATTTTCGCCTCGGTGAAGTTTGGCTGTACCTTTGTGACCGAGGCTACAATTTCCTCACCTGGCAAGGCTCCTGGGACGAAGACGACCTTCTTTTTAAAATAACCGACTCCCTCTCCGTTAATGCCAAGTCTTTTAATGGTCAATGGAAGGGTTTGGTTCACTTCCAGTTGGGTATCTTGAATATTTGTCATTTCTTTTCACTCCGTTTTTCAATGCTTCTCCATAAATAGAGGGAAGCGTAGCTTAGATATGGAGCCCAGTTGACACTATAGGTCTCCATTTCTTCTTGGGTCGGCTTTTGCGGTAAGCCATATAAAATTTTCAGTGCATTTTGAATGCCTATATCAGCTTTAGGAAATAGATTCGGCCTTCCGAGTCCGAAAAGCAGAAAGTTTTCAGCCGTCCATCTGCCGATACCGCGTATTTTTATTAGTGTATCCAGAACTTCTTGATCGGATAGCTTTTCCAATACATCAAGTTGGAGATGACCTTGGGTGATTTGCTCGGAAAGGCCGATGACGTATTCCGCTTTTCGCCCGCTGAACTGAATCGCTCTCAATTGCTCGATCCTAAGTTGGGCGGTCGTCGCCGGTGTGGGATAGAACCAGGCACCATCCATTTGGTAACCAAAGGTTTTTACGAATCGTTCCGTGAGCGTATGGGCAAAGGATAAATTTAATTGCTGATGTATGATGCATTTGACGAGGCAGCTGTAGTAATCGAAATCCAGAACAATCGCCGTTCCCCGATGTTCTTCGAAGATATCACTCAAATCGGATTCCCGGAAATGCCGGGATACGCCTTCCAATGGCTGATGCCAATGAAAGACCTTTTTTAACCGTTCAATTGCTTTAGACTTGTACGCCTCTGAATGACCTTTAATGATAAAGAAAGGCTCATCGATGCTTCCGATTGCCTGAACCTGTAAAACGATAGGTTCTTTTTCTATATAAAGCGGAACTTTTACCGTCCTGTTCGTAAAATCAACTACTTGAAGTGGGTCTAACGATAACCGTTCGAGAACTAGATCGAAATTATAAGGCCCTTGAACCTGTAATTTTTCAGTCCACACAACTGATCCATCCTTTAGCAGTTTTCCACGTATTATAGCACGTTTCCTGAAATAATACTTGGAATTGAGGATAATGGAAAAAAGCGGGACCTGAAATGTCGCTACAGGTACCCGCTTTTTTCCATTATTAATACAGCATTCTGCTTGGCAATTGTTTTTCAATCATCAAATTATCCAGACTGCTGAAAGTATACCCTCGCTTTTCAAGATCCGTCAAAATTGAGTCCAGTGCGTCCGCATTATCTTTGGAAACTGTATGGAGCAATAAAATGGCACCTGGATGAATCTGCTTCAGCACTTCATCATGAGCGAAAGCCGCTCCCTTCTGCTGGTCTACGATCCAGTCTTTATAGGCAAGCGACCAAAAAATGTGGTAATACCCTTCCTTCTTGGCGACCTCCATCGTTCTTTCATTGAACACCCCTCGAGGAGGACGCAAATAATTCATTTCCTTTTGCCCCGTTAACTTCTCCGTCGCTTTTTTAACCCGCTCCAGCTCGGTGCGGATCACATCGTCCGTGACGCTCGTCATATCAGGGTGGTTCCAGGAATGGTTCCCGACGATATGACCTTCATTTGCCATCCTTACAACTAGCTCAGGCGCCGTTTTCAAATAATGTCCCGTAACGAAAAAAGCCCCAGGCGCCTTATGTTTCTTCAGAACATCCAGAATCTGTGCCGTATAACCATTTTCATACCCGTTATCGAACGTCAAATATATATCCTTCTTCGTTGTATCCCCTTTATAAATCGCTTCATATTTAGGCAGCATTTCATTGAAGTTTTTTCCTGCATCGGCAGGTAGCTCATTTTTCCCTTTATTGAAACCCCAATTATAGGATTCCGCAAAAGCCGGGCTCCCCAAAGAGCAGATCAAGCAAACGAGAACAGTTAACATCGCCTTTTTTTTCATTGGAATATCCCCCATGTCCTTTTTCTTAGTGTTTGGAACATGAAGATTTATATGCATGCTATCGTTGGTCGATTTTCCCTCGCGTTTGGACGGATTATTGGCGGGACGGACGGATTCTTTCCAAGTTGGGACAAATTCTTTTCGGGCTCAACCGGATTATTGCCTTCAAGGATACATTTTTCCGGGTGCGAATCCAACATACAAATCTGATTGAACAAAAAAAGGGCCATTCCTCCAAAAAGGATTGGCCCCCCTGTTTTTTATCCTTTAAATAACGCCTGTGCCGCCTTCCAGACGATGGCAATTGCGAAAATGATAACGATTACAATTCCGACTACATCTAGGAATGTTTCAAGACCGGAGAAAATGGTACCAGCTACAGGAAGTTGGATGAAAGCAAAACCGGTTAGCATGGCAATAAAGAATAAGAAGTAATTATTCTGCATGAAAATCCCCCCTTTCTCTATTAATGTATGTGCGTCCGTTCCAAAAGATTGTACCTTTCAGAGGCAATTATCGCCTTTTTTTTCATATACATGTACGGAGGGGGCGGATGACATGCTTGAATGGGTAATTACGTTGGGTTTCGTTGGTGGTCTAGGCTTAGGTGCAGGGTTGTTTGTTCATTTTGTGAATAGTGGTTTGAATTTAGAGGATTCAACAAAGGTCGATCCATTGCCTGATATAGAGGAATAAAGTCTAAAAAGACGCTCAGCCGATTTGGTGAGCGTCTTTTCCATATATTTATTTAAATACTGCTTCTTTAAATTGTGCCAGCTTCTCCAATGAAGATTGCTGAACATCTTTGTGCAGGCTATTTCCATGTGAATCCATGGTAACAACGGCTGTGAATCCTTCGACATTCAGATGCCACATCGCTTCTGGAATGCCAAATTCGGTGAAGTTCACACCTTCGACGGATTTGATGCAATCTGCATAATATTGGGCAGCGCCGCCGATTGCGTTGAGATAAACACCTCCGTGTTCACTTAGTGCCTCTAGGGTTTTTGGTCCCATTCCACCTTTGCCGATAACGGCACGTATGCCGAATCGTTTCATGATATCGCCTTGGTAAGGTTCTTCGCGAATACTTGTTGTCGGTCCTGCAGCCTTCACATGCCATTTACCTTCCTCATCCTTCAGCATGACCGGTCCACAATGATAGATGATTTGACCATCAAGATCAATTGGGGCAGGGTTTTCAGATAAGTGCTTGTGGATGGCATCCCGGCCGGTATACATCCTGCCGGTAATATGAACTACATCCCCCACTTTCAATTCACGAATTTGTTCCTCCGTTATGGGTGCTTGTAAGGTAATTTCGCGTGGAGCTTCAACGTCTGATTCTACAGCTGCCGCCACTTCTTCCTTAGCCGCTTTTTCAGCTTCTAGAGCAAAGTCGATTTTTTCGCCTTCTTGATATAACCATTCATTGATTTCACCTGTTTTAGGGTTCACTTTCACTCCTAAACGGCGGAATGCCCAGCAATTGTAGGCAACGGAAACAAAAAAGCTTGCCGGAATACGGTGCATGACACCGATTTTACAGCCTAGCAGCGTGGTTTCGCCGCCAAAGCCCATCGTTCCGATTCCCAACTCATTGGCTGTCTCCATGATGTACTCTTCAAGCTTGCGAAGATCTTCATTCGGATTCACATCTTCATTACTGCGGAAAAGTTGGGCTTTAGCCAAGTCATATCCGGATGAACGGTCCCCCCCGATACCTACCCCGATGAAGCCGGCACTGCAGCCTTGTCCTTGTGCTTGGTAGACGGAGTGCAGGACACATTTGCGGATTCCGTCCAAGTCACGGCCTGCCTTTCCCAATCCTTCAAGCTCCATAGGAAGACTGTACTGGATATTTTTATTTTCACATCCGCCACCTTTTAAAATCAGGCGGACATCGATGTAGTCTTTTTCCCACTGATCGAATTTCATGACAGGAAGACCTTCCCCAAGGTTATCCCCGCTATTTTCACCCGATAGGGAGTCAACGGCGTTAGGACGAAGCTTTCCGCCTTTCGTCGCTAAAATGATGGCATTTCGAATCGCTTTTTTTATTTCAAGTTGGTTCACGCCAACTGGAGTTTTAATTTTGAAAGTCGGCAGACCTGTATCTTGGCAAATCGGAGATACATTGTCGTCAGCCATCGTAATATTATTGGTGATGGTATCCAAGCTCAAGGCTGAACGAGTACCAGCATTTTCACGCTGCTTAGCGTTTTTGACCGCCCGACGAACATCCTTTGGAAGATTCGTTGAAGTTTCAACGATAAGGCTGTACATACTTTCTTGGAATTTTTGAATATCCAAATTTCTCTTCCCCCTCTTATTTCCCCTATATTTAAACCTTTTCCCTGCTTCTCTGTTAAAAACGAATGTTACAACACCCGTTTTATTATACATCTAACATATTCTTTCGAAAACAAGTAATTGTTTTTCTTAATGAAAAGCCATTTTGGCGGTAAATGAATCATGGAACGAAATAACAGAATGCAAAAATGGAGGATGAATCAGTGTTTATATCAAGGAAAAAAGGGATGGCATATGTTGCTTGCCATCCCTTCATGAATAAAAATATCGAAAACATCATATTATCGAAACAGATATCATTCTTCCTCGCGGGTTTTGAATTGTTCGACTTTCCCTTCCAAATCATCTAACATGCCGATCAAGCGGTCTATATCTTCCAATTCCGTATTTTCCGGTTCGATATGGTCCAAAACCTCCATAAACATCGTGAGGCGTTCTTTTAAATAAGTTAATTGTTCGTTTTTACCTGTAATGGATTTTCCCATGAGGCACTCTCCTTCCATTCTCCATATCATCGTAACGAAATCTGCATGAAAGTGCAATGGCAAGCTAAAATGCAGCTCTTCGCCATTTGACAATTTTTGTCCGCATTGTTCATAATGAGTTAGTGCACTATTACGTAAGGAGTTTTAATACATGTCAATAATCAAGCAAGATCTTTTAACACCAATTACACCCAAGTATGATCCTTGGGAAGCATATATGGACGTTGAACAATATGGGAAGATCAATTTGACCAATGTGGAGTTCACCACCACAACCCTTTGCAATATGCGTTGCGAGCATTGCGCTGTCGGCTACACCCTGCAGCCAAAAGACCCGGATGCCCTTCCTTTGGAATTGCTGATTCAACGGCTTGATGAAATCCCTTTGCTTCGCTCACTCAGCATAACAGGCGGGGAACCGATGCTATCAAGGAAACAAGTCAGGAATTATGTATTGCCTCTATTGAAATATGCCCGAAGCAGGGGAGTGCGGACACAAATCAATTCCAACCTTACCCTTGATTTGGAACGGTACGAGGAAATCATTCCATATTTGGATGTGCTGCACATTTCCCATAACTGGGGAACGATTGATGAATTCATTGATATCGGCTTCGCCATGATGGATCGTAAACCATCACGGGAACAGCGTAAGAAATTATTTGATAAAATGATTGAAAATTCCCGTGCCCTCACAAAAGCTGGTGTACTGGTGTCGGCAGAAACGATGCTCAATAAACGGACTTTGCCGCATCTTGAGCATATCCATAGACAGATCGTTGATGAAATGGGCTGTCAAAGGCATGAAATACACCCGATGTATCCGAGTGATTTCGCATCGGCTCTTGAGACTTTATCCTTGGACAAAATGCGGGAAGCGATTCATCATTTGCTTGATATCCGTGATGAAAATGTCTGGATGCTCTTCGGTACATTGCCATTTTATCCTTGTAATGATAATAAAGAGGATATAGAACTGCTTCAGCGCCTTTATGAGACGCATAAAGTGACAGTCCGCAACGACCCTGATGGACGGTCACGCTTGAATATCAACATTTTTACGGGTGAAGTCATCGTGACCGACTTCGGCGATGCGCCGACCTTGGGTAATATTAAAGACCAGCCATTGACCGAATCATATGACACCTGGATGAATTCGAGACTGGCCAATGAATTGAACTGCCACTGCCCGGCAGTCAAATGCCTGGGTCCTAACGTTCTCGTCAAAAACGCCTATTATCCGAAGGAAGACTTCCGGACAAGAAGCTCAAACATATGAGAAAGAACTCGCCAATCAAGGCGAGTTCTTTTCATTTACCTAGGCTGCTGCGATACGGTGAAGCTGAAGGAAACATGGTCCTGAACCGGTATCCAGGCCCCGATGCCCTGTGAAGTGATGTTCTTGATCGTAATCGTTCTTTTATTGCCCTTCAAGTTCAAATATACTTCCCCATAAGTGACCTTGCCTTTTTCATTTACTGCCGAGGCATAGCTGGATAAGTAACCGATCCTGTTCGAAGCCACATTGTATACTTCATCCTTTTTCGTGCCAGCTCCGATGATCGTTTCGAAGGCCAATGGCAAATTCGTCTTTTCCGTAGCCTTCAAGAGCATCATCTTCTGGACATCCTCGGCCTTCGGGATTTTAGCGGTCAAACCTCCGCTTACTACCTTCTGGCTTTCCTGGACATAACGGATCCTGTATGGGACTTCCCCGCCCCGATTATCATAATAATTCATATTGATCTTTTGATATTCCCAGTTCGGGGCCGTTTCCGATGACTCATAATTCAATGCCCAATGACCAAGATAAATGGTCGCCCTGTAACCAAAAGCAAGCGGAGCCTTTGCAATTGCCGATTCATTCAACATATGGATAAGTTCTGGATTTTCAATCTTGATATCAGACGAATCGATCAATTGTTCGGCAAACTTACTCGGCTGCAGCATCGGAAGATCTTGCGTCGAGTTAGGGTATGTGTTTTCCTTGGCAATATTCAATACGGAAGGCGGGATATTCACCTTAGTCGGAGCTGCCTTATCTCCCGGTTTATCGGCCGCAAAGCTAACATTCGCCTGAATGAAAGCAATTAGCGCAATCATTGTACAAAGAATTATTCTTCTCATGCTGTCGCACTCCTTTTCAAGGGTTCAATCATTTTGTTTATAGATTTTGTTTTTAGGCAGCATATTATACATTTCAATCAAATGTCGATTTTGTAATGCATTTGTAAAGTTCAGAATATTTACTTTTCTTTCAGTATCTGTTATACTTCATTTACATTATAAAAAGGAGGCGAAATCGTTCATACCTATTACACATTCAGGGGGTATGCTTATCGAACAATCCATGACACCTTTTTAAAGGATAACAGAAAACGAAATCGCCAATACTTAAATCTGATGTAAAAGGATGGTGTAACACTCTAGAATATTTCTCAACTTTCACAAAGCATGATGAAAAATTTTGGAATAACTTATGAATGGTAATTTACTAATATAGAAATGACTCTGCTAAATCTAACCTGAGCAGAGTCATTTTTATTTATACAAAAACGACCTTCCGCGTTGGAAGGCCTTGTATTCCTATAATAAGTAAAAGCCAATGCCCATAATGAAATAGGCAGCCAATAGCGTTAGCCCCTCAAACCAGTTCGTTTCCCCATCATTCGATATCATGATCATCAAAAAGACGGCTGTAACCATTGAAATGAGCTCTGGCCATGTGAAAACAAGCGGCATATGCGTCGGATACATTAACGAAATCAGCACGAGTACAGGCGCTACGAACATCGCGACTTGAAGCGTGGAACCGACCGCAATCTCCACAGCGACATCCATTTTATTTTTATACGCCATAATAACGGCGGATGCATGCTCAGCTGCGTTACCTACAATCGCAACGATAATGACACCGATGAATAACTCCGTCCATCCGAAGGTTTCCCCCACTTCGCTGAACGTATGGACAAGTTTCTCCGATACATAAGCAACAGCCAAAGTAGCAAGGGCAAGAACGATAATGGCCTTCTTCTTGCTCCACTCCGGCACTTCATCTTCATGCTCCTCTTTTTTCTCATTATGCTGATAGACCCCGCGGTGAGTAACCAATTTAAAGAATAATGCAGCAAGGTATAATAAAATCAAAATGATCGAGATTCCGACACTTAACGACATGGTGCTTGTTTCACTCATGTTTTGTGTGAATACTTCCGGGATCACGAAGGCCACAATAACAGCGAAAATCAACAACCCCGCATTATGTCTCGCATCGAAAACGTTGAATTTCTGCCGTTTGTATTTGGTACCACCGATAAAGAAGGATAATCCCGCCACCAACAACAGGTTTCCTAAAACCGAACCCGTCAAAGAAGCCAGTACGACCCCCACAAGTCCCGCTTTCAAAGAAAAGATGGAAATGATCAATTCGACTGCATTACCAAAGGTAGCATTCAAGAGCCCGCCTATCCTCGGCCCCATGACAATCGCTAAACTTTCTGTCGCCCTTCCCATGAATCCTGCAAGCGCGATGATCGTCAAGCAATATACGATGAACATGATTACACTTGGCCAATGCAGCAAAGAACCAATGACGGATAAAGGGACACCCAGTACGACAAGTCCCAAAAATATTTTATTCACGATACTTCTCCTCACAATCTTATATGTACTTTTTATATAACAAAAACAATCATACATAATCTTACGTCATTGCCAAAGGAAAATTTTATCACAGCACTCCTTCTTGTCAATATTTACCCAATATTTAATTGCTTAACCCTGTCCTTAGGATGTAACATCAACAAGGTACACATTTCTTAGGAGACATGAATATATGAATCATAAACTGCTTATACGTGTTTTAATCTTAATTGTCGGCATATCGGGTTTTTCTCAAGGAATGCTCTTGCCGGTCATTGCCATCATCTTTGAAAGTGACGGAATCAGCTCTTCCTTAAACGGATTTCATGCTGCCTCGCTTTATATTGGGATTCTGTTGATTTCTCCATTTATGGAAGCGCCCCTCCGTAAATATGGATATAAACCATTGATATTATTTGGGGGAGCGACCGTCATCCTTTCTTTGGCCCTATTTCCTGTATGGGAATCATTCTGGTTTTGGTTCCTCCTGCGCTTCTTCATCGGCATCGGCGATCATACACTTCACTTTGCCACCCAGACCTGGATCACCGCTATTTCCCCAAAAGCGAAGCGAGGAAGGAATCTTGCCATTTACGGCCTTTTCTTCAGCCTTGGCTTCATGGTTGGTCCGCTAATGACGAAGCTTCTCGAGTTCAATCAATCATTACCTTTCATCATCACATCCATAATCAGCCTGCTCACTTGGTTAACCGTTTTCTTGATTAGAAATGAGCTTCCTGAACAGGATGAATTAGAAAACGCGTCATTTCTTGGCACACTCAAAAGGTTTACGAAGGTGAGCCGCATCGCTTGGGTTGCTTTTTTATTGCCATTCACGTTTGGTGTGCTCGAAGCTTCATTGAATAGCAACTTTCCAGTATTCGCATTGCGATCGGGAATCGATTTAACCGCCGTGTCGATTATCATTCCGGCATTTTCAGGAGGTACGCTGCTTACACAGATTCCGATTGGTATGCTCAGTGATCGATATGGACGGCGAAAGACGCTGCTGTTCATCATTTTTTCAGGATTCACCATATTCACTATAGCAGGACTCTACTCCCATTCCGTGCTCGGCCTTTTCCTCTGCTTTATGCTTGGCGGAATGATGCTCGGTTCGACTTTCTCGCTAGGTATCAGTTATATGGCAGATTTATTGCCTCGTAATCTTTTACCTGCAGGAAATTTGTTATGCAGTATCTTTTATAGTCTTGGCAGCATCGGCGGTCCATTCTTTGGCGGCCTTATCATCGAGCATTCACAGGGTGGGGATTTTTTCTACATGATCAGTATCATGCTTTTCCTGGTCTTCCTTGCATTGGCTATTTTCAAGGAAAAGTTGCCTGCAAAAGACATGTAGTTTAGTTTATTATCTGAACTACTTCATTTATTATTCAACCGTCATACACCATTTAACAATCAAACTTTCAGATTGCAATCACTAACACTTTATATTTTTTCCTACATTAGAATCATTCTTCTTTATTTTCGAATAGGATATGTGGTATTATAATATTATCAAAATGAACAACGCGTAAAGAAACCCTTAAAAACATTGCTGTCATCACAATTCCGATGACAGCTTTCATATTTTACGGAGAAAAATGACGTTGATTATCTTTCTCAATTAGACAGGATGCTAATGATAATCTATATCAATTACACATAAATAGAGAAGAAAAGTGGGAGGGAAATTTTATGATTACAGAAACGAAACAATTAACCCAACCGGCGGCGGCTTGCAAAACCACCTGGTTGGAAAAGGCAAAACCACATATGGAACTTATCGCTGCATTATTCAGCGGTTTATTGATAGTAGTGGGCTGGGTCCTTTCAAAGAATGGCATGGAATCCACCTCCATCGCCATTTACTTGGCCTCTTTCCTGATTGGCGGCTATGCCAAAGCAAAAGAAGGCATCGAAGATACGATTGCCGACCGCGAACTGAATGTTGAAATGCTGATGATTCTAGCGGCCATCGGTTCGGCAATCATTGGCTATTGGACCGAAGGCGCGATATTGATATTCATATTTGCTTTAAGCGGTGCACTCGAAACGTACACGATGAATAAAAGCCATAAAGAAATATCAGCTCTTATGGATCTGCAGCCGGAAGAAGCACTGCGCATCACAAACGGATATGAAGAAACCGTATCCGTTTCCCAGCTTCATATCGGGGATTTGATCTTGGTTAAACCAGGGGAGCGAGTGCCATCGGACGGAAAAATCATTGATGGACGTACAAATATCGATGAAGCCGCCATCACTGGTGAATCAATCCCAGTCAGTAAATCATTGGATGATGAGGTATTTGCCGGAACGGTGAATCTTCGTGGCACGATTACCGTGGAAATTACCAAGCCAGCAAGTGAAACTTTATTTCAAAAAATCATTACTCTCGTGCAATCGGCTCAGAGCGAAAAGTCCCCTTCACAGCTGTTCATTGAACGGTTTGAAGGAACTTACGTAAAGGTCGTATTGACTGTGGTGGGCTTGATGATGTTCCTGCCCCACTTCTTATTGGCTTGGAGCTGGACGGAAACTTTCTACAGGGCGATGATCCTGCTTGTTGTCGCTTCACCTTGTGCCCTTGTGGCTTCCATTATGCCCGCTACCTTATCCGCCATTTCAAACGGTGCCCGTCATGGCATATTATTTAAAGGCGGTATCCATTTGGAGAATCTGGGTAACCTTCAGGCTATCGCTTTAGACAAAACCGGCACATTGACAAAAGGAAAGCCAGAAGTAACCGATGTCATCATCCGTGAAGGTTTGACTGAAGAGGATTTCTTGTTCCATGTTGCATCCGTCGAAAATTATTCGAACCACCCACTGGCAACATCGATCGTACGTTATGCGAAACCAAAATTGGCCACTGACATCATTAAACCAGAAAATATGGAAGATATTTCAGGTAACGGTGTTCAAGCTTATCTCAACGGTGTGCTTTGGAAAATCGGAAAAGCTGATTTCGTCGGCCGAACTGAAGCTGAAAATTTCAACGAAGGCATTGCACTGACATTGGCGGAACAAGGAAAGACGATCGTTTATGCAAAAGACGACAAAGGGATTGCAGGTATACTTACCTTGAAGGATGTCGTGCGTGCAGAAACCATCGCCGCCATCGAGGCTCTAAAAAATGAAGGCATCCATACAGTGATGCTGACAGGTGACGGGGAAAAGACTGCCAGGGCGATTGCTGCAGAGAGCCGAATTGATGGATATATCGCGGAATGCCTGCCTGAAACGAAAGTTCATGAAGTGAAAAGGCTGAAAGAGCAATTCGGCACTGTAGCCATGGTTGGGGATGGGATCAATGATGCACCTGCATTAGCAACCGCTTCTGTCGGAATTGCGATGGGTGAAGGGACGGATGTTGCCTTGGAGACAGCGGATGTCGTCCTGATGAAGAATGACCTGCCCCGCATTGCTGAAGCCGTCAAGCTATCAAAAAAAATGAATCGCATCATCAAACAAAACGTCATTTTTTCGATTTCAGTCATCATGATCCTGATCGCCTCCAACTTCCTTCAATTCCTAGACCTGCCCTATGGCGTCATCGGTCACGAAGGCAGCACGATTCTCGTTATCCTGAATAGCTTAAGGCTATTGAGAAACTAACTAAAAAAAGGAGCCCCAAGGCTCCTTTTTTCAGACTGTAGACAAACTCGATGAAAATCGAGTTTGTCTATTTTTATGGCCTGTACAATTTAGACGTTGATTTCCACTCCAGGCACTCGCTTTCCGCGGGCGGTCGGGGAGCCTCCTCGGCTTTGCCTGCGGGGTCTCCCCTAGACGCGCTTTTCCCGCAGGAGTCTCGTACCTTCCGTTCCAATCAACTTTGTCTTACCTTTTAGATAGAACACTTTTGACTGGAGTCATTTTTGTTTTAAAATTGAAGTATTAAAACTTGAGGTGATGAGGATGCTTTCTAAACATGATCACTATTCAGCGAGATCAACTTGAAATGATTACTTTAGATCAACTGGTGCCACCGAACCATTTGGTTCGTAAAATGGAGGCTGCCATTGACTTCACTTTCATTTATGACTTGGTGAAAGATATGTACTCAGAGGTAGGACGCCCAAGTATTGATCCAGTTATTTTAGTTAAACTGACTTTCATTCAATATACCTTCGGTATTCGTTCCATGCGTACCAATATGGCTTATCGTTGGTTCTTAGGCTATGGTTTCCATGATAAAGTGCCTCATTTCTCTACGTTCGGAAAAAATTATGAGCGACGCTTTAAAGATACAGACCTGTTTGAACAGATTTTCTGTCGCATTTTAATGACAGCTGCTAATAAAAAGGTAATAAGTGTAGAACACGTTTTCGTGGATTCCACACATGTGAAAGCCAGTGCGAATAAACGGAAATTTGAAAAGAAAATCGTTCGTAAAGAAACACGAGCGTATCAAGGACGTCTTCAAGAAGAAATCAATCAAGATCGTGAAAACCACGGAAAGAAGCCTTTTCCACCAGATAAATTTGATAAGGAAGAAACCAAAGCAATTAAAGAAAGTACTACGGATCCTGAGAGTGGCTACTATGTGAAAGATGAACGAACAAAACAGTTTGCCTATTCATTCCATGCGGCCGCAGACGGCAACGGTTTTGTATTGGGAACGATTGTAACACCTGGTAATACACATGACAGTCATATTTTGGAGCCACTTGTTGAGCAAGTGATTGAGAAAGTTGGAAAACCAGAAGCAGTTGCCGCAGATGCAGCTTATAAAACACCAGCGATTACAAGCTACCTATTTAACAAAGAAATCACACCTGCTTTACCCTATACACGTCCTCGTACAAAAGAAGGATTCTTTCGCAAACATGACTATGTTTACGATGAACACTTTGATTGTTACCTTTGCCCTTCGGGAGAAACTTTAAAGTACTCAACAACAAATAAAGAGGGCTATCGCGAGTACAAATCGCCCAAACAAATTTGTGCAACATGCTCATTTTTATCACGGTGTACGGAAAGCAAAGACCATCAAAAAGTAGTGACACGGCATATCTGGCAAGCATATGTGGAAGAAGCAGATCATCTGCGTCATCATCAAGAGGTAAAACCTATATATGCGAAACGCAAAGAAACGATTGAGCGTGTATTCGCAGATGCAAAAGAAAAGCATGGTATGCGTTGGACTACTTTAAGGGGACTTAAAAAATTGTCGATGCAGGCGATGCTTACTTTCGCTGCCATGAATGTAAAGAAGATGGCCACTTGGACATGGCAAGGTCCTAAAATGGCTTAACATAGTGGCTCGAAGAGCCCAAATCTCGTAACCTTTGGTCAAAATTTCAAAGGAATTTCAAAAGGGGTTCGGAATTTTTTAATTCCGAACCCCTTTTGTCTACAAACTGAAAGGAGCCCCAAGGCTCCTTTTTTTATGTTTAGCTCTTTAATGATACCCGTTCTTACCATTTGCAGAACCAGACGTTTTATGGTTCGAACCTTTTTTCCCTTTTTGCTTTGTGCTGCCATCCTTTTTACTCATGAAAAAACTCCTCCTCTACAAAAGTTGTCATTTCTTGAATAGTATCTGCGGCAGGATGGATCGCCATTACGGGAAGTCAAGGAAGTTCATTCACATTCTGGATTTTTCTTTTCGCTCAAAAGGGCATTTATTTCCCCGCCCAGGATGATGATGAGTCCTGATAAGTAAAACCAGACCATTAGAACGATGATTCCCCCAAGACTTCCGTATGTTGCGGAATAATTGGCGAATTTATCGACATAAAACGAAAACAAAAAGGAAACGAGGCTCCAGCCTGCCGTTGCAAAGATAGCACCAGGCAACACGGTTAAGCATTTCAGTTTCTTATTCGGTGCAATCCAGTAAAGGATTGTAAACACGATTAGAAATACAATCGTGCTGGCCACCCATCGCAATTGATTCCAAATGGTTAGAAACTCATCGGATTGTCCAATTTCAGAAAACAGGAATACTCCAATCTGCTTTCCGAATACCGGGAGCAGCAATACGACAACAAAAACAAAAATCATCGCTAAAGTGAGCAAAATCGACATTCCCCGGGAAATAAAGAAAGTTCGACTTTCTTTTACACCATATGCATGGTTAAATGCTTTTATGATTGCATTCATACCATTTGAGGCCGACCAAATCGTACCGATGATACCAAACGACAATAATGTACCGTTCGCCTCCATCACTTCCGATAAATTGGTTTCAATGATCTTCATCGAATCGTCAGGTGCGTAGGAACGGACCGTATTCAATATATCTTCTTGGGAAAATGGCAGATAGGCCAATAAAGTGAACAAAAATATTAATAACGGAAACAAGGAAAGCAAGAAGAAATATGACAGCTGAGCAGCTAATCCCGTCACTTCATCCATCTGTAACCGTTTTATGAAAGCCTTGAAGAATGAGCCTTTCAGCCATTCCTGTTTACTGGCCATATCTCCACTCCTTTTTCTAATTTAAGGGAACCCTTCCTTCCGGATCGTGATTCGCAGACGACTCACTCTCATTCTCTGACGTAAAGACTTCCTTCGTCTCCATCACCACATGGGCAACTTGCGCCGGAATATCTTTCATTTCCTCCACCTTTTGGGAAATGAAAGATACATCATCAGATATTTTTTCTACCGTTGAACGGACCTTCGTCGATGTTTCACGCACTTGCGAAAGAACCCCATTGGGATTCTTTACGAATTCACTCATAGTACCTATGCAGCTTTTACCGTTTTCCAATACAGACATACGCGTCGTTTTATCAAAAAGGCTCACCACAGCCCCTGCAACCGCCCCAATAAAGACCGCTTGCATAAATTTGCTTTTCTTGGCACTCTTATATTCTTCTCGAATGTTGCTCATATATTCTCCTCCTCTTCATATATTGATTGATGGATAATGGTATCTATCTCCATTATACAATGTTTATATAAGTTTTTTCCTATCTTTTCCCAAACCCACTCACTTTAAAACGCGGAGATAATCGAGAGAATTGGGTTTCATGCTTGCATTCAGCTCCAAAATCCATTGACTTCTAAGGGCAATCATGCAAAGATGAAAATAATTTAGGAACGTTTGAGAGGATGAGGGAAATGGATTTAACTCAAAACACGGCAGAAAGTGTCGAGTTTATGGTGGAAGCGATAAAGGACAAATTAAAAGTGATGAATTTCGGTGCAATCAAATCAACCCATTTTGATATCGAGATGTATGAAGAGCTTCATGACATTTATCAGATGGTCATGAAAAAAACGAACTTCAGTGTCCGTGAAATGGAAGCGATCGCCGAAGAACTCGGCAGACTGCGCAATAAGTGAACGATTAAATCCTCCCAATATGGTGAGGATTTTTCTTTTTTTTTGGATTTCTGCTACATTTGATATATGAATAAGAGACAGGAGTGGAAAGCATGGTGGAAAGAAGAACGCCGATCAGTATATCAGCAGCAGTCAATAAAGTGATGGAAAATAAACTAGCGGGACAAATGGAATGGGTGCCCTTGGAAGAAAGCCAGCATCGTTTTTTGGCACAAGATATTACTGCTACACATGATGTTCCGCATTTCAACCGCTCCCCTTATGATGGCTACGCTCTCAGGTCAATCGATACCGTCGAAGGTTCCGTACATAGCCCTCTCACGTTCGAGGTGGTGGAGGCGTTGGCTGCGGGTATGGTATCGACCATCCCCGTACAGCAAAACCAAGCCGTAAGAATCATGACCGGAGCTCAAATGCCCGCTGGATGCGATGCCGTGATCATGCTTGAGCTTACAAAGGAATCGGAAGTGGACGGAAAGAAATACATATCATTCAAACGCTCCCTTAAGGAAGGGGAAAATGTATCCTTTCAAGGCGAGGACGCACGACATGGGGATATCCTAGTGAAAAAAGGTACAAATATCAATCCAGGAATCATTGGATTGCTTGCAACTTTCGGTTATGCAGAAGTTCCTGTCGCCGCAAAGCCTGTCGTTGGATTATTCGCTACAGGATCGGAACTTCTCGATGCTCACGAACCCTTGCAGCCAGGGAAAATCCGCAATAGCAACTCACATGCCATCTCCGCCCAAATTCACAGGGCTGGAGGAGAAGTCCGTTACTATGGGAAGCTTAAGGATGAGTTCGAAGCGAGCTACGCTGCCATTTCAAAGGCCTTGGAAGAAGTCGATTTGCTCATCACGACTGGTGGCGTATCCGTCGGTGACTTTGACCTTCTTCCTGATGTTTATCAAAAACTTGGAGCTGATGTGTTATTCAACAAGGTGGCCATGCGCCCCGGAAGCGTTACGACTGTAGCCGTTTATCAAAATAAATTTTTATTCGGCTTATCCGGTAATCCCTCTGCCTGTTATGTCGGCTTTGAACTTTTTGCAAGACCGATCATCCGGGCGATGCTGTTTTCCGAACAGCTGCATTTACGCAAAGAAACAGCTCGATTGGCAAAGGACGTCTTAAAGCCCAACCCATTTACACGTCTTCTGAGAACACGATTTTATTACGAAGCAGGTCAATTGAAGGTAACTCCAAGCGGTGTCGATAAATCCAATATTACCACTAGCTTGGCAGGTGCCAATTCACTGACCATCCTACCAGGCGGGACGAGGAATTTTCATACGGGTGACATCGTGGAAATCCTGTTGCTGGAGGACCAGGAAGGTTGTGGTTGGCCGTGGTGAAGCCCTTTGTTTTTCAGGTTGTCGGCTACCAGAATAGAGGAAAGACGACCTTCATAAAGAAGGTCATCGAAAAGCTCCGCAAAGTGAAAGTGGAGGTCGCCGTGCTAAAGCACCACGGCCATGGCGGAAAACCAGATATCGCTAATTTGAAGGATTCCCATAATCACTTTCAAGCTGGCGCAGTGGCTTCACTTGTTGAAGGGGACGGTACCATGGAATTGCTCGGCAACCTCAACGCTGGAGCTTCCATTACTGAGCTGATTCAATTATTGGGGCTATTTCATCCTGATGTGATTTTAATTGAGGGGTATAAACAAGAGGACTTTCCTAAGGTAATTCTAATAAAAGAAGAAAGTGATCTCATTTTATTGGAAACGCTTTTGAATGTCAAAGCGGCGATAGCATGGCCTGAATGCCTTGAGCGAACCATGAATCATGCGACCGTACCCGTCTTCCCCTTGGATGCGGATCTTTTCTTTGAATGGTTTTTAGAACGAATTTTAAAATGGCACAATGCCCGTTCAATAGTTTTAAGAAAAATGGACGAAGGAGATCAATGAATCGAACGCTTCTTCTTCGCGATTGGCCATGTGCAACTGTTTTATTAAAACTTTTATAACGGTATGCCTTCCTCTTCGATCCTCCATTAAAAAGGTCTCGGAATGAGCCCATTCCGAGACCTTTTTGAAAGTATCATGCAGATTTAAAATTTCATTGCTCCGTTAGAATAAGCGGACCGTTTTTCGTGATGGCGATCGTGTGCTCATATTGGGCCGAGTATTTCCCGTCTGCGGTGGAAGCCGTCCATCCATTCGCATCCCGGCTGGCCTTATATGTACCTACGTTGACCATCGGCTCGATCGTGAACACCATGCCTTCCTTAAGGCGCGGGCCTTTATTCGGCAGCCCATAATGAGGAACCTGCGGCTCTTCATGAATGACATTTCCAATTCCATGTCCAATGAAATCGCGAACGACCGAAAAGCCCTCCGCCTCGACATAAGTTTGGATCGCATGACCGATATCACCGATCCGATTGCCTACCAGACTAACTTCGATCGCCTTATATAAAGATTCCTTCGTCACTTGCACCAAATGTTCCGTTTCCTTCGAAACCTTTCCGACCGTATACGTCCAGGCCGAATCGGCAAGGGCGCCATTATAATTGACGACCATGTCAATCGTCACGATATCTCCATTTTTCAAAGGGGTTTTACGGGGGAAGCCATGGCAGATTTCTTCATTTATACTTGCACATGTCGCATATTCATATCCTTTGTATCCTTTTTGTTCCGGCTTCGCGCCATGTTTTTTTAGGAATCCTTCAACAAATTCCTCTATTTCCCACGTAGTCACACCAGGAACGATCATTTTTGCAATCTCCCTATGACAAGCGGCCAATATTTTACCTGATTCGTGCATCGCTTGAATTTCACGTGCAGACTTTAATACGATCAATCGTGACACTTCCTTTTTTATTCGTCTCTCCTTATATTTTACTGCAAAGATGGGAGTATATGAATCCTTTAAAGCTTATTACAAAAAAAATCCCGGCAGCTGCCGGAATTTTTTTATTATTTCAATAAGTTTAACGCTTCCCGGTTAAATGCAGGAAGATCTTCCGGCGTCCTGCTGGTTACAAGTTGGTTGCCGCAAACCACAACCTCCTTGTCCAAATATGTCGCACCTGCATACTCCATATCGACTTTAATCGAGGTATAGCCAGTTGCGTGGCGCCCTTCAAGTGCCTTGGCCGTAATCAGCAGCTGAGGTCCGTGACAAATCGCAAAGACTGGTTTTCTATCATCCATGAACGCTTTGACAAATGTTACGAAGCGTTCGTCAGCACGCAGCTGGTCAGGCGAGAAACCGCCCGGAATGAACAATGCATCAAAATCCTCTGGTTTCACTGAATCGATGCTTTCATCAATCTTGACTTCCACTTCACCTTGTTTGCCTTGAACCGTTTTCCCTTTTTCCATTTCGATTGTCGTTACTGTATGGCCAGCTTCCTCAAATGCTCTAGCCGGTTCACTATACTCGGAATCCTCAAACATATTCGTTACTACACATGCAATTTTTTTACTCATATAAAATTCATCTCCTCATTTTTGATCGAATGAACCTACTTTGTACTTTATTTATCTTCCCTCCTGTACCGTAAATAAAACACATAAATCATAATCTTCCCTCCAACACGCGATACATTCTCCGCTGATCGCATCATTATTAGGCAAATCGAAAAAAGATAAGGCTGCTTGAACCTTATCTTCCCTCCTGCCAGTCAATGTTTAGGATATTGCCCCACAACGTGTATGGCATTGATGATCCTCTTATTGATCCATTTCCGGTTTTCTTCCGTATTCAAATTCTCGAATATCCGCCTACGTCCTTCTTCTGTCGTTACATAGTAATTGGGCATATTATTCAATGATAATGTGATGATGTCATTTTTACATTTGCCGCATGAACAAAATGTTTGGTATTCCATACCTGACATTAAAACCTGAACCCAAGTCACAACGATTTCTTCCATCACATTTGTATATTCTCGTTCCATGTATACTCCTTCAAAAGTAAAACCCGTCCATTCCAGACAGGCTTTCACTCATTTATTGCCGTCCGCGGGACTATCAGGATTTCAACTCTCCGATTTTTCGCCCTTCCTTTTTTCGTTTCATTAGAAGCAACCGGCTTGAATTCCCCATGTCCTTTAGCACTGAACATTTCAGGGTCCAACTCTTTATTTTCCAGAAGAAGTTTCATGAAATTCACGGAACGCATCACGCTCAGGTCCCAATTGGATTCGTATTGGTGGTTCTTGATCGGAATATTATCGGTATGCCCGCTAACGATGATGTTTCTCGGTAAGTCCATGACCAGCAAAACGGATATCTCCTTTGCGATTTTTCGGTTTTCGCTCCTAACCTCGGCAACACCTGATTCAAACAGAACATTTTCCCTTATCGATATCAACATGCCTTCATCCGTGAGGTTCGTTCCCAATTTATCAGTCAAATCATTCTTTTTGATATACGCGTCCACACGTTTCTTGACTTCTGTAAGCTCTTCCTGCTCATTTTTCCCTAATTTCTCCAGATCCTCCGCCCCTGCTTTTTGCTCAGGCGATGTCGGCTCATTGCTCGGGGAATCACTCGGGAAATCCATAAATCCCGTTCCGCTCGTAAACACCTGGTTAAATACGTTGGACAATTGCTGGAATTTCACTGCATCAACCGAGCTCGAAGCGAATAAAACGATAAAAAGAGCAAGAAGCAATGTTAAGATATCGGCATAGGGAACCAGCCACGATTCATCGATATGCTCTTCATGCCTATGTTTCTTTTTCCGCCTAGCCATCTTCTCTCACATCGCCTTCCAGCCACTTTTTACGATCTCCAGCAGGCAAATATGAGGTTAATTTCTGTTCAATCGTTCTTGGCGCTTCTCCTTCGATGATCGATAAAATCCCTTCTATCATCATTTCCTTGATCCGGACCTCCTGCTGCGATTTCCGCTTGAGCTTATTGGCAAAGGGATGCCATAACACATAACCCGTGTAAATCCCCATCAAGGTTGCAACGAACGCCGCAGATATCGCATGTCCCAATGCCTCCGTATCAGCCATATTCCCTAACGCTGCAATCAATCCGATTACTGCACCCAATACTCCAAGTGTCGGTGCATATGTACCCGCTTGAGTGAAAATCGCTGCACCGCTCAGATGGCGTTCCTCCATCGCATCGATTTCCTCCGCTAAAATATCCCGAATGTAATCAGCACTTTGCCCTTCAACAGCAAGATTCAAGCCATTTTTCAAAAAGGTATTATCGACTTGATCCGAAATGCTTTCCAATGCCAATAAGCCTTCTTTCCTGGCAATGACCGCCCATTCCGAAAATGTTTTGATTAATTCTTCCGGCTTCGTCAATTTTTGCTGCAAAAATAAAATCTTGAATATTTTTGGCAGTCTTTTTAATTCTGACAAAGGAAAAGCCGTTACGACAGCCGCAATCGTTCCTACAATAATGATCAAAATGGCGGCAGGATTGATCAACGCCGTTACACTTACGCCCTTCAACACCATTCCGACCAAGATGGCCACAATACCCAGTACTACGCCCAAAACTGATGTTATATCCATAATATTCACCCATTCATTTAAAATCTCGTCTTCTTTTTATATCGGTTGTTATGTGAAAAAAATGAGGATTATTTTACTATTCCGTTTTAAAATTCATTAAATCATCACAAAATCCATCTACTTTTCTCCTTACAAAGGGCCGTTTCACTAGCCTATTTCCTCAATTCAGATAAATTTTTTGCACGTGTATGAAATTTCAAGCCCCACCGTAAAAATTGAGGCCGTTTATATGGAAGGTTTGGATTTCCCTCGTGAATTTTTTGAATCGAAACAAAGGCAAAGCTAGTCAG
Organism: Peribacillus sp. FSL E2-0218; assembly: GCF_037992945.1. Lineage (NCBI taxonomy): Bacteria > Bacillati > Bacillota > Bacilli > Caryophanales > Bacillaceae > Peribacillus > Peribacillus sp. FSL E2-0218. The sequence continues at coordinate 626,570 of NZ_CP150304.1, read as the reverse complement.
CTTTGCCCTTGTTCCTGTTTTCGCTCGTTTCTTCCATCCAGCCATTTGATGACGGGTGAAAGAAGGAATAAAATGAATAATATCCTGAATAAGTGAAAGCTTGTGACAACGGATAAATCGACATGAACGGACATCGCTGTGACAGCCATTTCCGCCACACCGCCTGGCGCCATGCTCAGGAACAGTTCATTCGCCTGCAATGATAGCAGCGGAGCAAGCTGTATCGATAAAAAATAGCAAAAACCGATCAATAGGATATTACTTAAGAATACCGCTCCGAACATTTTTCTGAAAAGTCGTGGGTTATCAACCTTCAATGTGTAGCCTAAATGAGTGCCAATCAATAATTGTGACATGCTCAGCCAAAAGTCGGGTATTTGCGGGGCACCTGGTCCGACTAAATTGAATATTGCCGCAGCCATTAAGGGGCCGAGTAAAAAAGGCAACGGGAAATTCACTCTCTTTGTGATGAAGATGAATGATAGCAGGGTCACCAACATCATGATAGCCATTTTCCCGTCATAATCAAATAAGAAAAACGGCCGTTCAGCCATGGGCGCCACCGCACCTGATTCAACTGACATTACATGGGTCACCAGCCAGGGAACGATGGATATCACCAGAATGATCCGAAGGGTCTGCATGAAACCGACAACCGTTTCATCGCTATTCTTCATATCCTCACTTAAAACCACCATTTGGGAAAGTCCTCCGGGAAAACTGCCAAGCATGGAAGTGCTTGGCGATAGGTTCATCCGTTTCCCCACAAACCATCCGGTCACCATTGAAAAAAAAATGATGGCGATCGTCGTAAAAAGCATGACAGGCAAATATTCAACCATCTCGTTCAAGGATTGTTTCGTGAATGCACTGCCAAGTTGCAAGCCAAGAATGACCAGTCCAATGCTTCTGAAGGGCTTGGCCCAAAACATGTACTTCCTTAGCTTCACTTTCGCGATCATAACAACAAATAAAGGCCCAAGCATCCACGGCAAGTATACGCCAAGCCGATCAAACGTATAGCCGGCAAGGAAAGCGAGAATGGATGTAAAGATGACTTTAAAACTCTTACTCTCAATAAAATATGTACGCACAACATTACCTTCTTTATCGGATTTTCATCTATATCTTAACATAAAATGTACGGTTCCAAAGGTGCCCCACCTTGTTTAGGACATAAGCCAGGAATAAACAGGTATTAGTCGCTTCATTCATCCCCCTGATTTTTTCACTTCTCATTGCGCAGTTGCCCTGCTTTTTTTCAATCATGGAAGCCTATTGGCACGGGTCGCATCCACATGAAATATTCCATTCATGGCTCGTTCGCCAGCTTCAGCCATTACTATAATTCAACATCATTTTCCTATCGAAAAAGGAACGAGGTCACCCGTCTATTATTTACTAGAATTACCACCCCCATAAACCCCCTACAAAAGGTAGAATGAGTATATAGGGGTCAAACTCTTATGGAGGGGTGACTAAATGTTATCAAATACAGAAATAGGCATTGATTTAGGAACTGCAAATACGCTAGTTTACAGTAAAAATAAAGGAATCGTATTTAATGAGCCATCAGTGGTGGCCATTGATATAGAGACTAATAAAGTATTGGCAGTCGGTGTGGATGCAAAAAACATGATTGGGAAAACACCTGGAAATATCGTCGCAATTCGTCCGCTAAAGGACGGTGTCATTGCAGATTTTGACGTAACCGCGCAAATGCTTCGTGAAATCATGAAAAAAGCAAGCAAGGCCCTGGGCTTATCGCTCCGGAAGCCTAGTGTCGTGGTATGTACGCCATCAGGCTCAACGTCAGTCGAGAGAAGGGCCATTCAGGATGCAGTCAAAAGCTGCGGAGCCAAACAGGTCCATCTCATCGAGGAGCCGGTGGCGGCAGCAATCGGGGCAGGACTTCCTGTCGAGGAGCCCGTTGCCAATGTGATCGTCGATATAGGCGGCGGTACGACTGAGGTTGCGATCATATCATACGGCGGAGTGGTATCCTGCAATTCAATCAGAATTGGCGGGGATCAATTGGATGAAGATATCAGCCAATATGTCAGGAAAAAACATAATGTGCTGATTGGCGAAAGAACAGCCGAAGAAATAAAAAAAGAAATCGGCTATGCACTTGTTGAACATTCCGTGATGACGATGGAAGTCAGGGGCCGCGATCTTGTAACAGGCCTTCCAAAGCCCATTACCATATCATCCACTGACGTTCAGGCAGCCATCCAGGAATCGCTTCTTCATATATTGGAATCGATCAGGGCCACTTTGGAGGACTGTCCACCTGAATTAAGCGGGGATATCGTCGATCAAGGCGTCATCCTATCAGGCGGTGGTGCACTTCTCAACGGAATACAAGAATGGCTGACGAATGAAATTGTCGTCCCAGTCCAGCTTGCGGACAATCCGCTTGAATCAGTTGCCATCGGAACCGGCCTTTCACTTGAGGTCATTCATAAATTACAAAAAGCGGTATACTAGAACAAAAGGGATCCCTACTTGGGGATTCCTTTTTTTTATCCACTCATGACCCCTCTTCGCTTTTAAAAGAAACGGATATATTTTCACTTGATTGTGTAGAGAATAAGAAAAAGCTTTTTTCAGTTCAACAGTACTTTTCTTTTTGGAGAAGCCTTTATAGGACTTATCGTATGAAATGTTACATAAGTTATGATATAATATAATTATGTTACATTGGCAAGAGGAGAAGATGTATGGAATATGTAGAAGCCTTTAAGGATATCAATCAAATTAGCAAAATAAAGACCTATTTACGAGCTCATTCCAGTCGAGATTATTTATTGTTCGTGCTCGGCATCAACACAGGCATGAAAATAAATGAAATGCTGGAAATCACAGTCGCAGACGTTCTTGATGAAACGGGGAAAATCAAGGAGCTTTATGAGCAACGGATGGAAACCGGCGAAGTCACTCAAATTTTTTTAAACCTAAAGGTTCGTACCGCTTTACAAGAGTACCTTAAAGGCTCGAAGGTTATCGAGGGTCAATTTTTATTTCTTTCGCCTAAGACAAAAAAGCCGATTACGCGTCAGCAGGCGCACCGGATCATTCATGATGCTGTGGAAGGTGCAGGACTGACAGGGAAATTCGGGGCAAGTTCGATGCGTAAAACTTTCGGCTATCATGCCTATAAACAAGGTGTGTCATTAGCTTTGATCCAAAAGCATTACCATCATTCAAGCCCGTCTGAGACACTGAAATACATCGGCATTTCCAAGGAGAAGAAATTCAAGACGATTATTGATGTCAACTTATAAACATGTTTCTCCCTTCCGTTAACTCAAACCAAAAAATTTAAGGAGGAATTCCAGTGAGAATTAGAGAAAGTGAACTTCCTGGCATTGGTCAAAAGTTCGAAATCATAACCAGAAATGATGAAAAGCTAGTAGTCGTCATTCACGATGACGGCCGTCGGGAATTATACCATTTTGACCAGGAGCACGAAGATGTCATATCAAGCATCACCATCAACGATCAGGAATCGAGGCAATTGGCTTCCATCATTGGCGGCATGGTTTATAAACCGCAAGCTCTTGAAACGATTGAAATGTCCCTTGGTGACTTGGTGATTGAATGGTTCAAGGTCGAACCGGGTTCTAAAGCCATCAATCAAACGATCGGGTCGATAGATATCCGGAGCAATTATAACGTTACCGTCATCGCCCATTCGAAAAAGGGTAAAAAACAACTGAATAATCCCGGTCCCGACTCTGTCATCGAAACAGGCGATACACTGGTGATATCCGGTGAAAGAAAAGATATCCGCAACCTGACAAGAGAATTATTGACCGACGAAAGGAGTGACTAAGCTCCTATGGACCATTTAGTCTTCGAAGTGGGAACTGCCCTGCTTCTAGTAGCATTTGCTGCTCTCATTGCAGGTAAATTCAAAGTATCCAATGTACCCATTCTCATTATCATCGGGATGCTCGTCGGTCCCCATGCCCCGCACTTCGGGTTGATTGATTTACGATTCATCGAGAGTGATGCAATCATAGCGTTCCTCGGAAGGGTCGGTATCTTATTCCTCCTGTTTTATTTAGGGCTTGAATTTTCCGTTAAAAAGCTAATGAAATCAGGGAAAAATATCGTGACTGGCGGAACCTATTATATATTAATCAACGTAGGTATGGCCCTCATATATGGGTTCCTCCTGGGACTCCCCTTAAAAGAGGTCCTGATACTAACAGGGATTATCAGCTTTTCATCAAGCGCCATTGTGGCCAAGGTACTGGTGGACTTGAAAAGGACCGGTAACAATGAAACGGAGCTAATCCTTGGTATTATCATGTTTGAAGATATCTTCCTCGCCGTTTATTTATCAGTCGTATCTGGATTGGTATTAAGCTCTTCTGGTTCCGTTTGGGGAACATTACTTTCTACTTTCATCGCAATCGGGTATATGCTGATATTCTTCGTAATAGCCCGGAAGGCTTCTGGGGTACTGAACAAATTATTCAATATATCCTCAGATGAGATATTTATCATTGTCGTGTTCGCGTTACTATTCTTCATTGCAGGTTTCTCGGAAACGATTCATGTTGCAGAAGCGATTGGCGCTTTATTGCTCGGGCTGGTCTTTTCGGAAACGGAACATAGCGACAGGATTGAAAAACTTGTCATTCCCTTTAGAGACTTCTTCGGGGCCATATTCTTCTTCAGCTTTGGCTTGAGTATCGATCCGACCTCCCTCGGCGGAGCAATCTGGATGGTTCTTGGGGCCGTCATCATCACCATAATCGGTAACTTTGCCGCTGGCATGATAGCCGGACGCAAATCAGGCTTATCTCACAGAGCTTCCGCTAATATCGGTCTAACGATCGTTTCTCGTGGTGAATTCTCCATCATACTAGCAAACCTTGGCATTGCCGGCGGTTTAATGCCTATACTCACCCCGTTTGCTGCATTATATGTGTTGACCTTAGCGATTCTTGGACCGATCATGACCAAGGAATCCAAACACATCTATAATATCCTTAATAAAGTCTTCAAATGGACCCCTCCGAAAATCGAAAGGGAACAAGAAAAAGAAGTGCACTAAAAAATCCAGACAACATTGTCTGGCTCAGAATGAAAAAAGGAAGCCTCGGCTTCCTTTTTTTATATACTAATTTGAATTTATCTGCCTTCTGATTGTTGATTTTGCTTTTTTACTTCCTGAACATTCGTTTCCCTTGCGAACTCCGTTTCAAATTGCCCTTTAGTCGATTGTTGGTTTTCACGTATGACTTCCAGAGCATTTGTTTCACTTGCAAACTCCGTTTCAGATTGAGTAGCATGTTGTCTAAAGTTACCTGCTTGATTTTTCTTTTCCATTTGTATTCACCTCCACGATAGTAACATAACCAACATCGTGAGGTAGTATCCGGAAATTCCTCGCCTTCATAAATCTAATGGGGCAAAGGTTTCTACTTAATTTTTCTCAAAAATACGAAAACGAGCGTTGTCGCCCAATGAATAATGGGACGGGAATTAAAGCTTTCTAGACATTTATTTTACGACCCTTCCATTTTACAGAACGTAAAACATTTACCCGGAAGAAGGAATATACATAGACTCCTGTGAAAAATAAAAACAAAAACGGATAAAAAGGGAATACCGCCCATTTGAAATTACCGACCCTACGGGCAAACCATGCCGTTTGAATCGTATAGAGAATATACAATACTCCACTGAAAATAATGGCGGGCGTGTCTAATTCAATAATGGAAGAGATCAACGCTCCCGTAGAGATTAAACTGCCGGCAATCCAGATGATAACCATCAACATGATGACTGGATGAGTGGACTTGGAACCAACGGCAAAGCTTTTGCACCAGCCTTCTATCAGGCTACTCAAGCCTTCCGGGTACATGCGTAATGAGATGATCCCTTTGCCACCCAAGCAACGAACCGGGAGATTATGGTCAAGAAATGCCTGGCCCAGTGCCAGATCATCCATGATTTCTCCCTCGATCTTTTTATGCCCCCCCGACAAAAGATAATCGTCTCTATTGCATAAAATGCACGGACCGAACGAACCGGCGGTTTTAAAACGTGCTCCCCAAATGGTACATACATTCATGCCCACAATGACAATAATGTTAAATATTACAGAAAGGTGTTCATACAAGCGATCAACCGTGTGATAGGGCTGTAAGGATACAATACCCCTTGCTCCTTTTCCCTGGTAGAAATTTAATAGATTTTTTAAACCATCCAAATTGGTGAACGCAGTATCTGCATCCAAAAACAATAGCCAACTCCCTTTTGCATGCATAGCACCACGCCAGCAGGCCGATGACTTCCCGGATCCTTCATTTTTTAGAACATTTGCACCGTAACTTTGTGCAATTTCCACAGTATTGTCAGTTGACTGGTCGTCAATAACCAATATTTCAAATTGCTTGAAACGTTGTTCCTGCAAGGATTGCAATAACGGTGAGAGCCTGCCTCCTTCATTCCTGGCAGGAATAACGATTGACAGAAACGGAAGACCGGTATTCTTGCTGGAGGATAAAATTGGAACTGGTAAAGACCAGAACATGATAATGGCAATCATGACTGCCAGAAAACCAATAGCGAGATTAATCACTTCTGAAGCTGTCATATAAAACGCCTCCTTCATCTAAGAGTCATCAGAACGTCTTCATTTTCCTGAATAATCGAACATTTCACCTGTATCGTCTTGTATCAGTTCCTGTGCAGTGATCTTGGCGGATAGTAGCACGATAGGGACACCAGCACCAGGATGTGTGCTGCTTCCGGTAAAATACAAATTTTCACAATGTGTTGCTTTGCTTTGCGGACGAGAGTGGTTGCTTTGGGCCATGATTGGTTGCAAACCAAAAGTGGCGCCATTATATGCATTGAACTTCGACTCAAAGTCCAATGGTGTTGTATATGTTTCGGTTACAATCTCATTTTCAATGTTTTCAAAACCACGGATTTTTTTTAATTCATCTAAAATGTAGCTGCGATAATAAGAAATGGTTTCCTCGTCCCACTGATAATGGGCTGTTGCTATATTCGAGACAGGCATCAGGATATACAGCCCATCTTTCCCCTCGGGTGCAAGGGAAGGATCCATTTTTGAAGCTATGTACACATAAAAGGAGGCATTCGTCAGTTTCTTCCCTGCAAAAATATCTTCCAGATTCTGATTTAGCTTTTCATTGAAAATAAAATTATGCACATGACCAATTTCTTCATATTTTCGATCCATACCGAGATATAAAAGAAAACATGAACAGGTGTATTTCATGCTGTCAATCTTTCTATCGGTATATTTCCCTTTAGCGGTCTTGTCTTTTATCAAGTGTTTCATGGCATATGGGAAGTCTGCATTACAAACGACAAAATCCGCAGAGACTTTTCTGCCCTCCACGATAATCCCGGTCGCCTTGCGATGATGAATGCATATTTCCTGCACATCTTTGCCATAGTGGATGGTTCCTCCAAGTTCCGTGAAGAGCCTCTCCATAGAGAGTGCCATCGTATACATACCGCCTTTGATGAACCATACTCCATATAAAAATTGGATCATGGGGATCATGCTGTAAAAAGATGGACTTTCAATTGGGGAAATGCCTATGTACAACGTTTGAAAACTGATTAACTGCTTCAGCCGTTCATTCTTGATATATTTTCCTATAAAAGAATCTGCAGTGCCGCGTGCTTTCAGTTTCAACACTTTCCTCAGCATGGAAAGGTTATAAAAATCAGCCTTTTTGCGGAATGGTCTTTGAAGAATGTGATGCTTTGCAACGACAAAGCTTTTGTAGATTTCATGCAGATATAGAAAAAAACCTTCCGCATCCTCTTCGCTGATCGATTCAATCATCCGTGTCAATTCGGTAAGGTCTGAGGAGATATCAAAAGGCTTGTCGGGAATATCACTGAAGTAAGCCCGATAAATCGGGTTCAATTTTTCCATTGGAATATAATCATCGGGGTTACGTCCGCATAGTTCGAAGATCTCCCGATATAATTCCGGCATCATGACGATACTCGGCCCCAAATCAAATGTATAGCCATCCAGTTCAATTCGATTCATTTTGCCACCGGGAGTTGTTCCTTTTTCATATATCTCCACCTGGTACCCCGCTTGCTGCAGTCTGATTGCACTGGCAAGCCCTGCAACACCTGCCCCCACAACAATAACCTTCTTACTCATGTGCATTCCCTCATTTCCTTACAATATGCTGCTTCATTTCTTAACAAGTTCTGAAGTAATGGCAGTAATACGTCCGCGATTGTAGCGTTGAACAACGATAATGGGCAGGTTGAATACAAACGCATACAGGATCATCACCCAACCCGCCCATACCGGATTCCACAAGAAGAACAACGGAGCAGGCAGTATGGAGAGCCAGTGTGTGAATTCCGCGCGTTTTGTTTCCGCAGCAAAGATCGTCAAGTCCCTCAACCCGATGCCATGTAACCCCTTTTTACTGTACCCCTTTTTAAGAAAAATTGTGCCGTCTATAATATAGCCTTTCCATTTTTTCACCCGGAATAAACGCTGCCACAATTCTCCGGATTTTTCCCAAGAGAAGATCCGAAACCAAAATTGATCTCTTAGAAACCATACCAAAGGTAGTTTCAAACAAATGGCAGAAATGGACAGATGAAAAAAGGGCCATGCAAAAATGTCGATGATAAGGATCCAATGGACAGGTAATGAAACAATCATGATAATTCCCCTCATTTTCTATGCTTCACAGGTAACATCGTGTTCTATGAATTCTAATTACAACAGCCACTTTCTTAACTTCTTCAAGAATTTCATATTTCTATCGGAATAAGGCGGGAATTTTCCTTGAAAATGGATGAAATGATAGGATTTGTAATCTGTTTTATCATAACTGAAGGCTAAAAAACCAGCTTTTCCATGATAAGCACCGTATCCGCTTCTTCCAACCCCTCCAAATGCGACATGGGGATTCGCGGCATGATGTATCACTTGATTGGCGCTAATGGTCGGTGACTTCATATGTTCCATGAACTGCAGGATTTGTTTGTTGTCTTTACTGAAAATATATCCTGTAAGTGCATCACGTTGAATCCTATCACTAGATAATAATGTTCTTAAATCCGTATATGGAATGACAGGGAGTACCGGGCCGAATATCTCTTCCTGAATGATAGAACTCCCCGGTTTCACATTCACAACCACCGTTGGTTCGATGAACCGGTCGTTTCTATCATACTTCCCGCCATGCCAGATATCCCCTTTTCCGATAAAATCAACCACCTTCTGGAAATGTGCATCGTTACAAATCCTACCATAATCATCGCTTTCCTGGGGTCGATCTCCGTAGAAAGCTGAAAGCGAAGCCGATATTTCAGAAAGTGTTTTTTCGTAAATGGACTGATGGACAAACAGTGTGTCCGGCGCAATACACGTTTGCCCCGCATTAAGAAACTTACCCCAGACGATTTGCTGGATTGCCGCTTTTGAAAAGCCCGTTTCATCCATGATGCAGGGGTTTTTGCCGCCGAGTTCCAGTATCACCGGTGTGAGTTGATTGGCCGCCTGCCGCGCTACCGCTTTTCCTGTCTGCTGACTGCCTGTGAAAAAAATCAGGTCAAAAGGTGCAGAAGTCAATAGGCTGGCGGTCTGAGCATCTCCTGTAACAACTGTTAATTGTTCGGGAGGAAATACGTGATTAATGACCTCTCTAAGCAGTTCACCAGTTGCAGGTGCAAGTTCAGATGGTTTGATCACACAGCGGTTTCCGCTGGCTATCGCTCCGATGGCAGGCATTAATGCAAGCTGGAGCGGATAATTCCACGAACTAATGATGAGTATACTCCCGTATGGATGCCTCATTCTTTTGATCGCTTCCACATATCCAAGTTTTAGATGCCTGGACCGAACAGGCCGGATCCATTTTGCTAAATGCTTGCATACATAATCGATTTCATTTAATAAAACCGTAATTTCAGAAGAAAGTGTTTCGAATGGCGGTCTTCCCAAATCTGATTGAAGGGCTTGAATAAATGCCCTTTCATGCTCCAATAGAATGGACTTCAGCTTCAATAGCTTTTTTTTACGCGTTTCAATTGAAAGGTCTGCACGGGAAATTAGATCCTCTCTCTGCCTTTCCGGTAATGTCTTTAGAAAATGACCGTGATTGTCAGACATTGGATACATCCCTCTGAACAATTTTCTCGCTTACAAGCTGACCACTTAAGGTAACCATTGGCATTCCGCCGCCGGGGTTTACCGTTCCACCGACAAAATATAGATTGTCGTAGCGTTCACTCTGTTTCGGATGCTTAAATCCTTTATTCTTCATGCGGTCTGACACCGTTCCATAAATCGCACCGCGGTCGGAGCCATACACCCTCCTGATATCTTCCGGTGTCCATACATCCTTTGTGACTATATTGTCCCGTAAGTCATGCAGGCCCATTTTTTCCAATTTGATCAAAACCCGCTCAGAGAATCGTTCATAGTCCTGCTGTTTATAAGGTTGTTGATCCCGAATATAGGGAATATGGGGCAGTACTTTTATATTTTCATATCCTGCAGGAGCTTGTGTCGGATCCGTCTTATTGACATTGACCAAATAAATGACCGGGTCTTCCGGCAGCTCATGACGATGGAAGATCGAATGCATTTGCTGCTTCATATCTTCTGCGAAAAAGAAATTATGATGGCGCAGCTGCGGATAGCTCTTTTTCACTCCCAAATGCATCACGAGGCCGGAACTGGCCGGCTCGAATTTCTTTTTCAGTTTTTTTACATAATGGCTGTCTTCTTCCAGTAAACGTTCGTAAACCGGTATGACTTCCATATTGGAAACAAAATAATCTGCTGTTAGTTTTGTACCGTCTTTCAAAATAGCTCCGTTAATTTTCCCATTCTTTTTTTCAAGTTTTACGATCTGCTTTCCTAGGTGGAAGGTAACACCAACTTCCTCAGCCAGCTTCACCAGGCCACTGGAAAGATTGTGTAAACCGCCGGGTATATACCATACACCCTGGTCATGCTGCATGTAGATCATCATATTCAACACGGCCGGTGCATCGTAAGGGGACGAACCCACGTACTTGATAAAATAGGAGAGCATCACACGGAGCTCCTCATTACTGATCCGTTTATTAATGGCTCCATGAACCGTAGAAAACAGATCGAAGTTCCTCAAAGCGGTGAACAAACCGGTATGTTTCATGATTTGTCTCGTAGTATCAACGCCATGCTGAAAATAGGTTTTATCCGTCATATCATAAAGTCTTTTCGAATAGTGAAGCAGATTTTGATATTCTCGCATATCATTTTCACTCAGGGCTGGGTTCTTCTCTTGCATCTCGTTCAAATCTTCATATAGGTCAATGACATTTCCACCAGGGAAAAAGGAGCGCCATTGATGATCCAGCTTTTCAATCGGGACGTAATCCTTCATGGATTTTCCACTCGCGGAAAATAATCGTTCAAAAATCCGAGGCATCGTCAGGATGGATGGGCCAAGATCAAAACCAAAACCATCTTGATCCAGCCTGTTCAATTTTCCTCCAATGTGGTTGTTTTTCTCATATAAGGAGACATCGTATCCTGCTTGCGCAAGTGAAATCGCAGCTGACAGTCCACCGAGTCCGCCTCCGATGATGATTACGGTTTTATTTTTCAACTGTAAATGCATCTCCTTCCCACAAACCAAAGACGTTGTTGGCTGCAGCATTGATTTGGGCCATTTTTTCTTTTGTAACATAGTTTCGTTTAGTTAGACACTGGTATTCATTGTTTCGCACAGCATCAAGTATGCCTCTGTAAATGTAAGCAGACAGATAGACCGGTATGCGGCTATCTGGATCTAACAGCTCGATGTTGAACAAGAACTTGCTATATAGTGATTCAGCTCGAGCAGCAAGTTTTTCCCATAGGCCGATGAAATTTTCATTGATCGTGCCGTTATGTAAATCATGCTGTGAATAGTGGACATGGGTTAGTTCGTCTTCGGGTAGATAGATGCGATTTTTCTCACGGTAATCTTCTCCAATATCACGCAGGATATTCGTTATTTGCATGGCAACTCCAAGACTTATCACTGATGAATGCAAATCGGCAGAAGATCTCGAAGCGATGACAGGAACAAGCATTAAACCAACGGAACCAGCTACATAGTAACTGTACCTTTCCAGTTCATGCATTGTTTTCGGGGGTGTAAAGGACAAATCCAAGGATTGCCCAGTCAGCTGGTCATAAAATGGGCTGATATCCATGTCATACGTATTGAATACATGTCTGAGTGCGCGCCATAGTGGCTTATCCAATTCCTCATGCTCGTTGAACAAATCAAGTTCTTTCTTTAATTGTCTCAGCAACTGAACCTTTTTCTTGGATGACTGGCTTCCATCTGCACACTCATCTGCGGTTCTGCAAAAAGCATAGATGGCATAAACGGCTTTTGCTTTTTCACTAGGGAGTTGTGAAAATGCATAATAAAAGATTTTGGAATGTTTTTTTATGACCTTTTCACAATAATCGAAATCGGCTTGCCTTTGCTCTTTATCCATATCCATCTCCTTCTGATCCATTTCCAGATCATTGAAATGTAATAAAGCGTCGATTGGGCAGGTAAACTTTTTTCTACTGCTACCAAGTCTGTAACCTTAGAACTTAGTATAATTCCTGGTTCTCCCAAAAAAAAACTTGAATGTGCTGAAGATACCTTATATAAGGGAGTAAGGACGAAGGAAGTGTTTCAATTTTCATAGGATTCGACCACTTTTTTGATTTTCCATGCGATCAACTGCCAAGCCTCTTCAGCTCGTTCTTTTGGACCTAGATGGGTAAAAGCGTGAGAACATTCTTTGAATAGCTCATCTTGAACGTTTATCCCTGCTGCTTTTAATTTCTCCGCATAGCATTCGGCTTCTGGTCTAAAGGCGTCGTACTCCGCTATGAGGATAAGGGCGGAAGCTAAGCGGTCACTGATCTCGGCACGAACAGGGGAAGCGTGAGGATGCCCCGCTAGTTCTGTGTCAGATAGGTAACACATATTTATAAAATGGGCAACTTGAGGGTATCGGGAACGCCACTTATCACGTTCTGGTTTATCCGCATGCGGAGTGACAAAATCCAGCATCGGGCAGGATAGCACTTGGAGCAGCGGCTGATCGTCCCCTTTCTCTTCAAGATAGAGGCAGAGAGCGGCTGCGATATTTGCACCTGAACTTTGTCCGCCGACCATGATTTTTTCCGCATCAATATTCAAATCATCGGCTCTTCCCTTCACCCATTCAAGAATGTCATAGCCCTGTTCGATCGGTTTGGGAAACGGGTACTCCGGTGCTTTCGCATAATCGACATTAAGAACCACACATTCCGCCTGATTGGCCAAGAAGCGGCAATAAGGATCATCCATCTCCTTTTCATTCATTATGAACGCTCCACCATGGAAGTTGATGTAAACGGGGAGCTTTTCCTGTTTTGCTTCCAAAGGATAATATAAAGATAGATAAGTACGTTGAACGGATGTCTCGACTACTACATTTTTTTTCATTTTTACTTGCTGCAGGGGAATCATAGGTGTTTTCTTTGCTTGATTGGGGAGGAGACGCAGTAATTTTGCAATAATTGTAGTGAACATCATGTAACCTCACTTTTTTAACATTATAGCTGGAATGAAACGCATCTATACTCCCCCTTTCGTGTAGCCTACACATAATTTTTACAGTTCATAGTGCTACTTTAACTATCTATTCCACAAAAAGGGGCGTAACCCTGCTTTGGAATTCCCCTGTTAATTCAATCGTTCAGCTGTTTATCGCCGTTTCTTAACGACAATTCCAGCTCGTTTTCTTCCTTTTCCTGCACTTTCATTGTGTTCTGCCCATGAATATAACCTGGCTGCATTCTACAACGGCACGGTCGATCTACACCCATCGGAACTGCGGGTATTAAGAACCCCATTTTCCGTGCAATGAAAATGGACGGACAAGCTCTAACCTTGCAAAATCATATACCGTTCCGATAAATCATACAATTTCTTTTAATAAAGGGATTAAATTTCCGCAGCATAGGGAAAAGAAGCAGATAAACTAAGTAACTTGTCAGGAGTGATGCCCGGATGGATAAATCGATAAGATTTTCGAAAAAACTTATCAAAGAAATAAAGGAAGATCGTGTCACAGGACTGGCAGCAGAACAAGCATATTACTATTTACTCGCACTATTTCCATTGCTCATATTACTGCTGTCCATATTGCCTTACCTGAATATCGATATTCAAACAGCCCTGGATACGCTCAAGACCTTCATGCCTGCGGAAACGATGGAAGTCATCGAGAAAAATATCATCAATATATTGAGTGAACGGAATGGCGGTTTACTGACAATTGGTTTCCTTGGCACTATATGGTCCGCTTCAAACGGAATGAATGCGTTCATCCATTCCATGAATATCGCTTATGATGTGGAAGAAACAAGGAATTTCATTAAAGCCCGCTTCATTTCCATTGCATTGACATTAGGCTTGGTCGTTGCATTCATCGTGATGCTCGGTCTTCCCGTCTTCGGGAAAGTCATCATCGATTTAATACAGCAAGTCATTCCCATCCCCGAAGAAATGCAGATCTTATTCAGTTTATTACGATGGGTCATAGCGGTTGTTGTCATATCACTCGTTCTTACCTTTTTATATCGTTTCGCCCCGAATAAGAGCTTTCCGATTAAACATGTCTTTCCTGGTGCAGTGACCGCAACTGTCCTTTGGTTAGCGATCTCACTTGGGTTTTCTTTTTATGTCAGCAATTTTGCCAACTATTCCTCCACTTACGGAAGTTTGGGAGGGGTCATCATCTTGATGCTGTGGCTTTATTTAAGCGGCCTGATCTTTGTCGTCGGAGGAGAAATCAATGCGATCCTTCACCATCAAAAAAACATACCAAACAAAAAGTCACGCACGCTTGTACACCCCGTCCCGTTAAAAAGGTAAATAAAAAGGCAAAAGCGGCTGTCCCATACGGACAGCCGCTTTCTTATTCAACCCTTATTGACGAACTCTTCATACCTTTCATCATGGGCCAGCCATGCCGCGTATTTCCGCTTCATGTATTTTTCCGCCTCCCCAAAGGTATCGAAGGTCTTTTTCTGTTGTTTTCCGTTGATTTCAACAATCCATTCCTCTTCCTCGTCTTCAAAGATGAATATGTCCTGTTTCTCTCTCGTTGAATAGAGGCAGCCCTCTGGGGACTCTTTTACATTCAATTGATTTTTGTGGGCATCGCGTTTCAGTGGCTCGGCAAAGAATGTCTTTTCGACGAACTGACTGTACGCCTTCTCTGACATGGTGCAGCCGGCAGCCTTTTGATGTCCTCCCCCATCATATTTTCCGGCAACGTCGGATACATCTATGTCATCATGGATTGTCCGGAAGCTGATTCTTTTACTTCCGACCATCAGGATGGCGATATAATCCAAATGCGAGAATTCCTTTGATAGTTCATTTCCCAATTCCGAGTGATAGGACTCGGCATGGACCACACCAGCAGTATGAGGGCCGACAGTAGCCTGATAAACTTCTCTCTTCTTCCTGTTTATGTACCGATCCACCCGACTCTCTTCCACTTTCAAAAGAGTTTGCTCCACTTCATCAAAGGTAAAGCTTTCGCCCGTGGATAGCTTTTGAGCTATTTTCGTCTCAAATTCCTCGATTGGAATCATGAAGAATAGGTCATTTAACCGTTTTGCCGTTGCATTTTTATTAACTTCCCATTCCCATGTATCGTATTGGCGGACCAATTCCACAAATTCGGCTACGATGCTTGAGGGCTCCAGCAGCTTGTTTTCAATTGCATACTGATAAAATAATGAAGTCGCTGCCGTCTGTTTACCGTCTTCCTGCTCGACCGTCACAGATGCCCAGTCATGTTCGTTCAAATGCAGTGCTGACTTATGATGGTCTATCAGCATCGCCTTGCCTCCATCTTCAACAAACTGCGAAATCATCTTTTCGTTATCTTCATCAACCGAAAGATCGGTAACGATCAATGTATCCTCGATTTTTGCCTGCTCCAGAAATGCTCCTACGTTCTGGTTAAGCCGGCCGATCGAGTTATAACTAACCACTACTTCTTCTCCGAATGCCAGCTTAGCCACAATGCCGCAGCCGACTCCATCTAAATCATTATGTGTAAAGAGATGGTACACACAAACCCCTCCTAATAACTAATAAATTTACTTTTCCCTAAAGAAATGAATTTCAATTGCAATCTTTACAATTGTAGCATAATCATCTTGCCTATTTTATCATGCTTTGATTACCTCGTGCTTTTGCCCGTTATTTAATATCCTTTTTCCTTTCGCGGTAAATTCCCTTTAAACGAAAAAAAAGTATCCCTCTTTGCTTCCTTTTGTCATAGAAATTACGACCAACGATTAGGCCAAGAGCATTTTATCATCAGGATTAATGTTCAGCGGATGTCAGCAGGGCGCTTAAGAACGCAGCGTCCTGGAAGAGGTTGCCCGCGAGCGAAGCTGACCCAATCCTGGAAATGAACATAGGAAAGCCGCAGGGATATTCCTCCCTGCGGCTTTCCTGAATGAAAATTATTGCTCTATCAGCTTTCCAAGGTTAGCCATTTCAATGGCACTTACGGCCGCTTCATAGCCTTTGTTGCCAGATTTAGTTCCTGCACGCTCAATGGCTTGCTCGATACTTTCGGTCGTCAACAGACCGAAGATAACCGGTACCCCCGTGTCCAAGGATACGGCTGCCATTCCTTTAGCTGCTTCATTGCATACATAATCATAATGTGAGGTCGCACCCCTGATAACCGTCCCAAGACCGATTACTGCATCATATTTTCCTGTATTCACAAGTTTCTTCGCGATTAACGGCAGCTCGAAAGCACCAGGAACCCAAGCGATATCCACATCATTTTCATCAACGCCATGACGCTTAAGGCCGTCCAACGCCCCGCCCAAAAGCTTGCTTGTGATAAATTCATTAAACCTCCCTACAACGATTCCCACTTTCAAACCTGATCCGATTAATTGTGCTTCAATGATGTTCCCCATATTCCAATTCCTCCTATTTTATAAAACGTTTGATTTTTTGTTCATGCTTTAAACCTTACGAATTTTGAACGTTCAGTTCCCGTTCCTGTTTTCCGCTTGTTTCGGCTTGTTGAAGGTACTGAATCAGATCAGCAATCGTTATGAATTTCAAGTTGAATTTATCGGCGATGACTTCTAAATCGGACACCCGTGCCATCGATCCATCTTCATTCATGATTTCACAGATGACCCCAGCTGGTTTGGCACCGCATAACTTGGCCAGATCCACAGAAGCCTCCGTGTGCCCTGCCCGCTTAAGTACGCCGCCTTCTTTAGCGACTATCGGAAAAGTGTGGCCAGGCCTATGAAAATCCCCAGCAACCGAATCTTCTTTAAGAAGCTCCAGAATGGTCAAGGACCTTTCAAAGGCACTGATTCCTGTAGTCGTATTTTTATGATCGACACTTACCGTAAAAGCCGTTCCATGCTGGTCGGTATTTTCCCCGACCATAGGATGCAAATCCAGCTTTTCCGCCAGTTCTCCAGTTATGGTTGTACAGATCAAACCTCGTCCATGAGTCGCCATGAAATTGATCGCATCGGGTGTCGCCTTTTCAGCAAGTACAACAAAATCGCCTTCATTTTCCCGATCTTCATTATCTGATACAATTACTACCTTGCCAGCCTTCAACTCTTCAATTGCTTCTTCAATCGTATGGAACATCCATTACACCGCCCTTGTCTTAGAATCCGTGCTTAGCTAAAAACTCTAGATTCAGTCCTGGTTTTGAGTCGCCTTTTTTCATTTGATGTACAATATATTTCCCAATCATGTCGTTTTCGATGTTAACGATATCTCCAGCCGCTTTCTGCCCCAATATGGTGTCCATATGTGTCAAGGGGATCAAGGAAACTGTTAAAAGGTTGCTCTCAATCCCAAATATCGTCAGGCTCGTTCCATCGATGGCAATCGATCCTTTTGGTATGCAAAAGGCACTTAGCCCTTCTTCCAATTGGATGACATAATATACGGCATTTTCTTTTCGTTCTTTTTTTATGATTGTTCCGGTACCGTCGATATGACCTGAAACGAAATGTCCACCAAACCGTCCCCCCGCACTCATGGCACGCTCGAGGTTCACGGGTGAACCCACTTTTAACGTCCGGATCGTGGAAGCCTTGACCGTTTCTGGCATTACGTCCACGGCAAATAAACTTTTCGTGAAAGAAGTTACCGTCAAGCAGACGCCGTTGACTGATATACTATCCCCCAGATGAACATCTTCAAGGATTTTCTCGGAACGTATCGTCAACTCCATACTGCTTTTGCCTTTTTTCAAGGAATGAACGGTCCCGATGTCCTCAATGATTCCAGTAAACATGCTTTTCCCCCTTTTATGAAATATAAAAAACCCCTTAGAAAGCCTAAGGAGTTAGCAGGAGAAATGAGTGAAAAAATTGTATACCTAAGAAACCTAATTTTTTCATTTTCCGAAAATTAGGCGTACGTATACACTTGGGTTCCACACGTCCTTCTCCCATCCAGACTGTACTGTCGGCTTTGGAATCTCACCAAATCCTGCCTTTATCAGGCTCGCGGGCTTAGAATTGCTTCATCACCGCCGGTTGGGATTTTCACCCGACCCCGAAGGACTAATAATATGAATCTTTCAACAGTTTATCACCTTAAAGTACGGATGTAAAATATCTGATTGGAAATGGTTCATTTGTTACAGAAACGGCCTCCCTTGTCAATTGAACCGTTAAGGCTTTTCGAAAAACGTTCGATGTGCTCCAAAAAGGTTATTCAAGCAAAAATGGTGGAATAAGATATAGAAGCCACACTACATTCAAGGAGGAATCCCATGCTTATTGTCATCTTTAACTTGATTTTTTATTTATTCGTCGTCACCATGAATTTTTTGGCCAATTTTCTGCCATTCAACGGCCAAACATCCGGAGAGGTCTCCGATAAACTGGATGTACTTTTCACCCCTGCCGGTTATGTATTTTCCATATGGGGGTTCATTTACCTTCTACTCGCCATCTGGGTATTCAGGCAGTTTGCAGGTGAGCACAGGAACAGTCCTGCTGCCAAGGCATCATTCCCGTGGTTCGCTTTAAGCTGTGTGCTGAATGGGGCCTGGCTCTTGGCTTGGCATTACGAACACTTTTTGTTATCCGTTTTCATCATCCTTGCGCTTTTAACTACGCTTTTGGTCATTTATACACGTATTAAAAAGGTTGCGCACACTGGCTTCGACCTATTTCCATTTTCCATTTATTCAGGTTGGGTAAGCGTTGCGACCATAGCTGATATTTCTTATTACCTCACTTATATTGAATGGGACGGTTTTGGGATTTCAAAGGTCACCTGGACGATCACTATGCTGATTGTAGCAACAATCCTAGCTTTTGCCTTTTCAAGCAAAAACCGGGATTGGGGCTATCCGCTCGTATTCGTTTGGGCGTTCATCGGCATCGGGGTCCGCAATGATGCCAACTACCCAGTCATTACGACCATTTCCTATATCCTTGCCGCTGTCATCTTGGTCATATCCGTGACCATCTTCATCAGGAATCGAAGGAATATATAAATAGATACAAGTGCCTCAAAAGGCTTGTTGCAGATCATCCCAGATGTCTTGCCAAGCTTCCAGTCCAACCGATAATCGGATGAGCTGATCGTTGATGCCCATTTGCCGGCGCGAATCTTCAGGGACGGCCGAGTGCGTCATGGTAGCGGGATGCTGGATCAAGGTTTCGGCATCCCCTAGGCTGACGGCAATTTTGATTAATTGCAGTTTATTGAGAAATCCCTGGGCATCCTCTTTTGTACCCTGCAATTCAAAAGAAATAAGACCTCCCCCATGTTTCATCTGCTTTTCCATAATATAATGGTCCTCATGCGTTTCATCCCCTGGATAGTAGACCCGTTTCACCTTTGGATGCTTCTTCAGCTCGCGGAAGATTTCCATTGCATTGGCAGAGTGCCGATCCATCCTCACAGGCAAAGTCTTCAATCCCCGCAATAGTAACCAGGCATCGAATGGGGAAATGATCCCGCCAATATCTTTTCGTGTCGTTCCCGCTACGTGATTCATGAAGTCTTTGCTGCCTACGACAAGCCCGGCAACGACGTCCCCATGTCCGCATAGATATTTCGTTGCGCTGTGAAGGACGATGTCACAGCCATATTCAAGCGGTCTCTGTAAGTAGGGGGTGGAAAAGGTATTATCGACAACTACTGTCACATTGCACTCCTTCGCAACTCTCACCACCATCTGTAAATCAATCATTTTCATCGTCGGATTTATCGGGGTTTCCACATAAATGCAGGTCGTTTGCGGACGGATCATCCTCCTCACCTGCTCCTCTGTATCCATTGCACAAAAATCATGATCGATGCGATATTTATTTTTCATTAACTGCAAAAGACCGAACGTGCAGCCATATAATCCCTGTGAACAAAGGATGTGGTCATCCGTTTTAGTCAAAGCCAATAGCACAGCCGAGACCGCAGCCATCCCCGAGCCGAAGGCAAGCCCCGCTTCAGCTCCCTCCAAGGCGGCGATTTTTGCTTCCAGCACCTGTACCGTTGGATTTCCAAGACGAGAATATATATATCCCTCTTCCAAACCTGCAAAACGCCGTTCCCCTTGCTCCGCCGTATCGAAAGTGAAAGTAGAGGTCTGGAATAAGGGTGCAGTCAAGCTCCCTAAATGCTCCTTCGAGTCATATCCTTCATGAATGACTGACGTTTCGAATTGTTTATGCTTATCTGCCATATTGACTCCTCCCAACCTATGTCTCTTCCTATTTTATGCCAGAAATTATGTTATTGGAAGCGTTTTCATTAAGTGTGTACGTCATTTTCACGTCCTAATATGGTCCCACCCTTGCTGATAACTTCCGGTCATCTTATTCATGCAACAGAACGAAAAAACCATCCTACAGCGAATGGTTTTTTCCTTTATCACTATTTGCGGTTGAGCTAAAGGAACTTAATCTATTACGAATCAGCGGGGTAAAGTAATTAAGAACCGGACCTCCCAAGCAAACGGTTAAGAGCGTTCCAATACCGATCGGCCCGTTGAAAGCGAGTGCCATTCCCAAGAAGAAAAGATAAATGAATGTTTTTGAGAATAATATATTCATGCCAGTTAAATCCTGAATGATGAACATCAAACGATCTACAGGAATAGGGGCAAAGTTGGCATGTAAATAAATAGCCGTTCCTAACCCGATGACTGTTAATCCGACTAGTACACAAATAAGTTTAGTGAGCATATGTTCCGGTTGTATCAAGGTTTGCAGTAAATAGAGCCATAGATCAATCCCAATGCCTGTTATAAAAGCTGTTATTAACCCTAACACTTCCGGCCTTTTCCTGTTTAATAAGGCATTAAACAATATCATGATGGCCGCTATGATGAATTCCCAGCTTCCAACCGTCAGGCCGACTTGTATGGAGAGTCCGACCAAAAGGGCATCGAATGGCGATGTTCCTAGATCCGATTGTATCGTCAAGGAACAGCCTAGTGTTAAAATCATGATCCCCGTTACATAGTGGATGAACTTCGTTTTACCCACGTTAAACAGCCTTATTCATTAATCAATTCTTTTATCATGAGAATATGGGGACCGCCGTCTTCCATGAAAACATCTGAAGAAGTCCGGTAGCCAAGCTTTTGATAAAAGCCCTCGGCTTGAGTTTGCCCATGTAATTTAACCTGCGCTATCCCCTTCTCCCTTGCGATTTCTTCCAATGTTTTTATGATCGTTTTTCCTAGGCCGAACTTCCGATAAGCCTCCAGGATACAGATCCTTTCCAATTTTCCTAACTCATCGACGACCCTTAGCCGCCCAGTTCCGACAGGCTGATCATTATAAAAAACTAAAATATGGTCAGCTTGACCATCGAGTGTATCGAATTCGTCAAATTCATCTTCCAATCCGAAACCTTGTTCCTCAACAAATACTTCTTTTCTGATTGCAAAAGCTAAATCCAATTCGTCAGCCATCGTTATTTTTTTTGAATCCACTGAACTTCATCACCTTTCTAGATTTATTCCATTAGACAAGTCATAATACATTCATAACCTTGTAATAGTATAAATGAAATTCATTTTGTTGTAAATACAACAAAAAAAGAAATGGGGATTTTCGAATGAAGGAAATACTTCGTGAAATAGGAATGATTGCAAGAGCATTGGACTCGATAAGCAATATAGAATTCAAAGATTTTGACCTGACGAAGGGTCAGTATTTATATCTTGTCCGAATCTGTGAAAATCCTGGGATCATTCAAGAAAAGGTAGCAGAAATGATAAAGGTTGACCGCACGACAGCAGCTCGTGCCATCAAAAAGCTCGAGAATCAAGGTTTCATTGTAAAGAAAAATGATGATCACAACAAAAAAATCAAAAAATTATATCCTACTGATAAGGGTGATAGGGTTTATGTATATTTAAAGAAAGAAGGCGAGTATACCGACAAGGTCGCCTTGGCCGGTTTTTCTCCTAAAGAAATTGAAACGATGTTTCATCTTCTTCACAAGGTCAGAAAGAATATTGAGGTCGATTGGGAATATGTGAAGAAAGGAAACAAAAGAGAGTATTGATCTTCCATTCAGTTCAATTAACAAGCGACAGCCATAACGGCCGTCGCTTGTTCGAAGATCTATTCGTCGTCCACGATATTACCACCATAGAAGGTTACTCTCGATAGGGGGATATCCAGTTCACGAGCCATTTTTTTCAACTCGCGCTCCTCCCTTTCCGTCACGATGGAAATGACGGTGCCATCAGCACCGGCACGTCCGGTTCTCCCTGATCTATGGATATATTGGTCGATATTATCGGCCATATCAATATGAACGACTGCAGTCAGACCTTTAATATCAAGCCCTCTTGCCGCTACATCCGTCGCAATAAGCATAGGTGATTTGCCTGAACGGAGCTTGCGCAACGCTTTTTCCCGATCGACTTTATTGGATTCTCCGTGAAGGACTCCCATCTCGATTCCTTTGTAACTCAGCTTTTCATGTAAAACGCTCAGCTCAGCTATATCGTTAAGGAAGGCAAGGGCCTTCACATCTTTGATCCTCGTGATTTTTTCAAGAATCTTGGATTTTTCCCTTCTCTCTACAACAAAGTAAAGATGGTCCACCTTCGATTCCATTTTTTCATGCTTATCGACCTTTATCAGTTCAGGTTCATTCATGAATTTACGAGCCGCTTGTTCCGTTTCCGCTGGCAATGTTGCTGAAAACACCAAGATTTGCCGGTCCTTTAGCGTCGCCTTAATAATATTTTGGATCGTGCCCATGTGCTCAGCAGTAATCAATTGGTCGCCCTCATCAAGCACAATCGTCTTAACTTCATGCATCTTCAATTTCTTTTGGGCAATCAATTCAAAGATCCGTCCTGGTGTCCCGGCAATGACCTGTGGATGTTTCTTCAGTTTGTCCAACTGCCTTTTTACGTTAGCGCCGCCGATGAATGCTGCGCCGGTTATACCGCTTCCCTCTGACCAAATCCGCACTTCTTCATTGATTTGCATGACCAGTTCACGGGATGATGCCAAAATCAAAGCTTGGGGGGATTTTTTTTCAGGATCTATTTTTTCTAGCAATGGCAATAAATACGCTAATGTTTTTCCTGTTCCAGTCGGTGATTCAGCCATGATGTCTTTTCCTTCGACGATTACGGGAATCGCTTTCGTTTGGATCGGTGTAAGCTGCCCGAATCCAGACTTTTTCCATACCTCTTGGATATATGGTTTTCTATCGTTCAATAATGCAGGTAATTCGCTCATATCGTTCTCCTTTAATAAAAAACTTTTCCTAACTTCCATAGTACCATTTATTCTTGTCCAGTAGCCAACGGAATCCGAATTGTAACGGTCGTCCCTTTGTTGACCTCACTTTCAAAATCCAGCTCCCCGTCCAGCCGGTGTACGATCTTGCGGCAAATTGCCAGGCCGATTCCCGTGCCCTTCTCTTTCGTCGAATAAAAAGGCTCACCGATCCGTTCAAGGCGTTCCGGCACCATACCGCTGCCATTATCACTGATGCTGATCACAGCGTTATCATTGATGATTTGCAAGGATATATCAATTTCGCCATTTTCGTCAATCGCTTCAATGCTGTTCTTCACAATATTGATGAAAAGCTGTTTGAGTTCTATTGAATCGGCCATGATTGAAATCGGCTCAGCGGTTTTAATCCTAAGCACCATCTCGATATTGTTTAAGTTCGTTTCCGCTTTCATCAAAGTGAACACCTGCTGTACACTGTCTGCGAGATCGATCCTTCGAAAAGCAACATCCTGTTTCTTTCCAAGAATAAGCAATTCACTGGAGATGATATTGATACGGTCGATTTCCTTCAACATGATATCGGAATGCAGGGGATTGACCTCCTTCGTGATATCCATTAATTGGACGAACCCTTTTAATGAGGTCAGTGGATTCCGAATCTCATGGGCGACGGCAGCTGCCAGATGTCCAATGACCGATAGCTTTTCGGACAAGACCATCAATTCTTCTTCTCGCCGCACTTCGGTAATATCCCTGACGATTGCATATACACCTAGCATTTCCGATTGAACGATGATCGGTAAAAAGGTGACACGGATGATCCGCTTTTCATTTCTCATGTTTTGGAAGGTCGTTTCGAATTTCACAGCTTCGCCTTGAAGGGACTGTGTAAAAAAAGCAGATATCTTTTCCGCTTCATTCCAATTAATGAGGTGATTGCAATTCTTCCCCATCAAGCTGTCATTATGCTGCCCTAACAGCTTTTCCGCTTCAGGGTTGATGGAAACGACATTTCCTTCAAGGTTCAATTCAATGACACAATCGGGGTTATGCTTGAAAAGCGACTGATACTGTTCATCCTTAAGATTGAATTCCTGCTGCGACCTTAACATTTTCCCCGTCCAATACCGGATTAAGAAATATAAGAATATCCCGGTTATGAAAATGAAGGCCCATCCTTTGGAGTGTTGAAACATCGCATATATCTGAACATCTGACTTTGCCTGTGTCATCGAGAAATAATCCGAGACAAAAATCCATAAGACTCCAATGATTATATATATAAGGGCTACTTTACCTGCAATTTTATGAGTTTGGTTCATATCTTTTCCTTTGTATGTTTTTGGTTTATCATTCCCAATTTTGCTCAAAAAAAGCCCTCATGTTTTAAACATAAGGACCCTTTTGATATTGTACCATATTTTTTGTAAACATTTTGAATATCTCTCAAAAATCAAATAACTATTCATGAGATTCTCTTGCTTTGGAACGACTGAAAGCAACGACCGCTCATATTGAAAAAAGGTAGGCAGATCCCAAACACCAATATTTACAATTGTGTTGGCTGGTACTAGAATGAAGTCAACGAACACAGCTTTCGTGCATGTATGGATGTTTCACCAACATGCTCCGATTGATATGAATTGAAATCGAAGAAACGAGATTAGATTATTAGGAGGTATTTGCCCATGCAATCCTATATCAATCAGCCTGATGGAATCTTTCCCTCAGTTTGCTCTCTTGATTGTCCGGATCAATGCGGTTTATTGCTGCACAAGAAAGACGGGAAAATCATCAAGGTTCAAGGCGACCCGGACCATCCCGTCACGAAAGGGAATATTTGCAATAAAGTAAGGAATATGACCGAGCGCCTATACGATCCAAAACGATTAAAGCAGCCACTAAAGCGCATCGGCCCAAAAGGGGAAGGTCACTTCGCACCCATCAGCTGGGAAGAAGCGATTGACACCATCACTGCCAATTGGAAGGAATTGATCAAAAAACACGGTCCCGAAAGCATCCTTCCTTACAGCTTTTACGGAAATATGGGGAACCTCAGCGCCGAGGGGATGGATCGCCGTTTTTTCCATAAGCTCGGCTCCAGCATGCTTGAGCGCTCCATATGTAACGCTGCCGGTTCCGTCGGCTACAGCTATACAATGGGCGGATCTTTCGGCATAGACCCTGAAGAAACGATCCATACCAAGCTTTTCATCATGTGGGGCATTAATGCGGTGAGCACCAATATGCACCAAGTTACGCTTGCCCAGCAAGCCAGGAAAAACGGAGCCAAAATAGTCGTCATTGATGTACACAAAAACCAAACAGGTAAATGGGCTGACTGGTTCATCCCCATCCTCCCTGGTACCGACAGTGCCCTCGCCCTCGGTTTAATGCACATCCTATATGAAGAGAATTTAATCGACCAGCCTTTTCTCGATGCATATACAGTGGGTGCCGAACAATTGCGCGAACATGTCCGTCAATACGACCCGGCGACCGTATCGGGTATCACAGGTGTGCCCATTGAGGATCTATATGAATTAGCGAGGATGTACGGAACGACCGCCCCTTCATTCGTCCGAATCGGCAATGGCCTGCAGCACCATGACAATGGCGGCATGGCAGTACGTACCATCGCCTGCCTTCCTGCACTTACCGGCCAATGGATGGAAAAAGGCGGCGGCGCGACCAAAGGCAATTCAGGATACCTGGCATTCAATACAAATGCCTTAAGACGCCCTGACTTATTACAGGATAAAACGACGCGGACGATTAATATGAACCAAATCGGCCAGGCCCTTTTGGATAAAGAAAACCCGATTCGCTCCATGTTTGTATATGGCTCCAACCCGGCGCTAGTCGCCCCGAATGCCAATAAGGTACAGGAAGGCCTTAAGCGCGAAGATCTTTTCACAGTGGTCCATGATTTATTTTTAACCGAAACGGCCATGTATGCTGATATTGTCCTCCCTGCCACATCTTCCTATGAAACGGAGGATTTTTATAATTCATATTGGCATAATTACATTCAAATTCAAAAACCTGTAGTCAAAAAATACGGCAATTCGAAATCGAATGTTGAATTGTTCAAGCTGTTGGCTGTTGGGATGGGCTTTCAAGACCCAGCTTTTAAAGACTCAGAGGAAGATATGATTCGCCAGGCTCTCGATTTCCCGGATAACCCATATTTAGACGGCATCACCTATGACTCCCTTTCGAAAGACCAATTTGTCAAGGCGAAGATGAAGCCGCTGTTCCCGGGTAAGCTGCAAACACCTAGCGGCAAAATCGAACTGTATTCCGAAAGGATGAAACAGCTCGGTTACGATCCATTGCCAACATATAAGCCAATCATAAAGGACAGCGACCTGCCCTTTTTATTCATACCGGCACCTAACCATAACTTCTTGAACTCAACCTTTTCCAATAACGCCAAACATATTTCATTGGAAAAGGAACCGAAATTGCATATGAATGCGATTGACGCCAAAAGATTGGGTATCGTTACTGGTGATATGGTCAGGGTTTGGAACGAACGCGGGGAATGCCTGTTGAAGGCAGCAGCAGGTGAAAATGTATTGCCAGGCGTGCTGGTCAGCCAGGGCTTATGGCAAAAGACGCCCGAAACGAAGCAGCACATCAATGTCCTCACGCCTGATCGCCTATCAGACATGGGTAATGGCGCCGTTTTCTTTTCAGGACGAGTTGATCTTGAAAAATCCCGGCATTAGCAGATCCGAGGAAATATCTGCTGTTTTTCTGGATTCATCGAAGATTTGGAGGACTATATCTGAGGTTTTTTCCGTTTTATCGATGAATTTTGGAATATATACATGGCTTTGCCCGATTTATCTGCGATTCTGGGAATTCATCTTCAATTTCCCCCTATTCATCTGCGGTTTTTCCAGACCGTAGCATATACACAGAAAAAGGCCATTCCACAAGGAACGGCCTTTTTTTTCCTAATACTAGCTCTTATTCTTCATCAAACCAGCCTGTTGGTTGAATGTCCAAGTTATTATTGATTTGCTTCAATTCTGTGTATGCCTCATATCCGAACGTGCCTAGTTCGCGTCCATTGCCGCTTTGCTTGAATCCGCCCCACGGAGCTTCGTTGTAAGTCGGATGATACGAGTTAATCCACGTGATGCCCGCACGTACCTTTTTAATGACGCGGTTTGCTTTGGCGATATCATTGGTGAATACTGCTCCCGCTAAACCATATTTCGTATCATTGGCGAGATGGAGAGCCTCCGCTTCATCCTTGAACGTTTGAACGACAAGCACCGGCCCAAAAATTTCTTCCTGCACGATCCGCATATCAGGTGTCGTATCGACAAAGATCGTTGGCTCGACAAAGTAGCCGTTTTCCAACCCTTCCCCTTTAATTCGATTTCCTCCAACGATTAATTTTGCTCCTTCTTCTTTTCCGATTTGAATATAAGATAATATCTTGTTCATGTGAGCCTCTGAAACGACAGGTCCCATTTGGCTTTTTTCATCGGAGCCTGAACCCACCTTGATGCGCTTCGCTTTTGCAGTAAGGCTTGCTACGAACTGATCATAAATCGACTCTTCCAAAAGTAAACGCGAGCCGGCTGAACAAACCTGCCCTTGATTACAGAAAATCCCATACAAGGCATAATCGACGGCTGTCTCAAAGTCAGAGTCCGCGAATACGATATTAGGGGATTTACCGCCAAGCTCCAATGTCACTTTCTTTAAGTTTCCAAGCGACGCTTCCATGATCTTACGTCCGGTTGCCGTACCTCCTGTAAAGGCCACTTTATCGATTTCTTCATGCTCGGCTATGGCCTGTCCGACAACGGGTCCAGCTCCTAACACAAGGTTCGCGACACCTTTTGGCAAACCGACTTCAGCCATGATTTCAAACAGCTTGACCGCAGTCACTGGTGTAATCTCCGATGGTTTGAAGACGACGGAATTTCCTGCGGCAAGTGCAGGTGCCAGCTTCCAGGCTGACATCATCAACGGGAAATTCCAAGGTACGATTTGCCCGCATACACCGATCGGTTCCCTTACGACCATCGCTTGTTGCCCGTCAGGAACTTCGTAAGTCTGCCCTGTCGGTTTCGTAGCCAAACCTGCATAATATCTAAAGCAGGCAGCCGAATCATCGATATCAAAACGGGACTCGCGTAATGGTTTCCCATTATCCAGTGTTTCCAACGCAGCAAGCTCTTCGGCCTTTTCTTCAATCTTGTCGGCGATCTTGAATAAAATGCGGGCCCGCTCGACTGCCGGCGTTCCCCACCATCCGCCTTCATAAAAGGCATACTTGGCTGCCTCTACCGCTTTATCGACATCCTCCTTGGTTCCTTCCGCAGCTGTAGCAATAACTTCTCCCGTGGCCGGATTCAATACATCCCTTTTTTCACCTGAAGACGAATTCACCCATTGACCATTAATGAACATTTTTAATTCCAGTGCTCCGGTCCCTTCTTTTTTCGCGTTATTTTGTAAAGTTTCCTGCATTAAAATTCCTCCTCGGTTTAAGTGATTTTCTTAATAGATTAAAGAGCAAGTTTCATGCCATTTTAAAAGGTTGATAAATCACGTATTTTTACCCATCCGCCGTCCATTTACATTCATTCGTGAATTACTTATTCATTTCTGCATAACTTTTCGACTATTTTCATCAGAAAAAAAGAAGATGGACATTTGCCCATCCTCCACCTACTAATTCCGATTAATGATGATCAATTTCATTTCCGTCATTTCCTCGATGGCATATTTTAATCCTTCGCGGCCCGTTCCGCTTTTTTTGACCCCGCCGTATGGCATGTTGTCGACGCGGTAAGTCGGGATATCATTAATGATCACACCGCCGACTTCCAATTTTTCTGCCGCAGAAAGGGCCAGGTTGATATTTTCCGTGTATATCCCAGCCTGAAGGCCGAATTGGGAGTCATTGACCAAGTCAATCGCTTCTTCAACGGATGAAACCTTATTTATTAACACGATTGGTGCAAAAACTTCCTGACAGGAAACCTTCAGCTTCGAATCGACTTCCAACAACACAGTTGGATGGAGGATATTCCCCTCGGATTTTCCTCCTGCTGCAACGACCGCACCATGTTGTTTGGCTTCCCCGATCCAGTCGAGGCTCCGTTTTACATCACCAGGACTGATCAAGGCAGAGATGTCGACCGAAGGGTCCAAAGAATCGCCAAGCTTCAAGGAATTTGTTGCTGCCGTGAATTTTTGGACGAACTCATCGTATACGTCTTCATGTACATATGCACGTTGTAGCGAAATGCAGACCTGCCCTTGGAAGGCGAATGCTGCCGAAACACAACGCTGGATGATTTTATCGATATTGATCCCTTTATCCACAATGACGGCCGCATTTGAACCAAGTTCAAGACTCACCTTCTTCAATCCCGCTTTATTGCGGATTCCGAGCCCTACAGCAGGACTGCCGGTAAAGGATATGCTTTTCACCCGTGAATCAGTGACTAATTGATCACCGATTACAGAGCCGCTTCCGGTAACTAAATTGAATGCTCCGGCAGGCAAATCCGTTTCCGCCAATAGCTCTGCAAGAAAGATCGAGGATAGCGGCGTTTGGCTCGCAGGTTTCAAGACGATCGTATTACCCGCGGCAATGGCCGGGCCAACTTTATGGGCGACCAGGTTCATCGGGAAATTAAAAGGCGTGATCGCACCAAGAACACCAATCGGTTCACGGACTGTATAGCCAATTCGCCCCTCCCCGTCTGCTGTAGCGTCCATCGTCAATGTTTCCCCGTGAATCCTCTTTGCTTCTTCCGCGGCAAATTTATATGTGGCAATCGTACGGGCCACTTCTACCATTGCCGTTTTAATCGGCTTCGCTGCCTCTTTAGCGATAATTTCAGCTGCTTCTTCCTTACGGCTTTCCAACAGACCTGCAAGTTGTTCAAGTATGCCGGCACGTTTATGACTCGGCAGGGCTGCCATCGTTTTTCTCGCTTGATGAGCCGATTCTATCGCCAGCTCCACATCTTCCATGCTTGCCGAAGGAATTTCCGCTAACACTTTCCCGTTATACGGAGATACTAGCTTCGTGAAATGTTCAGTTGCTTGCCACTTACCATTAATGAATAATTTTTTCTTCAGCGTTTCCGTCATTTCCATCCTTTTCACCTCTTATAAAATTTCTTTTTCGACAGCTGTAAATGTTTTATCAAGAATATCAATGATCTTTTCGACCTCTGATTTAGTGATGATTAAAGGCGGGGCGAATACGAGTGTATCTTGATCAAACGTGACAGACCGGCAAATCAAGCCATTCTTCGCCGCTTCAGCCACAAGTTTTGGAGCTAATTGTGTCCCAAAGCCTTCCCCTGTTTTCTTGTCCTTGACGATGGAGATGCCTCCGATCAGTCCAAGCGCCCTGACATCACCAATGATCGGGTGTTCGCTCTGAAGCTTCTTAAAGCCGACAAGCAACTCTTCACCGCGCCGTTTCGAGTTTTCCATCAGATTTTCACGTTCAATTATTTCAATGTTTTTCAAAGCAACCGCACAAGCCATCGGGTGACCGCTGTATGTGTAGCCATGCAGGAGCGTGCCTTTTGATAGCGAAATGAAGTCCTTGTGAAGCTTATCATTCAGGACCACACCACCTAATTGGGCGTACCCACTTGTCACACCTTTTGCAAAACACATCATATCCGGCACGACGCCATAATGTTCAATCCCGAAATAAGTCCCTGTTCTCCCGAAACCTGTTATGACCTCATCCGTCACCATTAAAATGCCATATTCATGGCAAATCTCCCTTACTTCCTTAAAGTAGCCCTCAGGAGGGAGATTCACGCCGCCTGCTCCTTGGATCGGTTCCGCGATAAATGCCGCAACCGTTTCCGGACCTTCTTGCTCGATGACCCTCCGCAACTCTTCAATCGAAGATCCGTCGACATAACAAAAATCAGGAGCGATGGAATTCGTGAAGTCACGGAACGGTTTCAGGCCCGTCGCACTTGTCGCCCCCATGGCAACTCCATGATACGATTTCGAACGTGAAATGATCTTTTGGCGATTAGGCTGGCCTTTCAATATCCAATAATGACGGGCAAGTTTGAACGCCGTATCATTCGACTCCGATCCGCCTGAAGTGAAGAAAACGGCATTCAAATCACCAGGAGCGATGGAAGCGATCTTGGCAGCCAAACGAATGGCAGGCTCATTGCTGAAAGTGGCGAAGTTAGAGGTGAAAGCCAGCTTTGCCATTTGTTCTCTTGCCACATCAGCCAGTTCTTCTTGTCCATGTCCTATGTTCACATTCCAAAGTGAAGACATGCCATCGATGACTGTCCTGCCCTTAACATCCGTAAGATAGATCCCCTTGCCTTCTTTAAAGATGAAACTTGGACCATCTGCCTGCTGTTGCTCGATTGCCGTAGTCGGATGAATGAAATGCTTTTTGTCCAAATCGATTAATTCCTGAATACCCGTCTTCTCTTTAATCATGTAAAAAACACCCTTCTTGAATAATGATTTTTTTATATTTATAGATATTGCAAGATGCATGCCAAAGTATATGAACCTAATATCATAGGTATTCAACATAAAACGATTCATATTCAAATCAAAAATCGCACTCAATGATTTATTTACGAATCAAATGATTTATATTCGAATCAAACGATCCCTATCATCCTGTTGCCGTTTCTCGCGTAAAAACCTACAATGTTACATAACCTGACATACGATGTTGAATTTTCGGAAGATTTGTATTATTATCTATACTATCCTTTTGTTCACTTCGTTAATCTAATACGAAAGAAGTTGATAGATATGCAGGTAGGTTTTGAAATGCAGCTAAAACAATCCTTGAAGTTATCATTAACCCCTGAATTACGGCAGGCAATCAACATCCTGCAATATTCCACACATGAATTGATGGATTTTCTACATGAGCAGGCTAATGAAAATCCTGTTCTTGAAATGGCCGCAGCAACTAATGACCCCCTCGCCTCAAACTTTGAACCTAGCATTCGTCCACATATCATGGACTATCGTAAACGAGAAACTTCATCGAATAGGAATCACAATGATTTCAACCCAATCAATAACCTTTCCTGCACTACAGATACATTGGAAGCCCATTTATTGGAGCAGCTGAGTTTTTTCCCGTCATTGAAAGACAGTGAAACTAAGATTGTCGCATTTTTAATAGGAAGCTTAAATGAAAATGGGTTTCTTGATATTGATATAAAAAAGGCAGCCTTGCTTTTTTCAGTGTCCGCCGAGAAAATCGAAGCGATGATTGAAGTACTGCAATCCTTCGATCCCATTGGCGTCGGTGCTAAGGGTCTGACGGATTGCTTACTCATTCAACTTCGCAAACGAGAAAATGATAATCAATTGGCTTATACGATCGTCGAGAAGCACTTATCGGATTTAGCCGAAAAGCGCTATCGGAAAATTGCGGGCCTTTACAAAGTGACCCTTCAGGAAGTGCAGGAGGCAGCGGATTTCATCCGTACCTTGAACCCTCGCCCTGTCAGTCATTTTTCCGATGAGATGATCCATTACATCGTCCCGGATGTATTCGTGGATAAAAAAAAAGATGGATACAGGATAACGGTCAACGATAGCTTCCTGCCCAAGCCGTCCATTAATCCTTTCTATAAGGACAGCATTGCCATGAAACCGGAAAATAGAGCTAATGACTACGTTAAATCTCATCTACATGATGCTCAGTTGCTGATCAAGGGGATCGAACAAAGGCAAATGACTCTATACAAAGTGACGGCTACAATCATGGAAGCGCAGCAGGAGTTTTTCCTGCGGGGAATGGCTGGATTAAAACCGATGACACTGAAGGACATTTCCGAAAAACTTCAGCTTCATGAGTCAACGATAAGCAGGGCGACGAGTAATAAATACATCCAGACACCGCATGGACTTTTTAAATTAAGGAATTTCTTTACGAGAGGGTTAAATCATGTAAACGGCAAAGACTGTGAATCAACGACTACCATCAAAGAAAAAATAAAGGTCTTGATTGCCGACGAAGATAAAATAAAACCATTTTCAGACCAAAAGCTATGCCAAATCTTCGAAAGTGAAGGAACGATGATTTCCCGCCGCACCATTGCAAAGTACCGTGAAGATCTTGGTATACCGGGTTCATCCAAGCGGCGCAGATTTTAAGATCCAATTAATCACTGTCATAAAAAAAGACTATTCCAAAAGGCATGCCTGTTGGGAATAGTCTTTTATGTTTTTCTTAATCCATTTCATTCACGGACACATTAGTGATGACAGCTGGGGCAGGTCCCCTGCCTTCTCCCCCTATGGTCACCGTTTCACCCGGATTGATTTTTTTATTCCATTGGTCATTTTTGATCACATAGTGATGCTGTGATTCACTGATGATCCTCCCATTCCATATTTGCTGGATTTCCCCCGCGTAATCGAACTCTACCTTCCAATCATCAATAGGCGATGTTCCGGAATTTTTGATCCTGATCTGGAAAATGGAGCCTGACCCCCACTTAGAAGTGATGGTATATGTGACATTTACATGATTGATACCGCCTTGGTCAGGTCCTTTAATGCCGCCTTCGAGCAGATCATCGGAAATTTTTTGCAGAAGGGTATCGCCTTTGCATGTATACTTCCCTGAAGTCCTGCAATCCAGGCTTAAATCCCAAATCATTGCCCCTTCCATGTCCTGTGATTCGATGAAATCGGTTTTATGCCCGATGGACTCGCGGTCGTCATATGAAATGAACGATTTCGTCCTTTGATTATACAGGAAAGGCACCTTTGCTTCGTCATTCCAATATCGTTTGTAGCCTTTCTTATTTATATAGTTCGCGGCAAGGTCTCCGTAATCGAAAATTCCGGTTATGCCAGATGCAGCATCATCCCACGTCCCCTGAGGCAGAAAAGAGCCATTGCTTCCAGGTGTGGCAGTTTGGTATTCCCCATTTTGCCCTCCACCATCTACACCGGTCCAGCCTTTCCCATAAAACGGCAATCCAAGTGTGACTTTATCCATGGGCACTTTCGCTGCCTTATACCGTTCAACCGACTCCTTGACCGTCAACCCCCAACTATTATTGGGATCATTTTTTGAAAAATATAGCGGGGCATTATGGTTTGTAGTCGTTTCCCAGCCTCCGTGGAAATCGTAGGTCATCAAGTTGATCCAATCCACAATTCCCGCAATCTTTGAAAGTTCCGTATTTTTTATGAACGAGCCGCTTATTCCCGCTGCAATCGTCAATAGATATTGCTTTCCGTCTTCTTTT
The DNA here is from genome assembly GCF_037992945.1 of Peribacillus sp. FSL E2-0218. NCBI lineage: Bacteria > Bacillati > Bacillota > Bacilli > Caryophanales > Bacillaceae > Peribacillus > Peribacillus sp. FSL E2-0218. The sequence goes on along the minus strand of NZ_CP150304.1, from coordinate 591,452 downwards.
TCGGCTTTATCCAATTCATTGCGAATTTCCTGGAGCAATGATGTATAGTTTTCTTTATCTTCCGGACGAAGAGAGTTCCCCTTAAGCCCCCCTTCAACAGGATATTCCCAATCAAGGTCGACGCCATCGAAGCCATATGCCCGAATGAATTCGACCGAGGATTTGGCGAACACCTTTCGTGTTGCAGGGTCCGCTGCCGCATCGGAAAAACGGTTGCTCCATGACCAGCCACCGACGGCAATAAGCGTTTTTATATGCGGGTGCTTTTCTTTCAGATCGGCGAGTTTTGCGAAGTTTCCGCATTCCGCACGATTACAATCCTTCACTGTCTTTTTCCCATAAGCACGTTGGACGTCAATTTCAGGGTCGCCTAAGACAACTGTTCCATTCGGTATTTTTTTACTTTGAAGTGGAATGGATTTATCCTGGCACTTCCATGTCTTCGAACCCGGATTACCCACAGAAGGATTCCCATGAACTCCATTCCAGCAAATATCGGCAAAAGCATAGTTGATATGGGTTAGATTCGTTCCATCGATATCCTCCACCTGGTAGTCCCGGTCCTTCGCTCCCCATGAAGTATAATAACCAACGACTTTCTTCACTGATTCACCGGAGGCTTCTGCCGATTTTGACGCTCCTATGCTTCCAAATATTAATGAAGCGATCACTACCACAAGCATCCCCATGGAATACATCCATTTCCCTTTTTTCATTCCCCTTACCCCTCCCTATTTCCAGATACTAGAATGAATCGATTAAACTGACGACCCACCAAGTTGGAATTTACAAAATTTGTATGATACTAATATTTTACATGTCATAACAAATTTTTTGTACAGGAGGAAAGACCTGTTTATGTAAAAAAAATCCAAATGTGATATTTCGATTCTTATAAGGTCCTCTCATAAAAAAAAAATCGGTGATATTGCACTTCATACGTAAAAATATTCCGTATCAGTGAACAGCGTTTCCTCCCCCAAAAGCCTGCAAAATTCATATGATTATTTCAAGGAAACCTTTACAATTAAAATGACTTGGATATTCGCTGGATTCAGCATGTTCCGTCCACCACAAGATTCGCTCTTTCTTGGGGCGTTTGCGCTTCCACATAGAGGTTTTCCTGAATCATCCAGTTATCTTCCCATATCTGACGCGCCTCTTCGCCATCCCGTTCGAGGCCGCGTTCCAAGCGTCTATTTCGGGGACATTCCACCCAGATGGTGAAATCATAAAGCAGAGCCAATTCTTTACGGGTCGAATATATTCCTTCAATTATGACCAGTCCTTCAGAAGGAACGACATGCCACTCCGCCAAGGCATCCTTATCCCAATCATACCGCTGATATCTTGCTTCCATCCCTTCGGAAAGCGGTTTAAGGACTTGCCGGAACACCCGCTTCCAATCATAATCTCCTCCGATTGGCTTTTGGGACGGCGGCAGCGGGACGCATTGCGAAGAGGGGAGATGAAAATCGTCCATATGAACAACGGCACTCCCCGGATACGCTGCCTGGATTAGGGAAGCTAGTGTACTTTTTCCTGACCCGCCCCTGCCATCTATGGCGATCAGATAGGGAAATCGTTTTGGGGACATGAAGTGAACTTCGGCTATAAGGCCATCAATCGTGAGCGGTCCTTTAATAGTTGGAAATTTCATGAGCATTCCTCCTCTATTACATACTTCCATCCATCCCCCCTTGTTTCCTTTGGGGATGGAATGAAAAACTGAAAAGTAGGTGCACCTATTGAACACGATCCAATCTGCCGCCATTTTCGATATGGACGGTACCTTATTTCAAACAAACGAAATTTTAGGTTCTTCACTTGAAAAAACATTCGATGTCCTCCGGGCAGAAGGAAGCTGGAGGGGGGATGCCCCGCTTGCAGCCTACCAAAGGATAATGGGCGCCCCATTAAGCGCCGTTTGGGAAACTCTGATGCCGGAGCACCCTGATCCTATTCCCCAGCAGGCGGACCGCCTTTTTTTGGAATGCTTGATCGAGGAAATCAAAGAAGGGAAGGGACAGCTTTTTCCTTATGTGCTGGAGACGTTATCAACGATCAAAAAGCTTGGAATTTCCATTTTCATCGCTAGTAACGGACTCGAAAAGTATTTGGAAGAAATCTGTTCATACTTTGGGCTCCATCAATATATTACAGACATTTACAGTGTCCAAAGATCTGCGGAAGGCTCCAAGCCCGACTTGGTACGAATGTTATTGGATGACCATCACATTCAAAATGCGATGATGATCGGCGATCGAAAATCCGACATCGAAGCAGCAAAGAAAAACAGCCTAACTGCTGTAGGCTGCCAATTCGGATTTGCAGAGGAACAGGAATTAAATGAGGCGGATGTACTCATCGCGGATTTCCGTGAACTGCAAACCTACGTAACTCATTGGCTCCTAACGTCCAACGGCTAATACGCGTTCCTGTTCAGCGAGCATAACGGCTATCTTATCCTGGATGGCCGTTATCCCTTTCTCTTCCACCAAATTATTCAGGATGATTGAAAATATGACTTTTTCCCCTCGTTTCGTCGTCACATAACCTGCTAATGAGCTCGTTCCTGTAATCGTCCCCGTCTTCGCCCTGACATTCCCAGCTGCAACGGTCCCCTTCATCCTCTTTCTTAGCGTGCCTCCCACCATTCGATTCTCGATTCCTGCCACCGGCAACGCATTCAAGTAAGCAGGAAACCACGTTTTTTCCTGTACGGCATATAGTAATCTGGTTATTTCATTTGCTGGAATCATATTGACTTGGGATATGCCGGAGCCATCCCGCATCTTGATCGTTTGCATATCGAGTCCCAAACGCTTCATCTCGTTTCCGGCTACCTTCAAACCATCCTTCCAGCTTCCTTCCCCGCCGGCTTCTTTGCCCATCTCTTTTATTAAGATCTCAGCATGACTGTTATTGCTCAGTTTCATGAAAGGAATGAGCAACTGCGAAAGCGGCATGGATCGATGACTGGCAATCAAGTTGGCGTCTATTGGCGTTTTCGCTTTTTTCCTCTCTCCCACAATTTTGATTCCTTGTTTTCTCATCGATTTTGCGAATAGGCTCATGGCATATTCGGTCGGATCTTTTACCGGAATCCACTCCTTGACCTCCCTGGAATTCTCTGGAATCGTTCCGGTCACCGTAATGGTCCGTGTTCCATGAGAACGATCGATTTCGATTTTCCTATGACCGTCTGCCGCCACCGTTTTCGTTTTGTTGATGATCTTCACCTGATCCGTTTCCGGTGTCTTTTTCACCACTGCCTTGCCGCCTGCTTTATCACCTGGCGTAATTTTCACGATGATCGTTCCGGTATCATAATCTTCATCCGGGGAGGCGGTTAAAGCTGAAACAGCCGCTCCATAATATTCTTGTTCATCGCTCCATACCAAGTCTTTTGAATACCGGATATCATCATACCAGGAATCATCCCCAATAAGATCTCCGTGAATGAGCGTCACTTTTTTTTGCTTTAGTGAAGCAGCCAACTCATCGAAATTTTCTTCCAGCAAGGTTGGATCTCCCTTTCCTTTCAAATACAAATTCCCCTGCAGGACATGGCCGACTTGCACACCTTTTACGTATACTTCCGTCAGAAATACATGGTCTTCCCCCAACGTTTCCAGTGCAGCCGCTGCCGTCAATAGCTTAAGGTTGGAAGCTGGGCGCAAGCGCGTTTGCGAACCTCGTTCATAAATCAGTTCCCCCGTTTCCGCTGACCGGATCGAAATTCCCGTTAACGCCCCTGATAATGCCGGGGAATCCTCCAAGATACGTTGAATTTCCTGTCCCACCGTTCCCTCTTCTTTCGCAGCCTGCATGGATTCACCATGAAAAATGCCTATCAAAAACAGGAAGAAGATGAAGCTTACCTTCCTTTTATATGTCAAACCCATCACTCCTACTCTAAAAACTGCCTCCTACTATCTTGTCCACTTTACCGCCATCTAATAGGAGACAAACCGGGAACTTTTTCGAAAGCTAGATCGTATAAGTATGAAGACACAAAAGGAGTGAATGTATGTATTCAAAGGTTAAACCACCTACTAAACAGATTTCCAAACAAGCGGTGAAGGTTTGGCGGATGTCTGAAGCCATTATCCATCTCATTATCCTTGCCATCCTTATCCTTCTATTATTTGCAGACGACTATTTTGCCTGGAAAGAATGGATTGGATGGGGGTTAATCGGACTTGCCGTACTATGCTTATTCGATTCTGTCTGGTCCATCTTCATTGAACCCGTCTTACTGCAAAAATATTGGCGGTACGATGTGAATGAAGAATTCATCCAAACAAAACGAGGAGCCTTGTATGAAACGCATGAACTCATACCGATGACGAAAGTGCAATCCGTCAGGCTGGACCAAGGTCCTTTGCTGCGAAAATATAACCTATACTCACTAAGCATCGGCACAATGGGTGACTCTCACGAGATACCTGCCATCCCAGAGGAAGAAGCCTATGAATTACGGGACAAAATCGCCTATTTCGCAAAAATTAAGGAAGTGGAATGACGATGGAAGAACAGACCAAGCGACTTCACCCCATCAAAATCCCTTTGGATTTAGGAAAATTGCTGAAAGGGAATATTTTTTTCATCATCATACTTTATCTATTCAACTTCGGATCAGAAAAAATGTATATGAAGATACTCCAAATCGCCTTTCTGATTTATTTGGCCTGGAGAGTCTTGGCGATCATCCTGAAATGGTATACCTATAAATATCAAATCAAGGAAGGCACCATCCATATTACCTCAGGCCTCATCTCGAAATCATATCAATCGATACCGCTTCATAAGGTGCAGAATGTCCATCGACGGACGACCGTTTTCCACAGGATTTTCAAACTAACCTCCTTGACATTCGAAACGGGGACCAGCGGGGACGAGGGCAGCGTACCTTTCGAGGTGATTTCCCAAAAAGAGGCCGAGCGGCTAGAGCGGACACATTCGTCAAAGCATGATTCAATCATGGATGCGCAGGTTGCCGAGGAAAAGATTGCAGCAGACCTAGAACCATCCATGGAAAAAACGATTCATTTCACACCGACCAAACGAGACGTTCTGAAAGCCTCCTTTACATCGCTCAGCTTCCTGGCCCTCATTCCCGTTTTGGCCACATTATATAATACACTCGATGATTTCATCGATTTAAGAAATGCAGAAGGATACGCTGAGAAGGCAATGGAGTCGTGGTGGATCATAACCATCGCCATCACTGCCCTCATCTGCATAGCGGTCACCTTCGGAATCGTATCCACCTTTGTTAAATATGGAAAATATGAAATTTCATCCGATCAGGAGCGCATCCATATCACGAAAGGTGTATTGGACGAAACTACTTTTTCAATCCAGAAAGAAAAGGTCCAAGCAGTCGAGATCACCCAATCCATCATGAAAAGGATGCTAGGTTTAGCCGAAGTGAAACTGATAAGCGCAGGAAGCACTGGGGATGAAGGGCTTGATACAAATGTTCTCTATCCTTTTTTATCGATCGAACGGGCCTACGCGATGATAGAAGAGATATTACCTGCTTACAAGGTTGAACGTGCAATGGAGCCGCTCTCGAAACAAGCCTTCAAAATCCGAATGCTTCGCCCAAGCGTTTTCTGGCTTCTCACGACAGCCGCCATCTCTTTTTTCGATATAGCTTTGTGGTATCTTTCGCTGATTTTACTTGTCCTCATTTTCACATTGAGGATACTTGATTTCAAAAGTAGCCGCTACTTGTTGAATGGCGAGTTTGTTCAGTTTAAATCAGGAAGCTTAGAAACCTCTCTGTTCATAACCAAAAGAAGCAAGGTCATTCAAATTGAAGTCAGGCGTTCCAAACTACAGAAGGTTTTCGGGCTTGCCTCCATTGAAACGATCAACCGCTCCAAACCTGTACATCACACAACAATCCATGATGTGCCCGCGGAATATGCAGACGATTTTTACGCGTGGTACATAGGCAGAACCCAAGCTATCCAAACCGAATAAGCACCATCCATGGAAGAGGTGACCCATACAGTCTCCTCTTCTTTCCCATCTGCAGCTTCTTGCGAATATCCACGTCATGTAATGGGCGCTCAAATCTGACGATTAATTATGGCAATTTTCTAAATGGAGGCTTCAAAAAAGTAAATGCGCACCGAAATATCTATTAGAAGCCAAAATTCGAACTATATAAGGAGCATTGTCCATGCAGAAAATGACAGATTGGTATTTTAATTCGCTAAAAAAACAGATATTGATTCCCTTTTTAGCTTTGATCATGATAAGCGGCTTGGCCATTGCTTACATGAGCTATAAAAACAGCATCGAGTTAACGACAGATGAGCTTACTGGAACGACGGAAGAGCAAGTCAAGTCAATGAATGAATCCTTTGAAATCTTCTTCAAGAAAACCGAGGATCAATTGGATAGGCTCAGTAAGTACCCCCGCATGAGCACTTATGAAAAGGACCCTGAATCGATAATCGATGAGTTTTCCCATACACAGTCAAGCAATTCCGAAATAAATGGCTTGTATCTCGGCACGGAAAAAGGGGGAAAAACAATAATATTCCCTAAAGCTGAATTGCCGGCTGATTTTGACCCTAGACAGAGAGAGTGGTATCAAGCTGCGTTAAAGGAAAAAAATGAAACCATTTGGACGGAACCTTATACAGATCAAGCTACAAATAAACTTGTCATCACTGCAGCAAAGGCCATATATGATGGTGACCGATTAATCGGCGTGCTCGGTGTAGACATTTCGATCGACACATTGGTCAAGATGGTTAACCAAACGAAGTTCGGTGAAACCGGTTATTCGGTTTTGCTGGATGAAAAAGGAGCCTTCGTTACCCATCCGGATAAAGAAAAAATTCAACAGGACATATCCAAGGAGAACATTTTCAAGAAAATGAAAAGTGAATCCGGATCGATGCTCGAGGAATATGAAGGAAAAAAACGGATCATCGGCTATGCCACCAACCCGACTACCGGATGGCGAATAGCTGGATTGATGGATGAAAATGAAGTGATAGTCCGTGCAAGCCCGATGATCAAAGATAATATCATCACGTTGTTGATCGTCTTTACCGTGACGGCCTTATCTGCCATCTTCATCACCAGATCCTTGACGAACCCGATTAAAAACCTGCAAGGCTCGATACGGAAGATGGCTGGCGGCGACTTCACGGCCATAAATTCGATCTCAAGGACCGATGAAATAGGACAGCTTGCAGAAGACACGAACATGATGGCCCGAAATATGAGCCAGATGTTAGGGAAGGTCAACACCCTTTCCGATAAAGTTTCCGATTCCTCGATGACGCTTGTCGCAAGTGCAGAGGAAAATTCGGCAGCGGCAAACGAAGTCGCCTTGACGATGGAGCAAATAGCATCAGGTGCCATAGATCAAATTGAAGTCGGGCAAAATAATGAAAAGGCCGTAAAGCTTTTGGCAGACAAAATCAATGACCTTGACGCAGAAACAAGCAAAATGGCGTTGGAATCGGACAATATGTTCAAGGCTTCCGAAAACGGCATCACTCAAGTGCGCGACCTAAAACAACAATTCAACGAAACATCGCTGATCTCCAATAAAATGGGTACAGCCGTTAAGTCATTGGATGCCCGTTCCCATGATATTAGCGCGATCGTAAAGACGATAAGCGGGATTGCCGGACAAACGAACCTACTCGCCTTGAATGCTGCCATCGAAGCGGCAAGGGCTGGTGAACACGGGAAAGGGTTTGCCGTGGTAGCCGATGAAGTGAAGAAGTTGGCCGAGCAAACGGAGCATTCGCTGAAGGAAATCTCGGAAATCATCCAAGCGATGCAGGCCGATACAAGCAACACAGTACAACTGATTGACCAAGTCAATCAAAAAATCCATCATCAGGATACTTCGGTAACGGATACGGAGAATGCCTTCAGTCACATTGCAACAATCATCGAGAACACTTTCAGCAATTTTGACGAAATGAAAACGATGATGAACGATATGGTATCGGAGGTTACACGGATGTCCGGAAATGCAGAACAATTGAATTCGATCAGTCAGGAAACGGCTGCGGGAACCGAAGAAGTATCGGCATCTATCGAACAAACGAACGCCTCCATGGAACAATTAAATGCCCTTGCCAGTGATCTGGATACCTTATCACAGGAAATGCATAAAGAAATACGAAAGTTCATATTTTAATAAAAAAAAGGACGGACCCTAAAGGGATTCCGTCCTTTCAGTTTGTAGACAAAAGGTTACGAGATTTGGGCTCTTCGAGCCACTATGTTAAGCCGTTTTAGGACCTTTCCATGTCCAAGTGGCCATCTTCTTTACATTCATGGCAGCGAAAGTAAGCATCGCCTGCATCGACAATTTTTTAAGTCCCCTTAAAGTAGTCCAACGCATACCATGCTTTTCTTTTGCATCTGCGAATACACGCTCAATCGTTTCTTTGCGTTTCGCATATATAGGTTTTACCTCTTGATGATGACGCAGATGATCTGCTTCTTCCACATATGCTTGCCAGATATGCCGTGTCACTACTTTTTGATGGTCTTTGCTTTCCGTACACCGTGATAAAAATGAGCATGTTGCACAAATTTGTTTGGGCGATTTGTACTCGCGATAGCCCTCTTTATTTGTTGTTGAGTACTTTAAAGTTTCTCCCGAAGGGCAAAGGTAACAATCAAAGTGTTCATCGTAAACATAGTCATGTTTGCGAAAGAATCCTTCTTTTGTACGAGGACGTGTATAGGGTAAAGCAGGTGTGATTTCTTTGTTAAATAGGTAGCTTGTAATCGCTGGTGTTTTATAAGCTGCATCTGCGGCAACTGCTTCTGGTTTTCCAACTTTCTCAATCACTTGCTCAACAAGTGGCTCCAAAATATGACTGTCATGTGTATTACCAGGTGTTACAATCGTTCCCAATACAAAACCGTTGCCGTCTGCGGCCGCATGGAATGAATAGGCAAACTGTTTTGTTCGTTCATCTTTCACATAGTAGCCACTCTCAGGATCCGTAGTACTTTCTTTAATTGCTTTGGTTTCTTCCTTATCAAATTTATCTGGTGGAAAAGGCTTCTTTCCGTGGTTTTCACGATCTTGATTGATTTCTTCTTGAAGACGTCCTTGATACGCTCGTGTTTCTTTACGAACGATTTTCTTTTCAAATTTCCGTTTATTCGCACTGGCTTTCACATGGGTGGAATCCACGAAAACGTGTTCTACACTTATTAACTTTTTATTAGCAGCTGTCATTAAAATGCGACAGAAAATCTGTTCAAACAGGTCTGTATCTTTAAAGCGTCGCTCATAATTTTTTCCGAACGTAGAGAAATGAGGTACTTTATCATGGAAACCATAGCCTAAGAACCAACGGTAAGCCATATTGGTTTCAACTTCTTCAATCGTTTTACGCATGGAACGAATACCGAAGGTATATTGAATGAAAGTCAGTTTAACTAAAATAACTGGATCAATACTTGGGCGTCCTACCTCTGAGTACATATCTTTCACCAAGTCATAAATGAAAGTGAAGTCAATGGCAGCCTCCATTTTACGAACCAAATGGTTCGGTGGCACCAGTTGATCTAAAGTAATCATTTCAAGTTGATCTCGCTGAATAGAATCATGTTTAGAAAGCATCCTCATCACCTCAAGTTTTAATCCTTCAATTTTAAAACAAAAATGACTCCAGTCAAAAGTGTTCTATCTAAATGGTAAGACAAAGTTGATTGGAACGGAAGGTACGAGACTCCTGCGGGAAAAGCGCGTCTAGGGGAGACCCCGCAGGCAAAGCCGAGGAGGCTCCCCGACCGCCCGCGGAAAGCGAGTGCCTGGAGTGGAAATCAACGTCTAAATTGTACAGGCCATAAAAATAGACAAACTCGATTTTCATCGAGTTTGTCTACAGTCTGAAAGGACGGACCCTAAAGGGAATCCGTCCTTTTTCACCTGTCATTATAGCGTTCTTCTGCCATGCGTTAACGTTTCATCCGTTTCGGTAATACCTGAATAAGAAGAATTCGATTTACGCGAATCTGCGTCAACCAGCACAAGCAGCTTGCCGCTTTTCACATCCGCTTCATATCGATTCGCCTCATCTTCCGGTAAGCCCATCCCAATCAATGTACCGGCCAAACCGCCTGTACCAGCGCCTACAGCCGCACCAGCCAATGTTGCAGCAAGCGGCCCTGCTGCCAGTACCGGTCCGATTCCCGGTATTGCCAATGCACCCACTCCTGCTAATAAACCAGCTGCTCCTCCCAAAATCCCTCCGGTCGCTGCACCAGCCGCGAGACCCTCTTCAGCCTTCGTCCCAGTTTCTTCGTTCACTGTCTTTAACTCCTCTTTATCTTTTGCCACCACCGATATATCATCACGGTTATATCCATCGGCCTGCAAGGCCTCAACAGCCTTAATGGCTTCTTCTCCAGTTTCATATACACCAATTATCCGTTTATCCATTTCTATCATCCTCCTTAAAGAATGTAATCTATCGCTCCTCCTTTACATACCCCAGAAAGTGGAAGTGGTAAACGTCACGTAACAGGAAAAAAATTTCTAGTTAACACTTGGAAAGGGAGGGTATATATAATGATAGTATGCAAATTTTTGGGAGGTTTTCTTTTTGCTCATCGAGTTACTTAAAGATTTAGTATCCATTGATAGTTCATCGAAAAAGGGAGCCAACGAAGCAGTTGAATACTGTGCGGACTGGCTTAAAAAGCAAGGGTTGACCGTGAATGTAATCGTTAATAATGGGTATAGGATGCTCGTTAGCGAGATTGGCCATGGAGATAAAACCGTTATCTGGAATGGCCATGTCGATGTTGTCAGCGGGACTCCGGATCAATTTTTCCCACAGATTCATGAAGGGCATCTATATGGACGGGGTGCAGCCGATATGAAAGCAGGGGTTGCCGGAATGATGTGTGCATTCTCCGAACTGAAAGATAGGAACTTGGGATTGAAAATCCAGCTGCAGATAGTATCGGATGAAGAAATTGGCGGGTTGAACTGTTCTGGCTATTTAGCGAAACATGGTTATAGAGGGGACTTTGTAATTTGTGCCGAACCTACCCAATTGGGAATTGGCCTGCAGGCAAAGGGCGCCCTGCGCCTTGATATTGAGGTATCTGGTAAATCCGCCCATGGAAGCCGTCCGTGGGAAGGCGTGAATGCAATCGAGAAGGCCTATGAACTCTATCAAAAAATAAAGGAGCTTCCGTTCACGAGGGATCATACCCCCCTTTACGATTCCCCCTCACTTAACCTAGCAAAAATAAAAGGCGGGGATGTTTACAATAAAGTACCGGATGCCTGCTTGCTCAGCCTGGATATCCGCTATCTCCCTACACAAACAATGGAAGAAGTCGTCACACAAATTGAAAGTGTGACGGGGAAGAATATTTTCATCAATATGTACAGCAAGCCTGTGAAAACGGAAGAATCGGACCCATTCATCTCACTGCTTCGTCCCATAATCAAAAAGAACACCAACCAAGATGCCGTGATTTTCGGACAACACGGTTCGGCTGACACTGTCTTTTTTGCCGCTTATGATATTCCAGCCATCGAATTCGGCCCAAAAGGCGAGAATTGGCATGGTGACAGGGAATGTGTCAATCTGGAATCAGTCGCCATATATCAAAAAATGCTAGTTGATTTTGCAACGGAATTCACTTTAGTTTAATAGATTTGATACTTTGAAAAAGATGCCGTCTGCTTTTTGCAGACGGCATCTTTTTTAGGTTTCATTACCCCGATACTGGTTGGAACGGGCAAGGACCAAATTCGCTAAATCCGCAGGGAATCGGGGGAGTATCTTTGATTTCAATGCAGAGTACAGTGGAACGGAAGGCACGACACTCCTGAGGAATTGCGCGTCTACGTGAGACACCACAGGCTGAAAGCCGAGAAGCTCACGGACTGCCTCTGGATAAGCGAGTTGCCTGCAGGGCAATGGAACGGCCCACGTATAGATTCCCAAATACTGCGGGCAATCGCGATTTCCACTTTTTGTTCACACAAGTTGGAGTGGAACGGAGGTACTTCCAACCTTAGTTTCTATATTAGATCCATTTAAAATAGTAACCGCATTCCCCCCGCTCTCATTGGCCATCAATTATATAGCAATAATCCAGTCATAATCACGCTGCATTTTTCACAAGATTGCATAGGCCTTTTAAACCAGATGTAATATATCCAAATATTGTACATTTAAACAAAATACGTCATTACACATGCAAAAAAAGCTTTCCAACCGACATTATCAATCATTATAAAACATATCAAAATAAACCTCGACAAGTCCTTTTTTACTAGTTTATATTACATCCGCATATCAACAGAAACGTTTTTGTAACACAATTACTATTCCAGCGAAACATTATTGTCATATAGACCTGTTATTCTAAGTCTACGATTTAAAACAAAGGAGACTATTCATTTTGAAAAAAATACTACTTCCAATTTTCACTGCTTTCTTCCTGGTATTTAGTTTTTCCGGAGTTTCATCGGCTGCTACTACTACATACAAAGTCAAAAGCGGCGACACACTATGGGGTATCGCCAATAAACATAATATAACAGTCAATCAACTCAAAGGTTGGAACAACCTAAAAAAAGATAACATCCATCCAAAACAAGTTCTAAAGGTGAAAAAACCTTCGAATTCTGCCAAACCAAAGGCTAAAACAAAATCATCGTCATCCAAGAAATATAAAACGATCACCGTGAAGGCAACCGCGTACACAGCAAATTGCAAAGGCTGCAGCGGGATTACGGCAACGGGTCTTAACTTAAAGAAAAATCCTAAAGTAAAAGCCATTTCCGTCGATCCCAAGGTCATTCCACTAGGAACAAAAGTTCATGTGGAAGGATACGGAGAAGCCATTGCCGCAGATAAAGGCGGAGCTATCAAAGGGAATAAAATTGACGTCTTCTACTCATCCCATTCAAAAGCACTTGATTGGGGCAGAAAAACGGTAAAAGTCAAAGTCTATAAATAAATTCTAAAAACCAGCCTGAAATGATCAGGCTGGTTTTTCTTTTTCCCCTCCTTCCATCCTTTCAAACCACGTCCCAGCCTTAAACATTTACTGAAAATTACGACAATGGTATGATAAGTACATCTTACAAATAAAGAGGTGTTCACATTGAATATTGTCATTATGGGGGCCGGGGCGCTTGGCTGCTACTTCGGGGGCAGATTACAGCAGGCAGGACAGCATGTTCAATACTTGGTCCGGAAGAACCGTGCCAAGCAAATGAAGGAAAACGGCATCGGGATAACCAGCCCTCACGGAAACTATCAATTTAACGAACTTCATATTTCCGAAAATGTGCATGATATTGAAAAAGCGGACTTGGTCATTCTTGCCGTTAAAGGACCGCATCTGCAGGGTACACTATCCGATTTAAAAGTGCTTGTTGAAAAGGGAGCTATGGTCCTCCCGCTTTTGAATGGGCTTGAGCATATTTCCATTTTACAGAATGAACTGGGTGAGGAAGCCGTGCTCGGCGGAAGCGCCTTCATCATTGCCACTCTTGATGAAAAAGGCCATGTCATTCATTCGAATGAGAATCATGATTTAATCTTCGGTCCGCTTCACCCGTCACAGTCAAAGGTATGCGATGAATTTGAACAAGCTGCAAAATCAGCTATCATGTCAGTTGGCAGAACGGAAAACATATTAATCAGAATGTGGATCAAATACATGTTCATAACCGCCTTTTCCGGTGTAACTACCGCATCCAATCTCCCCATCGGTGCGATACGGAGCTTTCCGGCAACCAAAGGATTACTGGAAAATGCCCTTATTGAAATGATGGAGCTTGCCAACGCTTATGATATCGGGATAACCAGGCAGAACGTTGTTCAGGCCTTGGAGAATATGGAAGGTTTACCGGAAGAATCCACCTCCTCCATGCATCAGGATCGCCGGAAGGGCCTAACACTCGAAGTGGAACATTTACAAGGCGGCGCACTGCGTCTTGCCGATAAGGCTGATTTGAAGCTTCCCGTGATCGGAACGCTTTATGCACTCATCAAACCATTTGAGAATTGATGCAATGATACCGGTGCCCAGCCGGTATTTTTTTTACGGCACCTCCCCTTAAGACCAAAAAGACCTAAAAGAACAATATCACCAAAAGAATATTCCAGCTCCTCCTTCTGTTACACTAAACCCAAGTTTAGTAAGCGCTATCATATAACGAAGGAGAATGCCCCATGAAACTATTAAAAAATTTAACGGTTCAGGTCATTATCGGAATCATACTGGGGATAACGGTCGGCTTCTTATTCCCTGCTTTTGGTGAACAGCTGAAGATATTGGCTGATTTATTCATTAAAATGATAAAAATGGTCATTGCACCGATCATCTTCCTCACCGTCGTAATCGGAATTGGCGGCATGGGTGATATGAAAAAGGTTGGCCGCATCGGCGGAAAGGCTTTGCTCTATTTTGAAATCGTTACCACTTTCGCCCTTGCCATCGGAATCATCGTAGTCAATCTGCTCGGACCTGGCAAAGGCTTCAACATCGACTCAGTCGAGGGCGGGGATGTATCACAATATACGACAGCCGCTTCAGAAACGGAACATGGCGCCATCGCCTTCATTTCTACTATCATTCCAGATAATGCCGTTGCCGCAATGGCTGGAGGAGACCTGCTTCCCATCCTCTTCTTTGCCGTTTTGTTCGGTTTATCCATGGCCGCCATGGGACCGAAAGTACAGCCAGTCGTTTCCTTCCTTCAGCATATTGCCGATATTTTCTTTGGCATCGTCAGTATGATCATGAAGGTCTCCCCATTGGCTGCCTTTGGCGCAATGGCTTATACCATTGGTAAATTCGGCCTTGGATCCTTAAGCTCGTTAGGGCAATTGATGGGAAGCGTATATATCACCATGGCCCTTTTCATCATTCTTATTCTTGGTACGATCGTTAAAATCTATGGCTTTAATATTTTCAAATTCATTGCCTATTTAAAAGAAGAAATCCTCTTAGTATTAGGGACCTCTTCTTCTGAATCTGCCCTGCCAAGCGTGATGAAAAAACTGGAGAAATACGGGTGTTCAAAGTCGGTGGTCGGTTTGGTGGTCCCAACTGGTTATTCTTTCAACCTTGACGGCACATCGATTTACTTATCCATGGCAGCCATTTTCATTGCCCAGGCCTATGGCGTCGATTTAAGTATCTGGCAGGAGTTGACGCTTCTGGGAATCCTGATGTTAACCTCCAAAGGAGCTGCCGGTGTAACGGGCTCTGGATTCATTACACTTGCTGCAACATTAGCGGCTTTTCCAATGATTCCCGTTGAAGGAATGGCATTGCTGCTCGGGGTCGACCGCTTCATGTCTGAAGCTCGTGCCATCACGAACCTTATCGGTAACAGTGTCGCGACAGTGGTCATCTCCAAATCGGAAGGTGAATTCAACCCAAATCATGCCCTCTCCGATAATATCGGCGAAGTGGCCGTATCATCCGAGAAATAAATAGAAATGAAAAAGAGGGGGCATACTTTCCCCTCTTTTTTCACGTTTCTCCCTCCATTTCAACATGGAATCCATCACTTTCAAAAAATAACCAATCAAATAAATTTCGGAAACGCTAAAAAGTGTTTATACTTTTATGTAACAGGTAAAAGTATAAAGTTGAAAGTTTTATTTAGTAGTTTAATGGATTAAACCAAAACTGGAGGTTTTATCATGAAGGATTACGGATTATTTATTAATGGTGAGTGGTCGGATTTTGGATTGGACAAAATCGAAGTGACAAACCCCGCAACGAATGACATCGTCGCCACCGTTCCAAAAGGTGGAGCAACAGAAGCGACGAAGGCTGCCGATGCCGCATATGAGGCCTTTACCGATTGGGCTGCACGCTCGGTCTACGAACGGGCTGAGTTAATTTGGAAATGGCATCGATTAATTGATGATAATAAAGAAGAACTGGCTAAAATCATGACGGAAGAACAAGGCAAACCATTTAAAGAAGCCCTTGGTGAAATGACTTATGCCAATGGATTTTTATCTTGGTTTGCGGAAGAAGGAAAACGCGTGTATGGTGAAACGATTCCTGCCTCCGTATCCAATAAGCGGCTCTTCGTGACCAAACAGCCAGTTGGGGTCGTTGCTGTCATTACACCATGGAACTTCCCTGCAGCGATGATTACCAGGAAGGTGGCTCCCGCCCTTGCTGTAGGCTGCACTGTCGTCATTAAACCGGCTAACCTGACGCCAATCACCGCTTTAAAGATGGCTGAATTAGCTGAAGAAGCTGGGATTCCAAAAGGCGTCATCAATGTCGTCACAGGGAAATCATCTGAAATCGGGGAAACTTGGCTTCAAGATGCAAGGGTCCGCAAACTGACGTTCACCGGTTCTACAGAAGTCGGGAAAACATTAATGAAGGGATCGGCTGACACGGTCAAGAAAATCTCGCTTGAACTCGGAGGTCATGCACCAGCAATCGTTCTTGCAGATGCCGACCTTGATAAAGCGGTCGATGGCATCATTAGTTCCAAGTTCAGGAATGCCGGACAAACCTGCGTTTGTTCCAATCGTATTTATGTGCACGAATCCATTCAAGAAGCCTTCATTGAAAAGCTCGTTGCCAAAGTCAAGGAACTCAAAGTAGGAAACGGATTGGAAGATGGCGTCGATATTGGACCGCTCATCGACCAAAATGCTGTGGATAAGGTTCAAAAACAGATTGATGAAGCGATAAACAGCGGTGCCAAGCTCGAAGCAGGCGGGAAAGCCATCGGCGGCCTTTTTCTTGAACCAACCGTCCTATCCAACATTGATGACAGCATGCTTTGCATGAAGGAAGAAACGTTCGGACCATTAGCTCCCATCGCCTCCTTCAAAACGGATGAAGAGGCAATCACAAGGGCAAATGACTCCATTTTCGGATTGGCAGCATATGTCTTCACTGAAAATATCACCAAAGGGATTCAATTCACCGAAGCACTTGAATTCGGAATCGTCGGCTTGAACGATGGGCTTCCATCCGTACCCCAAGCACCATTCGGCGGCTTCAAACAAAGCGGACTTGGCCGTGAAGGCGGTCACCAAGGCATCGAGGAATTCCTGGAAGTGAAATACATTTCTTTAGGCTTGTAATTCCCTCAAGACAAAGGGACCGGCTCAGATGAGCAGGTCCCTTTTTTTCATTCCAATATATTTTCTTCAAGCTTTTCCTCTTTACGGATCCTGATGAACTTCACGATATTCAGTACGATCGTTTTAACGACTGAATATGTTGGAACCGCCAAGATCATACCGATGATACCGGCTATGTTTCCCGCAACGAGCAAAAGGATGATGATGGTAAGCGGATGTGTGTTCAATTTTTTCCCGATTACCAAAGGCGAAATCACATTCCCATCCAGCTGCTGGATGATCGTTACAACGAGGATGACCAGTAACGCTTGAGTCGGCGAATGAATCAGCCCCACGATGACCGCGGGAGCAACCCCGATGAAAGGACCCACATACGGAATGATGTTCGTAACGGCACCAATCAGCGCGAATAGGAATGCATAAGGCAGGTCAATGATCAAATAACCAATGAATGTGCCAATCCCAACAAACATGCAGACAAGCATCTGTCCTTGTATGTACGTGGTAAGCGTTTCTCCCGTTTCCTGAAGAACGGTTAAAGCCGGCTTCCTGTATCCAACCGGTACGAATTTCATGATCGCGCTCGGGAGTTTATCTCCATCCTTCAACATATAAAACAGGATGAAAGGAACCGTCACCACCACTAATGTAATGTTCGTGACTACACTGAACACGGAAGATAAGCTGTTCGTTATATTGGTAGGTAAATCGGTCAAATATTTTTGCAGCGAATCTCCTACCTTTTTCAAATCTACATAATCTTGTTCCATCGTCCACAAAAACCATTTTGACTGAGCCGAATCTTCAATGAACTTCCTTGTTTGATTGAAATAATCCGGAAGGTTATTGATTAAATCGGTAACCTGTTTGGAAAGGGACGGACCAACTAGACCAACCAGCAAACTGATCAACCCAAGGAAAAATACATAAAGCAATAATATTGCCAATCCCCTTGGCACACGTCTTTTAGCGAGGAAATCAACGGTAGGGTTGAACAAAAAGTAGAGAAAACCCGATATCAAAATTGGAAAAAACAAAGTTGAAGTAAAAATCACGATTGGTTCAAAAAGAAAAGAAATCTTTGTACCAACATAAAAAAGTAAAGATAGTAATAGTAACTCTAACGTCCAAAAATGCAGTTTTTGTTTGAACAAATTATCTCCTCCACAATAGCCATTCTCTATAACTCTTTTTTCTATGGAAACAATATCATTACGAAAAACTTTATGTATGATAATCGTTCATTGTTAGCAGTTTACCATATTTCCATAACTCGAATGTATAATTTAATGCAAATATAAAAGAAACCTCACCCTGACTCCTTTCCATTTCCATATGAAGGTCCTCCATGCTTTTACATGTTGAACCATTTATATATTTAAAGAAAGGAACCAACGGAATTTACCCTTCAAGATACTATGTTCGGCACGTTCATTTTATAGACGCTTGTGACGCATGTTCGAACTCATTCATTTTAACATTCCGCTTTCATCCCTACCAGTAATACCCAAACAGAAGCACTATCCAAACCGGAAATATCCACTTTCAGCTTCCGAACCAAATAAAAAGCCCCGCTGTGAGCAGGGCTTTACGATTATCTTTGAACCTGCAGGGCAGCTTCAAGCATTGTACCATTTTTCATAAAGTTCGTATGCCAGGAGAATGCTTTTTCAAGGATGTGCGGAGTTTGGTGTCCCCCAGTTTGTGCTACGGCTTCCGTGAAATAGGCACGAAGCTGCGGACGGTAGTCAGGGTGTGCGCAGTTTTCGATGATTAATTCCACACGCTCTTTAGGTGCCAGACCGCGCAGGTCAGCTATGCCCTGCTCTGTCACTAAAACATCCACATCATGCTCAGTGTGATCCACATGCGAAACGAAAGGAACGATACTGGAGATTTTGCCGCCTTTTGCATAGGATTTCGTTACGAAAATACCGAGGCGCGAGTTACGAGCAAAATCTCCTGAACCGCCGATCCCGTTCATCATTCTTGTCCCGGAAACATGGGTCGAATTTACGTTGCCGTAAATATCACATTCTAACGCTGTATTGATCGAAATCAAACCAAGACGGCGAATGATTTCAGGATGGTTGGATATTTCTTGCGGCCGAAGAACGAGTTTATCACGGTATTTATCAAGATTACCGTATACCTGCTTTCCTTTTTCTTCTGCTAATGTAATCGAACAGCCTGAAGCGAATTTGACTTTTCCAGCATCGATTAAATCGAATACCGCATCTTGCAGTACTTCCGAGTACACTTCCAAATCTGTAAATTCAGAATCAAGGAAACCGGCGAATACCGCATTTGCCACTGAACCAACACCTGATTGCAGCGGTGCAAGACTTTCCGTTAAACGGCCTGCCTTGATTTCTTCCCGAAGAAAATTTATTAGGTGATTGGCAATCGTTGCAGTTTCTTCATCAGGCGGCACGATTGTCGAAGGTGCATCAAGGTCTGTTGATACGACGATCCCCTTTACCTTTTCAGGGTCGACCGTGATGCCGATGGAGCCGAGGCGATCGCTAGCTGCCGTCATCGGAATCGGTTCGCGCTCCCCTTGACTGGCAGGTGTATATATATCATGGATGCCCTCCAATCCTTCTGGATGGGATACGTTCAATTCAATAATTATATGTTTAGCTTCTTGAACGAAGATAGCAGAGTTACCTACGGAAGTGGTCGGGATGATTAATCCTTCTTCCGTAATGGCCAAGGCTTCGATAATGGCAAAATCGATAGGTCCGACAAGGCCTTGACGGACTTGTTCAGCTGTATGAGATAAATGCTGATCCACATAAGTGACTTCGTCAGCGTTGATTTTATTGCGAATTCCTTTATCTGCTTGGAACGGTAAGCGCTTGTTGATGATCCCGGCTTCCGCCATATGTTGGTCGACTTCCGGCCCCAAGGATGCACCAGTATATACGTCCACTTTGAATTTTTCAGTTTTTGCCCTTTTAACCAGAGCCATTGGAATAACCTTAGCATCGCCCGCACGAGTGAACCCACTCATACCAAGCTTCATCCCATCTTTGATCCACGAAGCGGCTTCCTCCGCTGTAACAACCTTCCCCTTAAATTGTTCGTTGCGAATTTTATTGAAAACGCTTTCTTTCATCCGAAAGACCCCCATTTTTTTGCTTTTCTCACACCTAATTTTATCAATCCGGTGTAATTGTCACATTCGTTTCCGAATGAAAAGCCATAATTTGGGCATCAAACAGCATTTTAATCACATAAAGAAGAGCACTAAAAACCGAGTGCTCTCCTGAATTGACTTGCATATGTTTGACTGACTTGAATTTTGGCATTATCCTTCATGATAAGCAAAAACGTTGAATGAAAATCCGGAAGGATTTCTTGTATATAATTGATGTTGACGATATAAGAACGATGCACCCGAATGAATAAATCGCTCGGTAATATGAATTCCAATTCACTTAAGTTCATTTTATGGTATCCGCTCACAAGTTCGGACTGAATTTTCGTTTTCCTGTTTTGCGCTTCTAAATACATAATTTCACCATATGGAAGCGGAATCCAGCGGTCATCCATTTTAATGGTCAGGAATGATGTAGGTAAAATCAATGGCTTTGATGGCAAGATCGCCGTGACCGCCCCTAGAGGATTGCCCTCATTCATGATCGGTACACTCAACCCATAGTACGGTACGCCAAAAACATTACTCTCAACTTGCACCCCAATTTTTTTACGGAAACTCAATGCCTTGTATGTAGCTGTGTTTTCACTTATTAAATCACCCGGTTTGATCCTTAAGTCAACTTGCTTGCTAGGTTGGTAATAAATGTATTTTTCAGAATCAGCCACGGAAATTGAAGCATCCTTTGGTACAAATTCCCTGATGATATTTAAAACGGATTCGACCGTAAATTGGTCCATTTCCTTTCACCTCTTAATAAAACATATTAAATAATTTCCCCATTACAAAAAAGAGCATCCTCGAAATCGTTCCGTCGATCTTCACGAACTTTTTCCACCTCACTTTTGCAAAATAAAGAAAAATTGAATTAACTAAGCGAAAAGTGTCAAAAAAAGCAAAAAAAGCGGATTTAAATTTATGCCCTTACCCATTATAGTTGGAAAGCTCCGTGATTTCCATGGATGATTCAAGAAAAAAGATGCCTTGGATGATTTAAACAAAAAGAAGCCGATCCACAAGAACGGCTGATGGGTTATTTATTTGAGGGATCGCGAAAGGCGGATTTACTTCGAAGCGACAGAATTTCCTCTAAATTCTTTAATGGCAATTCCAATAAAAAGGCTCGATCATCAGGTTGATATATTCCTTCCGAAATGAGAGTGGCGGCAATCTTCTGTTTTTTGGCATTAACGATTCGGACCAGTCTTCCCATTTGGTTCGCTCCTTTTCTTTAATCAATTGAAGTTCAGCTCCGGTCGGTTTCCTACAGTGCATTAGAACTCATTCCTCAGCGCATCATGTCCTTCTTTTCCCGTACGGATATTCACAACATTCGCCAATTCATAAATGAAGATTTTCCCATCACCAGGTTTACCTGTGCTTAGGAATTTACGCGCTACATCTACAACTTCCTGAACCGGAACTTCACATACGACGATTTCGATTTTCAAACGGTCATGCAAGGACATTTCGCGATTCTTGCCCCTATACGTTTCCATATAGCTTTTTTGGAGACCCGTTCCTTTCACTTCCGATACAGTCATTCCGCTTACCCCTATTTTTGCTAGTTCCGCTTTGAATTGTTCAAACTTGATTGGACGAGTAATGATATCTATTTTCGTTAAAACCTCTGACATATATTCACCCTCCTTCTAAATTGATTCATGATAGGCTTTTTCGCCATGAAGTGTAAGATCGAGCCCCATTGACTCATCTTCATCACTGACACGCAACGGAACGAACACATTAATCACTTTAGCAAGGACATAAGTGACCACGGCAACAAAAATATATGTGGCGATGATGGCCACAAGCTGCTTCCACAGTAAGTTGAAATCCCCGTAAAATAATCCATTTGCCCCAGCTTCGTTGACGGAAGTCGTTGCGAATAAACCAGTAGCGATGCCTCCCCATGTTCCGCCTATCCCATGCAGCCCGAAAGCATCCAATGCATCGTCATACCCCAGTTTATTCTTCAAGAAGAATACGCCCCAGAAGCATACTGCCCCACCGACGACTCCTATGATGATCGAGGATGCAGGCGTCACGAATCCGCAAGCGGGTGTAATGGCAACCAACCCGGAAATCGCTCCGGATACTGCTCCAAGCAATGTCGCCTTTTTATTTGCCATGTACTCAACGATCAGCCAGCCTATGATGCCAGCAGCTGCAGCCACGGCTGTATTCACGAATACCGTCATTGCCACTGCATTGATCGTCAAAGCGCTTCCGACGTTAAAACCGTACCACCCGAACCATATTAATGATCCGCCAAGGAAAGTTAACGGCAGATTATGCGGCGCACTGTCCCCCGATTCCTTCCTTTTCCCTACCATGATCGCCAAAACCAAACCGGCAACCCCTGAAGAAATATGAACAACGTTGCCTCCAGCAAAATCCAATGTACCAAGCTGCGCCAGCCAGCCTCCTCCCCATACCCAATGCGCAACTGGTGCGTATACCAATAAAGACCACAAGATCGTAAAGATCAAGAATGCTGAAAACTTCATTCGTTCGGCAATTCCACCTGCAATGATCGATACGGTTAAAACGGCAAAAGTCATTTGGAATAACATGAATAAGCTATGAGGAATCGTTTCGCTGTAAGGACCAGGTTCGAATCCTACATCCTTTAACCCCACCCAATCAAGACCACCTAGAAGTGTATTTCCAGGTGAAAATGATAAAGAATATCCGATAAACACCCAAAGAATCGAAATGACGGCAAGTGGCATGTAACTGTGCATTGCGGTATTCAGGACATTTTTACTTTTTACCATCCCCCCATAAAATAAGGCAATCCCTGGTGTCATGAGCCAAACCATCATGGTCGCCAAAAACATAAAAACCGAATCAGCCATTTGCATATTGTTTCCCCCTTGTTTTTATATGTTATGTTTGTTAACGAATATATGTTATATTTTTTATCATATACTTAATTTTCTAATAATTCAATAGATTTTTTCCGTATTCATAACCTAATGTAAGGTTATATTACACCAAAACCATTGAACTAGATATTTACCTCACAAAAAAAAACCCCTCATATTCGAGGAGCCTTCAAGCGTATATTCATTCAACAACATCTGGATACTTTCCCGCCTTTTGCATTATATCGTTCATCCTGTGCTTCGCAGAAAAATTCTTTCCTCGTCTTTACGGGATCTTCCGGATGGTGGACGCTCATATGTGTCACATAGGTATCATAACTGGGCACGCCTACAAGCAAACTGACAAACTGTTTTCTGTAGCTGAGTATCTTGGTCAACCTTTTCAACATTGCCTTCCCTCCCTTATGAGGTCCTTCTCGATACATAAGGCGATTCATGTAAATCTATTTTCTGGTTCTTCAGCACTTTTATCCACAGCCTTATTGCAGAAATAAGGACAGTGATCACAACGATCATGAAGATGGCACAAAGTGCGGCATCGACATAATCATTGACGATGACCTGCTTCATTTCGGCTAAATCTTTTGCAGGAGCGAGGATTTCCCCTTTATCATACGCTGCCTTGAATTTATCCTTATGCGCTAAAAAGCCGATCGCCGGGTTATCGTGAAACAGCTTTTGCCAGCCAGCCGTCATGGTCACGATCAATAAGAAGGTAGTCGGGACAAGAGTGACCCAACTGTATGCTTTTTTGCCCATTTTAAAGAGGACTGTCGTACCAAGCAGCAACGCAATGGCGGCAAGCATTTGATTTGCGATTCCAAACAACGGCCAGAGGGTATTGATCCCGCCAAGCGGATCGATGACCCCTTGATAAAGGAAGTATCCCCAGCCAATTACACAAATGGCCGTAGCAATGATATTGGGCAGCCACTTATTCGTTTCGGCAAATGGCTTGTAGAAGGTTCCGATGATATCCTGGATCATGAAACGCCCAACCCTTGTTCCTGCATCAATGGTCGTCAATATGAACAGCGCCTCGAACAGGATCGCAAAGTGATACCAAAATGCCATCAGCGATGCTCCGCCAATCACTTGCGAGAAGATGTGGGCCATCCCGATCGCAAAGGTTGGCGCCCCTCCAGTTCGGGATAAAATGGTCTCTTCCCCAACATCATCCGCAAGGTCAGTGATCATTTCCGGCGTCAAAACGAAGCCCCAATCCGATATCGTCGCCGCCACCTGGGCCGGCTCCGTTCCCACAACCGCTCCCGGACTGTTAATCGCAAAATAAATCCCTGGCGTCAGGACACAGGCTGCAATCATCGCCATGATGGCAACAAATGATTCAGTCAGCATCGCCCCGTAACCGATTGGACGGGAATGGGACTCACGTTCAATCATTTTAGGAGTTGTACCAGATGAAACGAGTGCATGAAATCCCGACACCGCTCCACAAGCGATCGTAATGAATAGGAAAGGGAATAGATTCCCGGCGAATACGGGTCCAGTTCCATCAATGAATTGGGTGACGGCAGGCATTTCAAGGCTCGGCATGACAAGAAAGATACCAAGCGCCAGTCCGATGATCGTTCCGATTTTCAAAAACGTACTTAAGTAATCACGCGGTGCCAATAACATCCATACCGGCAAAACGGAAGCAACGAAGCCGTATACTATCAACATGATGGCAATCGTTTTGCCGCTGAATGTGAACATCGGCGCCAATGTCGCGCTTTCCGATACAAAGCGTCCGAAGTATAATGCCAGCATCAACAGGATGATGCCCAGGATGGACCCTTCGCCTACACGCCCTGGCCTTATATAGCGCATATAGATGCCCATAAGGACGGCAATCGGTATCGTCGAGGCGATCGTGAACATCCCCCAAGGGCTTCCGACCAGTGCCTTTACGACAACGAGGGCAAGCACCGCCAATAAGATGATCATGATGCCAAGGATTCCGATCATGGCTATCAAACCTGTAACGGGCCCAATTTCCTCTTTGATCATTTCACCCAAGGATTTACCGTTTCGGCGCATCGAGCCGAAGAGAATGATGAAATCCTGAACGGCACCTGCCAATACAACTCCGACAACAAGCCAGAGTGTCCCTGGCAAATATCCCATCTGGGCTGCGAGAATGGGTCCTACTAGAGGGCCCGCACCAGCAATCGCCGCAAAATGGTGTCCAAAAAGCACCCATTTATTAGTAGGTACATAGTCCTTCCCATCATTATTCGCTTCTGCCGGGGTTTGGCGATCATCATCCAGCTCAAACACTTTCTGTGCGATGAATTTACTATAAAAGCGATAGGCAATGGAATAAACACAGAGTGCTGCCGTAGCGATCCACATGGCATTGATGCTTTCCCCGCGGTTTAAAGCGACAAAACCAAAACTCACGGCCCCCACAGCGGAAATGATTCCCCAAAGAACGACTGATTTAAGCGCTTTCATTTTTACCATCTCCTCTCATTGGAACGGATGATTTACTATAAAAAAATCCTCATTTCATATGGCGCCAGATCTTAAAACGACTGCAACCACCCAATTTAAAGAATTTTATATATATTCAGAATTATATGTTATTAAATGGTTTTTTTGCAATATATATTTAGTCAATTTGTAATGAATTTACAATTATTCTGTCGATAAATCACTCTCCTTCCGCCAGCGCCTTCATATAAATGTCTTATTGTCATTTTTGATGCAGGAAGAGAACTCCCCTTCATGCAGGAATGATGGATGTGCGGTATCTTGTCGGAAATTGAAGAATGAAATTAACGGAAACCAAGTATAAGAATTTAATAGAGTGGATAGAATAATAAAAAAGGAGTGGGAGAATATGGAGACGAAAACGAAAGAAAGCACGAAAGAATTGTGGACTGAAATCAACCAATGCATCACTAGAATCATTGATGAAAAACATGATTTATCTTTTCAAAAGAAGAGCAATGATAACTATATGAATCTATATATCCAAACTGCCGTATTACACACCTTATTCGGTCTTTCAGATGAGCTTAGGAGAATTGAAAGGAAATATAATGGAATTTGATGCAATCCGTCTATTATTTGTTAATTCCCGTTAATAGATTCAAAAAACAAAGCCCCCTTTCCGATATGGACAAGGGGGCTTTATGTCATGAAAGGAATCAACCACGTAATTGATGTTTCAGGAATTGCTAATCATTGCACTAAGCTTTCAGCCAAACGTTTTTCCTTCCAGATGACTGTAATACCAAGGCCGATGACCATAATGACTGCAGCAAAAAGATATGGATAGTGGATGTTTATGTCAAATAGGATCCCGCCCATTGCCGGGCCGACGATATTCCCTAAGCTCGTGTAGGTTGAGTTCATGCCCGCTACGAACCCTTGCTCTTTCCCGCCCGCTTTTGATAAAAATGTCGTCAATGCCGGACGCAGCAAGTCAAATGCAAGAAAGATGAAGCATGTCACCGCCAACACGGCCATATAGCTGGTGATCAAGGTGGAAGCAACTGCAAATATGGCACCGACGATCAAACATAATTGAATCAGCTTCTTTTCCCCGAGGATATCCACCATTTTTCCGAACATGAATACTTGCACAACCACCCCGAAGATTGAGCTTATCGTAATGATCATTGCAATATCCTTCGGTGTGAAACCGAATTTATGATCGGAAAACAGGCTAAAAACAGTTTCATATGCCGATAATCCAAATGCCAGTACGAATACTAGGATGAATGCAATGAAGTAGAGCGGATTAAGGGATTTTTTTAAATCGGAAACAAAGTTCGTTTGCCCTGCATCAGCCGAAACTTCTGCAAGCTGTTCCTTTGTCAGTGGCTCTTTCAATATAAATATGGATGAAAGGCAGGCTATAAAAGCAATCAGTGCCGCAAGGAAGAAGGGGTAACGGATTCCGTATTCAGCAACGAAACCGCCTATTCCCGGCCCTATAATAAAGCCCAAGCTAATGGCGGCGGAAATATACCCCATCGCTTTTGGACGCTCCTTAACGGATGTAATATCTGCAACATACGCCGTAACGCCCGGCATAATGAATGCTGCACTGATCCCGCCGAGAATCCTTGATAGATAAAACACGGCGACGTTCGTGCCCAAACCGAAGATAAGCTCCGACACACCAAAAAGGAATAATCCGATTATGATGATTTTCTTTCTGCCGTAACGGTCGACCCACCTGCCTGCGAACGGGGACATAATAAGCTGGGATACCGCAAATACGGCCACAAGATAGCCCATCGTACTGCCTGACAGGTGCATGATGTTCATCAAGGATGGCATGACGGGGATGATGAGACCGATTCCCAGAAAGGCGATGAATATATTGCTTAGCAATATGATCAATACCGCCTTTTGTTCTTTAATTGGTTTAACCATGTAGTGACACCTCTTTCCATGTAAATCATTTAGGCGATATACCTCTCCAGAACACTGTCCAGGAGGCCGCCACTTTATCCTTCAGCCGCTTCTCATCATTGCCGTATACAAGCTCAAGCATAATCGAATCGACAACTCCCAAGAAGGCGAACGTAGGCGTGATTGCCGCCTCTTCAATGATTAACCCGGCATTGATCCAATCCTGAAATTTTTCTTCAAGTATGGCCTGCACTTTTTCCTCTATGTCGATGACTTCCTCTGTAATGGCTTCCTCCAGATGGGCTGGCGGAAAAAAAGACATCCGCAGCCAGAACTTTACATGCTCATTTTTTTGGAAAAGATCGATGATCAATTGTAAGAATCCGTATAAATCCTTCTCAGGGTTCCTTGAATCCACTTTACTGAAATATTGAAGTTTGGAAGTTAACTCCGTCTCTTTCGCATCACGTAAAACGTTCAGAAAAAGATCATCCTTCCCTTTAAAATGGGCGTAAATGGATTGCTTTCTCATGCCGACTTCTTCTGCTATTTGTGAAAGGGATGCTCCTTCATAACCATGGATCGTAAAATATTTAAGAGCAGCTTCTTTAATGTCATTGCTTTTCAATACTTTCACCTCGAATTTTAACGAACGTTCGTCAGTTATATTAGCAAATTAAAGACATATAAGCAAGAGGAAAACACTTATTACTTGAAACCATTTTTCACTTGCTTAAACGGAACAACGCACCCTTCCTCCTTACTATTAGTTTCCATGGAAACGCAAAAAAATGCGCACCCTAAGGCACACATTTCTTACATCATCCAGTCGTACTTTCCTTAATTGAACTGCGGTATAGGTCGTAGTAAAAACCCCTTTGCCCCAGCAGCTCCTCATGGGATCCTTTTTCGATGACCCTTCCTTCATCAAGAACAAGGATCAAGTCACTTTGCTGAATCGTATTCAACCGATGGGCAATGACAAAACTCGTTCTTCCTTCCATCAAGCGCTGTAATGCTTCCTGGATTTTAAGCTCCGTGATCGTATCTATACTGCTTGTCGCCTCATCCAAGATCAGGAGGACGGGGTCTGCCAAAATGGCCCTCGCAATCGATAAAAGCTGACGCTGCCCCTGACTGATCCCACTGCCATCCTGACTCAGGATGGTCCCGTATCCTTCGGGAAGCTTCATGATAAAGGAATGGGCATTGGCAAGCTTGGCTGCCTCCTCCACCTCTTCATCTCCCGCCTCCAAACGGCCATAGCGGATATTTTCACGAATCGTACCTTGAAACAAAAAGGAATCCTGTAAAACGAATCCCATATGCTTGCGGAGACTTGCCCGCGTAACCTGCTGGATATTCTGGCCGTCGATCAAGATCCTGCCGCTGTTCGGCTCGTAAAAACGGGCCAAAAGGTTAATGATCGTCGTCTTCCCTGCACCAGTCGGCCCTACAAGCGCGATGGTTTCGCCTTTTTCAGCATGAAAGCTGACATCATAAATGGTTTGGTCGTCTTCATTATAGGAAAAAAATACCCCTTCAAAATCAACCTGACCACGGACATCCCGAAGCTCAGAGACCTGTATCTCATCCACTTCTTCTTCATTCTCGTCCAAAATGGCAAAAACCCTTTCCGCACCAGCAACTGCCGAAAGAAGAGTATTGAATTGATTAGCAAGGTCATTGAGCGGACGGGTGAATTGCCTTGAATATTCGGTAAAGATGACAATCACCCCGATGGTGACCGTTCCTATCCCGCTCAACGCCAAAAAACCTCCGACAGCGGCTATTACCGTAAAACTTAAGTTGTTCAGTAAATTCATCAGCTTTGGAATCAATCCCGAATACGATTGCGATAAAAAACCGGCCTTCTTCAGGTTTTCACTCCGGGTGATAAAATCCCGGATCACTTTATCTTCCTGCGAGAAAGCCTTTACGATCCGCTGTCCGGATATCGTTTCTTCAATGAACCCATTCAGTTCCCCCAGGTTTTTCTGCTGCTCTTTAAAAAGCTTCCCAGTCCGGTTCGTTATCCATCTCAAGCCGAAAAACATGAGCGGAACGATGATCAAGGTTAGAAAAGTTAACAACGGGCTCAAATACAGCATGACCGCAACAGTCCCGATAAGTGTCAGCAAACTGGAGAAAATCTGGATGACGGAGCTATTCAAAGTGGAGCTTACATTCTCGATATCGTTCGTGACCCGACTCATCAGTTCCCCATGCTGCCGGCGATCAAAGAAAGGAATGGACAGCTGGTGAAGCTTCTTGAATAATTGATTGCGCATAGCATAGACCGTATCCTGCGCAATGCCTATCATCCAATAATTCTGCAGCCACATCGATAGGGAATAGAAAAGGTATACGCCAAGCAGCCAGATAAGAAGGATAAATAGCCCGGCACTATCCTTCGTGACAATATATTCATCGATGGCCCTGCCGACCAGAAAGGGGCCAAGCAAGCCCAGCACCGAGCTTACCAGTACCATGAACAGGACGTAAAATAGAAGGCCTTTATTCGTTGCCAAGTACGGGATGATCCTTTTTATCGTACTCCATGAGTTAAGTGGTTTTGCCTTTGCCTTATCGGGAGATATTCTTCGGCTCAAACGATATCCCCTCCTCCCCAAACTGTGAGTGAACGATTTTCCGATAAAGCTCACTCGACTGAATCAAATCTTCATGTTTCCCTTCAGCAAGCACTTCACCATTTTCCAGCAATAAGATTTTATCCGCCTCCATGGCTGTACTGATTTTCTGCGTAATGATGATCGTCGTGCAGGTATAGGATTTTAAAGCACTAAGCAATTTACTTTCCGTTTTCAAATCGAGTGCACTTGTACTATCGTCGAGAAGGAGAATCGTCGGTTTGCGCACCAACGCCCTCGCAATCGACAGCCGCTGCTTTTGTCCCCCTGACAGATTCACGCCTTTTTGCCCTAACATCGTTTCATATTGCTTCGGTAGCTTCATTACGGTTTCATGGACTTGGGCATGCATGGCCGCCGCCTTGATTTCCTCATCCGTGGCCCCTTCTTTCCCCCAAGCGATGTTATTTTTTATCGTTCCTGAAAAAAGCAGGGCTTCCTGTGGTACATAGCCGATCCTTTTCCGCAGTGAGTCCAGGGGAATATCCTTCACATCCTGTTCATCAATGAGGATGGAGCCGCCATCAGTCTCATATAATCTTGGAATCAGCTGAAACAAGGATGTTTTCCCAGATCCCGTCGCTCCAATGATGGCAAGCGAACCCCCGGGATCGATAGTGAAGTTCAAATGCTTCAGTACGGCATGGTCGGAACCTGGATATCGGAAAGATACATCAACAAACTTGATGCCTCCGCCCTTGAGAACGTTCGTGGCGGTTTCCTTCCTGCCTTCGTCGATGTCTATCGGCGTCCCGAATATTTCCGTTACACGTTCGGCTGAAGCCTTTGCTCGGGAGATGACCGTGATCAGCCAGGAAAAAATCGAAAGTGATGCGGCAATCCTTGTTGCATAATTAACGATCGCCACGACTTCCCCTACTTGGATGTCCCCTGTTTCAATAAATCCGCTTCCAAGCCAGAGAATGATCAAGATTGCCCCATTCATGACAAGCATCAGCACTGGCATGGTCGTTTCAATTAAACGAAGCGAGGTCACCGTCTTTCTTTTCAGTTCATCATTGGCGCCGTCAAATCGGCCAATCTCATGCTCCTTGCGCAGAAAAGCTTTGATCAAGCGCATGCCTGTAAGGTTTTCCCTCATGACGTTATTAACATCATCAAGCTTTTTCTGAACGAGTTTAAACAGCTTGGCCGCCCTTTTCATAACCCACACAAGGAAGAAAATAAGAACTGGAATCGAAATCACCAAAACGAGCGATAGCTTCAGATCAACCGTCATGGCCATGATTGCACCGCCGATTACGATCAATGGCGCCCTTGCCATGATGCGCAAGCCCATAAAGACCGTATTTTGAAGCTGGGTCACGTCATTCGTCATTCTTGTAATCAACGAGGAAGTTGGGATGTTATTCAAATTGGCAAAAGAAAACGCCTGTATTTTGCTGAATAGGCTTTTCCTCACATCATGCCCGAAACTTTGACTTACATGTGATGCAGTAAAGGAATTAACGATTCCGCCCAAAAATGAAAAAACGGAAAGCCCGACCATGACGCTTCCCCATTTGATCACCACCGATAAATCTTTCTGTAAAATGCCATCATCGATGATCTTTGCAATAAATAGAGGTTGTAATAATTCCACACCAAGCTCGACGATCATCAAGAATAAAGCAAGAATGATCAAGAGCCAGTACGGCTTAAGGAATGAGGACAGTTTTTTCATCTATGACACCCTTCGATTCTTCATATGTAGTCATCATCTTTTCATGTTCCCATTATACATTTTTATACAGATTTATTAAAAGATTTAAACTGATTTAAGCGATTCGTAAATTATTTGATTTTTTTTAATAAATACTCTTGACAAATAACAGGAAATAAGCGAAAATTCTAATTGATAATGATTTTCAATTTCATTATCGATCTCTGAAATTTGATAAACTTTTACGATATTCCCTTATCGTACCCTGTTGATGTTGTACATAGCTGCAATGTCGCCCCGGCTTTCTCTGTGCCTAGAAAAATTATATGCTCATTAGCGAATGCATGTCACTAGAATATTGCCCCCTCTTTATTCAAGTAATTAATTCACGTTGGAAGCATAAATTAGGCAGCCGGGGATTTTTTCTTTTTAAAACTGATAACCATACATATATATTAAAGGAGAAGGATGACTATGAAACTGGAAGATATCATAAAAGGACGGCGCAGTATCAAGCGTTTCAAGGACATCCCTGTTCCATTGGATACCATCCGTACATTATTGGAAACGTCCACATGGGCTCCGAACCATAAAATGACCCAGCCTTGGCGCTTCGTCGTTGTGCACGGGGATAGCCGACTAAAACTAGCAGAAGCAACCCGCGCTTTCATGGCGGGCAAGGAAAAGGACCCCGAAAAGAAGAAGGAAGCCGGACAGCGTGGATTCAATAAACTGAACGGTGTACCAATGTTTGTCGCGGTGATCATGGAAGAAAATCCGAATCCGATGGTACGGGAAGAAGATTATGCGGCTACAAGCGCCTTGATCCAGAATTTCAGCCTGCTTGCCTGGGAACAAGGCATCGGGATGATATGGGAAACATACGGCATGATACATAGCACGGAATTTCGTGAAGCATTAGGGGTGAAACCCGGTGAGAAAATAGTCGGCAGCCTTCACGTTGGCTATCCTGATATGGTTCCCACACCAAGACCAAGGAAAGAAATCGATCAACTACTTACAATAATGGACTAATATAAAAATAAACCTCCCATTTTAAAAATGGGAGGTTTATTTTAGGTTCCATTGTCTTCGACACCCAATGATGCTTGTAATAGGTCATCTAACTTTTTACTCGCGTTTCCCATCCTTTACTGTCCCGAATGTTTATAAAACGTCATATGGGATTTTTCCTGTTTGTAATAATCCAGTCTGTCCTGCAATGACCCCGTATGGAATTCAAACTTATGTCCATCTAAATCAGTAAAATAAATAGACTCCTTATCGCGTTCATCTCTCTCCCGGCCAGTAAGGATATTGACCTTTAAGCTTCTCAATTTCGTAAA
This sequence comes from Peribacillus sp. FSL E2-0218, assembly GCF_037992945.1. Lineage (NCBI taxonomy): Bacteria > Bacillati > Bacillota > Bacilli > Caryophanales > Bacillaceae > Peribacillus > Peribacillus sp. FSL E2-0218. The sequence continues at coordinate 558,235 of NZ_CP150304.1, read as the reverse complement.
TATGTCCTCATAGTCTTCTACATCGATGGAAAACGCCACATGCGTAGATGACGCATTTATTTCGTTTCTTGCCATACCTTTTTCTGAATTCAAGGCGAGCCATATCCCATTCAAGTCAAAGTAGGCTGTGGAATTCCCCTTTAAAAGCAGTCTTATAAAATTCGATGGATTTTTCCAGGTCGGATACTGAAAACAAAAAGTGATTCAATCCTTTAATGTGGATAATCTCCCTCTCCCTTCTAGGCGGGGTTTATTATCTCCATACGGTCATTATCACGATCATAAAGAACGGGAGGAAACGTCCAGCCCCATGTATTGTGACTAATTGTTTCCTCCCTTCTAAAAGGCGGTCTCGGAACTGTCATTCTCAAAAAAACTCATGATATAAAGCTTGGATCGCCGTCTCTTCGCTGCGTTCTTTGACACCGAACATCATGCTTACCTCCGAAGAGCCCTGGTTGATCATTTCGATATTGACCTTGGCATCCGCCAACGCTTTCGAGGCTCTTGCCGTCGTTCCGACATTATGCCGCATCCCTTCGCCCACGACCATGATCAAGGCTAAGTTATGCTCCACAATGACTTCATCGGCATGCAGCTCTTGCTTGATTCGCGAAATGATTTTCTTCTCGGAGTCCCCCCTCATCTGCTCCTGTCTCAGAATGAGTGTCACATCGTCAATGCCCGATGGAATATGCTCATAGGCAACTCCGTAATCTTCAAGGATATGCAGCAGCTTCCGGCCAAATCCGACTTCCCGGTTCATTAAATATTTACTGACATAAATGCTGCAAAATCCCTTGTCACTCGCAATCCCAATAACCGGACCATTCGTATTATCACGGGTACTCACAATGCGGGTCCCCTGGGCCGCCGGGTTGTTCGTATTTTGGATATGAACCGGGATTCCCGCCCGGAATGCAGGAATAAGCGCCTCATCATGGAATACCGAAAAACCGGCATAAGAAAGCTCACGCATTTCTCGATACGTTAATTCCCTGATCCCCTTCGGATTGGAAACCACATTTGGATTAACCGCATATACGGCATCCACATCGGTAAAGTTTTCATACAATTCGGCTTTGACGCCATTTGCAAGAATCGAGCCCGTAATGTCAGAGCCGCTTCTTGAAAACGTTAAAACATCACCATCTAACGTATATCCGAAAAACCCTGGAAATACGACGATTCCCGGCTCATCACGCAGATCATATAACCGATCATACGATTCTGGCAGCACCTGGGTATATCCATCTTCATCCGATACGATCAAGCCAGCTCTCTTCGGATTGATATATTGAGCTTCGACACCCCGCCTTTGAAAATAAGCGGCAATCAGCTTCGCATTATTATCCTCGCCACTGGCCTTTAAAGCATCCAAATAACGCTTTGGCTTGGATTGATCTGCATGCAACAGTGCTTGTAAATCTTCGCGAATCCCAGTGATGACTTCCTCGGATATATCCAGCTCCTTAGCGATACTTCCATAACGGGCGACCACATCTTCGATTAAAGGTTCGCCATCATCCCCGCGCAGCTGCTGCTTTGCAGCCTCGATCAATAAATCCGTCACCTTTATATCATCGGAATTGCGTTTCCCGGGGGCCGAAACGACCACAAACTTCCTCTCCGGATCTGCTGCCACAATTTCGAATACCTTCTTTATTTGTTCACCTGACGCCAGTGAACTTCCGCCAAACTTCGCAACCTTCATCTCGACATCCCCTATTATTAAAAAAATTCTGTCAACATTTACTCTCCCTATTATTACGTTTTTCAACGAAACAATCAAGCGATAATTCCATTACAGGAGGACATTTGTATTTTTAAAAAGGACAAACCACTAATAAAACTGTACGATAGATTAAGAAAAAAAGCGGATATGTATGTTTACTCCTTCTCCCATGAGCCTCGCAATAAAACTGGAAGTTTCCATCGCTCTCCACTTTGAAGAATTTGGAGTTTGAACGTTTCATTCCGCTGTGCTTGAAAAAAAGATAGAATCCCCATTAACAATGGTTCCGTGGGGGAATTGGACCGTTGCTTTCCACTGCTGGCACTCGCTTATCAAGAGGCAGTCCGGGAACGTCTTATTCATTTTCATCATTAGTAAATGATGCAAGCCACAGTTGGTAACAATTTAGGAAGAAGCAAATCATCTGAGGAATGAGGACTAGATAAAATGCGAAGCGAAAAGAAGGATTAGCGGTTCTTCGATATGAAAAGCATGAATGCGCGGACTAAATGGGGAACCCATACTATTCAAAAGGGTTTCGGAAGGAAAGTCTTCGAAACCCTTTTGTTTTTTCTGCCTTTTAACGATTATCCACGGTTTCCGGGTATAAGTCATGATTGATCAAGCGGTAATCCGCCATTTCTTCATACTTCGTCCCTGGCTTTCCATAGTTTGTGTATGGATCGATGGAAATGCCGCCCCGGGGTGTGAACTTGCCCCAGACTTCAATATATTTCGGGTCCATCAATTCGATTAAATCATTCATGATGATGTTCATGCAGTCTTCATGGAAATCGCCGTGGTTACGGAATGAGAATAAATAAAGCTTCAAGGACTTGCTCTCGACCATCTTCACGCTTGGAATATAGCTGATGTATATGGTTGCAAAGTCAGGTTGTCCGGTTATTGGACATAAGCTAGTGAACTCCGGGCAATTGAATTTGACGAAATAATCTCGGTTAGGGTGCTTGTTCTCGAACGACTCGAGAATTTCTGGAGCGTAGTCGAATGTATATTTTGTTCCTTGATTCCCAAGTAATGTAATTTCCTTTAATTCTTCTTCTTTTCTTCCAGACATAAAAAGTCCTCCTCTTCCACGCTTGTCGGGGGAGATTCATAAAATGGGCCTCTATATAACAAAAAACCATATCTCTAAAAAGATATGGTTGATTCGCGAAAAATATCAAAGCCATAGTTTTTTTAAGAGGGTGATGCTATGAACCTCTCCCATTATCGGGAAATATATTTGAAATAGTCATAGTAAATATAGAAAAAAATATCCCATCTGTCAATCCAACTCTTGTAAAATGAGTTTGATTCCTGCCTATATTCCGCTTAAAATGGAAATGAAGATATCCTACCTGAAGGAAGAGAGTATACAAATGTGGATTTTTGCAGCACTCATCACCAGTATATGTTTCGGTATCAATAACAGCATTTTCAAATGGAGCAGCGGAAAAGGTTACTCCAAGGTACATATCCAATTTTTCTTTTATTTTACGGCCTTCATCATGGCACTTATGTATGGCGGAATCGTGGATGGTTTGACGACTAATTGGCTATCCATCTTGCTCGGAGCTGCAATTGGGATCCTTAATGCTAACGGGAATATCCAGATGGGCAGTGCATTTGAAAAGGGGCCGGCCAGTTTGACATCACCGTTGATTGCGGCCAATGCTATTTTCCCCATCCTTTGTGCTGCGATCATTTTTCATGAACATATTTCTTCGTTGCAGTGGACCGGGATCGCCTGCATGCTCCTTGCCACCCTTGTCATTCAGTATACCCCTAACGCTAAGGGCAATCATCAATATTTGCCCTGGATGATGCATACAATATTTGCAATATTCTCATTTGGTGTACTCGGGATTTTAATGACAACGACCACGCGCCTGCATCTGAACTCACTTGATATTCTGGTATCGATGTATGGGGGCGGAACACTTTATTTGATGGCGGCATCGGGCATGAAGAATGAAAAGCTCAAGTTAAGCGAAGTGAAAATCGGCTCTCTTGTGGGCTTACTAAGCATCATTGCGTATGTATGTTATTTCTTCGCTTTAAATACCGGAATTGCCAGCATCATTTTTCCCGTGGTGAGCCTGAACTGTTTAATCGTGGTTTTTGCCGGTTGTTATTTATTCAAGGAAAAACTAAAGTCCTATCAAATTGCCGGTGTTTTAGCAGCCTTGATTGGAATTATCTTAACAAAAATTTAAAGAAACGACCCTGCTTCCATAACAAAGCAGGGCCGTTTCCATTTTTCAAGACTGACTTTCCCTATCCGGCGCTGAAACTTCACTTTTATTGTCATACTCCTCATAAAAATATTGACATTTTTCATAAAATATCAGATAATTATGAATATTAAGTCATCCAGTTCGAAATGTTTGAGCATTCCACTCCCCTGGGTATACATGAAGTGTACTCCCCTCACACTAAACTAATCAGGCAAGACAAGAAAGGAAGAATGAATCATGGTAAAAGTTACAGTGAAAGTTGATTATAAAGGGAAATCCTATCAAACGAACGTCCTCACGGAACCTAGTGCAAATCAGGAACAAATTTTACAACAGGCCCTTCATCAAGTCCAGAAGCAATGGAGTGAATAAAAAAGCAGGCATCGTTTTTAGATACCTGCTTTTTTTTATTGCCTTTAGGCCTAAATTCCTCAATTTATTCGATTGGTAATCCGGTGTCTTTTTATATTAAAAAACAAATAAAACCCTTATAACCCTCGTCTTATTCATCGCTTTTATATGTAATATTATTCTAATGTAATTTTCTTGAAATTTTACCAATTCACGAACGGTTCTTTTGAGAACAAATTTCAATTGAAAGCAGCCTTAAATTGAAATAAACTAATACGCTATTATACTTCTTTTCTTATTATATATCCAACTAATAAGCTCATATCCCATTCTTTCACTATCTCTTCATGAACTTTTTGTGACATATGTCACTTTTGATTGTTTTTTTCCATATATGATACTAATATAGAGACGTCAGTTTGTGAACAATGTAACACTCACTCTGAATAACTTGTTATTTAGAATTTCCAATAAAGAAAGAAAGGGGTATCTATATGAAAATGAAATGGGCTTTATTAACTATAATTTTTTCCATCGCCACCGTACTAACTGGTTGCGACAACCCATTAGCTGTACTCGATCCAAAAGGTCCTGTAGCAGCAAACCAAGCTAATGTGATCATGATTTCAATTTGGACGATGTTAATTATTGTCTTAGTCGTTGTCATTCTCTATGCAATTATGTTATTTAAATACCGCGCTTCCAAGTCAAGCGATGACTATGTACCACCTCACGTGGAAGGAAGTCACGTTCTCGAAGCGATCTGGACAATTATCCCGATCCTTATCGTCATATTCCTTTCCGTTGTCAGTGTTCGCTCGACATATGAAGTCGAGGCTACACCAAAAGGATATGAGGATCAAGAACCATTGATCATTTATGCTGCATCTTCAAACTGGAAGTGGCATTTCAGTTATCCGGAAGAGGATATTGAAACAGTAAACTACTTGTTCTTACCAACAAACCGACCAATCGAATTTAAGCTTTATTCTTACGGACCAATCTCAAGCTTCTGGATTCCACAACTAGGTGGGCAAAAATATGCGATGAGTGACATGGTGAACACTTTGCACTTGGTAGCAGATACACCTGGTGAGTATATGGGAAGAAACGCCAACTTCAGTGGTTCAGGTTTCGCTGAACATACTTTCAATGTTAAGGCTATGCCTGAAGATGAATACACGAAGTGGGTTGATGAAATTCACGGTACCGCTAAGAAATTGACGGAAAGTGAATTTGATAAACTATTGGAGCCAGGTCACGTTGGACAATACACATTTAACGGAACACATCTTGACTTCAGACCTGCCCCTGAACACAATCACGGTGCTTCAGGCAATGGAGAATCTAAACACTCAGAACACGAAGATTCTAAAAAAGCGGATGAAGCAGAAACAGAGCATCAACATTAAGATTTAAAATCACAAGCAGTTATTTAGAATAACTTTTCGAAAGGAGTCACAAAGAGTATGGATTACTTTGATAGATTTGCCGTACCACACAGCTCCCCTATGATTGTCGGTTCACAGATCGCAATCGCGGTTACAGTACTTGCAATACTAGTAGGCGTAACCTATTTTAAAAAGTGGGGCTACCTATGGCGCGAGTGGTTCACAACGGTTGACCACAAACGTATCGGTATCATGTACATTCTCGCTGCACTACTTATGCTTTTCCGTGGTGGAGCCGACGCAATATTGATGCGTGCTCAAACAGCAATACCTGATAATGGTTTGTTGGATGGACAGCATTATAATGAAATTTTCACAACACACGGGGTCGTTATGATCCTGTTCATGGCCATGCCATTCATCATCGGTTTGATGAATATCGTCACTCCTCTACAAATTGGGGCACGTGACGTAGCTTTCCCTCGTTTGAACGCAGTTTCTTTCTGGTTGTTCTTCTGGGGAGCCATGTTATTCAACATCTCGTTCGTTGTCGGGGGTTCTCCTGATGCAGGTTGGACAGCTTACTTCCCGTTAGCGAGTGTCGAATTCAGTGAATCCGTTGGGATGAACTATTACGCGATCGCGATTCAAATCGCAGGTATCGGTACATTGATGACTGGTATCAACTTTATCGTAACAATTTTGAAAATGAGAGCACCTGGTATGACATTGATGAAAATGCCGATGTTCACATGGTCAATCCTTATCACGAACCTTATCATCGTCTTCGCTTTCCCTGTATTGACAGTGGCACTGGCGTTAATGACAATGGACCGTCTGTTTGGAACTAACTTCTTTACAATGGCTAACGGCGGATCGGATATGCTCTGGGCTAACTTGTTCTGGATTTGGGGACACCCTGAGGTTTATATCGTTATCTTGCCTGCCTTCGGTATATACAGTGAGATCATTTCTACATTTGCACGTCGTAACCTTTATGGTTATAAATCAATGGTTGTCTCTATGGTTGCCATTTCCGTTCTATCATTCGTTGTATGGGCTCACCATTTCTTCACGATGGGTCACGGTGCAATGGTTAACGGTATCTTCTCGATTACAACGATGGCGATTGCCGTTCCGACGGGAATCAAGATCTTTAACTGGCTGTTCACGCTTTGGAGAGGGAAAATTGAATTCACCGTTCCAATGCTTTACTCTTTAGCTTTCATTCCGATCTTCACGATCGGTGGGGTAACGGGCGTCATGCTTGCAATGGCAAGTGCCGATTACCAATATCACAACACAATGTTCTTGGTGGCGCATTTCCACTACGTATTGATTCCGGGTACTGTATTCTCCGTACTTGCTGGGTTTACGTACTGGTGGCCAAAAATCTTCAACTTCCAATTGAGCGAAAGAATTGGGAAATGGGCTTTCTGGTTCATCGTAGTCGGATTTAACGTAACATTCTTCCCAATGTTCATCACAGGTTTGGATGGTCAAGCACGTCGTATGTACACATATTCAGAAGCAACAGGATATGGTCCGTTGAACATGCTTTCATTCGTTGGTGCACTTGGTTTATTGATCGGTTTCGCATTCCTTGTGTACAACATTTACTGGAGCACTCGTTATGCGCCAAGAAATATCACAAGCGATCCTTGGAATGCACGTTCATTGGAATGGGCTACACACAGTCCAGTTCCGGAATACAACTTCGCTATCGTACCTGAAGTTGATTCTTCACAAGCATTCTGGGATTCAAAAAATAATGGTCCGGCATTGTTCAAAGGCAAGTACAAAGAAATCCATATGCCAAATAACAGCGGCGTTCCGTTCGTACTGGGTATCATCTTCTTCGTATGGGGATTTGCAATGGTATTCAGCATGTGGATCTTCGCAATCATTGCAACACTTGGAATCTTTGCTTGCATGGCCCACCGTTCATTTGAAAAAGATCACGGTCATCACATCTCCGTTGAAGAGATAGAAGAAACAGAAAAAAAATTGCGAGGTGCTAACGCATGAAAATAGATAACTCGCTGCCACTTGAATATAGTACAGAAGAAAACCGATTAAAGATTTTAGGTTTCTGGATTTTCCTTGGAGCTGAAATCGCGCTTTTCGCAACACTGTTTGCAACGTACTTCACACTCGTTAACAGGACCGGCAATGGACCTGTTGGTGGAGACATCTTTGAGGTTACACCAGTTCTGATTGAAACGATCCTTCTATTGACTAGTAGTTTCACCATCGGTCTTGGAATTAATGCAATGCGCCATGGCAGCAAGAATGCAATGATGGTTTTCTTCATCATCACTCTTGCGCTTGGGGCCGGATTCCTTGGCACTGAGATCTTTGAGTTCAAGCACTATGTTCATATCGGTGCAGGACTGCAAGTAAGTGCGTTCACATCCATCTTGTTAACATTGCTTGGAACGCATGGAGCTCACGTAACGCTCGGTTTATTCTGGGGAACATTCATCGTGCTTCAAGTCAAAAAGCGCGGTTTGACACCGGAAACTACGAACAAAGCGTTCATCTACTCTCTATACTGGCATTTCCTAGACGTTGTTTGGATCTTCATTTTCAGCTTCGTCTATCTGAAAGGAATGATGTAATATGAATATGAAACAGCTATTCCCACGTGGACATGTTATGGGATTCATATTCTCCATGGTTCTTACAGCCGTTGCTCTTGGTGTAGTTGTATATGAACTTTCTTTTAAAACCGGTATGATCGTCCTTTTAGTGACTGCATTCATGCAAGCCGGCGTTCAGCTGGTCATGTTCATGCATGCTCGTGAATCCGAGGATAAGAAAGCCATCTACACAAACGTTTACTACGCTCTATTCATTGCTTTGGTTACCATATTCGGTACACTGCTTACAATGATTTGGGGTTACCAATAATAGCTTAAAAAGAAGGGTGTCATATCGACACCCTTCTTCTTTTTGTTTTCGCTTTTGTTTTTATTTTGATGATCTTGGTGGTCTCCGGTTCAACTCTCTCACCTTTATGTGTATTCATAACCATTTCTTCTGTCAGGACAAAAAATATACCAACTAGGAAAATGGCAGCTGCGCTTAATGTGATAGCCATACCAACAGCAGTTAAGATATAATCTCTATTGTAATCGCTTACAAAAAAACTTAAACAAAAAATGAAAATTCCGATTACACAACCTGTGCCCGATACCCATCTCACTGCATCCAACATCTTCTGATTAGCTTCCATAATTTCATCCCCTTTCTTTCTATTTTATGACAATTCACAAATTTGTCAAATCTTTTCTAATTTTCAACATATAAACAGTAGAAAATCTTGACAAATAGACGAAGCCACTGCTTGCCTTTAGGCATTCATGACTAGATGGGAATTTCTGCAAAACAGGATAAATACACTATTAATTTTCTCCGATATTCCCCTCTTCTATACACCAACTGCCAGGATGGCTCAACTCTTCAATAAAGGACCCCTGAATAGATCTTCAGGGGTCCTCCACTCTCACTATGACTTTTGCAAAGTAATCGTTGCCGTTTTCTCTTCTTTGCCACGATACACCTTAACCTTCACTTTATCGCCGATTTTTTTATCGGTGTATAAGTATTTCCTTAATTCTGCAGCCGTACTGATTTTAGTTCCATCCATTTCCATGATGATATCCTGTTGCTTTAGTCCGCCCTTCTCGGCAGCCGATCCAGCTTCTATACTTGTGATCATTACACCTGTTTTCGCAGCCTCTGGTACATCTTGAAGGTAATACTGCGGCAGCTCTTCGATACTGGCCAAGCTTACACCCAGGTATGGGCGGGTGATTTTCCCATTTTCGATCAGTTCCGTCACGACCGGGATCACATCATTGCTTGGTATGGCAAAGCCCAAGCCTTCCACGCCGCTTTCGGATATCTTCAAGCTGTTTATCCCGATAACCTCGCCAGCCGTGTTGATCAGTGCACCGCCGCTATTCCCTGGATTTATCGCGGCATCCGTTTGAATGACATCCAATGTCCAAGCGCCATCCGATGTATCGACGGAAATGGAGCGCCCCGTCGCACTGACGATTCCCTGTGTAACCGAACGTGAAAAATCAAGTCCAAGTGGATTCCCGATGGCCAGCACCTCTTCTCCTGGACGCATACTATCCGAATTTCCAAACTTTATTCCATCCGGTGCCTTCGAAGCATCGATTGTCAAAACCGCCAAATCCGTCAAAGCATCGGCACCAACAACAGCAGCTGTCGCCTTTTGTCCATCATACAAGGAAATTTCGACTTCCTTTGCCCCTTCGATGACATGGTTGTTCGTAATGATATAGGCTTTTCCATTGGCTTTTTTATAAATGACTCCTGATCCAGTTCCGGTCTCGACCTTTTCACTTTCCGTGCTTTGCTGCTGGAACGGGCTTTGGTTTTGTGTATCCTGTAAGTTCACGACCCCGACAATCGATTTTGATGCGGTCTCAACCATATTTGCCCGATCCTTTGAATCAGTGCTTGTCGACAGCTTTTGCGGCGTGACCCCTTCCTTTTCTGCCCTTTCCGTTTGCGCTACACTTGCCGTTTGGGCTGAATGATCCACTGATTTTTTTCCTTGATCTATGAAATCACCGCCAAATATAAATACAGAAGATGTAACCATGGAAGCAACGGTGCCGGAAACTAGACTAGTCTTCCAAAGGGATTTTCCTTTTTTCCGTTCTTCCTTCACCCGGACTTGCTCATTGCCATTATAATCCTCCATCTTAATCCCTCCTATGAATTCCTTTGATTGGTTCTATCATAAAGGTCAATTATTAAAAAATTCTTAAGAAAGTAAAGGCCGTGCAGACTTTTCTAAAAAAAATCAAAGTTTTTCCGCGCTATTATCCACTGATGCAAAATAAAAAGGCCGCATCAGGGGGCCTCTTTTACACACAGAGTCATGTCTCCATGACTTCATATACCTCTTTTGTCTCCGCATTCACACCATACCAGCCCCATACCGCCCTGTGACCGCTGCCCTTACTTTCTTGATCACTTTCGAACACTTGGAAAATATAATTTCCCTTTTTATCCTCACGAGCATATTCAATTTGTAAATGCGGGAATTTTTCCATGTCCACGTAATCTCTTACAAGCTTCTCCGCCTGATGTTCACTCAACGCTTTTTCCTTCACTGGTTCAGCCGGCTTCTCCAGGGTGGGAGATTTCTTCCTTTCTAACGCTTCCGAATTCGGCTCGGCAAACTCCTCGGCATTGTCACTTCCACCCTTCCCCTCACCTGGTTCTATGCTGGCGGATTGTGATACGGAGGCCATCTCCATTGCCTTTGTAACCAGATGTTTCCCCTCGCTGGATTTTGCCTTGTAGGCGGCTGCCGCTTTAAATTCAGCCTGGGCCGATTTAAAATCCTGTTCCTCGTAGTTCTTCATACCATTTGCTAGAAAGCCAGACAGGTCCTTTAATTCTTTCGCTTTTGTTGTTTTGGCTTCTTTATAGGCTAATTCAAATGCCTCGTGGGCTTCTAAATAATTTTCCTCATGTAACTGGCTTCTCCCCAATTCCATATTGGAATCGAAATTTCTTGTTACGCAGCCAGAAGCAAGCAAGGTCATCCAGACAATGATCACGAATGATTTCTTCACCGTATCACTCCTCATTTTATCCATTCTATACTTCCATATTAAACGATTGATCACGATCCGGTTTCTTTTATTTTTATGGAATTGTTCTCTTTTATGATTATCTTTTACAAATAGTGGTACATCATAGATAAACGATTGAAAGGATGATCAGCAAATGACGCAAGAAAAACAGACCTACCACGTCGATTTGGTCAGCGGCGATGTACTCGGACAGAAACTTGAAGAAAATCCAAGCTTCACGATACACGCAACGGATGAGGAACTGGCGGAATTGAAACAATGCTTAGAAGAGCAACATAAAGATGATTCGGAAGCATATGCCCGTTCACATGTGCCCTATCTCCTCTATCATCATGACCGTGCGAATGATAAATACGATGCAGCCATGAAAAAACTATATGCCATCATTTATCGATTAGGAGATGAAACTGCCCGAAATCATATAGAGGAAATCGGCATATTGAAGGATAATAAGTTCGAGGGCAATGAGGAAGTGCGGAATTTCAAATAATGCCATCAACAGAACCTGAAATTCTACTGGTTCTGTTTTTTCTATGTCACTAAGTAGAACCGCCATTGCGATGCCGGTCATGGCAGCTAGCCAAGTTGAATCAGTATTCATCCGACCGATGTACAGCCATGCCGATGAAACTGGGCAGAAAACTCACCTTAAAATCACATATTTCATTATGAGTCCTATATGACCTGAATGACATCAGCCCCCATGCTCATGATGGCAAAGGGACTGATGTATAAATATCATGGGAACATTAATGTTTTTGTTTATAATAGGTAATCGCAAGTGCAAGGGCCAGCACTGTTCCTTTGACGATATCCATTGCATAGTAGGGCACCGACATCATGATCAGCCCATTTTGCAGGATTCCGATCAGGACGGCTCCAATAAAGGTTCCGAAGGCATTCGGTTTCCCGGCCCCCAAGACGGAGGAACCAATGAAGGCAGCTGCAACGGCATCCATTAAATACGGCGCCCCCGAATTGATTTCAGATGTCATGACCCTTGAAGCAAGGACAATGCCCCCGATGGCGGCAAATAAAGCGGAAAGGAGATAGGCTAGCACCTTGTATTTATTGACCGCTATCCCGGAAAGTCTTGCCGCTTCCTTATTTCCCCCGATTATGTACATATAACGACCGTGCTTCGTATACGTCAAAAAGATGTGCGTCGTCACCACTATGACTGCCATGATTAAAATAATCCATGGTACTTGGCCTACTTTGGCGAAAAGCGGGCTGATCAGTCCTGTCGCGAACGTCCCATCAGGCATGACCATATTTTGCGAAACCGTCGCCCCTTTTGTATAGGTAAGGGCTATGCCTTGAATAATGAACATCGTAGCCAATGTCATCAGCATGTCAGGGATTCTCAATTTAACGATCATGAACGAATTCAAGGCCCCTACGACAAGTGAGGCACCGATTGCAGCCAATATGGCAATCAAGGTATCCTGCGAAAACCAGACAAACATCGATATGACGATTGCATTGGCCAATGAAGCGACGGAACCGACGGAAAGGTCGAATCCATCCACCGTTAAAGATATCGTTATGCCGATCGCAATGATCGTCACGATTGAAATCGAGCGGAGGATATTGATCAGATTGTTGGTTTGAATGAAAGATGGATTGGAAGCGGCAAAGATTCCAATCAAAAGGATAATCGTCAATATCGTGCCGTATTTATAGAAAAACTCGAACAACTCCACCTTTCTTTTTTTCGCGGTCTCTGTAACAGGAACGATTGTGTTCATCCTATTTTCCTCCTGTTGAATAGAATAATAGTTCTTCTTCATTGGTTTTCTTTGTTTGTAGTTCGATGACCGTTGTTCCATCGTATAACACATATGTCCGATTGGTAATGCCGATGATTTCGGAAAGCTCCGAGGACGCATAAATGATCGCTTTCCCCTTCCTGGCAAGCTTTGCAATCAATTCGAATATATCCTTTTTTGCTCCAACATCTACCCCTTTTGTCGGTTCATCGAATATGTATACATCCGCATCCGCCAAAAGCCACTTCCCGATGGCAACCTTTTGCTGATTACCTCCTGAAAGGTTTTCGACCTTCGCTTCACCAGAGGAAGCCTTGATGCCGAGACTCACAATCATCTCCTTCGCTTTTTCCTTTTCCGCCTTACGATCCACAACACTGAAAGTATTGCAAAATGTGCCGATACTGGCTGCAGTCAAGTTCGCCGTAACGGTTTCCTGAACAAGGACCCCTTCTTTCCTGCGTTCCTCCGGTACAAGTGCCAAACCGCTTTTTACCGCATCATGCGGTGATTTCAAGGAAACCCTTCTGCCGTTCAGTATGACTTTTCCCGTACCAATCGAAGTATGTCCAAACAGGACTTTACACAGCTCCGTTTTCCCAGCCCCGACCAAGCCTGCCAAGCCGACTATCTCTCCTGCCTTCAAATGCAGACTGACATCCTTAATCTTCCCCGCATCTGATAATCCCTTCACTTCCAGAACGACGTCACCAATTGCGGCATTCACTTCCGGGAACTGTTCATCCATCCTTCTCCCAAGCATGAGCTCAACCACTTCACTCTGGGTGATATCGCCCATTTTTCGGCAGGCGACACGCTCTCCATTCCTCATGACCGTGATTTCCTCACAAACCCTAAAAATTTCTGGGAGACGATGGGAGATGAAAATGATTCCTACACCCTTTTGCTTTAATTCATTTACAACTCGAAAAAGTTCCGAGGTCTCCGTATGGCTTAATGGGGCAGTTGGTTCGTCGAGAATCAAGAATTTGCATTCAGTCGAAACGGCCCTGGCTATGAGGACCATCTGCTTTTGGGCCAGGGTCAGATCTTTCACCAATTTTTTCGAAGGAACATGAATGTTCATATCTTCAAGAATCTGTGTGGCCGCGCTGTGCAGATCTTTCCATTTGACCAGCTGTTTCTTGCCCATGTTTTGGACCATTTCATTCAGCATTACATTTTCACCGACGGTTAAGTATGGGATGAGTGCCGTATCCACTTCCTGATACACGATTTGAATGCCCTGTTCCTGCGCTTCCTTTGGCGAACGGATTTCCCGCTTCATCCCATCGAGATAAATGTCACCTGAATAATGAACATGGGCCCCTGATAAAACTTTCATCAACGTGGATTTCCCTGCCCCATTTGCACCGACCAATGCATGGGCGGTCCCTGACCGTACCGAAAAATCAACATCTTTAAGCGCCTTGACTCCAGGAAATTCAATCGAAATGCCTTTCATTTCAAGTTGTGTGGCCATGTCCATTCCCCCTACCTGAACAGACACTCCCCTTCATAGGAAAGAGAGTGCCTCTTTTTTTACTTTTTATAGTGATCTTTCAAGACTTTCATCCAATCTTCTTCAAATTCGCTGGATTCACCCCATCCATCGACAATTCCAGATAGGTTCGTCATGTTTACCGCTTCTTTTGAAGCCTGGATTTGCTTTTGTGAAATGAGCGAAGCCTCTAAATCATATGTTTGCGGCGTATCCTCGCCCGCTAATTTTTTTGCCAATATCCTCATATTCACAGCCCCGATCAACTTTGGATCGACTGCTGCCGTGTAGGACCATGAGCTATCGGCAGAGTGCATTTCCTGAAGATCTGCATTGGATACGTCAATTCCGTATATCTTCACCTCATCACGGCCAGCTTCTTTTATCGCCCTGGCTGCTCCGATAGCAAACGCATCCCATGTTGCGAAAATGGCATCCAATTTACCTTTAGGATATTTATTCAGCATTGCGGCTACTGCATTCTGTGTCTGAACCGAAGTATCGGCAGATGCCACCCCGAACCTTTCGACCTCTTTTATACCAGGGTTTTCTTTTAATTTTTCCTGATAGACGGCATTTCTTCTCACCATTGGGGGAAAACCATCCACCCACAGATAGGCGATTGCCGATTTACCTTTCTGTTCTTCTATCAACTTATCAAAAGCAAGTGTTGCCAGCGCTTCATCATCCTGTGAAGTTAATGTAACACCGTCTATCTTGGATAAATCGCTTATGGAGTCGAAGGTGACAACGCTTTTTCCTGCATCAACCAGTTTTTGAACATCATTGACTGTTGCTGCATCATCCCCATGGGAAATGATATAGCCGTCATAATCCTGCTGCAAAGCCTGGGCTATGGCATCATGGAATTTGGCCGTATCTCCATTTGCTGTATATGTATCCACTTGGAACCCCAGGTCTTCCCCTTCTTCCTTCGCTCCAGCCAAATATTGGGCCGTATGATCATCTCCGCCTATTTTACGGATGACTTTGATTTTGGCTCCTTCCCCATCGGCAAATCTTTCTGGAACATTTTCAAATGAAACTTTTTCTTCTCGCTTCGGTTCCGTTGAACTTTGTCCTGAAGAGCAACCCGTTAAAAGCAAAGCAGAAGCGATAGCTGTAATGAATGCAGCGTTAATAGACTTTCTCATCCTGTTTCCCCCATTTTCTTCAATTATTCTTATCTGTTAAGTTGGTGTAAATCCTAAAATAAAAACCTCTCTAGTAATAGAGAGGTTTAATCGGCTGTTTTGCAGACTTGTCCCTCTCTTATCTGTCAAAACATTTCTGTTTTGCAGGATTTAGCACCAATTCCTAATGGAACGGTTGCTGGGCATCTTAGGGCCAGTCCCTCCGCCACTCTTGATAAGAGAATATATTGTGTTACGTTTTTCGTAATTACCACTTTATAGGGATATAGTCGTAAAGTCAATAGATTTTTGAATATTTGAAATGTTCGTCATGACTATTTATTTTCTTTGCAGTTGGGCTAGACGCTTTTTCTCGATTTTTTCCAGTCTCTCTAGCTGGCGCAATTTGACTTCGAACAAAGTGATAGGGTCACGGTAAACTTCCGGATTTTCCTTCATATGCTCCAAGGCGGCCTGGTAGTCTTTAATTTCCGTCTGCGTTTGTTCTATCGTTTTTTGCAGTAAGGCAAATGAGCTGCGATAGAAAAGTGAGATGTCCCGATCCAAGGATTTTTCAAACAATCCGAATTGGGTCAGGAAGCGATCCGTTATCATCTCCGCTACATCCTGGTAATCCTCGCCTTCCAAGTATTTCTTATAACGATTGTACATATTGGCTTTATTTTGCGGAATCGCCCCAAATAGTTTTCCTGCTCCTTTGAGCAGCAGCTGCGATGGCGTCCTGCGCAATAAGATATTGACGTTTTCGATCCGGATGCTGCTTGTCATCCGGTCCGCATCACGGCGCCAGTCATCCAATACCCTGAAGTCCCCGGCAAGCATGATCCGTTCTTCCTTGTATAGTTCATTGAATCCTGAACTCATTTCATCCATAAACTGCTGGCTTTGTGAGAATTCCATTTGGGAGCTGGCAATCCAGTCTTGCAGCGAACGGTAATATTGCGGCATGATTTTATCGGAAATGAAAGCTTGGATCCGATCATTCATTTCCTGATTCAACTCGATATGGACCTGACTGAAATCACTGCTTTCCGTTAACGATTTAGAGCAATCCCTAAGTAATTCGGGGATGTTGGAAGAAAGCTGATTTTTCACTTCATCTTTAATCATACGGTACGCCCTTATGATATTTTCACTTTTTTCTTTTTCCAAATCTGCCAGCTGGTTGACAGCGCCATTCAGCTTGACCTCCATCTGTTCATTCCAAGAGATGGAATGCTCACATTTCCTCTCGTTGGCGGCCCGTTTTTCTAACAAATAAGATAAAGTTTTGCGAATGAACGCAAGGATTTTTTCAGATCTTCTCTCCATCCAATTGCCATCTTGATAATTTGATTGAAGGAAAGCCGAAAGGTCCTTCAGCTGCTGCTTGCTATCATAAAGCTTGGAGAAGGCGAAAACTTTCGCATTCGGGAAATATGCATTCACCTTATCCCAAGTTTCGTCTTCCATCCGTACTGCCACTTGATCGCTGTAAATCGTATCCATCTTATTCAACAAGAAGTGTATCGGCAGCTTCGGAGCCAGCTTTTGAATCTCCAATAACAGATCCCGTTCACTTCCGGTGAAAGGAGCCCGGGCGTCAAGGACGAACAATAGGCCATCACTGCCATGCAAATAGCCTTGGAAATCAGATTCGACGCTTTTTTCCCCATTGAATCCAGGGGTATCCAACAGCCGCAGGCGATTATTCTTCAGGTAGTCACTAATCAGCGTAACATCGACAATCGTCCCCCGCTGACGGCGCGTTTCATCCAATTCCGTTAATTCCATCACAGCCTTGCGCTCTGTGTCCGTGATTTCGAGGATTTCCAAATCATCTCCGTCTTTAACGCTGACCAGGGACGAATGATCTTCGGCGGCAATGCTCTCGCCGACAATCGACTGGATGAAGGAAGTCTTGCCATTGCCTGCACTCCCAACTAGCAAAAGATTGAAATTGCCGGTATCTTTAAGCCCCTCGACCATCCACTTCAGCTTGTTGCCGACCTTTAAATCATTCTCTTCAGCCCACTGGATAATGGAATTGAAGAGTTTTTCACCAGCTTCGAGCCCGCCTCCCAATTTAGGGGACTTCGCCAACAGACTTTCTGCATCCTGAATGACCAGTGCATTGATCGTATCAGGGAATATTTCATTCCAGGACAACGCAGAGGCTGCTGCAAATAACGAGAGCTCCCCATCTGCGATTTTCAGCCAGTTTTCCAGGAGCCTTGGCACGACAGGGCTCAGCTCCTTGATCAAATGAGTTCCTTCAAGCAGACTTGCATAGGCATCCCGGTAAAGGACCGTAAGCTCTTCCCAGACGTCTCCTTGATTTAATTCAATCATATCTATCAAGTTATTGATCACTTTGAGCCATTCGAAATATGAATCGGTATATTTATAATTTTTCCAGAGGGCAACCGTCATTTTTTCGAAACGATTCTGGTCGAGCGCATATAGCGAACCTAAGACATTTGAAAAATAATCCGGAGCCATCGATTGAGCGACTCCCTGCTGGATATATGTTTTCAGCACATCGAACCAGCTCATTGATTCCGTACGGATACTTTCCTCCGACGCTAGGACCACTGCGCTGTTCCAATCCTTTTGTTCTTCAAAAAAGGCGCGTGCAATTTCCGTGACATTCGGGTAATCCGGTTGAAACTCAACGGCTTCCTTCACGACTTTGGACGCCAGGTCATTTCTTGATTCCACTATGTAAAGGGAAAATAATTGCAGAAGAACCTCCGTTTTCAACACCGCTTCATCGGTAACCACGGATTTATAGATATCTTCTGCCGTTGAATACATTTCCAGTTCAAAATAGGCGTCAGCGATATTTTTCTTCGCCCACGATCCAAGCTCGCCCTCAATGTTTTCCCATTTAAAAATGGCCGCTTCATAGTCATGGTGTTGAAAGTATACTTCCCCTTGTGCATATCGAATTGCGGTCAAATCCGCTCTTTCCTTTTTTTGTTCCACGAGGAACATTTCGCCCAAAGCTTGAATGGGATGTTTCGTTGCATCCTCAATCATCGTTTCATAATATTTTTTTTCGATTAGACGTTCGTCCATCTTTATTCCCCCGATATATTTCATATTTTCAATTAAAGGATGTTCACTGATTTGCTAAAGCCTTCCTGAAGCTTTCCGAGCAAAGAGCTCCATACGTTCCTTTAGTTAAGAAAATTATTGTTAAAACCTTAAAATGTTATTTTAACAAAACAATATGGTAACAAGATGTCACCACTCTTACAATTTTAAAACAGAAGCGAAGGGATTTGTAATGATTTTAATAAACCGTTACAGAGAAGTCATTTCCATATTCGAGAAAATATGTTTCCTTGTGCCCTTATCCTTGCCCCCCTGTTACAGCAGTCCCTTTAACCATTAAAAAACGAATAATAATTCCCACTTGAAAAATATAAAAAAGCAGCACCTTTTCATCATGAAAGGTCACTGCTCTTTGATAAGCTCCAAACAGTCGTTGTCCCTTGACGAATTAGGATTATACCCCTGTACGCTTACGTTGGTTATTCGGCTTTTTAGTCAACTGGCTTTTGAGCTGTTTCGTTTTCTTCACTACGCCGGTTTCCAGTTTATCTTTACTTGAACCTGCTTGCTTTTGAGCCAGTTTTTGTTTGACCGCATCCGCCAGGCTTAACTTTTTATTTTCAGACATACTGTTATCTCCTTTAGTGTTCTGCCTTCTATTATAATATAGTTGCGGTTAGAAAGATAATAGGGAGTTATTCCGGTTCTTTTATCCCTGAATATAGGAAGTTTCGCCAACTGTAGACTAATTTCCTGCCCCTTTAGGGCGAAATATGAGGCGGCGGACGTTTTTATCGTTTATTTTGTTCGGGACCATATTGCTTTATTTTGGAAATAACCACCACCTTTTTGTTATGATGAGGGAAAGGAGATGATAAGCAGTATGTCTAAGCAAACCCGTATTGGCAAAACAGAATTGTACGTTAATCCGATTGGCCTTGGCACGAATGCCATTGGCGGACATAACCTTTTCCCCAATTTAAGCGAGGATACCGGAAAAGATGTCTTAAGAACGGCGCTTGAAAAGGGGATTAACTTTTGGGACACAGCCTTCATTTACGGTCCTGAGCGATCAGAGGAACTTATCGGAGAAATTCTTAAAGAGACGGGCAAACGTGAAAATGTAGTCCTTGCCACTAAAGGAGCCCACAAATTCGTCGATGGCAAAGTCGTGCTTGATAATTCTCCCACCTTCCTGAAGAGCGCGGTGGAATCAAGCTTGAAAAGGCTACAAACCGATTACATCGATTTATTCTACATCCATTTCCCTGATGAAGGAACACCGAAGGATGAAGCGGTAGGTGCCTTGAAGGAATTGAGGGATGCCGGGAAAATCAAGGCAATCGGCGTTTCCAATTTTACGTTCGAGCAATTAAAAGAAGCGAATAAAGACGGCTATGTCGATGTCCTACAATCCGAATATAACTTATTCAAACGCGAGGCGGAACTGGACTTGCTGCCATATACTGCTGAAAACGATATCTCTTTCATTCCCTATTTCCCCCTTGCTTCTGGGCTGCTTGGCGGTAAATATAATCAAGAATCCAAATTCGAGGATGGACGCGCACAAAGCCCACTCTTTCAAGGTCAGGAATTTGTCAGCAACCTGCAAAAAGTTGAAGAAGTCCGTGCCATTGCCAGCAGGAAGAATGCTGATGTCGCAGATGTGGTACTCGCTTGGTATTTAACCAGGCATTCAATCGATGTCCTCATTCCCGGAGCAAAAAAACCGGAACAGGTCACACGCAACTTAAAGGCTTTGGATGTCGAGCTGACCATGGATGAAATTGCCGAAATCAGCGCCATCTTCGCGTGATCTGAGTTTTTAACAGATAAGGAAAGGCTGTTCAGCTCAAGCTGAGCAGCTTTTTCCTGAAGATTAATCGATTTAAGGAAGGCTGATGAAGACAGCTACCACTACCTTATTTCTTATCCTGGCCATTTTATTTTTTGGTGGGCAATTACATTTCCTTATGCGGCGTTTCATTGGAGGCATATCGTAGAGATCTTCCAGTTGAATGATAACCTTCTATTCGGTAGAAAACTAAAAAACATCCCGATCATTTCAGCCATTGAAGGTCTCTTTTATATCGGGATTTCCCCATCAGCAGGCTCATTCATTTTCTTTAATATATCGCTTCGTCACATCAAGGCCTGGCTGAAGTCCTTCTCAATCTGATCGCCGTCTTTGCCGCCATTCTTAGCCTTCTTATAGCAGGTCAATCGGGCTCCACCTTCCAAAGCCTTGGCGGGTCTTCTCGTCTTCATCGGTGTCCATTTGAGAAGCCAAAAGAAAGCGTCCAATCGGCCTGCCACGACAACCATGTAATAAATATCCGGAAATTCTCATCAAACCTTGTCTATCAAGCATGATATACGTTATCCTTTAAAGAAGAAAATTCGAATGAAAAGGTGTGCTTTAGTTGAGGATCAATAAATATATTAGTGAATCAGGAATTACCTCGAGACGAGGCGCTGATAAATGGATTGCAGAAGGACGTGTTACGATTAACGGAGCTATAGCTGAACTTGGCAGTCAAGCCCAATCGGGTGATGATGTTCGTGTAGACGGCAATCCGATAAAAGTGGAACAACAAAATGTCTACATTGCCCTGAATAAGCCGATTGGGATTACTAGTACGACGGAAAAACATATTAAAGGAAACATCGTTGACTTTGTCAATCATCCGCTCCGCATTTTCCATATCGGCCGGCTCGACAAAGACTCAAGCGGACTGATCCTGCTTACGAATGACGGAGATATCGTAAATGAAATCCTTCGTGCAGAGAACAAACATGAAAAAGAATACATCGTAACCGTTGATAAGCCGCTTACCGCTTCATTCATTAAAGAAATGTCAGCCGGCGTAGAGATTTTGGATACGAAAACACTTCCCTGTAAAGTTAAGCAATTGACCAAATACACATTCAACATCACCTTGATGCAAGGACTGAACAGACAAATCCGCCGCATGTGCTCAGCTTTAGGCTATGAAGTCCGTGATTTGCACCGAATCCGAATCATGAACATCCATTTAGACGGCCTGGCGCTCGGCCAATGGCGTGACCTGACCGAGGATGAACTGAAGGAACTGTTTACGGAATTGAACTACACGCCTAGGCAAAGATAAAAAGCGAGATGCCCCCAAAAATAGGAGGCATCTTTTATTTGCTTGAATAGTCTTATTTGCCATGCAATATTCTCGCAATCTCGTGAATTCGTTCCTAACACATAATTTGGACGCGATATCTACATAGTTTATTGCTTACTTTCGAGATCATGGCGCGTTTACTCGCGAGTTTAGTCTTTGCACAACATTTCGGGCGTTTTCTCATGAAATTCGATCATTTCATTCATTCAGACATAAATAAAAAGCAACCTGCTTGAGGCTGCTTGATATGGTTTGTTCATACCCACCATAATTCTGTGGGACTTTCATTGATGAGGACTGTTTTCAGATTGGTTACAGCTCGCTGGAACCCTTCTTCGACTGACATCAGCGGATCTTCGTGTTCGATGCTGACGACATAGTCGTATCCGTATGTACGGAGGGCGCTCATGATATCGGACCATTCTTGGAGGCTGTGTCCGCATCCTACCGAGCGGAAGTTCCAGGCACGGCTTTGGACATTCCCGTATGGCTGCATGTCGGTTAGTCCATACATATTGATGTTATCCTGATCCAGGTATGTGTCTTTCGCATGGAAATGGTAAATGGCTCCCGCTTTGCCGAGAATCTTGATGGCGCCGACCGGCTCGATGCCCTGCCACCACAGATGGCTTGGGTCCAGGTTAGCGCCAATGGCATCAGATGTAGCTTCGCGCAGCTTTAGCAGGGTATAGGGTGTGTGAACGAGAAATCCCCCATGCAGCTCAAGCCCGATCTTTATTTGATGTTCATCGGCAATGGCTGCAACTCTTTTCCAATAGGGAATCAATTTTTCTTCCCACTGCCATTTCAGCACTTCTGAATACTCATTCGGCCACGGTGCGACAGGCCAGTTTGGATGTTTTGCCCCTTCATGATCACCAGCAGTACCTGAAAAGGTATTGACGACAGGGACCTTGAGCAGGGATGCCAGCTTGATCGTTTTGATCAGGGTTTCGTCACTTTCTTTAGCGAATGCTTCGTCCGGTGAGATTGGATTGCCGTGGCAGCTGAACGCACTGATCGACAATCCTCTTGATTGTACGGATTCCAAGTATTTTTGGCGTTTTTCCTCACTCTCAAGAAGTTCATCGAGGGGACAGTGGATATTGCCTGGATACCCGCCTGTACCGATTTCGACTGTTTTTAAACCGGAATCCGCCACATAATCAAGCATATCCTCGAATGATTTTTGAGCAAATAATACTGTAAAAATTCCTAATTTCACATGCCCCACCTCACCTTTTTTTATTTTATGCTCATGACCTTCCCACTTGCTGAGCTTTGATAAATGGCTTCGATTATTTTCGAAACTTTCATGGCCTCCTCTGGTTTTACCAATGGTTCCACCAACCCTAAGCAGCTATTGATAAAGTTCTCCGCCTGTTGAAGATCCGGTGTATCCTCCCCTGGCATCCATACGGCCTCACTGTTTAAAAGCATGCCGTGCTTAGCCTGATTCAGCACTAACGGGAATACATCCAGTCCGCCCTGCGTTCCGGATAGGCTCAAAACCGTGGCTTCCTCACGAATATTCGCGGCCCAAGAGGTTTCGAACAAAAGGGACGCCCCATTTGCAAATTTGATATAAGCGGTGGCATGGTCATCCACTTCAAATACCGAGGCATCGAAATTCCCCCATAGATTGACCTGATCGACTCCCTTACTGACATAATTATATGTCGACCCTACGATTTCAATCGGTTCCGGGTCATCCATGAGCCATAAGGCCAAATCAAGCAAATGGCAGCCGTAATCGATCACGCTTCCCCCGCCTTGCAATTCCTTGCTTGTAAATACTCCCCAGCCAGGGACTTTGCGCCGCCTGATTGCCTGTACACGTGCAACATAAGGCTCACCGATTTCACCTGCCTGAATCATTTTCTTGGCAGCCTGCGCCTCCTTCATGAATCGGTAATGATATGCGGTCGACAGCACTTTTCCCGATAGATTGGCAGCCTCGGTTATTGCCTTGCATTCCTCGGTCGTAATGGCCATCGGCTTTTCACAGAGTACATGTACGCCAGCTTGCAGGGCGGCAATGGAAATCTCCGCATGAAATTTGTTTGGTGTTGCAATCGTGACAGCATCCACCTCTGCAAACATTTCTTCGTAGTTGGTGAAAACCTTCTCGATATGAAATTCCCTTGCCACATCTCTTGCCTTTGACTCGTCTATATCATGAATGGCGTATAAAACTACCTTGTCTTGAAATTTTTGAAAAGCTGGGATATGCCTTTTTTGGGCAATTCCTCCAGCACCGATAATACCCATTTTCAATTTGTACATGATGATCGTTAACCCCTTTATAAGCGGATGATTTTTCGGGTTGCATTTGATTCCATCGCGCCAAGAATGACTTTTAAAGATTTTAACCCTTCCACTCCTGAGACTAGGGGCTCCTCATTGTCCGCCACGCATTTTACAAAGTGGCTGATCACTTCCGAGTCATGCTGTCCTTCGGAGTCATTCGTTTGGATACTCCCTAATTGGATCGTATCCGTTTTTCCATTATCATGATGGATGATCAGTGAATATGTTGGATCGTCTTCAAGGCGCAATACGGCTTTCTCCGCATAAATGACCGTCGCATTGTCTTCCTTCGCATACGACCAGCTGGCGGTAAGGGTACCGATGATACCGCTCGCAGTCCTTAGAATACAAGCCGCACTGTCATCGACGTCTGTATTTTTCTTGGCAGTCGTTTCTACAAACGCCCCCACCTCAACAAATTCTTCTCCAAGGATATACCTTAATAAATCAGCTTTATGAACACCTAAATCTCCCATCGCACCAATGACTGCCTGATCTTTTTTAAAAAACCAGCTTTCTCGTCCGTCCACGCTCCATGTTTCTGGCCCGGAATGTCCAAAAGCGGTCCGGAAGCTATAGACCTTTCCAACCTCACCACTTTCGATAAGCTGTTTTGCTCGTTGGTGTGAGGGAACGAATCGCTGATTATGACCAATCATCAAGATTTTTCCGTTTCTCGCTGCGGCCTCATTCATTTTTTCCGCGTCATCCAAAGAAGTGGCCATTGGTTTTTCACAAAGGACATGCTTGCCTGCCTCCAATGCCGCAATGGTAATGCGTGCATGCAGGTAGTTCGGTGTACATACACTGATCGCTTCAATCTCCTCATTCTTCAAAAGTTCTATATAATCAGTATATGCTCGCGCGCCATACCTTTGTGCTGCTGCATTCGCCCTGTCTGGCACAATATCGCAAACGGCCATGATCTCTGTTTGCAAATTTGCTTCATACTCGGGAAAATGCCTATTTTTCGCAATGCTCCCGCATCCAATGACTCCTACCTTCAATTTGCCCATTACGCTCTCTCCTTCACTTTACTCTTTGCCTGAGATGGATTCCAACGGTTCGGATCTTCCATAATTCGTCACCATGCCAAACTCGGGCTTGACCCATTTGACGGCATTCTTGATGACGCGTTGTATCTGCGGATTATGGTAAGTCGGATATGATTCATGACCTGGCCGGAAATAAAAAATCCTCCCTTTTCCACGTTGATACGTGCAGCCGCTCCTGAAAATTTCCCCACCTTCAAACCAACTGACGAATAATAATTGATCAGGTGCAGGAATATCGAAGTGCTCCCCGTACATCTCTTCCTTCTCAAGCTCTATATATTCTCCGATTCCTTCAACGATCGGGTGGCTGGGATCGATTACCCAAAGTCTTTCCTTCTCGTCGGCCACACGCCATTTCAAATCGCAAGTCGTACCCATCAATTGTTTGAAGATTTTCGAAAAATGACCAGAATGGAGGACGATGAGGCCCATTCCCTCGAGTACCCGCTTGTGGACCTTTGCAACGATTTCATCCCGCACTTCATCATGTGCAACATGCCCCCACCAAAGAAGTACATCGGTTTGTTCCAGTACTTCTTCCGTTAGCCCATGCTCTGCCTCATCAAGGGTGGCGGTCCTTACCTCAACCTGTTCACTTCGTAAAAAACCGGCTATCGCCCCATGGATTCCATCAGGATATATTTCGGCCACTTCAGGCTTTGACTTCTCATGGCGAAATTCATTCCATACCAGGACCCTCATGAACAATCCCCTCCCTGCCTCGTTTGTTTCCTAATACCTCAATTTCGTTAACGCAAACGTTTGCGTTTCCCTTGACCGAAGCACATTCCAATATTTGAACACACGTATTAAACGAAATAGTATGAATTATTAAAAATGATTGTGATAATCTTTATTGTAAATTTAAGTGTACAAAAATCAAGCTTTAATTGGGAAAACATTTCTACATTTTTCTTTTAATTTCCTGTTCGATAGCAAAATGCGACTCACGCTTGATGATTTTGGTAGGAATCCTTATATTTTTTTCCATCATTTCGGGGTTTGCAATTAAATCGAATACGCATTTGGCTGCCTCGTATCCTAACTGATACGTATGGATATCAACCGTTGTCAGCGGCGTACTTAAGAATTCGATGAATTCGGAATGATTGAAACAGACGACACTGACCTGCTGGGGCACTTTCACATTCCTTTCAGCCAACAATCCGAGCAAAAGAACGGCCAACAAAAGATCCGTAACCAAAAAAGCGGTCGGTGCTTCTTTCAATCCAAGCAAATCGTCTATTGCCTTTATTCCATCGATCCGATTCAAAGGAATCAATTTGATATATTCCTGAGGTACATCTAACCCTGCCTGTTCCACCGCTTGCTGAAATCCCATCAAGCGGTCGGAGATCACCTCAAACTCAGGACTTCCTCCTAAAAAGGCGATTCGCTGATGTCCAAGACCAATCACAAACTCAGTTACCTCCGTCGCTGCTTGAACATTGTCGTTATCTATGAAGGTGATGCCGGTCATGTTCGTACTTGGCTTTCCTATCAATACAAACGGAAACCCCTGTTTCAGCAGATACGGGACCACCTTGTCATCCTTCTTTGAGTATAAAACAATCATGCCATCCACTCTTCTGCCTTGGACCATCTTCACGACATCCTCAAAGATGGCATCCTCCGTTTCACCGGTTGTCAAGGAAAGACTGAAACCCTCTTTATTGCAGAAGTCCCCGATCCCACGGATCACCTCTGGAAAAAAAGGATTATAAAGTGATTCCTTCGCTGAGCTTTTCATGACGATGCCAATGGCCTTGGTAGACTTCGTGACCAAGTTCCTGGCGTTTTCATTCATATGATAGCCCATTTCCTTTAATACCTTGCGTACCTTACGCTTAGTCTTCTCACTGATTGCCGGGCTGTTATGGATTACACGCGATACTGTAGATGGAGCGACATTCGCTTTTTTGGCGACGTCCTTTATTGTTACAGACATCTTCATCACCACTCCCCGTCCACCGCATATGGTTTAATATTCCCTATATTTGAATAGTTATTTAACGGCTCCATCTGCAATCCCTTTAATGATTTGCCTTTGAGCGAAAAAGTACGCGATGATGACTGGAATGATGGATAAAGTGAGTCCAGCCAAGGCAAGATGCCATTGCTTCGTATATTGTCCAAAAAAGAAAAACAATTTGAGTGGGATGGTCTCAGAGCCTGCGCCGCCTATTACAAGGGACGGCAGCAAGTAGTCGTTCCATATCCAAATGACATTTAAGATCCCAACGGTAATCGACATGGGCTTCAAGAGTGGAAAAATGATATGCCAAAATACTTGAAAACGGTTTGCACCATCTATTTTTGCCGCTTCATCCAGCGAGATCGGAATTCCCTTCAAGGTACCATGATAGAGGAAAATGGAAAGGCTGCAGCCGAATCCCAAATACATGAAAATCAAACCGCCCTTGTTCAGCATCCCAAACTGACCGAATTGGGCAACTAGCGGTATCATTACGGATTGAAAAGGGATCAGCATCGCTGCTACAAACACGAAGAAAAGCAAGGAGCTTATTTTACTTTTGTTTCGTGAAAGTGCATATGCTGCCATCGCCGAAAAGATGATGATGATGGCGACACTCACACCAGATATCAACAAAGAATTGAATAAAGTCCGGAGAAAATCCAGCTGCTCGAAAGCTTGAGCGAAGTTTTCGAACGTCCAGGCTGACGGCAGACCAAGGGTATCGGCAAATATATCACGCTTCATTTTAAATGCGTTGACAATCATCAAATAAAACGGAGTGAGCCATACTATCGCCAAAATGAAGCCAATGATTCCAAGCAGCCACAATTTCCATTTTTCCTTCATTACAGCTCAACCTCCCTTTTCTTATTGATATACACTTGTGTCAACGAAACGACTGCCACGATCACGAAAAAGATAACCGCTTTTGCCTGTGCATAGGCCATGTCATTTTCCGTGAAGGCCGATTTCACGATATTCATCGCGACCATTTCGGTTGAGTTATAAGGAGCACCGTTCGTCAAAGAAAGATTTTGATCATAAATCTTGAACGAATGGGACAGCGTCAAAAACAGGCTGACGGTAAAAGCAGGTGCCACAAGCGGAAAGGTAATATGGCGGAAGCGCTGGAAGCTGTTGGCCCCATCGATCTTCGCCGCCTCGATCAAGTCTTCAGGAACAGCCTGCAGATAGGCGATATAGATGATCATGATATATCCGGCCATTTGCCAAGCCGTTAATATGATCAAGCCCCAAAACCCGGTTTCTGTCGTTGAAAGCCAGCCATTAAATGCTTCGATGCCTGTTAGATCACCGATTGCACCGAAGACTTTAATGAATATGAACTGCCAAATAAAACCGAGGATCAAGCCGCCGATCAGATTGGGCATAAAGAAAACTGTCCGGAGGATGTTGCTTGATTTGATTTTGGATGTCACGATTAGAGCCAAACTTAATCCAATAATATTGATCACCACGATTGCAGCTACGGAAAATTTAATGGTGAACCAAAATGTATCCAGAAATCCTCTATCGGTGAACAAATCCAGATAATTCTTGAGCCCGATGAAGTCCGGGGTTCCAAGACCGTTCCAATTCGTAAAGGAATAATAAAAACCATAGATAAGCGGCACGATCACCACCAAAATGAGTGCAGCAAGAACAGGTGTCAAAAACAGCCAATATGCGGCATCCCGATTTCTCAACGAAACCGACCTCCTTATGAAAAAATAATGTAGTAGAAAAGGGGTTTATAGCTTTAAGTAAAATGAAGAGCTGGTTTGTGCAATCCAATCAGGAACAACCAATCGACATGCCTTTATGCCGATTGGTCATTTGTCCATTTCCAAGCATTATTTACTGCGTATTTTTTCCCAATTTTCAATGTTCTGCTTAACAAATTCCTCCCACGTCAGCTTACCAGTTACGTATTTTTGGATGCTCGCACCAAGTTCATCATTCCAGCCGACTGGATAACCGTTAAACACCCAGCCTGTCGTATTTCCTGCTTGGGAATATTTATAGATTTCCTTTGAAATTGGATCGGCTATTTTTTCCACATCATATCCTTCATAAGCAGGAATGAATTTGAAGTCCTCCAAAACGGCCTTTTTCCCTTCGTCAGATGTATACATCCAATCAAGGAACTTCTTCGCTTCCTTCTGTACCTTTTCATCGGATTTCTTGTTCACTGCCCAATAGTTAGGGACGCCGACAGGCATGCCCGTAGCTTTTTCTCCATTAGGAATCGGGATGATGCCAATTCCTTTTTCCGCTAGCTCAGGATCCATGTCATACACGGTGTTATACACCCAGTTTCCTTGCTGAATGATTGCAACTTTCTCCAGCGAGAACAATTCCTCCACTTGCTGGGAGTAATCAAGACTTGCTGTCGGCTGGACGGAATATTCATTTTGGATATCAACAAGTTGCTTGAACTTATCACCATCCGTGAATTTAACCGTAGGGGACTTGCTTGCTTCCAATACATTCCCATCAAACTCCGGAGCTAAAAAGACATTGGATAGATGGTTTCCTGTCACCCACTTCTCCTTGACCGGATAAGCGAAAACGGCATCAAGCTTCAATTTTTTCTTCTGTGAATCGATTTTCTTGACCGCTGCCTCCAGCGCTGAATAGCTTGTGATTTCTTCAGGCTTGATACCTGCTTCTTTAAGAATCCGCTTATTATAAATCAAGCCGTACCCTTCTTGGTTGAATGGAAGGCCCAGAACTTGCCCGTCCTGTTTCACCCCATCCAAAGTGCCATCAAGGGCTGCTTCTGCCGCCTTCGTATCCTTTAAATCTAACAATCTATCTTTATATTGTTCGACATCCACCGGTCCGCCAATGTTAAAAACGGCTGGTTCTTCACCGGAAGCGAATTTTGCGGTAATGGCTGATTTATAATCATTTCCGCCGCCGACTGTCGATATCTTGATCTTCACACCAGGATTTTCTTTTTCATACTGCTTGGCCAAAGTCTCGAATTGCGACTTGAACTCTACCTTGAATTGAAATATATCGAGCGTCACCTTATCAGAGCCGCCGTCCCCGCCAGTGGAAGAAGAACACCCAGCCAAAAACACGCTAAATATCAATAAAATAGAAAAGATTCCCCCGTACCATTTTTTACGCTTCATCATACCGACTCTCCCTTTTTCATAAAATTCATGCAATTTTAAGAAAACGTTTGCATAAAAAAAGAAAATAAAAATCTTTTTATCTACCATATTTACATACTATCACGAACCTTTAACATCACCTCCTTACATAATAAACTTGCAAACGTTTACATTTATGCGATTTATGTTACCACTAAATTCCATACTTTACAATATTTTTGTAGGTTTTTGCAAAAAAAAGGTACAAGAAAGCCTTCTCAACTTAATTATATGATGGGGAAACCTGCAATTATTCCTATATGTGAGTATAAAAATAAATAAGTATCCGGGCCTTTTGCATGATAATGTTTCTCTACTAAAATAAAAAAGGGTAAACCAATGGTCCCCTTTTTTCATTTCAATACCATCTTCACATTGGAAGATCCGTATTCATCTTTCAATTCATAATATTTGTCGCTTGCTTGTCCAAATTCTTCAAACACACCACTGATGATCAATTCATTCGTTTCCTTATCTACTACACTATACTTGATAGTATGCTTCCCAAACTTCCTGTCATCCACTTTCAAAAGGATCATTTTGGACACCTCCATCATTAATGGCTGCACTCGTCAGGGTTGTATGACTTCTGAATTACATAATATAACATTTTATTCTCAATATATAGATTATTTTACAATATATTTCATGGCACCTTCAGACAATATTCGAGGGTTCCTACATAGAACAACAGCAATAAAAAAAGGTTTCGGAATGAGATCACTCCGAAACCACTTTATCCACCAGCTAAAAACAATCCATTCAGGACTTCGATATATCGAGGAATCCTTCACCAAATACGTCACGGACATCATGAATGGCAATAAATGCATTGCTATCGGTTGCCTTCACGATCCTTTTTAACTTGAGGACCTCCTGCTTGCTGATAACGATATATAAAATATCCTTTGAAGCTTTCGTGTAGTATCCATGACCGCTAAAAACGGTTACCCCTCTGTCCATCAGTACGGTTACTTGACTTGCAATCTGATCCGCTTCATTGGATATGATGGTAATCGCTTTTTTCGGATTCAAGCCCTCTATGATGAATTCCATCGTTTTCGTTCCAATATAAAGCATTAGGATTGTAAGCATAAGGCCTTCTGCGCCAATGATGAAATAAGATGAGAACGCAACGATTAAATCGAAAAACAGAAGTCCATAACTTAAGCTCCATCCCAAATACTTATTCGTGATTCTGGCCAGGATCGTTGTACCGGCAGTCGTCCCGCCCACTCGAATGATCATCCCAATTCCTGCACCGGCAAACACTCCGCCAAATATCGCATTGATGACAATTTCATCGGAAGATATATTCCAACTCTCCGTTAAATGAAGGAATAGCGAGTTGAATGCAACGGCAACGATCGTATAAATCGTGGTCATTTTCGACAAATATTTATAACCGACAATGAGCAGGAAAGCATTGATGATCAAGCTTAAAAGTCCCGGCGACCATTCAAAAAGATAAAATAAAATGATCGTTATCCCCGTGACTCCCCCTTCCCCCAGTTCATTCGGAATAACGAAAAGGTTTATTGCCAAGGCGAATATAAAAGCCCCAATTACTATAAAGAAAACATCTAAAGAAATCTTTTTCATGGTTATTACCTTCCTTTAAGTGTGGTTAATGTGAAAAGATAGGTTAATTTCACTGCTCTATAGTAACATGGAAAGCCACTGATTCCTTCAAAGATTTTTTCTTTTCAGTTGTATTTGTCCCCTCTACGATTGTCTCGATTCAAAAAGGGAAACAGGCATGAACAAAATAGGCTGCCCCGTTCCTCGTCTTACCGGAATGAAGCAGCCTCTATTTTTCCTCTTATCCATTCTACTTATTGCAGGTTCGCGCGTTTTTCCGTATCAACATTTGTAAAGATCTTGCCGTCGATGATATGGATCACCCGATCACATAAATCCAACATTCTTTCATCGTGCGTAACCATGATCGCCGCTTTATTTCTTGCCTTCACCTCATGCACAAGCATTTCGACCACATCCCTGCCCCTTTTGGAATCCAGGCTTGCGGTTGGTTCATCGGCTAAAATGATTTCCGGATCATTCATAAGCGAACGGCCGATGGCTACACGCTGCCGCTCTCCACCTGACAGCGCTTCCGGCAAGTGATCTGCCCGATGTTCAAGGCCAAGATGGCTAAGCAGATCATCCGCTTTTATCACAGCTTTTTTATCCCGCTTGCCAGTCAATTCAGAAAGTAGCAGAAGCTGTTCACGCACGGTCAGATATGGCACTAGGTTCGCCGCTTGAAAAATGAATCCGATCTTTTCAAGACGCACCCGGGTCAATTCCTTTGAAGGTAATGAAGTGATATCTTTCTCATCCAGGAGAATACGGCCTTTACTCGGGGAAAGTAATGCACCGGCTATGGAAAGGAACGTGCTTTTTCCTGAGCCAGATGGTCCCGCGATGGCAACGAATTCCCCCGCTCTCACGGCTAGGGAAATATCATCAAGGGCCGTCACCATGTTGTCGCCTTCTCCATAAATTTTACTGATGTTTTCAAACAATAGCTTATCACCCATCACGAAACCCTCCCAATTGCATGAAGGGCATCTATCTTCGCCACTCGATAGAGTGATAGCAGTGAACCCAATGCGGATACAACCAAAAGTAACAGGGAATATTTAATGACCAGATCTGGACGCAATTCAAAAGGCATCCCCTCTGGCATGATGAAAGTGACTCCATATGTCAGTGCCACACTGATAACGATGCATACAACGGCAAGCAGCATGACCTGGCCAACAATGCTTTTTGCAAGATAAACCGTATTGGCACCAAGTGCTTTAAGGACTCCGAATTGATTCGTTTTCTGCAAGGTTATCACATAGAAGAATACAGCCAAGACAAACGCTGCGATGACAAACAAGAAGGCAATCATCATCGTCAATGTGCCCTGTTCCTCTTTGAAGCCTGGGATACTCTGAAGCGATTCATCTTTTGATAGAAGTGTTAAGCCTTCAGATAATGACTTACGTATAGTTTCTTCTGCCTTCGCATCCATCTGCACAGCTATCGCACTGATCGAATTCTTAGCTTGATTTTTCAGTGCCGGATTGATCTCCCTCCATCCGTTAACATTCAAGTAGACAACCGGCGAATGGCTGTAAGATTGCTTTTCCGTAAAACCAACAATGGTGAAAACCTTTCCTGACCAATCATCTCGAAATGAATCGCCTAACTTATAGCCAACCTCTTTTAAGGAACGATCAGCAACAGCCTCGCCTTGTCTCTTATCATCATAGATCTTTCCCTCCATGACTTCCGGTGCCAAAATACCTTTGCCATTGGTCGCAAAAATCGTGACATCCGTTTTTTCATTTGAACCGATTTGATTTAAGGTGCTCATCATTTGCCCCAGACCTTCTGCTGCTTGCACATCCGGTGAAGCCCGGAGTTCATCCAGCGTGTCCATGGATATGATCGACCGATTCAATTTGTTTTTCGAGTCATGCTCCATGACGAAATAGTCAGCCTTCATGTTTTGTATGGATGAAGCGTTATCTGAAGAAAGACCATTGGCTAATCCTGAAATGATAAAGACAAGCAAAGCGACCAATACCATGATCAATCCAATCAGCGAATAACGTAGCTTTGAATGCTTCAGTTCACGTATGGCTAAAAACATGATCTCATCTCCCATTCCTTTTGTTAACCGATCCATAAGCCTTCGATCGGTATGAATGGATTGTAATCAACCAATATGAATGGAAGATGAACGAATGATTACATAAGGGGCAAACGGATATAAAAAGTGGTTCCCTTGCCAAGTTCGCTTTGAACTTCAATCGTTCCGCCATGCAGGTCTATCGTCTTCTTCGTAATTGAAAGCCCTAAGCCGCTGCCGGTTTCACTGCGATTCCTCACTTTGTCTACTTTATAAAACCGATCCAGGATATACGGGAGGTCTTCTTCCGAAATTCCCAGGCCCGTATCTGAAATCATCACTTCAACAAAATGATCCAGTTTTTTGAGGCGAATGTAAATTGTGCTGCCCATTTCGGAATATTTAATGCTGTTGGTTATCAAGTTCGTCCATACTTGGCTCATAAGTTTCTCATCTGCAAAAACGACGATTGAAGGCACATCCATTTCGATCACCATTTCTTTCTCCCGCCAATTCCATTCCAGCATGAACATCACTTGCCGAATTTGCTGCGCCAAATCAAAACTGGACCGCTGCAGCGGATCTTCCTCTTTATCCAACGAAGCTAGCTGAAGCAGTTGTTTACTTAGTAAAGACATACGCCTGCTCTCTTTTTCGATTATGGACAAGTACTGATTTCTTTGTTCCCTTGTTAATTCCTCTGATTGCAGGGTTTGCGAAAATCCTTGGATGGATGCAAGCGGCGATTGAATTTCATGAGAAACGTTCGATACGAACTCCTGTCTCATTTCATCCAGCCGCTGGATACTTTGGGTCATTTTCGAAAAATGCTGTGCCAGATCCCCGATTTCATCACGTCGGGATACATTCAATTCACTGCCATAATCTCCATCAGCGATTCTCTTCGTAGCTTCAGTCAATTTCGTAATTGGCTTGACGATGAAACGTGTATTGATGATCACGAATAAAAAACTGAGCAGTAGTGTGAGTATTAGCAAAACGGCAAGGAAAAAGCGTATTTCGCCAAACTGCAATTCTATATTCGGCCGAACAAACAGGGCATGTTTCTCGCCATCCACATTAATCGGGACACCGATGCTATTGATTAATACATCATCAAAAAATCCGGTAATGAATAACCCATTATTATAGCTGGCGATTCCTTGGTAGGTCTTGCCATTCAAAACTCCAGAAATCGTGCCTGAATCCAAAGCGGTTTCCCGAAACGGCTCCCCATATAAAGTTCCTTCACCCCGCTCATTAAACAAATACATCTGATAGTGCAATCCTGCTATATGGTTTAAATAGGCATCGATATCCTGACTTGGATTTTCCTCATATAAGGAAACGATATCACTAGCGACTTTGCTAATTTTCTCACCATTATAGGGTTTTTGAACCTTATGGTAGTAGACATTGGAAATTAAAAAGGCGATGACACTGGCGAGCACCATGATCAGTATGGTTTGAATAACTATCCTGAAATAGAGTGTTTTCACTTTTTATTGACCTCCAGCTTATAACCGAGGCCACGAACGGTGGTGATGGCGAAATCATCGGTCCGTCCGGAGAAGCGCTCCCTTAATCGTTTTATGTGGACATCGATCGTTCGGTCATCTCCTTCAAAATCAGCGCCCCATACGAGTTCAATCAGCTGCTCACGCGTAAAAACCTGCTCAGGGAAACTCCCTAACTGTGCCAGCAGCTCAAATTCCTTAAGCGGCAGGAGCAATGTCTTCCCCTCAATTCGCACCTCATAGCTTTTACGGTCAATAATCGTTTCGTTCAATGCAATTGATTCGGAATTAACCATTCGGTACCTTCGCAATAGAGCCTTTATTCGAAATATTAGTTCCCTTGGCTCAAATGGCTTGACAAGATAATCATCGGTACCGGCAAAATAACCCTTTTCTTTATCGATAAGTTGATCTTTAGCAGTCAATAAGATCACCGGCAAGTCATATTGATCACGTATTTCCTTACAAAGGTCCAGGCCGTTTTTATAAGGCATCATAATATCGACAACGGCGAGATGGATTCGCTCGTTCTCAAGTAGCAGCGAGGCCTCATTGCCATCCTCCGCTTCGAAAACGATGTACCCTTCCTTCTCCAGGTGGAATTTAAGCAATTCCCGAATATGCCGATCATCATCCGCAATTAATATATGTATCAAAGCACCCACATCTCCACTTCATGTATTACCGTCATTATTCTTACAATAGCAATAATTGGGCTTTTAAAACAACCCATACTGATTGTAGCTTCCCGTTCCTTATTGGCTGGCCGCTTTTATGTTCTCATCTCACAAAAACGGCATGATCCTAACTTTCTTTGCCTGCATTTAAATTCAGCCCAATTAGCGGGTTAACATGCATGGATATTTTTTATTACCGAAATGGGGTTTTAAATATTCTGAATATACACTATAATTGATTTATTTTAAAACATCTAGGAGGTCATTATGGGTTTAGTAGAGAAAGTCAGCGCATTTGCTGGAAAAACATTTACCTTATGGGTGATGATATTTGCAGTCCTAGCATATTTCATGCCTAATCACTTTATATGGATTGGAGCGTACATCGTTCCTTTATTGGGTATAGTCATGTTTGGCATGGGTCTTACACTGTCCGCCGCTGATTTCAAAGAAGTTTTCCGGCGACCGAAAGATGTAGCCCTCGGGGTGGCAGGACACTTCATCATTATGCCGTTATTGGCATTTGCTTTGGCAATCCTGTTCGACCTGCCGAAAGAAGTGGCGGTCGGCGTCATTTTGGTCGGTTGCTGCCCTAGTGGGACAGCTTCAAATGTCATGGTGTTCCTTGCACGAGGAAATGTTGCACTTGCGGTTGCCATCGCTTCCGTATCCACCATTTTAGCGCCCATCATCACCCCGCTTCTCATCCTGCTGTTGGCAAGTAAATGGGTCAATATCAGCATTGGATCGTTATTCATTTCCATCATTCAAGTCGTGATCATCCCGCTCCTGCTTGGATTCATCGTCAAGAAGTTTTTCGGTAAACAGGCAGAGGCCGGTGCAAAGGCTTTGCCCCTCGTATCAGTCATTGCCATCGTCCTGATCGTTTCTGCCGTCGTCGCAGGCAGTCAAGATCAGCTGGCTAAAACCGGGTTAATGATTTTCGCGGTCGTCGTGCTTCATAATGTTCTTGGTTTTATTCTTGGCTTTTTCTTTGCCCGGTTATGCGGGATGGATTTGGCAAAACAGAAGGCCGTTGCCATGGAGGTCGGGATGCAGAATTCCGGTTTGGGTGTAGCGATAGCAACCGCCCATTTCTCGCCTTTAGCTGCTGTACCCAGTGCCATCTTCAGTGTTTGGCATAATATATCCGGATCCATATTAGCCTATATTTTCAGCCGCATGCAAGAGAGAAAAAAGAGTGTGGAAGTTAAAAATGATTCGATTAAAAAAAGCATATAATGATGAACTTTGAACGTTTTTCCGTTTTTAGCCGATCGAAATGATCGGCTTTTTTTGATTGCAAGTATTTTCTTCTTAATAAGCAGTTTCCCCATTCCCGAAATATGAACTTACCGCCTTAGTTGTGGGTATTTTTTTGAACTACCTGCTATACTACTAAATAAAAGCAAAACATAAAATACGTTGATGATTCGATACTAATAATGGAATATCATGTTAAGGATGAGGGAATAAAATGTCGCCAAAAATAAAATCGTCAAGAAAAATAGCTCGGTATTCATTATTGATCATGGGAGCGGGATATATTGCAACCACTCCCTTTCTAGGTTCCTTGCCGCTGGATTTATTACACGGAGGATTCGAGGCAGGACTTGTCGGTGGATTGGCAGATTGGTTTGCCGTCACTGCACTATTCCGCCATCCGCTTGGAATTCCGATCCCCCATACAGCTCTCTTGCCCAACAACCGGAAAAGAATGACCCATGCACTGGTTTCAATGCTGAAAAACGATTGGCTGTCTAAGGAGAGCATTCAGGATAAAGTCAAAAACATTCCTTTTACAGAAAAATTGATCCCAGTCATAGTAAAAGAGACACAAAGTGACACGTTCAGAAAAGTCCTGATTAAACTTATTAAGCAAATGATATGTTATATAGATATAGAAAAGATTACGCCTTTTGTTGCAAAAAAAATAAAAGGATCACTTTCTAACATAGACATGAGCAAGCTTCTACATGCTGTAAGTTCACAGTTAGTAAACGAAGAGTTTGATAAAAAGGCTTTGGACCATGTTTTGAAAAAAGCTGAAGATTGGTTAAGGCAAAAAGAAACCGGACACAGGCTAGGCACTGTTTCCATGGATGTACTCAGCAAGATTGAACTGGAGGGCATGCTTCAGTTTGCCGTTAAATCGATTCAAAGCTTGCTTAACGAGGAGAAACTGGGCAATATCATCCAAAACCTTCTGTTAAGTGTCGTAAATAATTTAAAAAATGAGAAGGAACCAAATAGAGAAGCTTTAATCTTATATATCAGGAAAGAAATTCAAGGCATTAACGATAACAGGGAACTGTTACAAGGAGTTGAAAAATGGAAGGAACAACTTCTAACGAAATGGGAGCCCGAGGCAACCATAACGGGAGGTCTACAACAAATTCAACAAGAAGCACTGGAATTCGTCGAAGGTGAGCATTTCATGGACGCTTACTTGACCCCCATCATTCAGCGAGTCCTGGATAATATGAAAGAAAATAGCACCAGCATCGATCAATGGATCCAGAAGCAAATTACTGCTCTCATTGAAAATAATCATACGCAAATCGGCAATCTTGTCCAGGAAAATCTCGATAAGCTAGATAACGAAACGCTGATCGACATGATGGAAAATGGGGTAGGAAAAGACTTGCAATGGATCCGGGTGAACGGAGCCGTATGCGGTTTTATAATCGGGATCATCCTGACCGGCATCCAAGCCCTGCTTACGCTATTATGAGTCATGCGCCAGCTGGTGATCCCTTTCCACTAATAAAAAAGAAAAGGAGCCGGCCAAGGTTTTCATGAAACACCTTGGCCGGCTTTTCCCTTTAAATTCACTTGTAAGCAGGGCTTC
Organism: Peribacillus sp. FSL E2-0218; assembly: GCF_037992945.1. NCBI lineage: Bacteria > Bacillati > Bacillota > Bacilli > Caryophanales > Bacillaceae > Peribacillus > Peribacillus sp. FSL E2-0218. The sequence continues at coordinate 519,072 of NZ_CP150304.1, read as the reverse complement.
CATTAGTTAAGGTTTGGATGGCTGGTCATGAAGCCAGCCATCAATATGATCTAAATTAAAAACCAGTAAATTATTGATGGGTCTGAGATGGGGTATCTTTTTATTTAATATCAGATCATTGATCTCCTCTTCGGTAATTGGCTGATTTACCGACTCAAGGTACTTATTAAACTTTTAATACCATAGACTTTCCTCATTTAATCACCTCCCACCAAATTCTCCTTATTCAACATAAAGAAAACTTAGTGTTAGCTATTAAATGAAAGGTCGCTCCATACTTTATACCCACTTTTTGTAAAACTAATCGCTTGCTTGCTTAATTAAAGAATTGGGTGGATATTCAAACCTTTTTCCAGTACATGAGGTACAAACCGTCGCGGTTCCTGTTTAACATAGGATAAACTGGGATCTGGACATAAAAGCCCCTATAATGCTTTTTTATATTTATATCGGTGATTGATATCAATCCCCATTCTCTTCATTGATTGCTTTATCTGCGCAAAAACTATGAAATTGCTCGATTATTTCTTTTGCTTCTAGTTGGTTCATTTGTTTAGTTTCCTGTAATTTCAAAAATTATAAAAATAACACTTAGCCATCATAGATAACATACTAAGATTTAAAACTGTCTAATTCATTAAAAAACCTCGAATGGCTTTGTCCACTCAAGGTTAACACTTCATGATTAAATATTTTTCTTTCACCTGCTATTCTGCTGATGAATTATAATCAACCTCTGCATTTCTTAGTCCTTGTATTACTTTTTTTATTCGTTTCGATAAGTCTTGTATTTCTTCTAATGTTAAGTCAGATTCTGCTTCTTGTGGGATAAACATGCTTAACCTTTTTGTTATACCTTCAATGCGCCCAACATATACTTTTTCATGGCCGATTGCTATCTCTCCAATAGCAGTATCAACAATAAAATCTTCTATCTTGCCTAATCTATCAAATTCATCAGCTAGTTTTGCTATAGCATACCTATATCCCCTATCTTCTTCTAACAACTCTTCATATGTCTCCTGAATCGCATCAAATAATTCATTATATCCCCAATCTTTCATTAATTTTCTCCTCCATTCAAAATTAAGTTTAAGGAATAATTCTATTACCATTGTTGTGTATGACTTCTAATTCGATATTTTTATATTTAGCAGCAAACTCTGCTATGACTTTACTACAACTGTAACAAGTATCCAATTCTGTAAATAACTTAATTTTCCCATTAGCTTGTGTATTCTCCCCAAGCCCAGAAGCAATGTCATTTAGTATTTTATACTCCGTATCTGTATTCCTTAAGTAACTCTCTCCCTCTTTACCAATAGCTTCTGTAGCTTTAAACATTGGATTTTCAGGTTGTAAAGAAATATCAGGCACCATATCCTCAAGACTTCCTTTGAGTTCATTTATGCTACTTTGAGCATAAAATTCAGATTTACTTATCCCACTGACATCCACTTCTGCAACAGCAAAATTACCAGATTTCTTATACCTACTTGTTAAATTTCCTCTTAGCTCTTTTACTCTATCAATTATATGTGTTTCTGCTACTGAATCTATTTGTCTAGTTGGATACACTTTACCTTTAGTAATACTCTCCCCAGAAACACCCTCTACTTTGCTATCCTTAACCGTGAATTTCTGATAGGCTTCCTTAATTGTCTGCTTTTCCATCATAACTTGGCGAAGGGTTGGTCCTCCTGCGAGGGATACTTGTTCCATACTTATCCGTTTAGGGATTTCTTTTTTACCTAGTTCTTCACCTATATTTTTTAACGTGGCTTTTCCAGATCTCGCAATGTCTGTTATTGTAGTTTGAACCTTCTGAACCTGCTTTTGCGCAATTTCCTTGCTGTAAGGGATGAACTTTGTACCACTTGTATTTAATCACGATGTCTGAGGTCAGTAAATCCATATTCTTATCTATATATCTTTTTTAGAACTAACGGCCTTTTATATGAGAAGCCCGATATAACTTAAAACAATACATATGCTATTTCTACAATGAAAAGACCTTAACTTTACCGTTAAGGTCATACAAAAAAACAAGCTTTTTTTATCCTCCATTATTCTTTCTTGAGGTATTCTTCTAAAATACTCTTATCATATTCAGTTTCAGGTAAAAGACCCAAACGAGTATATTCCCAAATAACCCTTCTTTCGTGATCATCTGCATTTGATAAATCTTCATAATCATAGTCAACTTTAAATTCCCCAGTACTTTCTAAAGTAAAAGTTAAATTGGTCCATTGTTCTTGATTATTATCTTTAAATTCATCTGATAATTCTTTTAAAACCTTTATTAACCTCCGCCAAGTATCTCTATACTCTATTCTACTAATACTATGTAATTCAGGGATATCGTGACTATATATGAGTTTATCATTAATATTAGACTGATAGAAAAAGAACGCAGTCCCTGTCCCCTCATTAACTTCTCCATACAAAATAACTTTACTCCATTCTTCTGGAATCATCTCATTTACTGTTTGAGCTATTTTCTGATAATATTCATTTAGTTTTGATTCATTCATTTTTTATCCCCCTGCTCTATTTTCAAATGTTCTTAAATCCCAACGGCCATCGTCAATTTTATACTCTATGTCGAAACTTGTAGGTCGAGTTGAATTTCCCTCATACACAGGATAAATTTTCACTTCTACTGTTTTAGGAGGATTACTGTCTAAAGCTTTTGCCCAAGATATTTCGAGTTTTTTCCATTCTCCCATATTCAGGTTTGCATTCATAGGAACAAGGTTGTCTAGATGACCAGACCCTTTAAATATGCTGGCGATTAAGTGGCCCCCTTGATCATCCGGCAAGCGGTCTTCCCTTCCAGCAATTCGCTGAGCATAATTGTTTCGTTTACCACTACCTAAGTCGAGAGAACCTTCTACACTTGTTATACGACCCTTTTCGTCTGTTTTATATACGTGACCACCAGGGGATGTATATTCAATATTCGGTTTTAAAACTTTCTTCATCCGCTCTCTTGTATAATGCTTTCCATACTCCACTTTTGTAATTTCAATGGATTCCTTTGCAAGCACTACTTTGCCTGTACCCTTACCACCATCACTCTTAACCGTAAACTTCTGCACGATATCCTTAACCGTAGTATTATCAAAAGTGACATATTTATAGTTGTATCCATACGCCGTCGCTAATTCTTCGACCCTAATCCGGAGAGGAACTTCCACCTTGCCGATTTCCCTGCCGAAAGCTTGAACCTTCTGAACCTGCTTCTGCGCAAATTCCTTGCTGTAAGGGATGAACTTTGTACCACTTGCTACTTTATCGGCGACTTTGGCTGCACCAGCCACACTGCCGATTCCCAGTGCCATCAAGAGGCCGTTCTGGCGCTGTTCCTCGGTTAGCTGGTTGCCGAACATGTCTTTGCCTGTGGCGGCTTCGCCAAGGCCGTTGGCGGCGAGGAGTCCGTATATCCCGTATTCGGATTTCTGGAGAAGGCTAAAGCCCTTTGTCGATTTGTAAGCGTCGAGTGCGTGATTCGCGGCGTTCAGTCCTTTGGCCGTTTTGTAGATGGCACTGCCGCCCTTGATGGCCCGTCCGGCCCAGCCGACGACGGGGATGAACCCAGCGGCCGCCATGGCGCCTGCGGCGATTCGTTCGGCATCGGACAGCTTGCGGCCCGTGACTGGATCGACCCCGGTCGTTGCCCTGATTGAATCATAATATCCCGTAAATTCCCCTGTAAAGGTTTTTGTCGTATCCCAGGCTTTTTCGTACCATGGGCGGTTTTCGAGTTCTTCCATTTCTTGTTCGATTTCCTTGGCTTCGGCTTGTTCCTTTTTGAAGGTCTGGTACTCCTTCATCTGACCGGCGACTTCATCCTTCACTTGATAGACTTCACTATTCTTGAAGGCTGTTTGGTTGAACGTCATCGGCGAAATGGTGCCGTCCTGTTTGGTCGCATCAAGCAAGGCACGGAAAAGGCCAACCGCCACGTTTTCCTGCCCGACAGACACTTCATACTCCTCGACCAATTGCCGGTCGACATTCTCTACCTTTGTCACGGTGTCATCCAGTCTATGCCCGGCCAGCGTGATTTTTTCATTAAAATCCTTTTGGTCGAACATATCCAGAGGTAGGATATCATCAATACTGTTCAGGATTCTGCTAAGATCGCTTGCTTGTTCATCGACAAGCGACTTCGCTTGCTTGATGCCATTCGAAACCTCCCCATCTAAAAAAGGAACCTCCACCACCGTATTACCGGAGAGGTCCGCATCTTCGAGAGTGGCAGGAATGCCCTCCAAAAAACTGATTTGCGTCGTGAATAGCTCAATCCAGGCGTCCGCCACGTCGATCTGCGCTTCATAGAAGCTTTTGATGGCGGCAGCACCGGCTCCTTGAAACTCGTGATCTAGGGCGACGATCCCCTGAAATTCCTTCTTCAGGGCATTGATTTGCTTCTTTAACTCTTCATATTGCTTGGCGCGTGACTTGGTTGCGTCCTGCAAGCTCTCGGCTTCGTATATTTTCATCTCGCAGGATACCCATGTGAAGTATGGGCGATGGCTTCATCCTGCTCTTTTAATAAATCGATATTGGCCCGGGTATCTTCGACATTTTTTTGGACGATTTTAATATATTGTTCGAAAACCTTCTCAAGGTTCGTTTCCCGATCCATCCACTTCGAGGTAAATTCCAATTTATTGCTGCCAAGCTCTCCTGCTGGTACATGTCCAAGACTGACGCCACCAAGGGCCGTCTTTACCTGATCGACCTGCTTCGTTACGGCAGGATGATTCAGCTTGATTGTCGTCATTAAAACAACCACCCTTTTAAATATGATAGTTTACTTTCCAATTGATCAATGACGGCTTCTCCTTTTTCCAAAAGGGCATCCGCTTCATGGGCTATGGTGCCTGCTGCACTCAAAGCTGTTTTCTCTATATTCAGCATTGTGATTTTTCCTTCGATTTTCTCTTGATAGTCGTCATAATCAGCATGAATGATCGTAGACATGGCCTTGTACGCATCGCTGCGGGCATCTTGGAAATCATCGGCTCGATTTCCCGTCCAGCTTCCTGCCAATTCCGGATGTATTATTTTCCTGATTTCTCCCAAGCATATATCTTGTTCTTCATTGATTTGTCGTTTAGCCTGCTCCAAGCGATTGATTTTTTCACTCACATCCGACATTCTGCCCGAGATGGCCGAGTGAATCTCCCTTAAAGAATTTGCATGCAATTCGTAATCACCTCAAAAAATCATTCTTCATCACTGTCATATTTTTCATATTTTTTATTATAAGGATTATAGTCTTACAGTTAAATAGGGATAAATAAGCTATTTAAGCTCGAACATTAGGAAATTACACCCATATAAAAGCAGTTCCAACCTAGGCTTATTACCCCTAATTTTCCATTTTTAAACATAAAAAAAGGGGTGCAGGATGCACCCTAAAAAACTTACCCTTCGTACATCTTCCTTACTTGAATTCTTTCTCTTCAGCTAAATCCGGTGCTTTCACCTTTTTCCCTTGAGGTGGAAATGTTTTTTTCTTTTCAATTTTTGCTTGGTCATAGACAGCAGTGCCGACGATTTCAGCAACATCTTGAAGCTTTTCCTTAGAGATCTTATCAATGGTATCATCAGGAGTATGATACCAAGGTTCTGAAGGACTGTGGATGAATAAGGCCGCGGGAATCCCAGCCTCGGCGAAGGATACATGGTCACTTCGGCCGCCTTGCCCATAAGGAGTAGGCGTCCCATTCAGCCTGGCACTTGATGCCTGAGCCAGATTGGTCACAAGATTCATTTCGCCATCATTACTTAAAATCACCAAATCTCCAGCGTCCCTGCTTCCAACCATATCGAGGTTGAAGTTGGCGATCGTCCGCTTGATCTCCTCCTCAGGGAGGTTCCCGACATAATGCTGCGAACCTAGCAGACCATTCTCCTCGGCGCCGAAGGTAACGAAGCGGATTTCCGTATCAGCGGGAAGATTCTTCAATACCCGGGCAAGTTCAAGTGTGACAGACGTTCCCGATGCGTCATCATTCGCTCCCGGTGCTCCAGCGACGGAATCATGATGACCTGTGATATAAATGATATCGCTTTTTTTAGCTTTCATGTTCTTGGTAGCCTTTTTCATGGCCACCACGTTATAAGAGGTTTTTTCTCCAGTATGAGCCCCTTCGATTTTTAATGAAGCGGTCAAATTGCCTCCTGCCTTCATTTTTTCCAGCAGGGCCTCTCCATCTTTTTTCGTGATCGTGACAGAAGGAATATACTGATCATTGTCCCCTCCGAGGGTTCCATTCAATTCGCCATCTGCATTATTGTACAGGATGACACCCGCCGCGCCTTTTTCTGCCGCGTTCAGTACCTTCTCTGCAAAAGTGAGACTGCCTCTTTGGATAAGGGCAATTTTCCCTGTGACACTTGCTTTTTCAAGCTCTTCCTTCGTTCCTAGGCCGGCATATACCAGTTCACCGGATGGATTTCCATTCACTGAATAAGTTAAATGGTTTGGCTTGATTTCCCCATCAAAGCCGCCAATGGATAGCTCAACCCGATTTGGATCCGTATAGGATAAAAAATTGAACTTTTCGATATTGGCTTTATAGCCGTATGATTTGAATTGCTTTTTGATGAACTGGACGGCCTTGTACTCTGATTCAGTACCGGCCACTCGAGGTGTTTTGGAGAGGTAATCAATATTTCTGTAGATTTTTTCGACATCGATCCTTTTAACGACCTGCTTATCTGCGGATGCAGCATGATGCGCCGGAGCAGGATGTGTTGCTGCCAACGCAGGGACTGTCCCTGATGGATGAAGGACCATTCCAGCGATTAGTGTAAATGATAGAAATTGTTTTTTCATAGATTGCCTCCCAGTTTCATAGTTCCACTCCATAATTTTACAATAGCAAAAGATATCTAAATAGGTAGGTTCATCCCTATTCAGCCATGACGAAAGTAGCTTTTTACCAGAATAAAGAAATTTACAGGATTATCGAATCATGCAAAAAGTACCACATTCAGTATTTACATACGTCGACAGCGTAGCTGGATGAGGTTTGTATATTGCAGAACAATTAGTTCACCCTATACATAGGAGGTGTCAAAAACATGGTCCAATTTGAAAAAGCCTATGAATCCTATAAACAGCAGGGTACACCGCAAGCAAATCAGCCTGATTCAACTGGAAAGGAAGAAATCATTGCTGTCAGGAAAAATGATGATGACAATATCATTGCCATCAAGACGAATTCCGGCCGCGAACTTGACTACCCTACTGCCCTTTCCGAGGCGAAGGCAGGTCAGCTTGCCAATGTTGATGTCTTTCATAAATATGGACGTGACATATTGCGGAGTGAGCCTGATGGCATCAAGGAAAATAATCTCGACCAACTGCCAGAGTTTTAATACCTTGGGGAAGCTGCCTAAATATAGGCAGCTTTCTCTCTTGATTGAAGTACCAAAAACAAAAAAAGAACCAGTATGGATGCCTGGTTCTTACTTCTCGTACTGATAGGATTCGGATATTTCGAGCAGCTGACCGCAGCATTCGACCACTTCAATGATTTCCATCCAGGACATGTCCAGCCCCAATTCATTGGCATGCGAAATCTTATCCCGCAATTTCCGGATCGCATTCGCATCCTTCCTCCCCTTACTTTTTGAAGGGATTTGAAAAAAGCGCCTCATTTCCTGATCTTTATGGATAATATCGAACTTATCACTGATTTGCAGACACTCTATTATATTGATGTCTTCATTTTTATCGATTCGGCGCCGATATAATTCGGTTGCCTTTTCCAGACGGTCCTCGCTTATCATGGAGTGCCAGCCGCCATCGCCGAATCGATGCAAAATGATATCGCTCAGCCTCATTTCCAATAGGGTGATATAGCCGAATATCAGCATCCTGATAGGCGGCTTTTGAAGGTCAGCATGGGTAATCAACTTTTTGATTGAGTTGTTCTCCAGCACGAACACCCTTGTTTTTTTCTTGAAAATATGAAGAAGCTGAATCAAGGGGGTTGAGTCCGAAACAAGCTCCCTTGGTGAAAAGTGTCTCAAATACCTCGAAATCCTTCCTTCACCAAGCTCGTGCCTTTCGATATATCCGATGATGTCCCCTTGATCTTGCACAGCCATGATATCGAAATTCTTTTTTTCCAGCGCATTACGTATATCCAGCGCTTCATCATTTTTGTGACAGGCTTCAAGCTCTTGGGCTATACTCTTGACCGTGATGTTTTCTTCATAAAGAGTTTTTAGACTAAGGTAGCTGCTATTGTTTTTTCGATGGCTTCCGGTTAACATCCTTCACGCTCCATTTAGGGGATTTCTTCACGAGCATCTTCAGCTGGGGCGATTTCACAGGTTATTTTTCTGTAATCGAGCGATTTCCAACTGATGCGAATCTTTCCGTTTCATAAAATAACAGCCGTTCCTAACCTTTTTCCTCGATTATCACTTCTTCCCAATCCTTACACACATCAACCCACCCCTCAGCGCCTGAATATTCCAATAATTCAGCAAGTGTAAGCTTTATGGCAGAATTCGTACTGCCGCAAGCGGGAAATATCGACTCAAACCGCTTCATTGATACATCGAGAAAAACGTCCAGCTCGTTGGCCAGTCCAAATGGGCAAACGCCGCCGATAGCATGCCCAGTCTGTTGGAGCACTTCATCAGGAGCCAGCATCCTTGCCTTGAAACCGAATGACTGGCGAAATTTCTTATTATCGACTTTTGCATCCCCGGCCGCTACAACCAAAATCGCCTTGTCACCTTCCCCCCTGAAGGATAGGGTCTTAGCGATCCGCGCAGGAATCACACCAATGGTATCCGCTGCCTCATAAACCGTAGCGCTTGATGTTTCGAACTCCATCACTTCGCCTTCTCGATTCCATTTTTTAAAATGATGTTTGACACTTTCAATTGACACGTCACTCTCACTCCTTCTACTTCTCTATAAAAATAATATCATCCTTCCATGCAAGAAATCAAAATTCCGTTTGGCCTACATGGAGCTAGGTCGTGCAATAACCATTCTTTACAAATTGACGAAAGGGGCATATTTAGACTACTATTAAGCTTCAGGCAAAAACCTATACGTGGTTCGTAACCATCCCACGATAAAAAACTAGGAGAGAATAAAATGAATAATCGTACCCTCGTGATAAGCGGGATCTTGGCTGCCTTATATGTGGCGGTCTCATTCGTGTTTCAACCCATATCTTTTGGCGCATACCAATTCCGGGTTCCGGAAATGCTGAACCATCTGATAGTATTCAATAAAAAATACATCTATGGCATCGTAGGCGGTGTATTCATTTCGAATCTGCTATTTTCACCCATGGTTCCGTTTGACTTGATTTTCGGGGTCGGGCAATCCATACTCGCCCTGCTGCTGGTCATTTTTGTTTCGCGTTTCATTAAAAGTATCCAAGGACGGATGATCGCGACGATTATCTTTTTCACGTTCACAATGTTCTTGATTGCAATAGAACTGAACCTTGCCTTGGACTTACCGCTTTGGTTAAGCTGGGGCACCACAGCAGTTGGTGAATTCGTTGTCCTTTTGGTTGGTGCGCCAATCATTTATGCAATGAACAAAAGAATTCAGTTTGAAAAGTGGCTTTAAAGGAATCATCGCTTCCTGAACCTACTATACTGTAAAAGAGCTGTCTGCATTTTGCGACAGCTCTTTTTTCACCAATGAACCTGAAGCTGGTAAACTATAAGTAAGAATGGTGGTGACCCTTTGAAAAAATTACTGACTTTGATTGTTCTGTTGGGTATTGCAATATTCATTTACACAAATGCAGAATTATTCACTTTAGTATGGAAAAGTGACCTGGAGTCAGTTATTGGCATCTTGAAGGAAAACCTCACGCTCACCTTTTTGGTCACATTCGTATTAATGTTTGTCCAAAATTCATTTACGATCATCCCATTAATTTTGCTCCTGACGATCAATGTCACGATATTTGGCTTCTTATATGGTTACCTTTGGAGTTGGTTGACGAGTGTAGTAGCATCAGGATTGATCTTCTATGCTGCAAGAAACTGGTTTCAAGACCTTCTTTTGAAGAAGCTGGATAAAAAATGGCAAGAAAGTGTTGTGGAGCACGGTTTTATGTATGTCTTTACCGGAAGGGTTTTCCCGCTTATCCCTACAAGCCTGATCAACCTGGCAGCAGGAGTCAGTTCGGTTACATTCAAGGATTTTTTATTGGCAACGACACTGGGAAACCTGATTTACTTTTTCTTTCTATCGCTGATTCCATATGGCCTGCTAACTATGGAGATGAACCAATATACGTTAGCTGCACTCGCACTGCTCTTTTTATCATTTTTCATGATCTACAAACGGATGAAAAAGAAAAAGAGCCAACGCATCTTCCGAAAAAACAGGTAACCGCCTAGGTTCCTGTTTTTTTATTTATGATTGTGCATATATTTTTCTTCGATAGTTTGTTAAAATGTGTATGTAATTTTACCATTGCAATGTCTTAAAATCAGGGAGAATCTCCATGTCCAAGCGTTCCATTTTAAGTATATATATCCTTTCCGGGATTCTTACACTAGTCGTGTTCGACTATTTCTTAACGACAAATATTCAAAACAAAGAGGTCTTCATTCAACTACAGAGAGTGGAAGGCATTTTCTTTCTTTTATCGATAGGCATGGTCTTATACCTTTACTTGGCTAAAAGGGAAGAATTCAAGCAATTAAAGGAAGCGGAGCAACGCCGGCGTACACTTATTAATTCGATGGTCGATTTCGTTAACTTCAAGGATGGCGATGGGCGATGGCTGGAATCGAATACCTTTGGACTTCAATTATTTCAATTGGAGCATGTGGATTATAAGGGCAAAAAAGACAGCGAGCTGGCGGAATACACTGAATTTTACAAAGAGTCGTTGATCTACTGTGAAGTTTCCGATGAGGAAACGTGGATGAAAGGGGTAATTACAAGATGCGAGGAAATCATTCCCCTTCCAGATGGCAATCACAAAACCTTTGATACGATCAAGGTTCCCTTGTTCTTTGAAGATGGTTCCCGAAAAGGGCTAGTCGTCATCGGCAGGGATATATCTGAAAGAGTTGTTGCGGAGAAGCAATTATTCGATAGTGAACAACGTTATAAATCATTGTTCGAACACAATCCATACCCGATGCTCATGCTTGATTTAAACGGGTTGATCACCACCGTGAATCCGAGGTTTGAAACGGTTACCGGCTTTCATCAAGAAGAAGTCCATGGCTCCTCCTTCGTTAACCTGGATTTTTCACCGGAAGATGCAGAACTGATTCATACATCCTGCGACTATGTCGTGGAAAATCGTAAAGGAATCAAAAAAGGGAAAGATATACAATTTATAACGAAATACGGGAAGTCCATCCTGCTTTCTTGTACGTTCGTCCCCATGATGATTGGTGACGAATTGGTCGGGATCATTACTTATGCCAAAGAAGTCACGCAGATCCGGGAAACCGAAGCACGGTTAAGGAGAAGCGAGAAACTGTCGATAGTCGGCGAGCTGGCTGCAAGCGTTGCCCATGAAGTACGGAACCCGCTGACTTCATTAAAAGGTTTCGTACAATTACTTAAAAAGAATGACCATCCCCATGAACAATACTACTCAATTATGCTAAGTGAACTGGACCGGATCAATCTGATCGTAAGCGAGTTACTCGTTCTGGCAAAACCACAGGAGCTTCCTTTCAGCAAGCAGCAAATCGTGGAACTGATCAATGAAGTCAAGACCTTGTTGAAGCCAGAAGCGGACTCCTTCTCCGCCCAAATATCAATATCAGTTAAAAATGACATACCGCTGCTTTCATGTGAGGGAAATCAACTAAAGCAAGTATTCATAAACATGCTCAAGAATTCCATGGAGGCTGCCGCCGACCAGATATGGATCGACTTCGAGCATACAGACAAAAACCTTTCGATCATCATTAAAGATAATGGAAGTGGAATAGAAAAAAATCGCTTGAAGCATCTTGGAGAGCCTTTCTATTCTTCTAAGGAAAGAGGCACCGGCCTAGGCTTGACGGTCAGCTGCAGGATCATTGAAGCACACGGGGGGAAGGTCCGGTTTTACAGCGAGCTAAATCGCGGAACCGAAGTCGAAATCATTTTACCTTACAAAGCGTAGGACAAGTATTGGAACTTGTCCTTTTTTTTAGGAAAAATCGCCTAAAGCCCGTGTTGAACTTTATCTCCCACCCCCCAATTAATCCCCTTTTTCCTCTTGTTTGGCATCATCCACAGTTTCTTCCTCATCCAATTCCACTTTCATATCCTTTTCGAAAACAAGCACGTAAGTACGTCGCTTCGCATCTTTTGAAACGGTAACGGAAATGGCTGTTTTCGCTTTATTCTTTACCTTCACCTTTTTTTTATTTCCGCCGTCATATTCGATGGCTGTCACATCTGCTCCTGTTGCAGCGTCCAATTCCACAGAGTTCACATCATTATCCACTTCAATATGGTATGTATACTCATTCGAAAGAAAGGGTTTATTCCATTCTCCTGTTGATGCTGTCAAATGGTTCAATGCAGGAGCTTCATCCTCTTTTTCTACACGCTCTGCTGCCGATCCCTTATCTATACCGGCATTCATTTTTGGATTGAAACATTTTCAGGCTGTGCTGCCTTTCCTGTGTGACTGACATTTGTCGCTTTTTGATCATTAAATGTACGAGCAGAAAGAGTATCTGCTTTAACCGCTCCAGTCGAAGGGGGCGTTTCGATTGCTGGTTGCTTTTGCCCCTTATCCTCTTGAGAGGTATCCTTCTCCTCCTTTTCCGTTTTCTTGCCGTCAGCCCTCGTAATCGTAAGCAAGTAGGTTCTTTCGTCCCCATTTTCTGCAGTCACGATAATCTTCACTGCTGTGTCACCAATCGGAAGCGGAACCTCCACACCACTTTTCGTTACATCTTTTCCATTAACCACTACATGAGCCGCACGGTCACTCAAGGATGGAGATATCGTAACGCTCTTGACTTTATTCTCCACCGAAGCATGATACGATGATACATTGGGATTAAAAGCCAGCGAGCCCTGAGATAACCCCGATTGAAGTTAAGCGATTATCGCCACTTTCAAGCTTTTCGATTACGACGGTATAGGTAACCGCCTCACTAATTCCATCGCTGACGGTAATTTCAAACCTATTCATGCCTGTTTGAAGAGGCAGGTTCCTGGCCACACCATTTATCAGCTTCGTACCGTTCACGAAAATGGCGGCATTCTCACTTTGACTTTCGGCATGCAAGTCGATCTTTTCAATATCATTCTCGACTGTTGCTCGATAGTCATGTACACTTTCTGAAAAATCTTAATTGAGAGAAGCCCCTTCTATCTCTAACTTTGACAGAACATTTATCGTATTAACCTCTTGTGCGATGCCGGCTTTTGCAGCGTTAGCATCAGGCAAGTACGTGAATGTCCCCATGCCAATGAGAGAACCAGCCAAAAGCACCTTCATGCTTTTTTCCTTTACTCCTTGGTTAAGCATTGTATCCCCCTATGATTCCAGCAAGCATAATAAGGTTATAATACTAAAGAAACCTTAATTATTTCTAAAGCTGGGTGAATGAGGTGCACCATTTCCATTGTCAACTTATCATTTACATGTCTATAATGACTGGAGCCAGTCCACTTTGACATTATCGTTAGCTAAATCCATCGAGCCTTGAAACTGCCTTTGGATGCTTCATTTATTTTCACTGTTTTTTCACATTTTCCTTTTATAATAAGCTTACATAACCTAATGAAAGGGTGATGGCATACCAAGATGAAGAATTACTTATGGCTGGTAATCAGCCTATTTACCTTATTTCTATACCCGGCAATGGCTTTTGGGCATGCTACAATAATTAGCTCCAATCCTAGCCCGAATGAAGCCATGGATACTCTTCCTGAAAAGATCAGCATTCAATTCAGCGAGAATATACAGCCGGCTTTCCATTCGCTTGAAGTCTTCAGTCAAGATGGACAGAAGGTTCCCGTTCAAAAAAGCGCCATATCGGAACAAAGCGAGAAGATATTGGAAGCTAAGTGGAAAGGCACTGTCGATGAAGGCGTTTATTATATTAAATGGAGAGTGGTCTCGAGTGACGGCCATCCGATCGAAGGGACAATCCCCTTTCAATTCGGCGACTCAGCCTCCTTATCAGACCAAGATCATTCAAAAATGAACGCAGGTTTTCCGACTTCCATAAATGTGTTCTTGCAAGGCCTTCAATACATAAGCTTCGCGGCCGTTGCTGGTATTCTATTTTTCCGCCTATCTTTAACGAAGGACTCCCGCCTTTTTCAAGCTAGCGGAAGAGCACGTCTATATCTATGGATTTCCTACATTGGTTTAGCTCTTGCCACCTTCTGCAGCCTGCCTTTAAAGGTGACGATTGACGCTGGCGTGGGCTGGACGGATGCTTTTAATGGGACATATATCAAGGAAGTACTGAATGGCACAAGCTTCGGTACCATCTGGATCATTCAAATACTCATGTTGATCCTTCTATTTTTAGCTCTTTATTTCATGCTTGAGAATCCCTTGAATAAAGCTCTGCCCTTCCTTTCTTTTATCCTGACGGCCTTCTTAATGCTTGGTAAGGCTTTAACTGGACATACGGCAGCCGTTCCTAATCACGTTCTCGCCGTCTTGATGGATTTCCTCCACATATTGTCGATGGCATTATGGATGGGCGGACTTATGGCCTTATTGGTGATATTGCCTGGGCTAGCCGACCGGCAGGCAGTCCAGGAGGATAAAAAAATCTTTTACTGGACGATCATTCAAAGGTTTTCCAGATGGGCTTTCGCATGTGTAATCATCCTGGTCATTAGCGGCATATATAGCAGCCTGCAGCATGTACCGACCATCCATTCCTTGTTCAACACAACCTATGGTCAATTATTGCTTGCGAAAATCGTTCTCATGACAATCATGATCGTTTTAGGTGCCTGGCATTTCCTCAAGGGGAAAAAGCAAACGAAAAAACTGGGCTATAGCGCAGGAATCGAGCTTGGAATTGGTGTGGCAGTACTCCTTGTTGCAGCTCTATTGACTAATGTCCAAACTGCGATGTCTTCTCCCGGACCATTTGAAAAAACGATAAAGACAGAAGAAAACAATGAGGTTACATTAATGGTCACCCCGAATGAAGTCGGGGATAACCGGATTCAAGTTGAACTGGCAAATGGCGGTGAGCCAATTGCTGATATCGAGCAGCTAACCCTCACGATGCAGCCTGCAGATGGGCAGGGCGGTGAAATAAAGCTGCAATTGCAGGGGAAAACCAAAGGTAAGTTCACCTCAAAGTCTATACTAACCTTGCCAGGAAAGTGGAATATTCATGTTCACGGTTTAACGGAAAATCTCGATTCGATCAATGCTGATTTTACAATTTTTATAGGGAATTCATAACTGGAGGGAATTATACTGATGAAAAACATTACAAAACTACTCATCTCTACATTTGCAGCATTACTCATATTCGCTGGTTCGGCGAATGCACACGTTACTGTCAAACCTAGTTCATCTGCCCCTGAGGCATGGGAAACCTACTCGATAAAAGTTCCAGTCGAAAAAGAAACGCCGACAACGAAAGTGACTTTAAAGGTTCCTGAAGGGGTTACCTTTGAAAGCTATGAGCCTGTACCAGGATGGAAAGTGACAACTGAAGGAGATAAGGATGGGCGTGTTAAAACGGTAACTTGGGAAGCAACCGGTGAAGGCATATCCGCTGGACAATTCCAGCAATTCTCATTCATTGCCCAAAACCCTAAAGAAGAAACGAAGGTCGCTTGGGACGCCTTTCAATATTATAAAGATGGTGAAATCGTCGAATGGAGCGGTGATGAAGGTTCCGCCCTACCGCATTCAGTAACGCAAATTTCGGTAGCCCCAAAGGCTGATGCAGAGTCCCCTGATCACGGGCACGAAGATGAAGCTGCAACCGATGATTCCAAAGCAACCGACAATTCAAAGGACACGGCAACAGCAGATGATAAAAGTAATGGTAATGAAACACTGATCATCACCCTATCTGTCATAGCACTGATCTTGTCCCTTGTAGCACTTATTGCAGCGCTAAGAAAAAATAAACGATAAAATTATTGAGTAAGGTGTCCCAAGAATCCTGGGACACCTTTTTTGTCAGTATTCCATGACCACTGATTTACTCGGTAATTTAAGGTTCTCTGACTCTATGGTAATCTTAATAGATTTTTCAACCCTTTGGTCCGCAATGGTTAAGTTGAGCAGCCCATTGCCTTGTGCTTTTTTACTGATTCCCAAATCTTCCGTACTTTTCACTAACTGAGCATACAATTCTGCCTCTGTCAGCTTGCGGCCAAAGTCCTGTTCAGCTATCACTTTCAAGAGAGCTGCTGCACCGCTTACATGCGGAGTTGCCATTGATGTTCCGCTGAGTCTGGCATATTTATTACCTGGATACGTAGAGAGTATATCGACTCCTGGCGCAACCAAGTCAATTTCATCATTCGTATTTGAGAAATCCGCTAAATTTCTGCTTAAATCCACAGCTCCGACTTCCACTACCTCTGGATACGCACCTGGATAATCCAATTCATCGGTTTCATGACGCCCATCCCCGCTATTCCCAGCCGCACAAACAATAAGAATGTCCTTCTGGATGGCCCTTTGAATCAGCTTATGTTCCGCCTCATCCGGCGGCCCCCCAAGTGAAAGTGAAATGACCGAAACCGTTTCTTCATTCGGCCCCTGCCAATTGATCGCATACTCCAAGGCTCCATTGATCCAATCTATTTCACCTTGACCCTGCCCATTCAAGGCCTTCAAGGCCAAAATGCTTGCTTTCGGAGCCACTCCCACTACACCAACGTTATTAATGGAAGCCAGTATCGTACCGCATACATGTGTTCCATGCCCGTTATCATCTTGAAAATCTCCGGTATTGGTAAAATCCTTCCCGCCAATGATTCTCTCTTTGAGGTCTGGATGCTCCTTATCAATTCCTGTATCGATGACGGCGACTACAACACCCTCACCATAATTGCTTTTTTCCCAAACTGCAGGGGCTTTCACAAGCTCGATGCCCTCGGGAATCTTTTCTTTCACCGTTTCCATTACTTCAAGAACTTTGTAAGGTATTAATCTTTTTTCTCTTGTCATTTGATTACCCCTTCCTTCGTTCATTAAGTTAAACTGCCATCAGTGCAGGGATTCGCATCCCGTCTGGTTGCCGTCTACCGTTGAAAGAGATGAGATCAAAAAAACCTTCTCTCTTATATATACCAGATTTTTGAAAATAAAAAAGAAGTTTTTAGAAAATTCGGTCTAAAATCCTACTTTTTATTTCTTTATCTGTTGATATCTGGTATAATCAATTATAGAACAAACGTTCTTATTTCGCTACTATTTTTTCAATTTTTTACAAAAAAAGAGGGCGCTCTATTTCGAGTCACCCTCCAAGATCGATCAAGCTGCTCCGCAGCATTTTTTGTATTTTTTTCCGCTTCCGCAAGGACATGGTTCATTTCTTCCGATAACTGGTTCTGTATGAACATGAGGCATTTTGGCTGCCTTTGCACTTTCCATGATGATTTGCGTTCCTTTTTCCTTCATTTGCTGATACCGCTGCTTAAATAACGCCATGATGTCGTTGCTGTACTTTAACGTGTCTTCCGCAATATCCATCGCCTTTTGCTTGGATATATTATAGTCCTCTAGGGTGAATTTATGATCGCTGAAAGATACGCGAATCCCAAAATGCTGCCCTGCCTGGTTAT
This sequence comes from Peribacillus sp. FSL E2-0218, assembly GCF_037992945.1. Classification (NCBI taxonomy): domain Bacteria; kingdom Bacillati; phylum Bacillota; class Bacilli; order Caryophanales; family Bacillaceae; genus Peribacillus; species Peribacillus sp. FSL E2-0218. The sequence continues at coordinate 501,290 of NZ_CP150304.1, read as the reverse complement.
TGTTTTTGCGGGCCTCCACGAATTCAAGGTACACTTCCTGACAGTCACATGACTGATGCATGCAATAATAATCATATATCCAATACGTTTTATCTTCATATTTGCTCTTTAAAGCAATCCCATCCTCGACGCCAAAAACATCCAGAAATTTAATCGCTTTTCCATCGAGAATCTCAAATGGATCAATCGTTCTCATCTATAGACACATCCTAATTCATCATAATTTATTCTTCCTATGTATTGTACAACCTAAATCCGCACTCGTCACTTGAAATGAAGCCTGTCCTTTCCGAAGTCCCTCCAATAAAAAAAGCTGCAGCAGGATGTTTCACTGCTGCAGCCATTCATTTCACCCGATCCAGGTGGTCAATTGATCAATCGGTGTTTTCTTGGCAGGCTTCGGCTCCATGTCAGGAAAGCCCAAGTAAATGAATGCCAGCACTTCACCTTTTGAGGATAAACGGAAGAAATCCCGCACCTTCTCATGATAAGTTATTTTTCCCGTTCTCCACACTGCACCCAGCCCGAGGGAATGTGCAGCAAGCAGCATATTTTGGATGGCACTGTTCACTGCGGCATACTCTTCGGCTACAAGGACATTATTCTTATCACTGGGCTCTATGCCCACTGCGATGATGACCGGTGCCCTCAGAGGATTTTTCTTTTGCCTTTCAAGTTTGCTGATCAAGCTTTCCGGTGTGTCATCTGCATTTTCAATCCTTGTTATTTCCTCGAATACATGGCCAAGTTTATTTCTGCCTTCCCCTGTCAATACAAAAAAACGCCACGGCTCCGTTCGATGATGGTTTGGTGCATATGTACCCGCCTCGATGATTTGCTCGATGATTTCTTTAGGTACAGGGTCTTGCTTAACGATTCCTATGCTTCGCCTCGTTTTTATCGCTTCCATTATTTCCAATGCCGTTCTCCCCCTATCCCTTTATCTCCAATAGTTTCTGCTTCAATTCATTTTCCATCGATGCCAGTTCCTGCTCCGCCTGTCGCCGTTTATGCCTGCCTTCTTCTTGGATTCTCATCGTTTCTTCTAATGTCGAAATCAAGTTAGCTTGAGTATTCTTTAATGTTTCAATATCGACAAGTCCCCGTTCATTTTCTTTTGCCGTTTCAATGGTATTTACTTTCAGCATTTCAGAGTTCTTCAAGAGCAAGTCATTGGTAGTCTTGGAAACTTGCTTTTGCGCTTCAACTGCATGGCGCTGCCTGATTAAGGTCAAGGCTATCGCCACCTGATTTTTCCAAAGAGGAATGGCCGTCATGATCGAAGACTGTATTTTCTCGACTAGCGCCTGATTCGTGTTTTGAATCAGCCTGATCTGCGGTGCGCTTTGAATCGTGATTTCACGGCTCAGTTTCAAATCATGCAGCCTTTTATCCAGTCGCTCGGCGAATTGGCGCATATCATTGACCTCTTGAAACTTCATTTGGTCATTGCTTAATTCAGCGGATTTTTTCAGCTCAGGGATCGTTTTCCCATGAATTTCTTCCAGTTTGATTTCCCCGGCAGCAATATAGACATTCAACGCCTGAAAATAGTCCTTATTCGTTTCATAAAGTTTTTCCAGTATGACGATATCCGAAAGCAGGATATTCTTGCTCCGGTCAAGCTTCACGCTGATTCTGTCAATTTGCGCGCCAGTTTTTTGATATTTAGAAAGCACTTCCTGAACGGAACCGGACAGCTTACCGAACATACGCGCAAAAAATGACGGTTTATCCGGTTTAAGCTCATCAGGACTCAATTCGTTTAACTTCTTCATTAAGTCACTGATAATGCTCCCCACTTCACCGACATCCTTTTTCTGAACATGCTCAAGCATCGAATTGGAAAAGGTCAAAAGCTTCGATTGGGCAGGCGTGCCATAAGATATCATCGCCTGATGATTCGTTGGATCAATTTGTTCGGCAAGCTGATAAGCCTTTGCCCGATTTTCCTCTGGGATGACATCAATCAATTTAACCGGCTTAGCCTCCTGTGAGGATGAAGGCGTCTTTTCCTGCAACTCATTGAATGGATTGGACAGGAGATCATCGAGTAAATTGGCATTATCCGTTTTATTCAACAGGTTTGGATCGTTATTATTCATTTTAACCTCCTGCTTTCATCGATTACTTGTGATTCTTTTCTCGTTTTGATCGAATGCTTTGCTACATCCAACTCGAAATTAAGGTTATCGATATCATCGGCAATCACATGATATAAATCCTTTTCTATCGTTTTTGTGAGGTCCTTCAAAGTTTTTCGGGTTTCCGCTAAAGAGAGCTCGAGTTCCCTGTTCTTTCTTGGTTGCTGTGATAAAAAAACATATTTCTCAGCAAGCTCTGTGGCAGAATCGAGATGGGAATAGTAAAATTGTTCAGCCTGATAAAACCGCTTCGGTTCTTTTTTGGTAAGACTATATATTTTCCTGATCATTTTAATCATATCCTTCCTTTGCTTAAAAGAAGAAATATGCCTGACAGAGATTAACGCCTTTTGCACCCGCCATATTTTCTGTTTTGCTTCACTTATATTTTTCTTTATATATTGATATTCTTTTCTTGTCAATCCATGCTTTTTAAGGAATCGCGAAGAAAAGTAAGCCGTACTCAGCCAGTATGCAAGCGCACCTCCGGCAATGGAAATGGCAACGGAGGCAGCAAGGGGCAGATTAAAGGCGAAATAGCTCACCAGCAACACCGGCAAAATGACTGGAAATGCCATCAATATGGAAATAAAATCAGTAAGAAATCGATTCATGATCATTACACTCCTGACTTACACGCTTTTCTATATATACGGATTATCCTTTTGATAAGTTTCAATATGCGAAGATTTCTCTCTATCTTAAACGATATAGGAACAGATTGATTTCTGCAAATTTATTGAAATTTTTCTTTGAAAAACACACCCGCCCAACTGGCTTTTATAGGCTATCGCCTTGCCACTTCACCAGAACTTACATAAGTTATTACGTATCCATCCTGAATTTAAAAGGAGTGTTGACAATGAATTCATCCGGATTTTATCCTTATCCACAACAAAACGGAAATCAGCAGTACATTCAGCCGAGTTTCAACCCCTATTTTCAACAGCCAGAACGATTTGATTCTGAGTATGTTCCTCAGCAGGAATGGAACCTCCCACAGAATCAAGAAAACCCATTCAATTCTTCAACAGACCCATTCGACTCCGACAGGCAGCCGCCGCAATCTCAGCAACTCGAAAGAAGGGTACGTGAACTAGAGCGGCAAAATGAGCGACAAACGCGGGAACTCACTCGCCTCAACCAAGAAATCACACGTGTAAACCGGGAAGTGAACCGTGTTAACCAAGAAATATCCAGGCTAAGTCAAACCGATCAGCGTCATACCAATAGACTGAACAGGCTTAATCAACGCCTGCGCGCCGTCGAAAGGAACCTCAACATCCCCTTCAACGCAACAGATGATGGCTTTTAAATGTACGATAAGTGGAGCTCATAATGGGCTTCATTTTTTTATCTTCAATTTGGGCACGCTAACTCCTGATTTGAGGCCTTTACTCGCCAATTTCGGCACTTTACTCGCGAGTTTCGAACTTTCACTCGCGAATTGACGTGTTCTTCTTTCACTCGCCCATTTCTATAAAAAATTAATCAATCGATCGATTAATAATGTCATTACAACAAAAAAACAGATAAAAAAAGAACGGGCTTCATTCCCGTTCCAGCATAAGATGGTTCATTTTTTGATTTCTTGATTGTTGTTCCTCCTTGGAGGACAAGTCATATTTTTTCAATAGGTGAAAAAGTTCATTCAAGGTTTCCTGCGAATGGTCATTATCCAGAAAAAGATTTAATGCTTGGCTCAATGTTGGTGGTAAAAATTCCAGTTGAGCATTCAATTTCAGGTTGACATCTTGCTGTGAATGATTAAGGTTGCATGTGCTCATTTGTAATCACCTCTTACTTGATTCTACCATTAGTTTTAACGTGAAACATCTTTCGCTTCTTCATCCCGCTTAAAGTATTCTTCGACCTTGATGAATTCCGGCGAAGTATGTGTGGCCATGATTCCGTGATAGCTGATATCCAAACCCAATTCTTCCTCTTCATCAGTCGATCTTGTCGGGACCCAAATATTGATGATTTTAAAAACGATCCATGTCAGTGAGAAGCCCCATAGGCATAGTGCCACTAATCCTACCGATTGCACCCCAAGTAAATGCCATCCTCCACCTGTAAACAATCCGCCTTCAGTGGAGAAAAGGCCCAATGCTATCGTCCCCCACATGCCAGAGGCCGCATGAACGGGAAAGGCGCCCACCGGATCGTCGATTTTCCTGGCCTCCAGCCAATTGGTTGCAGCGAGCATCAGCAGCCCGGAAATGGCTCCGATCAGGATCGCAGCAAGATCACTAACGAATGCACAGCCTGCCGTGATCCCGACAAGTCCTGCAAGTGAGCCATTAATGACGGATGGTGCATCCGATCTGCCATACCTGAATAGTGTATAAAGCAACGTCACAGCCCCTCCAGATGCCGCTGAGAGCATCGTGACGATGGCAATATGGCCAATGCGGGCATCTGTAGCCTGCAAAGTGCTTCCAGCATTAAACCCAAACCAGCCGAACCATAAGAGAAAGGCTCCGACAGAAGCCAACGGGAGGTTGCTCGGCAGTGAAATCGAGCTTGTTCCCACCGCGGTGAATTTTCCTGCTCTCGGCCCAATGACTATGGCGGCCGCCAGTGCAGAAAAACCACCGAGTGCATGAATGACAGCCGACCCTGCAAAGTCCTGCATGCCTAACTCGTTTAACCAGCCTCCGCCCCAAATCCAGTGTCCTGCTACCGGATAGATGAAGGCCGTCATCATGACGACAAAAATGAGGTATGCCCGAAAATTAATTCTCTCGGCAACCGCTCCGGAAACGATGGAGATGACGGCAATGACGAATGCCCCTTGAAATAACCAATAGGCATCAATGGAAATCGTCAGGTCGATATGCGATAAATCACCTTTGAGCAGAAAGCCGCTTGTCCCGACAAGACCAAATACATCGGTTCCATACATTAAGCCAAAACCAATGACAAAATAACATAGCGTCCCGATCGTGATATCGGCAAAAACCTTCATGATGATATTCACATTATTTTTGGTCCGAACGAATCCCGCCTCCAATAAGGCAAACCCACCTTCCATCAGTAATATCATCGCTGCCGTCAAAACGACCCAAATCGTATCCAAGCCCGCGTTTAACGTTTCTAATGTCATCTTGGTCGTCCCTCGTCTTTCTGACTGGCGGTCATCTCTTTAATGATGTCAGTGGGCAAATGTAATTCCCGCCTTTCCGGTTCCGCTTCCAGCATGCCAATCACTTCATCCAAAAAAGCGATCTTTCGCTTTATCGTCTCGATTTTTTTATATCTATCTTTGACATTCACCAAATGCTCCACTGCCTTGTGATGGCTTGGTGCATGCCCGGTAAAAAACCGTTTCAATGGAGAAAGGGATTGATACCAAGCTTCCTCAGCACTTCGCTTTTGTTCGTATTTATGAATTTTGTATTTAATCGATTCAATTTCAGACTGTTGTTTATTTTTAATGAATTGCAAGTCTTTTACGGCATCTTCAGATGATATCTCTAAAACCGTTCTATTATATACATCATCCATAATTTCCATGTTATATCACCTCACGTGATGACGGTATATTTTCTAATTATTATATGCACAATTCTGAATTGAGTCAATATTTAAATCAAAACTTGCTCTCTTCCTATTAATCAAACGTTTGATTAAAGGAAAAATTGGCACGTATATAAAGCCGAAATTTTCCTTACGCTAAAAAGGCAATATAAAACAAGGGGGAATCCGGAAATGACTGTAATCAATGATGTTAAAACTACTTTAGCCGGTCTTAAAAGTGCGCAAGCGAGCTTTGAAACCTTCGCTCTTTCCACCGATAATGAGCAAGCCAAACAGCTCTACCAACAAGCGGCGCAACAAACCCAAACGATTGTAGACAGCATTACTCCTCGCATTAATGAAATCGAGAACGAGGAACCACAATACAAACAATAATGGACTTTCCTATAAAAAAGGTTGGTTTCATCGATCAACCTTTTTTATATATATAAGTCCATTTGTACATACGAGTAAAAAAACAAAAAGAGGTGGTTTTCCATGCATACAGGGCATCGCACTTGGGTGTTTGACCAGAAGCCCGTCATTGTCTCAACCGGTACCGTCGGCGGCCCTTTCGAGGCGAACGGATTGCTTGCCGATGATTTCGATCTCCTTCATTCCGATTTGTGGATTAATCAAGATACCTATGAAAAAGCTCATAAGGTGTTATTGGAAGACGCGTGTACGAAGGCAATCGAAAAGGCTGGCCTCCAGAAGGAACAAATTCAATTTTTCCTTGGAGGCGACCTTATCAACCAAATGACACCCACCAGCTTTGCTTGCCGGACTCTGGGCACTCCTTACCTCGGCTTGTTTGGAGCCTGCTCCACGTCCATGGAGGGTCTAGCTCTCGGCGCGTACCTCGTCAATACGAACGGGGCAGATTACTTATTGACAGGGGCATCGAGCCATAACGCTGCCGTGGAGAAACAATTCCGCTACCCTACTGAATATGGCGGGCAAAAACCACCAACCGCACAATGGACCGTTACTGGTGCAGGAGTGGCTTTATTAAGCAAGGCTGGAACAGGACCGAGGGTCACTTCAGCTACGATCGGACGTGTGATCGACATGGGGTTGACCGACCCTTTCAATATGGGTGGGGCCATGGCACCTGCTGCGGTCGATACCATTGAAGCCCATTTAAGAGAACGGAATTTGGATCCATCCTATTATGATTTAATTGTGACCGGCGATTTAGGCCAGATTGGGCATGATGTTTCATTGGAGTTATTGAATAACCATGGAATCAAAATGAAGAAAGAGCAATATATGGATTGCGGTACAATGATATATCGGGACGGACAGCCTGTCCTCTCAGGGGCAAGCGGACCGGGTTGTTCGGCGGCCGTCGTTTATGGGCATTTATTGAACCGGATGAAAAAAGGCGAAATCAATAAGATGCTCGTCGTGGCCACGGGTGCGTTGTTATCTCCCCTTTCCTTTCAACAAAATGAAACGATTCCAGCAATTGCCCATGCTGTATCAATTGAATTTGACGGTGAGCCGCAACCATGACTTTTTAGGAAATGATGCTTGATTTTCGAATTTAGAGGAGGATGCACCATGACGATAGCATCAGAAGTGAAGCAATGTGTCTCCAGCCTAAAAGGAATCGAAGCCGGGTTATCCAGCTTGGCACTTCGGACCCAAGATGAAGAATCGAAGCGAGCTTTGCATGAAACGATGCTGGTGGTGAATGAGGTCATGAGGGAGGTACAGGAACGCGTCGGAAAACTGGAGCTGGAAGAACCGCAATATAAAGGCTTTTAGAACATGGATTATTGCAGGAGGTGTTAGGTAATGCCGAATTGGTTAGAAATCGTAATGCGGTCACTATTCTTTTTAATCGTTCTTTTCTTGATCACGAAAGTGTTAGGGAAAAAACAATTATCCCAGCTTTCCTTTTTTGAATATGTTACAGGCATAACCATTGGTAATGTCGGGGCGGAATTGGCTACCAAAGTGGAGGGAAACATTATACACGGGGTACTGTCCATCCTCGTTTTTGCCTTGGCTCCCTTCCTTGCAGGGTCGATATCATTAAAAAGCAAAACCTTCCGTGATCTTGTAGAAGGAAAAGCGTCCGTTTTCATCAAGGATGGCAAGGTCATGGAAGATAATCTGAAGAAAGAAAAATATACAATCGATGAGTTGTTAGCCTTGCTTCGGAAAAAGGATGTCTTCGATGTTTCCGAAGTCGAGTTTGCCTTACTGGAAGCGAACGGGGATTTTTCGGTCATGTTAAAGAAGCAGAATCAGCCTTTGACACCTAAAGATCTTAACATTCCAGTCGCAGCAGTCAAGGAGCCGCAAACAGTCGTCATGGACGGCCTTATACTTGATGAACCACTTTCAACGATAGGACTGAATCGTAATTGGCTTCATACTGAAATAGATAAGCTGGGGGTGACCCTTGATAATGTTTTTCTTGCCCAAGCGAATTCCAATGGGGAATTAACGGTCGACCTTTTTGATGATAAACTCAAGATTCCTTCTCCACAAGAAAAACCTTTACTGCTGGCAACCTTGAAAAAATGCCAGGCCGATTTGGAATTGTTTGCCCTCGGGACGGAGTCAAAGGAAGCTAAAGAAATGTATAGCAAGAACAGCGTAAAGCTGCAAAAAGCAATTGACGATGTAGCATATATCTTAAAAAACTGATGGCCGCAAGTTAATGTCTCACTTTCAAAAGCGAGGTGGTCAGACCGATAATGACGATCGTCACGCATGAAAACAAGAATATTTCCACACCCAGAGTGAAGACAGCCGCTGAAATGATGAGGGTATCTATAAGGATAATCGCTAAAGCAATATCCAATGAGGAGGATTTGGATATGATTTTGGCTAGCATATCCGTTCCGCCGCTGCTTGTCTCATATCGAAGCATGAGCCCGATGCCCATTCCTATGATAACTCCGCCTATTAAGGAGCTGGTCAGTATCGATAAGGAAAAAACCTTTTTCAGCGGGTTTAGCCAATCCATGAACAGGGAGGTCAAAAGCAGACCGTGGACACTGCTATAGAAAAAGGGCCGTTCATAGCACCATGCATAAAAAAATATAGGCACACTAAGGACTAGCATCGAAAGTCCCGTTTGAAAACCAAAAAAATAATGTAGGATGAGGGCAATTCCAATAACGCCGCCGTCTATCAGGTGATGAGGGACTAAAAAACCATTGATTCCGAAACCCAACAAAAAGCTACCAACAATGACAGCCACCACTTTTTGAAAATTGATAAAATCACCTTGCCTCCCATTTCATATTTCTTAATATATGTCCAAGTTAGGGAGTCGAGAATATACAAGTGAAAAAAACCCTCCTTATCAACAGCAGAACTTAAGGAAAAAGAGCCCTGTCACGAGGACTGGACTCTTTGTTAGGTTATGATTTAAGCTCTAATAACACAACGTTTTCCACATGTGTCGTCATCGGGAACATATCCACTGGCTGGATATCGACTGCTTTATATCCACCAGCTTCCAAGATATGAAGATCACGAGCTAAAGTGCCTGGGTTGCATGATACATAGACCACTTTGTTCGGTTTCATCTCGATGATTGTGTTAAGAAGAGATTCCTCACAGCCTTTGCGAGGTGGATCGACGACGATGACATCGGCCGTGTTTCCTTTTTGGTACCATTCAGCAATAACATTGCCAGCATCACCAACGATGAATTCGGCATTCGTGATTTCATTCAACTCAGCATTGCGGCGAGCATCTTCGATCGCTTCTTCCACCACTTCAACACCGATGACTTTTTTCGCTTGTTTAGCCAGGAATAACGAGATCGTGCCAATGCCGCAATATGCATCAATCACCGTCTCTTCTCCCGTTAGCCCCGCGTAATCAAGTGCTTTATCATAAAGAACCTTGGTTTGATCGGGGTTGATTTGATAAAAGGATTTAGCGGAAATGGCAAATTTCACATCGCCGATCATATCATGAATCACTTCGTCGCCCCATAATAAGGTCATGTGATCGCCTAGGATGACGTTCGTTTTCTTGGAATTCACATTTTGTACGATTGATTTCACTTTAGGCAGGCGGTCCACGATTTCCTTGACGATGGTTTCTATGAAAGGAATGCTTTTCGTTCTTGTAACGAGAACGATCATCAATTCGCCTGTTTGCTTGCCGTAACGGGCCATGATGTGCCGCAATACACCTTTGTGTGACTCCTCATCGTAAGCAGGAATGCCAAGCTTACTGAAAATCTCCTTCACAACTTGAACAACCTCACTGATCACTTCATGTTGGATGATGCTTTCTTTTGTTTCGACAATCTCATGTGTCCGTGGTTTAAAGAATCCCGCGATTAACTCTCCATCCTTATCGCCGACAGGCACTTGCGCCTTATTTCGATAATGAGTCGGGTTCTCCATGCCGATGATCGGATGGACAACCGCGCCTTCCAATTTCCCGATCCGCGCCATCACTTCACGGACTTGCTTTTCCTTGAATTCCAGCTGTCCTTCGTAGCTCATATGCTGCAGCTGACATCCGCCATATTTATGGAAGTCTTCCGCTTTAACCTCGACACGATATGGACTGTTTTCTATAATCTCCATCAATCGGCCGAAGCCATATCCTTTATTGGCCTTCATCACTTTAATTTTCGCTTTTTCACCAGGAAGGGCATTCTGAACAAAGATTGGGTAGCCATCGACTTTAGCGACTCCTGCTCCTTCATGTGTTAAGTCCTCGAATAAAACCTCTATTATATCGTTTTTAGCAACAGGTGCTGTTTTTTTCATATCATCTTCTCTTTTCTTTTTTATGCTAGCCTGTATTTTACCACAATCGGAGCCTTGCCACAAAACGACTCACCAAATTACCCTTTTTTTCATAAAAATATAGGGGAAGGAATTATGGGTTTTTCATAGTTCCATGCATAAAAGTACGATAAAAAAAGAAAAATAAGGAAAATTAGTTGAGGTGAGAAAAATGGGTTTGTTTAACTCTATATCAGCCTGGAATGCAACACGGTTAGAAAAACATCGAGCAAGTATGGAGGAAAAAGGCCTTTGTCCGGATTGTTACGGGCGTGGATACAGCTCCTTCGTGCCAACTGAATATCATTTTTCCGATATCCACGATTGCCCTGGTTGTAACGGCAGCGGAACCTATGCCGATTGGGCAGCCATGAACGGACAGCAAATGTAATCGCTGGCATATAAGAAGACCCCCCTGTCAAGAAGGGGGGCCAGTTTGTAGACAAAAGGGGGGCGGAATTATATATTCCGCCCCCCTTTTGAAATTCTTTTCGAATGTTCTCCTGATTTTTAGAGATCGTAGCTCTACGACCACCCTTTATTAGGCCAGTCTTGGACCTTGCCATGTCCAATTGGCCATCTTTTCTACATTCATGGCAGCGAAAGTAAGCATCGCCTGCAACGACAATTTTTTAAGTCCCCTTAAAGTAGTCCAAGGCATACCATTTCTTTTGCATCTGCGAATACACGCTCTATCGTTTCTTACGTATCGCATAGACAGGGTTTACATCTTGATGATGACGCAGATGATCTGACCTTCCACATGTGTTTGCCAGATATTCCGGCAAAGAAATACAAGAAAGTACAACAGATTCTGAGAGTGGCTACTAGGTAAAAGATGAACGAACAAAACAGTTTGCCTATTCATTCCACGCGCTGCAGACCGCAACGGGTTTGCCAAAAGCCATTGCCGCAGATGCCGCTTATAAAACACCAGCAATCACTAGCTATTTAATAAAGAAAACATACGGGCTTTACCCTATACACACCCTCGAACAAATAAGGGTACTTTCGCAAACATGACTAGGTATACGATGAACATTTTAATTGTTAGCTTTTAACGTACTCGACAACCAACGAATAAAGAGGGCTATCGTGAGTACAAATCTCCCCAATACACCTGTGCAACCTGCTCATCTTTATCACGATGTACAGACAACAAAAATCATCAAAAAGTGGTGAGATTTCTTATCAAATTTATCCAGTGGAAAAGGCTTCTACCTATGAATTTAAACAAAGTTGATTGGAACGTAAGGTACGAGACTCCTGCGGGGAAAGCACGTCTAGTGGAGACACCGTAGGCGCAAAGCGCCAAGGAGGCTCCCCGACCGCCTCTGGATAAGCGAGTGCCTGGAGTGGAAATTCACGGCTACATAGTACAACTCATAAAAATAGACAAACTTGATTATCATCGAGTTTGTCTACAGTGGGAACCTCCTGTCAAGCAGGGGGTTCTTCTATTCGTTTAACCAAATAGCCAAATTCATAACCGCTGATGGTAACCGTCTTAAGTTCTTTATAGCCTAATTTGTTATAAAGGCGGCTTGCCCCTTCATTTACATGTTCAACAACTAAAGAAACCCTTGGATATCCTTTTTGTTTGGCATATTCCTCAACATATCGAATCAATGCGCTCCCAATCCCTTTTCCTTGGAAATTTGGGTCGACGCATATTGTATCCAAATAAAAATCATCCGTATCCGCTTCTTTGTCAATCGTGATGCTGGGATCTTTCCGCTTCCGCCTTAAGTGTCCGACGATCGGCGCATCCAATTCCTGCGCGTCCTTCCCATGATAGGCAATGATCAATCCCGATATTTCCCCCTCATGAACACTTACGAAGGTGTTTTCATAACTGATCCGATTTCCGCTTTTTTTGAAAAAATCGGCAAGAACGGAAAGAATCCTTTCTTCTTCCATTTCTCCGGTCAATGCTTCTGCAATTTCCTTAATCGCTAACCGGATCAATGAAGCTGCCTTGTCCGCATCTTCCGGTTTCGCTTGCCTAATATACATATTCACGCATTCTCCTTGCAACGTTTTACTGAAAAAGGCCACTGGATTTCCGTGACCTTTTTTCCTATTTATTTGTCGGATCGTCCGGCAATATTCCTTGTGGGATGAATACATCAAAATGGCGGTACTGATTTACGAATTCAGCCGGGGCCATCCCGCCAAATTCGCCATCCAAGTTAAGCATCATATCCTTTTTAGCCTGTACTTTTATCCGATTCGCTTTTTCATAAATGACGTTCTTATCATGAATATGCTCTCCGCGCATTGCCAATGTGGCGACACGGACAATATCCGCGAGATTGGCTTTTTTCAAGATGAGCAGTGTAAACATGCCATCATTCAGGGATGCATCAGGAGCCAATTTTTCAAAGCCGCCGACGGAATTCGTGTTGGCGACCAAGAAAAGCATGATCTCTCCTTCAAACAGCTTTCCATCATATTCAATGGAAACCTCCGTCGGTTTAATCGATGGAAGCATTTCGATACCTTTTATATAATATGCCAGCTGCCCCAGCATCGTTTTCAGCTTGATCGGCACGTCATAAGTCAATTCAGTCAATCGGCCTCCGCCAGCAATATTGATGAAATATTTATCATTCATTTTCCCGATATCGATCGGCATCGTATGCCCGCGGGCAATGATTTCGGCTGCCCCTTCAATTGACTTCGGTAAATGCAGCGCCCGGGCGAAGTCATTCGTCGTTCCCGTCGGAATGATCCCTAGTTTCGGGCGTTTTTCTGCCGTGGCCAGTCCATTAACAACCTCATAAATCGTACCGTCGCCCCCTGCCGCAATGACAATATCATAGCCTCGTTCAATGGCGATCTTAGCTGCATTCGTCGCATCACCCGCACCAGTCGTGGCATGTGCAGAAGCTTCATAACCAGCTTCCTCAAGCTTCGCTAGCACACCTGGCAGACTCTTCTTAATGGCTTCCCGGCCAGAAGTCGGATTGTAAATCAACCTTGCTCTTTTCATTTCCCATCATCCTTATACATATTGATTCCATAATTTACATCTTAATCCTTCGTTACATGAAAAGCAATATTCGAAAAAAAAAAGAGGACCGAACTTTCGGTCCATACCTTTATATGCATTTTTCCAGAATTGTTATCAGGGAAATTATAATGCTTTTTATCATTTTATTCTAGTAAATGATTTCGATCACGGATTATGAACCGTAACATGGATCGTATCTGTGACCGTTAAACTATGATTCCCTTTTCCATACTTGAATATTCCGTTCTTTTTTGCAGGGTCATTTTCACTTATTTGTTCCGGTTTTCCTTCATTCACCTTCCAGCCGTCTTTGGGGCCTTCCAGTTCGTCGGCCCCTCTTGCCTCTATCTTGATATCGCTATTGTCTTGAAGGAACACACTAAGGTTCCCGCTGCCCTTCACATTCCAGTCATTCAGGAGCTGACGAGGTTTCAAGACAAGGTCGGCACTTTGGCCTTCTATCTCCAAGGCCAGCTCGGCAGGGATGACGAGAGTTGCCTCAAGATCCATGCTGCCAGTGTCCAAAAGCCGGTTTTGGATCGGTAAATCCTTGAAGCTGATATAAAGCGTATCCCCATTTCTTTGAACCAGTAAATAATCTTCCACCCGTTTCAGCAGTGGCCCTGAAGTCTCCATTCCCAGCTCATCATATGTTCCGAAAATGGAAACCGACTCCTCTGTACCGCTTTCGACCGTCAAGGGGTATGAACCGGAATCCAAGACGACTCTTTGTATTCCTTTTCCGGCTTTTTCATTGAAGCCAGGTAAATTGACGGTCTTTTCTTCGCTTTTCACCGCTGCCCTGACCTGATCCATCAGGCCGCTAGACGTTAGCAAAATGCATACTATTCCCAGCATCCCAAGCAAGCCCACGAACAGAATGCTAAGAATATCATACTTAACGAAGGAACTTTCTTTTCTGGAGAAAAAGACAAAGAAAAGAATCTCAGCTCCCAAGATGATGAACACTAGCGGCCACCATGATAGGAAAATCGTCGTCAAATCCAGATGCAGGAATTGGGATACCAGTAAAACCACACCTAAACCTGCAAGGGCAGCACCCATTGAAATCGTTCCGACTCTCCATGTCCTCATTTTGTCTCCTCCTCCACCCTAGCTTTTTTACTGCCCGCCATCAATTTGATTCCGCCGCCTATAAGAAGGATACACACCAATCCTTTTTGGAAGTAATCTCTGAACCAATATTCCAGGTTACTTCCAATCCATTCATCCAAATGGGGGGCAATCGCAGGTACGATGATATTACTGGTCAAGAAATAGATTCCAAGTCCCATCAAACCGAACCCTATCCATTTTTGTTGGTTGTCGATTCCTGAAATGATCGGCGTATCTTCAACAGGTCCTTCTTCCATTTTCGAGGCTTTTTGCAATCCATCGAAAAAGCTATAAAACCAGATGATCGGAATAAGGAAAAAGAAGAAGCCCAACCGGAGCAAATCCAATATGTAAATGGCAAACAAAAAACCTGCCATCAATTGAATTCCGCGTTTTTGCAGGCCCAAATATAAGTGGCCGGCCCCAGGGAAGATGGAGAATAAAGTTGCAATTGATTTACTCTTCTTGCCTGTTTCCCGCCTTTGCTCGAAATCCTCCAGCACGGTCCGATCGATGAGTTCCTCGCCTCGCTGCTTTTTATTCAGCTGTTGAACGGAATCAAAAAAGCTGTAAATCCAGATGACCGGCAATAGCGCCATGAATATTAACAGACCCTCCATCTGTGTCAGCATGCTCAGGAATACCACCATAATCCCCAATCCCAAAAAACCGATGAGAAAAATGAGGCCCCGATTCATGAGGCCAAGCTGAAAATGCCCGACGCCCGGAACGAATGAAAGAATGATCACATAAAATCTTTCCGCTTCCGGCTGGGCAGCCACTTTCTCCATATCTGCTTCACCATGCGGATTTCTTAAAGAGGTGACCACCAAGTCAAATATACTAATGAAGTAAAACACCATGCCAATTACGGAAAAGGCCAGGAATGCATCCGTATGACTGATCAATGCAAGCATGAGCCCTCCAAACCCAAATCCGAACGCAGCAAGAAAATAAAATAATCCTTTATATGTCCTGCCCAGATAAAAATGCCCGAATCCTGGAAGGAACGATAATAAAAAAGCGATGACAGGACTTTTATTCATTAATAAACCCCTCCTTATTTTTCTTTTCGATCGAGTCCATCCAATTGAATGTTTTATCGATAATCCCATCTGTCAGGGATTTTGTTTCCTTCACACTGGTCGTCTCCACGGAATCCACGTATTCAGTCAATGATTGAAATACTCCGCCGGCCATTAATAAAACCGTGAATCCGGCCGCTATCAGATAATGTCTGGCAATCGTCCGAAGTGATTGCTCTTTCCGGATTTGCGTGGCCTCTTCCTCACCTCCGCCTTTTTCCCGTTTGATCGACTTCATGACAGAATCTGCAATGTCACCGACGATGAGCAGGCTGGCCTCTTCCATTTCCATCGCTTCCATATAAACGGACAAACATTCGTCACAGGAGTATAGATGATTTTCATATTCTATTTTTATATCCTCGGGCATTTCATCTGCCAAATAAGCAACCCATCCAGCCTTGGAAACATGATTCATGAAAAATCCTCCTCTTTCCAATGTTTTCTCATCCAATTTCTTGCACGATATAACTTAACCTCGACAGACTTCACTTGGATCTGCTGTTCCTCTGCAATTTGCTTGAATGTCTTCTCCTTTATGTAGTAATCATATACCACGTCACGATAGCCCTCCGGGAGGTCATTCAGCTTGCGCAATACCTGCTTTCGTCTTTCATTTTGAAAAAAAACAGCCTCGACATCATCAGATGCGCCCAAATCCGCTTCCGATGATCTTTCCTCATGCGGCTCTTCCTTTTGGCGTTGCCTTTTTCGCTTAAGATCGATTGCATGATTGACGGCTATACGGGTGATCCAAGTTTTGAAGCCCTGATTCTTATATTGAGGAAGAGAAGTATAGATTTTGATAAAGACTTCCTGGGTTACATCTTCTGCATCTTTTTGATTGCGCAAAACGGAATAGACGGTTCGATATATCGTCTGTTTGTACGTTTCAATCAATATCCGGAATGCATGATCATTCCCAGCCCTGACCTTCTCCACTAGCTCATCCGTCACTTCTCTTCCTCCTTTCTGTTAAACATTCATGTAATAGACGACACAAAAAGGAGTTACCCCTACAGATAACTCCAAATTTTTTTTCGCTTGCCGGCTGCCTTTTATTATTCTCGTTAAACCCTATTCCAAATCAAGTAAAAACCGTACCACTTTAACAGTGGTACGGCCAAAAATTAACGTTTATTGATTTGCTCGACCAAGATTTTATTAACAAGCTGTGGATTGGCTTGTCCTTTCGTCGCCTTCATAATCTGCCCGACAAGGAAGCCGATCGCTTTTTGCTTTCCGGCTTTAAAGTCTTCGATTGATTGCGGATTATTATTGAGCGCTTCTTCAACCGCAGTCAACAATGCTCCTTCATCGGAGATTTGGACGAGTCCCTTCTCCTTGACGATCGTTTCTGCATCCCCGCCATTTTCAATCAATTCCTTGAAAACTTTTTTAGCGATTTTTGAAGAAATCGTCCCGTCTTCAATCAGCTTGATCATGCCTGCCAATGATTCGGCCGTCAGTTGGACCTCATGCAGTTCTTTTCCTTCGGCATTCAAGAATGCGGAAACCTCGCCCATGATCCAGTTGGATGCCAGTTTTGCATCTGCACCGGCCGCTGCTGTCGCTTCAAAGAAATCGGCTGTTTCTTTCGTTACCGTTAAGACGGCAGCATCGTATTCCGGTAAGCCGAATTCCTCGACATACCGTTTTTTCCGGGCATCCGGAAGCTCTGGAATTTCAGCTGCAATGCGCGCTTTCCATTCATCATCGATATGGATCGTCAATAAGTCTGGCTCCGGGAAGTAGCGGTAATCATCGGAACCTTCTTTGATCCTCATCAGGACCGTTCTGCCTGTCGCTTCGTCGAACCTGCGTGTTTCCTGCTCGATTATGCCGCCTTCATTCAAGATTTCCGCTTGGCGGATTTCTTCATGCTCCAAGCCTTTGCGAACGAAGTTGAAGGAATTCAGGTTTTTCAATTCGGTCTTCGTACCGAATTCCTTTTGCCCGACAGGTTTCAAGGAAATATTGGCATCGCAGCGAAGTGAGCCTTCTTCCATTTTGCAATCGGAAACGCCTGTATATTGAATGATCGATTTCAATTTTTCCAGATAGGCATATGCCTCTTCAGGAGAAGTGATATCCGGTTCGGAAACGATTTCAACGAGTGGAGTTCCCTGACGGTTATAATCACATAGTGAGTAGTTTCCTTTATGGGTCAGCTTTCCTGCATCCTCTTCCATATGGATGCGGGTGATGCCGATTTTCTTTTTCTTGCCGCCTACTTCTATCTCAATCCAGCCATGTTCACCGATTGGTTGATCGAACTGCGAAATTTGGTACGCTTTAGGATTGTCCGGGTAAAAATAGTTTTTCCGGTCGAATTTCGTAATTTCCGCCACTTCACAATTCAGTGCGATGGCTGCCTTCATTGCAAAATCAACAGCCTTTTTATTGACGACAGGCAATACGCCTGGGTAGCCTAGGTCAATTACGGTCGTGTTACTATTCGGAGCGGCACCGAAATGATTCGGGCTCGCCGAGAATATTTTTGAATCCGTTTTTAATTCTACGTGCACTTCTAAACCAATTACCGTTTCAAAGTCCATTTCTTTCACCCCTTACAGCTTAGGAAATTGTTTATGAAAATCTGTTGCTTGCTCGAATGCGTGAGCTGCGCGATAAATCGTGCTTTCATCAAAATGCTTTCCAATCATTTGAAGTCCAAGCGGAAGCCCATTCGCCCCGAATCCGCACGGCACGGATATCCCTGGTACACCAGCAAGGTTCACTGGGATCGTTAAAATATCATTCGCGTACATCGTTAATGGGTCGTCCATTTTTTCACCGATTTTAAATGCTGGCGTTGGTGTAGTCGGGCCAACGATAAGATCATATTTTTCAAAGACATCCTCAAAGTCCCGCTTGATTAAAGTACGTACTTTTTGAGCCTTTTTATAATACGCATCATAATAGCCTGAGCTTAAGGAGAACGTCCCTAGCATGATACGGCGTTTCACTTCGTCACCGAATCCTTCGGCACGGGTTTGTTTATACATTTCAATAAGCGTTTCCGCATTATCCGTACGGTGTCCGAACCGAACTCCATCGAAGCGGGAAAGGTTCGCCGAGGCTTCGGATGAAGAAAGCAGATAGTAAGCAGCTAAGGCATATTTGGAATGAGGCAAGGATACTTCTTCCCATTCAGCTCCAAGGCCTTCCAATACTTTCAACGCTTCAAGAACGGAGTTACGCGCTTCTTCACCAACGCCTTCGCCCAAGTATTCTTTAGGAACGGCAATTTTCAAACCTCGTACATCGCCTGTTAATGAATTCACAAAATTCGGCACGTCCAAATTGGCTGAGGTGGAATCCATTGGATCTACACCTGAAATCGCCTCAAGCAAATAGGCATTATCTTCCACTGTTCTTGTAACCGGTCCGATTTGGTCCAATGAGGATGCGAATGCCACTAGTCCGTAACGGGAAACCCGTCCATAAGTAGGCTTCAGGCCGACTACGCCGCAGTATGCCGCTGGTTGGCGAATCGATCCACCTGTATCTGAGCCTAAAGAGAATAAGACTTCACCTGAAGCGACTGACGCAGCAGAGCCACCTGAAGAGCCGCCTGGTACATAGTCCGTGTTCCAAGGATTGCGTGTGGCCTGATAGGCAGAATTCTCATTTGAAGACCCCATCGCAAATTCATCCATGTTCAATTTACCGATGGTCACCGTTTCAGCCTTTTGTAACTTTTGAACGACGGTTGCGTCATAAATCGGATCAAAGTTCTCCAAGATTTTGCTCGCACAAGTCGTCCGTAAATTTTTTGTGACAATATTATCTTTAACTCCGATTGGCATGCCAAATAAAGCGCCTTCGTTCCCGCCTTTTACGAGTTGGTCATCCAATTGTTTTGCCTGAGTGCGGGCGTTTTCCTCATCAAGAGTCAAAAATGCCTTCACCTTGCCCTCTACCTCGCCAATTCGCTTATACGATTCGTTAACAAGATCAGTAACACTGATCTCTTTCTTATGTAAGCGTTCATGCAGTTCAGAAACCTTTTGTTCGAACAACGACATCATTGTCCCTCCTTATTCAATTATGGATGGTACACGGATATATCCTTCTTTGCTATCCGGTGCATTTTTCACTACTTCTTCCACAGGCAATCCAGGCTTTGCAACATCTTCCCGCATTACATTCTTCATATCCAAAACGTGAGAAGTCGGGTTCACTTGATCTGTATCAAGCTCATTCAACTGCTCCGCAAATGAAATCATTTGGTCAAGCTGATGCTGAAACTGCTTTGCTTCTTCTTCCGTAATGGCCAAACGTGCCAAATGGGCAACGTGTTTAACTTGTTCCATTGAAATACGTGACATTCTCTTCACCTCCGAAAAAATATCCAAATCGACTGAATTTCGCCGCTTTTCTCCATAAAATCATCGTTTAAATCATATCAAACTATTACACAGTAAAGCAACAGGAGATACCATGTCGAAATTCAAATATTTGATAAGCAAAATCAGATATTTTCCGGGAAATATGAGAAAGTTGGCGGAATTTCCGGGGAAATGGCACAACATCCGTGTAATTCGACAAGCCTCCCCCTTTTTAGAGGAAATCACTTTCTGATATGGAAGCTTTTATAATCGTTTATTTTACTTTCAAAAAAAAGACGAAGCTGTTAAGCTTCATCTTTTATCATTCATATATATGCACGGTTGGTTCGGCTTGATTTGCTTCACGGACAATGAGAGCTTCAGGTCCATTTACCGAGGTAATCGATACCTGTACGGAAATATATTTAGGGAAGCGTTCCATTACGAGACCGGCTACATATTGGGTAAAGCCAATCGCCTCCGAGTTCCCATAAAATTGAATGGGAATATCAATGTTCAAGCTTTGTAATTGGTCATCCATATAAAACGCCCTGCCGATGACTCCGTTAAAGTTAGGGAAATATTCTTCAACATCTTCTTTGAAGTTCGTGAAGGTATTGACGTCATCGCGGTATTTTTTTTCAGCACCTGCAGAAGGGAATAGGAAATACTCCTCGTTCAGGTCATTCCATTTTCCGATGCTATTGGAATTCTGACCGATATTGGTATAAGAAATGAAATTCCCTGGAACCACTGAGGATTTTTCATTTTGTTCGAACAAGGCAATCGTAATCGGGACGTTTTTCAGCTTGTCCATCGAACGGAGACGTTTCAAGACCTGCGCCGCGATTTTTTCGCCTTCTTGCTTAAGCTTCTTACTATCGATTTTCTGTTCATACGTGGCGCCATAGGCTTCCTTTTGATAATAATGCACGGAATTCAGCGCAAGGCCTATTACTACTCCGCCCAGTTTCACTGAATTGTCTTTTGATTTGACTAAATAATTATGTTCTAAAATGTGAGCAAGATAGATCGGGTTTTCTTCATTCCGCTTATCGATGTCACCTTTACCGGGATCAAGCGGGTTCAAACCCAGATTTTCTGATGCTTTCAAATCCTTTTCTTGCAGCTGACTTTTGGTGAATTTCCTGTTAAGCCAGGAGGAAATCGTGGAGCTGCTAAGCATTTGTCCCTCTTGGAATAGATATTCCTCCGGGTCGAATTGAGTTTGGGCCAGCCTCATCAGTCCATTTTCGAATTCTTCAATATCATAGCGGGTATTCAAATTCGATACGACCAAACCGCGGGCTTTTGATGGCTCAAACGGAAGGATTGTTTGATAATATTCTTCCGAAATCTTATACTTCGGAATGATTGCCGTTTCTTTTTTGTCTTTGGAGTCTTTAACTACCTCTTGCTTATCCTCAAAACTAGGCGCACACCCAGCAAGAAGCAGTATCAGGACCATCCCCAAAACAGAGTGTTTCCTCATAGCTACACCTCTTATTTTTTTAGTTCCTCAATCAGTCTCTCTTCATCCCAAACCAGGACGCCTAAACTTTCGGCTTTATCCAGTTTTGATCCGGCATCTTCCCCAGCCACGACCAAATCGGTTTTCTTACTGACACTTCCGGCAACATTAGCGCCAAGCGCCTCTAATTTTTCTTTTGCTTCATTACGTGTTAGCTGATGCAATTTACCAGTTAACACAACCGTTTTCCCGGCAAAAAACGAATCGATTTCCTCAACAGGAACAGCTCTTGCCCCTTTATAAGCTAGATTCACACCGGCCGCTTCCAGCTCATTCAATAATGCATGGACTTCTTCCAACTCAAAATATGCGACGATGGAGTCTGCCATCTTATCGCCTATTTCATTAATGGACGTTAATTCCTCACGGCTTGCCTTGCTTAAGGCTTCCATCGTGCCAAATTCCCGGGCCAGTGTTTTTGCCGCTTTCGACCCAACATGCCGAATCCCTAACCCGAATAGTAATTTTTCCAAGGAATTGGATTTCGAAGCCTCGATCGCTTGAAGGAGTTTATTGACCGATTTATCGCCCATCCGTTCCAATGCGATCAATTGATCATATGTAAGCTTATAAATATCAGCCACATCTTGTATCAGTTCTTCTTTAAACAGCAAGCTGATCACTTTCTCACCTAGACTATCAATATTCATAGCCGTCCGGGATACAAAGTGAATCAGGCCTTCCCGTATTTGCGCCGGACACTTCGGATTGATGCAGCGTAAGGCAACCTCCCCATCCAGACGGACGAGTTCACTGCTGCATTCCGGGCATTCAGTCGGCATCTGGAACTCCAATTCATCGCCAGTCCGGCGCTCCGCCAGTACATTGACCACCTCTGGAATGATATCACCGGCTTTTTTCACGACCACTTGGTCTCCGATTCTGATATCCTTTTCTCGAATCAAATCTTCGTTATGCAGTGATGCCCGCTGTACGGTCGTGCCTGCAACCCGAACGGGATCCAAAACAGCAGTCGGCGTCAAGACACCCGTACGGCCCACATTCAGCTCGATCTCCCTTAGCGTCGTTATGACTTCTTCAGCCGGGAATTTATAAGCGATGGCCCAACGCGGGCTTTTGGCAGTGTAACCTAATTCATCCTGTTGTTCAAGGGAATTCACCTTTACGACAATCCCATCGATATCATAGGCTAAGTTTGGCCGCTGCTCCGTCCATTCTACTATATAGGCTAGCACTTCCTCTATATTGAAGCATGTTTTTCTTTCCCGATTGGTCTTGAACCCTAAGCGATCCAATAGATCCAAGCCCTCACTTTGGCTGATAACTCCCGTTTCACCCAAATCAGCAATCGCATAAAGGAAAATATCGAGGTTCCGTTTTGCTGCAAGCTTTGGATCAAGCTGCCTTAACGAGCCTGCAGCCGCATTCCGTGGGTTTGCAAACGGTTCTTCACCACGTTCCTCCTTAACCATATTCAGAGATTCGAATGATTTTTTCGGCATGAATGCCTCGCCGCGCACCTCTAAAGAAATCGGCTCCCGTAGCTTCAAAGGAATCGACTTGATCGTTTTTAGATTTGCCGTAATATCCTCACCAATCGTTCCGTCTCCCCGGGTTGCCCCTCTTACGAAATATCCATTCTCATATTGCAGCGTGACGGCAAGTCCATCTATTTTCAATTCACAAACATAGGAAAAATCATCACCTACAGCTTGGCGGACCTTCCTATCGAAATCGCGTAAGTCACTTTCATTGAAAGCATTTCCCAAGCTAAGCATCGGTGTGGAGTGCTCCACTTTTTCGAACATGTCCAAAATCGCTCCGCCGACCCGCTGTGTCGGTGAGTCTTGCGTTTGCAGCTCAGGAAATTTCTCTTCATACTCAATGAGGTCACGGAGCAATCGGTCATATTCGGCATCAGGCACTGACGGCTGGTCCATCACATAATATTCATAACTATATTGGTTCAATAACGTTTGCAGTTCTAGCACTTTCTTCTCTGCAGCTTTTAAGTCCATACGTTCAATCCTTTCTAAAGAAGACTCCACCGCACTTCAATATGGAAGAGCGGTGTCTAAAGTCAGATATCCCTATTCTTTACCAGTATTCGCATAATAATAGCTTAAGCTTTTTCAACTGGTGCAAATTTTGCCAATAGGCGCTTGATGCCAATTGGACTTGGAAATGCAATATCCAATTCCTTTCCTTCGCCTTCCCCTTTGACGCTCACTACGGTTCCTACACCCCACTTCTTATGAGAGGCGCGGTCACCGACAGCCCAGCCAATCTCTTCACCGCCCGTGGCAGATGGTGCAGAAACAGCCCTGCCGAATGCAGGTGCTTTTCTTGTCGCAGCTGAAGAAGTGCTGGCCCTTGCTGAAGAACTGAAAGGGGTTTGCCTTGCCCTTGGAGCCGGCTTCGGTTTCAGGTCTTCAAGCAGCTCCGCCGGTATTTCACCGATGAAACGTGAAACGGGATTCATGCTCGTACGCCCATACAATGTCCGCATTTGGGCATTGCTCATGAATAGCTCATTCTCAGCCCTTGTAATTCCTACATAAGCAAGACGGCGTTCTTCCTCCATTTCCTCTTCATCCATTAGCGAACGGCTATGAGGGAAAACACCTTCCTCAAGTCCCAGTAAAAAGACTACAGGATATTCCAACCCCTTCGCTGAATGTAGCGTCATCAACGTTACCGTATTTGTAGACTCTTCTGCATTCTCATCAAGTTGGTCAATATCGGCCACTAACGCCAGATCTGTTAGAAAGCCAACCAAAGACTTGTCGTCACTGTTGCTTTCGAATGCTTTCGTAACGGATAAAAACTCGTCTATATTTTCAAGCCGGCTTTGTGATTCGATCGTTTTTTCTGCCTGCAGCATCTCTCGGTAACCGGTTTTCTTAATCACTTCTTCCACCAGTTCCGTCACAGATAAGTACTCTTGCTGATTTGTATAGTTCGTGATCAACGTATGGAATTCCCTTGCTGCCTTGGTGGCCTTCCCGCTTATCCCGACCATTTCCACGGATTCAAGAGCTTTATAAATGGAAACATCATATTGGTTTGCATAATCCGCGACTTTATCCATGGAGGTTGCGCCAATTCCGCGTTTTGGTACATTGATCACACGGCGAAGGCTGATATCATCATCAGGATTGGCAATAAGGCGGAGGTAGGCAAGTAAGTCCTTGATCTCTTTACGGTCATAGAACTTGGTGCCTCCGACGATGGCATAATTTATGTTGGATTTGAGCAGAACTTCCTCCATTACACGTGATTGTGCGTTTGTCCTGTAAAGAATCGCTATATCGGAATATTTCCTGCTGCCGTCCTGAACCAGCTCATTGATCTTCCCGGCTACGAACTGCGCTTCACCCTGTTCATTATCCGCACGGTAATAGAATAGCTTATTGCCATCGGCATTCTCGGTCCAGAGATTTTTCGGCTTGCGGTTTTGATTGTTATCGATGACCTTATTCGCCGCTTCCAAAATCTTTTTCGTCGAGCGGTAATTCTGTTCAAGAAAAATCATGTTGGCATTCGGATAATCCTTTTCAAATGAAAGGATATTTGCAATATCCGCACCGCGCCAGCGATAGATCGATTGATCTGAGTCCCCGACGACACAGAGGTTACGGAAGCGTGAAGCCAGTAGTTTAACAAGCATATATTGTGCCCTGTTCGTATCTTGATACTCATCCACATGGATATATTGGAACTTGCGCTGATAGTATTCAAGCACTTCCGGGACAAGTTGGAACAATTGGATCGTCATCATGATCAAGTCATCGAAATCGAGTGCTGAATTTTTCCGCAGCCGTTTTTGATACTCCGTATATACCTCGGCCGTTATTTTAGTGAAGAACTCCGATGCAGTCTTCATATATTCTTCCGGACCGACCAATTCATTTTTCGCTGAACTGATGCTGCCTAATATGGCACGGTAATCATATTTCTTCGTATCCATGTTCCGTTCCTTCATGATCTGCTTGATGACCGATTGCTGATCGGTCGTATCCAATATCGAGAAATTCCTATTATATCCGATTCGATCAATATCCCTGCGCAAAATGCGGACACACATCGAGTGGAACGTCGAAATCCAGATATCCTCCGAGGCACCGCCCAGAATGGCGCGAATCCTCTCTTTCATCTCACGTGCCGCTTTATTGGTGAACGTAATGGCAAGGATATTCCAAGGTGCTATTTCCTTCTCGACCATCAAGTAAGCTATCCGGTGAGTCAGCACACGCGTCTTTCCACTGCCAGCTCCAGCCATGATCAAAAGTGGACCATCTGTGGATTTCACTGCTTTTTGTTGCTGTTGGTTCAAACCTGTTAGTAATTTTTCCGCTAAATATTGCATTATCACACCGCCTATACGAACATTCGTTTTCGTTTTAGTATACTACATTTATTCCGTTTTTTCATTTAACTGCTGAAACTGTGGCAAGTGCCACCTTCAAATCCTCATAAATCACATTACCGACAACGATGACATCCGCAAACTGCGCCATCTCTTTTGCCTGTGCAACCGACTTTATTCCGCCGCCATAAAATAAGACGGTATTGTCCAAGTTCTCTTTGGCAGCTTCCACCATCTGGACATTTCCATAAGCCCCGCTATATTCCAGGTAAAAAATCGGCAAGTTGAACATCTTTTCGGCCATCATTGCGTAAGCCCCCACATCATCCAGATCCAGATCAGTATCGGCTTTCGTCAATTGCGCCGCTTTACAATCAGGATTCAGGATGCAATAGCCTTCAACGAAAATCTCATCCCAATTCAACAAATATCCGTATTCTTTAACTGCTTGCTGATGCAGCTTCATCATCCAATCGGGGTTGGAGCTATTGAGGACACTCGGAATGAAATATAAATCGAAGCCAGGCGTCACCGTTTCAACAGAAGAAATCTCCATTACGCATGGGACGGTATACCGTCTGATCCGTGCCATTAGATGAAGAACATTCTCAAGCGTGACGCCATCCGTTCCTCCGACCATGATTGCATCAGTACCGGATTCACAGACTTTTTCCAACGCCTCATCACTTATTTCTTTATTTGGATCGAGCTTGAAAACATGTTTCCACTCGCGAAAATCGTACATTTTTATCCTCCATTCACACTTCCCATTACACCATTATAGCATTAAGATTTTTCATTAAAAACGAGAAGTATCGATAAAATCTTTACCAAAAATAAATTGTAATTTTAAAACCTAAAACTGGAGCGGTACGGTCGAAAGGCGGGGAAACGGGAATGCGTTGATCCCAAAAGAAAAAGCCGGGAATGGATTCCTCGGCTTTTTCTAATTCACCCTATAAAAAATCGATAGCATTAAGATTCAGTTGTTTCCTCAACGTTTTCCTTAATGCGGTTAAGAGCCATTGTATACGCGTCATTCCCGTAATTCAAACAGCGTTTGACCCTGGAAATCGTAGCTGTGCTTGCACCCGTTTCCGTTTCAATCTTGTGATAGGTTTTACCCTCTTCAAGCATCCGTGCTACTTCTAGACGCTGTGCTAAAGATGAGATTTCATTAACTGTACATAAATCATCAAAAAATCGATAGCATTCGTCCAAATCACGCAAGGAAAGGATCGACTTGAACAGCTGATCCGTCTCTTTTCCTCTTAACTTATCAATTTGCATGTTACTCCCCCTCAATTTCATGGGTATCAAAATGAGACATCTTGTTCTAAACCAGGTTGATCCGGAATGATATTGATCCAAGTTTTCCCTGGGATCAACCCTGCTTCCTCATCGTTTTTCACTGGTATGATTCGCCCACTCTCATTAACCCATTCTACCTCATTCACTTTTCCTCGTTGAAGTAAATAACCTTTTCCGCCACTTTTCAAATCGATTTTGCGACGACCCTTTTCGTCAATCACTTGATGATCGGCTTCAATGATCAATATATTATCCAGTAAAATCGGATTATGCGATTTATATTCGACTGTTAGTTCACCATTCGAATAACGTTTATATTTCTTATCCGTGGCATCGTATTCATACTCAACATCATACTCTTTTAAACCATAGGATATCTCGGCTTTGAGTGCCGATTCCCCTTGAATTCCAGCAGCCTCTTCCTTTGAAAGGAAAGTGAGTGGATCTGGTGCGCCTTTCATTTCATATCCCTTTTCCTTCGCGCCTTTTAGGATGTCAGCAAAAGAGATGTAGGAATTATGCGGCGCTTTACGATCGTCCGAGCGTTGAAACAAAGTTCCATCATAATATAATCCGTTCAAGTTATCAATATACCCTTTGTCGAGCATGGTTTTCGCCTCGGGGCTATTCCCATGACATACGTAGAGGCAATCGAGGCCTTTAGCCATTTCGATATAGTAGTCCCTTGCACTACGGATCGGACCGATCTGGCTCGGCTCTTCACTTTGGAAGATAGCTAAAAATCTGGTTATATCACCTTCTGCGAGCATTTCGTATACCAAATCGGCTTCAGAGAGCCCGGATTGCGGCCTTGCCTGTGGATGGTTATTAACCATCACGGCTACAGCCCTTTGCTCAGTGCTTTCATCGGTGAATTCACCAGTAAGTGGAAACTGATTGCGAGATTCATCTTTCACATCCGTGTTTTTTTTATCAGCCTGGTCTTTCGTCTTACTGTCATCCAATGCAGATTCTTCTTTCGCCGAACAGCCTGCGAGCAGTAAAATAGCCAAAACGATGAAAAGAACTCTCTTAAGATTCATCTTTCCACTCCTCTGATTTATTAGCAATTTCTCCTCTTATATTTTAACGCATTATAGTAGGAAAGAGTATAGTTTTATTCATAACATCATACACTCCGCGTTGGGTCAGCCTTATATAAGGAAGATGTGTCGTCGAAAAGAATGAAAGTGTATACACTGGATCGTCGAAGCGGTAGCCCCTCTCGCACAGCAATCTTTTCAGCACATTCTCTTCTTCGATCAGTTCAGGTACCTCCTTGGTCGACATGATCCCCTGTAGTTTTAGAGGCAGTTCATGGATCACTTTGCCATGTTCCGTTAAGATGATGCCACCGCCAATTTCCTTCAGACGCCTAAATGCCAAATGCATATCCTGTTTCCGCTTGCCGATCAGTATGATGTCACCCGTATTCGTATAAGATCCGGCAAAGCCGCAAAGTTTATTGGCAAAGCCTTTCAAGATCGTATTGATGCGCCATTTCCCTTCCCGATCAATAAGCATGAAAAAACATTCATCATCCTCAAAGTTCAGCTCTTCATGCCCAACATCATTGGAAAGGGAGTACGGCTTCGTTATTACGTTATTGACCAGTTCGATCCCAAACGGCATCGAAAATTCAAAATCTTCCTTTAAGCTAAGATTCCAATCAAGGTCGAGTGGCTTAAAATCGAAATCACCCCATTCGATTTCCTGTTCATCGGGAATGATCTCCCCATCCCTCTTCACCCACTTCCCCTTTGCCATTACCGAAACCGGTGCAGGCTCCTTTATATCGGTAAGGAAGTTGATGTTCGCCACCCTTCCAGTAGCAATATTCCCATGAAGGTACTCAATATTATAGTATCGGGCGATATTGATGGTTGCCATATTATAAGCATCGATGACGGGTACGCCATGCTCTATCGCTATTTTGATCAAGCAATCAATGAAACCACCCTCATAAAAAGATGGCGGCGATCCATCTGTCGTATAAAAGAATTTGTCGTATTGATCGATGCCGAGTTCATGGATTTCGGAAATCAGCTTAGGCAGATCCGGACGTATCGAAGAATGCCTTAGCGATACATAATAGCCTTGCAGCAGGCGGGACATGACTTCTTCACCCGACATTGCTTCATGGTCACAGTCAGCCCCGAATAGGGTCATTTTTGCCAACGTTTTCTCGGATGCCCCCGGAAAATGGCCTTCTATTTTCTTTCTCATTCTCTTCGCTTCCTGGATCCAATGCAGCATCATGTCATCCCCGTCAAGAAGCTTCGGCCATCCCGTCAGTTCCCCGCCCTGTAATACGGCATCATGCTCCAGCCAGGATTTGACCGCACCATGGGAGAACACCGTATCTTCATCGATCAATTCGGTCTGTCCGTCAAAACGGCTCCACCAATACATTGTAACAGGAATGTTACGTAATTCTTTCAAAAGAGAAAACGCTTTCTTTTTATCTAACTGCAAAAGGAAAGGCAAGTTATCATTGATTAATGTCGTTGTGCCAAAATGAGATGCATAACGTGAAAAGGTAAGGGGATTATATAATTGAGAAGGATGTGAGTGCGGCTCAATATATCCCGGGACCAAATACTGGTTTGTGCAATCAACCATTTCACAATGGTCTATATTATCAGGAAGCTTTTCTCCAACATAGATGATGCGATCATCATATATCCATATATTCGCCTTCACCCATTTTCGTAAAGCTTGATTTAAGTAAGTCGCATTTTTAAGCAGAATGTGTGGTGCCCTATTGCCATCCAGCACATCTATATGTTCTCTAAGATGTTTATTTTTCCATCTATAGCGCTGTTCAAGCATAAAACATTCCCCCATAAGTTTTTAGAAAAAAATGTATAATAAAAACCATTTTCAATCCAATTTTATTTCATAGTAACATACTTGCCTCATTAGAACAGTAATGTTATCCGGAATATTGTTAAATTTTTGTGAAGGGATGGACATAATTATGAAGTTTAAACAAAATATCAGTATAATAAATGCGTTAATGCGAATTACCTGCGGCTTGACCTTCCTTACATGGGCAGCGGCAAAGATGGTGAAAAAACCGTGGAAAAAGCAATCCTATCTAGTCGTGGTCATGCTTTCTGCCATGAAAATAGGAGAAGGTATCCTCCGCTATTGTCCTATTGTCGATGTTATGGAAAATGGGCAAACACTAATGAAGAAAGAACACACTCAGGAAGAAGCCCCTCACCCATCAGATTCCAATTAAAGTCTTGATCCTATAGAAGAAGCTGACTCCGATTAGAGTCAGCTTCTTTCATTTTTCATGAAAAATGGTATTGGATTGCACGATAACCGATATCCGTACGCCAAAACAATCCTTCTTTCTCCACATGACCTAACTCTTTATATACGTGAGCTTTGGCGGAGGCTAAATCTTTCCCTTTTGCAGCAACGAGAAGAACACGTCCTCCATTCGAGATGAAGTTCCCTTCAGTATCAAGTGCCGTCCCGGCATGATAAATATGGGTTTCCTGATCAATCTTTTCCAACCCTTTAATGATGGAATGCTTTTTATAATCGCCAGGGTACCCATCGGCTGCCACGACCACGCCGATAACCGCTTCTTCATGCCACTCAAGCTGCAAATCAGCACCTGAAAGGACCGCTTCGACGGTTTCAAGGAAATCCGTCTTCAGTCGCGGTAATACCACCTGCGTCTCCGGATCGCCAAAACGGGCATTGAACTCTATGACTTTCGTTCCTTTTTCAGTTGCGATCAACCCGGCATATAATATGCCGGTAAAACGTCGATCTTCAGAAATCATCGCATTGACAGTTGGCTGAAGGATCGTTTCCACTGCAGACTGTACCATTTCATCGGTGATTTGCGGCACCGGTGAGTAAGCCCCCATTCCGCCTGTATTCGGCCCCTGATCTCCATCGAAAACCCGCTTGTGATCTTGCGCTATGACCATAGGATACACTTTATCCCCATTAACGAATGCCATCAACGAGAATTCCTCTCCATCAAGGAATTCTTCAATAACCACCTTGGCGGAAGCTTCGCCAAACTTAGCACCGATCAGCATATCACGGATGGCGTCCAACGCCTCATCCATCGTCATTGCGACAACGACGCCCTTGCCTGCAGCCAGCCCATCCGCCTTGATTACGATCGGAACCCCGATTTTTTCGATATATGCCTTTGCAGAATCGTAGTCAGTAAATGTTTCATATTCTGCTGTCGGAATGCTGTAGTCCTTCATTAAATCTTTAGCAAAGGATTTGCTTCCTTCTATGACTGCAGCGCGGCCGTTAGGACCGAATGCCTGTAAGCCCGCTTCCGTAAAATCATCAACAATCCCGTTAAGCAATGGCGTTTCTGGTCCAACAATCGTCAATGAAATGTCATTTGCCTTGGCAAAAGCAATTAATTCCCCATGATCGCTTTCACAAATCGGTACAAGTGTCGCTACATCCAACATGCCTGGATTTCCAGGTGCTGCAAAAACCGTCCCGACCCGATCGCTTTCAAATAGTTTACGGGCAATAGCGTGCTCCCTGCCGCCCCTGCCAATCACTAGTACATTCATTATCGCACCTCATCCTTTGATTAATGTTTAAAGTGACGAATCCCTGTGAATACCATTGCGATTCCGTATTCATCAGCTTTGTTGATTGAATCTTGGTCTTTTACAGAGCCACCAGGCTGAATGATTGCCGTAACTCCCGCTTTCGCTGCTGCTTCGACGGTATCGTCCATCGGGAAGAAGGCATCCGAGGCCAATGCGCTTCCTGCCGCTCTTTCACCAGCTTGCTCAAGTGCGATTTTCGCCGCTCCGACACGATTCATTTGCCCTGCGCCAACGCCTAAAGTCATTTGGTCATCGCAGACGACGATTGCATTCGACTTCACATGTTTGACGATTTTCCAGCCAAGCTCCAAAGCCTTCCACTCTGCAGGTGTTGGCTCACGCTTCGTTGCGACCTTCACTTCTGCATCCTTTAAGCTATGTGCATCGCGGTCTTGAATGAGTAAGCCGCCTTCTATGGAAGTCAATTTACGTTCAGTTTTATTGGCCATATCGAATTCGATCGTTAATAAACGAAGGTTTTTCTTGCTCGTCAGGATTTCCGCTGCCTCGTCCGTAAACCCAGGAGCGATGATGATTTCAAGGAAAATTTCATGAAGCCTTGCAGCAGTCGCCTTATCAACTTCGCGGTTCAGGGCGATGATACCGCCGAAAATGGAAGTGGCATCCGCTTCATAAGCTTTTTCATAAGCCTCTAAAATCGTAGTCCCGACCCCGACGCCGCAAGGATTCATATGCTTGACGGCAACGGCAGCCGGCTCATTGAATTCCCTAACGATTTGTAGCGCTGCGTCGGCATCATTAATGTTGTTGTATGAGAGTTCTTTTCCGTGTAATTGCTTCGCGTTTGCAATCGAAAAAACGGAACCAAGCGGTTTTTTATAGAATGCAGCTTTTTGATGTGGATTTTCCCCGTAACGAAGTGACTGCTTCAATTCATAGGTAACAGTCAATGATTCAGGATTTTCTTCGCCGGCAAGCTCTGTCATATACTCCGAAATGACAGCATCATATGCTGCAGTATGGCGGAAGACTTTTGCTGCCAGACGGCGATTCGTGGTTTTTGATACAGCACCGTTTTGCTTCAGCTCTCCCAATACGGCAGGGTAGTCACTGGAATCGACGATAACGGTCACATATTCGTGGTTTTTGGCAGAAGAACGTAGCATCGTCGGTCCGCCGATATCGATGTTTTCAATCGCATCTTCCACAGTGACTTCCGGCTTGGAGATTGTCGCCTGGAAAGGATAAAGGTTTACACAGACTAATTGAATCGGTTCAATATTATGCTCTGCAAGCTGCGCCGCATGATCCTTGTCATCATGTTTCGCCAACACCGCCCCATGGACATTCGGGTGAAGTGTTTTGACACGCCCATCCAGGATTTCGGGAAAACCAGTGACTTCACTGATTCCAATTACGTCAACACCATGATCCTGCAACGTTTTTTTCGTACCACCCGTTGAGATGATTTCAAATCCTGCCTCAATTAATCCTTGAGCAAATTCGATGATGCCTGTTTTATCCGATACACTAATTAAAGCACGTTTTTTCATGTTAAGTTGGTCCCTCCATTAAGTAAGTTGCTGTTGGCAAAGCTGCTGTAAGACGGACGGATACAGATCATGCTCCGTTTCCTGAATCCTCTTTTGAAGAATGCCAATCGTATCTCCATCAAGAATCGGCACCGTTTTTTGGACAATGATCGGTCCTGTGTCCATTCCTTCATCGACATAATGTATCGTGACCCCGGTTTCCTTCACTCCGGCTTCATAAGCCTGGCCAACCGCATCCTTGCCGGGAAAATCAGGCAGGAGTGAAGGATGGATGTTCACGATGCTTTGTGGATACTCATGTAATAATGTCGGACCTATCAAACGCATATAGCCAGCCAGAATGATCAATTCCACATCACGTTGGCGAAGTTCCTTCAGGATTTCCGATTCAAACTCAGCCTTGCTAGAGTAATCTTTCGCTGAAAAAGAGAAAGAATCTACATTTTCAAGCCTCGCCCTCTCTAGCACATATGCATCTTCGCGATCGCAAACGACCAGGCAGATTTCCGCCTCCACCTTTCCGCTTTTTATCGCATTTGCAATTGATTGAAAATTACTACCGTTACCTGATGCAAAGACAGCAAGACGCCTCATTATTTGAACGACACTCCATTTCCCGATACAATCGTCCCAATGATCGATGCTTCTTCACCACAGGCTTGCAGATAGGCCAGCACATCGGCCGCTTCTTCTTTCTTCACGATGGCCGTCATCCCGATTCCCATATTGAATATATTGAACATTTCCTCTTTCACAAGGTTTCCTTTTTCTTCAAGGAAAGAAAATATAGTTGGTATTTTCCAACTTCCCAACTCAATCTCCACACCGCATCCTTCTGGTAGAATACGTGGGATGTTTTCAATGAACCCGCCGCCCGTGATATGGGCAAGGCCCTTGATTTCAAATTTTTCCAATGTCGCTAATATGGATTTTACATAAATCTTGGTCGGTTTCAACAGCTCCTCGCCTAACTTGCAATCAAGCTGTGGGACGAAATCATGAAGGACCATCCCTGCATCTTCAAGGAGAATTTTACGAACCAGCGAATAACCGTTGCTATGGATGCCGCTTGAAGCCAGCCCAATCACGACATCGCCCGCCTGAATCGACCCACCCGTAATCAGACGTGGTTTTTCGACTGCGCCGACAGTGAAACCTGCGACATCATATTCTTCAGCTTCGTACATCCCCGGCATTTCCGCCGTTTCACCGCCGATCAAGGCACATCCAGCCTGTTCACAGCCATCCGCAATTCCTTTGACGATCATTTCAATCCGTTCCGGATCGGCTTTACCGCAGGCTATATAATCTAAAAAGTATAAAGGTGCAGCACCTTGAACGACAACATCGTTGACGCACATCGCTACACAATCCACTCCAATCGTATCGTGCTTATCCATCATGAACGCCAACAAAAGTTTCGTACCGACTCCATCTGTACCCGAAATGAGCACAGGTTCTTTTAGATTCAAGGAAGACAAATCGAACATGCCCCCGAAACCGCCCAGTCCATTCATTACTTCCGGACGAAATGTACGCTTCACATGTTTTTTCATCCGATTTACCGCTTCATAACCAGCCTCAATATCCACACCAGCCTGTTTATAGGCATTAGCCATTTGGAATCCCCCTCCGAAAATCATTCTTTTAATTCCGACATGATTAACATTTTGTCTTTTCTCGTTCGTATTCAAAAATTTCAGTCGGATAATTTCCGGTGAAACAAGCTAGACATGACCCGCGCGTTTCTCCAGCAAAAGGACGGCCAATCGCTTCGACCATACCTTCGACACTTAAGAACGTTAAAGAATCAGCACCAATGATTTCCCTTATTTCCTCCACCGATTTAGAGCTTGCGATCAGTTCTTCTTTTTTAGACGTATCTATTCCGTAAAAACAAGGATTCTTGATCGGAGGTGAGCTAATGACAACATGCACTTCTTTAGCTCCTGCATCTTTTAACATGCGGACAATCCTTCTGCTCGTTGTTCCACGGACGATTGAATCATCCACCATTATCACCCGCTTGCCTTCCACGACCCCTCTTACAGGTGAAAGTTTCATCTTCACGCCCTGTTCACGCAGGCTCTGCGATGGCTGAATGAATGTCCGTCCGACATAACGGTTTTTAATTAAGCCCATTTCATAAGGAATGCCTGCCGCTTCAGCATAGCCAATCGCTGCTGAAATGCTCGAGTCAGGTACCCCTGTTACGACATCCGCTTCAATTTTGGCTTCCAGTGCCATTTGTTTGCCAAGGTTTTTGCGGGCCGTATGGACATTGATTCCATCGATATTGCTATCCGGACGGGAAAAATACACATATTCCATCGTGCACATTGCCTGTTGACTGGAAAGCGAAAAGTATTCGGACGAGATTCCCTCATCATTAATGACAACAAGTTCACCAGGCTCAATATCGCGGATAAATTCTGCACCTACAATATCAAGAGCACATGTTTCGGATGCGGCAAAATAAGCATCGCCTATTTTACCTAAGGAAAGCGGGCGGAAGCCATGCGGATCTCTTGCCATGATCATTTGGTTTTCTGTCATGATGACGAAAGCATAGGCCCCCTTCAGCATGCTCAAACTGTTTTTCACTGAATCCCTTACATCTGAGTAGCCGGACCGTTTAATCAAATGGGCTAGGACTTCCGTATCCGATGTCGTTTGAAAGATGCTTCCCTGTCCCTCAAGCTGTGCTTTTAACTGATTGGCATTGACGATATTCCCATTATGGGCAAGGGCCAGGCCGCCCGTATGTGAATTGAACAAGAAGGGCTGGACGTTTTGATACCCGCCGCCGCCTGCCGTTGTATAGCGGACATGGCCGATGGCCGCTTTTCCGCTGCCGGAAAGTGCTTGCATTTTTTCAGCCGTGAAGATCTCCGTGACGAGACCTTCACCTTTAGAGATCGACATCTGCTCGCCATCCGTGACGACGATGCCTGCTCCCTCTTGTCCGCGATGCTGCAAGCTATGCAACCCGTAATAAGCAAGCTGCGCTGCATCAGGGTGCCCCCAGACTCCGACTACGCCGCATTCTTCGTTAAGGCTCCTTATTTCAGCAAGCATGGTATAGCTCCCTTCCAAGCTGTTTGCAATTCATTAACGTCCGCTTCCAATACAGTTCCATCATTGCCTGCAATCACGACCAGCTTACGATCCTCCGTTACAGAGCCTATGCATATCGCATCTTCCACAAGCGCTTCGAAAGCCTCCTTGTTTTCAGGTTTGATGGAAAGCAAGAAGCGTGATTGCGTTTCACTGAATAGTTCGGATACCGCTTCGCCGGAAATAGTCACTTTCGCCCCAAGCTTGCCTGAACCGAATAAAGATTCAGCTAATGCGACTGCCAGACCGCCTTCCGAAAGATCATGTGCTGATGCAACAAGACCGGTTTGGATCGCCGCGAGGATTTGCTGCTGACGTTTTTGTTCAACAGTCAAATCAAGTTCCGGTGCGCGTCCAAAAATTTTCCCTTCAAGCATTTTTTGCAATTCACTGCCGCCAAACTCCACTTTTGCTTCACCGACAACGTAAATCAGGTCGGATTCAGTCTTAAACGTTTGTGTAGTGATATGCTCAAGTTCATTAACAAGGCCGACCATTCCTACCACAGGTGTCGGATAAACCGCTTCGCCATTCGTTTCATTGTAAAGCGAAACATTTCCGCCAATGACTGGCGTGCTTAAACTCCTGCAAGCCTCACTCATGCCATCAGCCGCTTTTTCCAGCTGCCAAAAGATTTCAGGTTTTTCCGGGTTGCCAAAATTCAAGCAATCCGTTATTGCCAATGGCTCCGCACCTGAACAAATGATATTGCGGGCTGCTTCAGCGACCGCGATTTTTCCGCCTGTTTCAGGATCAAGATAAATATAGCGGGAGTTGCAATCCGTCGTCATCGCAAGGGCCTTATTCGTTCCCCTGACACGTACTACAGCTGCATCGGAACCAGGTGAAACCACCGTATTCGTACGGACCATGTAATCATATTGATCGTAAACCCATTCCTTACTTGAAATGGTCGGTTGCTTCAATAGTGCCAATAGTGTTTCTTTATAATTTTCAATGACCGGCACTTCAGCCTTCATGCTTTGGAAGTCACGGAAATATTGCGGTTCCGCGGATGGCTTATGGTAGATCGGAGCTTCTTCCGCCAAGGCGTCAACAGGAACCTCCGCAACGATTTCACCTTGATGCGTTAAGATCAGTTTTTTATCGTCCGTCACTTCACCAACTGCAACTGCTTCTAAATCATACTTCGTGAACAAATCGACGATTTCCTGTTCTCGGCCTTTCGTGACTACGATGAGCATCCGCTCTTGTGATTCGGAAAGCATCATTTCATAAGCCGTCATGCCCGTTTCACGCTGCGGGACCAGGTCCAGGTTCATTTTAATGCCAGAGCCCGCTTTACTTGCCATCTCGGCAGATGAGCTGGTAAGTCCTGCCGCTCCCATATCCTGAATGCCAACAAGGGCATCGTTTTGAATCAATTCAAGGCAGGCCTCCAGAAGGAGCTTCTCCATGAATGGATCTCCCACTTGAACGGCAGGGCGTTTCTCTTCGGAAGACTCCGACAGCTCTTCAGATGCAAATGTGGCTCCATGAATGCCATCGCGTCCAGTTTTTGCCCCCACATACATGACGGTGTTGCCCACTCCGTGCGCCTGGCCTTTTTTTATATCCTTATGATCGATCAAGCCGACACACATGGCATTGACTAACGGATTTCCTTCATAAGAAGGATCGAATTGAATTTCACCGCCGACAGTCGGTATCCCGATACAATTCCCGTAACCGGCAATCCCGGCAACGACTTCTTTGAATAAGTATTTCACGCGATCATTATCAAGTTCGCCAAAGCGAAGTGAATTCAGCATCGCAATCGGACGTGCCCCCATGGAGAATACGTCACGGATGATTCCGCCGACACCAGTAGCGGCACCTTGGTAAGGTTCAATCGCTGATGGGTGGTTATGACTTTCAATTTTAAAAACGACGGCCTGGTCGTCACCGATATCGACGATGCCCGCTCCTTCACCAGGACCTTGCAGCACTTTCTCCCCCGTAATCGGGAATTTCCTTAAGATGGGTTTTGAGTTTTTGTAGGAACAATGCTCTGACCACATAACGGAAAACAATCCTGTTTCCGTATAATTCGGCAGTCTGCCTAAGATTTTCTCCACCATGGCAAATTCTTCATCGGATAGCCCCATACTTGCGTACAATCGCTCCGATTTAATTTTTTCCGGACTTGGTTCAAGCTGTAATAACATGTGATTCCCTCCAGTTTTTTACGATGGATTGAAAAATCTTTAAGCCGTCTTTACTGCCAAGCAGTGAGTCAACAGCACGTTCGGGATGAGGCATCATTCCGAGGACATTTCCTTGTTCGTTTGCAATTCCCGCTATTTGTTCCAAGCTTCCGTTTGGATTTTCACCATCATAAGTGAACAAGATGCGGTTATCTCGTTTCAATTCAGCCAATGTTTCAGCATCACAGTAATAATTCCCTTCACCATGGGCAACCGGGATCGTAATCGTTTCATGCAATTCGTAGCCTGATGTAAACATCGATTGATTGTTTTCAACCTTCAAACCTACATTACGGCAAATGAATTTCAAACCTTCATTTCGGCGCATCGCTCCTGGTAAAAGGCCTGCTTCAAGTAAAATCTGAAAACCATTGCAGACACCAAGAACAGGCTTTCCTGCTTTAGCCGCTTTTACGACTTCGGCCATCACATTCGAAAAACGGGCAATCGCTCCGGAGCGTAAATAGTCTCCATAAGAAAAACCTCCAGGAAGAAGGATCCCATCATACTGATCTAGGTTGTTTGTGGAATGCCATACATACTCCACTTCTTCCCCCAGGGCATCCTTTATCGCATGATACATATCGACATCACAATTGGAGCCTGGGAAAACTATGACAGCAAATTTCATTGGGTGATAACCTCCTCAACATCATAACGGTACGCTTCAATTACCGTGTTGGCCAAAAGTTTTTCACACATTTCCTTTACAAGCTGATCTAAATCACGATCCGTATCCTCAATGGTCAGTTCAATGTATTTCCCCACTCGAACGTCACTCACTTCGTTATAGGTCATGCTATGAAGTGATTGTTGGACAGCTGCTCCCTGTGGATCCAATACACTTTCCCTTAGTGTGATATATACCTTAACCTTATGCATGTTGAATGCCCTCCAATTTTGCTAGAATTTTTTCGTAAGCATCTGTTAAACTGCCTAAATCACGGCGGAATACATCTTTGTCCAATTTTTCGTTCGTTGCTGCATCCCATAACCG
Source organism: Peribacillus sp. FSL E2-0218 (assembly GCF_037992945.1). Lineage (NCBI taxonomy): Bacteria > Bacillati > Bacillota > Bacilli > Caryophanales > Bacillaceae > Peribacillus > Peribacillus sp. FSL E2-0218. Next base: position 461,672 of record NZ_CP150304.1, on the reverse strand, counting down.
GCAGGTATCGGGTGATATTTCGTCAGCCAGTAGAATATCTCCATTCGGTGTTTTTCCGAACTCTAATTTAAAATCTATCAGTCTAATATCCAGCTCTTTAAAGAACGAGGTCAGGACGGTATTTATTTCCTGTGCTTTTTCTTTTAAAATCGCTACATCTTCCTTGCTAGCAAGTTCCAATTCTTCAATATGGTCTTCTGTTAACAGAGGATCGCCGAGCTCGTCATCTTTATAGTAAAACTCAGTCAATGCTTTCTTGAGGGGCTGCCCTTCCTTTATCCCCGTTCTTTTGGAAAAACTGCCTGCAGCCGTATTCCTGACGACGACTTCAAGGGGAATGATGGAGACTTTTTTGACTAACTGTTCCCTGTCGGAAAGCATTTCAATAAAATGGGACGGAATATTCTCTTGGGCAAGCTTTGAAAATAGTAAACTGGTAATCTGATTGTTCAACTTGCCTTTGCCGGCGATTTCCGACTTTTTTTCACCATTGAACGCCGTTGCCGAATCCTTATATTCCACCCATACTATTTCACTGTTGTCCGTTGCATAAATCTGCTTCGCTTTTCCTTCATACAACAATTCTCGTTTTTCCATCCGTCAAGACCCCCACATTGTGAATATTATGAATTTTCCTATCATTAGCCAGGCTTGGCAAACATCGGACAGGGTATGTCCCGTGTTTGCCGCCTGCTTTTTTTATAAACCTAAACGATCAAAGATCACATCAACATTTTTCAAGTGATGCGTAGGATCGAAGCAATCATCAAGCTCTTCTTTCGTAAGCAAGCTCGTGATCTTATCATCCTTTTCGATCAGGCTTCTGAATGGAACCTGCTGCTCCCATGCTTCCATCGCTTTCGGCTGAACCGTATCATAAGCTTCTTCACGGACAAGCCCTTTATCGATAAGCGAAAGCAATACACGTTGCGAGAAGATCAATCCTAGGGTACGGTCCATGTTGCGTTTCATGTTTTCCGGATAGACGGTTAAGTTCTTAACGATGTTGCTGAAACGGTTCAGCATATAGTTCAGAGCGATCGTTGCATCCGGTAAAATGATGCGCTCAGCTGAAGAATGCGAAATATCACGCTCATGCCATAATGCCACATTTTCATAAGCTGTCATCATATAACCGCGGATGACACGGGCCATCCCCGTCATATTTTCAGAACCGATCGGATTCCGTTTATGAGGCATTGCCGACGATCCTTTTTGCCCTTTTGCAAAGAACTCTTCCACTTCACGTGTTTCGCTTTTTTGCAAGCCGCGGATTTCGACTGCGAACTTTTCAATCGATGTCGCAATCAGCGCCAACGTGCTCATATAATGTGCATGGCGATCGCGCTGTAATGTTTGCGTCGAAATGGGCGCTGCTTCAAGTCCAAGCTTTTCACAAACGAATTTTTCTACAAACGGATCGATGTTTGCATAAGTTCCGACAGCACCGGAAATTTTCCCAACCTCGATGTTCTTTCTCGCTTCATCGAAGCGTTCGACATTGCGTTTCATTTCTTGATACCACAATGCCAGCTTCAAACCGAAAGTAGTCGGTTCGGCATGAACTCCATGCGTACGCCCCATCTGAACCGTGTATTTATGTTCTTTTGCTTTATTTTTCAGGATCTCGACGAAGTTGTTCAAATCCTTCGCAAGAATCTCATTCGCTTGCTTAATCACATATGAAAGAGCTGTATCGACTACATCAGTGGAAGTCAATCCGTAATGTACCCACTTCCGTTCTTCACCTAACGTTTCAGAAACAGCACGTGTAAAGGCTACAACATCATGGCGGGTATCCTTTTCAATTTCATTGATGCGTTCCACATCGAATGTAGCATTTTCACGAAGCAGCTTCACATCTTCTTTCGGAATGACACCAAGTTCAGACCACGCTTCACAAGCCAAAATCTCGACTTCCAGCCACGCGTTAAATCGGTTCGTCTCTGTCCAAATGTTGCCCATCTCTGGGCGGGTATAACGTTCAATCATTTTACTTCCTCCGTTTCAACCTGTTGTTTCCAAATTTTGCTTCGATCACTTTCCAAAAGAGCTTCCTCAATCGTCGGACGTAAAATATTCACATGCCCCATTTTTCGCTTAAGCTTGGCTTCCTTCTTTCCATAAAGGTGAACCTTCCAATCCGAAAGCGTCGGGATTTCATCCAGTAAAGGCCCGATATGCTCGCCTAGGATGTTGACCATTACAACCGGCTTCAATAATGCCGTATTTCCAAGCTCCCAATTGCAGACAGCCCTTATATGCTGTTCGAACTGTGAAGTCTCACAAGCTTCCATTGTATAATGTCCCGAGTTATGAGGTCTTGGCGCCAATTCATTAATGATGATTTCATCCTGATCGGTCAAAAACATTTCGACTGCCAATGTCCCGATCAATTCAAGGTTCTCTGCAAGTTGCAAAGCCTCATTGATCGCTTTCCTTTCAGCTTGTTGACTAATACGGGCCGGAACTATGCTTTTATGAAGAATGTTATCAATATGAATGTTTTCCGCTATCGGGAAATGAGTTGCCTCACCATTTCCTTTACGTGTCACGATAATGGAGATTTCTTTTACGAAAGGAATCCAGGCTTCCAGCACACATACACCTGTTTTGAGCAGGGATTCAGCCTTTTTGATATCGGCTTCTTCCTTAATGACCAACTGCCCTTTTCCATCATAACCGCCCCGGGTCGTTTTTAACACACTAGGGTACCCTATTTTTTCTATATGAAGGTGAATTTCCGAAATATCGTGTATTTCCTGATAGGGAGCAACCGATGCCCCTGCATCAGAAATGGCCTTTTTTTCAGTAAGGCGATCCTGTGTCAGCTTCAATAATTCGGAGCCCTGCGGAAGATATGCATGCTGCTTTAACCAATCCAACGCCTCTGAACTGATATTCTCAAACTCATAAGTTATGACGTCACTGACCTCCGCCAATCTTTTCAATGCATCTATATCGTCATAAGCACCAATTATTTCAATATCCGCGACTTGCGCGCATGGACCTTCTGCAGTCGGCTCAAGGACCGCTATCCTAAATCCCGATGCCTTGGCCGACAGGGCCATCATCCTGCCTAATTGCCCACCGCCGATGATCCCAATGGTCTGTCCCGGTAAAATGGTTGTATTATTTAAGTTGTTCACTGCTTCTTAACACCTTTTCCTTCGTTTCGTCTCTTAAAGCTTCCAATCTTCCTGCAATTTCAGGATTGAAGGCCGCGAGCATTTGGCCTGCGAACAAACCGGCATTGATTGCGCCGGCTTTTCCGATTGCTACCGTCGCAACCGGTACACCGCCAGGCATTTGCACGATGGATAATAATGAATCCATCCCGTTTAATGCCTTCGATTGTATCGGGACGCCTATCACAGGGACGATCGTTTTGGCGGCTGTCATACCGGGAAGATGCGCTGCCCCGCCTGCCCCGGCAATGATCACTTTAATGCCTCTCTCATTTGCACTCTCTGCATATTCAAATAGTAAATCCGGTGTCCTGTGGGCGGAAACGACTCTTTTTTCATAGGGAATGTCAAGCTGTTCCAATGATTCACAAGCGTATTTCATCGTTTCCCAATCCGAGACACTTCCCATAATAACCCCAACCTGCGGTTTCATATCATCTTTCCCTCCAACACTCAAGTTGTCGCGTCCGAATATGCAGATGGACGCTTCTCATTATCTATCACATATAAATTAAAAAACCGGACGGATTGCTTCCTCATTGTTGAGGAAGCAATCCGTCCGGAAAAGAAAGCCTTTTAAGAAAACACAAAAAGACTTGGCTAGATTCCGAATTAGTCAGATGCTTCTCTCATAGTCCGATGATTTACGGTCATCAGGTAGAAACTTTTGGGCCATATCCCCATGATTATATGAGATGTATTAATGTACCTTCATCTTACCGTCCGGCTATTTTAATGTCAAGTTAAATTCGAATATTTTATGAAAACGCTAATTGATTGTTCGGGTTTTACTCAATTAATTTTGCTTCAAATACAATTTTCCTATCAATTGGTTCATAATGGACCTTTCCGTTCTCCATTCTCTCGGCAAATATCGGTTCTTCGGTCCTTCTTACAGGAAAGTAACCTAACGCTTTCATTCGGTCCAGGCAAGCATCGATCGTCTCGCCCTCATTAACTTCAAATTTCAGCTTACCCTTTTTACTCACACTATCGTTCCCTTTCTTTTTCTATTTATTGTTTGCCTTTCCGTTCATTGAAATTCTTCCTAGTATAAAGAAAAGAGCAAGGAAAGGCAAGAAATTAATACTAAAACCGACTAATAATAGCATGATTAGGTTAAGGGTCGAATTATTAGCTGTCTGGGACGGATTATCTCATCGAAGGCCGAATTATTGGCTGTCCGGGTCGATTTATTTCAATTGAAGGACGAATTATCAGTTGTTTTCCCTTTTTCCCCAAAAAACGAACAAATAATGGCGCAAAAAAAGACCAGCCGGATGGCTGATCTTGAAATGGCTTGGCGGCGTCCTACTCTCACAGGGGGAGACCCCCAACTACCATCGGCGCTGAAGAGCTTAACTGCCGTGTTCGGAATGGGAACGGGTGTGACCTCTTCGCTATCGCCACCAAACATATGAGGAACGTTGTTCCTTCAAAACTAGATAATAAGAAGGCCTTTCATTTTTTAAAGCGTTGGTTAAGTCCTCGATCTATTAGTATCAGTCAGCTCCACATGTCGCCACGCTTCCACCTCTGACCTATCAACCTGATCATCTTTCAGGGATCTTACTAGCTTGCGCCATGGGAAATCTCATCTTGAGGGGGGCTTCATGCTTAGATGCTTTCAGCACTTATCCCGTCCGCACGTAGCTACCCAGCTATGCCTTTGGCAAGACAACTGGTACACCAGCGGTGCGTCCATCCCGGTCCTCTCGTACTAAGGACAGCTCCTCTCAAATTTCCTGCGCCCGCGACGGATAGGGACCGAACTGTCTCACGACGTTCTGAACCCAGCTCGCGTACCGCTTTAATGGGCGAACAGCCCAACCCTTGGGACCGACTACAGCCCCAGGATGCGATGAGCCGACATCGAGGTGCCAAACCTCCCCGTCGATGTGGACTCTTGGGGGAGATAAGCCTGTTATCCCCGGGGTAGCTTTTATCCGTTGAGCGATGGCCCTTCCATGCGGAACCACCGGATCACTAAGCCCGACTTTCGTCCCTGCTCGACTTGTAGGTCTCGCAGTCAAGCTCCCTTGTGCCTTTACACTCTACGAATGATTTCCAACCATTCTGAGGGAACCTTTGGGCGCCTCCGTTACTCTTTAGGAGGCGACCGCCCCAGTCAAACTGCCCACCTGACACTGTCTCCCACCCCGATAAGGGGCGCGGGTTAGAATTTCAATACAGCCAGGGTAGTATCCCACCAACGCCTCCACCGAAGCTAGCGCTCCGGCTTCTCAGGCTCCTACCTATCCTGTACAAGCTGTACCAAAATTCAATATCAGGCTGCAGTAAAGCTCCACGGGGTCTTTCCGTCCTGTCGCGGGTAACCTGCATCTTCACAGGTACTATAATTTCACCGAGTCTCTCGTTGAGACAGTGCCCAGATCGTTACACCTTTCGTGCGGGTCGGAACTTACCCGACAAGGAATTTCGCTACCTTAGGACCGTTATAGTTACGGCCGCCGTTTACTGGGGCTTCGGTTCAAAGCTTCGCTTGCGCTAACCTCTCCCCTTAACCTTCCAGCACCGGGCAGGTGTCAGCCCCTATACTTCGCCTTGCGGCTTCGCAGAGACCTGTGTTTTTGCTAAACAGTCGCCTGGGCCTATTCACTGCGGCTTTTCCGGGCTATTCACCCTAAAAAGCACCCCTTCTCCCGAAGTTACGGGGTCATTTTGCCGAGTTCCTTAACGAGAGTTCTCTCGCACACCTTAGGATTCTCTCCTCGCCTACCTGTGTCGGTTTGCGGTACGGGCACCTTACATCTCACTAGAGGCTTTTCTTGGCAGCGTGGAATCAGGAACTTCGGTACTATATTTCCCTCGCCATCACAGCTCCGCCTTAATGGAAACGGGATTTGCCTCGTTTCCGGCCTAACTGCTTGGACGCGCATATCCAACAGCGCGCTTACCCTATCCTTCTGCGTCCCCCCATCGTTCAAACGATGTATAGGTGGTACAGGAATATCAACCTGTTGTCCATCGCCTACGCCTTTCGGCCTCGGCTTAGGTCCCGACTAACCCTGAGCGGACGAGCCTTCCTCAGGAAACCTTAGGCATTCGGTGGAAGGGATTCTCACCCTTCTTTCGCTACTCATACCGGCATTCTCACTTCTAAGCGCTCCACCAGTCCTTCCGGTCTGACTTCAACGCCCTTAGAACGCTCTCCTACCATCGACACCCTACGGTGTCAATCCACAGCTTCGGTGATACGTTTAGCCCCGGTACATTTTCGGCGCGGAGTCACTCGACCAGTGAGCTATTACGCACTCTTTAAATGGTGGCTGCTTCTAAGCCAACATCCTGGTTGTCTAAGCAACTCCACATCCTTTTCCACTTAACGTATACTTTGGGACCTTAGCTGGTGGTCTGGGCTGTTTCCCTTTCGACTACGGATCTTATCACTCGCAGTCTGACTCCCAAGAATAAGTATTTGGCATTCGGAGTTTGACTGAATTCGGTAACCCGTTGGGGGCCCCTAGTCCAATCAGTGCTCTACCTCCAATACTCTCATCTTGAGGCTAGCCCTAAAGCTATTTCGGAGAGAACCAGCTATCTCCAGGTTCGATTGGAATTTCTCCGCTACCCACACCTCATCCCCGCACTTTTCAACGTGCGTGGGTTCGGGCCTCCATTCAGTGTTACCTGAACTTCACCCTGGACATGGGTAGATCACCTGGTTTCGGGTCTACGACCTCATACTCATTCGCCCTATTCAGACTCGCTTTCGCTGCGGCTCCGTCTCATCAACTTAACCTCGCATGAAATCGTAACTCGCCGGTTCATTCTACAAAAGGCACGCCATTACCCATTAACGGGCTTTGACTACTTGTAGGCACACGGTTTCAGGATCTATTTCACTCCCCTTCCGGGGTGCTTTTCACCTTTCCCTCACGGTACTGGTTCACTATCGGTCACTAGGGAGTATTTAGCCTTGGGAGATGGTCCTCCCTGCTTCCGACGGGATTTCTCGTGTCCCGCCGTACTCAGGATCCACTCAGGAGGGAACGAAGTTTCAACTACAGGGTTTTTACCTTCTTTGACGGACCTTTCCAGATCGCTTCATTTACCCCGTTCCTTTGTAACTCCATGTTGAGTGTCCTACAACCCCAAGAGGCAAGCCTCTTGGTTTGGGCTAATTCCGTTTCGCTCGCCGCTACTCAGGAAATCGCGTTTGCTTTCTCTTCCTCCGGGTACTTAGATGTTTCAGTTCCCCGGGTCTGCCTTCAGTACCCTATGTATTCAGGTAAAGATACTGTTCCATTACGAACAGTGGGTTTCCCCATTCGGAAATCTCCGGATCAAAGCTTACTTACAGCTCCCCGAAGCATATCGGTGTTAGTCCCGTCCTTCATCGGCTCCTAGTGCCAAGGCATCCACCGTGCGCCCTTTCTAACTTAACCGTTAAAAAAGTCTTACAGATGCTTTGAAAAAATTAATTGCCTTCTATCTATTATCTAGTTTTCAAGGAACAAAGTGGAGAGAATCCATCACATCGTGATGCCTCTTCCTTCATTGAATGAATTACTCATTCAAAACTGAACAAAACAAAAGCGCACTCGTATTATCCTTAGAAAGGAGGTGATCCAGCCGCACCTTCCGATACGGCTACCTTGTTACGACTTCACCCCAATCATCTGTCCCACCTTAGGCGGCTGGCTCCATGAAGGTTACCTCACCGACTTCGGGTGTTACAAACTCTCGTGGTGTGACGGGCGGTGTGTACAAGGCCCGGGAACGTATTCACCGCGGCATGCTGATCCGCGATTACTAGCGATTCCGGCTTCATGCAGGCGAGTTGCAGCCTGCAATCCGAACTGAGAATGGCTTTATGGGATTCGCTTACCTTCGCAGGTTTGCAGCCCTTTGTACCATCCATTGTAGCACGTGTGTAGCCCAGGTCATAAGGGGCATGATGATTTGACGTCATCCCCACCTTCCTCCGGTTTGTCACCGGCAGTCACCTTAGAGTGCCCAACTGAATGCTGGCAACTAAGATCAAGGGTTGCGCTCGTTGCGGGACTTAACCCAACATCTCACGACACGAGCTGACGACAACCATGCACCACCTGTCACTCTGTCCCCCGAAGGGGAACGCCCTATCTCTAGGGTTGTCAGAGGATGTCAAGACCTGGTAAGGTTCTTCGCGTTGCTTCGAATTAAACCACATGCTCCACCGCTTGTGCGGGCCCCCGTCAATTCCTTTGAGTTTCAGCCTTGCGGCCGTACTCCCCAGGCGGAGTGCTTAATGCGTTAGCTGCAGCACTAAAGGGCGGAAACCCTCTAACACTTAGCACTCATCGTTTACGGCGTGGACTACCAGGGTATCTAATCCTGTTTGCTCCCCACGCTTTCGCGCCTCAGTGTCAGTTACAGACCAGAAAGTCGCCTTCGCCACTGGTGTTCCTCCAAATCTCTACGCATTTCACCGCTACACTTGGAATTCCACTTTCCTCTTCTGCACTCAAGTTCCCCAGTTTCCAATGACCCTCCACGGTTGAGCCGTGGGCTTTCACATCAGACTTAAGGAACCACCTGCGCGCGCTTTACGCCCAATAATTCCGGACAACGCTTGCCACCTACGTATTACCGCGGCTGCTGGCACGTAGTTAGCCGTGGCTTTCTGGTTAGGTACCGTCAAGGTACCAGCAGTTACTCTGGTACTTGTTCTTCCCTAACAACAGAACTTTACGACCCGAAGGCCTTCTTCGTTCACGCGGCGTTGCTCCGTCAGACTTTCGTCCATTGCGGAAGATTCCCTACTGCTGCCTCCCGTAGGAGTCTGGGCCGTGTCTCAGTCCCAGTGTGGCCGATCACCCTCTCAGGTCGGCTACGCATCGTCGCCTTGGTGAGCCATTACCTCACCAACTAGCTAATGCGCCGCGGGCCCATCTATAAGTGACAGCGTAAACCGTCTTTCCATCTTCCTTCATGCGAAGGAAGAACGTATCCGGTATTAGCTCCGGTTTCCCGAAGTTATCCCAGTCTTATAGGCAGGTTGCCCACGTGTTACTCACCCGTCCGCCGCTAATCTCAGGGAGCAAGCTCCCGTCGATTCGCTCGACTTGCATGTATTAGGCACGCCGCCAGCGTTCGTCCTGAGCCAGGATCAAACTCTCCGAAGAAATGTTTGACTTGCTCATTTGCTTTTTTGATAGTGTGTGCTCACTTAAAATTTAACGTTGGCGCTTTGTTTTGTTCAGTTTTCAAAGAGCAACTTCACAAATCGTCCGTTTCGACGGCTTGTTTATTCATCATAACACGCTATTGATTAGTTGTCAACTTCTGCGAAGTTTTTAACTTATTTTAAATCGCTGTGTTTCTCAGCGACCATTTCATCTTATCATTTTCATACTAAGAAGTCAATAGTTATTATTCCTTTTAGTGCTTTACCAAAAGCTGATGAAGTTGTTGATGTGTTGCTTATTTATATTATCCCTTTTGTTCCTTAAAGTCAACAAGTTTTCATATAATTTCTTTGTCATTCATTTATTCTAATATATTCACCCCAAAGCCAAAAGCAACTTCCTTCTTTTATATGATTTCCAAGCATCAATTCCAGGATTAACAACGATATAGCCCAGCCTTTTCTTTGTCCAAATATTAAAAAATATTTTTTACAATTTTACTTTCTTGTACTATAATAAATTTATTTTAAAAATTTCAGGATAGGCTTTTAATCATTATAAAATAGTTGGGAGAGGGATTTATAAATGATTAATAAAAACACACCTTTGAGGATGCAGAGTATCGTTTTTATCGGCTTTATGGGAGTTGGAAAAACAACGATCGGCCAAAAGGTTGCACAGAAGTTATATAGGGACTTTGTGGATATAGATCGGGAGATTGAAAAGGAATTCAATATGCCCACTACAGAAATTTTCAAGGAGTTTGGGGAAAAAGTTTTTCGCGAAAAAGAAAAAAGCATGATAGAAAGCTTTAGTAAACAACAACTGAAAATAATTTCCGTCGGCGGAGGGGCCTTTTTACAAGAGGATATAAGGAATATTTGTTTATCCAATTGCATTGTCTTTTACCTCGATTTATCTTGGGACTATTGGAAAGAGAGAATTGGATTGCTGATTGATAGCAGACCGGTTCTACAAAGCCGCACCCTCGAAGAAATCGAAGAACTTTTTTACACCAGGCAGGAAATATACTCCTATCATCACTCAAAAGTGAATACGAATGACCTTGATGTAGACGAAGTGGCTGATTTTATAGTCGATTCGCTAAAAGTGGCCTGGGATATTTATGAACCGCTAAAGTAAATCCCATCCAAATTAAATAAGAATGATAGATCAGATGAAAAGGATACAGCGGCAGTTTACCATCCCCTGTAAGCTAATCATCTTTTCATTATTCTTTATTAGGAAGACTCCCTGATAATCAATTCGGGAGTTAATATGATCCGCTGCTGCTCACGTTTAATTTGTTCCATTTGCTGGTACAAAAGGTTCGCTGCCTCTTTTCCCGTACGTCTAGGAAATGAGGAAATGGTCGTTAAAGGAGGATGATAGATCTCTGCTACTGGAACATTATCGAACCCTATGATATCCATATCTTTTCCAGGAGTATATCCTTTCATCCTTAATCCTTGCATGACACCGAAGGCGATTAAATCGCTAAAGCAAAAAATGGCAGTTGGAGGTTCGGGATTTTCAAGCACTTTCAAAACAGCCTCCAGTCCACCCTCGCGTGTAGGTGCACTATCTATCATTAGCGATTCATCCACTTCCAGACCCGCACTTGAAAGGGCTTCACTATACCCCTCCATTCTCTCGATCCAAGTAGAAGATTCCCTGATCCCTCCAAGCAGTGCAATTCTTTTATGTCCCTTCTTAATAAGGTGATCAACGGCAATTCGGGCACCTTCTGGATAATTGATCCCGACATAATCGCTATTCACTCCAGGCAATTCTCTAACGGCAAGGACCATTGGCGTGTCAATGTCATTTAATCGCTCAACTGTTTCTTGTGTGCTTTCCGAGACGGGACAAAGAATCAATCCTCCGACCCTATGTTCCAGCATGGTTGATAGGAGATGGTCTTGCTTTGTGACCGAATCGAATGTGGTCCCCAGTAACACCGTATAACCGACTTCATCCAATGCGTCGTGAACACCGATCAAGAATTCTGAAAAAAAGGTGTTAGAAATGTCAGTAATAATAATCCCTACAGTATCAGAACTTTGAGACCGTAGATTTGCGGCAACTCTGTCATATACATAGCCCAATTCCTGCATTGATTTTAAAACCTTTTTCCGTGTCGCATCGGATATCCTTGGATTATTACGAACGATAAGGGATGCGGTGGAAGTGGACACGCCTGCATGCTTCGCAACCTGTTGCAATGTGACTCGGGCTTTTTTGGATTGCTTCATAGTTCCATCACCATCTTGAATGTATTTTTATTGTATATATGATTATCATGTTCTTACTATAATAATATAGTTGCTGCCATTAGCATACCCTTCCTTTTGGGACATAGGGTTTTCAACGATCGATTCACCAAACATTACCCATGGCTGCTGATCATCTCATGCTTTGTCAATTTTTTATAACGATAATTAACGAAGGCGGCAGCAAGGATTCCTAGTGTCGCAATAAAACAATCGAAGAAAAAAATATGTGATATATCCCCGCCCTTGGCAATTAACCCTGTTGCAATCGGCAGAATGACGCTTGCCAAACTGGAAGCTGTTGCGACGATACCTGTGACGGTTCCTTTTTTCCTCCAGAATAGTTCAGTCATTATGGCAATGGTTAATTGAAAAATCCCCGCTGTTGAGGCGCCAAGAAAAAATGAGGTGATGCTTAGGACGGTAGGTGAATGAACCGTTAAGATGGTGATGACTGTAAGTAACGTTATCATTGGGTAAAGTAAGATCACTGTCACAGGCTTGATCCATTTGTTTAATAATATGGACAATAGCAAGACGGAAACGAGAGATCCTACACTATAATAACTCAATAATTTTATCGACCCTGCATGGGACATTCCTGCGACTTCGTGACCGAAACTCGGTAGCCAGATTTGTGAAACGGTAAATAAAGCAGTCGATGTAAAGCCGATAATGATCAAGGCCAAGCCCTCCCTCCAGAATTCAGGCTCGGTTATAAATCGGCTCCTTTCGAAATCATCTTCATCACTGGCAGCATCCGATTTACTTTTCGTAAAGGAAGCTGAAAGTATAAGAAGCAAGTTAACGAAATAGATCGCAGCAGGAATTAAAAAGGCAAAGCCATAAAATAAATGATTGTTGGATAGAAACAAGATGATGAATGGCAATATCGTAGCACCAAGTGAGCCAAAAGCCTTTACCATGACACTCGCTGACCCAGCCGATTCAGGAAACATTTCCGTTAACGCCGGATAGGTACCAGCATCCATGGCTGAGTTGGAAACCCCTGCAAGCAACGCAAACACAAACGCGATTTCGTATGTGGGGGAAAACGGAATCCCAAGCAAAAAAACTCCCATCAGGAACGAAGAGGTTATGATTAATGGCTTCCTGCCGAATTTATCTGACAGCACTCCCGAGAGCCCATAAGTAAGTAATCTCCCAACCCCTATCGCGGCAATGAGATAACTGATGCCTGTGGAATCCGTATTCCATTGTTCGGTTAGCGAGGACATGTTTGAGGCAAGGATTATATTTACCATTCCTAGTAGAAAATAGTTAATGTACATGCCTGATGCCGCTTTATACTTTTTCATGATTACACCCCTATAATAAATCACAATGTTCTTACTCCCCTAAAATTCTAAAAAATTGAAAGTATTTAATTCTCCCCTATATGTTATCCATTTAACTGAGAAACCACTTTCAAAAAAAAATGCTAAGAAATACAAGGATCACTCCCTGTATTTCTTAGCTCCGAGGTTTACCTCAAGTATCAAACCCTATTACGATAAATGGAGGTCAATCCCAAAGTGAAAGCTCCTTATTCTGCAAACAATTGCTCTTTGATATATTCGACTGGCATCTGTTGTCCTGTCCATAGTTCAAAGGCCAATGCACCCTGCCAAAGCATCATTCCGAGGCCATTAATGGCAGTAGCGCCAGCAGCTTCAGCTTGTTCCATCAATTTCGATTTACGCGGGATGTATACAACGTCGGTTACGATTAGATCAGGACGTAACATGGATTCATCTTGAATCACGCTTAACCCTTCAAGTGGTTTCATACCAACGCCCGTACCATTTGCCAAAATATCACTACTTAATATTTCAGCCCTTAATTGTTCAACATTTTCAAGAGGATATACGTTAGCTTTCACGTTTAAATACTTCATATCCTCATTGATGATACGTACATTCTCCTCTGCTTGCGGGAAGAATGCATCATCACGAGCAAAAATGCTGATTTCAGCTATGCCTTCCAATGCAGATTGAATCGCAATAGGAGTGGCAGCCCCGCCCGAACCGATAAGCGTCATTTTCTTTCCTTTAATGTCTATACCATGTTCTTTCAGGTTACGGGTATAACCCATTCCATCAGTGCTGTGACCGACGAATTTCCCATCAACATTGACAACCGTATTAACAGCTCCTGAGAATTTGGCGCTGTCTGCCAATTCATCAAGATATGGAAGGATTTTCATTTTGTTCGGCATGGAAACGTTAAACCCTTTTACGTTTAACGCGCGCATTCCTTTCACAGCATCTTCAAGCTTTTCATTTCCTACCTCAAAAGCTAAATAAGCGCAATTCAATCCCAATTGATCAAAAGCCATATTATGCATGGCAGGTGATAAAGAATGTCCGATAGGCGTTGCAAGTAAACCGACTAATTCCGTTTTCCCGTTAATTCGTGCTAGATTTTCCATGTTGATTCCCCCTGGTTTAAATTGATAAGTTTATATAAATTCCTTCTTGGAAGAAATTCGACGGATTAAATATTTTGATCAATGATTTCCAGTACACTTCTTAATTGGCTCACCGGTATTTGTCCCGGAGCAGATGCTTCTTTTCCAGCCCCAAAGGTACAAGCAGATCCAAACACCGCACCCGCTAATCGACTGACCAAACCAGTACCCGACATAGACATCGTTATGAACGGCCGGTCGGCATATTTTGTTTTCATCGTATGGGTGGCATCCAATAAAACAAGTAAATCACCAACACTTTGGGGCATTACGGCGATTTTCGGAATATGGGCCCCAAATTCCTGCATCTTACGCAGTCGGTAAATGATTTCTTCTTTTTCCGGTGTCTTATCGAAATCATGATTACACATTATTACGTAGACCCCATTATCTTCTGCTATCTTCACTGTCTCTTTTACTTTCGATTCTTCAAAAAACAACTCTACATCAACAAGGTCAATAGCCTTTGTTCTGATGGCTGTATGAAGCAGTCGAAAATAAAGCTCATCAGTGATTTCCTTGTTGCCGCCTTCTTTATGGCTTCTGAAAGTGAACAGAAGCAGGGTTCTAGGTAGTGCACGCTTAAGCTTAGCAATCATTTCTGCAACAGCCGCCAAATTTTCAACCTCTTCATAAACGTCTGCTCGCCATTCAATGATATCCGGCGCTAGCGCATGTACCGTTTCAACTTCTTTAAGCAGCTCTTTTTCTGTTGTCGCCATTAATGGAACGATGATCTTTGGAACTCCTTCTCCAATCGTTACGTCTTTGATGGTGATGGTTTGCATGGACATTTCCCCCTTAAACATTAACAGTTAGTATGCGATCGATGGTACTCGCCTTCTTAATTGCCTGGAACCTTAATTACTTTTTTATATCTGTAAGAAACGAATACTGCCAAGATAATGCTAATGATCGCAATGGCAACGTCAAATAAGAATACTGCAGTCAAACCGGCGCTTTTAGAAATGATCCCTGTAATGAAAGGAATGATGATAAAAGCAGAACTTGCCGCAATGTTTACATATGATGTAATCGTCCCTTTTTTGGCTGGGAAGAATTCAGTAATTATTGTCATGGCCAGTTGGAACACTCCTGCAGTTGAAAGTCCAATGAGGAAAGTACTCAAAATAGTCATGAATGGCTGCTGGATGTAAATGAGAGCTAATAAAGATAATGCAGCTATAATAGGATAAATGATCATGACGGTAATTGGTCTTATTACCTTATTCAACAGTACTGCCAATAAAATGACGGAAACGAGGGACCCGATGCTATAGTAACTAAGCAGTTGAACAGCCTTGGCTTGGGTTAACCCCAATACTTCTTGTCCGAAATTCGGCAGCCATACTTGTACAAGCATGAATAAAGCCGTTGATGTAAATCCTAAAAGGATGACCGCCAATCCTTCCTGGGCAAACTTAGGTTTTGAAAGGAACTGGCCTTGCACCGTTGCAGCTTGTTCTTCACCTTGGTTTTCCATAGGCGCTTTATGGTTTGGGAATGAAACCTTAAGCAAGAAAAATCCATTCACGAGATATACAGCAGCCATCAAGAAGAATGTATAGCCATAAAACATATCCCTGGCGATGAAGAATGCCATGATGAATGGAAGCAGGGCCGCCCCAACGGAGACGAAAGCTTTTATCAATACAGTAGCCGAGCCCGCTTTCTTTTGAAACGCTTCAATAAGTGCAGGGTACGTACCAGCGTCTAAAAATGAGTTGGCAATACCGGCACATATCGCGAATATGAATGCCAATGTATAGTTTGGAGCCAAAGGAATGCCTACGAGGAAGATTAAATAAATAAAAGATGCAGCAACTACAAATGGCTTCCTTCCTAATTTATCCGACAACCTGCCGGCAAAAAACAATGAAACCAACTTACCGATTCCTATTGCGGAGACCAAGTAACTAATACCTGAAGCACTCGTATTCAATTGCTCCGATAAATTTTTCATATTCGACCCGATAATGATATTGATCATACCTAAAATAAAATAGCTAATATATAAACCTGTTGCCATTTTAATAAATGGATTCTTCATGAAACACACCCCTATGATAGTTATTCAAATGTAATTTGATTCTTAAATCGTTCAGAAGTTTTCCCCTTGCCTCATATAATGAATTCAGGAACCCAATTACGGCGATTAAAACAATACATTCAGCTAACCTTGGTATATCGTTCTACTAAGAAATATGGGTAGTATATTGGGTAGTATATCGTTCTACTAAATGTTGATGCTTGGTTGGTATATCGTTCTACTACTAGAGCTTTAGAGCTTCTTTTAGTATATCGTTCTACTAAATATACCTTTCATTACCCATATTCTGAATGGCGAACTCACCAAGTACTGTTGTTAACTTAATTAAGTATATCGTTCTACCTGAGTTATTATACTGCTCTAATTTAATTGTGTCAAACCTATGAAATAGGCCCGAATAAATACTGGCACTATCATTTATGTATTTGAAGGTCTCCCCAAAATTTGCTTTGACTTTATTATTATACTATACCTTGCTTACAAACAATTGGGGCTCAAGCATATTCCCCTATAATAGACGCTCGGTCATTGAAACATCATTTGCATTTCCTGTTACCAAATTACGGATTAATTTCTGTTTAACTTAAATACAGGAAATCCATCTATTTTATATCCAATTAAGTAACCATTTACTTGAAGGCCGAATTATATGATGTCCGGGACGATTTATTTCAATTTCCCTTTTCCCCCAAAAAACGAACATATAATGACGAAAAAAGACCAGCCGGATGGCTGATCTTTGAAATGGCTTGGCGGCGTCCTACTCTCACAGGGGGAGACCCCCAACTACCATCGGCGCTGAAGAGCTTAACTGCCGTGTTCGGAATGGGAACGGGTGTGACCTCTTCGCTATCGCCACCAAACATATGAGGAACGTTGTTCCTTCAAAACTAGATAATAAGAAGGCCTTTCATTTTTTAAAGCGTTGGTTAAGTCCTCGATCTATTAGTATCAGTCAGCTCCACATGTCGCCACGCTTCCACCTCTGACCTATCAACCTGATCATCTTTCAGGGATCTTACTAGCTTGCGCCATGGGAAATCTCATCTTGAGGGGGGCTTCATGCTTAGATGCTTTCAGCACTTATCCCGTCCGCACGTAGCTACCCAGCTATGCCTTTGGCAAGACAACTGGTACACCAGCGGTGCGTCCATCCCGGTCCTCTCGTACTAAGGACAGCTCCTCTCAAATTTCCTGCGCCCGCGACGGATAGGGACCGAACTGTCTCACGACGTTCTGAACCCAGCTCGCGTACCGCTTTAATGGGCGAACAGCCCAACCCTTGGGACCGACTACAGCCCCAGGATGCGATGAGCCGACATCGAGGTGCCAAACCTCCCCGTCGATGTGGACTCTTGGGGGAGATAAGCCTGTTATCCCCGGGGTAGCTTTTATCCGTTGAGCGATGGCCCTTCCATGCGGAACCACCGGATCACTAAGCCCGACTTTCGTCCCTGCTCGACTTGTAGGTCTCGCAGTCAAGCTCCCTTGTGCCTTTACACTCTACGAATGATTTCCAACCATTCTGAGGGAACCTTTGGGCGCCTCCGTTACTCTTTAGGAGGCGACCGCCCCAGTCAAACTGCCCACCTGACACTGTCTCCCACCCCGATAAGGGGCGCGGGTTAGAATTTCAATACAGCCAGGGTAGTATCCCACCAACGCCTCCACCGAAGCTAGCGCTCCGGCTTCTCAGGCTCCTACCTATCCTGTACAAGCTGTACCAAAATTCAATATCAGGCTGCAGTAAAGCTCCACGGGGTCTTTCCGTCCTGTCGCGGGTAACCTGCATCTTCACAGGTACTATAATTTCACCGAGTCTCTCGTTGAGACAGTGCCCAGATCGTTACACCTTTCGTGCGGGTCGGAACTTACCCGACAAGGAATTTCGCTACCTTAGGACCGTTATAGTTACGGCCGCCGTTTACTGGGGCTTCGGTTCAAAGCTTCGCTTGCGCTAACCTCTCCCCTTAACCTTCCAGCACCGGGCAGGTGTCAGCCCCTATACTTCGCCTTGCGGCTTCGCAGAGACCTGTGTTTTTGCTAAACAGTCGCCTGGGCCTATTCACTGCGGCTTTTCCGGGCTATTCACCCTAAAAAGCACCCCTTCTCCCGAAGTTACGGGGTCATTTTGCCGAGTTCCTTAACGAGAGTTCTCTCGCACACCTTAGGATTCTCTCCTCGCCTACCTGTGTCGGTTTGCGGTACGGGCACCTTACATCTCACTAGAGGCTTTTCTTGGCAGCGTGGAATCAGGAACTTCGGTACTATATTTCCCTCGCCATCACAGCTCCGCCTTAATGGAAACGGGATTTGCCTCGTTTCCGGCCTAACTGCTTGGACGCGCATATCCAACAGCGCGCTTACCCTATCCTTCTGCGTCCCCCCATCGTTCAAACGATGTATAGGTGGTACAGGAATATCAACCTGTTGTCCATCGCCTACGCCTTTCGGCCTCGGCTTAGGTCCCGACTAACCCTGAGCGGACGAGCCTTCCTCAGGAAACCTTAGGCATTCGGTGGAAGGGATTCTCACCCTTCTTTCGCTACTCATACCGGCATTCTCACTTCTAAGCGCTCCACCAGTCCTTCCGGTCTGACTTCAACGCCCTTAGAACGCTCTCCTACCATCGACACCCTACGGTGTCAATCCACAGCTTCGGTGATACGTTTAGCCCCGGTACATTTTCGGCGCGGAGTCACTCGACCAGTGAGCTATTACGCACTCTTTAAATGGTGGCTGCTTCTAAGCCAACATCCTGGTTGTCTAAGCAACTCCACATCCTTTTCCACTTAACGTATACTTTGGGACCTTAGCTGGTGGTCTGGGCTGTTTCCCTTTCGACTACGGATCTTATCACTCGCAGTCTGACTCCCAAGAATAAGTATTTGGCATTCGGAGTTTGACTGAATTCGGTAACCCGTTGGGGGCCCCTAGTCCAATCAGTGCTCTACCTCCAATACTCTCATCTTGAGGCTAGCCCTAAAGCTATTTCGGAGAGAACCAGCTATCTCCAGGTTCGATTGGAATTTCTCCGCTACCCACACCTCATCCCCGCACTTTTCAACGTGCGTGGGTTCGGGCCTCCATTCAGTGTTACCTGAACTTCACCCTGGACATGGGTAGATCACCTGGTTTCGGGTCTACGACCTCATACTCATTCGCCCTATTCAGACTCGCTTTCGCTGCGGCTCCGTCTCATCAACTTAACCTCGCATGAAATCGTAACTCGCCGGTTCATTCTACAAAAGGCACGCCATTACCCATTAACGGGCTTTGACTACTTGTAGGCACACGGTTTCAGGATCTATTTCACTCCCCTTCCGGGGTGCTTTTCACCTTTCCCTCACGGTACTGGTTCACTATCGGTCACTAGGGAGTATTTAGCCTTGGGAGATGGTCCTCCCTGCTTCCGACGGGATTTCTCGTGTCCCGCCGTACTCAGGATCCACTCAGGAGGGAACGAAGTTTCAACTACAGGGTTTTTACCTTCTTTGACGGACCTTTCCAGATCGCTTCATTTACCCCGTTCCTTTGTAACTCCATGTTGAGTGTCCTACAACCCCAAGAGGCAAGCCTCTTGGTTTGGGCTAATTCCGTTTCGCTCGCCGCTACTCAGGAAATCGCGTTTGCTTTCTCTTCCTCCGGGTACTTAGATGTTTCAGTTCCCCGGGTCTGCCTTCAGTACCCTATGTATTCAGGTAAAGATACTGTTCCATTACGAACAGTGGGTTTCCCCATTCGGAAATCTCCGGATCAAAGCTTACTTACAGCTCCCCGAAGCATATCGGTGTTAGTCCCGTCCTTCATCGGCTCCTAGTGCCAAGGCATCCACCGTGCGCCCTTTCTAACTTAACCGTTAAAAAAGTCTTACAGATGCTTTGAAAAAATTAATTGCCTTCTATCTATTATCTAGTTTTCAAGGAACAAAGTGGAGAGAATCCATCACATCGTGATGCCTCTTCCTTCATTGAATGAATTACTCATTCAAAACTGAACAAAACAAAAGCGCACTCGTATTATCCTTAGAAAGGAGGTGATCCAGCCGCACCTTCCGATACGGCTACCTTGTTACGACTTCACCCCAATCATCTGTCCCACCTTAGGCGGCTGGCTCCATGAAGGTTACCTCACCGACTTCGGGTGTTACAAACTCTCGTGGTGTGACGGGCGGTGTGTACAAGGCCCGGGAACGTATTCACCGCGGCATGCTGATCCGCGATTACTAGCGATTCCGGCTTCATGCAGGCGAGTTGCAGCCTGCAATCCGAACTGAGAATGGCTTTATGGGATTCGCTTACCTTCGCAGGTTTGCAGCCCTTTGTACCATCCATTGTAGCACGTGTGTAGCCCAGGTCATAAGGGGCATGATGATTTGACGTCATCCCCACCTTCCTCCGGTTTGTCACCGGCAGTCACCTTAGAGTGCCCAACTGAATGCTGGCAACTAAGATCAAGGGTTGCGCTCGTTGCGGGACTTAACCCAACATCTCACGACACGAGCTGACGACAACCATGCACCACCTGTCACTCTGTCCCCCGAAGGGGAACGCCCTATCTCTAGGGTTGTCAGAGGATGTCAAGACCTGGTAAGGTTCTTCGCGTTGCTTCGAATTAAACCACATGCTCCACCGCTTGTGCGGGCCCCCGTCAATTCCTTTGAGTTTCAGCCTTGCGGCCGTACTCCCCAGGCGGAGTGCTTAATGCGTTAGCTGCAGCACTAAAGGGCGGAAACCCTCTAACACTTAGCACTCATCGTTTACGGCGTGGACTACCAGGGTATCTAATCCTGTTTGCTCCCCACGCTTTCGCGCCTCAGTGTCAGTTACAGACCAGAAAGTCGCCTTCGCCACTGGTGTTCCTCCAAATCTCTACGCATTTCACCGCTACACTTGGAATTCCACTTTCCTCTTCTGCACTCAAGTTCCCCAGTTTCCAATGACCCTCCACGGTTGAGCCGTGGGCTTTCACATCAGACTTAAGGAACCACCTGCGCGCGCTTTACGCCCAATAATTCCGGACAACGCTTGCCACCTACGTATTACCGCGGCTGCTGGCACGTAGTTAGCCGTGGCTTTCTGGTTAGGTACCGTCAAGGTACCAGCAGTTACTCTGGTACTTGTTCTTCCCTAACAACAGAACTTTACGACCCGAAGGCCTTCTTCGTTCACGCGGCGTTGCTCCGTCAGACTTTCGTCCATTGCGGAAGATTCCCTACTGCTGCCTCCCGTAGGAGTCTGGGCCGTGTCTCAGTCCCAGTGTGGCCGATCACCCTCTCAGGTCGGCTACGCATCGTCGCCTTGGTGAGCCATTACCTCACCAACTAGCTAATGCGCCGCGGGCCCATCTATAAGTGACAGCGTAAACCGTCTTTCCATCTTCCTTCATGCGAAGGAAGAACGTATCCGGTATTAGCTCCGGTTTCCCGAAGTTATCCCAGTCTTATAGGCAGGTTGCCCACGTGTTACTCACCCGTCCGCCGCTAATCTCAGGGAGCAAGCTCCCGTCGATTCGCTCGACTTGCATGTATTAGGCACGCCGCCAGCGTTCGTCCTGAGCCAGGATCAAACTCTCCGAAGAAATGTTTGACTTGCTCATTTGCTTTTTTAATAGTGTGTGCTCACTTAAAATTTAACGTTGGCGCTTTGTTTTGTTCAGTTTTCAAAGAGCAATTTCACAAATCGTCCGTTTCGACGGCTTGTTTATTTAGCATAACACACTATTGATTAGTTGTCAACTTCTGCGAAGTTTTTAACTTGTTTTTAATCGCCTTGTTTCTCAGCGACCATTTCATCTTATCATTTTCATAGTAAGAAGTCAATAGTTATTATTCCTTTTAGTAATCTACCAAAAGCGAATGAAACTTTCGTTTGTCTTACGTGGTGCTTATTTATATTAATCCTATTTCACCTTAAAGTCAATACATTTCGTAATTAATAATTCACACGCTAAATGTCCTCGAAATAGCATGATTAGGTTAGGGGTCGAATTATTGGCTGTCCGGGACGATTTATTCCAATTGAAGGACGAATTATCAGTTGGTTTCCCTTTTCCCCCAAAAAACGAACATATAATGACGAAAAAAGACCAGCTGGATGGCTGATCTTTGAAATGGCTTGGCGGCGTCCTACTCTCACAGGGGGAGACCCCCAACTACCATCGGCGCTGAAGAGCTTAACTGCCGTGTTCGGAATGGGAACGGGTGTGACCTCTTCGCTATCGCCACCAAACATATGAGGAACGTTGTTCCTTCAAAACTAGATAATAAGAAGGCCTTTCATTTTTTAAAGCGTTGGTTAAGTCCTCGATCTATTAGTATCAGTCAGCTCCACATGTCGCCACGCTTCCACCTCTGACCTATCAACCTGATCATCTTTCAGGGATCTTACTAGCTTGCGCCATGGGAAATCTCATCTTGAGGGGGGCTTCATGCTTAGATGCTTTCAGCACTTATCCCGTCCGCACGTAGCTACCCAGCTATGCCTTTGGCAAGACAACTGGTACACCAGCGGTGCGTCCATCCCGGTCCTCTCGTACTAAGGACAGCTCCTCTCAAATTTCCTGCGCCCGCGACGGATAGGGACCGAACTGTCTCACGACGTTCTGAACCCAGCTCGCGTACCGCTTTAATGGGCGAACAGCCCAACCCTTGGGACCGACTACAGCCCCAGGATGCGATGAGCCGACATCGAGGTGCCAAACCTCCCCGTCGATGTGGACTCTTGGGGGAGATAAGCCTGTTATCCCCGGGGTAGCTTTTATCCGTTGAGCGATGGCCCTTCCATGCGGAACCACCGGATCACTAAGCCCGACTTTCGTCCCTGCTCGACTTGTAGGTCTCGCAGTCAAGCTCCCTTGTGCCTTTACACTCTACGAATGATTTCCAACCATTCTGAGGGAACCTTTGGGCGCCTCCGTTACTCTTTAGGAGGCGACCGCCCCAGTCAAACTGCCCACCTGACACTGTCTCCCACCCCGATAAGGGGCGCGGGTTAGAATTTCAATACAGCCAGGGTAGTATCCCACCAACGCCTCCACCGAAGCTAGCGCTCCGGCTTCTCAGGCTCCTACCTATCCTGTACAAGCTGTACCAAAATTCAATATCAGGCTGCAGTAAAGCTCCACGGGGTCTTTCCGTCCTGTCGCGGGTAACCTGCATCTTCACAGGTACTATAATTTCACCGAGTCTCTCGTTGAGACAGTGCCCAGATCGTTACACCTTTCGTGCGGGTCGGAACTTACCCGACAAGGAATTTCGCTACCTTAGGACCGTTATAGTTACGGCCGCCGTTTACTGGGGCTTCGGTTCAAAGCTTCGCTTGCGCTAACCTCTCCCCTTAACCTTCCAGCACCGGGCAGGTGTCAGCCCCTATACTTCGCCTTGCGGCTTCGCAGAGACCTGTGTTTTTGCTAAACAGTCGCCTGGGCCTATTCACTGCGGCTTTTCCGGGCTATTCACCCTAAAAAGCACCCCTTCTCCCGAAGTTACGGGGTCATTTTGCCGAGTTCCTTAACGAGAGTTCTCTCGCACACCTTAGGATTCTCTCCTCGCCTACCTGTGTCGGTTTGCGGTACGGGCACCTTACATCTCACTAGAGGCTTTTCTTGGCAGCGTGGAATCAGGAACTTCGGTACTATATTTCCCTCGCCATCACAGCTCCGCCTTAATGGAAACGGGATTTGCCTCGTTTCCGGCCTAACTGCTTGGACGCGCATATCCAACAGCGCGCTTACCCTATCCTTCTGCGTCCCCCCATCGTTCAAACGATGTATAGGTGGTACAGGAATATCAACCTGTTGTCCATCGCCTACGCCTTTCGGCCTCGGCTTAGGTCCCGACTAACCCTGAGCGGACGAGCCTTCCTCAGGAAACCTTAGGCATTCGGTGGAAGGGATTCTCACCCTTCTTTCGCTACTCATACCGGCATTCTCACTTCTAAGCGCTCCACCAGTCCTTCCGGTCTGACTTCAACGCCCTTAGAACGCTCTCCTACCATCGACACCCTACGGTGTCAATCCACAGCTTCGGTGATACGTTTAGCCCCGGTACATTTTCG